>NZ_JABUMS010000039.1:0-26073 GCF_013336705.1 Myxococcus sp. CA051A | reverse complement strand
CAGGTTTTCTGCGCACACAGAGCCGAACGAGAGGTGCCCCTGCTCCCTCTTCCCGCCCGCTCCGCGCCCGCCCGCTCCGCGCCCGCTTGCTCCTCAGGCTGATCGCGAATCACGAACTTCGGTTTAGCCCGAGGCTGCTTCCCCCAACAATTGCCCTCTCCTCGGGCGCGAACGCATGGTGTGCAACGCACCCGTTCCGAGCATGGAACGAACGGGAACCGCTCCGCGCCACTGCACGCCCGAAATCGCGAGCCCGGAGCGCCCATGGCTCACGCGGCGGACGTACTCCGGCGGTAGCGTCCCGGGCTCATCCCCGTCCAGCGCTGGAAGGCGCGTCGCAGGGCTCGTGCATCTGAATAGCCCACGCGCTCCGCGATACCCGCGACGTTGAGCGAGTCGTCGGCAAGCAGCCGGCGGACCTTCTCCAGGCGGACGCCCTCGGTCACTTCGCGGAATGTCCGCCCCTCGGCCTTGAGTCGGCGCTGGAGGCCGCGCGGGCTCATCCCCAGGCGCGCGCAGACACTGGCGAGCGACGGTTCTCCTCGCTCCACCTCCTCTTCCACCTGGGCCTGGAGCCGCTCACGCCAGCCCACGGGGGGCGTCGCCTCGCGTGCCAGCAGGTCCACGTGGCGAAGGAGCAGGGCGTGCAATCCGCCATCCGCCTGGCGCAGGGGAAGGGAGAGCATGTCCCGGGGCAGCGTGAGCGTGCAGGACTCCTGACGGAAGGCCAGTCGCGTCGTACCGAAGGCCTCGGCGAGGACGTTCCGCCCGCGCGGGGCCGCCTGGGTGAAGCCCACCTGGAAGGGAATCAACGGCTGGCCAGTGGCCTCGCGCGCGAAGGTCAGGAGCCGCGCGAGCGTGAACTCAGCCTCCTGCCGTCCAGGCCCGGCGGGGCGGTTCGGGCAGCGGTAGCGCAGCGTCGCGCGGCTCTCCGACAACGTGAGATTGAGTTCGGCGCCATCATGCAGCAACCGCAAGTGACGGCTCGCGAGGTGGAGCCCCGCCCCCAGGGTCGCGGCGGTCCGGCACAGATAGTCGAAGAGGTCGAACTGGCCGGGCTCGAAGGTCGTGGCCAGATGGAGCCCGAAGTGCGGGTCGCCGACAGCCGCGGCGGCATTCTCCCAGAGCAGGTCGCCACGGTGCAGGGCGATTCGCGTGTGCGCGTCCGTCAACCGTGTCCGGTCCACTCCGGCACGGCGAGCCACGGCGTCGGCGTTCGCGCCCTTCGCCGCGACCGTGTCCAGGATGAGCCGGGGCAATCTCGTGGAGACACTGGGGGTGGCCATGGCGATGCCCTCGTCTTCCGGACGCTACGCACAACACGGAGCAGGCTCAAGCGAGCGAGGTGGCGCAAGAGGTCCCCTCTTCGTCGCCAGCGGTCCCTTCCGAGCCACGGGGCCCGGCGCTACTCACTGGCCATGCGAACCCCTCCGTCAGTTCCCCTCGACGCGCGGCTCCGGGCGGAGGCCCCGGGCCGATTCATCGCCCTGAGCGATGGGCAAACACACTACCTGCTGGACGGCCCCGAAGGCGGCTCCACCGTGGTGTTGATTCCCGGTGCCACACTGCCGCTGTTCATCTGGGAGCCCCTTGTCGAGCCGCTCGTGCGCGCGGGGCACCGGGTGCTGCGCTACGACTTGTTCGGCCGAGGGTATTCGGACCGGCCGAAGGTGAGGTATGGCCCGGAGCTGTATGAACGGCAGCTCACGGAGTTGCTGGCCGCGCTGGGGCTCCACGCGCCGGTGCATCTGGTGGGACTCGCCTTCGGCGGGCTGCTGGCGGTGGAGTACGTGGACCGGAATCCCGAGCGCGTCCGGAGCCTGTGCCTCATCGAACCGGATGGCTTCGGAACGAAGCTGTCGCTCGGGGTCCGGCTCATGCACGTGCCCGTGTTGGGTGAGGCCCTCTTCGCGGTGATGGGCGAGCGGCAGCTGCGAGCACGGCTGCCGGGCTATTCACGCCGCCCCGAGCTGATTCCGGAGCTGGAGGCTCGCTTCCTGCCCTCCACGCGCATCGCGGGATTTGGCCACGCGCTACTCTCGACCCTGCGACACATGGCCATCCACACCGCGGCGCCTGTCTTCCACCGTGTGGCCAGGCGCCACATACCCACGCTGCTGCTGTGGGGCCGCGACGACCGAATCACGCCCCTCCACATCGCCGAAGAGGTCCACGCGGCCCTGCCTCACGCGGAGTTCCACATCATCGACGACGCCGGGCACCTGCCCCACTATGAACGTCCCGCCGCCGTGGCCCCATTGCTCACTGAGTTCCTCGCGAAGCCCCGCCCCGCGGCTTGAGGCCGCACGGTCGAGCTGCTCGGCCAGGATGAACCGCCACGTGACTGTGTGCGGCCATGGCACCGCTGGCGCACGTTGGCCGAGCCCTACCGCCTCGCGAGCCGTGCTTCGATGCCCGGCTGAGACCCTATGCGACACCGGCACAGGACGGCGCGAAGCGCGTGGGCGGTTTCTTCGCCCCCCGCACGCGGCCCGGGCTGTTCCTGCGCAACCAGTTCTACCGGATGCTCACCCCAGGTCCAATGAGGAGTGGCGGCGCTGACGGTTGCTCCCAACGCTGACTTCTTCAACAGCTTGCTAGCGCGCGCTGCTCTCCGAGTGCTCCGCCCGGGAGTTGGCGAAGAGCGTCTTCACGAAGTCGAGGAACACCCGTACCCGGGAGGGCAAATGCCGGCCGGGCGGGTGCAGCAGGTAGATGGGGCGCTCCTCGCGGGCGTAGGTGTCGAGCACTGTGACGAGCGCGCCCGTGGCCAGCTCTCGCGTCACCATGAAGTCCATCATCCACGCGATGCCGAGCCCCATCGCCGCGGCGTCGCGCAGGGTGGCTCCCTGGCTGACATGGAACGCTCCGCGCGGCGCGACGCGTGTGATGCCCTCTGGGCCCTTGAAGCGCCACTCACCAACGATGCCCTGGCGCAGGAAGCCCAGGCACTGGTGATGCGACAGGTCCGAGGGCATGGCAGGTGTCCCGTGCTGCTTCAGGTAGGCCGGCGCTGCCACGGCCACCATCCGGGTCATCGCCAGGCTGCGCGACACCAGCCTCGAATCTGTCAGCGGTCCCATTCGGATGAGCACGTCGGCGCCCTCGGTGATGGGGTCCACCACCTCGTCCCGCATCGTCAGATGAATCTCGACGCCTGGGTAGGCCTGGAGAAAGCGAGGCAGGGCCGGGGTGAGCACGAGCTGCCCGATGACCTGCGGCACCTCCACGCGCAAGCGCCCCGTGGGGCGGTTGCGGGAGCGGGCGAGCGACTCCTTGGCTTCACCCAACTCCGCCAGGATGTGCTGGCAGCGCGCGTAGAAGTCACACCCGTCATCCGTGAGCCTGAGCGCTCGCGTCGTCCGCTGGAAGAGGCGCACTCCCAGCTCTTCCTCCAAGCGGGCGATGCGGCGGCTGACGGCGGAGGCGGTGATGTGCAGCCTGCGCGCCGCTTGCGTGAAGTTTCCGTCCTCCACGGCACGGACGAAGGCGTCGATGTTGGAGAGCGAGGGCAGTGACATACGGGTACGGATTGATGCGTGGGCCGCATGGATGATGTGTTCGAGGCTCACTCGCACTCTACCAGCGCACACGGCACATCTCTCCGCGTGGTTCATGTGGGCCCACGGAAGCGGGCTCGAGTCGCGAGAGGAGTGCGTCATGACGGGGTCGCAGTCGATGTTCCAGGGGTGCATGGGCCGCTCGGTGAAGGCCTCGCTCGCGGTGTTGCTGCTGACGAGCGCTCACCACGTCTACGGTGGCCTCCTCTACGGAACGCCATGGCGACTGCACATGGTGGGGGTCGCCGCCGTCACCACCGGAATCCTCCTCGCCTCGCTGAGGGTGCTGCGCCCGAGTCGAGGGGGATTGCGCGGGGAGCTGGCCTTCGCCGTGCTCACGCTGACGACGCTCGCGGTGCCGGTCGGGATGATTGGTGCGTTCGAGGGGCTCTACAACCACGTCCTGAAGGATGTCCTCTACTTCGGTGGTGCGCCCACGGACCTGCTGTCTCAGCTCTTCCCACCGCCCACCTACGAGCTGCCGAACGACGTTCTCTTCGAGCTGACCGGTGTGCTCCAGCCGGTCCCAGCGGGGCTCGCGCTCCTGGCGCTCGTTCGCGCTTTCCGTGAGCGATGGGCGAGCGCCCCCGGGCGGGCGAACCGCGATGTGGCGGAGGTGCCGTGACATGGCCGCGCACAAGGGCTCCATCGTCATCGTGGGGGGCTACGGACAGGTCGGGCAGGCCGTGGCTCGCGTGTTGGCTCCGACCTTCCCGGGACGGGTGCGAATCGCGGGACGCACCCACGTGGTGGTGATGTGGACGCCAATGGTGTGCGGCTGGCGGAGTTCCACAATGCCGCCGGTCAGCCCCTGCGCCTCTTGCGCCCGCCCCCACGCGGCCCCGTCTTCCTGAGGCGCGTGGAGGACGAAGCCGAGTACCTGCTGCCCACCACCCAGGACGTCGTCCACCTGGAGTCCCTGTCCGCCGAGGCGCCCCGCGTGGCCTCGCGCGGCGCGGCGCACGCGGCCTTCCAGCACATCTTCACCCTGCCATTCGGACGCGATTTCGTGGCGGGCTTCGAGCCACGGCCGCCCCCACTCACGCTGGTGGAGTCGGACGGGGGTGGCCCATGGAGCTGGAGGAAGCCGCTGGGGTGGGGTGCGCTCACACTCGGGACACTCTCCCTGGGTGCTGGCGCATGGGCCACGCTGGAGGCGAAGAGCCAGCGCGACGGCATCACCTCGGACCTGCCGCAGCAGGAGGTCGCCCGGCGCAACGGCCGCATCCACGACCTCAACACCACCAGCGGCCTGCTCTATGGCGCGGGAGGACTCGCGGTGCTGAGCGGCGCGTTGCTGCTCCTGTGGCCCGACACGCAGTCCCTGCCCGTGGCCGCGCTGGGCCCGGACGGTGCCGCGTTGGGGCTCGCGGGCGTGTTCTGATGCGTCCCGCGCGCACGGTCCGACGTTCCCTCCCTCCGGGACCTGGTGACTCCTCGGATGAGGCCATCCCGTTGAATTGAGCGTCTGGCTCTGCGACCTGCGTCTCCAGGCCCCGTTATGGGGGGGCAGCATCCCGTTGGGGGTCTTCGCGAGGGGTGGTGCGTCTTTCCATGAGGGGAACTGGTGAAACATCAGCTTGGTCGTCTGTCTCTGAGTCGTTCTTCCGCGCGGTGGCTGTTGCGGTTCGCCTGCCCCCCGGGATTCTTCCCTGACATCCGGTGCGCCATCCTTCTTGGCTCCTGGGTCCTCGCCGCGTGTGGAGGAGGAGGAGGGGAGAAGCCACCGCCGACTCCTCCGGCAAACAAGGCCCCGGTCGCGGTGGCGGACAGGGTGAGGACCGACGAGGACACCGCCGTGGTCATCCCGGCGACCACGCTCGTCGCCAACGACACCGACGCGGACGGCGACTCACTCGCTGTCACCGCCGTTGGCAATGCGACCCAGGGCACCGTGACGCTGGCGGGCGGCAATGTCGCCTTCACCCCGGAGTCGAACTTCTTCGGGATGGCGACGTTCAATTACACGGTCAGCGATGGGACGAACACCAGCACTTCGACGGTGACCGTCACCGTCCAATCCGTGAATGACGCTCCCGTTGCCAGCGCCGATTCGGCCGTCACCCGAATGAATGGCGGGCTGACCCTCCCGGTGGCGAAGCTCCTCGCCAATGACAGCGATGTGGAGGGTGATGGGCTGACGGTGAGCCAGGTCGCGAACGCGGACCACGGCACGGTTGAGCTCCTCGGCGACGAGGTGAAGTTCACACCGACGCCCGGGTTCGCGGGCGCAGCCAGCTTCGAGTACCAGGTGTCCGACATTCACGGCACGACCGCGACCGGCTCGGTCGCCGTGCGCGTCCGTGACGATGTTCCGAACTCGGTGGTCGCCGGGCCGCTGCACACCTGCGCGGTCTTCCAGGACGGACGTGTCAAGTGCTGGGGCTTCAACGAATATGGTCAGCTCGGGCTCGAGGATGAGGCCAGCCGTGGGGACGCCCCAGGTGAGATGGGCGGCTTGCTCCCGTTCGTGCGCCTTGGCGCGGGTCAGAAGGTGACGTCGCTTCACCTCGGTGCCTACTACACCTGTGCGCTCCTCGAGCGTGGCGCGGTCAAGTGCTGGGGGTGGAACGTCGCTGGCATGCTCGGGCTCGGGGATACGGAGCGCCGAGGCGATGCTCCCGGAGAGATGGATGATGCGCTGCCGCCGGTGGACCTCGGCACCGGGCGGACCGCGAAGGCGCTCGCCGCCAACGGCAGTGATTACACGTGTGCCATCCTCGACGATGACACGGTCAAGTGCTGGGGTGACAATCAATATGGCAAGCTCGGGCTCGGCGATATGAGGAGCCGCGGAGATGGCCCGGGGAAGATGGGTGATGCGTTGCCGACGGTGGACTTCGGCGCGGGGCGGACCGCGAAGGCGCTCGCCGCGGGTTCTGGTCACACCTGCGCGCTCCTCGATGACGGCTCCGTCAAGTGCTGGGGTTACAACGCGTTTGGCCAGCTCGGGCTCGGCGATAAGGAAGATCGTGGAGATGGCCCGGATGAGATGGGTGACGCACTGCCCCCGGTGGAGCTCGGCGCGGGGCGGACCGCGCGGGCCATCGCCGCGGGTGGCTATTCCACGTGTGCGCTTCTCGATGACGGCTCCGTCAAGTGCTGGGGTTACAACGAATATGGCCAGCTCGGGCTCGGTGATGCGGAGCCCCGAGGAGACGGTCCCGGGGAGATGGCTGCCGCGCTGCCCCCGGTGAACCTCGGCACGGGGCGGACCGCGAAGGCGCTCTCCTTGGGTGCATTCTACACCTGTGCGCTCCTCGATGACGGCTCGGTCAAGTGCTGGGGTTCCAACGAGAGTGGCCGGCTTGGGCTCGGCGATTCGAAGAACCGCGGTCAGCTCCCAGCTCAAATGGGCGACGCGCTGCCTCCGGTCAACCTCGGTACGGGCCGAGCCGCGACGTCACTCACGACGGGCTCCCACACCTGTGTCACCCTCGACGATGGCGACGTCAAGTGCTGGGGTGACAACGACTATGGCCAGCTCGGGCTCGGCGATACGAAGACACGCGGAGAGAGCCCGGGTGAGATGGGCGCCGCCCTCCTGGCCGTCGATTTCTAGCGCCTGGTTCGATAGGGAAGACGTCGGCCCGCCTGCTGCGTTCTGACAGCAGGAGGGCCGGCGCATGGGGGTGGGTGAAGAAGGACGATGAGCAGCGCATGTCCTTGGCAATCGGCTACGCTGCACCGGCCGGGTTCGAAAGAGCAGCGGCGTCGTCAACCTGTCCATCGAACCGGATACCGCCCACTTCCCCAGGACATACGAAAGGTGCGGCGATGCAACCGAACCATTTCAGAGCACGCCTCTCCGGATCGCGCGCTATCGCGACCACGCTCGCATTCATATGCGCCGCCTGTTCGAGCGAACCGCAGGAGCGCCCTCCAGCCCGCGCTCCGAGCTCCACGGCAAGCCAACCGCGCGCCGCGCAAGTGCCTCCCTCGCCAGCGCCCGTCGCGCAAGTGCCTCCTTCGCCCGCGCCCGCCGCGCGGGTGCCGCCTTCGCCCGCTCGCGACCCCTCGCTGCTCATCGCTGACCCCGCGGAGCTGATCCTCCTGGAGCGGCAGGGGCTGGCCTTCGGTCAGCAGCTGGGCGCTCCGGCCGAGGACGCGCAGAGCCTCCTCACTTCGCCACGGTATGCATCCTTCGTCGCGGTCATCGAGCGCGACCTTGCCGAGCTTTCCAGTCGGGACGGCGTCGCCTTCAGCCAGTTTCCGCTCGACACCCAGCGCCTGAACTACGTCTTCGATCCGAAGTGGCTGCGCTCGCCCCACGCGCGCTTCCAGCTGGTGGGCGTGGTCAACCGGCTCGACATGCGCTTTTCGACGCCCAAGGAGTGTGGCCAGCTCCGGCTGATCTATCGCCTCTCACTCCAGCCGAAAGGCCGGCCCGTCGTCCGCCTGCCAATGACCGTCAACGTCATCCGGCCGTTGCCCATGGGACCGGGCGCGAGCTGCGGGGCGATCGCCAGACAGTGGCGCGAGCTGCCGGTGAGCGCCTCCGAGCGAACCGTCGCGGTGGGGCGGATGGTGACCCAACTGCCGCCCATGAGCCGCCTCGAGACGAACTTCCAGAATCTGCACGGGCCGGGAACCCCCGAGGCGGACGACCACGCGGAGTACGTCCTCAGGGCCTTCGACGTGAGGGCGAATCGCCTCATCCCACGGCCGCTCCTCAACACGCCTCGGGCGGACCTCAATCCGGCGGAGCGCAAGGCGCTGACGGACTGGATGGTGAAGAGCTTCATGGACATCGACGCCGGGCGCTCCGTCATTCCGGACCGGTTCCTGGCCACGCGGGCCATCTCGGTGAGCCCCCGAGGGCTCTCCAGGCCCGCCAATCGCGTCTTCAGCTCCCTCTTCAAGGCAGAGGTCGACTCGCGTGTGTTCGCCGAGCTCCCCTATGCCAAGGCGAAGCTGGTTCGCTCCCCGAGGGGCCTGCTGCGACGGCTCGACGGCTTCACGTGTACAGGCTGCCATCAAAGCCGGTCCGTGGCGGGCTTCCACCTCCCCGGCGAGGAGCGAGACCCGAACCAGACGTTCAACGCCCTCGCGGTCGGCGTCTCGCCGCACCTGCATGAGGAACTCGGCTGGCGGGCACGGATGCTCGCGAGCGTGGCGGACGGGACGACCTTCGCTGAGCCGCGACCGTTTCCCGAACACCCCACCTCCGCTGGCTTCTACGGCTCACATTGTGGGCTCGGAGATCCAACCTTCGCGGACTGGACGTGCCAGACCGGGCTCAAGTGCCGCGACAGTCATCACGACGAAGTCGGGTACTGCGCGCCCGCGATTCCGACCTCCGGCGATGCGTGTGAGAATGCCCGAGTGGTCGCCCGCCCGGGTGCGAGCGGCGACCAGATCGTCGCCGATCCACCTGAGGTGTGTCAGGGGCAGTCCTCGGACGCCATTCCGTGCATCGCCAATCGCTATGGGTTCCCGCTCGGGTTTTGCACCGTGCCGTGCGCCCAGCCCGGCGCGCGCTCGGGCTCCTCGGTGTGCGCGCCGATGCTCGTCTCCGGCTATGAGCAGGTCTGTTTTCCGCAGGAGGACCCGATTGAAGACTGCGTCCGGAAACAAGGGCTCGTGGCGGTCATGACCACGCGCACCTGTTCCGTCGACGAACCCTGCCGCGACGACTATGGCTGCAGCCGTTACCCAGGCAGCGCTCCTGGAACAGGCGCGTGCGTGCCTCCATACTTCTTGTTCGACTTCCGGGTCGACGGGCCCAGGCTCGACCGCTGAATGGCTGTCTGCCTCGTTTGGGCCAGGCACCATGGTAGAAGGTCTCAGACTTGGCTCCAGGCCGGTTGGTCGGCTCCTTCGACGCAATCGCTGGAGTGAGCCCTGGAGGTTGTTCGTGCGTACGGGTCAGTGGTTGGTAGGGAATGCGAGCCGCATGCTTCTGATGTTTTGTCTCGCTTTCGTGGAAGCGGCGCATGCGCAGGTCCAGGTGCGGCTCAAGTCGGAGTCCGCGGGCACGATTCCCGACCAGTTCGTCGTGGAGTTCACCTACAAGCCGCAAGCGCGGCCCAGGTTGTTCGTGAACGACGTCCTCGTCTACCGGCATCCCGTGAGCAGCCCCGAAGAGGACATGGAGCCCGAGCTCCGGCGGGGCTTTCCCATCCAGCACTTCGTGGTGCCGGGGAAGAACACCCTGCGGGTGGAAGTCGACGGCCATGCGGAGACGGTCCAAGGCAAACTGCAAAAGCTCACGGTGAAGGTGGGCAAGGACCGAGCGCTGGCCGAGACCTACTCCGACGTGGGGAACATCCAGGTGAAGGTCCCGCTCACGTTCAAGGCACCCACGAAGCTGAAGCCCCCTCTCTGGCGGACAGGCCAGAAGATTGTCTGGAGCGACGCGGAGAAGAATCAGGTCCACGCAAAGATCGTCGAGTTGCAGCAGTTGCTCCAGGCGAAGAAGTTCGAGGATTTCACAGCCCTCCTGGCGGGCCCCATCCAGGAAACCGTCCGTCTGACGGGAATCGCCAATGCGAAGAAGCTGACCCAGAGGGAGATGATGGAGTGGGAAGAGCTATCGCAAGCCAGTGACTGGGCGGTCCGCAGCCCCTCTCTTGAGGCGCTGGACTGCACGCTCTACGGGGGCGGTTGGCTGGTCGAATGCCTGGAGAAGGGGACGGACCACACGCTCCAGTTCACCGCGAACGAGGTCAGGGAAGGCCGCCGGGTCATGTGGATGAAACGAGACGCTGGCTACAGCCTGTATACGAAAGTCAGCCTCTTCTGAGCCCTTCGAGGTGCTGCGGTCTCCTGGTGGGTGCCGGTCACGTCCCGAATCTTGTGTAATTCGTCGAGAGGGGCGGGGAGGCGCGTCTCTCTACGTGTGTAGAGGGCGAACCGGGACGAGAGGGAATCAGCGGCTCGAACAGGCTCTACCGTTCATCCGTCAGGTCCACTGGCCAGCTTCGGGCATGACCATCTCTTTGGTCGATCAGCGGCCCGCCCTCCGCCCCCGGGCTTGCTCGCTCAATTTCGAGGCCAGCTCTAGTTCAGGCAGTTGGACTTACTGCGACCCCGGTGCGTGTGTTGCGGCTGTCTTGCCGACGCACTTTTTGTTGATGCAGGCGCCGACGCACTGTTTCGGGCAGTAGTAGTCTGCTACGCCGTTGCATTGGATGTATGCTGCATTGAGCAGGGCACGACTTTCTGGGCTTTGCTGCCATGTTCGAGATACTGAAAGGCAGCATCCGTCATCGATTAGTCGCACATCTTCCGCATGGCAGTCGTCGTCTTCTGTGCAATCCGTGTGGCTTCTGGCCTCCAGCTCAAGGGTTGCACGTGCTCTGCTGCATTCGTTGCTGTCCGCCCTGTCTGAGGCACGATTGTCAGATGCGGCCCTGGTTGTCTGGGCTGTGCAGCCGGATATGAAGATTGCGGCAATTATGGGCCAGATGTGGTGGGTGTTCGTCATGATTTTCGACCAAGCTGGCAATGTAATCGGAAAGTGGGCGCTTCCGAAGGCCGTGGGTTGAAGTTGCCCCGGTTCCGCGCTTTCGTCATCAAGCGGCAGCGCGGTGCTTCTTCTCGTAACCAGTGGGTGACTCGCAGTCGAGCGCGGAGCGCCCGGGCGACGGCATGGGAGGACGCCCAGCACGAGCAGCCCGGCGACGCTTGTTTGCTCCCATCGCAACTCCTCGGATTCGAGCGTTGCTACGACCCGTTGAATCCACCGACGTTCCGGTGCCCGCCCGAATACACCCCGTATGTCCCCAGGGGGGAGATGCTCCGCTCGCGCGCCTCGCTCACTCGCCTTGACGCACCCATGCCGCAGCGGCCGTCAGACCGCCGGGCATGGTCCGCTAAGGCAAGCGAAACGCGTTACGGCGTACGCGGCGGCCCGAACCATCGGGTCAAGGCCTCACGCAGGCCCTGGTTCGTGCCCTCACCGACCCACGCGACGTGACCGTCCGGTCGAATCAGCACCGCAACGGGTGCAGTGACCGCGCCGAGCGCCGGGAGTTCCCACTCCCCCGTGTAGCGAGCAGCGACCCTCCGAACGCGGTCCGCCCAGGGCGTGACGTCGAGAGTGCCGGACTCGCCCAGGTCGAGCAGCACCGGCCGCGCGTCGTGCAACAGGTGGAACACGCGCCGGGGGCCGTCGGGGGTGGCCAGGTCAAGGTCCGGCATGCGGCGCCCGACCAGCGGGTGTCCGCTGCCCAGCTCGTAGTGGACGTCCAGCCCCGACATCATCGCCGCGTACTGCTTGCGAGGCCCGTCCATCTGCAGCAACTCAGCCAACGTCTCGCGCACGGCGTCCATTCGCGCGTCACCTCGGCTCAGCGCGGTCTGCGCCATGGTCTTCCGCAGCGCACGGGCCGCGACGGGGTGCCGCTCGGCCTGGTACGTGTCGAGCAGGTTCTCAGGCGAGACGCCGCGCACGACCTGGGCCAGCTTCCACCCCAGGTTCACGGCATCCTGCACGCCCAGGTTGAGTCCCTGTCCGCCCATGGGCGAGTGCACGTGGGCCGCGTCGCCGGCCAGGAGCACCCGTCGGTCCCGGTAGGACGCCGCCTGCCGCGTCATGTCGGTGAACCTCGAGAGGGACGTGGCGCGGCGCAGGCCGTAGTCCGTCCCGTAGAGCGCGACGAGCCCCTCGCGCAGCCCCTCGAGGGTCGGCGCGTCGCCCGTGCCGACCTGCTCCTCTCTCAGCACGACGCCCACGCGGCCGTCCTCCAGCTTGCCCATGGCGTAGGTGCCCTTCTCATCCCGGCGGATGCCGAACGCCGGCGCTCCGGTCATCTCGACCTCGGCGATGAGGTAGCTGATCGACGCATCCCACCCCGGGAACTCGATGCCCGCAGCCTTGCGAACGAGGCTGCGACCCCCGTCGCACCCGACGAGGTACTTCGCCCGCAACGCACGGCCGTCGGACAGCTCGACGTCGACGCCGGTGTCGTCCTGCGCGAAGCCCGTCACCTCGCACCCACGGTAGATGGGCACCGCCAGCTCGCCCACCCACTCCGCCAGGATGTGCTCGAAGCGCTCCTGCAAGAGCGCGAGTCCATGGTTGTGACGTGTCGGGAAGTCGCTGAGGTCCAGAAGCGTCTGCCCGAACGCGACGTTCTGGACTGCTTGCCCTTGCGAGACGAAGCGCTCGACGACCCCGCGCTGATCCAGCACCTCCAGGCTGCGCGCGTGCAGTCCGCGCGAGCGCGAGCCGGTGACCTCCTGATTGGCGCGCCGCTCGACGATGGCCACGTCCACCCGCGCCAATGCCAGCTCCGCCGCCAGCATCAGCCCGGTCGGGCCCCCTCCAGCAATCACCACCTCGTGTTGTGTCACCACGTTCGTGTGCATCCCCTGGCCTCCTGCTTCGGGAGTGAAACGGGTGATGGTGGAGCATGACCGGGGGGGCTTGCGGCAATCGCCGGGGTCTGGCATTTGATGGCAGTGGAGAGAGCGGCGAGGGCTGCCATGGCTCCTCCAGCGGCCCGTCGCGGACCCCCAAAAGCGCGCACGCGTGGCCTTCACTCATGGCACTGACGCACTGCATGAAGTGGCCTTGGTGCCCCACACGGGACCGGGTTGTCTGGCTCGGTGGCGATGCGGTATGCGCCGCGTCGGTAGCCTCCTCGCCAGGGATGGCGCGGCTGCTATCCGGGTGATGGTGGATGGGCGTCAGTCGGAGCGAGGTCTACCTGGAGGGCCCCGTCGAGAAGCAGACAGGCCGCCACGCAGGCGGGGATTTGCTGGCCCGTTGCTGCGAGCATGGGCGCGCTGCTCTTCTGCCCTGGGGGGCTCAATGCAAGCCAGTCTGAAACTTCACCCAACACGGTTCTCCACCGCGTCGCCTCGTGCCTTGCTGCTGGCGGTGACGGTGCTGGGGCTGTTGACGGTGCCGTCTGTCGCGCACGCACTCCTGCTCATCACCTGTCCGGCCGGAACGACGCAGGTGGCCTATTCGCCCGGAATGACGAATACGCCGCGGCTCATCCAAGGCGTGGGGCATGAGCTGTCAGGGATTTGCACTGGACTGGGGCTGCCCATGGGGGTGAGTTCGTTCACGACCAGCTTCGTGGGCGAGGATATGGTGTCATGTACAGCGTTGTTCACCGCCAGCGAGGGTGACCAGACGTTTGTGTGGAGCAACGGGGCAACCAGTACCTGGCATTTCACGGCCACGGTGGGAACCAGCGTGGGCGGCCAACGCGTCACCACCCTGCAAGGGCCCATCACGTCTGGACTGTTCCAGGGTGCGCAGGTGACGCAGGTGGTGACCTTGCTGAACCTGGACCTGGCGGCATGTAGCACGGAGGAGGGGCTCACCTCCGCGAGTGGGACGTCGACGTATCTCTTCTCGGCCCTGTAGCGATGCCGGGCCGCTCGTGCGCGCCTCGCTCGCATTGGCGCACGGAGCTGTGCGCCCAGCGCGAGTTCCGACGCTCGAATTCAACCCGCTGACCGTGTCCGCTTCGACAGGGGCAACTCCGCGCTCGTGGCCCCTGTCCTCGGGGCCATCCGTTCTCAATTGCCGTGAGGCGTGAGCGCGGCCCGGATGAGCACCAGGGCCCGCTCGCGAATCCGGGCCGACAGGACGTCCTCCGCCTTCGCATCGAGCGAGCGATAGGCGAGAGGAAACGCCAGCTCCAGGTCCACCCGCACGTCGAGGACCACTTCGTCGAGCAGCGTATCGACCTGGTCGCGTCCGCACTTGGAGAGGGCGCTGGCGATCCTCGCGGGGTTGACCAGTCGCGCGGCCCACTCCTCGAGCGTCTCCATCGAGAGGGACTGGTGGGGACTCCACGCCTCGCTCTCGTCGAAGCGGCCCTCACTGAACTCGTCGATCTTCCGTTTGACGGAGGCACGGGTGCTGGGGGAGGCGCGCAGCTCGCTCTTGATGACCAGCCCCTCCGCCACGTTGTCGGGGATGGGTGGCAGCCCCAACACGCCGGGAACCCGCGTCGGATACCGCGTGGGGACGCTGTCCATGTCGCCGCGAGTCCCTCGTCGAAGCACGGGAGGCGTCATGAGTCCCGCTGCCTTGGCCGCGGCCTCCAGCTCCGGATGGGCCAGCAAGGTGCCCTCGTCTTCGTCATCCCGCACGAGCAGGACGTCGAACGGCGACCAGCGCAGCTCCGGCGCATACCAGATGCCGGTCTGCACGGCGGACAGCCCCGGCACGGGTGGCACCTCCGGATGCGGATAGTGCCCGCCGAAGAGCTCTCCGTAGAAATACACGGTGCCGGTCGTGGCCCCCAGCGACTGTGCCATCTGCTCGGCCGCGGAGCCCAGTTGCGCCCGCATGAGCTGCCAGCCGAAGAAGGACTCATCCTCGGTCAGCCAGGCCTTGCGCTTGCCGAACCAGACCTGTCCAGCCCGCACGGCGATGACGAGCTGCGCGCCATGAATCTTCTCCAGGGCGATCCACGGGCCACCCGGGCTGGGCGCTGACTTCGGTTGACCCGCTGCGGGCATCTTCGCGTAGGTCCGAAATGAAGGAGGCGGCACCATGCCCGGCAGAATGCCCGAAGTGGCCGCGCCGCGCTGCCCCGGTCATTCGGACGCGGCAGGGGAGTTGTTTCCAAATCCGCGTCGCCGACACAGGAACGCGCCGGTCTCCGCGCGCCTCGCTCACTGGGATTGACGCACCGCCGTATGGGGCCTTGACGCGCTCCTGATGCGGCAGCCGAACTTTGGCCAGACACAACCATCCCGGCCTGGTTTCATCAAGGAATTCATCTCTTTCTTGCTTGGAGCTGCTTGCTGAAATGGTGGGAACTCCAAGGGGTGCGACCACCGAAATCGACCCCATCCCTCTTTCAATTCAAGACGCATCCGACGATGATGTCGACGATTGGCGCAATGCTAATCTTCAATGTGGGGGAGAAATATGACGCGGCTTTGCAGGTATTTGCTGACAACATCCCTGTCCGTCCTGGGTTTGACCGCCTGCGGCAACGTGGCTCCACCGGACGAGGTACAGAGCAGTACTCGCCAGGATGAGGTGGTCGCAGAGGCTGTGCCACTCCCGCTCCCTCTCGGCTGTCTCCTGACCTCACTGGATACAGACCAGGATGGCGTCTGCGACATCGTGGAGGTAGTGTTTGGCACCAATCCGAACAACGCTGACACGGACGGGGACCGCCTCAGCGACTACGTGGAGTTGTTCGGCTTCGGCGGCGTGGATTTGAGTGCCCTCGGCGCCAACCCGCGCAAGAAGGATATCTTCGTGGAAGTGGACTACCTTCCCGGCCTCCTGCCGACCCAGGACACGCTGAACAGCGTCATCACGGCTTTCGCCAAAGCGCCGGTGAGCAACCCGAATGGGTCCACGGGCATCACGCTGCACCTGGTGGTGAGTCAGGAGATCGCCGCCGCGGACGTGGACCTGGACTTGAGTCCTGTCTGGACCGACTTCGACACGATCAAGGCCAAGTACTTCGCCGCGAGCCGCGCGCCGTACTTCCATTACATGCTGTTCGCGCACCGATACAACGGGGGCAACTCCAGCGGCATCTCGCGCGGGCTGCCTGCCCAGGACTTCGTGGTGTCACTGGGCTTTTGGGGCGGCGTACCGAACGTGGCGGTGGCTGGCACCCTGATGCACGAGTTGGGACACAACATCGGCCTGGACCACGGTGGCAATGACGGTGCCAACTACAAGCCCAACTACCTGAGCATCATGAACTACGAATACCAGTTTCATGGGTTCGTCATTGACAACATTGGCGGCGTGCTCGACTACTCGCGTGTGCGGGTTGCTGCCTTCAGTGAGCAGAATATCCTTGAGACTTCTGCGTTCGCGCCCATTGCGCCTACCACGGAAGCGGACCTTGACCGCATCGGCGGAGTGCGCGTCAACGGCGTCAACATTTTTGGCCATGCAGGCAACTTCCTCGACTTCAACAACAATGTCCAAGTCGACAACGGCGCCTATTCGTTGGATTTCAACCGCAACGGCTTCGCTGGGGATGTATTCCCCGCGGCGCAGAATGACTGGTTGGCCCTGATCTACGACGGCGGCGGCCAGATTGGCTTCGCCACGCCGGGCATCTCCCGGCACCTGGACCGCGAGGCGCCTTTCCTCGTGACCCCCGAGAAGATGGAGCCCTGCCTCACCGTGGACCTGGCGCGCGCTCCGTAAGTCCGCCTCCCGTCGCGGAAGAGTCGAATCCCACCGCCGGGGCCGCCTGCACGGGCCCCGGCGGGTGTGTCTGCCTGGGAGCATCGAGGAGAGGACGCAACGGGCCCGCCACGGAGGTGGATGACCTGCCCCGCGGTTTTCGGACCCTCTGAAGCTCGCGAGGATGCCGTCTCCCGTCCACACGGAGGCAAGTCAGTCGACCTTCCACAGTCGGAGGGCTTCCTCCGCGATGATGTCGGGGTTCTCCTCCTGGAAGAACAGCTTCCCGCCCGGCACGAAGCGAATCCCCTGGGAGCCGGGGAACGTGCGGTCGAGGTAGTGCGCGTCCTCGTTCGAGAAGATGTCGTCGCTTGCGCCCCAGACGATGCGGACCGGGATGTGGACGCCAAGGAGCTTTGCCTCGATTCCCGCCAGCGGGTTGGGGAGAAACGCCTGGTGGAAGGCGTGGTACTGGGCCTGCCGCTTCGGCGAGCTCACGACGGGCGAGGCGTAGGTTTCGATGACCTCGTTGGTGAGGGTGTTGGGGTTCTGGAAGACAGCCGCGCCGAACGTCGAGCGGGCCATGGCCGGGTCGGTGAGCCACGCGGCGGTGTCGGCCGCGAGCGTCCCAGCGCGAGCCAGCTCAATGGCCGGCATGACCTTGGGTGGAGGGCTGTTCGGCTCGGTGTCGCAGTTCGTCAGGAGGAGTGTCCGGACCCGCGCTGGGAACTTGACCAGGAAGAGCTGGGCGACCGCGCCTCCGCTGTCACTGGCGACGATGTCGACCTGAGAGGCGCCGAGCGAGTCGAGCAGGGCCGCGAGCATGTCCACCTGGGCCGCGGCGGCCAGTGACTGGTGCTCGGGGACCTCCGAGTAGCCCAGGCCCATGAAGTCAGGAGCGATGCAGCGCCGGAGGTCGCACAGCCGGTCAAACGCGCCGCGCCACTGGAAGCCATTGAGGGGGGCGCCGTGGAGGAACAGGGCCACCTCACCCGAGCCTCGCTCCACGTAGGCAATCTTTCCGAACGAGAGCGGGGCGAAGCGTCGTGCCGCGCGCCAGGTCGCCGCGTCCGTCACTGGGACCGCCGTGACGCCAGCCGTGGTGGAGCGGGACTCCGGGTGGGATGCACAAGCGCCGAGCGTGCTGGCCGCGAGGGTCATGGCCGCGAACTTGAGGAAGAACCGACGTCTCATGGGGAGAACTCCAGTGGGAGAGAACGTGTCAATGATTGCAGTGAGCTCGCGTCGGCGCGCGCATGCCTGGCCGTTCTCGAGCACAAACGGATGATCTTCCGTGTTGCGGCACGGCAGCCCCAAGGAGATGTTTCCCGGGATGACTGATCGACCCTCGTGCTACCCAAGCCTTCCGGCCGCGCTGCTGAAGAGCCACGGCCCGGGGCGCACGCCGTTGCTCGACGTGCTCACGTCTCCGGTTCCGTCGGGTCGGTTCGACTCGCCGGTGGATGACCGCCATGTCCTCTGTCTGCATGTGGGGGAGCCGGTGCCGGTGACGTATCGCGTGGGGAAGGCCGAGCGTCAGGCGGCACGCATCCACGGTCAGTTCTGCGTGGTTCCGGCGGGGTCGAGCACGCGGTGGACGTTGTCGGGCCCGGCCCGGTCGTTGCTCCTGCGGCTGACGCCCGCGCTGATGAGGGAGGCCGCGGAGGCCAGGGGGTTGGGGGCGCAAGGGGCGGAACTGGATCCGGCCATCCACATCCGGGACGCGCAGGTCGAGCGCATCGGCTGGATGATGCAGGCCGAGGACCACGATGGATATCCGGGGGGGAGGCTCTTCGTGGACAGCCTGGCGACGGCGCTCGCCGCACGGCTGTTCGCGTTGCAGTCTCCCACGGAGGACTTGGCGCCCAGGCGTCGCCATGCATTGCCGGCGTGGCGGCTGCGGCAGGTGGTCGAATACATCGAGGCGCACCTGGACGAGGAGCTGACGCTGGCGGAACTGGCGGGGGTGGCGGGGTTCAGCCTGTCTCACTTCAAGCCGCTGTTCAAACAGGCCACGGGACTGCCGGTTCATCGGTTCGTGCTGGAGCGTCGCGTGGAGCGCGCACGGCTGCGCTTGATGGAAGGGCGCAAGAGCCTGACGGAGATTGCGATGGAGGCGGGCTTCTCACACCCAAGCCACATGGCTCGCTGCCTGCGCCGCTTCCTGGGCATGAGTCCGACGGAGATCGCCCGGGCGTCACAGTGAGGTCGCGGGAGAACGAGCGAAAGAGCCAGCGCTTCCGGAGGTAGCCACCCCGCAAGGAATGGCGCGGCTGCTCTCCGGCTGAATGTGGAGGAGCGTCAGGAGTGAGCAAGGACTCCCTGGAGAGCCTCCGTCGAGAAGCAGACAGGCCGCCACGCAGGCAGGGAGTTCCTGGCCCTTTGCTGCGAGAATGAGCGCACTGCTCTTCTTCCCTGGGGGGTTGAATGCAAGCCAGTCTGAAGCTTCATCCAACGCGGTTCTCCTCCGTGTCGCCTCGTTCCTTGCTGCTGGCGGGGACGGTGCTGGGGCTGTTGACGATGCCGTCCGTCGCGCACGCGCTCTTGCTCATCACCTGTCCGGCCGGAACGACGCAGATGACCTATTCGCCCGGATTGACGTATACGTCGAAGCTCATCCAATACATGGGAAGTGAGCTGTCAGGGGTTTGCACTGGAGTGGGGCTGCCCGCGGGCGTGAGCTCTTTCACGACCACCTTCACGGGCGAGACCACGGCGTCATGTGTGACGTTATTGGCCACCGATGAGGGTGACCAGACCTTTGTGTGGAACAACGGAGCAATCAGTACCTGGCATTTCACGACCATTGTGGGAACCAGCGCGAGCGGCCAACGCGTCCTTACCCTGAAAGGGCCCATCACGTCTGGGCTGTTTCAGGGGGCGCAGGTGACGCAGGTGGCGACCTTTCTGAACCTGGACCTGGCGGCATGTAGCACGGAGGAGGGACTCACCTCCGCGAGCGGGCCGTCGACGTATCTCTTCACGGCCCTGTAGCGACGCCGGGCCAGGCCCCGAACCATGTGGAGTGGGTTCGGAGAGGACGACTCAGGCCTGACGCCTGCTCCCGTCGCGCGAGCTGGCCGCGTCAGCGTGGCGTCGGGATGGGGTATGGCGAACGCTGATGCGAAACCCGTTGGACGTACGCTCCGCTGGCTGCGAGGGACAAGGTGCGGTAGGTATCGCAGTCCATCAATACGCGCTGGTCGGGACCGGTTGGCACCGGCGCATGACGCGGTGAATGGTGACCATGTCTTTGAATGCCTACGAACTCTCTGCTGGCCTGTTTGTCCGAGGACTGACCAACTTGAAAGCGCAGTTGGCGAAGGCCGAAGAACATGCCGCGGCCAGTGGCAGCGGTGAAGCGGTGTTGCTGGACGCGCGGATCTCCGCGGAAGGGCGCATGCACGGCGATGCGAGTAACTCGCCAGCGGACCTGCACATGTACACGCTCGCCGCTCAAGTCCACTGGGCCGCGGAGGGAGCCAGGTTGGCGATCGCGCAGTTGCTGGGTGCGCCCCGGGTGCCGGCCGCGAACGATGCAAAGAGCTTCGCGGAGCTGCACCAGCGGCTCGATGCGACGATTGCGTATCTGCGAGAGCTCGCGCCAGGCGACCTCGAAGCCGGCCTCGAACGAGAGGTCGTGATTGAGCACCGCCGTGGCTCGATGCGCTCCAGTGGCCACCAGTTTCTGATCGCCTTCGCGATCCCTCACTTTTTCTATCACGTGACCACCGCCTACGGCATCTTGCGCAACCAAGGCGTGCGACTCACCATGGGCGACTTCTTGGGCAACTGGGGGGCGAGTTGAGTTGAACTCCGCCCTCGCGGCCCTCGAACTCCTCGGCGCCCTCGAACCACTCCTGCGTCTCAACCCGCTTCGACATTCAGGCCAGGGTCCACGACAGGTTCCGCAGGCGCCTTGCGGCCTCGGGACCACGGCGCTGTGGCTGCAGGGCCACGCTTCTCGTGCATGATGTGCCCACTTCGGCGTGGCACAGGCATCGCAAGGGTACCAGTTCATGGGCATTCCAAAGACAGGGTGGCGAGGAGCGTGTCTCGCCCTGGTCATCACCGTTGCCGCTGGCGCCCGCGCAGCGGCTGAGACGCCGTGCGCAGTGCCCGGCAACCCCTCGACGTTGGTCTGTCAGTCGAATCCCTCGTACCCCCGCTCCGTGTGCCAGGAGGTCTGTACCCAGGGGTTCTGCATCCGCACGGATGAGCAGCAGTTCCAGGCCGGGAAGCGCGGGCTGTGTGTGCTTGCGCTCGATGCCCGGACGCGAGCGGTGACCGGCTCCTGGTCGCTGGGCCCCGGAAGCTTCGGTCGCCCGGGCCTGGACGTGTCGGCGTCGGGCATGGTGGACCTGACCGTGCTCGTCGGTGGTGCTGTCGGCCATGTCCGGCTCATCCGCACCCAGGAGGGGAAGCTCGAAGCCTCGGAGTCCCTCACGTTCCGTCCGCCGCTCGAGGGCCCGCCGCGTCCACCGCCCGAGGGCCGTTGCACCGTTCCGGGTCGCCGGCAGGAGGTCTTTGCCTGCACGGGCAAGGCGCCGTCCCCCGAAGTCGTCGACAAGGCCCGCGCCACCTGCACGAGTCCCGGGCACCCCGCATCGATGCTGAAGCCGCCACAGGGCGCGTGCTCCGCACAGGGGTGTCTGACGGTCGTGCCCGTGAAGAACGGCGCGTTGGATGCGGGCTGGTCGTGCCTGGTCTGGGTGGATGTGAAGGGGGCCGTCCATGGGCTCCCGCAGCCTCGCGTGTATGGGAACGCCTTCCAATGGGACGTGCGGGGAGAGACGCTCTGCGCGCACGTGGACGGGGGCTGCACGAACCGGGCGGCCTGCCTGCGGGAACTCTGCTACGCGGCGGCCCCGCCTCACCGACTTCTGCTGCCGAACCAGGGCTCGCCGCTGGAGTCGGACGGGGTGTACTTCGTGGGCCCCGCGGTGTCTCCGGTACGGGTGGATGGGACGCTCGATGACCCCGCGTGGGCCCAGGCTCGCGAGGTGGTGGCCGAGACGCGGGCCCACCTCCTGTACGGTCCGCGCGCGTGGCGCGGTCCTGAGGACTCTTCCGTCCGGCTCAAGCTGCTGCATGACGCGGACGGCATGCTCCTCGCCGCCCGTGTCCGGGACGACCGGGTGGTTCCGCTGGCGCAGGGCGTCCCAGCCGTCGGGACGGACCACCTGGAGCTCGACTTCGGCCGCAATGGAATCGAGGCCCCCCGGTACGCGCTGTTGCTGGGCGCGGACCGGAAGGTGTCCCTGCGGCAGTGGCGGGACCGGAGGGGACGTGAGGTCGACTGGCCCCTCGAGTCCCAGTGCGTCTGGGCCTCCGAGGACGGGGGCTATGCGGTCGAGTGCCGCATCCCGAATGGCGTCATCTTCTTCATCCCCGCGGTGCCCGGTCCGTCGTGGTTCTCCGTCTGGGTCTCGGACGCTGACCAGCCCGGGACGCAAGAGACGCTGATGGGACCGCTGCTGACTGAAAACTTCGTGAGCGAGGTGCCACCGACCCTTCAGGAGGCGCGCTCCATCGAGCAGCAGAAGCGGGCGAGGCTTCCATGAGTGGACAGCGAAGAATGGCGTTGCACTTCGCGCTGATGGGGTTCGTTGTCCTGGCTTCGCGCGCCTCCGCGGGCGAGGCCTGCCGCGACGTGGGAGAGGTGTCCGACGTGGTGTCGTGCATGACGGACCCCGAGGACTGGGAACACCTCTCATGTGACACGCGCTGCAAGAAGGACTACTGCGTCGCCCTGCGCAATGACTCCCCGCTGCCCGGCATGCCCGCGGACTGGTGCCTGGTGGTGACAGACCGGAAGGGCACGGTGACAGGGAGCCTGGCGCTCACCGGGACCGAGGACGCGAAGGTCACCCGGGCGAGCGAGGCGGGGGGCATCGACGTGCGGGGACGGGACGAAGCGCGTCGCACGTTCGTGCTGCGCTCGAAGCGCCGGAAGGACGGCTCGCTCGTGGAGCTGGCTCGGACGACCGAGCGCGGGCCCACGACGGCTCTCACGCCCCTACCCGAGCCGAGACCGCAGCCGAAGTCGAAGCCGCAGGAGGCCTACTGCTCCATCGAGCCGTCCAATAGCGAGCCCACGCTGGCGCCTCCCACCTGCACGGGGCGAAAGCCGGCGGCGAGCTTCCTCCAGGAGGCTGCGAAGCTCTGTGCCACGTCGGCGGGCGCGGGCGAGCAGCCGGTGTCCGCGGTGGGCTCCTGCTCGGCGTCGGCGTGCATCGCGCTCGGGGCCGATGAGGGGGTGTGGGAGTGCGTGGTGGGGCAGTCGGACGGAGGCGCTCCGCATGTCCTCAAGTTCGCCGAGGTGTTGGGGTCCTCTGGCCTGACCGGAGTCGCGCTGACGGGCACGACGGTGTGCGCGACCTTCGTCCAGGGCGGCGGGAGCGGTGGCGACATCGTCTCGAGCGCCTGTGTCCTCATCGGCTCGCCGGACCGACTTGTGCTGCCGGCTCCGCCGTCACGGGTCGCCTTCCTGGACGAGGAGGGCTACCACACCGTCCCCATGAAGGCCGAGCCCACGGTGGATGGGGACATCGCGGGCGACGCGGCGTGGGGGCCGGTCCAGCCGCTCCCGGCGCTCACCGACTCGAATGTCATCCATGGCCTGGGTGCGTGGGAGGGCCCTTTGGATGCGTCCGTCACGTGGCGGCTGGCACAGGGGGCCGACGCGCTGTACCTGGCCGCGCAGGTGGGCGACGACCGGGTGACGCCGGCTCGGCCTGGCTTGAGTCCCGTCTTCGCGGACCACCTGGAGCTCCGTCCGTACTACGCGGTCGTCCTGGAGCCGGAGGGCCACGCGTCCCTGCGCCAGTGGAGGGACTTCCGGGGGACCCGTGTGGACTGGCCCGTACGCGGCGCACGGTGCCGGTGGCGGGCGCGGCAGGGAGGCCAGGACATCGAGTGCCGGCTTCCCTTCGGCGCGGTCGGTGCCCTTGCCGTGCCTCCGTCGCGCCAGGACCTCCTGCTGGTGTTCTCGGATGGGGACGGCGAGCCGCGCCAGAAGTCCCTGGTGGGGACGCGGGTCGACCTGTGGCTCTGGAAGGAATTGCCGCCCTCGATGGAGGACGCCATCTACCTGAAGCAGACCTACCCGTGAGCCTCGGGTCGCGGGGGTGGGGATGGAGTTGCCCCTGTCAAAACGGACACGCTCAGTGGGGTGATACCGCGCGCCGGGGCTCGATGGGGGAACGCAACTGCAGCCTCGTGTGAGGATGCATGGGGTTGTCGTCGTCGAAGCACCCGGGCAATGGCGGTCCGGTTCGAGGCGCCGGACCGCATCGCCGGGTGTCGTCGGTGTGCTCGCTACTTCGAGCAGACCGTCACCTTGAACTCATCTTCGATGCCCGAGGAGTAGGAGAGCGGGGCATAGGGCCCTCCGCCCTTGTAGGTCCCCGAGAAGCCCACGTCGTCGTAGAGCCGGCAGAACCCGCCGTCGCTCGCGACGCGCACGAGCGCTGCGCCACGGGTCGACTGCGCGAGCGGGATGCCGAGGTCGTTCTTCTCGACCATCATCGTGCCGGAGGTGCGGAGCTTCGCCAGCGTACCGCCGAAGGACTTGACCTGTCCGGAGACCGAGCCGTTGAGCTTCGCGTCGCTCGTGGACCTGGCCTTGGGGAAGCGATCAACCCGGCTCGCGGCGGCCAGTACCTCCTTGAACTTTCTCGCCTGGGCCTCGAGCGGCTTGAAGTGCTCGGCGCCGAGAGTCACGCCCGCAGAGGCGGTGAGCTCGGCGAACTCGCTGGCGACCTGCCTGGCATGCGCGGCGGGATCCTTGAAGCGCGCGCGAGCCAGACGCTGGAGAGCGCGCCATGCTGCTCGAGTGCGGTGAGCGCCTCCTGGTCGACCTTGAGCTGATCCTCGAGGCGCGCCTTCGCCGCGAGCGACACGTAGGTTTCGGCGACCTTCTGATGGTTGCCGGCGAGTTCGCAGACCACCTTCGGCTGCTTCGCGCGCCCTTCGTCCTCGTAGTACTTCTGAATCGTCGGGTACTGGCGGTCTTCACACTCCTCGGCGAGGGCGGGGAGCGCGAGGATCGCCTCCATGTCCTCCCGGACATGGCCGAGCGCGCCGCGCACCTGTCCGTCGAGGGCCATGAGCCCGGCCTGGATGGCGGCGCCGTGGCGATCACCGATGGTCGTGAACCGGGCGCGGCGCTCCGTGTCGAGCTGCGCCTCACCGCGGGTCGCGTTCACCTCCTCGCTCGCCTTCTTCCACTTCGCGCTGGACTCCGAGAAGAAGGTCTCGAAGCTCGAGGTGTCCCAGTCCTTGTCCTTCTCCTTGATGCGAGCGATGCGGGTCTCGACGTCATCGAGCATCTTCGCGATCTCGTCGAGCGTGTTGGAGTTCTTCCAGTCCGACTTCTCGAACTTCTTGGTGATGCTCTTCATCTTGACTTCGACCGTCTGGATGTCGGCCTTGGCGGGGCTCTTGTTCGCGATTGAAGGCGCGGCGAACGCCGTGCTCGCCGTCGCCAGGTGCATGACGACAGCAAGAACAAGGGCGGCGCGCGCGCTTCGGCTGGCGCGGCGCAGCTCGGAAGAGGGACGGAAGTTGGATCGCTCGAGCGACGGGGTCGACAAGTAGGGACTCCTGCTGGTTGGGATTGCGAGGGGCCGGGGGACAGCGAACCAGCGCTTTCGCGCTCACGTCGTCGCTGTGGCGCAGTCATACGAACCCGGTGCTGGCCGTGGCGGAGATTAGCCACGGGGGCCCCGCGCGCCAGCGAAATCCGTACTCTGAGTACAAAGAACCCAGGAAGCACCGACGGCCTCTGTTGGAGACGGGTGGCCCGCGGACGCGTCGCTCCGACGCTGGTGTTGCAGGCCGCCAGCCCCCTGACCGGGTGCTCCTCCGAGGAGGCTTCCTCCCTGATGCAGGGGGGCAGGTGGCGTCGGTACTCCACGTGTTCGGCAGTGACGGTGTCGTCGCGGTGGCGGACGCTCAGTAACCGTCCGGCGAGCGACGCGGCAGAGGCCATTGCAGGGGCGGCAGTGCGGTGGCCCCTGGCCCGAATGTCGGAGCGGGTTGAGAAGCAGGAGTGGTTCGAGGTCCTCGAGGAGTTCGATGGCAGCGGGCTGGCGCAGGTGGAGTTCTCACGGCATCGAGGAGTCGTGGGTGTACCGCCGTCGATGGCATTGGGCCGCGAGGGTGGAGCCGGTGCGACGGTTGCCTGTCCAGGTGAGAGTCCCGTCTGGGCCGAGCATGGGCATGCGTTGATGATGAGCCGGTGGTCCTTCCATGCCCCACCCTGCACTGGTACGGCAGCAGAGGCGCCAAGGACCTCCACTGGGTCAAGTCCCGAATCGTGTGTAGTTGGTTCGGAGGGGGAACGGGGGAGGAAGGCTCCTTGGCGGATTCATTCAGCGGTGTCTGGGTTTGAAGTCAGCAGGGCCATGTCGAGGTAGCGGCGGTCAT
>NZ_JABUMS010000038.1:0-30858 GCF_013336705.1 Myxococcus sp. CA051A | reverse complement strand
TTTCCCGGCCGCAAGCCGCCGCTCCTCAAGCTGCTGCACTGTCCAGTGCTTTGGCTGCCACGCCATGGACGCCCCCCTCCATGGCATAACCCTCAGCCCCTAACCCGACTTCCCTGAAGGGGTTTAGTCATGGCCGCCGCGCGGGAGGTGGCGCGCTACCCCTCGATGCGCGACTCGGCATACGGGACGGGTAGCAGGATGCGGGCCGTGGTGCCCACGCCCGGCCGGCTCTCCAGCGTCAACGTCCCGCCATGCGCATCGACGATGCGGCGGGCCAGCGCCAGGCCCATGCCCACGCCTCCCGTACGGCGCGCGCGGCTGCGGTCCGTGCGGAAGAACGGCGTGCCTACGCGGGACAGGTCCTCCGGCTCGATGCCGATGCCCTCGTCGCAGACCTCCAACGACAGCGCCCCCAACGTGTCCGCCTGGGCGCGCAGGCGCACCGGCGTCGGAGACTCGGAGTACTTGCCCGCGTTGTCGAGCAGGTTGTCCAGCGCGCGCCGCAGCAACACGGGGTCCGCCTCCAGCGTGGGCATCGTGCCATCGACGCTCACCTCCAACACGCGCTCCGGACGCGCGGAGCGGAAGCGAGAGGCCGCCTTCTCCACCAGTCCTTGAATCTCCACCTGCTCGGGCCGCAGATGCGGAGTCCCCGTGCTCGCGCCCTCCGAGGCCAGGTCCAGCTTCGCGGTGGTGAGCACGTCGTCCACCAACCGCTCCAGCTCCGACAGGTCTCCGGTGATGTCCGTCAGCATCTCCCGCGCGGTGGCCGCGTCACCCTCTTCCGCCAGGTCCAACGCCACGCGGATGCGCGCCAGCGGCGTGCGCAGCTCGTGCGACACGTTGGCCAGCAGTTCCTTCTGCGAGCGCAAGAGATTCGTGATTCGCCCCGCCATCTCGTCGAAGGCCTCCGCCACCTGTCCCAATTCGTCACGCCGGCGGATGCCCGTGCGCGTGTCCAGCTTCCCCTCGCCCAGCGCGCGCGCCACCTCCGCCAGTCGCTGGAGCGGACCGGCCAGGGTGCGAGCGAAGGCCAGCGAGGTGATGGCCGTACACAGCAGCACCGCGCCGAGCACGAGCGCGGTGTTGCCCGGAGGAGGCTCGGGGGGACGGGTGATGATGGTGGCGTAGGCCTCCACCGGCCCTTCCTCGGGAATGGGCAACGTGAGCGAGTGCGGAGGAGGCCCTCCCGAGAACCGCTGACCCCGCGCGGCCAGCTGCTCCAGCTCCACGGGCCCCAGGGCGGGGGAAGGTGCCGCGGAGTTCGTGGCGATGAGCCGCCCGGACACATCTCGCAGCGTCACCCGGGCCTCGAGCAGCCGCGCGGCGCGGTCCAGCGACGCCTGGAGGGCCACCGGGTCCCCCAGCAGCTCCTCCCACTCCCGGATGTTGTACGCGGCATTGCGCGCGAAGCCGTGCCGCAGTGGCTTGTCCAGGATGAAGAAGCGGGCGATGTAGAGGGTGGCGACGACCAGCACCAGCTGGGCGATTCCCACCAGATAGATGCGCAGCAGCAGCCGGCCAGGCGTCCGCAGACGACTCACGTTTCCTCTCCGGTGGCGAGCATGTAGCCGGCGCCGCGCACCGTCTTCAGCAACAGGGGATTGCGCGGGTCCACCTCCAGCTTCTGACGGAGCCGGAAGATGTGCACGTCCACGGAGCGGTCGAACACCTCGTCCGCGCTGCCCTTCACCAGGTCGAGCAGCTGCTCACGACTGAGGACGCGGCCCGCGCGCTCGGCCAGTACGCGCAGCAGGCTGAACTCGTACGTGGTGAGCTGCAACGGCCGCCCATCCAGCGTCGCGCGGAGGCTGCGAGGGTCCAGCAGCAGTCGCCCCGCCTGCACGGGCTGCGTGGAGGGACCCGCCTTGCCCCGGGCCCGACGCACCTGGGCGCGAATGCGGGCGAGCAGCTCGCGCGACGAGTAGGGCTTGGGCAGGTAGTCATCCGCGCCCGTCTCCAGGCCGAGCACGCGGTCCGCCTCCTCTCCGCGCGCGGTGACCATGATGATGGGCACGTCGGTGCGGCCCCTCAAATCCCGGCAGACCTCCAGCCCGTCCCGTCCGGGCAGCATCAGGTCCAACAAGACGACGTCGAACACATGGCGGCTGGACTCCACCAGCGCGTCGTTGCCCGTGTGGGCCAGGGTGACGACGACACCATGCTCCTGGAGGTAGCGGGCGGTGAGCCGAGCCAGTCGCTCGTCATCTTCGACGAGCAGGACCTGGATGGTGGCTTCCTCCAGGTGGGGACGATTGAGCTGCTCCATGCGCGTGCTCCTCCTGCCTTCCGCGGACCTTCCAGACGGAAACTAACAGCGGAGCCGTGGCCCAGGAGCAAGCAGGGAGGAGTCTGGCACCCCATTGGACTCCGGCCGGGTCCACCGAGGGCAATCATGCTCCCGGGCCACACCGTGAAGGTGGCACCGGGATGTGTCCGGGATGCGTCCCTCGCATGACGGATTGTTACAGCGAGCAACAGGGCCCGCCCGGCCACCGGACAGCCGGGCGGAGCCCCGTCGGGTCCCCTCACCCCGCGAGGCAGGCGCCTGACCTCAGCGCAGGGTCCACTTCTGGTTCGCGGTGCCGGCGCACTCCCAGATTTGCAGCCGCGCGCCGTTGTTGGGGTTCCAGTCCTTCACGTCGATGCACTTGTTGGCCTGCGGGTTGACCAGGTCCCCCGCGCCGCTGAGCACGAACTGCTGGGCCGCGTTGCCGTTGCAGTCATGGAGCTGGATGAGCGCGCCGTTCGCCGTGGAGCCCCAGGTGACATCCATGCACTTGCCGAAGGCGCGCAGCGTGCCGTCGCCGTGGAACGTCCAGCTCTGCGCGGCGCTGCCGTTGCAATCCCAGAGCTGGATGGGCGTGCCGTTGGCGGTGTTGGAGTGGTCCACGTCGATGCACCGGCCGTTGAGCCCGACGATGGCGCGCCCCCCGCCGCCACCGCCGTTGGTCGTGAGCGACAGGCCGTAGACGGAGAGAATCTCGTTCACCGGCTGGTAGTACATGGTGCCGCCGGTGGAGCAGTTGCCCACGCCGCCAGACGTCACGCCCTGCGCCTGGTTGCCCGACATCCACGAGCCGCCCGAGTCGCCACCCTCCGCGCACGCGTTGCTCCGCGTGAGGCCATACACGGGGCCGACGCTGTAGTTGACGGTGACGTTCTTCGCCTCGATGACGCCACAGCGCCAGCCGGTGGTGGAGCCAGAGCGACACACGGACGCGTTGATGCCCGCCTCGGCGGAGCCCGAGACGATGACGTTGCCGCCCGCGTAGTTGTAGACCCACGGTTGCGAGGCCCACGAGCCGTTGACCTGGACCCAGCCATAGTCGTTGTTCGGGAAGGACGAGCCGCGCACGGTGCCCTGCGCCACACCGTTGAAGCCGGCCGTGCTGGAGTTCACCCCACCGCAGTGGCCCGCGGTGACGAAGCCTCCCGCGACGGAGAAGCCGACGGAGCAGCGCACGTTGCCGTTGATGTAATAGGCGTCACCCCCGCGCAGGTCATACATGGGCCTGGGCTGCTCGGAGGAGACCTCCACGCGCACCGCGCGGTCCGCCGCGCCACTCTCCGCGATGAAGCGCTCGGCGTTCACCACCGCCGCGTCCTTGGCGAGCACCACCACGCTGTTGGTGATGACGTCCACGTACCAGCCATGGATGTCCTTGCTGGCCACGTCCGCGCCCCTGTCCAACGCGGCCTTCAGCGCGTCCAGCTCGCGCTCCGTGCGCGTCACCCAGCGCGGCTCCGCACCCGCCCTGCGCGCGGCCTCGGCACCCTCGGCGGTGGTGACACCGACGATGAGCCGGTCCCCCTCCTCGCTCAGCCACGCGCCACCGAAAGACGCGCCCAGCTCCCCGCGCAGCGACGCTTCCGTGCGCACCGCGAGCGCCTCCGTGGCCAGCCGCTGACGCGCCTGCACGGCCGTCAGCCCCAGGTCTCGCTGCATCGCCTGGAGCACCTCGGGAGACACCTCCTGCGCGAGCGAAGCCTCCTCGGTGGGGGCCGCCAGCGCGGACATGGGGATGACGGCGGCACCAGCGAACAGCGCCGTCGCGGTGGAGAGCGCCTGGAGTCTTCGGTTCATGGGGGCTTCCTTTCGACTCGACACGGGGAAAGCGCACCGGCGAACGGGCCGGTCCGCGCATCCACGGAAGCGGGATTCAGGAGCCAAGTCAAACAATTCAAGTATTCCTAGAAAATCACGTCACTTTTGTCGGACGAAGAATAAAGTCGTCGACACATTGGACGCGCGGAGTCATTTCCGCTGCGCGGACATTTCTCCAATACATGGACGAAGATGAATCCCTCTCAGGCCAGGCCGTGTGCGGAGGCCAGCGCGCGGCGGTCCACCTTGCCGGCGGAGGTCCGAGACAGGGCCTCCACGAAGCGCACGGAGCGCGGCATCTTGTAGCGGGCCAGCCGGCCATCGCAGAAGGCCAGCAGGGATTCGGCGGTGAGCGAGGCGCCCGCGCGGAGCACCACGAGCGCGCGCGGCGTCTCGCCCCACTTCGCGTCGGGCACGCCGATGACGGCGACCTCGGCGACGTCGGGATGACCGGACAGGACGCTCTCGACCTCGGAGGGATAGATGTTCTCCCCGCCGGAGATGATGAGGTCCTTGCTGCGGCCCACGATGCGGAAGCAGCCGTCCCCGTCACGCAGGGCCAGGTCTCCGGTGCGCAGCCAGCCGCCGACGAAGGTGCGCGCCGTCTCCTCGGGACGGCGCCAGTAGCCGGCGCACACGTGGGGGCCGCGCAGCAGCAGCTCCCCCACGTCCCCCGGCTGTCGCTCGTCCTCGATGCGCGCCTCCACATGGAAGAGCGGCACCCCGACGAAGCCCGGCTTGCGGCGCACGTCCGACGGAGGGAGCCAGAAGTTGTTGGGGCCCGCCTCCGTGAGGCCGTAGCCCGTCTTGAAGGCCACGCCCTTGGTGAAGAAGCGCTCGAACACGGACAGCGGACACGGCGCGCCCCCGCTGACGAGCAGCTTGAGGTGGGAGAAGTCCGCCGACTCGAAGCGCGCGTGGCGCTGCATCTCGATGAACATGGTGGGCACGCCGAAGACGAGGCTCACCTCTCGCTGATGGATGAGCTCGAACACCTGCTCCACGTCGAAGCCCTTGCACACCACGGAGGCGCCGCCCACGTACACCAGCGGCAGCGTGAAGACGTTGAGGCCCCCGGTGTGGAACAGCGGCGCGTTGAGCACGGCCACGTCGTCCGACGTCAGGCCCCAGCTCACCACGGTGTTGACGGCATTGGCCGTCACGGAGCCATGGGTGAGCACCGCGGCCTTGGGCACGCCGGTGCTGCCGCCCGTGTAGCAGAGCACCCACGGCGACTCGGCCTCCAGCTCCAGCACGGGGAGCGAGGAGGCAGGTGCCGCGTCCCGCTCCGTGATGAAGGAGCGCTCACCCGGGTCGGGCTCGGCGAGCCCCAGCCAGTGGCGCACGAAGGGCGCGCGGGCGCGCACGGTGTCCACCTGGGTGCGCAGCTCCGGGCCATACACGAGGACAGCGGGCTCCGCGTCCGCGAGGATGCCGACGAGCTCCGTGGCGCTGAGGCGCCAGTTGAGCGGTTGGAGGATGGCGCCCAGCTTCGCGCAGGCGAAGAGGAGGTCCAGCGTCTCGACACAGTTGTGCGCGAGCACGGCGACGCGGTCTCCACGCTGGACGCCGAGCACGTGGTGCAGGTACGCGGCGGTGCGCGAGGCTGCGCCATCCCACTCGCGATAGGTGATGCGGCGGCTGCCCCGGGTGGAGTCGACGAGGGCGGCGTGGTCGGGGTCCAGTGCGGCGCGGCGGGCCAGCCAGTCATGGACGATGGGCATGGTCCCGCACGCTAGCCGAGCGCCGGGAGATGTGCCCGGCTCCCAGCACGCCTCAGAGCCCTGGGAGGATGAGCAGGCCGCGCACCCCGTCGACGGTATAGACGTAGCCGTCGCCCGGCACGCGGATGCCGATGGCTCCGTCCCACGAGGACGTGCCTCGGAGGGGGTCCGTCGCGCGCCAGGTGTTGAAGTAGGCGATCTCCCGGGGACTCTTGGGGATGGACACGTCGAGGACGCGCACGCCGTGCTGGTAGTGGGCGATGTAGAGACGGTTGCCCTTGAGCTCCAGGTTGTGGATGGAGGCCCAGCCCGGCAGACGGTACTCGCCGATGAGCGTGGGATTCGCGGGGTCATTGAGGTTGAGCACGCGCAGGTGGGCGCCCCAGTCCTCTCCTGCCTCGAAGGCGATGCGGTTGTTGTGGAAGTACGCCACGCGAGAGGTGTGGCTGCTGGCTCGCGGGTACTTGTATGCGCCCAATCGCTTCGGGCTCGCCGGGTCACTCATGTCGACGATGACGAGTCCCGCGCGCCAGTGACTGATGAAGAGCGTGGAGTTCAGGGTCGTGGCGTCGTGCGGGTAGGAGCCCGGTTCGGTGCCGATGCTGGGGTCGAGGTAGCGACCGAGCAGCACCGGCTCCCGTGCGTTGTTCACGTCATAGGCATGCACCTCGCCAGCGGGCCCCACGGCCATGGCGTACAGCCGGGAGCCATCCACGAAGAGCGTATGGACATTGCTGCGACTCCCTCCGGACAAGTCGCGCAGGAAGCGAGGGTCCGCGGGCTGGGTGAGGTCGAACACGAGGACACCCCGGTCGGCGCTCGCGACATGGAGGGCGTCGTCCTTGGCCCACACGCCGTTCCAGTAGCTCTCCTCGGGGAACTGGATGAACTTCACCAGTCGGGGAACCTTCCGGTCCTGGAGGTCATAGACGTGAAGACCGCCAAGCCCCATGAAGTAGTCGTCGATGGACACGACGTAGGCATGTCCCTTGGAGACAAAGACATCCACGCCCCGGCCGGATTGCAGACCGCCCTCGCCCACCAGTCGCAAGCCTCCCGAGAGAGACCGGCCCGGATAGCTTTCGCCAAACGGCCGCGGGCCTTTTCCATATCGTGACGAAATGGGGTGCCATTCAATTCCAGACACCCACACGCCTTCAGGGGTGAGGCGCACCGAGGCCCTGGACGGCGCGGCTCAGGGCTGGACGTAGGTCTGCAGCAGGGAGCTCGTCCGCTCTCTGGAGCGTCGGAAGGCCACGCGTCGCTCCGTGGGGTCCTCGGGCACGGCCATCAGTCCGACGAGGGCGCGGGTGCCTCCGTCCGCGCCGATCACGTTCTGCACCACCACGGACGTCTTGTGGCCGAACGCCTCGGCCCAGGGGGCGCATTCGGCCATGTTGATGCGCTCCTGTTGGGAGTCCGTCCAGGCGATGCAGGGGTATTCGGAGCAGTCCATGGCCTCCAGCTTCATCTTCAGGCCGCACTCCTGGATGGAGCGCTCCACGAGGGCCTGGAAGCCCTTGGGCGTGAAGGCAGGGGGCGCGTTGGCGGGGAAGGGCAATGGGAGACTGTCCTCGGAGGGCGGCACGGGCGCGGGAGCCGGTGGCGCGGGTGAGGGCGAAGGCGCGACAGCCTGAAGGCGCGTCTCGGCCGAGCGCCGTGCGTCCTGGGCCTCCTTCAACTGACGCTCGAGCGTGGCGACACGCCCGTCGAGTGCCTGCTCTCGCGGGCAACGGTCGTCCACGACCGCCTGGGCGACCGAAGCGGGTTCGGGCGGAGGTGGCGCCTGGTTGTGACGGCTGGACAGAACCACCACGCTTCCCCAAGCACCCAGGACAAGGCCCAGGACTCCCGTCACCACAGGCAACGATTTCTTCATCGTGATGAAAGCCTTTCACCGGCCCGTGGGCCTGTCCAATTCACGGCACCCGCATCTGGGCTGTCCGTCGGACCACGTGACCGGCCGATTTCGTCGGGAGAAACAGACAGGCCTGAGAGGTCCAACAGATAGAGACACACGTCGCGAAAAGCCCTGCCCTCTCCTTCGTCATTGGGTGACCACACCTGATATGCCCGATAGCGCCCTTGCCGGACACCTTCGAGCAACCAGATGGAGGCATCCAGATCAATCACCTCCCCACGCGTCTTTCGCGTCCTGTACTTCCAGAAACCAAAGTCGTCCAACCTGCGCAGAACCTCGGACCACTCGCTGGGCAGTAGAAAGCGGGTGCGATGGAGCGTGGGCCCAGAGGCATGGATATCAGCCTCTCTGCGCTCCCAGCTCACCTGGAGTCGATGGATATCTCCGAAGCGCTCGACCCGGACGCTCACGGGCTTGGGAAAGGAGTGCACCCAGGTGAACCGGTAGACCTCCGTCCCTGATGCCGCGGGCCAAAGAGGTCTCTCGCCTAGTTGATGAAGGAACTCAGAGCACATACAGCGCGACGACTTCTCGTGCTCGCCACTTTGGGCGTCTGGCTCGAATTCAGAGTTGAAGGTGACGGCCAGGGCGCCCGCCGGCATGAGGACAGGCCACTGAGATTGCTCTTCCGGCCCCCGCACACAATGAGCTTCAGGTTCCACCGGGACCTCTGTGGAACCAGATGTTTCTCCCCTCCGAGCCTGATCCACCTTTCCTCGCGGAGCACATCCCACGGGCATCATGGCCAGACAGAAGATGACGACCCGCCACATCCCACTCGCGGAGGTGCCACTGCGAACCGAGGGCGAAGACATGGCGGCACTCTGAGGAGCACCGCTCCAACAATCCTCACGGAAGGCTCACGATTCTCGCACGACACCGTGAGCCCCACCCGCGCTCAGGGCACCAGCACCAGCTTGCCCACCGTCGTCCCGGACTCCAGCGCCTTGTGCGCCTCCGCGACGGAGTCCAACGGGAACTTCGTCACCTGCGGCGACACCAACTTCCCCTCCTCCACCCACGCCAGCAGCTTCGCCATGCTGTCCTCCAGCACGAAGCGCTGCTCGAACAGATACGACAGGTTGAACGCCAGCACGCTCGTGTTGTCATTCGTCAAGGTCAGCGGGTCGAAGCGCGGTGTCCGCATCCAATCCCACGCCAGCTTCGCGTAGTTCGGTCGCCCACCCGTGCGCGGCAACATCGAATGAAACCCATAGATGACCAGCTTCCCCGGTGACGCCAGGTGCCGGTAGCTGTCGCGCAGCGTGGACGGCCCGTTCGCATCCAGCACCACCTCGTACCCCTTCGGTGACGCCGCCTCCGCCGCCTTCCACAAGTCCTCGCGGCTCTTGTCGATGACCACGTCCGCGCCCAACGCACGCGCCGCCTCCACCTTGTGCGTCCCACCCACCACGCCCACCATCCGGCACCCGGCGATGCGCCCCAACTGCAACAGCGCGCTGCCCACCCCGCCCGCCGCCGAGTGCACCAGCACGTTCGTCCCCGGCCTCGGATGCGCCAGCTCGAACAGCGCGTAGTACGCCGTCAGGAACACCGCCGGAAATCCCGCCGCCTGCTCCATCGTCAGCTTCGACGGCAGCGCGAACACCTGATGCCGAGGCACCGCGACGTGCGTCGCATACCCGCCGAACCGCGTCACCCCGAACACCCGCGCCCCGGGCGCCAGGTCCTCCACACCGGAACCCACCGACTGCACCGTGCCCGCGAATTCGAAGCCGGGGGTAATCGGCCACCCCACATACTCCTTCGCGGAGGCGTACAGGCCCATGCGAATGACGCAGTCCGCATAGTTCACCCCGATGGCCTCCGTGGCCACCACCACCTCCCCCGGTCCAGGTGAAAGCTGATTCAGGTTTTCAAGTCGGAGCTGCCCATATCCACCGGCTTTCGGAATGACGACCTTGCGTGCGCTCATGTCCCCGTGAGTATCACGCGACGCAGCGCGACAACGTGAATGAGCGTTCACGTGGCGGGCGACGCGCGCACGAGATGTCTCTACACTGTGTCTCGCGCTCGATGACTTTCATTGGTCCGGGCGCGCATCCCCCACAACAGAAGGAGTCCTCCATGCGATTGCGGCATTCGCTGTTCCTCATGGCCCCGCTGCTCGTCGGCGCCCTCACTGGCTGCGGACCCGAGCACGAGGAGTCACTCGCTCCCGAAGCCCCCGCCGCCGAGCAGCTCGGCACCACCGAGTCCGCCGCCGTCTCCACCGCCGGCCTCACCACGCACTTCCGTCAGTGGCTCTCCGCCAACGGCTACGACAGCTACGACTTCCCCCGCGCCGACCTCGTCGGCGGCAGCTTCGGCGGCAAGGCGAGCGGCACCGACACCGTGGTGAACACGCCCGTCATCTTCATCCACGGCAACTCCGACAAGGCCGTGGGCACCGGCACCGCCGGCCAGTCGGGCTGGAACGCCTCCATCGAGTACTTCCTCGCCAACGGCTACAAGCCGAGCGAGCTGTACGCGACGACGTGGGGCCCCGCGGAAATCATGCAGACCGCGGTCCAGTACCACTCGAAGACGAACGTCATGAAGGTGCGCAAGTTCATCGAGGCGGTGAAGGCGTACACCGGCGCGACGAAGGTGGACATCATCACCCACTCCATGGGCGTGACGCTCGCGCGCAAGGCCATCCTCGGCGGCTCGGCGAATGACTCGGCCAACGGCGGCGCGTACAACGTCGGCGCGGCGCTCACCGGCTCGGTGGACACCTTCGTCGGAATCGCCGGCGCGAACCTGGGCCTCACGTCCTGCTACCAGACGGGCCCGTCGACTCCGACGTGTGGCTCCACCAACGGCCTGTATCCGGGCTACCTCTACTTCGGCCTGGTGATGGGGCGCTCCGCGTACCTGGACAACCTGCGCTCCACGAGCGGCTACGAGGGTGCCTACCGCTACAGCATCTATTCCACGGCCGATGAAATCATCAACTACGGAGGCATCGTCTACGGCGAGTACACCTCCCGCATCCCCGGTCAGAATGGGGAGAAGGTCTACTCGGCCTATCCCTACGGGCACTTCAACTCGAAGGACCTGACCGCGGCGGTGCAGTACAGCATGGTGCGCAACCACACCATTCCGTAAGGCACGCGCCACGGGCTCCCGGCACGCCGACGTCCAGGCGCCGCCGGGAGACACGGGCCGGTTCGGCATCACACCAGGAAGGACGGAAGCGCCTCGTCCTTCGACAGCACCGTGACAGCGAGCTCCGGCACCTTCGTCACCGAGGGCGCCGGTCGACGGCCCATCCACGCCGTGGGGGAGTGGATGCGGCCGTCCTCGCGTCACGGGCCGGGGCGACGCGCCTCATCCACACCGAGGATGAGGCCGTCCCCATGTCGCGAGCACCGGACGACGACCTCGCATCCACGCCAACACCGTCACGCATCCAGCACGACGCGTCTCTTCGCGAGCACCACCCGCGCCGCCGCATCCCACTCAGGACGCGGCGGAGCCAATGCTCACGGCCTCGGGCCATGCGACGGAGCCGGCGCATCGTTCTGCGCGGGCGTGGGCGAGGGCTGGCTCCCTGGTGCCCCCGGTACCGGCGCGGGCTCACCCGGCTTCGGTGCCTTGTCCTTCGGCTCCTCCTTCGGAACAAAGGGCTTCGCCGCCGCCGGGTCCTTCAGGAACGCGAGCACCGTCTCGTTGAACGGCGCCGGGCAGTCGAGCTGCACCGTGTGGCCACAGCCCTGCATCGGCGCCAGCGCGGCACCAGGGATTCGGGACGCGCCGTACTCCATGATGTCGCGCGCGTCGCCGCCGTGGAGGAACGGGTTGGGAATCAGCCGGTCATCCGTGCCGTAGACGATGAGCGTGGGCACCGTGACGTGCTGGAGGCCCTCACGCACGAAGTCGTTGTGCGCCAGCCCTCGCACCGTGCGGACGTTGGCGTAGGCGTACGAGTCGAACTCGGGCGACTTCGCCAGCCGCACGCGCTCCTCAACCAGCCAGTCGAGCTGTGGCCCCCAGTGCATGAAGTTGCCCTGGCGCACGCTGCCCCAGATGTTCGCCTCGGGCGCGTACTTGATGAAGTCCGCGCTCATCACCCGCGCGAACCACGCCTTCTCCTTCCAGCTGAACTTCTCGAACCCGGCCGGCGACACCAGCACCAGCGCGCTGAGCGACTCCGGATAGCGGATGGCGTACGACAGCGACGTCTGCCCACCCATCGAGTGTCCCGCGAGGATGGGCTTGTCCACGCCCAGTCCTCGCGTCAGCTCGTGCACCACGTCGGCCATCGCCTCCATGGTGTACGGGAAGGTCGCCGGCTTGTCGGACTTGCCGAAGCCCGGCAGGTCCACCGCGATGACGCGATAGCCCTGCGCCTGGAACACATCCAACTGCGCCCGCCAGAACTTCAGATAGGAGCCAAGGCCGTGCACGAAGACCACCGTCTTCGCGTCCGGCGACGAAGCCGGCAGGTCCACGTAGGCGACGTGCAGCTCGGTGGCCAGCTTGTAGCGGGCGGTGACGTCTGGCAGCGCGGCGCGGTGTACGGGCCAGGGCTGCTTCGTGCCCTCGGTGGAGTAGTCGAGGTCCTGGAAGGACAGCGCGGACTCGCCAGCATACGAGCGCACGCAACCGGCGGAGGACAGCCCCGCCGCGAGGAGCAACGCGGTGAAAGCGCGGGAGGAGCTCATGGTCAGAACGCGTACCAGGTGAAGGTGGTGAAGGCCGCCCACGGGTCGCTCCGCACGGTGGTCGCACCGTCGTAGAAGCTGCCGCGGAAGAGGTAGCCGCCGTGGAGACCCACGGTCATCAGGTAGCGGAGGTGGTAGCGCAGCTCCGCGTTGACCTCCGCGCCGATGAACCGGCCGCGCCGCACATCAGCCACCCAGCGCGCCGGGTCCGCCCCCGCGTTGGCCAGGCCCGTGGCCACCTTGAGGTTGAGCTTGTTGGGGATGATGTCCCACGCCGCCGAGGCGATGCCCGCGCGCAGGCCGTAGCCCTGGTTGGAGATGTCCGTCACCGCGCCCGTGTAGTTGTTCACCGTGCTGGTGAACGGGAACAGGATGAGCATCTTGTGGTTGAACCACACCGCGCCCGGCAGGCCGTACTGGTTGAGCGTGAAGGCGCCCGTGTACTTCTCATCCTCCAGATTGGAGTCACCCGAGGAGAACATGCCCTCCACGGTGATGACGTCGCCGGGGCCACGGCCCCACTGGTACATGACCTCCAGGTTGGCGGACACGCCGGAGATATCCAACTCGTCGAGCACCGAGTTTTCCGGGTCGTCGCTCTCGTACTTGCCGCCGTTGTACATGACGAAGCCAGAGGCCCCGAGCCGGCCGTTGCGGAAGTCGATGTTGTGATTGAAGTGCGCACCCGCCCAGAAGACGCTGCCGGTGGGACGGTTGATGTTGAAGCGCGCGGTGCCGGTGAAGCCGGGCAGGCCCGAGGACGACGGGCCGCTCTTCACCAGACCCTCGAAGGCGTACGCGTCACCCTTGGTGTCGTCGTTCAGGTACCAGAACGACGCGCCCACGTTGGTGTTGGGGCGCACCGGGTAGACGTAGTCCGCCATCGCCAGCCAGATGTACTTCAGGCGCGGGTCGTTCTTCGTGGCGCGGTCCGCCTGCGCGGTGCCCAGCGGCATCAGGCTGACGCGCGCGTTGCCCTTGATTCCGCTGAAGATGGAGAGGCCCGTCGCGTCGCTGCCGAGGAAGGCCAGCTTGTAGCCGGTGCGCGTGAGGTCCGACAGCGGCGTGCGCGTCGGGTCATGGGCGTTGTCGTAGACGGGCTGCGTGCCGACGAGCAGCGTGAGCTGGCTGGGATTGCGCGTCGGGTAGATGGCGACGTTGACGTTCTTCGTCTGGATGTTCACCTGGTCGGCGTTGAAGCCGCCGCCCTCGTTCTGGCCAATGGTGTTGGCCGAGCGACCCCAGAGGAAGTCCACCTCGAACTGCGCGCGGAAGGACGCCAGCCCGTCGACGAAGAAGGGGCTGTACTCGATGACGGGAATCCAGCGCTGCTCGATGAAGTACGCGGAGCGGCCCGACTCGGTGCTCACCGCGCTGCCCACCGGCGAGCCGATGGGCCCCAGCGACACGCCGCGCAGGCCCGCCGGGTCACCGACCTGGTTCGTCATGGAGACGCGGGTGAAGAAGTAGTTGATGAGGGTGAGCTCACGAGGCTCGGCGTCCTCCTCGCGGTCCTTCGCCTCCAGCCACTCGGCGTACAACCCTGGCACCGGAGTGCTCTGCGCGGCGGCCGGCGTCGCCAGTCCCACGAGCCCCAGCGCCGCGAGCATCCTCGCGCCTCGCCGCAGCGTCTCGCGTGCTTCAAACCCACTTCCCGTCATATCCACCTCGGCCCCGCGCGCGGGGCACTCCCGGTGCACCGGGCTCGGATGTCACCACTGTCGCTGGCGCTGCGTACGGCCGTGCTCCTGGGACGGGGCGGCGAGCGCCCGCGTCCCGTCCTTCGTCCAGAGAGAGGGCGGGAGCGCACCCTCCCTCCGGCACGAGGTGCGGCGGCCTACCGGACGGCGTACGTCTGCACGGCGTTGCCCGCGAAGGACTGGCCGTTGAGCGTCACGGTACCGGCCGCGCCCACCGCGCCGTTGGCGCAGCGGCTGCCCGTCGACTGGTTCTTGAAGAAGATCTCCAGCTTGAGCGTCTTCTGGTCGGCGGTGAAGCCACCGCGGCCTTCCTGCACCAGGCCACCCGGGAAGGTGAACGTCACGTCGAAGCAGCTTCCGTCGGACGTCACGTTCTCGATGAGGACGGTGTTGGAGGTGAAGGAGAGCGGGTTCTTCGGCGCGTCATGGTTGCAGACGCCATCGGTGATGGTGCCCGGGACGCTGTCGACCTTGAAGTTGCCACCCGCCACCGACATGGTGACCTTCTGGTAACACTGGGACGACGCGCCAAAGTCGACATCTTCGCTGAAGCCGTTGGGGTGGCTGGGGATGTTGGCCCCTTCCATCAGCAGCGTCTTGCCCTCGAGGAACGCGAGGATGTTGGCGGAGCTGTTCAGCTTGGGCGCCTCGACGGGCGGGTCCTTGTCGTCATCATCTCCGCAGCCTACGAGGCCCAGCGCGCAAACCATGACCGCGGACAGCAGCTTCTTCTTCATGTGAGTGCTCCTCTTCCCTCCGGCGTCACCGCCGGGATGTGACGACAGTCGTCAATGCGAAGGGCCTGACTCCAGGGCCCTCCGTGAATGGCTCAGCGCGGCGCGTCGGACACGGAGGGTGTCATTGGCCCTCCGCATCGGCGGCGATGGCCGCCTCGCGCAGCTCGCGCTTGAGAATCTTTCCCGCCGCGGAGATGGGCAGGCGCTCCACCAATTCCACCCGCTTGGGCACCTTGAAGCGCGCGAGCCTCCCGCGCAGGTGCTCCATCAACACCTCCGTGGAGCAGGCCTCTCCGGGCTTGAGCACCACGAAGGCCCGACCGACCTCGCCCCACTTCGCATCGGGCATGCCGATGACCGAGCACTGCTGCACGGCGGGGTGCTCGTAGAGGACCGACTCCAGCTCCAGCGGGTACACGTTCTCTCCGCCGGAGATGAACATGTCCTTCTTGCGACCCGCGATGGTGAAGAAGCCGTCCGCGTCCTTGCGAGCCAGGTCGCCGGTGTGGAACCAGCCATCCGGGTCGATGGCCTCGCGCGTGGCGGCCTCGTCCTCGAAGTAGCCCGAGCACATGGAGGGGCCCTTGAGGAGGAGCTCACCCACGTCGCCCGTGGGCACCTCGCGGCCGTCGTCGTCCACCAGCTTCGCGGCGATGAAGTAGTTGGGGCGGCCGATGGAGCCCGCCTTCGACACCGCGAACTCGGGCCCCATGCTGAAGATTCCCGGGCCGAACTCCGTCATCCCGAAGCCCTGCTTGAAGGGCACCGCGTGCACGGCCTGCCACGCTTGAATCAGCGGCACGGGCAGCGCCGCGCCGCCGCTGGTCATGAAGCGCACGGAGGAGAAGTCCGTCGTGGCGAAGCGCGGCGAGTCGAGCAGTTGCTGGTACTGCGTGGGCACCGCGAAGAAGAGCGACACCTTCTCGCGCGGGATGAGCGTGAGCAGCTCCTCCGGGTCCCACCTGCGCATGATGACGATGGTGCCGCCCGCGGTGAGCAACGGCACCGAGTACACGAGCAGCCCGCCCGTGTGGAACATGGGCGTGTGCGTCACCGTGACGTCGCCGGGGCGCAGCTCATGCACCAGCGTGTTGAGCGTGTTCCACGCCACCATGCGGTAGCTGATGCACGCTCCCTTCGAGCGGCCCGTGGTGCCGCCGGTGAAGAGCAGACACAGGGTGTCCTCCTCGGACACCGCGTCGTTCTTCACGGGCTCGGCGGAGCGGTGCGCGAGGACGTCCGTGTACGCGGCTGCGCCCGGCAGCCCTTGCGACTCCAGGGACACGAGGCTGAGCGAGCCCCCGACGCTCTCGCGCACCTGGGCCACGGCGTCGCGGAAGTCGTCGCCGAAGAGGAGCACGCGCGGGCGGATGGCGCGGACCAGGTCCGTCAGCTCGGTCGCGTGCAGGCGCCAGTTGTAGGGGACGAAGATGGCGCCCAGCTTGCCGCAGGCGTAGAGCGCATCCAGGTACTCGACGCCGTTGTGGGCGACGATGCCCACGCGGTCGCCGCGCTTCACGCCGGCCACGTCGCGCAGCCAGCCGCCGAGCGCCTCGGCGCGCGTGTTCAGGGCACGGTAGGTGAAGCGGCCGGCGTCACCCTTGGCCGTGTCCACCACCGCGACGTGCTCGGGCCAGTACAGGGCGCCCCGCCCCATCCAGTCGCCGATGAACATGCGCGCCTCCAAGACTCAGGCCGTCCAGCGGTAGAGAGCGGAGGCCATGGCGAGACCACCGCCGCTGGCACAGAAGGCCACCAGGTCGCCCCGTCGCACCTTGCCCTGGACGACGGCGTCATCGAGCGTCATCGGGATGCAGGCCGAGCCGGTATAACCCCACTTGTCCATCGTGTAGTGCGCCTTGGCCATGGGCTGGCCGAGCACCTTCATGGTGGCCTCGATGGTGCGCAGGTTGAGCTGGGTGAAGACGAAGAGCTTCACGTCGTCCAGCGTCTGCGACTGCTTCTTGAGGAGCTGGTCCAGCAGCATGGGCCAGCGCTCGGTGTTGAACGTGGCGGGGAACTTGCGGACGAACTGGACGGCGGGCTTGCCACCGGTGAGCGGCAGCGTCTCCGCGGTGGCGGGACGGTGGGTGCCGCCGGTGTAGATGCCGAGCGCGTCGTGGTACTCGCCATTGGCCAGGAGCCGAGCGCCCATGAAGCCGGGCTTGTCGCCCGCGCCGAGCACCACCGCGCCCGCGCCGTCCGCGAACAGGGTGCAGGTCTTCTTGTCCTTCCAGTTCACGTAGCGCGTCATGCCGTACGCGCCGACCACGAGGATGCGGTGGTAGCCGTCATCCGCGGCGATGGTCTTCGAGCCCACGTCCAGCGCCGTCACCCACCCGGCGCACGCGCAGTTGAGGTCGTAGGTGCCGGCGTTGGCGGCGCCCAGCTTGGCCTGAACCACGGAGGAGGTGGCGGGGCTCAGGTAGTCGGGCGTGTCGGTGGCTACGATGATGAGGTCCAGCTCCTCGGGCTTCGTCCCGGAGCGCTCCAGGGCCTGACGGGCGGCGGCGACACAGAGGTCACTGGTGGCCTCGGTGTCGGCCATGACGTGGCGTTCCTTGATGCCCACGTTCTGCTGGAGCCACTCGTCCACTGGCTCGCCGAGGATCTTCTCGACGTCCGCGTTGGTGAGGACCTTCTCGGGGACGTAACGGCCAGTGGCGAGGATCTGCGCGTATCGCATGTGCGGTCTTCTCAGCTCCGGGCGCTCCGCGCCGGGCGGCGCGCGGGACGCAGGGTGTTCTTCTTCTTGGCGGGGGCGGCCTTCGTGGGGCTCGCCTTGGAGGGTGTGGACTTGACGCTGTTGCGCGCGGGAGCGGCCGAGCGGGCATCCAATCCGTGGCGGATGAGGCCCATGGCGGTGTCGAGCACGCGCTCCAGGCCCGGGTCTTCTTCCCAGAGGACCCAGCGCATGCCGAGGAAGTCGGCGATGCCCATCAGGCAGTAGGCGAGCGCCTCCGGGTCCATGCGGCGCACTTCGCCCGCGTCCATGGCGATGGACAGGCCGTTGACGTAGCCCTTGGCGAAGCGGTCGTAGTAGCGGCGGTAGCAGTCGGCGTCGACGAACTCGGCCTGGCGCACGACGCGGTAGAGGTTGGGGTGCTGGCGGACGAACTGGAAGAAGGTGCGCAGGCCCTCGCGCTCCACGTCCATGCGGCTGTCGCACGCGGCGGTGGACTCACCGATGAGGCGGCGCAGGCGGGTGCCCAGGTCGTCGACGACCTCGACGAAGATGGACTGCTTGTCCGGGAAGTAGACGTAGAACGTGCCGAGCGCCACGCCGCCCTTGCGGGTGATGTCCGCGATGGAGGCGCGCTCGTAGCCCTTCTCTCCGAAGACCGACTCGGCGGCCTTCAGCAGCTTCGCACGCGTCCGCTGTCCTCGCGGCGTGACGGGTCCGGAGCGGTCTGGAGAAGTTGAAGGCCGATTCATGTTTCACCTAGCGGTAGCACCCGCTCGACGGGGTTGTCAAAGCGCGGAGAATGGCTCCGCGCGTCATGGACTGTGGGCGACGCAGGGCGTCACCTGGAGACCTCATGTCTCCACTCGGCGGAGCGTACCCCGAATGGCGCGGGGGTCAGCGGGGTGGTCTTCAGCCTGGAACAACACCCGCTCTCCGGCGGCGGCCAGCGAGGTAGCGCGACGCGCAACGTCCTTCCCCAAGGCATAGCCGGGCTTGTAAGCATGGGCGGTCCTTCGCCCCTTCACTACGGAGCAGGTAGAAGCAATGGCCCCATCCCCCGTTTGGCTCGTGCTGCTCGTGAGCGCCCTGAGTGGCGGCTGCGGTGGAAGTGGCGCCTCCAGGTTCTGGCGTGACGCTACGGGACACATTGTCGTCGCGGGCCCCATGCTTGGCCCCCACGACAGCCTGACGGCATTGGCACCCAGGCTCTGCGAAGCGGTCCGGCAGCTCCCCGGAGCCACGGCCGGAAACCGGAGAGAGGGACAGGAGTACTGTGGCCTCATCTATCAGCGCGACGCGGACCCAGCCTTCTTCGCCAGCCAGCCGTCTTCCATCAGCTCGCCCCGACAACTTCCAGGTGGGCGGAAGTCATGCTCCGTGCCGGCCACTGTCAGCGACCCCGAAGCGCGGAGCATCCGCATCTTCGCGGACTACCACAGCCACCCCGCCATCACGACCTTCTCCAATGAAGATCTCCAGGCGGCTCGTCAACGCTTCTACTTCCGCGTCATGTTCAATCCAATCTGCGAAGTCTATCTCTACGACTTTCAGGAGCGAACCGTCTATGAACTCCAGGATGGGGAGTTCAAGGCCACCCGGAAGATCACGGACGACCGGCGCGGCGAATGACAGTTCTCTGCCGGCCCCTCTCTCTCTCGCACGAGGCCCATAAGATGAAGCGTCTCAGTCTCTGCGTGCTCACGCTCACGCTCGGCGGCTGTCACCTCTTTCGCTCACGGCCCCAAGCGCCGCTCGCGCCCCCTGAGGTCGCAAACAGCATCCAGTTCCCATCCTGGAGCAAGGACGGCTCCACCACCGTAGAAGGACACCAGCTCAAGGCGCTCCAAATCGCACTGGAGGACTTCCTTCCTCCGGGAACGTCCCCGCCCAAGGATGCCGATGCCATGACGCGATGCCTTTACACGCTCGACACCTATGACGCCTGGTTGGTGCGCGGAGAGCGGATGACCTTCGTCCACTTCACGCCCAACGAAGCAGAGCGCTGCGGCCTCAAGCCCGAGGTCATGGACCCCGGCGCGAGCTACGCCATCAGTGACGACGGCGTCATCTTGAAGCGGGACTGACCCGGGACATCGCACCTCGACGCGACAGGTGCCCGGATGGTTCGATGCGTGGACACGCAAGGGGAAGCCCACGCCATGAAGCGCCCGTCGTCCCTGCCGCTGTCGCTGCTCGTCGTCGCCCTGCTCGGCGCTGGCTGTGCCTCCACGCCCGCCGCGCGGAAGTACGTCCCGGTCGACACGGGCAACGCCTTCCTGTGGGAAGTGAAGGACCCGCGCGGCGGCACCGCGTACCTCGTCGGCTCCATCCACATGGGCAAGGCCGGCGCCCTCACCCTGCCCTCCTCCATGGAGTCCGCCTTCACCAAGGCCCACGTCCTCGCCGTCGAGGTGGACACCACCCGAACGGACGAGGCCGCCATGCAGAAGCTCGTGCGCGAGCTGGGCACCTTCCCCGAAGGACAGAGCCTCTCCCAGCGCCTGGACCCCAGCACCCGCGACCTCTTGAGCCGCGCCGCCACGCGCCTGGGCGTGCAACCCCAGGGACTGGAGCGCTTGCGCCCCTGGCTCGCCGGCATCGTCCTCAACAACCTGGAGTTCAAGGCCGCAGGCTACGAGCAGGGCCACGGCGTGGACCGCGCCTTCCTCGACCGCGCCCACGCCGCCCACAAGCAGGTGCTGGAGCTGGAGACCGCCGAAGCTCAGTTCCGCATGCTCTCCGGCACCCCCGACAACCTCCAGGACCTCATGCTCCGAGACCAGCTCCGCCGCGAACAGGGCCCCGGTGAAATCGTCGAGGCGCTCACCTCCGCATGGAAGGCCGGCGACGCGGACGGCATGGCGGGCCTCCTCCTCGAAGGCGCCAAGGACACCACCTACCGCCCCGTCTACGAGCGCGTCTTCTTCGAGCGCAACGTGCAGATGGCCTCACGCCTGGAAGCCCTGCTCACCGAGCCCCGCGTGCACCTGGTCGTCGTGGGCGCCGGCCACGTCGTCGGCCCCGAGGGCATCGTCGCCCTCCTCCAGAAGAAGGGCCACACCGTGCGCCAGCTCCCCCGCGAAACACCCATCGACTGACTTCGTGAAGAGCATCCCAAGTGATTCGGTCATTCGTTTCGAATGACTCTCCTCGGGCCAGTGCACCGCGCCGCTCGGCCCTCCCCATCCGCGCGGCGCCCCAGCGCCCCCTGCCCAGTCCTGTCCCCTCCAGATAAGCTAACCATGCGTTTCGAGCATTCCGCGCGAAACCATGGAGGTAGTCATGCGAGCAATCTGGATGGTGGTCCTGGCCTTCAGTCTGTCGGCGTGCGGTGGAATGGAGGCGGGTGACGAGGCGCTTTCGGAAGGCGCCGAGAACAGCGTGCAGACGGAGCAGGTGTCCTCCGAGCTCGCTGGCGTCTGCGAGTCCCTCGTCGGCACCTTCTGTCGCCCTGGCGCGGTCACCCACTGCACCTGGTCCGATGGCGCGGAAGGCGAGTGCGAGTGTCAGCGCACGCCGTTCAACAAGTGGCTCTGCAGCTACAACGGCTGACCGCGGTCCAGAGGCTCCTCCTCAAGGGAAGGGGCCTCGCCGCACGTGTGACGCCCGCCTCCGGGTCCGCCCGTCGAGGCCGCGCTCCACGCATCACCCGCGAGGCGCATGCCCGCACCAGACCCCGCGTGCAGACAACCCCCTGCGCCCCTGACTCCCCGTGAGCAATCTGCCCTCCGAGCGACCTCCCACGTCATTCGGACTTGCGATTTCGCCCCACTTGCTTATTTTGCATGCCAAATTTAATTTAGCTGTCGAAACCTCAAGGCACTTATAAAAATAAGGTCCATCCCGCCCATGCCCTTGGATGAGCTCGACTTCCGCCTGGTGGACCTGCTGCAGCGCGACGGCCGCGCGACGCAGTTGGAGCTCTCCCGAGCGGTGGGGCTGTCCCAGCCCGCGGTGGCCGAGCGCATCCGCAAGCTGGAGGAGCGGGGCGTCATCACCGGCTACGCGGCGCGCGTCGACGCGACGAAGCTGGGCAAGGACATCACCGCCTTCATCGGGGTGAGCATCGAGCATCCGAAGTACTTCGAGGGCTTCGCCAAGAAGGTCCTCGCGCTGCCGGACGTGTTGGAGTGCCACCGCGTCGCCGGGCAGGACTCGTACCTCGTGAAGGTCAAGACGGCGAACACGCGGACGCTCGACTCGCTCCTCGTGGAGACGCTGCGCACCATCGCGGGCGTCACCCGTACCCAGACAACCATCGTCCTGTCTTCCATCAAGGAGGACACGCATGTCCGCGTGCCTCCCGAGCTCGCCAAGGAGAGTGAAAGATGAGCGCCGACGCCATGAGCGCACCCCTTCCCCCGCCACCGGTCTGGCGACTCGCCCAACGCATGTCGCGCATCAAGACGTCCGCGGTGCGCGAAATCCTCAAGGTGGCCGAGCGCCCGGACATCCTCTCCTTCGCTGGCGGTCTGCCCGCCCCGGAGCTCTTCCCCCTGGAGGCCATCGCCGAGGCGCACGCCCAGGTCATGGCCCAGGAAGGCCGCGCCGCGCTCCAGTACAGCACCACGGAGGGCTACGCCCCGCTGCGCGAGTGGATCTGCACGCACCTGGCTCGCGCGGGCCGCGTGTGCGACGCGGACCAGATTCTCATCACCAACGGCTCGCAGCAGGGCATCGACCTGGTGGCCAAGGTGCTCCTGGACCCGGGTGACCTGGTCATCGTGGAGAACCCCAGCTACCTCGCGGCGCTGCAGACGTTCGGCGGCTACGAGGCGAAGTTCGCCACCGTCGAGAGCGACGACGACGGCATGCGCATCGACGACCTGGAGCGCGTGCTGGCCACGCACAAGCCCAAGATGCTGTACGTCGTCGCCAACTTCCAGAACCCCAAGGGCACCACGCTGGCGCTGGAGCGCCGCAAGGCCCTGGTGCGGCTGGCGCAGCAGCACCGCTTCCTCATCCTCGAGGACGACCCGTACGGCGAGCTGCGCTTCCGGGGCGAGCACCTGCCGTCGCTGGCCGCCTTCGACGACCAGGGCGTCGTCGTGTCGCTGGGCACCTTCTCCAAGACGCTGGCCCCGGGCCTGCGCATCGGCTGGGTGGCCGGCCCGCGCGACTTCGTGCGCAGCCTCACCATCGCCAAGCAGTCCACGGACCTGCACACCGCCACCGTCGCCCAGCGCGCCGTGGTGAAGCTGTTGCAGAACTTCGACTACTACAAGCACCTGGACTCGCTGCGCCCGGTCTACGGCGAGCGCGCCAACACCATGCTGGACGCGCTCAAGGCCCACATGCCCGAGGGCATGAGCTGGACGCACCCCGACGGCGGCATGTTCCTGTGGGCGAAGCTGCCCCCCGGCATCAGCGGCGACACCCTGCTGCCCCGAGCCGTCGAGCAGAAGGTCGCCTTCGTCCCGGGCAGCCCCTTCTTCGCCATGAACCCGCGCTCGGAGTTCATCCGCCTCAACTACTCCAACCGGCCGCCCGACCTGATTGTCGAGGGCATGCGCCGGCTGGGCGCCGTCATCTCCGGCGCCCTGTAGCCCCGCGCTGACACACCAAGGCCGTGCCGCGCCGCGTCGGAGTTCCCGACGCGGCGTTTTCATTCCCGCCTGAGTTGAATACCGATTCAGGTTTCAACTTCTTCGGCGCTGGCCAGGGAGGGCCGGGTTGCGTAGCCTGCGCGGCGGGTTTCAACGGCGGCACGGCCCCCCCAGGGTTCCCCAGCCGCTCCCAACACACCGGAGAGACAGACACATGCAGCTCAAGGACCTGAAGGTGGTGGTGACGGGTGGTGCCCAGGGCATGGGCGCGCACTTCGCGCAGCGGCTGGTGGAGGCGGGCGCGCAGGTGGCCGTGGGCGACGTCAACGAGGAGAAGCTGGCGGCGCTGCCCGCGGGGATCCACCGCCGCAAGCTGGATGTGTCCTCGGAGGACGACATCGTCTCCTTCGTGAGCTGGGCGCACGGCGCGATGGGCGGGCTCAACGGCCTCATCAACAACGCGGGCATCCTGCGCGACGCGCTGCTGGTGAAGAAGGACCGGACCACGGGCCAGGTGAAGAAGCTGTCCACCGCCGACTGGAACACCGTCATCGGCGTCAACCTCACGGGCGCCACGCTGATGGTGCGCGAGGTGGTGGCGAAGATGGTGGAGACGGACCAGGGCAACGGCGTCGTCGTCAACATGTCGTCCATCGCCCGGCACGGCAACCGCGGTCAGTCCAACTACGTGTCCGCCAAGGCGGCGCTCGCGGCGAACACGGTGACGTGGTCGCGCGAGTTCGGCCCCTTCGGCATCCGCGTGGGCGCGGTGGCGCCGGGCATGATTGAGACGCCGATGACGCAGGGCATGAACCAGAAGGCCCGCGACGCGCTGGTGGCCTCGATTCCCGTGGGCCGCATCGGCCTGCCCGAGGACATCTGGCTGGCCGTGAAGTTCATCCTTGAGTGCGACTACTTCAACGGCCGCACCATCGACGTGGACGGCGGCCTCAACTTCTAGGCCGCTCCGGGCCGTGTCCCCAGCGGGCGTGGGGACGCGGCTCGCACGGGTCGCCCGACGCACGCGTCGTGCTCCCTACGGAGCAGACGCTTCGCGCTCGGGCTGGGCAACTCGTGCTCTTGGCCGAGCTCGACCAGACGGGTACCTCGCGACGGCGCGGCTCCTTCGCCAGGACTGGCGGAGCACGCGCCCGCGACATGCGGACGCGACAGGCCCTCGCCCTCTACCTTCGGCTGACGTCGCCCACGCGCGTCTGGTGCAGCAGCACGGGCTCGCCCTTGTAGAGCAGCTTGTAGGCGCCGTAGCTGCCGAGCACGTGCTTCACGTACTCGCGCGTCTCGTCGAAGGCGATGTGCTCCACCCACTCATCCAGCTCCGCTTGCGGCAGCGCGTGACGCCAACGGTCCACCGCGCCGGGCCCCGCGTTGTAGGCGGCCACCGCGTACGCCATGTTCCCGCCGAAGCGGTTGAGCAACTGCCCCAGATAGGCCGAGCCCAGCCGGACGTTCTGCGAGGGCTGGAGCAGCGCCGCCTCTCCCACCTCGCCCAGCTTCAGCGAGCTGGCCACCTGTCGCGCCGTCGCGGGCATGAGCTGCGCGAGCCCCAGCGCCCCCGTGGCCGAGCGCGCCTGCGGACGGAAGCGGCTCTCCTCGCGGATGAGGCCCTGCATCAGGTCCGGGTCCACCTTGGAGGCGCGCGCATAGCGTTGGATGACATTCCTGAACGCCAGCGGCCACGTCGCCTCCCACACGGGACGCGACGCCGCGCTCAAGGGGCCCTGCACCTCCTGACGCAGTGACTCGCGCGCCACCTGCCGCGCGGCCCGCTTGCGCCCCGTGCGCAGCACCGTCTGGTAGAGCAGGCGCGCGGGAGCCTCGGCCAGTCCCCGCGAGTTCACCGCGAGCAACTCCTCCGCCGCCCCTGGCTGCCCCAGACGAATCAGCTCCACCCCCGCCGCGAAGCGCGCGTCATGGCGCAGCGGCCCGGGAGGTAGCGGCCACACCTCGTCCGGCGGCGGCACGTCACCACCGGCCCCGGGAGGCGGCGCCAGGCGTGTCAGTCGCTCCGGCGCCAGCAACGCCAGCCGCGAGCGCGCCAGCATCCCGTACCAGGTCGCGGGTCGCTCGGTGGCCAGTTGCTCGTAGTCGTCGAGCGCCGTCGCGTTCGTCAGGGGCACGGGCTCCCGCACACGCGCGCGCCAGTAGCGAGAGCGCCACAGCGCCTCGTCCGTGCGCGACGCCGCGGGCAGTTTCTCCACGGCCTCCAGGGCGGCCAGCGCCTCGGCAGGAGCCTCGCGCCGGGAGTGCAGCCAGAAGGCCCGGAAGAGCGCCTCCGACGCGAAGTTGCCTCCCGGGTAGCGCCGCGCCGTCTCCTCGTAACGCGCCAAGGCGTTGTCGAGCTGGCCCGTGCGTTGGAGGAGCCACGCCTCGAAGAACAGGGCGTCATCGGCATAGCCGTGCTCGGGATAGTCACGCGCGAGCGTCGCATAGGTGTTGATGGCGGCCTTGGGGTCCACCACCGACTGCGAGTAGCCCAGCACGTAGAGCGCCTGGGGCCGCTGCTCGGCGGACATGCACTTCTCCGCCACGGGCGACAGGAGCTGGATGGCGCGTCGGTGCTGCCGGTCCTTGCGCAACGCGCGCCCGTAGGCGAGGTGCGCACGACAGGACAGCTCGTCGGGCAAGTCCACCGAGGACATCACGCCCCACAGCATGTCCATCGCGGCGGCGTGGCGGTGCAGCTCCACCAGCGCCTCACCCCGGCGCACCTTCCACTTGGTGGGCAACGGCAGGCCCTGCAACCGCTGCCGGGCACGCTGCGCCTCGCGCGACAGGGGATTGGTGGCCCACACCTCCAGGAGCGCGCGGTGCTCGACGTTGTAGAGGCCCTGGACACGCGCCAGGTCGCAGATGGCCAGCAGCGCCTTCATCCGTAGCGCATCCGGCCCACGCGCCTGCCGACTGTCGATGAGTTCTTGAAGCGCCTGCAGCGCGCCAGGGATGTCCTTCCGACGCTGCAGGACGCGCGACAGGCTGAAGCGCGCCTCCGCGTAGAGCGGCGAGCCCGCGCTCACCTCGCGGTACTGCGACGCCGCCAGCTCCAGCCGCCGCAACTTCTCATTCGCCTGCGCCGCCCACAGCAGGCAGTGGTCCTTCAGCGGGACGTAGTCGACGGCCAGCGCGGCGAACTCGTCCGCGGCGGTGGCGTAGTCCCGAGCGAACATCGAACTCTGCGCGCGCAGGAAGCGGACCGGCAGCGTGGGCTCCTCGTCCTCGAGCAGCGCACGCGCGCGAGCATGGCGCCCCCGGCGCAGCTCGGCCCGCGCCTTGGCGAGCACACCTTCCGCGAAGTAGGGCGCGAGCTGCTCGGGCCCGAACGACACCACCGACAGCTCCGCGCCCGACGGCTGCTCCGCCGGCGTGTCGAGCAACTGCTCCAACTGCTCCTCCGACAGCACCTCACCCGGCCCGTCATCCTCGGGCGACTGCGCCCGAGCGGAACCCGCGCCGCCCACCAGGCCCGCGCAGGCCACGCACATCGCCATGGCACCTACGCGCAGCCGACGTCGTCCATCCATGCATGCCCTCTTCCGCGAATCGGGCCACTGAGGATTTGCACGCCGGGCGGACTTGGGACCGGGTGACACGCGCGTCGAGCGCGCACGCGTCGTCCAGGCGATACACGCGCGCGCTGTGTCCGCGCGCCACTGCACGAAATACGACGAAACAGGGCGCTACATATGGGTGGACCTGCGCGTTGGCGGCATGGAAGACCACCCGTCACCCGCTCAGCGCAGCGTGGGCACCAGGGGATTCGCTCGCTCCGCCATCACCCGCTCCGCCAGCGCGCGGTTCAGCGCCTCATAAGAGGACTGGAGCGCCTTCAGTTTTCGCCCCGCCACCCAGGTCACCACGCCGCTGAAGTCCTCACCGTGGACCAGCCGCATCCCGGTACCCTCGGCGGACAACAGGAAGTAGTGGCGTCCATGGAGCACGCCAGGAATACCGCCCGTCCACTCGAGCGCCTCCGGCCGGTCGACGCGCGACATCGTCGCAGTGAAGCCGTACACGCGCCCCGAGCCGTCCGGCGAGCGGACCTTCATCTTCACATGCGCTCCGCGCTCCACTCGCCCCCGCGCCTCCAGCAGCAAAGGGTTCCACAGAGAATAGCGGGCGAAGTCCTCCAGCACGGCCCACACTGCCTCGGGTGGCGAGTCGATGAACGATTCGGTCCTCAGTCGGAACATGGTGGCCTCGTGGCGATTCATGGTGTCCGAGGAATAGGACCTGACTCGAACAGGATTCGACCAAACAAATCGCTGAAGCTGATGTTGTCATCTGACCGCCAGCTATCTCGCAACCATCGAGGAGGCGCCTTGTGGACGAGTCGTTCGTAGAGCACCTGGAGGCACACGCTCCGCTGAGCCGCATCCAAATGAACGACGAGCTCCCGAGCCAGTTCGAAGACTGGTCGCGCAGGGAGGGTCTCTCGGGACAACACGACCTTCAACTGCTGGCTCCACGCCTCCGGGTTTGCTCGAACGAGGAGTGACAACGCTGAACGGGGCAGAAAATATGGTTCCCAGTGGAGAGGCCAGAGAGCGGCCGCACGTGCAGAAACTTCCCGGGCCTTCTTTGGCACAGCCCCTAGCAGTGCCTTGGCCGCCAAATATCTGGGCCACCCATTCGACACAAAGACTGCCTCCAGTGAAGCGATCATCCGGTCCGCGATACCGACACGAACGACCCAGTCCAGGCAGGCCCCAACGAGCCAAGGATCTGTCTTGCCGACTTCTGAGTGAAGCGCATCAAAGCGATCCACCAAGCTTTCTGCCAGTTCCTGTGGATATGGCGCAGCCGAGTAGACCGCCAGTGCATGAGTCACATCGCGTGCGGAGCCATTTCTTCCCATTTCGATGAGTCGCGACTGGAGATCTGTCTGTCCCTCCCAAGCTGGGCGTAGCGCTCTTAAAATGCTGGCCATGACATTGCCCGACAAATGGACACGCCGAGAAGCTTCGGTTTCGGTCCCATCGTGGAAGGCAGTCCAGGCCTCGAGCGACTTTCGAATGGCCACTGGACGTACCTTCGGATGCCGAAGTGCTGCAGGCCAAAAAAAGACGAACGAGAAAGACATCTTCAACCAAGTGGTGACATCAAGCCATTCCGCATAAGCCGTTGCCGCCTCATCATCCCCCTGCTCGACAAGATGAGAAAACGCACCTCCCGGAAAGGAACTACTGCCCTTGCCCTGCTCTCGCAGTTGCGACCATTGCGTCAGGAGCGTAGCACGCAGGTTGGGGTGCTGGGCAGCGGCCTCCGCGAGAAGCAACTCTGACTCCTGAGTCACAAGAAGCGGTCCACGGGACTTCACCCAAGCAATAGCAACCTCGGGATAGTCCAAGGCAGCCTCACAAACCATCCGAGATGGGAATTCCACCAATTGATCATTGAGCTGGACTTGAGCCGACCTTCGGCGCTCCTCGATTATCAACCCCGGAACGACAACCCGAGAAATCTGATCTAAAGCAGCTCGAGAGAGCGGGGGCAATTCACTGAGTTCACCCTGGACAGGAGGAGCTGAATTCGGAAGGAAAGCAGTGTCACCACGCGGCTGAATACTCCACTCCGGCCAGTGCTCGTCCAGCGAAGTTCGTCCATCTGGCAATGCAGCAAGTTCGTCAACCACGTCCCAAAGAATCAATCCCCCGTTAGCGACATCCTTCAGTCTTGCCACCAACACTTCTGCCGGCGCCTCTCCAGGCCGCAATGCGAAAGCTGCCGCCCCACCCAGGAGTTGTCCTCCGACACGAGCGCAGGACACCAGGGACTCAAGTCGCCCCGAGAAATCCTCATCACGGCAGGCGCTCCGCAATACCCGTCCTGCGCAGTAGGCGGGTGCCACAAGGAACGGAAGCCTAGTTGGATCATGCACCTGCTCAAAGAGAACATCTCGCACTGCTGGCTCATTCACCCAGGCTGCGAGCTTCTCGATGACCACGCAGCGCACTTCTGGGTCCCGATGGGAAAGAGAGTCCAACCATCTCTCGCGAGGCCATGCTCTTTGCGCTTTGAACCAGGATGCAGGCGCTCCTTTGGTGAGTATTCGAGGACGCAACTTCGAGAGCAACGCATCCCATATAGTGCCCCCTTCGCGAGCTAACTGACGCCCCAGATTCGCGACCACGCTACCCGCCCACACTGAGGATTCCTGTGTCAGCGCGGAGGCAAGCACTGTTGCAATGGGCTCCGCCAACGAGGCGCCAGCATCCCCCAAGTCGAGTGCGGACTGCACCGCCACGAGCGCCTTTCGGAACTCGTAGACCTTGAATGAGGGCCCGGGAACCAATGACCTGATGAACTCGATGCCCCACGCCACTCCATGACGCCTCACTCCCAACCCAATGGCGTGCCTGACCGGCTCCTGTCCCCATCGCGCCATTGCGGTAGCACGTAGGGCATCCTCACCTTCATCCAAAAGAGCGGCACCCGCCAGATACTCAGCTAGCCCTTTAAAGAGAAAGCGATAGGTGAAATCTGGCTGGAGGACCAAGAGCCCAAACCGACGATGAGCTGCGTCACCCAACTCGATTCCAAGCTCCGTTGCGTTGCAACTGATAAGCCTACGGAGTTCTCCGCGCGATAGATACTCTTTCTCAGAGCGCAGACTCGACAAAGCAAGCCTTTTGAATGCCGGTGCCATCTGATTCCAGTGCAGGGCTACCTCACCAGGAGAGTTCACTCGACTCACGACCCAGTCGCGAAACAACTTCTCGACAATACCTTGGAACAGCTCTGCACGGCTCTCCAGCAGCTTCGGTTCTTCATGCGCAAGCAAGAGAACAAAGGTTGCCGTCAAAGGCTGCGAAAGCACGGGAAACAGTGCCTCTAGGCGTTGCGACCGCTCCAGAAATGCCACTGCCTCTGGATCTTGCTCACGCCATTTGGCGAGGAACTCTCGAACCTGCGCCCATTTCCAAGGCATGACTTGTAGAGACTGAAAACCAGGAGGGACCTGAACATAGGATGTTCTGGGACGGCCCGCTAATACCATGGCAAAGGTAGAGGGCCGGGCACTTAGCGTCCGCAAGTGCTCCTGGACCGCCAGCGCACGGCGCTGCTCAACCTCATCCAGACCATCCACGAAATACACAAAGGCATGGTTCGCTTCGAGAACGCGTGGGTCCAGGCTGGGAACAGATTTTCCGAGCGCCGTAGAGACACCTTCGGCAATGTCCCTAGCTTCGAGACGAACTGGAATGGGCGCGCTCGGCATTTTCAGTGCGCGCTCCGCCAGAAGGTATCGCAGATGCTCCAGCAGCGTGCTCTTACCGGTGCCCACTCCCCCTTCGACCAAATACCGAGGCCGCTCCGCGAGCCGAATATCGTCCATCAACACTTCAGCCAGGAAAACCTCTCCTGCGCCCGACGAGATGCGCCTGGGCAATGAGGGTTCGAGTTCGTCGTCCAGCGGGGCGGAGACAACTCCCATTACCTCCGGCTGTCGAAGAGTTCTCTGGAGTGAATCATCCACCGCATCCCTTTGAAACCCTGGCATGGAGAAGACATCCACCAACCTCGGCCCCTTCTCATCATGAGCGCCCCTGCCCGACAGCCACCTAAGCGGCCTCTGCCGCATGTAGCTTTCAAGCACTGCCTCCAGATAGCGACCTCGCTCCGGTGAGCGTCAAGGTAGATGTCGCGTGAGAGGGTTCAGCCGATGCGCTTCATCTCCTGCACGGCCGGGATGAGGCTGGGCGAGGGGCCCAGGCGGACGGAGCCCGCGGGAGTCCAGTTGCGCGTGA
>NZ_JABUMS010000037.1:0-35908 GCF_013336705.1 Myxococcus sp. CA051A | reverse complement strand
CCAACCGCACCCGTCCTCAGCTCGAATCCCTCATCGGATTCTTCGTCAACACTCTCCCTCTCCCCGCTCGCCTCTCCGGCAACCCTTCCTTCCTCGACGTCCTCCTTCGCACTCGCGACTCCTGCCTCGGTGCCTACTCCCACCAGGAGCTTCCTTTCGAGAAGCTCGTCGAGGAACTCCACGTCCAGCGCTCCTTGAGCCATGGCCCTCTCGTCCAGGTCATGTTCGCTCTCCAGAATGCTCCGGCTGGACAGCTTCAGCTCCCGGGACTTGTGGTCGATACCCTGGAGTTGCACCCGCGCACGTCGAAGTTCGATCTCACCCTGTCGTTGGAAGAGACGCCTCACGGACTCAACGGTGTCTTCGAGTTCGCCACCGCGCTCTTCACGCCCGCGACCATCTCGCGCATGGTGGACCATCTCCGCGGCTTGATGGAGCAGGTCGTCCGGACTCCGCACGCCTCCATCCACTCCCTGGAGCTGCTCTCAACCGACGAGCGTCGCCAGTGGCTCGTCAAATGGAACGACACCGGCCGGCCGTATCCGGCCCATTCGTCCATCGTCGAGCGATTCGCCACCCAGGCCGCGCTGCGTCCCGACGCCATCGCCGTGCAGCACGGCTCCGACTCGCTCTCGTACGGCGAACTCGACATGCGCTCCACTCGACTCGCGCGCATCCTCCGTGCTCAGGGGGTCGACAGAGCACGTCCCCAGGTCGGGGTCTGCCTGCCCCGCTCTCCCGAGTTGATCGTCACACTGCTCGCCATCCTCAAGGCAGGCGGCGCCTACGTCCCGCTCGACCCTGACTACCCTTCCGAGCGCCTCGACTTCATGGCTCGCGACTCACAGGTCCAGCGCATCGTCACGCAGACCTCGCTGTCCGCGCGCGTTCCCCACGGTGACACCGAGCCGCTGTGCATCGATGCCCTGCCACCTGTCTCCGATGACGAGCTTCCTCGGCTCACGCACGACATGGGGCCCGACGATCTCGCTTACGTCACCTACACCTCGGGCTCGACGGGTCGCCCCAAGGGTGTCTGCATTCCCCACCGCGCCGTCCTTCGACTCGTCCTCGACTCCGACTACGTCCAGCTCGGACATGATGACCGCGTCGCCCAGGCCGCCACTGTCGCCTTCGACGCCTCTACCTTCGAAATCTGGGGCGCCCTCCTCAACGGCTCCTCCCTCGTCATCCTCGACAAGGATGACGTCATCGACCCCTCCATCCTCTCCCGCCGTCTCCTCGACGAGCGCATCTCCGCTCTCTTCCTCACCACCGCTCTCTTCAACCTCGTCTCGCGCTCCGAGCCCTCCGCCTTCTCCCGTCTCCGCTTCCTCCTCTTCGGCGGCGAGAACGCGGACACATCCTGCGTCAACCGCGTCCTCTCTCTCGGGCCTCCTCAGCGTCTCCTCCACGTCTACGGCCCCACCGAGAACACCACCTTCAGCTCCTGGCACCCCGTCCTCCTCCACCACGAGCTCTCCGTTCCCATCGGCAGGCCCATCGCCAACAGCACCGCCTATGTGCTCGACGTGCATTTGCGGCCTGTCCCCACGGGCGTCACCGGGGAACTCTTCGTCGGTGGCGATGGCCTCGCCTGGGGCTACTGGGACAGGCCCGACCTCACCGCCGAACGCTTCATCCCCCATCCCTTCAGCTCAGCTCCCGGCGCTCGCCTCTACCGCACCGGTGACCTCGTCCGCCTTCGCCACGACGGCGCTCTCGACTTCATCGGTCGCCGCGACAACCAGGTGAAGCTGCGCGGCTTCCGCATCGAGCTTGGCGAAGTCGAGTCCGCGCTCCGCTCACACCCCGACGTGCGCGATGCCATCGTCCTCGTGCGCGAAGACACGCCGGGAGACAGGCGCCTCGTCGGCTACGTCGCGACGGAGTTGGAGCTGTCGTCCACGGTGCTTCGCACCCTCCTCCAGGGGACCCTGCCTTCGCACATGGTCCCCTCCGACTTCGTGGTGCTCCCCGCACTCCCGCTCACGGCGAACGGCAAGGTCGACCACCGTGCGCTGCCCCGACCCTCCGCTGCAGGGGATGACTCGAATGCACGCGTGGCGCCGCGCACGCCGCTGGAGGAGGACATCGCATCCCTGTGGGCGCAGGTCCTCGGCCGCGAGTCCATCAGCGTGACGGCGAGCTTCTTCGACCTGGGTGGACACTCGCTGCTCGCCGCACAGCTCGTCGCGAAGCTGTCCGAGCGCTTCGGCTTCAAGGTCCCGCTTCAGGTCCTTTTCCAGAGTCCCACCGTGGCGGCGCTCGCCTCCTGGGTTCAAGACAAGCTGACGCCCGGTGAACTCGACACCGCGCCCGCGCTTCCCGACGGTATCGTCTTGCTCCAACGCGGACGCGACGACCTCCCGCCACTCCTTTGCATGCACCCGATTGGCGGAACCGTCTTCTGCTACCAGGACCTCGTGCGCGCGCTCGGTCCGGAGCGCTCCGTCTACGGCTTCCAGGCCCCGGGCGTGAATGGCGAATGCGAGCCACTGCAGACCATCGAGCAGCTCGCCTCCGTCCACCTGAACGCCCTGCTCCAACTTCGCCCGCGCCCGCCGTACTACCTCGTGGGCCTGTCGATGGGCGGCACCATCGTCTACGAGATGGCGCAGACCCTGCGGCGTCTGGGAGTCCCACCCTCGCTGCTCGTGTTCCTCGACACACCAGGGCCAGGTCAGCTCCCCAAGCGCTTCGAGGACGACGCGGAGCTGCTCGCCGCCACGTTCGGTGACTCGTCGGAGGCGCTCATCTCCCTCCTGCGCGGACTGGACCCGCAGGCCCAGATGCTCGAGGTGCTGCGACGCGCCCGCGACGGCGCCGTGGTACCCGACTCGTTCTCCCTCGTGGACCTCCAGGTCTTCCTCTCCGTCTGGAAGGCCCATATGCGCGCGCTGTTCAGCTACGAGCCGTCGCCCACCGAGGGCACCGCCATCTACCTGCGCGCCCAGGAGTACGTCCCGCCACACCCTCGACACCCCGAGCGGCCGTGGCAGGAACTCGTCAAAGGCGGGCTGGAACTTATCGGCGTCCCCGGCAATCACCAGACGATGATTGAGCCGCCCCAGGTCACCGTGATGGCCCGGCACCTGAACGACTTCATGCGGCGAATCGAAGAAGCGGTCCTTCCGAAATCCACGGGGACTTGAGCGCCCCCCTCGCGAGTCAACTCACCCGTTTACCCCTCCCTCGTCCCGTGCGAACAATCGCCCATGCCCAACTGGAAGCACCTGCAGAAGCTCAACAATGGCGAGGCCATCTGGTACTCCGACCCCCAGCTTTCACTGAAGGGCGAGGTCTGGCTCTACTCTGCGGGTGGTGAGCTGCGGGTCTGGAGCGACGGAACCCTCTCCAAGAATCAGCCCGAGGCGTTGAAGCTCACCACGCCCGTGCAGGCGCGATTCACGCTCTTCAAGCCCATGTCGTTGCTCTTCGTCGACGTGGAAGTACGAGGAGCCCAGGCCGTGGTCCGACGCGGCACCATCAACGGCGCCTTCAACGTCTCGCTCCTCGACGCAACGACGGGCGAAGCCCTGGTGGCCCGCTATCGCACGCTCGGATTCCGCGACGCCAACCCGTGGAACGCGACGAAGAAGCGCGTGGTCATTCGCGAATACATCCAGGGCGACTCCACGTTCTGGGCCATGAAGGTCGATGGGCCTGTCATCATGGACGGCTACGACAAGGAGACCGCCACCGAGAGCCACGAGGCGGCCATCGAGCGGGCGGAGAAGCGCATCCGCGCCAAGGAGAAGGTCGGCTTCGTCCTGCGGACCATCGACCTCCGCGATGCCTCGCATCCCAATCCGGAACCGAAGGCACCCAAGGGCGCGCCGAAGAAGCCCTCCGCGCCCAAGGGCCCGTCGTTCACGAAGCCCAAGAACGCCTACGAGGCCGTCGACACGGCCATCGCGATGCTGAAGGACCTCCACGACCGCTACCCCAAGGCGCACTTCGTCGCGGAGCACCTCGACGTGAAGAAGGAGCCCGAGCGCATGGACTCCCTCGACCAGCAGCTGTCCATCTTCAAGCGCCAGTACAAGCACCGCATCGGGAGCTGGGAGGGAGCGAAGGCGCTCAAGCCCCTGAAGAAGGAGTCGAGCTGGGACTACTTCCAGCGCGTGTACGGCACTGTCACGTGGATCGTGGACAACGCCATGGACCGCGGCCTGCCCACGTTTCCCTGCGGCAACGTCACGGGCGGCGGTTGGAGCTGCCTGGAGATCGCCGACGACGTGTACGACATCGACGGGCTCGTCGAGGCCACCGAGAACAAGGACCTGGAGAACCTCTTCGTGTTCCACGGCGGGTGGCACGTCGGCCGGTCCTTCGCCTTCGACCAGCGCACGACGTCACCCACGGGCGAGCACGCCGTCATTTCCTTCGACGAGGGCATCCAGGACCTCCCCAGGAAGACCCCGGCGGGTCGAATCCAGCCCTTCGGGCTCTGGCTTCACAAGCATGTGACCCGGCTGATCCACATCGCCGAGGAAAACCTGCGCGAAGGGCTCTGAGCTTCACGGGCCTGAAGCGCAGGAGAGACGGTGGGCGCAAGCAAGGCGCCCACCAGGAGTCCAGAGCGGGGGCCTGCCTGCTCCCCGGGTATCCGGACACCCAAATCGCCAGGAAAGACGGGAAGTTGAGGGACCGGCCAAGCGCGTGTTACGACCGCTCCCGGCCATTCTCCTCCTCTCAGAACTGGCCCCCGGAGCCGGCCTTCCATGAGCGAGCGCAACGACATCCCGCGACCCCCCGTCACGGTCGCCCCTCCTCCGCCTTCAGGGGCGCCCGCGAAGTCCGGCCCCAGCGCCACCGAAGTGCTGACGCAGTCCGTGCAGGCCGCGCCCCAGGCGACGCCCGCGCCCAGTGCGGAAGACGAAGCCCGCGAGCGCATCGCCTCGCTGGAGCGCGAGGCACGGACGCTGAGCACCACGGATGGTCCCGCGGCCGCCCAGCTCTTCCATGAGGTGGGCCTGCTCTGGGAGGAGCCGCTCAAGAACCCCCGCAACGCGGCGGTGGCCTTCCAGAACGCGTACAAGCTGGCGCCCCGGTACCTGGTCAACATCCGCGCCGCGCGGCGACTCTTCGCGGACGTGGGCAACTGGCAGATGGTCATTCAGCTGCTCGACGCGGAGCTGGCCGCCACCGAGGACGCGCGCCACCAGGCCGCGCTCCTGTTCGAGAAGGGCATCGTTCTCCAGGAGCGGCTGTCCCGCGACGACGAGGCCAGTGCCTGCCTGCGCCAGTGCCTGGAGCGGCGGCCCACGGACGTCGTGGTCCTCACGCAGCTCGAGTCCGTCTACGCCGCGCGCAACGACGCCGCCGCGCTGGTGGAAGTCTACCGGTTGCTCGCCGCCACCATGCAGCAGCCGTCGCTGCGCGCGCACTACCTGACCTCCGCGGGCCTGCTGCTCGACGAGCGCCTCAAGCAGCGCGAGCCCGCCGCCGCGCTGCTGCGCGAGGCCTTCGCGCTGGACCGCTCGGATCCACTGCTGCTCGCCGCGCTCAAGCACGTGGCCGAGCGAGAGGGACGCACCGAGGAGCTGCTCGCGGCGCTGACCGCCGAGGCCACCGCGCTGGGCTCCCAGGCCGCGCCCGCCTATCTGCAGATCGCCAAGGTGCATGAGCGCCTGGGCCAGAAGGAAGAGGCCCTGGCGGCGCTGCTGGACGCACGCCACGCCGCACCCAATGAGCCGCTGGTGCTCAGCGAGCTGGCCGGCATCTACGAGACGCAGGGCCGTTACGAGGAGCTGGCGGACGTGCTGCTGGCGCGCGTGGGTTCGCTCAACGACGAGAGCGAGCTGGTGGCCACCAACCTGCGACTGGCCGCGCTGTACGAGGAGGTCCTCAAGCGCGAGGTGGACGCGGCGGCGCGGTATCAGGCCATCGTCGCGCGCATCCCCGGCCACGCGGCGGCGCTCGCGGGCCTGGGCAAGCTGAACTACCGGATGCAGAACTGGGAGGGGCTGGTCGCCGTCTTCGACGCGGAGGTCGCCGCCGCCGAGGACGCCAAGCAGAAGGCCGCGCGCATGTACAAGGCCGCGGAGATCCTCGAGGAGCGGCTGGGCCGGCAGGAAGACGCCATCTCCCGCTACAACTCCTGCCTCCAGTTGCAGCCCGGCTACCTCCCCGCGCAGAAGGCGCTCACCCGCCTCTACGAGCGCCAGGGTCGCTTCGCGGAGCTGGTGGCGATGTTCGAGCAGGACCTGCTCCAGACGTCGGACAGGGATCAGCTCATCACCACGCTCAACAAGATGGCGGGCGTGTACGAGGACCGGCTGGGAGACCTGGACCACGCCATCGAGTGCATGAAGCGCATCCTCGACCTGGCGTCGGACCACCTGCCCACCATCCGAAACCAGGCGCGGCTGTACGAGCGCGCGGGCCGCTACCGGGAGCTGCTGGAGACGCATGACCTGGAGGCGTCGCTCGCGGGCGACACCAAGCAGGTGCTGTCGCTCCTGCACCGCAACGCGGAGATCCTCGACGAGAACCTGAAGGACCGCCCGGGCGCCATCTCCGCCTACGAGCGCGTGCTGGCGCTGTCCCCCTCATACCTGCCCGCGCTCAAGGCGCTGGGCCGGCTGTACGCGCAGGATGGCCGCTGGGCGAAGCTGGTGGACATGTACCGGGCGGAGTCGGAGAGCTCACCCTCCACCGACCAGGCCGCGGCGCTCATCTACAAGATTGGCGAGCTGTACGAGCAGCGGCTGTCGCAGGAGAACGAGGCCATTGCGTCGTACCAGGAGGCGCTGATGCTGGCGCCCAGCTACTTCCCGGCGCTGCGCGCGCTGGCCCGCATCTACCGGGCGCAGGGCGCGTGGGAGAACCTGGTGGAGATGCTGCGCGAGGAGGCCGCCAACCGCACGGACCCGCTGGAGCGCGCCAACGCGCTCTTCCAGGCCGCCGCCATCTGGGAGGACGCCCTCAAGCGGCCGGAGCTGGCCATCGAGACGTACCAGGAAGTGCTGCGCCTGACGCCGGGCCACGCCGCCACGCTGCGCGCCCTGGAGCGCCTGTTCCTCGCGCAGGACAACGTGAAGGAGCTGGTGTCCATCCTGGACCGCGAGACGCAGGTGGGCGGCACGCCCACGGCCAAGGTGACGGCCTACCTGAAGCTGGCGCGGCTGTACCTGGACCGCTTCCAGGAGCCCTCGCGCGCGGCGCTGTGCTGCGAAGCGGTGCTCGGCCTGGACGCGGGCAACCTCACCGCCCTCACCCTGCTGGAGCGCATTCGCGCGTCGGACCGGCCGCGCCGCGCGGAGCTGCGTCAGCGCATCGCCGAGCGCGTGAATGATCCACGCCTGGCCACCGCGCTGCGGCTGTCCGCCGCGGTGGACCTGGACAAGGGCCCCGCCGAGGGCACGCTGGAGGCGTACAAGCGCGCCTTCGAGGCGGACCCTGGCGACGCGCGGCTGGCCTTCGCGCTGGAGCGCTCGCTCAAGCTCGCCGGTGACGTGTCGGGACTGGCCCGGCTCTACACGCTGCGACTGGCGCACGCGCGTGACGCGGAAGAGGCGCTGGAGATGCTCCTGCGCACGGCGGAGCTGGCGGAGATCCGCTTCGGCGACCTGGAGCGCGCGGCGGCCCTCTACAAGCAGGCGCTGGAGCTGCATCCGCAGTGCCTCCCGGCGCTGCAGGGCACGCGGCGCGTGGCGATGCGGCGCGGAGACGCGGCCGAGGCCCGGGCCGCGCTGGAGACCGAGGCCCGGCTCAGCAAGGACCCGCGCGGCGCCATCGATGCGTTCATCGGCGCGGCGCGGCTGGCGTCGTTCGTCCAGAAGGACACCGACGGCGCGGCGGCCCTCTACAAGCAGGCGCTCGAGAGAGATCCGCTGCACCCGGCCGCGCAGGCGGGCCTGGAGGAGCTGCTCGCCCACCGTGGAGGCTCCGCGGACCTGGCCGCGCTGCACGAGCGGCGCGCCGACGCGAAGCTGGCGCAGAAGGACCACACCGCGGCGGCCACGGGCTTCGTGAGCGCGGCGCGACTGCACCACGCGGCCCTGGGAGACCGGACGCGCGCGGTGGCGCTGCTGGAGAAGGCCCTGGCCGCGCAGCCGGGCCACATCGAGGCGCTGGAGCTGCGCGGCTCGCTGCTCCTGGAGGCACAGCAGTACGCGGAGGCCGCGGCCATGCTGAGCCAGCGCGTGCAGCAGGGCGGAGACGCCCGGACGCTCGCGCCCTTCCACCTCACGCTGGGTTCGCTGTACCAGACGCACCTGAATGATCCAGGCCGCGCGTCCTCGCACCTGATGACGGTGCTCTCCGCGCAGCCGCGCCATCTGGAGGCGCTGGAGCGACTGGCCACGCTGCATGCCCACGGCCGCAACTGGTCGGGCGCGGTGGACTGCCTGCACAAGCTGCTCCAGCAGGAGCTGCCCGCCGAGTCTCGCGCGCGCTTCACGCTGGAGCTGGCGCGCACGTATGACGAAGGCCTGGGCGACGCGGGCGCGGCCACGCCGCTGTACCGCCGCGCGCTGGAGCTGACGCCGGGAGACCCGACGCTGGTGGACCGGCTGGTGACGCTGTACGAGCGCGCGCGCAACCTGCCGGAGCTGGCGCAGTTGCTGGAGGCGCAGGCGCAGACGACGGCGGCCACGGACCCGAAGCGCGCGGCGGCGCTGCGGATCCGCGTGGCGGAGCTGTTCGCCGGCCCGCTGTCCGAGCCCGCGCGCGCCACCGCGCTGTACCGGCAGGTGGTGGAAGGCGACGGTACCAACCTCACTGCGCGCACCGCGCTGGCGGGCCTGTACGCACGGGACACTTCGTCCGTGCCGCTCGCCGTCGAGGAGCACCGGCAGATCCTCCGCCAGGACCCGACGCGGGTGGACAGCCTGCACGCGCTGTTCAAGCTGTGGGAGGGCCTGAAGCAGCTCGACAAGGCCTTCTGCGTGGCGTCCGTGCTCCAGTTCCTGCGCTCCACGAACGAGGCGGAGCTGGCCTTCTACACGGAGGGCCGCACCCGGCTGGCGCAGGAGGTTCGCGAGGGGCTCACGTCGACGGACGTGGACTCCATGCTGCTGCACCCGGGCGTCCGGGGGCCGCTGCTGGAGGTGCTGCGCGCCATGGGCGACCAGCTCGAGAAGGTCTACCCCCCGAGCTTCGACATCGTCGGCGTCAACCCCAAGACGGACAAGCTCAAGACGGACAGCGCCGTCTACAAGGCCATCCGCACCGTCGCGCAGGTGTTCGGCGTGGAGGAGTTCGACGCATACCAGGCGCGGCGCGGCCTCACGGTGCTGGAGACCACCGAGCCGTTGTCGGTGTGCATCGGCCAGGACGTGGTGCGGCGCTTCAACGCGCGCGAGCAGAAGTTCCTCCTGGGCCGCGCGGCGCTGGGCCTGTTGAACAAGGCGGCGGTGCTGGAGAAGCTGTCGCAAGGCGAGACGGCGGAGCTGTTCGGCAGCGCCATCCGCATCCACGCGCAGCAGTTCTCCGCGCTCGGCCGTCGCAACGACGAGACGGTGAAGCAGCTGCGCAAGGCCTTCTCGCGCAAGGCCATCAAGGCACTGGAAGGGCCGGCGATGGCCCTGGGCGACGTGCAGAAGCTGGAACTGGCGCCGTGGCTGGACGCGCTGGACTACTCGGCGGACCGCGCCGGTCTGCTCATCGCCGGCGACGTGTCCGTGGGCCTGGGCATGGTGCTGCGCGAGGACCCGAACTTCGCGGGCGCCCGGTTGGACACCCCGGAGCCCATGATTCAGGCCGTGCGCGAGGGTGAGCGGCTGCGCACCCTGCTCGCCTGGTCCTTCACCGACGACTTCTTCCGGCTGCGTCAGCGGCTGGGACTGTCGCTGTAGTCGAGGCGCACGGCGGGAGGGCTGCTACTCCCGCCGCAGCACCGCGCCCTCGGGGAGCCCGCCGATGATTCGCGCGACGGCTTCCTCCACGGGACCACCCTCCGCGGCCTCCACCGTGATCTTCACCCGGTAGTCCTTCCCCGGGTCGAACTCCGGATACGAGCCGATGGCCACGTGCGGCATGTTCAGCGCCACGTTATCCAGGACGGCGGCGATGTCGCTCTCGCCCAGTCGCAGGTACAGGCAGCTGAGCACCACGGGGGTGCCGCTCAGTCGCCCCAGCACCGTCTCCAACTGCATCCGGAAGAGCTGGGGCACGCCGGGCAGGAGGAACACGTCCCCCACCGTCAGCACGGGGTACCAGGTGCCTGCCTGGGGCAGCAGCACCGCTCCCTCCGGGGCGTCCGCCAGCCGCATGCCCTCTGGCGTCACCTTGCCCTCGGGCGCTCGCGCCTCGATGAGGGACACCATCTCCGGAAGCCGCACCACGGGCTTGCCCAGGGCCAGCGCCACCGCCCTCACCGTGACGTCGTCGTGTGTGGGGCCAATGCCGCCACTGGTGAACACGTACCGGGCCCGCTGACGCGCCCGGTTCATCGCATCGACGATGGCGTCCACGTCGTCCAGGATGGTTTCCACCGAGCGCAGGACGATGCCCACCTCGCGCAGCCTCTTGATGAGGTGCGGGCCGTTCTGGTCCTGGACCTTCGCCGTCAGGACTTCGTTGCCGATGATGATTGCCGCCGCGCCAGTGCGCTCCATAGGAAGGGCGGACTGTAGCGCAACGGCCGGGGAGTCCGCCGCGCGAGTCACGAGGATCCGTCGTCGCGTCAGAATTCCGAGGCGCGACGGCCCCCCCTCCGGAGGGCCTCTCTCCCCGGGGGACAAGGGCATCCGGATTGCATTTCCTGGAGGCATGCGCTCCATGCCCCCCCGGTCCGCCCGACGTCCGTCCGCCCTGCTCCTCGCGTCGCTGCTGTCCCTCGCCGCCTGCGGTGACGACGCGGTGAGCGACCCGCCCCTCGACTCGTCCATCGAGCACTACGAGGACTCGGGCGAAACGTTTCGCGTGACGTACGACGAGGGCTGGATGGCGTTCGACCAGCACCGCTCCGCCGAGTTCGAGAGCGGAGCACCTCGGACGCTTCGCCTGTGCGGGCTGAACGACCCGTCGAGCGTCGTGGCCGACGACGAGACCTCCGCATGTGTCTCCGTGCGCTTCGACAAGGAGGTCCTCGGCGCGGGCCCCATGACGCTCGCGGTGGCGGGTGACGCCATCGCCGCCCCCACGGACTCGTTCCGGGACATCACCTTCACCCCACGCAAGGGGCACTCCCCGAAGCTCCAGGCCGTCTTCGTGGCGACGGGTTGCTACGGCACCGTCCCCAAGGAAGCCCTGACGCAAGAGGTGGCCGGGCAGCTCGTCCTCGAGGAGAACAGCGACACCCGGGTCCGCGGGCGCCTGGTGCTGCGCAGCGTCGGGAAGACGGCGGGCCGCTGCTCGGGAGATGGGGCGGAGGTCGCGCTGAGCTTCGACGTCGCGCGCTGACCCGCTCCTTCAGCGCTTGCGGCCCAGCAGCTTGCGAATCTCCGCCAGCGACGCCGCCGTCACCGCTTCAATCCCCTGCTCACCGTCGATGTGGACGATGCGCTCCTTCTTCGCGCGGCGGCGGATGGCGGCCAGGTACTGCTTGGCGATTCGCCGCTGGGCCTCGTCCGCTTCGAACAGCTCCGCGGCCCCGCCACGCGCCGCCCGGCGCTTCGCCGCCACCTCCGGCGCCACGCCGACGAACAGCGTCAGGTCCGGGGACACCGCGTACCCGTTCACCGCCTCCACCCAGGCCATGGGCAGCGACGCCCCCTGGTAGGCCAGCGAGGACAGGACGTACCTGTCGCACAGGACGAGCTTTCCCTCCTCCAGGGCGGGCAGCACCCGCGCCGCGAGGTGGTCCGTCCGGTCCGCCGCGAAGAGCAGCGCCAGCGTCTCCGGCGCCAGCGGGCCCGCGCCATTCGGCAGGCCCAGCCGTCCGGTGAGGGCCTGGCGAATCAACGTGCCCACGGGGCCATCCGAGGGCTCACGCGTGGTGAGCACCGCGTGCCCTTCGGCGCGGAGGGCGGAGGCCAGCCGCTCCGCCTGCGTGGTGGTGCCGGCTCCGTCGAGCCCCTCCAGGACGATGAACCGCCCCCGTCGGGCGGACTTGCGGGCCGCGCTCACCGGGGCAGCAGCGCCGCGGGGTCGTCGAGCCGCAGCTGGCTGCGCAGCTCCAGCAGCGTCTGGAAGCGCGTCAGCTCGTCGGCCAGCACGCGTCGCCCCACCACGTAGCGGCGCAACGCGTACGCCAGCAGGCCCAGCGCCAGCAGCGTCACGCCCCAGGCCATCAGCGGGGTGCGAAGGGAGTCATAGAACAGCTTGCCAGCGGCCCCCGCGAACATGAGGGCCGCCAGGGTGGCGACCCCCGTGTGGGCGAAGTGGGTGGTGCTCTGGCGGACGGACAGGCTCTCCTGGAGCTGGTCGAGCTGCGTCCTCAAATCCTGGGTATCGGCGCTCATCACGGAGCCGGGCACCCTACAGCAGCCTGTCCCACGCGTCGAGTCACTCGCCCCTGGCGACTCCAACCTTCTGGGTCCCAACTAATTCCAGCGACACCGCAACGGGCGAGCGAGGGAGCCCTCGCGAATGGCTCATCCACCCCATCACCCGAGCGCACGGCGTCAAGCAGGTTGGCTTGCCAGCCCCGGACGCAGACGCTACATGCGCCAACACATGCAGACTCGCGAGCGGACCAAATCCTCCATGCGCCCTGACGACCTCCAGATCTCCTCCATCGAGGACGCCATCCGCGACATCCGCGACGGCAAGTTCGTCATCGTCGCGGACGACGAGGACCGGGAGAACGAGGGCGACCTCATCATGGCGGCGGAGAAGGTGACGCCGGAGCACCTGGCCTTCATGGTGCGCTACACCAGCGGCATCGTCTGCATGCCCATGCTGGCGGACCGGCTGGACGCCCTGCGGTTGCCGCAGATGGTGGCGGACAACAACGAGTCCCACCGCACCGCCTTCACCGTCTCCGTGGACTACCGGCATGGCACGACGACGGGCGTGTCGGCGGCGGACCGGGCGAAGACCATCCTGGCCCTGGCGGATCCGGAGAGCCAGGCGAACGACTTCCTGCGCCCCGGCCACATCTTCCCGCTGCGTTACCGCGATGGTGGCGTGTTGCGCCGCGCCGGCCACACCGAGGCCACCGTGGACCTCTCGCGGCTGGCGGGCCTGGGCTCCTCCGGCATCCTGTGCGAGCTGGTGAAGGACGACGGCACCATGATGCGGATGCCGGACCTCAAGGCCTTCGCCCTGGAGCACAAGCTGGCCGTCATCACCATCGCCGACCTCATCGAGTACCGCCGCCGCAAGGACCGGCTGGTGCGCCGCGAGCCCGGCCAGCACACCGTCACCACGCGCTACGGCGACTTCACCGCGCTCACGTACACGTGGCTGCCGGACGGCGCCAAGTCGCTGGTGCTGGTGAAGGGTGACCCCGCCTCCCGCCCGAGCGCACTGGTGCGCCTGCACGCCGCCTGCACCCTGGGCGACGTGTTCGGCTCCCCCACCTGCAACTGCAACGTGCTGTTGGACCAGTCGCTCGCGCGCATCGCCCGCGAGGGCACCGGCGTCCTGGTCTACCTGCCCGGAATGCACGGGGGCGACTTCGGCATCAGCCACAAGCGCAACACGGACGGCAGCGCCGACATCCGCACGGGCCCGCACGAGACGCGAGACCTGGGCATGGGTTGCCAGATCCTCAATGACCTGGGCGTGCGCTCGCTCCAGGTGATGACCAACACGGACATCACCTACCGCGGGCTCGCCGGCTTCGGCCTCACCATCGACAAGCGCGTCCCGCTGCTCGCGGACTGAAGCACCCACGCTCGGAAAACCTGGGGGCTCCCTTCGTACGGGAGTCCCGCCCTGCCGCACCGCGCGGCGTCAGGCCAGGTCCGACAGGGCCTCGCGCACGGCGTCCAGGTTCGCGGGCAGTTGCACGGGAGGGTTCGCGTAGCGACTGGTGACGTCCGCCAGCGTGCCCCGGTGGTAGCCGACCTTGAAGTCCGCGAACTTCAGCCCGTGCGCGGTGGATACCACCACCACGCGGGAGCCCTTCGCGATGACTCCCGTGGCCACCAGCTTCTCCAGCGCCGCGAGCGCCACGCCCGTCTGAGGACAGGTGAAGGTGCCCTCCTTGTCCGCGCGCGCGGCGGCGTTGGACAGCTCCGACTCGGTGGCTTCCTCCACCACGCCGTCGAAGGCCTTGAGGATTCGCACCGCGCGTCGGAAGGACACCGGGTTGCCAATCTGGATGGCGGACGCCAGCGTGCTCCGCGCCTGCATGGGCACCAGCTCCTTGAACCCGCCTCGGAAGGATTGGGTCAACGGATTGGCGCGCTCCGCCTGTGCGACGGCGATGCGCGGCCGGCGGGTGATGAGCCCCAGCTCCAGCATCAGCTCGAAGCCCTTGCCCAGCGCGCTGGCGTTGCCCAGGTTACCGCCCGGAATCACCACCCAGTCCGGAGGCTCCCAGCCCAGGTCCTGGCACAGCTCCACGGCGACCATCTTCTGCCCCTCGATGCGCAGCGAGTTCATCGAGTTGGCCAGGTACAGGCCCGTGTCCGCCGTCACCGCCTGCACCAGTCGCATGCAGCCATCGAAGTCCGTGTCGAGCGACAGCACGCGCGCGCCATTGGCGATGGGCTGCACGAGCTGCGCGAGGGAGACCTTGTCCCGGGGCAGGAACACCACCGCCGGAATGCCCGCCGCCGCGCAGTAGGCGGACAGCGCCGCGGAGGTGTCACCCGTGGACGCGCACGCCACGGCCCGCAGCGGCACGCCCTGGGCCCGCATGTGCTTCACGGCGGAGACGAGGACCGTCATGCCCCAGTCCTTGAAGCTGCCCGTGGGCGACACGCCGCATTCCTTCAAGTCCAACGCGGCCAGCCCCAGCTCGGACGCCATGCGCGGCAGGGGCTTCAAGGGCACGCGGCCCTCGCCCAGGGAGACGATGTCCTCCACGGGAAGCTGGGGGTAGGCCCACTCACGCTTGCCCCACACGCCCGAGCCATCCGGCAGCCGCGCCGAGCCGAAGCGCGACTCGAAGCGCCGCTTCCACTCCACCGCGGGCACGGCTCGCAGGGCCGCCACGTCGTGCCGCACCTCCAGGAGCCCCTCGCAGCGCGGGCACCGGTAGACGACGTCCAGGAGCGAGGCGCTGAAGTCACAGCCCTCGCTGCATGCGTACTCCGCCCGGAAGCCGGGCTCCGGGGCGCTCATGCTCCCTCCTGGAGCCGGGTGCCGCACTCGGAGCAGGCGCGTCCGGGCCGCCCTCGGGTATGGCACGAGGGGCAGGCCATCCACCCGTCCTCCTCCCCCTTCGCCGCCACGGCGGTCGCCGCGATCCGAGCGCGCGGCAGTCGCATGCCACAGTTGTCGCAGAGCAGTCCCACCGCCTGCACGTTGCGGCAGTAGCGGCAGGTGACGGCGCCCAGCGGGGCCGGGGTCCTCACGCCGTCATCCTGCGCGCGCCCCGTGTCCAGCTCCTCGAGCGCCGCCACGGGCATCTCACCCGTCGGTGCCGCGCGCGTCAGCTCCAGGTCCTGCACCACCTGGGCCGGCAGGTCCGGCCCACTGCGCAAGCGCGTTCCGTCCAGCTCCGGCAGCACGGGCGCGTCCACCGCGTCACGGCCCCCCGCATGCGGCGTCAGCTCCAGCTCCGGCAGCTGTGCCACGGGGGGAGTCGCCACATTCACGGCGGTGGGAAACCGCTTTCCGCAGACGTCACATTCGGTCCCTTCGGGCTGAACGTGGTCGCAGACCGGGCAGATGATCATTGCGCGACGTTAGCGGGCGGCCCTGCTCGGGGGCAACGCGCCTTCGAGGGCCCTGACGGCATTCAAGCATCCGGGCGGACCATCCCTTCCTCCGCGCCAGGCCAAGGGCGACACCCACCCGCGAGCTTTCAGGGGAGAACCGGACGAGGCGGTCCCCCCGTCATCGGGACGAAGCGGACGGGAAGCAGGGACTCCACCTGGGGCAAGGCCCCCGGCTCTCGTGCTCGATGGATGCGCAGCAGCTCCTGGGTGCCCCCCGTGGGCCCCACGGGGATGACCATCCAGCCACCGCGATGGAGCTGGCCAAGCAGCGTGCTGGGAACCTCGGCCGGCGCGGCGGTGACGAGGATGGCATCAAAAGGCGCCTGCTCCGGCCAGCCCTCGGTGCCATCGCCTTGGCGGAAGTAGACGTTCTCGAAGCCCAGTCGCAGCAGCCGCCATCGCGCCGAGCGGGCGAGTTCTGGGACGATCTCCACCGTGTACACCTCGCGGCAGAGCAGCGACAGGACCGCCGTCTGGTAGCCGGAGCCGGTGCCTATCTCCAGGACGCGCTCATGCCCCTTCAGGGCCAGCGCTTCGGTCATCAGCGCCACGACATAGGGCTGGCTGATGGTCTGGCCATGGCCGATGGGGAGCGGCACGTCGGCGCCGGCCTCGAGACGCTCTGCCTCCGACACGAAGTCCGCGCGCGTCAGTCGCGAGATGGCTTCCAGCACCCGTCCATCACGGATGCCCTGACTCGACAGGTACTCGGCGCGTCCCCGGTCACCCATGCCTTGAGTCTAACCATGTCGGGATGGGCGGGCAGGGACTCCGGCGCCCTACCAGGGTCGGTGCGTTGCGTCCCCACGGTGTTCGAGCCCCGGGCCTGTGCTTCCCGCAGCAGCTCGGCCAGTGGGTGGGGGGACGGGCAGCGCGAGGCGAACGCCCTACCCCACCCGAGCCAGCGCGAGTCGTCCTTCCCAGCGTTCATCGAGTGCCTTCACCAGACTCTGATGCTCGGGGGACTCCATCTCCGGGTCTCTGGCGAGGATGCGCCGGGCCTCGACCTGCGCCATCGACAGCAGGTCTCCGTCCCGCGCCAGGTTGGCCACCGCCAATTCCGGCAGGCCGCTCTGCCGCGTGCCCATGAATTCGCCGGGCCCGCGAATCTCCAGGTCCTTCTCCGCGATGACGAAGCCGTCGCTGCTCTGCTCCATCACCGCCAGTCGCTCGACGGACTCCATCGAGCGCGCGCTGTTGGCCACCAGGTAGCAGAAGCTGGCCGCCGCGCCACGGCCCACGCGCCCCCGGAGCTGGTGGAGCTGCGACAGGCCGAAGCGCTCCGCCGCCTCCACCACCATCACCGAGGCGTTGGGCACATCCACGCCGACCTCCACCACCGTGGTGCACACGAGGACCTGCAGCCGCTTCTCGCGGAAGTCCTCCATCACCGCGTCCTTCTCCTCGGCCTTCATCCGCCCGTGCAGCAAGCCGACGCTCGCCTGGGGGAAGGCCAACCGCAGCTTCTCCACGCCGCGCGTCGCGTCCTCCAGGTCCAGCTTCTCCGACTCCTCCACCAGCGGATACACGACGTAGGCCTGGTGCCCCTTGGTCAACTCGGTGGCGATGGCTTCGTAGACGCGCGCGCGCTGTTTGTCGTTGAAGACGCGCGTGTTGATGGGCGTTCGTCCCGGTGGGAGCTGGTCGATGATGGAGAGGTCCAGGTCCCCATACAGCGTCATGGCCAGCGTGCGGGGAATGGGGGTGGCCGTCATCACCAGCACGTCCGGCTTGGGGCCCTTGCTCATCAGCGAGTGACGCTGAAGCACGCCGAAGCGGTGCTGCTCGTCGATGACCGCGAGCCCCAGCCGAGCGAAGGCGATGTCCTGCTGGATGAGGGCGTGCGTGCCCACGGCCAGGTGGATGTCGCCTCGGGCCACGGCCTCGCGCACCTGTCGCTTCGACTTCGCCGTCCCCGCCGCGCTGAGCAACCCCACCTCGAAGCCCAGCGGCGCCAGCACCTTGCGGAAGGTGCGCTCGTGCTGTTCGGCCAGGATTTCCGTCGGGGCCATCACCGCGACTTGATAGCCGTCCAGCAGCGCGACAATCGCGGCGACCATCGCCACCGCCGTCTTGCCACTGCCCACGTCACCCTGCACCAACCGGTTCATCGGCTCGGCGCGGGCCATGTCCCGACTCAGCTCTTCCACCACTCGTGCCTGGGCGCCGGTGAGCTGGAAAGGCAGCGCGGCGCGGGCCTTCTCCAGGCGAGGCGCGGACACATCGAAGCAGATGCCTTCCTCCGCCTTGATGCCCTGACGCTTGAGGGCCATGCCCAACTGGAGGAAGAACAGCTCGTCGAACGCGAGCCTGCGATGGGCCGGGCTCTGATGCGCATCGAGGGACTCCAGGTCCGCCGCGTCCGGTGGGAAGTGGATGAAGCGCAGCGCCTCCGGCAACCCCATCAACTCCAGCCGGCGACGCAGGTCCGCGGGCAGCGGGTCCTCCAGCTCGTGCGCGTACTGCTCGCCGACGCGCGCCGCCAGCTCGCGGAAGGAGCGCTGCTCGCCTCGCTCGAAGCCGGGGTACACGGGGACGATGCGGTTGAAGTGGACCGAGGTGGCGGACTCCATGTCTTCCGCAGGCTCGATTTCCGGGTGCGCCATCTCGCGACCATTCATCGTCGCGCGCACTTCACCGGAGAGGACGATGCGCTTGCCCACCGTGAAGCGGCTCTTGAGCCAGGGGCCCGCGTGGAAGTACGTGGCGGCGATGCTGCCCGAGCGGTCTCCCACCACGGCGCGGAACATCCGCCGCCCCTGCTTGCCCGGGACGTAGTCCGCGACCTTCACCATGCCCACGGTGACACCGCGCTCCCCGGGCTCCAGTTCGGCGATGGTGCGCAGACGTCTGCGGTCCTCGTAGCAGCGCGGCAACAGGAAGAGGATGTCGCCCATCCGGCGAAGGCCCTTCTTGTCCAGCGCGGAGATGAGCCGAGGCCCCAGGCGCTTGCCGAGCGTCTTCAGCGGCGAGGACAGCGGACCGGAGCGCGGCGCGATGGACAGGAGCTTCGCCTCGGAGCGGGACGCCTCCGCCGCCACGGCGCGCTTCTTCTTGCGCTGCTCCTTCTTCGCCTTGGCCGGAGGGGCCCCGGACTCCGCGCCCGTGTCGAGCGAGGCCTGTCGGGCGCCACGCCCTCCCGGGCGCATCTCTCCCCGAGCAGGTTGCACGTTGCCGGGTCGTGCAAGGCCCGCCTCCGCGCCATAGGACCGAGGGTTCGCCGTCGGCGACGCGACACCGGTCGCCGAGCGGGGCGCGGGAGCCTTCGCGCGAGGCGTGGGAGGCAGTGGGTCGTTCGACTTCCACGGAGGAGTCTGCACGTAGCCCGGAGGCGGCGCGACAGGGCCACCATCCGCCCCCACGCGCGTTCGGCCGCGGGCTGCAGGCTCCAGCAAGGCCTCCTGTCCGCGAGCATTCACGGGGTCGCCACCGCGCCCCAGCGCACTTGCAGGCGCCCTGTCCTGTCCGCGTGTCCGAGTGGCGTCTCCGGTTCGCCCGGGCTCACTCGCAGGCGCCCTGTCCTGCCCGCGCGTCCGTGAGGTGTCTCCGGTTCGCCCGGGTTCACCAGGTCCCTCGGACCTCGGAGCGGCCTGGGCGATTCCATCCAGTTCGACGGGCAACGCGACGCCGCTGAGCTTCAGCGCCATGACCACGCGACGCAGCGCGGCCTTGCGGCGCTCCGGCGTGGGATGGTCCACATAGGGCAACGCCGCGCGCAGGTGCCCAAGCGCCTCGGAGTCCACACCACTGGCTCCCGCCAGCGCGCGCTCCATGACGGACGTCAGGTCCTTCAAGGTCGCGAGCATGGCGAAGTCACGCTGGCACGCGTACCGAAGGGGTCCCACAAGACTGGCGAGCGGATGGTTCACGCGTGAGTCACGTCCATCCATCCTACGGAACGGGGGTGACGTCTCCCAGAAAACGCGACCGGGGAAGCGAGCTCAGGCCCGCTCCCCCGTCGGCTTTCTCTCGAGAAGGATACCGCTGACGTTCAGCCCTCGCTGGGCGGGGCCTCGTCCTCGGGGTCTTCGAAGCGAATCTCCTGGACCTCCAACTCACGCGTCCCACCCGGACTCTGCACCGTGGCGATATCACCCTTGCGCTTGCCGATGAGGGCCCGAGCCACCGGCGACGTGACGGCGAGCCACCGCTTCTTCAGGTCGGCCTCCAGCTCCCCCACGAGACGGTAGGTGACGGGCTTGTCCGTCTCCGTGTCCAGCAGGTCCACGGTCGCCCCGAAGACGACCTTGTCGCCACCCAGCTTGCTGGTGTCGATGACCTCGGCGCGCGCAATCCAGTCGTTGAGGTCCAGGATGCGACCCTCGATGTGCGACTGCTTCTCCTTCGCCGCGTGGTACTCGGCGTTCTCGCGCAGGTCCCCATGGGCCCGGGCGACCTCGATCTCCCGTGAAATTTTACCCCGCTCGACAGACTGCAAATGCTTGAGCTCCGTCTTGAGCTTGCGCAGTCCTGAGGGGGTCATCGGGATGTTGTCGCTCCCGCTCGCCATCGACACAGCTCCTTCCACCACTCCCTGGTTCACTAAAGATTGAGGGCCGGCGCTCCTCCCGGAGCCCGGCCCCCACCATGAAGTGCTCAATGTAGGGAACCCGTGACATGCAGGTCAACGAAAGCCGTACATGACACCCTCCGGGCCGCTGGGCGCACGCGGGGTGACCCGCTAGGCTGCCCCGCGTGCTGTCCGTCCAGGAACTCCGCGCGCTCGCCGCGTCACTGCCCGCCAAGGATTTCGAGCGGCAGCTCGGGCCCTTCGCCCTCATCCAGCGCCCTCCCTCGGAAGCCTCGGCGGCGGTGCTCGCGCCCACCCGCATGGCGGACCCCGAGGACATCAGCCTCGGAATGATGACCCTGCTGTTCGAATTCGAACACCTGCGCGTCGTGACGCTCCCCCCGCTCCACTCGACGGACCACCTGACCATCGGCCGGCGCATGGACTGCGACTTCGTCATTGACGACGCGTCCGTCTCCAAGCAGCACGCGGAGCTGCGCTGGAACGAGGCCGAGAACCGCTGCACGGTGAAGGACCTGGGCTCCACCAACGGCACCTTCCTCAACGCCGGCACGCTGGGAACCCGCGTGGCCACGCTGCGCGACGGCGACATCCTCAGCTTCGGCAACGTCCAGTTCTGGTACCTGGAGGCCAGGACGCTGCACGAACGGCTGCGAGCAGGCGAGGCCACGGGCCTGGGCTCTCGCAGCGGTTAGCGCTCGCGTCGAGACGCGCTGGATGGGTAGCTTTCCCCCAGGAGCCCGAACGTCATGACGCAGAGTCCGCCGCGCGACGAGCGCGACTACTACGAGCGCATCTACACGCTCGTCGAACAGGTACCGTGGGGCAAGGTGGCCACGTACGGAGACATCGCGACCCTCCTCGGCGAGGAAGGCTGCGATGCCCGTGTCGTGGGCCATGCGCTGGGCGCGCTGGGTGCTCGCTCGGCCACCGTCCCCTGGCAGCGCATCATCAACCGCACGGGTGGCATCAGCCTGGACGGACACAGACAGCGCGAGTTGCTGGAAGCCGAGGGCGTCGCCTTCGACGAGAAGGGCCACGCGAAGATGGACGCGCACCACTGGAGCGGCCCGAGCGAGGAGTGGGCTCGCGCCCATGGCTTCAAGACGCTCCCACGCCCCGTGGAGAAGCCGTCGTCCACGCAGCTCTCCTTGTTCTGATCGGCGGAAACTCCGACGAGGGCTCGGTTTCCCGCCTGCTTGCCTGCGGGAATAAACGCGCGAGAGTCAGGTCCTTTCCCCAGACCGGATTCCGCCATGTCGCTCGCGCTCTTCCGCTGGAGTGTCATCCTCACGTGCCTGTTCACGACCGTCGCCTTCGCCGGTGAGTCCCGTCCCCGGCGTCAGAAGGTGAAGGCCGCGAAGCTCGTGCGGGTCGAAGGCGGCCACCGGCTGCATCGCGACACGGCGACGGCCCTCGAACGCATGGCCACCGAAGCGACGAAGGACGGTCTGGTGTTGCGAGTCACCAGCGGCTACCGCTCCCTGCGCGAGCAACGGTGGCTCTACGAGGAGTACCGCCGGGGACGTGGCAACAAGGCGGCGCGGCCCGGACGCTCCAACCACCAGCGAGGGCTCGCGGTGGACCTCGTCATCGGCCAGCGCACCTCGAAGCGCTACCTCTGGCTGGAGGCGAACGCGTGCCGCTTCGGCTTCCGCCGCACGGTGCCCTCGGAGCCGTGGCATTGGGAGTACCGCCCCAGCAGCACCTTCCCTCCCGTGGTCGGCTTCGACTGCCTGGGCAATCCCACGCGCCCTCCCGTGTCCCCGGAACCGGTGGCGCGCAAGGACCCGAGCTGAGGCTCACGCGCGCCCCGCTCGGCGCGACACAGCGCGGCGTGGCGGCTTCACGGTAGACTGCTCCTCTCCAGGGCGCGGACATCGGACGCTCCGGTGACACCGGGACGTCACGAAGACGTCACGGGCCCTCGCTGTCAGCGGCTTCGCGGTGCGTTTCATGAGGGGGTGAACCAGCATGGAGGCCGCCACGATGAATCCATTGGAGATGTCGGGCCCGCAGTTCCTCGAGCTGTTCGCCGCTCTCTTCGCGTTCGCGTTCCTGGTGGGACTCCTGCTGCGCTACCTGCTGCGCCAGCCCGGAGGTGACCCCGGTGCCCTGCCCCGGAACCCGGACCCCTATGAAATCGCCATGCTCTCGGGCCCGAAGGCCGTCGTCCACGCGGCCCTGGCCAGGCTCCTCCACGACGGCTCGGTTCGCATGCATGGGGCGCGACTCGAGGCCACCGGTTCTCGCCGCCCGGACGCCGCCTTCATCGAGCGCATCGTCTGCCGCGCCGTCACCGATGGCGAGGTCAAGTCGTCCGAGCTGCTGGCGCGCGCCGAGCCCGCCATCCAACAGCTCAAGCCCGCACTCATCGAGCGCGGATGGCTCGTCGATGACACCTGGGGCTGGCGCGCCCGCTGGTTGCCGCCGCTCCCCACCCTCGCGGTGCTCCTGCTGGGCCTGACGAAGATCTCCGTGGGCCTGGAGCGCGACAAGCCCGTGGCCATCCTCGTGGTGTTCTGCTGCGTGGCCACGGCCGGCATCGGGCTCCTCGCGCGGCGGGTCTGGACGAGCCGCCAGGGAGACTCGGTGTTCCAGAAGCTGCGGTGGCGGGAACAGCCCCTGAGGACCGCCGCGCGCAGCGCCGAGGCCCCCGAGATGCTGAACGGGCACGACGTCGGCATGGCCGTGGCCCTCTTCGGCCTGGGCGCCATGTCCACGAGTGACTTCGAGTTGATGCGCCGGGAAGTGGATCCCGGGAGCAATTCCTTCGGGTTCGGCGATTCGTCCAGCGGAGGCGATGGCTGCGGCGGAGGCGATGGCGGCGGGGGTGGCTGCGGCGGCTGCGGAGGTGGCGATTGACGAGCCTGTCGCTCCAGGGTGTCGGCATCGGCTGGCGCAGGGAGCTCGCGCTGTTCATCGACCGGCTGCCAACCCCGGGCTTCGTGGAGGTCCTCGCCGAACACCTGCCCGACTCGGGCGCCGTTCCCGAGCCCCTGATGCGCCTGCGCGAGCGAGGAGTGCCGGTGGTGTTGCACGCCGTCTCGCTGGGACTCGGCTCCGCGGAGCCTCTCGACTCCCGCCGTCTCGCCTGGCTCGCGCGACAGGCGGAACGCGTGGGCGCCGTGTGTGTCAGCGAGCACCTCGCGTTCGTGCGCGCCGGAGGGCTCGAGTCAGGACACCTGCTGCCCCTTCCCCGCTCCGAGGAGGCGCTGGACGTACTCGCGGAGAACGTGCTGCGCGTCCAGGCGGCGCTCCCGGTGCCGCTGGCGCTGGAGAACGTGGCCTCGCTGTTCGAGTGGCCCGACGCCGCGTTCTCGGAGGCGGAGCTGCTCGCCGGTGTGCTCGCGCGCACCAGCGCCTCGCTGCTGCTGGACGTGGCGAATCTCCACGCCCACGTGCTCAACCACGGCACCGATGCCGACGCGGTGCTGGCCTGTATGCCGCGCGAGCGACTGGCCTATGTCCACGTGGCGGGCGGCGTCCAGCGGGACGGCCTGTACCACGACACGCATGCGCACCCGGTGTCGAGTGGCCCGCTGGCCTTGCTGGAGCAGTTGTCGGCACGGCTCGGGCCGGTGCCGGTGATGCTCGAGCGCGATGACCGGTTTCCCGCTCCAGCGGAGCTCGCCTCCGAACTCTCCGCGATGGAAGCCGCGCTCCGGCGCGGAGTCTCGCGATGGCATGCGGAGTCCCACGGATGACCGCGCGCGAGCGGCTGGCCCAGGCCCAGGCGGAGCTCGTCAAGGCCCTGGGCGTGGGCGCGCCCGTGCCCTCCGGCTTCGACACGGCCCGCGTGCTCGCGGCGTCCGAATCCCTGCTTCACAAACGCCGTCGAGGTGTGGAGCGCGCATGGCCTTCGCTCGCGGCGGCGCTGGGCACGGACTTCAGGGCGTGCTTCGAGCCGTGGGCGCGCGCGCATCCCATGTCTGTCGAGCCCGACTCGCTCGCGGAGGGTCGGCGCTTCGCGGCATCGCTCCAGGAGGAGGGACGACTGCCTCCCTCGATGTCCGGGGTCCTGATGGACTTCGATGCGCGCTGGCGGCTGACCTCGGCGGGCGAGCGGGTGCGACGCCGGGGCTTCTGGCTCGTGGTCCGACGGGGCGTCACGACGCGTCGCTTCCGGGTGGCCTTGCGTCTGCCCGGAGGACGGGTGCTGCGGTAGGAGTGGAGCGTCAACACCGCCCCTCCCGCCGGAACGACACCGTGGGGGGCATGATTCTGGCGCCCATCTCGACTAGCCTTGCGACTTCATCCCGAGCCGAGGGGGCGCATGCTCGTCGTGCCATCCATCCTGGATGCAGTCACCGTTCACGCAGAAGGGGCGCTGTGTACTCGCATCGCCACCTTGCAGCTCGTGGAGGACCGCGTCCCCACCGAAATCCAGCTCAACGGACTTCCGATGTCACTGCGCCCCGGAACCCTCCGGGCCGCTGTACGACAGGGGCCTCCCGGGCTCTCCATCCGCGCCATCCGGCCGACGTTCGACGTCCAGCTCCCGCCCGAGGTCGACGTCCCCGGTGAGCACCGCGCCCTCGAGGAGGCGCTCGCGCGAGTCTCGGATGTAGCGGCGCGGCTGGAGGGCGTTCAACGCGAGCTCCAGTCCATCGGCAAGCTCAAGCCCACCTTCGCGCCGCAGAAGAAGGACGCCTACGTCCCTCACGAGGCCCCGCTGACGGCGCTGCTGGCGCTCACGTCCTTCGTGGACACGGAGCTGACGTCCCTGAACGCGCGGAGACTGGAGCTGGAGCAGGCGCACCGTGACGCGGAGGCCGATGTCCGGCTGCGGCGCCAGCGACTGCACGAGGCCTCTTCATCCGTGCGGGGCGAGCGGGCCCGCGTGTACCGCGCCGCCGTCCTCACATTGTCCGGCAACCCCTGGCCCCGGGAGACTCCGGCGCTCATCTCGCTGGAGTACGCCGTCCCGGGCGCGCGCTGGGTGCCGACCTATGACCTGCGCCTGCCCCGGACGCTGGAGGAAGGCACGCTGCGGATGCGAGCCTCCATCATCCAACGCACGGGCGAGGACTGGACGGGCGTGAAGCTCGCCGTGTCCACGGCCGCGCTGGACCGCAAGGCCGAGGTCCCCGAGCTGAAGGCGCTGCGCATCGGCCGCCGCCAACCCCCACCGCCTCGCTCCGGTTGGCGCGAGCCGCCTCCCGGACTGGACGAGCTCTTCGCCGGCTACGACACCCTCCGGCAGGCCGCCAGCCCCCAGTCCGCGCCGAGGGACGAGCCCGTCTCCGGTGGCCTCTACGATTCGTCTGGCATGGAGAAGGAAGCCGCGCCCAAGGGCGGGCGCGCACTCCCGAAGCCCATGGCTCCGCAGAAACGCTCCGTGGGCAGCGCCTCGGCCTCCGCGCCACCTCCACCGCCCGCGCCCGCGGCGGCTCCGCGAAACATGGCGCCAGGCTCCCGGGGAGGTTCGACCCAGGCCGGGGAGTTTGAGTCGCTCAGGCGCTCTCGCGGCTCGGTGGCCCCCGCGGAGATGGATGACGAGCAGCTCGACATGCCGCAGGACGCGGAGGAGGAAGGAGGCTCCTCGCGCGTGTACGCCGACATGGCGGATGGGAGCCTGGGAGGAGGCGGGGCGCAGGACCGCCCGAGCGCGGTGCCCCGACTGGAACCCTCGGACTCGCTGCTGGACTATGACCGCCTGTCGTTGACACCCGCGGACGACCTGGACGGACGTGGCCGGCTGCGTCCCCGCCCGTCGCACGTCACCCGGGAGATCCTCGCGCTGTCGGCCGTTCAGATTCAGGTCAACATCCTCTCGTTCGTCGCGGTGAGCGAGCAGGAGGTCAACAGCCTCTGGCGCGTCCCGACGCCCACGTGGACGGTGCCGCCCCGCGAGTCCGCGATGCACTTCGATGCGCGCTTCGACCTGGAGACGCGCGCGGATGTGCCTTCGGACGCCGCGTGGCACACGCTGCCGGTGCTGTCCGTGCCGGTGGGCCTGTCCGCCGAGTACGTCTGCGTGCCCTCGGTGGAGTCCCGCGCGTTCCGCACGGTGCGGGTGGAGAATCGAACGCCCTATCCGCTGCTCGCGGGCCCGGTGGACGTCACGCTGGGCGATGAGTTCCTGATGACGTCGCCCTTGCCCACCATGCCCCCAGGCTCCACGCAGCGACTGGGGCTGGGCGTGGAGGAGTCCATCAAGGTCGCGCGCAACACGCGCTTCGACGAGGCCACCGGTGGCATCTTCGGTGGCGCGACGATGCTGACCCACCACGTCTCGGTGGAGCTGGCCAACCGGATGTCCAACCGGATTCTCGTCGAGGTGTGCGAGCGAGTGCCCGCCGTCCCCACGGGGTTCGAGAAGGACATCAAGGTGGAGGAGACGGAGGTCGCGCCGGTCTGGCAGAAGCGCACGCCGTTGCCAGGAGAAGTCCCGGTGGAGGGCGAGCGCGCGTGGCGCGTGGTGCTCCAGCCGGGTGAGGCCCAGACACTCAAGGCGACGTGGACCGTGAAGATTCCCGCCAGCAAGATGCTCGGCGGCGGAAACCGGAGGACATGATGAGCACGCCCCTCACCCTGCCGGTGGTCAAGGTCACCGTCCTGGAAGACCGCGCGCTCGTCGAGCGCCGAGGTGAAGTTCCCCTGGTGCCAGGTGCCCAGCGCCTGGTCATCGCGGGGTTGTCTCCGCTGGCGGTGGACCGCTCGCTCCAGGCGAAGCTGGCCGGAGGCACCGTGTCCCAGGCGCGCGTGCGGCGCGCGAAGAAGCCCCAGCCTCCCGAAGCCCGACGCGAGCACGCCACCGAGCTGGGCCGGCGCGTGGCGGAATTGGAGCGACAGGAGCGTCAGGCCCGCGCGGACCGGGAGCGACTGAGCACGCGCCAGGGCCTGCTGACCACGGCGCACGCGGACGTGTACCGCGCCATCTCCGAGCAGGCCGGTGGTGGCAAGGCGCAGGCGGAGGAATGGAAGCAGCAACTGGACACCGTGCGCCAGGCGCTCGAGGTCGCGGACGAGGCACTTCGCGGTGCTCTGCGCGAGGAGCAACGGCTGCAGCGGCAGCTTGAGGAAGCGAAGCGAGCGCTTGCGGGGACGCAACAGGCGGAGGCGAAGCTGGACGTCCACGCCGAGCTGGAAGTGGGCCACCCCGCGGGAGGCACCGCGCTCCTGTCCATCACATACCTGGTGCCGTGCGCGGCGTGGCGTCCGGCCTATCGCGCGACGCTGGAGCAAGCCGCCAGCGGCACGGGCCAGACGGTGCGGCTGGAGTGCGAGGCGGTGGTGTGGCAGCGAACGGAGGAGGAGTGGAAGGACGTGGAGCTTGCGTTCTCCACGGCGCGGCCGACGCTGGGCGCCACCCCTCCCCGGCTGGAGACGGACTGGCTCTTCCTGCGCGACAAGACGGAGCGCGAGAAGCAGGTGGTGGAGGTCTCCATGCGCGAGGAGGTCATCCAGACCACGGGCGAAGGTGGCGGAGGAAAGCGCGACGAGGGCCTTCCGGGCATGGACGACGGCGGCGAGGCCCTGACGCTCGCGGCGACCCACCGCACCACGGTGCCCTCGGACGGTGAGCCTCACCGCGTCCCCATGTTCCACTTCACCGCGCCCGCGGCCTCCGAGCTGCTGGTCTGTCCGGAGCTGTCCCCGCTGGCGCACCGCGTGGCCCGCTTCGACAACGTGGGGCCGGCGGTGTTGCTCGCGGGTCCCGTGGACCTGGTGCGCGTCAGTGGCTACGTGGGCCGCTCGCAGCTGCGCTTCGCGGGCAAGGGCGAGCGCGTGCGACTGGGCTTCGGCAGCGAGGATGCGCTCCGGGTGGCCCGGCAGACGGACCTGCAGGAAGAGACGAGCCGCCTGACGGGGCGCAAGGTGAAGACGCACCACGTGAAGATGTTCCTCTCCAACATGAGCGCGCAGCCCGCGTCGGTGGCGCTGGAGGAACGGATTCCCGTGTCCGAGGTGGAGACCGTGGAGGTGAACCTCCTGAAGGACGGCACGAAGCCAGCGCCCACGCGGGTCAGCGCGGACGGCATCGCCCGGTTCGAGGTGACGGCCGCGCCGCGTTCCCAGCAGGAATTGACCCTGGTCTATACGGTGTCCAGCGCCTCGAAGGTCGCGGGGCTGTAGAGGAGGTTTGTCATGCGTACCCTGTTCGGCCTGCTGTTCGCCCTGGGCCCGGCCTTCACGGCCGGGGCCTCCTCGCCACCGCCGGGCACCGCGTCGGACATGGCGCAACGGCCCCCGCAGCTCTCGGTGGAGTTCGGGGGCTCGTGGGCGCGGGTGCAGCACCCGACGGCCTACATGCTCGATTGGAGAGACAGGACGAGCACGCTGGGGGCTCGCGCCAGCGCGATGCGCCTGGCGGGCGGGCTGCACTTCAACATGGTGCGGAGCTCGGACCGGAGCGACTGGTGGTGGACCAACGGCGTGGAGTGGTACCTGACGGGGGGTGACCTGCAGGTCCTCTCGGTGCGGCCGGGGTTCGAGAAGCGCTTCGCGCTGACGGGCAAGCTGCTCCTGGGCCTCAGTCTCTTCGGCGCGGCGTCCGAGGTGAGCCTCGCCTCCGGGCGCATGTTCGCAACGGAGCCTGACGGGACGGCGGCCCCGGAACCCGACTCGGGCGCCTTCCAGCGTCGCGTCCGGAAATGGACCTTCGGTGGAGGCGGCTCGGCGGCGCTCCAGTACCAGCTCAACCGCTGGGTCCACACCCGCGTCAACGTGGGCTACACGCAGTACGTGAAGCAGGCCCGGAACTTCGGAATGGTGGCGGACTCGGAGCCCGACACGTTCTCCGTCTCGCTCAGCGGCCCCTGGGCCGCCGCGTACGTGGGCGTGAGTCTCTGAGTCACGACTGAAACCCCGAGCCGCGCTTGGGGCGTCAGTGCTGCACGACGGCGATGTAGTTGCCGTAGCGCGTCTGGATTTCGGAGACGTACTTCACCGGCTCGGAGCCTCGGCAGTAGCCGTGTCGCGCGCGGCGATAGTGCTGGGGCTTCTCCAGCAGGAGCATGGCCTTCTCCACGTTGCCGAACCAGCGGTTGGGGTCCCAGCCCTGCTCCTGCGCCAGCCGCCGCGCGTCCAGCACATGGCCCAGTCCCGCGTTGTAGGAGGCCAGCGCGAAGCGCAGCCGCTGCTTGAAGGGAATCTCCGGAGCGATGCGGCCGATGAGCTGGTGCATGTACTTCACGCCCGCGTGGATGCCCTGCTCCGGGTCCTCGAGCTTCCGGAAGCCCAGCTCCTTGCCCGTGCCGGGCATGACCTGGAAGAGCCCCTGCGCGCCCACCCAGCTTCGCGCCCGAGGGTCGAAGCGGCTCTCCTGGAACATCTGCGCCACCATCAATCGCCAGTCCAGGCCGTAGCGCTGCGAGTAGGATTGCACCAGCACGTCATAGGGAGAGATGGCACCGGTGAGGACCGCCTCGTCCGTCGTCGCGGGAGCCTCGCTCCGGTGGCCCTCGAAGTAGCGGCGCCGGGCCAGGTTGTACTCGGTGCCCCGGTAGGTCTTCTGCACGAAGCCATCCAGGAAGGCGCGCAGCTTCACGTTCTGCGGACGCACGGCGAAGGCGATGCCGTGGTGCCCCTCCGTGCCGGCGCGAGGCCCCTGCCCCGGTAGCGTCACTCCCGCCTCCACGTCATCGCGGTACACGCGCTCGGCGGCGAGGATGTGGCTGTCCGTCACGGTGAAGGGAATCTCTCCTCGAGCCACCTGGTCGATGAGGGTCTCCGCGTCCTGGTCCTCGGGTGCCTCGACGACCGTGAAGCCGTGCTGGGTCGACGCGTCCTTGAGCGTGGCGAAGTGACTGGATGAGCGCCGGACGTGGACAGCCTGGCCCTTCAGGGCCGCCAGGGATTCGAGCTTCGGCGCCCCCGCGCGCTGCACGATGACTTCGTCCACGAAGAGATAGGGGCGGCTGAAGGCCACCTCGCGCTGACGCTCCGGCGTCACGGTGAGCGCGGCGGCGACCACGTCTCCTCGGCCCTCCTTCAACCAGGTGAGGAGTTCTTCATACGAAGGAGGCACCACGACCTCCAACCGCACCTTGAGCGCGGCGGCGGCGAGCTTCGCCATCTCGTAGTCGAAGCCCGCCTGGTCGCCTCGGTGGAGGAAGTACGTGACGGGGCTGTTGCGAGTGAGGACCCGCAGCACGCCGCGCTTGCGGATGGCGTCGAGGTCCCCCGTGAAGCGCTGCTCCCTGTGGTCGGTGAGCGCGCGCTCCACGAGGAAGGCATCCAGGGCACCTCGCAGCGCGGGGTTCTCCGGCCGCACGGCCCAGGCGAGGGCGCGCTTCTCCGCGATGGGGAAGAGGCCCTCCACGTCCGGGTTGTACGTCTCGATGGCGGAGAGCAGGTGGCTGTCCACGACGGTGAGCGGGACTTCTCCCCGCGAGACCTTCCAGGCCAGTTCCTCGGAGTCGGTGCTCTCGGGCACAGGCTCGATGGTGAGCCCCGAGGCCTTCTCCTTCGTGAGAGCGGCGAGCGACGCGGCGAAGGTGGAGCTGGCGCGAACGTGAACGGCGCGGCCCGCGAGTTCCTCTGGCTTGCGAGGCAGCCCGGCGGCACCCCGCTTGCCCACGACGACTTCGTTCACCAGGGCCAGGGGGCGGGTGAACGCGAGGTCCTTGGAGCGTTCGGGGGTGACGGTCAGGTCCGCGGCGATGACATCTCCGCGCCCCTCTCGCAGCGAGGGGATGAGCTGATCGAAGCGCTCCACGGCGAGGAACTCGACGGACATGCCGTGCTTCTCGGCGAAGCGCTCCAGCAGCGCGCGGTCCTGCGAGCGGGGCGTGCCCTGACGCGGCAGGAAGTCCTCGTCGGTGCCTTCCACGAGGACACGCAGCACACCGCGCTTGCGCAGCGCGGGGAGGTCTCCGGTGAAGGGAGGTTCGGGCGGCTTCGCGGGCTCGGCGGTGACTTGCGCCACCTCGGCGGGAAGCGGCAGGGCCTGCTCGGGGAACGGAGGGTCCTCCGGCTCCATGGCGGCGACAGGCGGGGGCGGTGCTGGCGGCGGAGCGGGCGGCTCCTGCTTGCAGGCGGTGACACTCACGAACAGCGCGGCCATGAGCAGCCACTGCGACGCGCCTCGGCACTGACGAGAAGAAGACTCCATGGGTGCTTCCCCCTCCTCCGGACCGTGTCCAACGTCGCGGACCCGACCCTCGTCCCCCGTCTAGCCGAGGTCGTGGGGTGAAATCACGCAGGCCCCTGAAATGCGCACCGGGAGGGCCATGAGAGGCCACTCAGCCTCACCTGGAGTACGGGAGTGCGCGGGCTCGTGGGTGTAGCGTGGAGGGACGCATGAAGACGAAGAGCTCGCCACCCATCGCCCTGCTCGGAGGGCGCAAGACGCTCCCGATCATCGAGACGTACTTCGAGCTGAATCACCTGAAGCAGCTCTTCCGTCAGGGATGGTTGCGAGTGGGGATTGCGCCGGAGCGATGCGAGAGCGTGGCCGAGCACTCGCTGTTCGTCGCGCTGCTCTCGCTGTTCATCGTGGACAGTCACTTCCCGGAAGCGGACGCGGGGCGGGCGATGCGCATTGCCCTGTTGCATGACCTCGGCGAGGCGTATGTCGGCGACCTCACGCCCCATGACGGAGTGGGACGCGAGGACAAGCACGCGATGGAGCGCCGGGCGATGGAGCAGCTCGTGGGCAAGCTACCGCGGGGCGCGGAGTACCTGGCGCTGTGGGACGAGTACGAACAGGGCAGCTCGTTCGAGGGACGGCTGGTGCGGCAGGTGGACCGGCTGGAGATGGGCCTCCAGGCGTGCGTCTACGAGTACCAGGGAGCAGGAGACCTGTCGGAGTTCTTCGCGTCGGTGGAGAAGGCGCTGGAGGCGCCGGAGCTGCGCGCGGTGCTCGCGGAGCTGGAAACACTGAGGCCCGACTGAGTTTGTAACGCGAGGCTCAGCCGAACCAACGACCGGACTCGGGTGCGAAGACGCGCACGCGCTCGGCGAGCGTGGGCGGGAGGCGCTCGCGAATCAGGGCGTGCACTTCCTGCGGGCCGAGTGACTGACTGAAGTGCATGAGGACGATGGCTTCGTTTTTGAAGCGGTCGGCCTGGGCGATGAGCTCGTCAAGGTGGAGGTGGGCGCGGTCTCTCGCGTCCTGCACGGGGCGCTTCGGGTCGACGAAGGTGGCTTCGAGGATGAGGACGCGCGAGTCGAACAGGGAGGGCTCGGTCTCCAGCACGCGAGCGAGCGTGTCGGTGGCGTAGGCCAGCTCCAGATGGTCCACCTCGGTGAGGAGGTTCTCGCCGGCCCTGCGACGCTGGGCGATTTCCTGCGGAGGCAGGCCGAGGAACTCGGGGCGCAGCTTGGAGACGCGGCGGATGAACTGGTAGCCGAGCGAAGGGACGGGGTGGTGCGTGCGGAAGGCGCGGACGTGAAGCCCCTGCCCGAGCGGCTGGACGTCACCGGGGAGCATGGGGACGGTCCGCACGTCCATGGATGTGTGATGGAGGCGGGTGAGCACGCCGAGGGCCTCACGGACGGGGGCCTCGATTTCGGCGGGGAGAAAGACTTGAGGTTCGCCCTTCCCTAGGAGCCGACGGATGCCCAGCAGAGAGCCGAGCCCGCTGGCGTGGTCCGGGTGGGCATGACTGAGGAAGATGCGGTCGGTGCCCGCGAAGGAGCGGATGGGGATGCCCGCGTCGAGCACCACGTCCAGCTCGGGGACCTGGAGGGAGGTGTAGACGCCGCCGACAGAGATGCCTCGGACGGTATAGGGGCCTGCCTGGACCTCGGTGAGCATCGCCATGTTTATGGCGTGACTGCCCCCTGGTCGCAACCCACGTTGGGGCGTGGGTGTCATCCGCGTCATGATGGGTGAAGAAGGAGGACCGCGGATGGAGCGATCCCGACGACGGCGAAGGATGTGGGCCTGGGCGCTGCTGCTCGCGGCCTGCGCGGGCACGCCCGAGCGCACGTCGACAGGGCGCTACGAGTTCGACTCGGCATCCAACAGTTGTCGACAGCGGCCGGAGCTGTGCGCGCGCATCGCTGGAGAGGAAGCTGTCGTCCCTCCTGTCCGGCCGATTCAGGCCATGGTCTCCGCCACCCGGACCGCCGCCGCCGCGATTCGCGTGCTCGACTCCGCCACCCAGGCGCTCATCGAGGAGCGCCTCAAGGAGTGCGCGGACCAGGCTCGCTCCTCCGTGCTTCTCGAACACCGGGGCGGACGGGCCCCCACGCGCAGCGAGTGCAATGAGTCGCACATCGATGAAGCATCCAACCGCCGCATGACTCTGGCCATGCAGCTCGGGTGTCTCATGCATCGCGTGGCACTCGATTGTAGTGAAACGGCTCTGGAGAAAATCATCCCAGGAGGCTTCAGCCGCGAGCAGCGCTACCGTTACGATAAGTCGCGCAGGACCCTCGCGATGGTCAGCGAGGAAGAAGCTCGCGGTCTCCTCAAATCGGGCTGCGGCAATGAGCTGAAGGGAACACTGGTTCCCGATCTCGTCATCCACAACGGAGATCCACTCAGCGCCCATGCCATCTACGACTTCAAGTTTCCCTGCACCGGAACGAACATGACACCATGGCACGAGTACCCTGCGGGCCACGTATACGGAGGCATGACCCAGAAGATGATCTATAGGGAAGCCTTTGGTGCTCCCGCGTCACGAGTCCTTCCGCGCTGGGGAGTTCTGCCATGAGTGATCACTACCCACGGATTCGTCTCATGTATGGCGAACTCCTTCTGGTGCGCGAAGGGTTGAGCTTCGTTTTCTTCATGGACCGCCCCCATCAGGAAATCGCTCAAGCGATCGTCGCGGCAATGGAGGCGTATCTGCAAGCAATCGGCCCCAACGCCATCGGGAGATATGCCAGCGAGGATGGCGAGTGGATTGACCTGACAGAACAGGAGTGGTCATTCGTCCGCACGAAGCTGCTCGAACGGAAAGCGCCGCTGCTCCTGCTGCACGATGAGGAAGACGCACGCTATCAATACCGGTTCGAGTACTTCGGTAAGCCACCTGACGCCGCGCTAGGCCCTGAAAAACGCCACCCTGTCTGCGCGGTGCGCTTCTGGCTACCGACCGAGTACCTGGAGCAGAACGGTCCCGCCGAGGTGCGTGAACTGGCACTCAAGATCGCAAGCCTCCTGCCATTCTGCTCGGGACATGTGGGCCTCGCCTTCAATGGCGAACTCGATGTCGCCGGGATGATGGCCGAGGTCCGCAAGGTGTGCTTTCGCTACCCAGGCCTGGACCTCCTCGAACTGGAGCACGTCTCCTGGGAGCTCGGCACCCGCGTACGGGGACCTTCCTGGCTCACCTTCCTCGGCCAGCCTGCACTCGCGGGCCTTGGTGGCGTGTCGGCACTTCGTGAGCAACTCCGCGCGCCAGGCACCACCATCGACGCCCTTCCCGGAGACAGCGCCATCATCACCCTGGGCTCCTGGCCCGAGGCCGGTGACACCCTGCACGACAACACCCTGCCCGCATACCGCGAGCTGGCACGCGTCCTGGAGCCCTGGCTCTTTCACGAGAAACATCCCTACAGCCTCGGACTCCCCGCGGACGAGTTGCTTCGATGGGAGCGTCGTTTCCTCGATTGAGGCACGCCGAACTCACGTGTCGAAACGAAAGGTCGTCTCCTGGCTGGAGGCTCGCGTCTCGAACCGCTGACAGAACGCGTTGAGTTCTTCGTAGGAGGCCGTCGGCAAGACCTCCCGAAACTCCAGGTGCTTCACGAGGCAGAAGAGCGTGACCTCCAGAAAGCTCAGGTCCCGATCCGGTGGAAGCGCGGCAAGAACCGGCGTCGTGTTCTCCTCCAGCCACGACATCATGCTGACCAGCCCCGTTCGCATCTTCGACTGATGGGCACTCTCACCCGTGCCCCCCAGCTTGGACATGATCAACGTCACTTCCGTCGACATGGCCTGAAGGACAAGCTCCTGCGCATTCGCGAGCACCGGCGCCTCCAGGTCCTCGGGCCAGACCACGCGAGGCGTGAGGCTCGACATCCGACGAAGCTCCCGGCAGACGTTGAGCGCCCCGAACCAGACACCTCGGGACGTTTGCATGACCGGAATCCGCAGTGCGGGGTTGCCCCCGTAGTCCTCCGGATTCGAGGACAGGAGGTCTCGCAGGACACGGAAGGAGTAGTCGACACGCAGCTCCGCGGCGAACATCCGCGCGATGCGTGTGAAGTGAGAACTCGAGCGACCGATAATGACAGGCGTGGTGACGTCTTCGCGCGCGACAGGCATCCGTGTTCCTCCGAGCCAACGAGCAACCTGCTGCCAGCGACAACCCCACACCCAGGCCGAGGGCCTCACCCTCCCCAATGAAAGCCGTTCAGGTCGACGACTTCTCGCGCCCCGGTGCCAGCCCGAGTGCAGCCCGCACGTCGGCGGTGGTGCGCCCCGCCCAGTAGCGCCGGTGGTTCTCCGCCGTCGCGAAGCTGCGCGTCTCCATCCGGTCCACGTAGAGCGTGCCATCCAGATGGTCCAGCTCGTGCTGGAGGATGCGCGCGTACCACCCCGCCGCCCGAATCGTTACCGGCCTGCCCTGCTCGTCCAGCGCATCCACCCGCACGCCTCGCGCCCGCGCCGGTCAAGTCCCGAATCGTGTGTAGTTGGTTCGGAGGGGGAACGGGGGAGGAAGGCTCCTTGGCGGATTCATTCAGCGGTGTCTGGGTTTGAAGTCAGCAGGGCCATGTCGAGGTAGCGGCGGTCATC
>NZ_JABUMS010000036.1:0-37883 GCF_013336705.1 Myxococcus sp. CA051A | reverse complement strand
AGTCCGGGCGGCCGGGCCCTCAGCCCTAGATGCCGGCTCAGCCCCACGGCTGCTCTCGACCCCATTGCACGCGGGGCCCCACAGCCCCACGCGCAACGGGTCCCCCGGAGCATCCGCGAGGCCCCCCGCCGTCATCCAGGGACCCCCCAGGCCCGTCCGTCCTCCCCCGGGGTTTCCGCGTGCTCGACCTGGCGGCCCGAACGCAGGCGACGAGAGGACCAGCACCAGGCGCAGTGCCGAGAGGAGCGCACGACGTGCCACCGGCTGCGCGCGCTCCAACCCGTGGAGTCCGGGCGGCCGGGCCCTCAGCCCTAGATGCCGGCTCAGCCCCACGGCTGCTCTCGACCCCATTGCACGCGGGGCCCCACAGCCCCACGCGCAACGGGTCCCCCGGAGCATCCGCGAGGCCCCCCAGGCCCGTCCGTCCTCCCCCAGGGTTTCCGCGTGCTCGACCTGGTGGCCCGAACGCAGGCGACGAGAGGACCAGCACCAGATGCAGTGCCGAGAGGAGCGCAGCGTCCGACCGACGACGGACCAACTCCAGACGCCGTGCCGAGAGCCACGCAGCGGCCGACGACGGACCAGCGATGCAGCCCAGTACCTTACGCCAGGGTGCCGTTAAGCAGCACTGGTGCCCAGCGTCCTGCTCGAGGCCGCGTGGCGACGCGTGCCTAAAAACGTCCGCCGCGGGCGCGTTCGGCCGCGCCAGGGATAAAGCCCCCTGTCACGTCCTCCGCCCTAAAGGCCCGCGACGGACAACGGCCCACGCCGCCCCGCTTGAGGGACCCCACGCGCCCCCCCTCTTCCTGCGAGGGGGCGCATGGGGCGCCCTCACCACGACAGGACGCTCTATGTCCCAAGATGCCGTTCAACCGACCCTCGACGAACTCGTGAAGAAGTCTGACAAGCTCGTTGAGAAGCTCGTCGAGCACCGCGAAGCGCTTGACCCCTCCGCGCCCGACTACTCCGAAAGGTGCGAGGCCATTCAGTCAGCCATACACAACATTCGCTACCTCTCCATAATGGCTGTCTTCACTCGTCCCGGCGTTAACCTCCAGGTCATCAACTTCTGCCGCGACTGACACTCGCTTTCAGGCGGGGCTCATCAAGAGCCCTGCCGGTGCGTCCAATCCAAAAGATGAGGTTCGTGGCAAAGCACCGAAAAGCGGACCCAGCACTACATCAAAGGCAGTTGGCCACCGTTGGGAGGGTCGCGCCGCACCCAAAATTATGAGCCCCGCGTGGGCCGGGTGCCCGGCCCACGACTGCCGTCCTCAGAGCCTCCGCCTCTCGCCAGTGCCCATCGGGCCGGCCCCATTCCCCTCCCGTGCCACACCCGCCCGCATCAGGGGCCAAATGCGCGTCGCCTTCTGAACCAGCCCACCAATGCGCAGTGTCTTGACGTGCTTTGGCACGTCAGGTCGACTATCATTCGGATGCCCCGTCGGCTTGGGCATCTGGAGCCATAATGCTATTTGTATGTCGTTGCGTTGGATGTGATTGGGCGTCGCCTTCCAGTGCCGAGAAGGCTCACCACTATGCCTCTACCTCTCACCATGTAACAACTCTCGCTGAATTGCTCAGCGCCGCCGCCGCTCCCAACCCGCCCGCTGCACAGTGGCCGTCCATCCCCTCCCCTTCCGAGGGCATCCCTGCCCTGTTGGTCTATGCCGTCACAGCTCTCGCTCGGACATCGGAGGCTCTGTCAGGTGGGGGGGACACCGCCGCTGACCTTCCTACCCTGCCTGCCACCCTCGGGGACCTGCCGGAGGCATGCGCCAACCTCGCAGCCGAGGCCAACCGGACGAAAAGGGCCGTCATGGCTCTGGCCCTCAAGTGCCAACGCCTCTGACGCACCGTGCGTCCACCAGCCCCACCAGGCCGACCGAGGGTGAGGTTTGCCCGGTTTTGACTTGCTGGGGCACGTCAGAGCATTGACCGCCACCGGACACGGCGCGTATAAGCCCCTCTCGTCTTAAGACCCGCACAAGCGGGGGGAGGGGCTCACCACGTGGTCCGCAAGATTACAGTGATGAATCACAAGGGAGGGGTTGCCAAGACTACGACATCTGTCGAGCTGGCAACTGCGCTAGCTCTGCTGGGCAAGCGGGTCCTCCTTCTCGACTTTGACCAGCAGGCGAACGCTAGCCAGGCGCTCAATCTTCATCCGGAGAACCTCAACGACCAAGTGTCGCGGAGCAAGGATCTCCTCATGGGAGGGCCCTTCTCGCCCGTAAGAGACCATTTGACGCCGGGCCTCGACGTCGTCCCCTCCTGTCTCCCTCTCGCTGCCGTCGAGCGCGCACTGGAGATGAAATATCCAAGTGTCGTCGCCCGCCGCCGGGTTCTTTCGGATGCCCTCAAGCCCCATGAGGCTTCCTATGACTTTATCATTGCCGACTGCCCCCCTGCCTTGTCGCTCATTGTCGACAACTGCCTTGTTGGTTGTCCCGAAATCATCGTGCCCGTCAAGCTCGACCCTCTGTCGTTGAGTGGTGCTCTCGACCTGCACGCCCACGTCACCGAGCTGATTCAACTCAGCCAGCCGCGCCTTCGATTCCTTGGCGCTCTCGGGACGTTCGCAAAGTCTCGGACCACCATGACCAAGCGCATGCTGGAGCGCCTCAGGCACACCTACGGCGCGCAGACCGTGTTTCAAACTGTCATCCATCTGAGGGAGTCGTTTGTCCAAGCCACCGACATGTCACATCCGCTCGGCCTTTGGCGAAAGCGCGACCCGGGTGCAATCGAATACATGAAGCTTGCTCAGGAGGTTATCAGCCGTGGCTAAATCTTCCCCGTCCCCCACAGGGCTTGGCGCCCGTCACGACGCAATGGCGCCGCTCGTAATGCCAACAGGCAATGTCTCAGAACATGCCGCGCAGTTGCTTGAGATTGACAAACTCTCAACCAGCCCGCATCAGAAAATCAAGCGAACTGAAGCACAGTACAAAGAGAAGGCCGACAACATCAGAATCAACGGCCTTCTTCAGCCCATCCTCGTCAGGCCTCGCGAGGACGGGTCCGGATACCTGATTGTCTTTGGCCATACTCGCGTCGGCGCCTTCCGCATCCTCCGCGACGCGGCGCTGGCTGAAGGACGCGCCACCGACGCAGCGAAGTACGAGCGCATTCCGTGCATCGTGCGGATTGGCTTGACGGAGGCCGAAGCCGCAACACTGACCGTCAGCGAGAATATGCAGCGCAACGACGGCACCACGATGGAACAAGCCGCGCAGGTGGCAATGCTCCGCGAGCTACTCAGTGCCGATGCCCGTACTGAGAAAGACCAGGCGCGAATGATTGCAACCCAGGCCGGCCTCGCAGAAAGCCGTGTCTACAGATTGCTCCGCCTGTTCGATGCGCCGCAGCCAATTCGCGCCGTGGTGGAGACGGGGCGGATGGAGTACAGCACGGCACTCGCCTTCATGCCGCTGTGGCGACCACTGCTCGCGCACGTCCGCCCCAAGGCCGAGAAGGAGGCACTCCGCGGCAAGCACGCGGAGGCGGCGACGTCCGAAGACAACGTTGACGGCGCCGACAACGACGCCGATTCATCCGCCCTCAAGGGAATGTCGAAGGGCGCCAGCAGAACCGCGCTCCGGATGGCCAAGGAGCTGCTCTCGGAGTTCATTGCCGGAGCCCTGGACCGGGAGTGGAGCAAGGTGCGAATTGAGAAGGAGGTTGGTCTAAAGGTCGACCGCCTCAAAGGCAAGGCCTCACCACAGGGCAGTGCGGCGGCTTCCGATGGGGAACCGAGCGACGATGCCAGTGCAGGGGGTGCCGAGGAGAAGCGCGGAGACAAGGCCGCATTCCGCGACAAGGGGAATCGGTTCATCGTCTACCCCGAGAACATCGAGACCGCATCCCCCGACGAGCGCACCCAGCTCCTCAAGCGACTTGAGGATCTCTGCGCAAAGATTCGTTCGCAGGCTCACTAGGGAGGGCGCCCAGTTTCACCGGTGAAAGGGCAGAGTGCCGCGCCCAGTTTCACCGGTGAAAAGGCGGGGTAGGGCGCCTCAGTTTCACCGGTGAAAAGGCAGGTCTCGTAAGAAACCTGTTTAAAGCACAAGTGCTTGTTATTACTACGTAATTTGGCATTTGTATTGCGACGTGCGGGTGCGGACCGAGCCTCGGGGGAGGCTTTCTTCCGGCTCCGACCCGTCACCGAAATACGAAATGCGATTATAATTTAATAATTTCAGTGGGTTAGACCACATGAATTTATGCCAGATGGTTGTATCTGGGCCTGAAATCTCCCTCTAATCCCCCTTAGGTCCGGAACAAACCATCTGGCATAAATAGGCGAATGCACTTGGCATTCTTGGGACAGACTTGCCGTGGGAAGCCATGTCCGATACTGACTTGCTTTGGAAGGTCAGAAGGGAAGGGGGAAGTGATGAACGAGTCATCGAAAGAAAAGCAGGCGAAGCTCAATGCGTCGGCTGCTCAGTCATCGGCAGGAGTAGCAATGTTGCTGCTGGGTGTAGTGGTCATCGTCGGATACCACCTGACCCGATTGCCGAATGGGGCCATCCTCAGCGCTCTTACAACTAGTCCAGTGGCAGTCGGAGGGGCAGGCATCATCCTCCTAGGGCTAGTGGGCTGCTTCGGTGCGTTAGACTGGTCTCGGGCCCGTCAACGACACTATGTCCCGCCGTCAATCAGCACTCAGGTTGCTCGTGCTGCTGCCTACGGTGTTGGGCTCACAGGTGGACAGCTCCTAGCAGCTGCCTCGCTCGCTCCTGCGCTCTGGGGGCACCTGACAGCGTGGGGCACATGGAGTGCTGCCCTGGCTATCCTCGTTGTTCCCTACGGCATCCTCGCGTGGTGGTGCTGCCTGCGCCCCAGTCAATGGGTCCACGGTAGCCTCCCGTCGTATCGAGCTGTCGTCGAGGCGCTCTCGGATACCTATGACTTCGTCATTGGCCGTTCCGGCGCGGAGTGGAAGACCGGGACGGGGGACCCGCTCTGGCACATCATCCCGGAGTCCGCGATGTTCGCGAACATCTACTGCATTGGCGGCATTGGCTCCGGCAAGACGTCGGCCGTTGCAAAGCCGTTGATGGACCAGGCCATCTTTAAATTTCGGGGCGACAAGGTCCGCAAGCCCGGCATCTTCGTTCTGGATGCGAAGGGAAATAACGCAAACTACGTGCGGCACCGCGCGAAGCAGGCCGGCCGGGAAGCAGACGTTGTCATCATCAAGCCGGGCGGTGAGTGGAGCTTCAATCCGTTGGGGGAGGGGACCCCGAACGCGTTAGCATCGAAGCTCGTTGCGGCACTCGAAGTCATGAGCGACCAGGAGTCCCACAGCTACTACAAAAAGATGCAGCTGGAGTTCGCGACCGCGACATTCCAAGTCCTCCAGGATGCCCTGGGGGTCGGGAAGTTCTCCATCATGGACCTCTACCGATTCACGACGAACAACGAGTTCCAAAAGAAGATGTTGGACGCCGCGAAGCCGAAAGGCTCGATTGGCTACAACTGGTTCGTCGACCAGTGGAGCCAAGAGAAGGTTGAGGAAAAGCTCCAGCTGACGAAGGGCTTCAGAGCCGACCTCATGAAGTTCGTGCAAGATGACATGGCGCCGACCTTCTGCCGGACCGATGCGAACTTCCCCGGGTGGAAGTCGATAATCGAAGAGGGCCGGATCGTGGTCTTCTCGATGTCGCTGGACAAGTACGGCGCTCTTGCGCGAGCGATGGGCATCTTTACGTTGATCGATTTTCAGTCGCAGATGCTCGCGCGCACGACGCCGGAGTTTCGCGACGCAGGCGGCAACGGCGAGCGCCTGGTCCTGGCGTTTGCTGACGAGGTCTGGGCCTATATGAATCCAGGCATCGCTGAATTCACATCGGTGTCACGCGAGTCGCGGTGCTGCACTGTTGCGCTCCATCAAGGTCTTGACCAGGTCGCGGAGAAGTACCGCGGAACGATTACCGGCAACTTCCGAACCCAGGTCATCCTCGCAGTGAATGACCTGCTGAGCATGGACACTTTCGCGAAGCTCTTCGGGACGCACAAAGTCCTTCGCGCTTCCCGCTCGGAGTCCACTGGGTATTCCGGCGTTGAGAAGGACCTGCTCACCGACCACATGAGCGCGCGCGAAGGAGGGGAGTCACGGTCTGTCTCGGTCTCGTACTCCGAGGTCGACGAGCCGCGCTTTTCGACGGACGATATCCTCCGGCTTCCGCCACGTTCTGCGGTCGTTCAGATGTTCGACGGTGAATTCACCCACCATCCTCGTCTGGTGCATCTTCTCCCGAACTACCGGGAGGAAAACCGCATCGCCCCAGGGAAGGACCCCAAGTTTTGAAGCCGGAAAACGTCATCGCCGTCAAAGTCGCGAACGCGGAGCGCGCCCTCGTGCAGCTCGGTCGCGACCTGCGGTCTGCGATGCCTCCTGGCGTTGAATCCGCAGTAGCGAATTTTGCCGTGCGGATTGCTCATGCCGAGACCGCGAACAACCCTCATCAGCGCAACCGCGCCATCGTCGAGTTTGTTGCGCGACTTGGGCTGGTAGCTACTGACGACCTGGTCAACCGGTTCGTCCGCAACGAAGGCGAGGACCTCTTCGAGGCGACGTCTCGTGGCGACATCATCCTGAAGAGGCTCGCGCTCAACAACTACTTGGCCATGAGGCCCGTCGTCATCGACGGGCTCAACTGGGCCACCGCCGGCACAGTACGAACCGGCCACGGCCCGGCAATTGACGGTATTTTCGCCGCACGAAAGCACGCTCGCGTCGGACGGCACTACTTCACCCGCGCGGTCTACGTGACGCCGCACGCCGCTGCGAGCTTCAACCTCCCGCTTCCGCCGACTCCGCGTGAGCGCTTCGTCGAGCACCACCTCAAAACCGTTCGTGCGCTACTGGAGGTTGAAAAGTCCCTCACGGCCCAAGGGTACCGAGTCATTGCGATGAAGGGCGAAGAAGCACTCATCCGCGAATCCTTTCGCGCAAACCTCACTGGCAGGGCAGGGCAGGGTGAGACGCGAAAAGCTGCTGAGCACTATCCGGACGCGCAGCTTGTAGTTGAAAGCCCAGAGGGGCAGCGCACGACAATTAATGTCGAGTACGTCACCAGCAAGTACACAGATAAAATGATTGCGTCGAAGGCCGCTGCTTTCTCTGGCCCCACTGTGTGGGCTGCGGATAGACCCGGCACCGCTCGACGCATCGAGTCCCTCACCGGGCGCTCAGCGCTCCTGGTCTAGGAGTCACCATGCGTCGTCAACAGCCAGGCCGTCAGCGCTCGCCATACGAACTACCGGAGGACCTCCGCCAGCTCCTGGCGCGTCTGGCGCGTCTGCGCGTCGTCACCGGCCCCCAGGCCTACTGGCTACACGAGCCATTCCGCACCATCAGCACCGCGCCGACCCGTGTCGCTCCGACGAATCGGGCGCGCTCTGAGAGAGCAGCCCTGGCCCGGCTCAACACGCTCGTGAAACATGGCTACCTCGCGCGCGAGCCTGAGAATCCCTCGCTTGGCGCCCGAACGCGCAGCGTCTACCGACTCCGCAACGCTGGCGTCACAGCAGCAGGGGAGGCAGGCAACACATACCTCCTCCAGCGTCCACCGCCCGAGGTGCTCAAGTATCTGCTGCTTCGTAACGACGTCTACGCAGCTGCGCGGGCTGCCGGCTGGCGCATCGCAAGCACCGTCCTAAGCCCCGCCCACGAGCGGCGCTACCTGGAACTTCACGGCGTCTGGACTGCCCTCCGTATGCGCAAGGCATACGAGGCATTGCAGAGGGGCGGTGCCGGCCCGGCGGCGCTCCAAGCAGCGGCGGATGATATCCGCCAGCTCCGCGCGACCCTGCCGACCGCTCTCACGTGGGAGTACCTCTATCGGCAGGACTCCACCGGGGCTCCGGTTGAGGTTGTTCTCCTAGTCGTCGACGACCCTCGCCGTTCGGTTCCTGCGCAGCTCGCGCAGCTGCCGGGCATCGGCTTGGAGGACGCTGGCTTGCTCCTTCGCGATATTGGCTCCACCTACGACCTCTCAACTGGCCTGGTCACCGAGTCGGAGCGCATCGGTCGCTGGCGAAAGCTCCTCGCAGCCCGCTTCCCACCGGCGCGCTATCCGCGCCTGGTCAGCACCTTGAGCGTCCTTCCTGCAATCTGGGCCAACTACTTCGGCACCACCGCTGCACCGCAGCTCTCCCGCCCGTTGCCGCAGAATGAAAGCCTGTCCGTCACCGGATAGACAGGAGCGGTCCATACCACTGAGGGGGGATGGCACCACGCCAGCGATCTCGGCAACGATGACGCACCCTGGAGGCATTCGCATGAACTTCGACGACCTCAAACCTCAGTTCCCCACGACCGCCATTTGGAGCTGCCGCCAGTGCAGTTTTGGCGCGTTCGAAGAGTCGCTCGCGCAAAAGCACAAAGAGCAGACGGGGCACCAGCTCACGCACAGCGCTCTGCCAGGCGCTTCGACCCCCGCCGCGGAAACCGACGAGTCCAACTGACGTGGCTCACGAGAGGACGTGTAGCGATGGCGATGCAGGCCGAGACGGGGCACGAAGGCTGGGCCGTCGGATATGTGCCCCGCCCGGGGACGGAGCTAGGTGCAGGCCTCTTTCGCGAACTGCAATATCCCGCAGACGAGGCAGTGCAGTTTCCGCGCGAAATCGGGGCCGGCTGTGACTGCGGTTGGCGCTCCCCACGCTGGCGGCCCGCGACGCTCGCCAGGTGGGACCCGTTCGAGATGACCGTCAGCCCGCATGATGAAACGCGGGTGCGGCACCTCTGGACTCAGCACGTTGCCGAATACCACCAACGCCGATAATCACACGAATCAAGAGACCCCATGGCCCCGACGACACCGCCCACGACTGAGACAATGGCAGCACTTCATGACGCGCTTGAGGACCTTGGCTGGTGCTTCAACGGTTGGACTTCCGCCCGTGGCTTTGAGGCGGAGCGCTTCAGGGCCCGTAACGATTGGAAATCCAACCGGAACACAGTCACGCCAGCCTCCGTAAGCGACAACATCAGCGCAAGGACGCCGGAGGAACTCATGGCCTTGGCTCGCGACCGTGTTCGAGAGGCCCTTGCGGTGAGCAGGGCATTCACGGGTCCGAGATAACTGGATTCGGCTCATAAGTGCTCGATTTTATTGGTGTCCTATAACATGGATTATGTAAACTACACTTGACTACATGGGGTGTCTTGTGACGCCTGACGAGCAGCGTGAACACGTGCTGGCCGACGAGTTGGAACGGGACGCTCGCGTCATCGCCACTGTTGGCGAACGCACTGCGACTATCACCGGGCTTCGAGCGCCCCCGCTCTCAGGGTCGGCAGCCCAGATTCAATGGGCCCGCAGAATGCGCGCGCTCGAAGTTCAAGGTGCCGTGCAGTCGCTCCTCACGCTCGCTGCGAAACGCCCACTTCCTGCATTGACCGACCTGGACCTGCTCACGGCAGCCGCCGGAATCCAGTCTGTTCTGAGCATGGACGGAACCGAAAAATCGAGTTGGTGGCTGGACCGCCGCCCACGGCGAGGCGACACGCCAGGAACGCTGATGCGGGAGGCAATGATGTCAGTCGGGTTCCGGCCTGGCTGGCCCCTCCCGGACCACCTCCGGGCTACCGTTACGGCCTCCAGGAGCGCCTAAATGCGAATCCTCATTGCCTCCCCCATCCCGCCGGCCACTCGCGCCTATTGGGCGCTTGGGGGCACCGAAGCTGCCTTCGCCGCAATCGACCGCGCCCTCAGCGACGGACGCATGCCCCTTCCTGAAGCGGCGCACATCGTCACCACGTTGCCTCTCGTTGCGCTCGAGGAGGCAGCGGCGCGCACGCGTCACCAGCGGCTATGGGACGCGCTCAACGAGCCCGAATACCAAAATGCTCTCTTCGTCGCGCTGTCCTTCCTTCCCCACCTCGAAGAGACACTGACCCGCGGAGCGGTCCAATACTGGCTCCGCCTGGCGTGGGAAGCTGCCGGGCGGCACCGGCACGCTGTTCCTCCCGACGCCGGGGCAATTCTTGGCAGCACGGAGCTCCATGGCATCACCGATGACCTCCGGCTCCCTCATCGTGCCCTCCACCTTTCGGTGCCACCAACGGCCGGACTCGAACTCGCGGACAGCAACGGTGCTCTGTGGACCGCCACAGACATCCTCCTCGTGGAGGAGCCCACTCCAGCGCGCGTCTGGCGCATATGCCTGGAGGCGCTCACTGCCGAGGGCAGGACGGCGCACATCGTCAACATGGCACTGCCGAGCGGCCTCGCTCTCAACGAGGCTGTAGCGCTCCATGTTGGCGAGCACCGTTGGCACCCGCTCTGGACCTGGACACTAGGAGCCGTCCTGTCGATGGCGCCGCGCCCATCCTCCAGGGCCTGACGACAGACCCGTCCTCACCCTGGACGACCGTCCCACGCTGAGACACAGCTGTGAGTGTGGCTCGCTCTCACGCCACCCGGCACGAGAGCTGCTCTGCGGCAGCGCATGGTCCAGCTCCGTCGCTTCCTGCGCTTCGTTGTCCTCGCGGCTCACTTCGCCGCATGCGGTCCTGTCGACTCAGTCGACGACCAGGTCGCCCCCCCGGTTGACGGTGGCCTTGTGCGTCGGGACGCCGGCACCCAGCCGCCCGTATGCGTCCCCAACTGCTCTGGGCGCTCCTGTGGCTCAGACGGCTGTGGAGGCAGCTGCGGCACCTGCCAGCAGGGCCAGTCCTGCTCGCTGGACGGCCGTTGCTCGAGCGTCCCGCCCGTATGCGTCCCCAGCTGCTCTGGGCGCTCCTGTGGCTCAGACGGCTGTGGAGGCAGCTGCGGCACCTGCCAGCAGGGCCAGTCCTGCTCGCTGGACGGCCGTTGCTCGAGCGTCCCGCCCGTATGCGTCCCCAGCTGCTCTGGGCGCTCCTGTGGCTCAGACGGCTGCGGAGGCAGCTGCGGCACCTGCCCGGCCCGGTCCACGTGCTCCCAGAGCGGAACCGTGTGTGAGTGCACCGCGGGGCACGTCCCCAACCAACAAGGTACAGCTTGCGTCGCCGTTGGCGGCGCCTGCACCGGAGTGTCCCGCTACGGCCACTGCGCCGGAGACACCTGGATCCGGTGCGATGGTGGCCGCGTCGTCACGCTCGGCTGCGGCTCGGGCCAATGCCGCACTGTCGACGCCCAGGGAACCGGCGCGTGCACATGCGGTGGCATCGGCGAGGAAGGCGTCTGCGCGGCGCCCGACGGCTCAAGCTCGTCGACGCCCAAGACGCATTTCACCTGCGCGACCATTCTGGGCGTGCTCGTCGCCGACAACTGCACCGAGGCCACCGGCAACCCTGCTGGATTCTGCTCGACCCTCGTCACGTCCTTCGGCAGCTCGACGGGCTGCTTTTGCGCCCAATGCTCTGCACCTGGCGCGAACAACCAGTGCGCCCCGCTCTGCTCACGGCCGAGCGACTGCCGCTACTACGCGGCCGGCAACTTTCACACGTGTGGATTCTGAGCCAGGGCCCCACCGGTGACGTCCACCGTGACAATCTCCGACTCTTCCAGCTCACGTCCCAACCGTTCGACGACGCGCTCGCTTACGACCACGATGGTCCGGCAGATTCTCGCAAAGTCGACCGTGGGAATTTCATTCAGGCGCATTTCTCCGAAGGGGGGCAGGGGCAGGTCCGAGTACTCGTGACCGCAGGTCCTGCAGGGTTCGCCGGCATCGGCTCCCCAAATGCTCCCGCCAGGCCGTACCTCCAACTCCAGCAGGCCGGCCACCTCCGGCCGTGCCTTGAAGCGTGTTGGGACTGGGATAGTGCCAGTGAGTCCGTTGAGCCGCGCCACCAGGGCCGGCTGAATGAGGAGTATCCACGGCATGTGGATGACCACTGGGGGAAATTTCCCCTTGGCCCTCCCGGTCAACGCGCCAAATCCAGTGCCTGGCTCAACGATGGCTCCGGGGGGCACCAGCGGCAACACTCGCTGCCTCAACTCTACGAATTGCTCCCAGGGCACGCACTGCGCCCTTTCCAACTCGCGCTTCTCAGGCAGGGAGGAGAGGTCAACCGTCGGATAGTCGGAGCCGATAGCAGCCCAGGTCTCCTTGCAGGTCGGGCACTTCACTCCGGGCAACCCCCACTGCCGGTCGAAGTAGAAGCTCCCGGTCCACTTTGACCGTTCCACATCGCGTCGTTCCCTCAGAGCGTAGTAGCGCATTCACTCTCCAGAGGCAGCGGTAACCGCCAGCTTCTGCCAGTACGTCATTGGAACACCGATGAGACCATAGCGCTCGACCATCACTCCGCCATGACGGAAGTACGCCGCGCGCGGCGGCTGCCTTCGCTGACTCTCAATCCACACGCGCCAGTCTTGATTCCATGGTCCGCCATCTTTCCCCGCATGCACCCGCCGATGCTCCGCAACGTCGACGAGCAGCGTGTACTGGTGGATGTCGATGTCGTTCCTGCGGAAGTACGCCTCGAAGGCGCGCGGGAAGATGTGGTGGCGCTCCTTCTCGCGGCGACTCCAATCTGCGATGGCCTTCCGTGCAGCCTTGACGCTCGGGAGGTCGTCCTCTCGGTACCAGGGGATGATGAACACCGGCCGTCGCCCTGGAAGGGGAACAGCTCCGCCCCAGAACCGCTGGATGCGCGCTGTCGCGCCTCCTGCGGCCTGCGCAGGTGGGAATCTCAGTGCATACGGCGGCGAGGCCAGGTCCTCGCAGCGGTAGAGGCCACACTCCTCCTCTCCACAGGAGGGGGCGTAGCAGCCTTCGTCGTTGTCCCCGGCTGATTGCGCGCATGCCTCCGCCGAGTCCTCCAGCAGCTCAAGGACCTCACGCTCGTACGGCGCTCCAGAGGCACACGCCCCAAGCACAGCGCCGCACATCGCCAGCAATGCGAATCTCATGTTGTCCCCCCGCCCGAGCGGCTCACCTCGCCGCCTGGGACAAGGATGCCAGCACCTACCCACTCAGGCCTCAGCACCCAGGGTGCCGGACGTCCACGACCAGACAGCGCCATCCACGCGCCGAGACGGCCTGCGGGTGTGGCTCCCAAGGAGGCATCAACTGGCACGCTAGGTGCCATCGGCAGCCCGCATGTCACCCGACACCCGCGAGGCCCTCGGCTACGCCCTCCAGGCCGCGGAGAACGAGCTACAGCAGGCCGTCCGTGGCCTCGATGGCTCCAACCTGTCCCATGCCCGCTACGCCCGCGCGAAGGCCGCCCACGACCTGGTGACGGTCGCCGCGACAGCCCTTCTGGCCTTGGAGGAAGAGACCTTTGACCCTGGTACTGACTTGCCATAGAACGTCCAACGGACTTGCTTTGGCCCGTCAGGCGTACCACCCCAAGGAGCATCACCCATGAATCGGAAGGCGTCCCTCCGCATTGCCGCTCTCATCCTCACCGCCGAGGCCTCAACGGCCCTTGCTCAGTCGAAAGTGGAGTCAGGAATCCTCAAGGCCGTCCCCATCATGGTCGGTGTTGGCATGGCCCTCGCCACGGTCATGCTCGTGATGGTGGGCTGGAAGTTCGCGTCGGGCGACCCCGCCGCGAAAGACAGTGCCAAGAGCACGTTGGTTGGCGCAGTTTTCATTCTCAGCGCGTCGACCATCGCCGGCTTGCTGAAAAGCTGGTTCTCCTGATGCTCGAAGAAAGCATCGTCTTTCGCCAGCTCGACGCCAGCGGGCGGTTTTCGCGCTTCGCATACGAGGACGCGATTGCGCCGTTGCTGGCGTACTCCGTCACGTACATCTGCGGCGTTCTCTGGGCCGGCGTGCATCAGGGTTACGCGTATGTCGCCCTGGCCTCCACCGCACTCGCAACCTACTGGTTGCGGGTGCGGTTCCCTTCAGGCCTCTTCGGACTCCTCCACTACTTGGTAGCGCCAAAGCACCTCTCGGCGCTTGGCGCTGACACCCTTCTGGCGCCCTACCCGGCGCAGCCACGTCCCAGCCATGCCACTCGCTCCCAAGGTTAGCGAATCAGCTTTTGCCCACTGGCTGCCCTACTGGTGGATTGGCGACGCGGCCATTGTCGCCGTCGACGGCTCCATCACCCTCGGGTGGCGACTCCATGGGGTGGATACGAGCAGCGCCACCGACCACCGGTGCAACGCAATCGCAGGGAACCTCCGCCAATTCATCAACTCATTGCCCATCGGCTACCACGCTCAATTCCTCCGCCGCAGCTCCTCCAACGCCGCGACTGTTGCTGAGCAGTACCTCGAAGCCGCCAAACCTCAGCACCCGCTCTTGCAGGAGCAACGCCGGGCCGGGCACTCCGCTCTCCGCTCACGTGACCTGAGAACGAGCGAGACCTTCCTGCTTCTCACTGCGCCACGGGCACTCGGGCGGCTCGGCGACCACAGCCGTAACGGCGCTGTCCGCCTGTTCGACCGCCTCCTCGGGCGGACGGACCCCGCGTCAGTTGCGAGGGAGGCCCACCTTCTTGCTGTCCGAGGCCTCGAGGAGGGAGCGCCCAACCTCCTTCGCCATCTTGTCTCCACAGGGGCTCGCCTGGAGCGCCTCGACGACAACGGCCTCACGGCGCTCGCCTTCCGTGCCCTCAACCCCGACACGCAAAAGGTTCCGGAGTTGACCGCGGAATTTCCGCCGCCAGAGCTGCCCGCGACGAGTGCGCGCCTCTACCGCGCCCTCAGCCTCCGCGAGCAGCTCGTCCACAGCTCCCTGAGCTGGAGTGCCGACACGATTTTCATGGGCACGCCGCTGAAGCCTCACCGAATCGTCAGCTTCAAAGACCTTCCGCGCAGGACAGTGGTGCAGGCCATCGAAGCGTTCTCCACGTGCCCCATCGACTACCTGCTCACGGTGGACATCACAGTCCCCGACACCGAGCGGAAGTACGAAGAAGTGGAGAAGCGACGTAACCGCGCGCAGGCCATGGCTGCCGGCCACGTGCGCAACGTCCGCGCATCAAACCAAGCGACCGAATTGGAGACGGCCCTCGACGCCGTCACCAAACATGACCAGCGCGTCGTCAGCCTGGCGGTGCATGTGCAGTTCGCCGGGCAAGACCTGGTCGAACTCGACCGCAACACCCGGCTCGTCGCGGATGCATGGGGGAGAATTCAAATCCCGGTCGCGACCGAGTACCAGTCGCAGCTGGACGCCTTCCTCGGACAGCTCCCCGGCAACGGCCAGCGCGCACCCCACCGTCGCACGGTCATCACGTCCAACGCCGCTGACCTGGTGCCCCTCTATGAGCGCTCAGGCGGCTCGCACCGAAAGCTCTTTGTCGCCACCACGCGCGCTGGCGAGGCCTGCGCCGTAGACCTCGCGAGTCCCGCGAAAGACAACTGGAATTTCACGATGTTCGGGGCCTCTGGCTCCGGCAAGTCATTCCTCACGCTGGGGCTACTGACGTCCAGTTTTCTGGGGCTGAACAGCCCCGTCATCATCGTAGACGTTGGCGGGAAAGACCTGGGCTCCTACTACCGCCTCGTCACGCTCCTTGGTGGCGACTTCGTCGACGTCGCCCTGGACGGAGCGACATGCATCAACCCCTGGTTCTCGCGCGAAGACCTCTGGACCACCGACGACGGCGAACCCGCGAAGCAGCCAAACGCCGGCCGCGTGACGTTCATCGTGGGGCTCACGCGCCTGCTTCTCACGGAGGCTGACAGGCCGCTGAGCATCGCGGCGCTCGCCATCATCGAGCGCTGCATCATCACGACGTACAACCGCCTCGGCGAGCAGACTCCCATCTACTCCGACCTAGCGGTCACCCTTGATGCATTCCGTGGCGAAGATGCCGAGGACACTCAGCTCGCTCGGAGCCTCGCCAAGACGCTTCGGCACGTCCTCAGCTCAGCCCGAGCGCAGCTGTTCAACGGGCCAAGCCGCGTCAACATCCGCTCACCGTTTGTGGTGTTCGACATGAAGGGGCTTGAAGCCTTGGAGAGCTTCGGAACCATCATGTTGCTAATCATCTCCAGTTACATCTGGGGCATGTTGAGCCGGCGCCGCTCCGGTGATGGGTGGCTGGCCTGGGTCCTATACGACGAGTGCTGGAAGCTATTGAAGGACCCAACCGCAGCGGGGATGGTGGCCGAGCTGTTCGCCACCATCCGCAAGTTGAGGGGCGGTGTCGGGGCCATCACCCAGAACCTCGACCAAGCACTCGGAGTCCCCGCCGCCGCGAGCATCTTCGCAAACGCCCCGACCACCTTCCTGCTGCGGCATGTGCAGGGGCACGAGCGCGTCTCTAAATTCTTCGACCTGAACCCACGCGAAGGCGAACTCTTCCAGAGCCTCCAAACCGTCAAAGGCCAGTTCTCCGAAGTATTCGCGCGATGGTCCGAAGGCGGCGCGCTCCACTCCAACGTGCTGCGGTTCGCGCCGAGCAGCGTCGATTACTGGTTATTCACAACAGACCCCAAAGACAAGGAGTTAGAGGGGACTGTTCTCGCCAAACACGGCGGGGACCGCCTCTCAGCACTCCGCGAGCTTGCGCGTCTGTACCCGGGGGGCGCCGCACGCGGCCCCCTACCCTCACCGCTGGAGACAAAATGACTGAGCGCCCTACCGTCCTCCGTGCTTTCTCCGTCGCACCGTATCTGCTGGTCCTCGTCGCCCTCTCCGCTGCTAGCCCGTCTCAGGCGCAGATGGTCGTCACTGACCCGACAGCGTTCGTGGAGACGATCCGTCAGAGCATCATGATGGCCGAGCAGGTCGAGCAGGCCCGCCAAACCATCACGACGGCAAAGGAGAACTTGGAGCTTGCGAGGGACGTCTACGCGGGAATCAACGAAATCGCCGCGTTTGACCCCGACGAGTACCTCCAGCAGGCCCGTGATTCACTCGGGCAGCAGCTGCCTATTGCCCACGAGAGCAATGCGCTTCGCTCCAGCCTGCAACAGGGCCTGAGAGGAGGCACGTTCGACGCCAGCAGCATTGCCCGACGCATGGACATCTACGGCGACCGCGCTCGCCGCCAGTTTGAGGGCTACGACGAGCCGACCCCCGGCCAGCCCTACAACTACGCAGGAGCCCTGTCCGCCGCGAAGGACCTCCAGCGCGTCGCCGAGAACACGTCCTTTCAGACAGAGGCAGGGAAGCGCCCTCCAGTGGCTACAGCCGCTGACGGCCTCTTGATGGAGCAGGCACTCCAACAGGACCCTCAGCTCGTTGTTCTCCTCAGCCAGCGCAGGGCCGAAGCGACGGCCGTGCAGCGTCGCGGCACCGAGCTGTACATGGAAGCCCTGGGAGCCTCCCCCGGAAAGGCCCAGCAGCTCGCAGCACAGAGCAGCGCGCAGTCCCTTTCCGAGCTGGCGCTCATCAACGAGCACCTGGCTCACCAGGAGGCCCGCCAACAGCTCCAGGACCTCAAGGCAGCTCAGGAGGAGGCCGCGGAACGCCGCAGCCTCGACACCTTCGGCAAAACCCTCGACCTCGCGACGCAGCGGGCCTTCACGCCTCGCGTGAAACCTCCACCGCCCTCGCTCAACCTCCGGTGACCTATGGAAGTGATGAACACCGTTCTCAGTGGGCCGGCTGTCGTGCCGTATGCGGTCGGATGGGCCCTTCTTATCGCCGGCTCCGTCTTCTCGTGGGTGCTGGGCCAGCAGAAGTGGATCGGCGGTGAACCCTCCTCTCCCTACCGTCCCTTGGCGCTCCTCCTCGTGGGGAGTGCGCTGCTCGCGACGTTCGTGCCGCTCTCCAGCGCCGTCTGGTGGGGCACGTCTGAAATCTCCGACGGCATCCTCGAGGAGGCGAAGTGGATAACGCTCCGAGATGACTTCACCCGCTTCGGCGAACGCCTCAAGCAATATTGGTGGTCACCTGGTCCTGGCGGAGTGCTGTTCTGGGCGAATCTTAAAGACAATTTCGTTGCGTTCTCCGCTTCCGTTTCGCTCGGCCTCGCGATGCTCGCCCGCGAGCAGCTGGAGTACCTCCAAGTGGTCCTCTTCAACGTCATCTTCACCTTCGGCCCGATGATGATTGGGCTGTCGGCCTTTGGCCTCCCGACGGCTCGTATCTGGATGGTCGCCCTCCTCGAAATCTCAAGCTGGAGCATCACCTCCGCCGTTCTCTACTCGGCCATCACGGCGCGCATGCGCCAGTACATGGAGCTGACCGCCACACAAGGCGTGCTCGACACCGAGTTTTTGTCAATCGTGTCCATTTGCGTATTCATGAGTTCCATGACGTTCGTCGTGCCCGTGGTCACCGGACGCCTCCTTGGAATCTCAGCGCTCGGCGAACTGGCGAACGCGACCGCAGGCAACGACATGACGAAGCGGTTGGCGAACTTCCTACAGAGCACCGTGAACAGCTCCTCCAATCCCATCTCGCCCACGGGCCCATCGATGCAGCCCACGGACTTGAAGGGCACTGCCCCCACGACTCGCCCTGGTGATTGAAATGCCGACTCCGTCCCGTCCTGACCAGTTTGAGCTGTGGGCCGACCTACAGCGCAGCAACAAGCATCTTCGCCGCTTCCTCTACACCCTGCTCGCCGCTCTCCTCGTCCTGGTGCTCGCCCTCGTCCTCACCACGTTTCGCCCGCTGCTCGCGGTGCGTGTCGACTCCCTCGGCCGTGCCGACCTGGTCGAGGTCCTCTCTCCAGCAAATGCCCCTGGGCCGGAGGAAGCCGAACATGTGTCCCGCCTGATGGCGGGATACCTCCTCGAACTCACGTCCAACTCCGTAGCCCGAGACCTCGGCAAGGCGTACGGCCTCATGACGACAGATTTTGCGAGCGCCTACGCCGCCAAGGCGAAGGAGGACCCAACCCTTACCGCCATCGAAAAGGGGAACCTCCGTAGCCAGCTCGTCCTTGAACCGCAGGCGACACGCGTCCGCGTCGAGAAGGACGGCGACCGCCCGAAAACCTACTTTGTCGAACTGGGTGGCCGCCTCGACGTCTACCGAGCTGATGTGCTTACCGCGCCACTCCTCAGCACTCCCGTGCTCATCCGGGTCACACTCCTCGTCGTGCCCCGAGGCCCGAGGACACTCAACGGGCTGCTGGTGGCGTATTTTGAACGCGAAGTCATCAAGCAGGCGGCGGCCCCCGCCACCAACAAGGGAACACCGTGATGCTCCTCCCCCTGCTCATTGCTCTCGCCACAGCTGCGCCCACTCCACCAGCCCAGTCCGCTTCGCCGGACCGCCAGGTGCGCCGCATCCCCATCGACGAGACCGCTCTCACCCGTGTCCACGAGGTGCTAACGCACCCGTCGATTCCGGCCGTCATCGAGTTCCCGGAGGGGATTGTGGGACAGCCATCCTGCGGTGACTGCATCAACCTTGCTCGGGCCACCCCTCAGGACATGGCAACGCCCCCCCTCTTCGGGGTCCAACTGTTCCCCGCCGAAAACTACATCGTCATCAAGCCGACCGACGTTTCCGCCGAGGAAGGCGGGGCTATTCCAAGTCAGGCATACCTCACCTCGCTCAACGTGCGCCTGACGACGGGCATCACCCTGACGATGCTCATCAGGTACGCACCAGCCGACCGCGTCGATGCGCGCGTTGTCTTCACCCTGCCGAACCGCTCCGCGGAATCCGCCTATGTCCGAGACGCGGTGGCGAAGGCCAAAGCGACTCTTGAGGCCGACTTCGCCAAGCGGGTCGATTCAGCAGTGGCAACAACCTTCATGCGCGCGCTCACGGAGCAGCACGAGTGTGCGCCGCTCAGCGCGAAGAAGTGGCACGACCAGGTGCTGCTCGAAGCTCGCGAAATCTGCCGGTACACCATCGACAGCCACCCCATGGCCTTCCTGGTGTTCTCCATCGAGAACAGGAGCCGTGCCGCTCCCTTTCATTTTGGTGAGGTCGTCCTGAGCAGTGGTGGTGACGCCGACGCGCCGCTCGACGTCGAAAGCTACCCTGAGCCGCAGGAGCTGAAGTTTCAGCAAAAGATGACGGGTGTTGTCCGCGTTCCCGTCGAGCCAAGTGCGCGCGCGGCCACCTACTCCCTCACCATTCGTGAGACCGGGGGCAAGGGGCGCGAACTCTCGCTCCCCGGCCTCATCTACGACCCCTGACGTCCGAGGTACCTATGTCGCTCGTTGATGATGACACGCCTCCCGAACCAGGCGACCCGACCGACCAGGACGACGACAGCTCCGCTCCGCGCCCGGCCGCTCTCTCGCTCGACGCCTTGCTGTCAGATGCTCCGCCCCCACTGCTCAGCACGACCATTCCGCTTCCGCCTATCCCACCGGCACCGCAGGCCGCTCCTCCGACGCTCCTCGAGCTGGGCGGGGGCGCAGCCTCCGGCCGGTATGAAATCGTCCGAAGTCTCGGCAAAGGTGGAATGGCGGAAGTCTTCCTCGCGCGCCGAGTCGGACCGGACGGTTTCGGCCGGACCGTCGCAATCAAACGCATCACCTCAACGCACCAGGACGACGACAGCTACCGCCAGATGTTCGCGGATGAAGCCCGCCTCGCGGCCCTGCTATCACACCGGGGCATCGCCCAGGTCTACGACTTCGGCTGGACTGCCGAGAGGGCCGCATGCTTCATCGTCATGGAGTTCATCGAGGGCCACAGCTTGCGCGAGCTGCTTGCCCTCGCGAGCGAGAAAGGGCGCCTCCTTTCCCAGGAGGCCGCCTGCTTCATCACTGGCGAAATCGCGGCTGCCCTCCAATATGCGCATTCGCGCAGCAGCGATGACGGCAAGCCGCTTCGGATTGTCCACCGCGACGTGACGCCCCATAACATCATGGTGAGCGCCGCTGGCGACCCTAAGCTCCTCGACTTCGGCGTAGCGTTTTCGACGCTCGCTGACCGGGAGAAAACGTCCACAGGTCTCATCAAGGGCAAGGCCGCCTATATGTCGCCAGAGCAGGCCCTCGCCGACCCTATCGACGGACGCTCTGACCTCTTCTCCCTCGCGATTGTCTGTCTCGAAATGCTCACCGGCCGCCGCGTGTTCGACGCCGGCACCGAACTCCGGACGCTCGTCCGTGTAACGGAGGCCAGCGCCACCGACGTTGCCTCCGCCGTGAAGCACCTCCCAGCGGCGTTGCAGTCCATCCTCAAGCGCGCACTGGAACGGAACAAGAGCGACCGCTACGCAAGCTGCGGCGAGTTCCGGCAGGCACTCCGTGCCTATGCCCTCGACGCTCGTCACGCTGTCGGTCCCGAAGAACTGGCGGCAGAAGTCGCCGCGCTCCTCGGGAGCAGTGGTGCACGTGGGACAACACCGTCCCGGGGCAAGGCAAAGGCGGCGCCGTCTCCTTTACCTACCCCTCAACCTCAATCAGCCCCAGCCCCCTCACCCGCCATCGCTCCACCTGCCAAACAGGAGCCTGGTCCGGCAACCATTCCCGCCCCGCCGGCATCCGCCGGTGCTCCACCTGCTCCAGCCAAGACGAGCACGCGCCTCCGCCGCATGCAGGAGCTGCGCGCGCAAATCGCGAACCCAACGGGCGCAGCCCGAAAAGTCCTCGTGCTGCCGGCTCTCACCCTGCTGGGGATGTTGCTGGGGGGCTTTCTCGTTGTCCGAGTCCTCGTTGGTGCGAACTCGGCCCCGGCCCCCGCCACCGTCGAGGTCAAGACGCCCGCTCAGGAGCTGGCCGAACGCGCAGCAGCTGAGAAGGGCCTCTCTCCGGCCACCGAGGTCGCGCAGCTCGCGCCGCTCGACCAGGCGCCGCCTCAACGCGTAGCAGAGCTGCCGACGCCCACCAGCGATGCGCAGCTGTCGCCGCCATCTGCGCCGCCTGCGGCACCACTCGCGTCCACCACAGTCCCTTCCAGTCGTGGGCCGGCTCAGCCCACCTCGAAGGCGAAGCCGGTGGCCGCCCGCGGAGTGACCGCAGTAGCTCCACTCAATCCTCCGCCGTCCCCATCCGAGTCGGTGCCAGCTCCTCACACCGGTTCTGACGCGACTGCGACACCACCGGCGACCGCACTACGGCGGCGCCCATCACTCCGCAGCATGGCGCTTGAGTCGGATTCTCCGGCAGCTCCAGCAGGTGGCCCGTCCATTCCCGCCGGCACGCTTCTCGCGGCGCGCCTCCAGATGCCGCTCGACCCCGACAATCCGGGGCCCGTGACCTTCGCCTTGTCGGCGCCGGTTACCTCGCCCTCGGGTGACGTCGTTGTGCCAGCCGGTGCAACGGGCATCTGCACGCCCGACAGCGGCACAGCTCGACTCCAGCTCAAGTGCGACTCGCTTACGGTACCCGCCAAGGGAACTATCACCATCGCCGCGCTTGGCTACGGCGCTGACCGGCGGCCTGGCCTCCCGGTATCTCGCAGCGCTCCACCGAGTGACATCAAGTCGACCGCTGCGAGCACCGCTGAACGGCTTGTCGGAAGCGCTCTCCCCGGCGGTGCTGCTGGAGAAGTCGCGCGAGACGCTGTCGGCGTCGCCGGCAACCGCGCTCGCACCACCGACTCCACCGCGAGCCCCATCCCCAAGGGCACCGTCTTCTACCTCTTCATGTCGTCCCCGCTGTCGCTGTGATGTGACCTGTGCGGCTCCCTCATTCGAGGGAGTCGTGTGTCCGCTGTTGACTTGCTTTGGAAAGTCTGGAGTGCCCGCATGCGTTTGGTCATCGTCGAAAGCCCCAACAAGCGTCAGACCCTCGAGAAGTACCTCGGACCTGGCTACAAGGTCCTCGCCAGCAAAGGACACGTGCGCGACCTTCCCACCAATGAAATGGGGGTCGACACGCGCACGTGGAAACTGGACTACGTCACGAGCGACGGAAAAGCCTCCGTGCTCAAGGAGCTGCGCGCCGCTGCCGCCACGGCGGAGGAAGTGTTTCTCGCAACAGACAAGGACCGCGAGGGAGAGGCCATCGCTTGGCACCTCCAAGAGGCCCTTGGCCTCCGCAGCCCTCGGCGGCTCATCTTCACTGCAATTACCCAGGCGGCCGTCACCGAGGCCGTCAAGAACCCTGGACGATTGAACCTCGCACGCGTCGACGCCCAACAAGCACGACGCGCAGTGGATCGTCTGGTGGGCTTCAGCGTCTCGCCTCTCTTGCGTCCTCTCGGCTCCAACCACTCAGCCGGCCGCGTGCAATCCGCCACGTTGCACCTCATCGTGCAGCGTGAGCAAGAGCGCGAAGCCTTCCGCGCCCTCACCTACTGGACTCTCACGGCCAAGTACGACGGGCTGACTGCCCGCCTTGTTCGGAAGGACGAGGCCGGCAAGCTGGAAGACGCTCGCCTCACCTCAGACACCGAAGCAGCCGCACTCGCTGTTTCAGCGGCGGGAGTGCACCAGGTCACCGACGTCGTGTCAGAGCGTGTCGACCAGAAACCGCGCGCGCCCTTCACGACTGCGTCGCTCATTCAAGCTGCGTCCGTGCGGCTCAAGCTTGCCCCTGAGGCAACCATGAAGCTCGCCCAGGCCCTCTTCGAGGGTGGCCACATCACCTATCACCGCACCGATTCGACGAACCTGTCCGAGGAAGCAATCACGATGGCTCGGCAGTGGATTGGTGCCAACCACGCCGATGCCCTGCCCGACGAGCCGCCACGTTACAAGACGAAGTCCACCGCCCAAGAGGCACACGAGGCCATTCGCCCCACTGCGCTAACGCCGCCGGAGGGGCTTCCGGCTGAGGAACTCGCGCTGTTGGAACTCGTCAGGCTCCGCTTCATCGCCTGCCAGATGCGGCCCGCGCGGCATGCCCGCACCACGGTCCTCCTCGGCAGCGCCGACGGCACCACGTGGCGGGCTCGCGGCTCGGTCGTCGAGTTCCCTAGTTTCCTTGCGCTGAGCGCAGTCGACGAAGATGAAAACTCCGACGACGACGAGGGCGCGAGCCCGATTCGACGATGCACCGTGGGCGAGCAGCTCACCCCCCTCGCCATCGACGCGAACCAGCGCACGACCACACCGCCTACTCGGTTCACGGAAGCCGGGCTGGTCAAGGAGCTGGAGCGCCTGGGCATCGGCCGCCCCAGCACGTACGCCGCAACGCTCCAGATGTTGGGGAAACGCTCCTACACCGAGATTGAGAAGCGCCAGCTGAAGCCCACCCCGCGTGGACGCGCGGTGGATGCAGTGCTCTCCCGCGCTTTCGGCGACCTGGTCGCCAGCCAGTACACATCGGAAATGGAGGCGCGCCTCGACGAAGTCGAAGACGGGACACGGAAGTGGACCGACGAGTGCAGCACCTGGTGGAGAGCCTTCGAGCCCACCTTGCTCCGGGCGCCAGCGTGCATTGCGTCCCTCCTCACCGCGGACCCGAGCCTCGCAGAGAGCAGCCCAGACGCGCCGAAGGCCTCCGGCAAGCCATGCCCGAAGTGCGCAGCCGAGCTGTTCCTCCGGCAGGGCAAAAACGGTGCCTACCTCGCCTGCGGCACGTACCCGAAATGCGACTACACCGGCGACCCCACGGCCAAGCCCACCGACAAGCCCTGCCCCAAGTGCGCAGGACCCATGGAAGATACGGCCGCGCGAAGTGGCTCCCGCTACGCCCGCTGCCTGGATAAGGCGTGCGGCGGCAAGCAGGACCTCACAGCGAAGCCGTACGACAAGCCGTGCCCCAAGTGCAGCGGCGCCATGGAGGAACTCGACGGCAAGTATGGGCGTTATGCCCGCTGCCTCAAGGTTGAGTGCGGGGGCAAACTGGACCTCGCTGAGGGCGTGACCGAGCCCTGCCCCGTCTGCGCCGGCCCCATGAAAAACCGGGGCGAGTTCCTCTCTTGCGCCAAGTACCCCGGGTGCAAGGGGTCCTGGGACCCCAAGGACCTCGAATCAGCCCGAAAGGCTGCTAAGCAGTGCCCCAAGTGCAAAACCCGGCTCCTCCGTCAACGGAAGGGGTCGAAAGGCAAGTTCTGGGCCTGTAGCGGCTACCCGGCCTGCGACGGCGTCGAGGCAAAGGCGCAATCGTAGGTCGTAGTTGCCTAGGGCTCCTGACTTGCCATAGAACGTCACGGAGCCCACGTTGGCTATCAACTACGCGACCAAGACAATCCGCCTTCTCACGCGCGAGCACACCTTGCTGACCGACGCAGTTCAGATTCTGCAAGAGCGCGAACCGGCGGCGTCGATGTCGCCACTCGTCTACACGGCGGGCCTCGAAGAGGCCCACCGTCTCGGAATCTGGACAGGCTCCCCTCCCCCTCCACCTCTGAAAGGCGAGTGGGCCAACACGCCCGACCGGCGCGATGACGAAGGGTCGACCCGCGAGCGCATCACCGTAACGCTCCACCCGGACCATGAGTGGATCATGGACCGTGCCGCCGAGTACGTGAACAAGTCGTTTCCCATCTACAGCCTCGGCTCCACCTTCCGGTACCTCGCCAATCTCAAGCTCGCCAACGTGCGCTTCGAGAAGTCGAAGGACCAGGCCGAGCGCGCCCGTTTCAATCCGAAGCTCAAAACCCTCAGGCTTCCCAAAAAGTTCGAGCCATTCCCCGCCGATTTTGACCGCAAAGACCCAGACTGGGTCTAAGCGGCATCGGCGGCCCGAGCCGCCATGCCTACCCACTACGACAGTCTCACGATTCGACTCCGCGAGCTGGAGGACAAGGCTCTAACGGACACGCTTAAAGCTCTCCGCTCGTTGCGCACGGGCGCCAGTCAGTTGCTCACGACCGCCGGAATCGAGGCCGCAGCCGAACTCGGCTGTTTCACCTCGACATGCCCCGTCGACGTTGCGCCAGACCCTGCCCCCAAGAAGCGGCGACGCTGGCCCTACACTCCCGAGACGGGTCCAGCCGTCTCACGGCGCACCATCACCGTCCCGCCTTTGTACGGTCCGGTCTTCGCGCGCGCGGCGTCTCTCGTGGGTCTCTCGACGCAAAAGTTCCTCGTTGGCTCGCTGACGCGTTGGATCACCCTTCGCAAGAAGGCTGACCGCGACAACGCGCTCCTCCAAGCCATCCAGCTGCCCGACACCTACTCCGAGTCTTAGGGAGACCGCATGTCTATCCACCTTCCCCTCCTACGAGTCCTGAGCGTTGTCGCTCTCGTCTTCCTCCCTGCCCTCTCGTGCGACGGCGGGAGGCCAACGCTCCAGCCCGCGCAGTCCGACACCGGCACCGTGACTGGCACGGTCATCAAAGGCAGGGTGTCCGGCGCCACCGTCCGCGTGTACCTCCTCGAGCAGGGCACGACTCAAGGCCCGCTCATCGCCACAACCACCACCGACGAGGCGGGTGCCTTTACGGCTGGCGTCGCAGCCGCCGCAGGGCCATTTGTCATCGTCGCATCCGGCGGCAGCTACGTGGACGAAGCGACCGGCAACGCGACGCCCCTCTCCGAGACCCTTACGGCCCTCGTGCCACGACACTCACCCGGGGCCGACCAGGTCATCCAGGTTTCCCCCATCAGCCACTTTGTGGCTGCGCTCACGCGGTGGCACCAGCATCAGGGCGTTGACCTCGCAACGGCTTACGACCTCGCGACGACTCACCTCAACGCTCACTTCGCGGGCGTGCCGTGGCAGTCCGCGATGCCGGCGGACCTCACCACGACAGCGGTGACGTCACTCGATGAGTCCGCACGGGCTGGTCTTCTCCTCGCGGCTCTCTCGCAGCAGGCGCGGCTCATCAGCGAGCAGCTCGGGCTCACGCCTGGTGCACGGGTGACAGCGCACTCCCTCACGGAAGCGCTCCACCAGGACCTGCTCGCCGACGGCCGCCTCAACGGCGTTGGACCATCAGGCGCTCTGGTCCTTCCTCCTGGAGCTGTCCTCCCTGCCGCCTACCAACTGTCCGGCACGACTGCCCGCCGTGAGCTTGCTCATGCGGTCGCCCGGTTCATCGCCGGCGAGCGCAACGCGGCCAAGGCCCTTCGGCCCGCCGACATTGAGACACTCGCCTCCGCACTCTCCTCGAGTAGCGACCCGATGCTCTTCGACACGCCCGGCTCCGCCGTCGACGTCCAGCCGCCTCGCGTGAGCATCCTGACGCCCGTCGACGGCGCCGGTGTGTACGGCTCCATCACCGTCGAGGCCGAAGCCACCGACGAGAGCGCCATCCGCGCGTTCACCTGGACTGCCCCACCGGGCTTGACGAGCGTGCAGCCGTCCCTCAACGGCTCCAAGGCGCAGCTCTCTTCCACGCTCGATGTCTCGGCTTTGCCGGATGGGCCCCTCGAACTCGTTGCTGTCGCTGAGGACGTGAACGGCAACCGCACAACTGCCCGTCGAGCTGTCGTCGTCTCCAACCGAGGACCTACTATCAACGTCGACTCGCCAGCGCCCAGCGCCGTCCTCAGCGGCTCTGTCCGCATCGCGGCGAGCGCTACAGCTCGCCAAGGCGTCGTCCGGCGGCTCGAACTGCGCGACCCTCCGCCGGGAATCGGGGCTGACACCCTGCCCGCTGCCGACGCCTACGCCGCGACCTGGGACACTCTCAAGGCCCGCGAAGGCCGGCAGGTCATCACCTTTCTGGCAACTGACGAGTACGGGGCGACGACGGAGTCCTCCGTCCTCGTCGTCCTCGACAACGTCCCTTTCGGCCGCTTCGACGTCGCCGTCAGCGCGGGCACTCCGCTCGCCGGTGCAACCGTCAAGGTGCTCGCCATCGACCCCGCGACAGGTCAGCCCGTCACGAGCCGCAGTCCCATCCTCGGCCAGGGTGGGCCTACGACCGACGGTGGAACCGTTCTTGTCACGCTCACCGAAGAGAACTGGGAAGGCCCCGTGCAGCTCCAGGCCACAGGCGCCACGAGCTACACGGACCCGAGTGACCCTGCCGGTGCCCAGGTCTCCCTGGCCACCAATGTCGTGCTCTCCTCCTACCTGCCGCACTACCGCACCGGAGACGCGGTAACGGCTCCCGTGACGCTCTACACCTCCCTCGCGGACACGGCCGCTGTCGCCTTCGCCACTGGCCGCAACAGCGACTATCCGCCGTCCTCCGTGCCGGAGGCCCTGACGGCCACAGGCAGCCTTTTCGCCGCCCATGTCTCAGGCAACACGCCCTGGGACATCCGCACCGTTGTCCCTGCGCCTCTCACGCAGGCCGGCACACAAGCCTTGCGGGACGTCGTCTTCGCCGCCGCGCCAGACGTTGCCCTCAACGAGCTTGCCCGTCGCATCGCGACCGCTGCGGGACTTACGCCTGTCTCCGGGTTCGACGCCATCAAGCTCCTCCAACTCCTCCAGCAGGACGTCTCCGACGGCCGCTTCGACGGCCGCATGGGCGCTACTCAGCTGAGGGTTCTCGGCACTCCATCCTACTCCCTCTCCGCACAGGACCTCCGCGTCCACCTCGCGCTCGCGCTCGACTCTTTCGTCATGAGCCCCCGCAATTCCACCGGGCTCACCCGTGGCGACTTCCGCTCGGCCTCCCCCAACGTCTACGACGCGATGTGCCTCGACACCTCGGCCCTGTTCGACCGGGAGACGCCTCCTCGAGCTTTCGACATCACACCACCGAGCCTCGCGCTGACGCTCACCTTCACCGGCGACGACGGCACGCCGCGGACTGTCGCGAGCGTTGACGGCGCTCCCGTCGCCAACACCGTCACTGTCCGCGTGACGGCAGCGGACCTTGAAGGGTCTGGCGTCCGTGGGCTCACCGTGACGGCCGCTGGCCGGCCGCTCGACGCTGTCGAGCAAACCGCCACCACCTACGAGGGGACGCTCACGCCCACTGCTGATGGCAACATCGAGCTGGTGGCGACCGCAGAAGATGGCCTCGGCAATCGCGCCACGTTGCGCCGCGTGGTCCGCGTCGACAACACTCCTCCAGCTGTCAGCGTCACGGCCCCAGCCGTTGGAGGACACTACGGCCTCGGCCCGGTCACCCTCGCCGCCACTGCGAATGACGCCAGCGACATTGCCTCCCATTCCGTTTCGGGCCTCCCCGGCAGCGCAGCGACGTCCGGCCTCGCATCGCTCACCGGGACATGGACGCCGCCGGCGGGGACAGCCGACGGCAGCTACTCGGCCACATGGTCCGCCTGCGACACCGTCGGCAATTGCCGCTCCTCGCTGGTGCCCTTCAAGCTCGACCGCACACCGCCTGCGCTGACCTTGTCACCCGAACCGCCCCTCTTCACCAACGCGGCCAACCACACATTCGTTGTCCGGGCCACTGACAGCGGTGCTGGCGTCACTGCGGTCTACGCGCGCCGCGCGACAAATCCCACCGAGGCACTCCCCGCGAGTCTCGTCGACGGAACTTGGCGCGTCACCGTCCCGATGCCCCTCACCGACGGCGCGACGCCCATCCTCATCTGGGCTGAAGACGGGGCGACCCCTCGGAACTCCGGCATCAACTACCCGGATACAGCAGCGCTCCTGAGCCGGACCATCACGCGCGACACGCTGAGCCCAGGCATCACCCTCGTTGCCGGTGGCCGCTATCTCTCCGAGAGCGGCATCCAGCATCAGGAATCATCGCCTGGGGTCCCTGTGATGCCCGTCCAGTACACCGGACTCAGCACACTGACCCAGCTCGGCCACGGTTCTGTCATTCACAAGGCGACGACACGCCTCACTCCGCCGTCGCTGACGTATGCCGAGCTGACGACCACCAACGGGAGCAATACGCCGTGGCTCGCCTACCAGGCCCCTGTTGCCGCCACCGAAGCCGGCATCGCGTCAGTCCGCTATTCCATCGCCTGTGCATCCTGCTCACCATCGCAGAGCGAAGGAGATGCCCTGGTCTCTCCCGTCGAGAACGGCTTCCAGCGGTTCGCACTTCCCTTGACGGCCGCAACCGTCCCTGGCCTCCCGACCGCACCCACTGCCTCAGTGACTCTGACCATCACCGTCACAGCAACCGACGCCGCCGGCAATTCCGCGACGACTCCTGCCGCTGTCCTCACCTTCAACCTCGTGACTCCTGCTCTTTCGCTCTCTCACGAAGCGAACTACCCGGTGTCACACGACCCGAAATCCATCTTTGGTTACAAGGTTGCAATTGGAACCTATGACGAACTGTGGTCGCCCACCACGCCCGCCTTTGAAGGCACAACGGTGATGCGGATTGCTCGGTTCGTCGTCAGGAATCCGCACCCTGTTCCGGTTGCGGTCAACCTGTCGCCGTCCGGCCCTGCGAGCTGGTCGCTCACGGAGGACTGGAGCAACCAGCCCGCAGCGGATGCCAACACGAGCAACGTGTCCGCCGACGGCTTCACGTTTGCCCGAACCATCAACTACGACTTCACCCTCAACTATGCCCTCTGCAAGGGGATTCCACCGCCCCCGGTTTACCCCTGCCAGATTGACCCGGGCATGGGGACCCCGATTGAAACCATGCTCCACGAGTTCGGAAGTGCCACTCAGTGGCGCTGCCTCTCCACCGGCACTTCCGCGGGTTCCACCAACTACGCCTCTGGGACCTGGGATTCGGTGGGGTACCTCAGCCCGTGGTCCGGCGGTGGCGAGCCGGAGGCTCAACGGGCTCCCGCCAGCTTCCCAATCAACGGCCGTGCTGCATGGCTCGTCCCGCCTGCTGTCGGAACGACTCCAGGCCAGTTGGTCCTCTACGCTGTACTTCCGCGTAGTCGAGGAACCCTGCCGACGTTCACTGGCTCGGACGTGTACCAATACCTCTACGCCTACAGCTACGGGACCGGGGAGTCCGCTGGTACTTGCCGTGACGGTGACGGCAACATCTCCACGCTGACGCGCCTCACCAGAGGCTTGCTCTACCGGAAGATGACCAGCGCTCGGCTGTCCACGGCCTGGCTCTGGAACCTTGCGGCTGCTGCCACCCGCAGTGACGGGGTTTCCCTCGGTGGCGTGCGAGCCGTGACCTCTGGCAGCCTCGACGCAAACGTTGACCTCACCCGGAATTAGCCCGTGAACAACTACCTCCTAGTCCTCCCGCTGCTCGCTCTCCTCGGCATTGGCGCCTGCTCTGGCGACCGAGGCCCCACCGGCACCCAAGGGCCGGAAGGCCCTCGCGGCCCTGCTGGCGCCGTCGGCCCTGCTGGCGCCGTCGGCCCTGCTGGCGCCGTCGGCCCCATTGGCCCCGAGGGACCAGTCGGTCCTCGCGGAGCAGCTGGTCAGCCGCTGCTCACCGTCGAAACTCCGACGGGTGAGTCGCTTGGTCCATCGTTTGGCGTCACAGCTGGCATCGTCACCCTTCGCGAGGTGCATGGCACGCGGTCGTTCTGGGGCTCGCGCTACATCCGCTCCGGCCGTTTGGCGCTCCAGGTGGACCTCTACTTTGCGAACCCTGGTTGCGACCTGTCCGCAGAGAGCGCCTACGTCGTTCGCGACGAGCGCGCCGCCGTGGGGTGGCTGCTCGCAGGTGGCGGAGACACCGTTTGGCTCGCGTCACACCAGTTCGTTGGCGGCGGTGATTCGTCCAACAGCATCCTTCGGACCACCGGCGTCTGCGACCCCGTCTCCAGCACCATTCCTGCGGGTTCGGTGCTTGTCCGCCGATTCGACCTCGAAGTTCCGAGCACGCCCTCTCCGGCCGTCCTTCCTGCCCCTCTCATCTTCAAGGAGGTCATTCCATGACTCGCGCATTGCTCGCCCTAGTCCTGACACTCGTCCCGTGGGCAGCACATGCCGACCGAGGTGAGCTGTACACGCAGGTTGCACTAGGCCCGTCCCTGCTCGGCCTGGCCGACCCTGTCGGCGGCGCCTCGCACGACACGCGTCCTGCACTCCTGGCCGACTTGGTCGTGTACTACGGCCTCACGCATAGCCTCTACGTCGGCGGCGTCATCCACACAGCGATGACGCGAGACGCGGCCTTCCGCGGAGTCTCGTACCGTCAAGCTGACGGCTCCACTCCCACCGGCACCCTCTGGGTCGACAGCTGGTCCGCTGGCATCGGCCCTCTCGTGGCCTACCGCTACGACACGGGCTACCGCCTCGCGCCTATCGCCCGCCTGGAGCTGACCGCCAGCTACCACCGCCAAGGCAACCAGCAGTTCGCCTACGACGGCCTCGCGGGCGTTGGGGTGAACCTCCAAACGTCCTCGGATATCGCCCTCTCCGCCCGGTTGCTCGGCATGGCCGAGTACCGCCTTTCTGACCGCTTCATCGCGTCGCTCGGCGTAGCTGTCCGGCGCAGCCTTGGGGCCGCAGCCTGGGAAATCCAACTGCCGCTCCAGGTGGGCGCGATCTGGTGAAGGGTCCGATGCCACTGGATCAACCCCACGCGGTGGATCAACACTCACGCCATGAGGCCCTCTATGTGACCCGCTGAGCGCTAAATCGAAGGGCCCCCACCGCGCCAACGGTGAGAGCCCTAGAAGCTTCTTCCCCCTTCGCAGTCGCCAAACCGTGGGGGGCTATCCGTTTTCAACTCTGCCGTTCGACCCGGCCGAAACCAGTGCGCCCTTGGCAGCCTAGAGCACGTCCGCGACGGTAACGCGGATGGCCTGGGCTGTCGAGTCGCGCGCTCGCATGCCCGCCATGCCCGCCACCCATCCGCCCAAACCGTCCTCACGCCGCCCCGGTCGCACACATAAGCCCACAGGTCGCGAGAGGGACCCTCGCGGCTCTCCCGCGCCTCGCACGCGCCGGAGCTCGCGGCGCCCCTCCTCCGACCGGACGCGCCGCGCAGCCGCCAACAGAGCTGTCCCAGAGGCTGACCGGCTCATCCTGCCGGCCAGTGTGCTCGCCTGGGCTGACAAGCACCTGGTGCAGCTCCAGGTGCTCAATCAGTTCGCCAAGCTCCACTCAGTGGACCTCTTCCGACTCCGGCGCGCGCACCCCGCGCTGCGAGCGCTCACACCCACCGCTCTCTTCATCTGGGCCGTCCACGTCGCGGCCGGCGCAATCGAAGGCGCATGGGGATGGCAGGCACCAGGCTATCTCTGGGGACTCGTTACCGGCCGGAGCCGTCAGCATGCGCTCAGGGGGTTCGCGCAACTCCGCCGCGCCGGCTTGCTCCACCGGTACGACCAGGTCCGCACCGTTGCGCACCTCACAGCCGACCTTCCACCCGAACAACGCCGCACGCGGTGGACCTGTCGCGACGGAGGCCAAGGCCGCACCTACGCGAACATCTTCAGCGTTTCCATGCTGACGCCCAAGGGGGCTGCCCTGGCAGATGCCCTCTACGAAGAGCGGGTGGAGCGAGGACAGCTGGAGCGCGTACGAGTCGGACTACTAGGACGCCTTGTGCGTGCCTTGCGCCCTCTTCTCCGGGCTTTTGCCCAACGCAGACCTGACCTTTTCAAAAACGAGACACCTAACGGCGTGAGTAAGTGCAGCGCTTCGGGCAAGGCCCCTCGCAGTGCAGCTAGTAGCGCTGACGACAGTGCCTTGTCGGCTGTTAGCCAGATCATCAACGAAGGTATTGTCGAACCCCAGTTATCCACAGGCACTTCCACTCCAAGTGAATGGAAGGAGCAGGCGCCCCACGGCGCCTGGCACATCCCGGAAGGCACGAGCGCGCACAAACCACACCGCCAAGCTCCCACCGCCACAGCTGAGCGGCTCTTTGGGGGAGAAGGGCTCGAGCGGGTGCGCGCTCAAATCGTGGCCTCTTGCCTCTCCAGGCGCGTCTGGGAGCCGATTTACGCGCCGGTCCCTCTTCCGTGCCGGTGCTCGCGCCAGCTCCGCGAGGTCCGGGCCTACGAGGGTTCCGGCCACCACTCTTCGCGGTGCCCCCATTCGTCGCCGCTCACCGAGCGGTGCCCCAAGACGGGCAACCCCATCCAAATCCGCCGTGTGGGCTGGGCGCGTGTCACTCGCCCAGTCTTGACCGCCGCTGCACTCTGGCCCAAGGCCTGGGAACGGCCAGAGCATCGCGCCGAGCTGGAACAGCTCGCCGCGCCCATCCTCCTCGATGTCTGGGCCGCGCTCGACCGGCGCCGCGGAATGCCGAGCCAGGCTCTGCCGCACGAACAGCTCCCGCCTCGCCCTGCGATTCCGGCTCCCGCAGGACTGGAGCAGGACGACGCGGACGTGTCGTGCTGGGAAACCGCAGCTCGTCAGTGGGACCTCTCGCTTGCGGTTGCCGCAGTCGAGCGTTCCCAGACGGATGTTCCCGCCGCTGACGACTACTCGACGTCGATTCGAGACCTCATCGCCGACGTCCTCCAAATGCCACCTGTTGGTGGGGAGGGGTCTTGACTTGCTAAAGCACGTCAGAGAAATTGACTCCTCTTCTTCAAACAGGAGGGTTGCACATGCATCAGAACGTAGCGCCACCCGGCATCGACAACCTCGTACAGCTGGAGGCCTCGGTCTACACAGCGACCAGCGACGCGCGCGCTCTCTCAGAGCACTCGCTGTCGCTTGGGTTTGCCCGAATCCACGCACGCGTGCTTGAAATGGTCGCGACTCAGCTCGAATTTTCGCTCATGGCGCTTCGGCAGCTCCGTGGCGAAATGCTGCCGCCTCCTACTGTCTTCGCCCGGCTCGCCGAAAACGGGTGGCAGTACCGGCTCACGGACGAAGGGCATACCGCGACGCGCGGCACTCGCGTCGTTGTGGCCGGCACCCTTCCCCTCCTCCTCTCTCGCGTCAGCACTGCGCAGCTCGAGGTGGACTCATGACAACCCGTTTCCGCGACGCTGAGCAGCTGAACCAGGTCTGCCGTGCCCTCACTGACCGTGCGCGCCGAACGAGCCTATGGACTCTCTCCGGCCCAACGAGCCAAGCATCCTCTGAGCGCATGGCTCGGCCTGCTGCCCTCAGCAACGACTCAGAGGTGCTGGTTCATCTCGCCTTCGACATCTACGAGGGCGCGGCGAGCGTGACATTCGCAGATCTGCTGATGCTCGCTCCGGCCGACGCCACCGCAGTCGGCCTCCTGCTGTCCGCCCTCTCGGCCGGCCCCACGGCCGTCGCGGATTGGTGCTCTCACAATCGGAGCAACCGGCTTTTTGAGAGCGCAACAGACCTCGACCGCCGCGCACGGCGGGACGAGAGCACCACCGGCACCGCAGAGAACCTCCGGCGGCTCGCCGCCAACGCTCGTGCCCTGGCCAACGACGTTTCGCCAGATGCTGAGGGCGTTCCCGGCCAGCTGCTCTCCATCACCAGGGGGGCCGACGCCCTCCACGTTTCGCTCGCCGGACGCCCTGTCGTCGCCACCTCCGTGCTGGAGCTGCTGCAAGGCAGGACCTGGCGCCGGGGCTTCCTTCATGTGAAAGACAGCGGCCCAGACTATCGGGGGCGCTTCCACCTGGCGCCAGCTCGCAACACGCCACCACTCGCAGGCGTCGTCGACGCAGCTTCTCTCGACGAGACTTCGCAGAGCCTGTTGCTGAGTAAAACCCGTTTCAGGTGGCCGGAGGAGTGATGCTCAAGCCCTCCACGCTCCGGTACATCGCAGCTCAGAGGGTTCGCGCCGCGCTGCTATCTGCGCCCGCGCTCATCCACCTCAGTCCTGACGATGAGGCATGCGTGCAGCAGCATCTACAGCAGCTTGTCGCCTACCTCGACCAGGTCTGCCAAGGGCACGACTGCTCGCCCGCCTCCCCTCCGTCGCTCCCCTCCCATGCAATTTCTCCAGACTGAGGCCCTCCAAACCGAACGGATGGCGCGGTGGTCTCGCGCCACCGTCGCGCGCTATGTCGCAGAGCACGCCGAACAACTCGCCGGTGACGGCCCTTCTGCCGAAGAGCGCCGCATCGCGCTCCTCGACCTGGCTGACGAGCTTGAGCGTGCTGCTCTCGGTGTTCCCCCTCCTGGGAGCCTCTCTGATGCGTGAGTCGTACTTCTCGCTCGTGTGGTGGCTCCAATCAATCTGGAGCCGCCTCACCACCTCACCACCGGCTCGTGAGCGGTAAAGTCCCCTCCATGGTGCCAGCGGGAGAAATTGCAGCCATCCTCGACGCGGTCGACCTCGTCGACCTCGTCTCACGGCACGTCACCCTCAAGCCTGAGGGGAAGACCCACAAGGGAAAGTGCCCGTTTCATCAGGAAGACACCCCTTCCTTCTACGTGCTGCCGAACCGACGCCGCTGGAAGTGCCACGGGTGCGGAGAAACCGGGGACGCCATCGCCTTCCTCCAGAGGCTTCGTGGCCTCACCTTCCGCGTAGCGCTCCAGCAACTTGCCGCGGACTACGGCGGTCGTGCCCTGGCCACCTCAAGCGACCCTCACCACCAAGAGCGAACACAAGCCCTTGAGGCTCTCCGCATCGCGACGGCCTACTACCAGGCGCAGCTGCTCAATCATCCGGCTGCGCCCCGGGCATATCTCGCAACTCGCGGCATCTCCGATTCCGCCGTCACCACCTTCGGGCTCGGCTGGGCACCACCAGATTCATCTCTTGCCACAGTCCTCCACCAAGCTGGGCTCGCTTCCGCAAGCAGCCAACTGGGCCTCACTCTTCCGGTCTCAGGGCACGACTTCCTGCGAGGGCGCATCGTCTTCCCCATTCGCACGACAGAGGGGCGAACTACTGCCTTCGGCGGGCGGACGCTCGAATCCGGCCCCAAGTACGTCAACTCCCGCGAGTCCCTCCTCTACTCCAAGAGCGACACGCTATTCGGTGTCGACCAGGCACACGTTTCCATCCGCCAAACGCGGACCGCCGTTCTTGTCGAGGGATACCTTGACGCAATTGCATTGCATCAAGGCGGTATCCGAAACGCAGTCGCTCTCTGCGGAACCGGCCTCACGCCTGGGCACCTGCGGCTCCTGACTCGCCTCGGGGCTCAACGCCTGGTCTTGCTTCTCGACCCAGACCCGGCGGGGACCGCCGCCATCTATCGGGCCGCGCCCCATATCTTCGGCGCTCAGCTGCCGACCTATGTCGCGCTCCTGCCAGATGGGTACGACCCAGACGACTACATCCGAGCTTCAGGGCCGGCCGCCACCGCCAGCCAGCTCAACAACGCGCAGCCCCTCTCGGCATACCTACTCTCAACGGCATTCGACGACAGTACGTCGATGGAATCCCAGCTGGCGGGCCTTCAGCGCCTGCGGCCCATCATCCTCGCGATTCCGCACGACTCGCCGTCAGTGGGCATGCTCGTCGCTCAAATCGCGACAACCACCGGCATGTCCCGCGACGACGTCGCCGCCAGCCTCCAACTCCCTTCCCTCCCGGAGCCTCCGCCTCCTCCACAGGACTCAGTCCTAACCGCGTTGCTCCTCACTCACGCCGAACTGCGCAGCGACGTCCTCACGCAAGCCGCAACAGCGGCGCTCCGCGCCGACCTACGGCTCATCGCCGAGGGGCAACTCCCCCTCACGAGTGCGAGCCTCACGATTCAAACGGCCGTCGCAACAGCCGCGCGTGAACTCCCTCAGCACGAATGGCGCCGCCTCTACACCACGCTCGCGCGTGCTCTCGCGCTACGCCACCTCGATGCGCAGCTAGTGCGCGCCGAGCCAGCTCAACGCGTTGAGCTGCTAGCTCAGCGCGCGCGCATCCTCCAATAAACAAACGAACACTAGAGGGCATCGCATCACTACGTTCCGCGATGCCCTCTCAAAGTAGTCCCCCGCCTGGCTCCGGCCACGGCCTGCGGCCTGGCCTCCGGTCTCAGCCACACATCATTGCGCCATACACAAACGAAGAAGAAATGCAGAAACAAACACGACCGTGGTCGGTGTAACTACAATCGTGGGCGAGACACCTCGGCGCACGGCCGTACAGCCGCGAAGCCAGGCTCTTTGCAGTGCCGTTCGTAGTCGAGAGGACCAGCACCAGGCGCAGTGCCGAGAGGAGCGCACGACGTGCCACCGGCTGCGCGCGCTCCAACCCATGGAGTCCGGGCGGCCGGGCCCTCAGCCCTAGATGCCGGCTCAGCCCCACGGCTGCTCTCGACCCCATTGCACGCGGGGCCCCACAGCCCCACGCGCAACGGGTCCCCCGGAGCACCCGCGAGGCCCCCCGCCGTCATCCAGGGACCCCCCAGGCCCGTCCGTCCTCCCCCAGGGTTTCCGCGTGCTCGACCTGGTGGCCCGAACGCAGACGACGAGAGGACCAGCTCCAGGCGCAGTGCCGAGAGGAGCGCACGACGTGCCACCGGCTGCGCGCGCTCCAACCCGTGGGGTCCGGGCGGCCGGGCCCTCAGCCCTAGATGCCGGCTCAGCCCCACGGCTGCTCTCGACCCCATTGCACGCGGGGCCCCACAGCCCCACGCGCAACGG
>NZ_JABUMS010000035.1:0-41479 GCF_013336705.1 Myxococcus sp. CA051A | reverse complement strand
TTTCCCGGCCGCAAGCCGCCGCTCCTCAAGCTGCTGCACTGTCCAGTGCTTTGGCTGCCACGCCATGGACGCCCCCCTCCATGGCATAACCCTCAGCCCCTAACCCGACTTCCCTGAAGGGGTTTAGCGGGACGAACTGGCCGCGCGGGCCGGTTCGAACGCCCGCGCGGGCCGCTCAGCCTCCCACCATCTTCAGGAAGCGCCGCTGCATCTCCTCCGGAGACACCTCTTCGATGCGCATGGAGAGCGACCAGCGGTGGCCGAACGGGTCCTGGATGTGGGCCACGCGGTCGCCGTAGAACTCGTCCTTGATGGGACGCTCCAGCACGGCTCCGGCGGCGATGGCCCGTTGGGCCATGGCGTCCACGTCGTCGACCGAGAGGTTGAGCAGGCTCGTCGCCCCTCCCCGACTCTGCGGCCCGACGATTCCGTACTCCGGATACTCATCCGCGATGGACAGCACCACTCCGCCCAGGAGCATCTCGGCATGGCCCAGGCGACCGGAGGGCTCCACCAGCCGCATCCGCTCCTCGGCGCCGAAGACCTGGGAATAGAACGTGAGCGCGGCGGTCGCGTTCTTCATCACGAGCTGGATGCCCAACCGAGGCTGCGGGGACACGTCCTTCTTCATGGCAACCGTGGTGTCTGGCTTCATCACGAACCTCCTGGTTCAAGGGTGGATATCCACAGTCTGCCCATCCGGCACGCGGGGGGATTGGAAGAAATGCACCACGTGTGAGGAACCCCTGATGGTTCCGTGATGCGGGAATCACGCCTCAGGGAGTCTGCTGTCCCTGCCCGCCGCCGATCCACTGGCGGCTCGCCGGTCCCGACTCCGCGCTCCCCGAGGTCCACATGTCGTCTCTTCGAATGAGCCCGCGAGGCTTCGCCTGCCTCGCCGTGTTTCTCTGCATCGCGGCCGTGACGCCCGCGTGGGCGGACTCCCGCCCGGCATTCCTCGCACCAGGGCTCTCCTTCGAAACCCTGGTCGGCGCCGTGACGATGGGCCCCGCGAGCGACCACCAGTTCGACGGAGCCGTGGCCTGGAATGGAACGCACCACCTGGTGGTGTGGACCGACTACCGGCACGGCGGCTCAAGCGGGCGCATCTACGCGGCCCGCGTGAGTCCGACGGGAGAGATGCTGGACCCGGTGGGAGTCCTCATCAGCCCCATCGCGGACACGAGCACCACCCCTCATGTGCTCTTCGAGGGGACGAACTTCTTCGTCGTCTGGCATGCGACGCGGCCGGGTGAAGCAGGTGACCTCATCCTGGGTGCGCATGTCACGTCGGAGGGCCAACTGGTGGAGCCCTCACCCAGACGACTCGCCAGTGCAGACCCGGGAAGCGTGTATGGGAAGCCCACCGTGGCGTTCTCGGGCAGCCGGTACCTGGTCACCTGGAGCGAATACGCCCCCGACCTGGGCCCCACGCTCCGAGGGACACGGCTCTCGTCCTCGGGCGACGTGCTCGACATCATGGGCCTGGAGCTGGGTGAAGGCAGGGAGCCGACGGTCTCCTGGGGTGGCACCCACTTCCTCGTCGTCTCCACGCGCGGCAATCCGCTCGACTTCAATCGGGACATTCTTGGGGCACGGGTGAGCCCCGAGGGCATCGTCCTGGGGACCTTCATCATCCACACGAACTTCGCGCATCAATCCATGGCCAGCGTGGCCTTCAATGGCACGCACTTCCTGGTCGCATGGCATGACATGCGATACGTCGATGGCGTGCGCTACGGCGGCATCCATGGCGCGCGCATCACGACCTCCGGGGGTGTGCTGGATCCCAACGGACGGGTGCTCGTAGCGAACCGCAGGAACTTCACTGCGTCTCCCAGTGGGATGGCGTCAACGGGGACTGAGTTCTTCATCACCTGGTATGGGGGGAAGGGCGAAGACAAGGAGGACATCCGTGCGACGCGGGTGAGCAACACGGGCACGGTGCTCGCCGAGAGCCTGTTGGTCAGCACGTCCGCCAACCGCCAGGAGGAGCCCGCGGTGGCCTCGGATGGCACTCGCACCCTGCTGGTCTGGATGGAGCAGCGCCCGTTTCCCCAGGGGACGGACCTCTACGGCACCCTGCTGAGCGTGGAGGGCGTCGAGCTGACGCCGGGAGGTTCTGTCATCTCCCAGACGGCCGGCGATCAGGGTGACCCCGCCGTCGCCTTTGATGGGACGAACTACCTGGTCGTGTGGCGCGACACCCGAACGGGCATCGAGACACCCAGACTCCATGGCTGCCGCATCTCCGCGAGCGGAGTCCCCGTGCGACGCGAGTTCCCCATCCACGCCCATCGGTCCTTCCTCGACGCACCCCGACTCGCCTGTGGTGGGGGTGATTGCTTCGCCGTCTGGGATGAGCCGCCGGTGTCGTCTGGCTTCGGAGATATCGCCCGGGGAGCGCGCGTGAGCCCCACGGATGTCGTGCTCGATCCACTGGGCATCGACCTGGGCGGTGGGGACCCGGAGTCCTACCCGGCGGTCTCGTTCGACGGAACGAACTTCCTCGTCGTCTGGGAGGTCCGTCCCTCCAGCAGCGGCGTGCTCCGACGACTGGAGGCGGTCCGTGTGAGCAGGGCCGGCACCGTCCTCGCGCCGGGCCGCATCCTGGTTCGGAAGAGCGAGCTGACGCCCGAAAAGCCATCCATCACCTTCGACGGGACGAACCACGTCATCGCGTGGACGGAGGGAGGAAACATCCGCGCGCTCCGCGTGGACACAGAGGGAATGGTGGTGGACCCGGAGCCCTGGCTGCTCTCGTCACCAGGGCAGGAGGTGCCATTCTGGGGGCAGGCCCAGGTGGCGTCGACCGGCACCTCTACACTCGTGTACTGGCTCTCGCCCGCGCCGGGCGACAGTACGGCGAATCTGTTGCTCGGCGCGAGGATCGACTCAGCGAGCGGGACGGTCGATACCCCCGTCGAGTTGGGCACGCTGGCGCTCGAGTATCAACTCCCGAGCGCGGCGTCCGTCGGGGCCAACCGCTTCCTGCTCGCCTACCAGCGCTTCGTCGGACCGCCCTACGCCGCGCTCCGCGTCCACGCGCGCATGGTGGACTACGACGCCGCGCCCCTCGCCGTGGCTCCGGCACGAGGGCCATCCGGAGACTCCAACGCCAAGGTGTGCATCCCGCACCCGTCAGATCCCGAGGTCGCCATCGAATATCCGGCACAGGACGTGGCCGACGACGACCTCGTGAACATCGTCACCGATACGCCCCCTGCGGACATCCAGGGAGAGGAAGGCTATGTCTATGTGACGAGCGGCCTCGAGGATGAGCATGGGCAGCCGGGGATGTGGTTCCCGCAATCCGAGCAGATCGACCCCATGGCGTTTGATCGCTCGGAAGTGCTCACGGAGGACGCCTCCGTCGAGCTCATTCTGGAGAGCCTGGCTGCTGACAACGACACGCTGAAGTACTCGCTGGTGGAGCTGCCCCGCCACGGCCGGCTCTCGGGCACGACCCCCAACCTCGTCTATACGCCCCACCCCGACTTCCACGGCGAGGACTACCTCACGTTTCGCGTGAGTGATGGGGTGACCGAGTCGACCTCCGCCCAGGTGCTCCTCTCCGTCAAACCCGTCAACGACGCCCCCGTGGCCATGTCCCGCGAGGTCACCGTGTCCGCGGAGGGACCGGTTGAATTGGAGCTGGAAGGCCGCGACGTGGACGGAGACATCATCACCTTCGAGTTGAGCGAAGGCCCGTCGCAGGGAGAACTCACGGGCACGTTGCCCCATGTCGTGTACCGGCCCAGGGCGGGCGCATCGCGCGAGGACTCCTTCACGTTCGCGGTCAGCGATGGGGAGTACACCACCTTCGCGACGGTGACGCTGCACATCACGCCCGTGAATCATGCCCCCATCGCGAGCAACGCGCGGCTCACGATGAAGGCTGGCGAGCGACGCGCGGTGGTACTCGATGCCCGGGATGCGGACCAGGACGCACTGACCTACTCGGTGAGCGCGCGCCCCGCTTCAGGCGAGCTGTCCGGCAAGGCGCCCTCGATGACGTACGAGGCGGCGCCTGACTTCGAGGGAGAGGTGTCACTCGTCTTCACCGTCACCGACGGCGCGGGACTGGCTTCGACAGGGACGGTGCGCATCCAGGTGGAGAAGTCCGCGACTTATTCCATCGACTCAGAGCCCCGGCTGGGGGCTCTCGGCTGCGGCGCCGCTCCAGGCTCCGTGACGCCGTTGCTGCTGGCACTCGTCGCCCTGTGCCTGCTTGCACGGCGGCAACCGCGCGTCCGCTGCTCGAAGTTCATCGTGAACCGTCCCCAGCAGAGCATGCGAGCCTGAGCACGCCCTGCTCCAGGGCTGGGGCAATCCTTCCCGCCCATCCCTATTTCATTACCAATCACCTGGACATCCCCAGGCGTGGCACACGAGGACGGCAGTATGAAGACGGGAATCGTGAAGTGGTTCAACGATGCCAAGGGTTTTGGCTTCATCACCCCGGATGACGGAGGCGAGGACGTGTTCGCACATCACTCCGCCATCAACGCGGACGGCTTCAGGTCTCTCCAGGAGAACCAGCGGGTCGAATTCGAGGTGACGAAGGGGCCCAAGGGGCTGAACGCGCAGAACATCCGGCCGATTTAGGGAGGACGTGCCTCAACGGAGGAAGCCGATCCATGGCCGGGGGAACAGTCCTGCCCTCGGCTGCTCGCAGGCCGTCCTCCCGCGCTCGAAGGTGGCTTCCCGGCCACCGCTCAGCGCGCGGCGCTCTTGATGACAGGCAGCTTGGGCGCCCGGCCGTAGAGGAGCTGGTAGGTGTTGTACGAGCGCAGCACGCGCTTGATGTAGCCGCGCGTCTCGGAGATGGGGATCTCCTCCACCCACGCATCCAGCGGCAGGTCCGGCTTGTCCGAACGCCAGCGGTTCACCGCGCCCGGGCCGGCGTTGTAGCTGCCCACCGCGTACGGCGTGTGTCCGCCGAACTTCTTGAGCAGTCCGCCCAGGTAGTGCGCCCCCATGCGGATGTTGAGGTCCGGCTGGAGTAGCTGCTCCACCGTGAATCGCTTGAGCTTCAGCTCCCTCGCCACTCCCTTCGCGGTGGACGGCATGAGCTGGGTGAGGCCCAGCGCTCCGGCCCAGGACAGCGCCTTCGGATCCAACGCGCTCTCCTCGCGCATCAGCGCCTGGAGCAGATCCGCCTCCACGCCCGACACGGCCGTGTGCTTCTCGATGAGCTCGCGGAACGCGTTGGGATACGCGACTTCCCACACCACGCGCGTCTCGCGGGTGATGCGGCCGCTCAAGTCCTTGCGCAGCGCCAGCCGGGCCACCGCGTGCGCGGCGCGCTCGTCACCGGCCTCGTGCAGCACCAGCACCAGCAGGCGGATGGCCTCCGCGGGCTGGTTCGTCCGGCTCACCGCGAGCAGCTCCGATGACACGGCCTCCGGGAACCCGAGCCGCAGCAACTCGATGCCCGCGCGGAAGTGCGGGTCCTCGCCCACCGGCCCCGCGAACAACGGCCACGGACTGGCCGCGTCGGGCACCGCGAAGATGTCCGGGGAGATGCGCTCCAGCCGCGCCGGGTCCACCGTGGACAACTGCGAGCGCGCCATCAGCCCGTAGTAGGTCGCGGGGTGCTCCACCGCGATCTTCTCGAACAGCTCCGCCGCGCCCTGGATGTTGCCCTGGTCCTGGAACGTGCGCGCCCGCCAGTACCGCGCGCGCTCCACGTCGTAGCTCTCGTCCGCCTGCGCGAAGCGCTGCTCGATGCGGTCCAGGAAGGACAGGCCCGCGTCCTCCACCTTGCTGGTGCGTGCGATCCAATACGCCTTGAACAGCGCCTCGCCCAGGAAGTCCCCCTGCGGATACAGCCGCGCCAGCTCGTCCAGCCGAGCCATCGCCTCCTTGGGGCGGTCCGTCTTCACGTACAGGTCCGCCGCGTAGAACAACGCGTCGTCCGCGAAGCTGTGGTCCGGGAACTCGCGCGCCAGTCGCTCGTACGTGTCCGTCCCGCGCGCCGAGTCGACAATCGAGCGCGACGAGCCCAGCACATACAGCGCCCGCGCCAGCAGGTCCCGGTCCTCACACTTCTCCACGACCTGCGACAAAATCTGGATGGCGCGCGTGTGCTGGCGCTCCTTGCGCATGCCCTTGCCGTAGGCGAAGTGCGCACGGCACGCGAGCGGCTCCGGCAGCTTCAACTGCGCAAGCATGGGCTCCAGTTGCGTCAGGCCCTGCTTGTTGCGGTGCAGCTCCACCAGCGCTTCACCGCGAGCGACCTTGGCCTCCACCGGCGACGCCTGTCCCTTGAGGCGCTTCTCCGCCTGCATCGCCAGCGCGGACAGCGGATGCGCGCCCCACAGGCGCCACAGCGCGGCGCGCTCGGCGGCGCGGTCCTTCTTCTCCGCGGCGATGTCGGCGATGGCCATCAGCGCCTCGGCGCCCACGTTGCGCCCCCAGCTGGGCGCGGCACGCGACGTGAGCGGCTCCAGCGCGGCCATGGCCCCCGCCGCGTCCTTCTTCTTGCGCAGCACCCGCGACAGCGCCAGCCGGGCGTCCACGTACAGCCGGGACTCTGGTGACACCTGGGCCAGCAGCACGGCGGCCTCGTCGAAGCGGCGCAGTCCCTCCAGCGCCACGCCCGCGTGCGTGAGGCACCGGTCTTGGAGCGCGGGGTAGTCCGGCGCCAGCGCGGCCAGCTCCTTCGCGGCGGTCTCCTCGTCTCCAGAGCGCAGCGCGGCCAGCGCGCGCAGGTAGCGCACCGGAGGCGTGGTGCCCTCGTCCTTCAGCAGCTCGCGGGCTCGGCTGTACTGGCCCTTGTCGAAGGCCGCCCGGGCCTCCTGCTTCTTGCCCTCGCCGAAGTACGGCGCCAGGTCCTCCAGGGCATAGCGGCGGCCCCGGTGGACGACGGGCGCGGGGGGCGCGGCGTTGGGGAAGGCCGGGTTGAGGACCTCCACGAAGCCCTCGGGCAGCTGCGTCTTCTCCGCGTCCGGACGCGGAGAGAGCTGGGCCTCGGAAGGGGCGTTCTCCGTATGGGACGAGGGGGCCTCCGTCACGATGGGGCTCGACGCCTGGGGGGCGGGAGCCGGCGCGGCCTCCGTCTCGGCGGGGGTGGAGACCTGGGGTGCGGGAGCCTGCGCGGACAAGAGGAGCGCGGAGGCGACGACGGCGAGCTTGGGCAGGAAGGGCTTCATACGCGGGGCTGGGGACCCTGGGAGGTGGGCGCGGGCTCGCCCCATGACAACCGGGAGTGCATGGAAAATTTCCGGAGGTGGACACAGGTTAGACTGTCCGCACGCCCATGGACATCCGGACTCAGAGCGCTCTGCTGGCATCCATCATCGGCCTGGCCCTGGGCGTGTCCATGTTGTTGCGCCCGGCCCGGCCGAAGGTCCTCACCCTGTACTCCGTCTTCGCCCTGACGGTGGCCGGGTACTACCTCTCGTTCTTCTTCCACAGCCTCTTTCCCGCGGCGACCTACCCCTGGGCGGCACGCATCACCCTGGGCATCACCGTGCTCGTCGCCTCGCTCGTCCCAGGCGCGGCCGTGGGCTTCTTCCTCGAGTTCTTGGATGTCAGCAAGGGAACACACCAGGTCGGCCGCCGGCTCGCCCTCCTGTCGGTCTTCCTGGGCCTGGCCGTGGCCGTCACCCCCCTGGCCGACAAGGTGTGGGCTCGCGTGGCCATGGGCGTCTGGGTGCTCGGCTCCCTGCTCGCTTCGGTGTCGTTGCTGCTCCACCGGGTCCGGACCAACGAGTCCCGCATCGAGCAACTGAGGCTGATGTACCTCGCCATCGGCGCGGCGGCGGGCATCCTGTTCTCGGCGCTCGACTTCCTGGGCACCGTCATTCCGCTGCCGACGCTCGGGCCCGTCTTCACCACGCTGTACCTGTTCTTCCTCGCGCAGACGCTGTTGCGGTTGCGGCTGATGGACCTGCATGAGCTGTTGGGGAAGATCGCCTCGCAGACGGTGCTGGCGGTCATCCTCGCGGCTGTCTTCACCGTGCTGACGGCGTGGGTGGACGAGGACACGGGGCTGTTCGTCTTCAACACGGTGGTGGCGGCGTTCGTCATCCTCATCCTGTTGGACCCGCTGCGCACGAAGGTGGAGGAGATGGTGGTGCGCATCTTCTTCCGCGAGCGCTTCGCGTTGCTGGACGCGCTGGGGATGTTGCGGGCGCGGATGGCGAACGTCATCGACATCTCCGAGCTGGCGCGACTGGTGCTCGACACGCTCCACGAGACGGGCCGCGTGACGCACGCGTCGGTGTATCTGCTCGCGGAGGACCGGCCGGGGTATCGGCTGCTGGATTCGCGGGGGCCGTTGCCGGTGTCGTTCCTGGACACGGCGGCGGCGCGAGGCCTGTTGTTCGCGGTGGCCAGCGGGCAGAAGGCGGTGCTGCTGGAGAACGTGGAGCGGCGTGGCGCGACGATGCGACTCCAGTCGGTGGAGGGACGGCGCTACCGCGACGAGCTCAAGCGGCTGAACGACACGCGCGCGGCGCTGGTGCAGATGAAGGCTGGCATCAGCGTGCCGATGGTGGGCAATGACCGGGTCATCGGCTTCCTGAATCTCTGGGACGAGCGGGTGCCGGAGGCGTACGCGTCCGATGAGATTGCCCTCATCCTGGAGGTGGCGGAGAAGCTGGCGACGGTGCTGGAGAACTCGAAGCTGTACGAGAAGATTCGAGAGAGAGATCGACTGGCGGCGCTGGGAGAGATGGCGGCCGGCCTCGCGCACGAGATTCGCAATCCGCTGGGGGCCATCAAGGGCGCGGCGCAGTGTCTGGACCCCATGCGGCTGCCGGGTGAAGACGGCGAGTTCCTGGAGGTCATCGTCGAGGAGGTCAACCGGCTCAACGGCGTGGTGACGGCGTTCCTCGACTACGCGCGGCCGATGAAGCAGAGCTTCGGGCCCACCGACTTGAACGAAGTCGTGACGCGGACGATGCGGCTCATCCAGAACGACGTGCCGGCGAACGTCCAGCTCGCGGTGGAGTTGGACCTGCTCCTGCCCCGAGCGGATGGAGACGCCGAGCAGCTCAAGCAGGTGCTCATCAACCTGGTGCAGAACGCGGTGCAGGCGCTGGACACGCGCGAGGGTCGAATCACCGTGCGCACGGAGAAGCCGGAGCGCTTCGGCGAGTTCCGAAACGCGGGGGGCGAGGTGCTGGAGGTGCGCGTGTCCGACAACGGCCCGGGCATTCCATCGGACCAGCAGCCGCACATCTTCGTGCCCTTCTTCACGACGAAGCAGAAGGGCACGGGGCTGGGGCTCGCCATCTGCCAGCGCATCGTGAAGAACCACGGCGGCAGCATTTCGGTGCAGAGCAAGGCGAGCGAGGGCACCACGTTCATCATCCGTCTGCCCGCGCTGCCTGCGGAGAAGCCCGCGGAGGGGCTCGTCGCGGAGGGCACGGGCACCCCGCCGCCCGCGACGCGCATCTCCCAGTCGTTCCCCATGCCGGAGGAGCTGCGAGAGCCCCCTGCCCCGTCGACCCCGGAGCCCCGGCCCAAGCGGCGGCGCCGAGCAAGCTGAGTGGGATTGGCGCTAGGCTGTCTGGCCATGAGCGCCTGCCCCTTCTGCCACGAGACGATGCGGCCCACCTTCCTGGGAGGCTTGCCCCGCGAGGAGTGTGGCCACTGCGGCTCCGTCTGGTTCGAGGGTGAGGCGCTGACGAAGGTGATGGGAGGCTCGGTGTCGGACGCGCTGGTGCGGCGCGCGAAGGGACACCCGGGCGTGTGCAAAGGCTGTCAGGCGAAGGTCCAGTACGTCCCCGAATGTCCCAGCTGTGGAACACCCGCGCCCAGCTGTCCCCGGTGCGGGCATGCGCCGCTGCCCGTCGTGCAGGTGCTGGGCGTCACGGTGGAGGTGTGCTCGGACTGCGCGGGCGTGGCGTTGGACCCCGGCGAGCTGCAACAGCTCCAGCAAGCGGCGGCGCAGTATCGCGACTCGCCGCTGGACATGCGGCCCACGCTCAAGCTGGGGCGAGCGACTGCGTGCGCGGAGTGCAAGCGCGAGGTGAAGCCACGCTACGGCTTCGTCTGGGAAGAAGCCCTGTACTGCGGAAGCTGCGCGCCCGAGGGCTCCGCGCCCTTCACGGAGGAGCTGACGAAGGCGGAGCCCTCCTCCGAGATGAGCACCCCGCTTTTGTCCGGCTACACCGGGAACATGGCCGCGGGTTACACGGGGGACACCACCGGCCCCGCGCTGCTGTGGCTGTTCAGGCGCGTCTTCGGGTAGTGAGCCGAGACGAGCCGGAGGCCCGCGCTCACAGGAGAGCGGCCCCCTGCGCGCCTGGCGGAGGACCGCGCCTCAGTTCAAGGTCGCGGTCGCCTGCGCCAGCTTCTCCTGCGTGGCTTCCCACCGCGCATAGAGGTCTTCCAGCGTGTCCTTGCCCTCGCGGTGCGCGTCCATGAGCGGCTTGGCGCGAGCGAAGTCGTTGTAGAGGACGGGGTCGGCGAGCTGCGCCTCGCGCTCCTTCTGCGCGGCCTCCACCTTGGCGATCTGCTCCTCCAGCTTGGAGATCTCCTTCTTGAGCGGACCCTCCACCACGCTGCGCCGCTGACGCGCCTCGGCCTCCTGCCGCTTGCGCTCCTTCTCCGTCATCGCCACGGAGGACGCAGTGTCGCCCCGGGCCGCGCTCGCGCCACCCGCCGCGGCCTCCGCCTTCAGTCGCTGCTGCTCCTGGTGGTACAGGTAGTCGTCCAGGTTGCCCGGGTGTGGCGTCAGCTTCCCGTCCGCCACCTCCCAGACCTGGGTGCACAACCCGTTGATGAAGCTGCGGCTGTGGCTGACGAACAGCAGCGTGCCGCCGTACAGCTTCAGCGCTTCAATCAGCATCTCCGCCGAGTCCAGGTCCAGGTGGTTGGTGGGCTCGTCCATCAGCAGGAAGTTGGAGGGCACCAGCAGCAGCTTGGCCAGCGCCACGCGAGCCCGCTCACCACCGCTGAGCACGCCAATGGGCTTCTCCACGTCATCGCCGCTGAAGAGGAAGGCGCCGAGCACGCCGCGCACGTAGCTCTCCGGCTTGTCCGCCGCGAGCGGGCGCACTTCCTCGATGATGGTGTTCTGTCGGTCCAGCTTGTCCGCGTGGTGCTGCGCGTAATAGCCCACCACCACGTTGTGCCCGATGGTCACCGTGCCCGAGTCCGGCACCAGCTCCCCCGCCACCATCCGCAGAAGAGTCGTCTTGCCCGCGCCGTTGGCACCCACCACGGCGATGCGCTGGCCGCGCTCCACCCGGCCCGAAAGGCCGTCGTACACGGTCTGCGCGCCATAGCGCTTGGTGATGCCTTCCAGCGTCACCACGTCGCGTCCGCTCCGGTCCACTTCCGGGAAGCGGAACTTCATCGTGGAGCGCTCCTCCAGGACCTGGACCTTCTCCAGCTTCTCCAACATCTTCGCGCGGCTCTGCGCCTGCTTGGCCTTGGTGGCCTTCGCGCCGAAGCGGTCGATGAAGCCCTGCAGCTCCGCGCGCCGGTTCTCCACCTTTTCCGCCCGGGCCTGGAGCAGCACCTTCTCCTCGGCGCGCAGGCGCTTGTAGTCGTCGTAGTTGCCGGCGTACTCGCGCACGCCTTCGAGCTCCAGCGACACCACGCGGTTGATCTGCCGGTTGAGGAAGTCCCGGTCGTGGGAGATGAGCACCAGCGCCTTGCTGGAGCGGCGCAGGAAGCCGTCGAACCACGCGAGCGTGGGGACATCCAGGTGGTTGGTCGGCTCGTCGAGGAGCAACAGGTCAGGGTCCTGGAGCAGCAGTCCCGCCAGCGCCGCGCGCATCCGCCAGCCACCCGACAGGGCCGAGGTGGGCTTGGCCAGGTCGTTGTCCTTGAAGCCCAGGCCCTTGAGGATGCGCTCGGCGTGGTGCCGGCCGAAGCGGTTCTCGAAGTCGTCCAGCTCCGCGTGCAGGTCCGCCAGGGACTGGGCCAGCTCCAGCTGGTCCTCCTCGTCCGTGGCCGCCGAGAGCGACTCCTCGGTCTCCTTGAGGCGGGTCTCCAGGGTGTCGCGCCCCGGGACGGTGCTCATCACCGCCTCCACCACCGTGCCCTCCGGCAGCCCGGCGATTTCCTGGGGCAGATACCCCCAGCGGGCCCGGCGACGGTAGGTCAGGGCCCCTGAATCCGGCTGGGCGACCCCCGCCAGGATTTTCATCAGGGTGCTCTTCCCCGTCCCGTTGGCCCCGACGAGGCCTACACGGTCCTTGGGGCCGAGGGTGAAGCTGTCGCTGTCGAAGAGGACCTTCTTTCCATAGGAGAGGCTGAGGTCCTGGGCGATGACGAGGCTCATGGCGGCCGGGGATGTAACAGCCCTGGGCTCCTCGGGAAATGGCTCAGATGCCTGTCTGGAGACCGTGGGGGCCAACGTCCCCTTTCCGGACCTGCCCGGGGCCTGCCTATACTCCGGCCCCACATGGCTGCCCCCTGTCCCCATTGCGGAAGCACCGACGGCGTCGACCACCTCTGCTCAGGCCAGAGCCTCCAGCTCATCGGCCAGGTGCTCGATGGCCGCTACAAGATTGAGAGCGTGCTCGGCCAGGGCGGCATGGGCATGGTGTTCCGCGCCACGCAGACCTCGGTGCAGCGCCCCGTCGCGGTGAAGACGCTCAACCCGTCGCTCGCCGCCGCGCCCCAGTTCTTCGAGCGCTTCCGACGAGAGGCGGAGATCGCCAGCCGCCTGCGCCACCCGAACGTCATCACCATCTTCGACTTCGGCCGCGCCCCCGACGGCACCTGCTACTACGTGATGGAGCTGCTCCAGGGCGAAAGCCTCAAGGAAGTGGTGAAGCGCGAGGGGCCCATGTCCCTGCGCCGCGCCACCAGCCTCATCGAGCAGGCCACCCAGGGCCTCGCCCACGCGCACCAGGAAGGTTGCGTCCACCGCGACCTGAAGCCGCACAACATCATGGTGCAGGACCTGGGCGGGCGGGACTTCGTCAAGGTGCTGGACTTCGGTCTGGTCAAGGCGCTCGAGGCCGAGGAGGAGGAGCAGCTCACCTCCACTGGTCAGGTGCTGGGCACGCCGCAGTACATGCCTCCGGAGCAGGCCGGTGGCGAGGCCGTGGACCAGCGCTCCGACCTGTACTCCATGGCGGGCGTGCTCTACTTCTGCCTCACGGGCAGCTCGCCGTTCGGCGCGAACACCGTGCGCAAGGCGCTCACCGCGTCGCTCACGCAGCAGGTGCCCGCGGTCAACTCCAAGCGCCAGGGCGCCCCGGTCCCCGCCGCGCTGGACGCCTTCTTCCGCAAGGCTCTGTCCCCCGAGAAGGAGGACCGCTACCAGAGCGCGCAGGAGCTCATCGACGCGATGATGGAGTCGGTGGAGGACGTCAGCGCCGAGCAGTTCGACGCGATGCCCAGCGGCGGCTCCAGCTCCGGCGTCAACGAGCGCGGCAGCGGCAGCCGGGCCAGCGGCAGTCGCGCGGGACGTCCGGGTGCCGGCAGCGGCAGTGGCGTGCGCTCCTCGCGCGTCGGCGCGTCACCGGGTCGTGGCTCCACGCCTTCCAACGTCGTCATCGCGCGCAGCCAGGCGGGAGCGCCGGGCGGAAGTGGCTCGTCACCCAGCCGCGTCCGTCCACCCCTGGGCCGGGCCGCGGCCACCCCGCCGCCTCCCCCTCCCGAGCCGGAGGGCATGTCCACGGGCAAGAAGGTCGCGTTCGTCGCGGTGCCGCTGGTGCTGCTCGGCATCGGCGCGGCGGTGGTGCTGGGAGGAGGCCAGGGCGGCTCCAAGCAGCCGGCAACCCAGGTCGTCGAAGTCCCTCGGGACAGGCCGACGAGTCCCTCGGGTGCCACGACTCCGGTCGATGCCACACCGCAGGCGCTTCGGGTGAAGTTCAACTCGACGCCGTCCGGGGCCGCCATCTACGAGGGCGAGGAGCAGATCGGCACCACGCCCATCGAGCTCATGCTGCCGCGAGAAAAGTCCCACCAGCTGAGCTTCCGCCTCGCGAACCACAAGTCCGAGGAGCGCTCGCTCAACTTCAGCCGCGTCGCCGGAGACAGCCAGACGGTGGACGTGACGCTGGAGCCCATCCGCGCCGCGACGCCGCCCAAGCCGAAAGCGCCTCGGCCCGCCAACACCGGGCAGGATATCAACGTCTTCGAGTAGCGCCCGCCGGCTCCCGTGCGCACCGGGAGCCGTCATGCGGCGGGGCTCGCGTCCCAGGCACGGGCGTGCTGCCCGGGAGCGCGGTGCTCGCCATGCGGCGGACTCAGACGAGTCGCCCCAGCTTCGGGAGCACCTCACCGCTCTTGCCCTGGACGGAGTGCTCGAAGCGACGGGAGTTCTCCGCGGGGTCCAGGTTGACGAGCCACGTCTCCCCGCCCGCACCGCGCACCTGATCGACCATGCCCGCAGCCGGGTAGACGGCGCCGGAGGTGCCCGCGGCCAGGAAGACGAAGCGCCCGCCGGAGCTGGCGGCGCGCAGCGAGAAGTCTTGGATGCGCTCCAGGTCCGCGGGGTCCAGGTACTCGCCGAACCAGACGATGTGGGGCCGCAGCAGGCTGCCGCAGTCCTTGCACCCGGGCACCGTGCCCGCTGCGTACACGGTGGTGTCCTCGAAGGGGGCGCGCTTGCACTCGTCGTTGCTACAGCGCGTCTTGAAGAGGTTGCCGTGCATCTCCACCACGCGCTGGCTGCCCGCACGTGAGTGCAGCCCATCCACGTTCTGCGTGGCCAGGAGGAAGCGGTCGCCCAGGTGACGCTCCCAGGAAACCAGCGCGTCATGGCCGGGGTTGGGCGAGACGCCCGCGGCCCCTGCTCGCCGCTGGGAGTAGAAGCGCCACACCCGCAGCGGATCCTTCGCGAAGCCCTCGGGCGAGGCCACCTGCTCCACGGGCTGGTCCTCCCAGAGCCCGTTCATTCCTCGGAAGGTCGGGACTCCGCTCTCGGCGGAGACGCCCGCGCCGGTGAGGACCAGCAGCCAGGTATTCGAATCGAGAAGGAGCGTTTCCACGGTGCCTCCTGTGCGGCGTGGGATTCAGGATATGAAGCGTGGGACGACGATGACCGCGCCGGGCCCTGACGGGCGGGTGCGGAGACCTGGCTCGAGGACCCCATCATGGCGGAAATCACCCTGGACCTGCGCGCGGCTCCCAAGGCGCAGGCCTACGAGGAACTGCAGCAGCACGTTCAAGCAGCGCTCGCCGGCATCGACGACCCCATCGCGGGCATGGCGACGATGAGCTGCCTGATTCACCACGCCTTTGGCCACCTGTGGACGGGCTTCTACCGGGTGGTGACTCCCGGGAAGTTGCTCCGGGTGGGCCCCTATCAGGGCACACTGGGCTGCCTGGAAATCAAGTTCGGCCAGGGCGTCTGCGGCGCCGCCGCGGCGAAGGGCGAGACTCAGGTGGTGGCGGACGTGCACGCCTTCCCGGGGCACATCGCCTGCGACGCGCGCTCCGCGTCGGAAATCGTGGTGCCGGTGTACGGGAAGAATCGCGAGCTGCTCGCGGTGCTGGACATCGACTCCGCGAGCAAGTCCACCTTCGACGAGGTGGACCGCCAGCAGCTCGAGACGATGATGCGCTGGTTCCAGCAGTAGCCGCGCCGCGCATCCATCGAAGGCCCCCGAGGGCGCGGCGGGAAGACAGCGCCCGCGCCCCAGGGAGCAGGTTCAGTCGCCGCGTGCGTAGGCCACGGCGAGCTGACCGGCGAAGCGGGCGTTGTTCACGAGGAGCGCGAGGTTGGCCTTGAGCGTCTTGCCGCCCGTGCGCTGGCCCAGCTCGCGCAGCAGGAAGGGCGTCACGTCCTTGCCCCGGATGCCCTGGCGCTCGGCTTCCGCGAGCGCGGAGGCGATCTGCAGCTCGACCTCATGGCGAGGCAGCGCGGTCTCCTCCGGCGGCGGCACGGTGTAGAGCACCCCACCCTGCCCCAGCGTCTCGAAGCGAGCGCGAGCGATGCGCGCGGCGGTGGCCACGTCATTCACGCTGTGCTCCAGCGTGATGCCGGAGTCACGACTGTGGAAGGACGGCAGCTCGCGGGTGCCCACGCCGATGACGGGCACGCCCGCGGTCTCCAGGAGCTCCATCGTCTTGGGAAGGTCGAGCACGGACTTCGCGCCCGCGCACACCACTGCCACGGGGAAGCGAGCCAGCGCGGCGATGTCCTGGGAGATGTCCCAGTGCTCCGAGGCGCCCCGGTGGACGCCGCCGATGCCCCCCGTGGAGAAGACACGGATGCCGGCCGCGGCGGCCAGCTCACACGTGGCGCTGACGGTGGTGCCACCGGAGGCACGGGTGGCCACGGCGATGGCCAGGTCGCGCGAGCCGAGCTTCAGCAGGGGCTCCTTGCCCTCCGCGAGTCGGCGCAGGGCCGCGTCCTCCAGGCCGATGCACACCACGCCGTCCACCACGGCGGTGGCGGCGGGCACGGCACCGGCGCGACGAATGGCTTCCTCGCAGGCTCGGGCGGCGGCGAGGTTGTCCGGATAGGGAAGTCCCTGGGCCACCACACTCGTCTCCAGGGCGACGACGGGCTGCCGCGAGTCGAGGGCGCGACGCACCTCGTCCGAAAAGCGTAGGTCCATGGCGCGCGTTTAAGCCACGGCGCGGCATGGGGACAAGCCGAGCGGCGGGGAAACGTCGGCTTGCACGAAAGGACGCTGGGTCTTATTTCCTCGCGCGACGTGTCCACATCCGCCGCCAGTGTCCCTGCTGCGCCGCCCCGCGCCTTCTCGGCCTCCGACCTGGCCATCCTTGGTGTCGTCGTTGTCTGGGGCACCAACTACACGGTGGTGAAGGAGGCCCTGGGGGTGATTCCTCCCCTGGCCTTCATGTCGGTGCGTTTCGCGGTGGCCGCGGGGGCCATGGCGGTGTTGCTGCTCGCGGTGGAGGGTTGGAAGCCGCTGCCGTGGCGGGTGCTCTTCAAGCTCGGGATGCTCGGACTGGTGGGCAACACGGCGTACCAGCTGAGCTTCATCCTGGGACTGGCGAACACGACGGCGGCCAATAGCGGGATGCTGGTGGCGGTGACGCCCGTGCTGGTGGCGGCCCTGGGCGCGGCGCTGGGAGTCGAGCGGCTCAACCGTCCGCTGGTGATGGGCATGTCGCTGGCGGTGATGGGAATGCTGCTGGTGGTGGCGGCACGTGGCCCGTCGCTGGGCACGGACACCCGGCTGGGAGACGGGCTCATCCTGGTGGCCTGCGTCTGCTGGGCCATCTACACCGTGGGCATCCGCTCGCTGGGCAACGAGGTGTCGGCGCTGCGCATCACCGCCCTCACCATGCTGGCGGGGGCTCCGGGAGTGGTGCTGGCGGGAGCGCCTGCGGTGCTCGCGCTGGACGTGGGGAGCATCGGCTTCAGTGCGTGGGCGGGCGTGGTGTATTCGGCGCTGATTCCGCTGGTGCTCAGCTACTTCATCTGGGGGCGCACGGTGCAGCAGGTGGGCAGCGCACGCGCGTCGCTCTACAACACGGGAGTGCCCATCGTGGCCGCGCTCACCGCGTGGGGCGTTCGTGGAGAGAGACCCACGCTGCTCCAGGGATTGGGCGCGGCGCTCATCATCGGCGGCGTGGTGCTCAGTCGCGGGAAGTGACACGGGTGAGCGGCTAGCGCCCGTCTTCCCCCCGTCGTCCCCGCTCCACCGCGAGGCCGTACTCCTCGATCTTCTTGTCCAGCGTGGGGCGGCTGATGCCCAGCAACGCGGCGGCCCGGACCTTCTTGCCACCGGCTTCTCGCAGAGCCTCGGCGATGGCGTCTCGCTCCAGACGTCCCACGCGAGACTGGAGCGTCTGGGAGTCACTGGCCGGGCCTCCCTGCTGGACCTCTGGAGGAAGCTGTAGCGCCCCCACCCTTCCCCCGGCGTAGAGCAACCCCAACCGCTCCCCCACCAACTCCAGCTCCCGCACGTTGTGGGGCCACGGGTAGTCCGCCAGCAGGCGCCGGGCATCCGCGCCCAGCACTGGAGGCTCCCGCCGCACCCGGCGCGCGGCGCGCGCGAGGAAGCCCTCGAACAACACCAGCACGTCCGCCCGGCGCTCGCGCAAGGGAGGCACCTCCAGCTCGAAGCCCATCAAACTCCGAGCGAGCGACGCGTCCACCTCCCCGTGGGTCCCCAGCAGTGTCACGGGAACCGACGCGGTGACGAGCAACCGCACGTCCACGGGCTCCTCGCCGCCCTGCCGCGCTGGCGCCACCCTTCGAGCCAGCAGTCGAGCCAGCCGCTCAGCGGCGCTCCGGGGCAGCGCCTGGACGTGCTGGAGCAGCAGCGAGCCCCGGTCCGCGCGAAGCAACGCGGACGCCACGGGAGGCTGTCCAGGCGCGCTGGCGCGGCCGAAGAGGGCCTCCTCGACGACTTCCATGGGCTGACGGCAGTCCACCACCACCAGCGGCTCCAGCGCCCGGGGCGAGCGAGCGTGGACGACCCGCCCCAACATCGTCTTGCCCGTCCCGGACTCGCCATGGAGCACCACGGGCGCGGCGCTGTTCGCCGCCCGCCGAGCACCGTCCATCAGCGCGCGCAGCGGCCTGGACGTCCCGATGAGCACGGGCGCGGGCGACTCCGCCTCCATCCGTGAGCGCACCGCCGTATAGGCCTCGCCCCCCAGCCGCCCGAGCGCCGCGAGCAGTTGCCCCTCGCCCCCGGTGAACGAGGAGTCCGAGCGCGTCGCATAGAGCACGCCGAAGGGCATCCCTCCGGAGGCCACGAGCGGCGCGCACATCTCCGTCTCCGACTGGACCAACTCCTTGCGCTCCAGCGCCACCTGCGCCAGCGAGCGAGGCACGGACATGGACTCCGCGCCCGACACCGCCGCGGTGAGCAGCCCTGTGTTGCTTCCCAGCAGCGCCGCGGCCCGGTCGGCGCTGAGGGCTCGAGCGACTTCATCCGCCAGCCGCCGCAACACCATGGCCTCGCTGGTGGCCCCCAGCAGCGCCGTGCCCGCCGAGTACAGCGCCGCGGCGGCGCCCACGTGAGGCAGCACCTCCTCAATCGGGACGTGGCCAGGTGACGTCGGCCCGCCTTCCACGAGCGTCACCGGGGGCGGCTCGAAGACGGCCACCGTCAAACCCACCCGGACGCGGTCTCCGGGATGCAGCACCACCTCGCCGCTGATGCGCGCGCCGTTCAGCAGCGTCCCGTTGCGAGAGCCCAGGTCCGTCAGCCGGACTTCTCCCTCGTGGACGGTCAGCTGGGCGTGCTTGCGGGAGACCTGGTCATCGCGCAGGGGGATTTCGCAGGACGGGCTGCGGCCAATGGCCATGTCCGAGAGCACCTCGAAGCGGCGCCCCGCGGACGGGCCAGTGAGCAGCAGGAGTGCGGGCATGGGGCGCGGAGCCTAGCGTCCCGGAGGACGCGGGCAAGCGCCGCCGTGGCGCCCTACATCGGCCTTTCGGCGTTCAACAGGGTCCGGATCTCCCCTTCATCCAGGGCACGGCCCTCGCGGCTGAGCGCCAGGGCGTTGACCTGGGTCTCTTCGACCTCGACGTGAGCGCCCTTGCGCCACTCGGTGGTGTGCACCGCGCCATCCACGAGCTTGCCGACGAGGGTGCCGTCGTCCCGGGCCATGAGTTCCAGCCAGAGGTTCTCCACCACCGTGTTCCCATCCGGGTGGGTGTCGAAGGGGGCCCGGACGAGGAAGGTGAGCGGCTCCATCAGCCCCCGGCGCTGGAAGCGCGCGAGGAAGGAGGGCAAGAGCGCCTGGGCCTCACGGCGCATGGACTCCGTCTGCTCCTCGGGCTCCTGGGTGAAGCGCTCCCGGTACGGCGCCAGGAGCTGGGACGTGTTGTGGCGCCCCAGGGGGGACACCACCGTGAGGAAGAGGCCCTCATGTCCCTCGAAGGTCTCCAGCGGCACGCCCAGCAGGTTGGCGCGCGCCTCCTCGGAGGGCACCACCATGAACGCCTGCCCCTCGCTGGTGCCCACCTGGGAGCGCAGCGCGGGCCCCTGACCGAAGGCCAGGTCCGTGCACAGCTCGTGCAGGAAGCTCTCCGCGGGCAACAGGTCCTGCTCCGCGAGGTGGAAGATCTCCAAATCCCGGGCGCCGAACTTCTCCATGCCGTGCGAGTGCACCCACAGCGGCGTATCGCCCTCCGTCACCTCCACCGCGTGCAGGTGGACGTGGTCCCGGATGTCGAAGTCCAGCTCGGTGATCTCCACCACGTCCTCGGGCTCGTGCAGCTTGAAGGCCGCCAGGTCCACGAGCACGCCGGGCACATGCTCCAGCAGGGTGCGCACGGCCCACAACGCCTCGAACACGGGCAGCGTGGGCTGCGCCCCACCCGGCTCCAGCGACAGGTGGTAGTAGGCCTTCGCCTTGCTCAGGCGCGTGAAGGCCTCTGGACTGCCGCTGTACGCGGCCTTGTTGAACTTGGGCAGGCCCTCGGGGCCCACCGTCAGCCGGACATGCACCTCCGAGCTGTCCGCCCGGAGCACGAAGCCCTGGCCGTCCTCGTCTGGCGTGAACTCCACCTCGTCCGTCGCGAACGAGGCTCGCAGGGCATCCAGCGGTGCGGGCCCTTCTTGCTCGGTCGCCAGGAGGTAGACCTCCATCACAGGTGCTTCTCGATTTGCTGAAAGAGGTCCACGCGGTCCACCAGGTCGGTCAGGTAGTCGAGCTTGTCGGTGGCCAGCACCAGGACTGGAGACAACCGGTAGGCACCGAACCATTCCTCATACAGGGCATTGAGGCGCTGGAGGTAGCGGGTGGGGATGTCCTTCTCCATGGAGCGGCCGCGCAGGGCGATACGCTCCTTCAGCGTCTGCACGGGGCAGCGCAAGTAGATCATCAGGTCGGGCGGACGCAGCGACTCGGAGATGGTCTCGTAGAGCTCGCAGTACGTCTTCCAGTCCCGCTTGTCGATGAGCCGCTGGCGGTGGAGGTTCTTGGCGAAGATCTCCGCGTCCTCGTAGAGGGTGCGGTCCTGCAGCACGGTACCGGGCGTGCGCTCCAACTCCCGGTGGAGGCGGAACTTATGCGTCAGGAAGAAGAGCTGTGAGCGGAAGGCCCACGTCTTCATGTCCTTGTAGAAGTCCGCGAGGTAGGGGTTTTGGTCATTGGGCTCGAAGGACGGGGTCAACCCGTACTTCCGGCAGAGGAACGACGTGAGCTCCGTCTTCCCGGCGCCGATGTTGCCCGCGATGGCGATAAACTTTTTCCTGGCCACGCCACCCCTGCTTGTAACCCCGCCAAGCTGCGCGCACCAGCAACAAGGTAAGGAAGGCTCGTGGTAGAAGAAGTGCATGCCCCCGAGCCGTCCCTCTCGCCGCGCCCCTGGGCGCCGCCACCTCCCGGGGTGCGGCCGCCTGTCCGGCCGTCCGGGACAGGACATCTGGCCGCGGGGCTGCCCTCGGGCCGCGACTTCCGTCGGCCCGACGAACCGGCCCCGAGGAGGGGGCTGAGGGATGCGTAAGCTCTTCTGTGTCGTGACGGCGGGCGTGTGGACCCCCATCAGCTTCGTCCTGGCCATCCTGGCGATGGTGTTGACGCTGAGGCCGGCCAACTCCGTCTGGGTGGCTCGCAGGATCTGGTCTCCGGTGTTGCTCTGGGCCGGTGGCGCGAAGCTGGAGGTCCTGGGCCAGGAGAACGTGGACCCGCGGCGGGCCACCATCTACGTGGCCAACCACCAGTCCACCATCGACATCCCGGCGCACTTCATGGCCGTGCCCGTGCCGTTCCGTTACGTGGCGAAGGACCAGCTCAAGTGGGTGCCGTTCATCGGCTGGTATCTCGCGCTCGCCGGTCACGTCTTCGTCAACCGGAGCAACCGCTCCAAGGCCATCGCCTCGCTGGACGCGGCGGCGGCCAAGATTCGCGGCGGGACGAGCATCTTCCTGTACCCCGAGGGCACTCGCTCCCCGGACGGCCACATCCTGCCCTTCAAGAAGGGCCCCTTCGCGCTCGCGCTCAAGGCCCGCGTCCCCATCTGCCCCGTCACCATCGAGGGCTCCGGCAGCCTGATGCCCAAGGACAGCTGGAACATCACTCCCGGCCCCATCCGCGTGAAGATTGGCAAGCCCATCGACACCACGGGCTTCGCGGAGAATGACCGGGAGGGCCTCGCCCGCGCCGTGCGAGAGGTCATCATCGCCGACAGCCTCGCGCTGGGCGGCAAGGGTGGCGACCCCGAGGACTCCGTCGCCGCCGCGGGCCTCGAAGGCATCAGCGCCGCCCGCGCCACCTCCACTCCCTGAGACGTTCTCCCGTGACGACGACTCCCGCCTTCCGCTTTCGCCCCTGGGCCCGCGCCGCCGTACTGGGCCTGGGTCTGCTCGCCGCCGGCTGCGGCCACACCACCTCGGCCACGACGGGCGCCCCCCTGCCCACCGACGAGCGCTCCCGGGCGCGGGCGTACCTGGAGGAGAACCAGCCGCAGAAGGCGCTCGGGCTCCTGAAGGACCTGCACGCGAAGGCCCCCGAGGACCTGGACGTGGCCCGCACCCTCACGGAGGCCCAGGTGAAGGCGGGCCGCACCGACGCGTGGATCGAGGAGCTCCAGGCGCGCATCGCCGCGAGCGAGCGGGCGGTGGACCAGTACATGCTCGGGCTGGCCCTGTTCTCCCGGGCGAAGGACGCCGGCGCGCCGGCCGTCACCGCCTTCGAGCGAGCCATCACCCTCTCTCCGGACACCGCCGAGTACCACCACCGCCTGGGTGTCGCCCGCCTGGAGTCCGAACAGTACGCCGCCGCCGTGGAGCCCCTGCGTCGCGCGGCGGCGTTGGCCCCCGAGCGCACCGCCTGGCGCCTGCCCCTGGCCAAGGCGCTGCACCGCACGGGAGACCCGGCGGGTGCGGTGGAGGCCCTGGGCGTGGTGGTCCGAGGCCGGCCCGCCCCGTCCGACGTGGCCACGGCGCGCGCGCTGATGGAGCAGATCAGCGACCCCTTCGGTGGCATCCCCAAGGCAGCCGAGGCCAAGCTCGAAGAGGGCCTGCGCTACCTGAACGACCTGGATGCCCCCCAGCACGCCATCCTCGCCTTCGAGGAGGTGCTGCACGACTACCCGGACCTGGCGGTGCTGCACTCGCTGCTGGGCCTCGCCTATCAGCGCCTGGACGACGCGGGCCGCGCGGTGGACGAGTTCAAGCAGGCCATCGAAAGCGCTCCTCGCGACGGGAAGAACCACCTCTACCTGGGGGAGCTTTACGCCTCCCGTCAGCGTCCGGACGCGGCCCGTGCGTCGTTCGAGAAGGCCGTCGCGCTGCATCCGTTGCTGGACGCGGCCTGGTTCCGGTTGGGTGACCTGCATCTCGATCGCAGGGACCTGGCGGCGGCCCGCGAGGCCTTCATCGTGGCGGTGTCCCTGTCGCCCGACTCCATCCCCGCACGGGGAAAGCTCGCGCTCGTGTACCAGCTCGACGGCGACTACCCCGCCGCGGAACGCGAGCTGCGCTACGTGGTCGAAAAGGACCCGGAGAATGTGGAGTTCTCGCTGCGACTGGGGCTGCTCTTCACCGAACAGTCGATGAAGTCCACGCGTCCGCAGGTGAGGAAGACGGCGGCCGAGGAGGCCGAGCGCTGGCTCTCCAAGGTGCTGGAGGCGCAGCCGGAGAACGCCATCGCCTCGCGTGCGCTGCAATCCCTCAAGGGCCAGTAGCCACCAACGGGTCGTGCCCTCTACACTTCGCGCTTGATGAGTGATGGCCGCAAGTCTCCGCGCACGGCAACCAATCCCGGCACGCAGCCCCGGACGCCGAGCAGTCCAGGCATGCCTCGCACGCCGACGGATCCGGGCACCCTGCGGGTGATGTCCGCCGCGCGCACCGCGCCGCTCCAGAAGGGCAAGCAGGACGGCGCCCTCGGACAGCGGCTCGCGGGCGAGGCGTCCAATCAGGCCCTCAATGCGCTCTCCATCCTGAAGGAGTTCGCGGGCGACTTCCGTCAGCGGGATCGCTTCTTCAAGTACAAGGCGTCCATCGTCGCCGGGTGGCTGGCGTTGACTGTGGCGAGCTTCGCCATCGCCTGCCCCGGCAGCTCCGTTCAGACAGGGGACATGGACGCGCGGCTGGTGCTCAGCGACAAGCTGGACCGGCCCTCCATCACCATCTGGAACGAGAGCAAGGAGGCGTGGAAGGACGTCACCCTCATCGTCAACGGCCAGTACCGCGCGGCCGTGCCTTCGGTGGGCGCTGGTGAGTTCATCACCATCACCCCCAAGCAACTCATGGGCACCAGCGGCGCCGCCCCCGCGGACCTGCGCTTCAACACGCTGGAGATGCGCAGCAGCGACGACAGCGCGAACCTCACCGAGGACCTGCTCAACGAGTGGAAGCGCCTGCTCGGGCCGAAGTAGCTTCCAGGAGCCCCGCAAACACGAAGGGCGCCCTTCCCCACGGGAAGAGCGCCCTCTGCGTTTCCACCAGCCCCTCCTCACGAAGGGGCATGGAGACGGGCCTTACTCGGCCTTGGTCTCTTCGGCGGGAGCGTCGGCGGCGGGCGTGGCCTTCTTCTCGGGCCGGTCCACCAGCTCCAGCAGCGCCATCTCCGCGGCATCACCCCGGCGGAAGCCGAGGCGGATGATGCGGGTGTAGCCGCCGGGACGCGTGGCGTAGCGGTCCTTGTACTCGCTGAAGACCTTCTGCAGCACGTCGCGGTCCTTCACCGTCCGAGCCGCCAGACGCACGTTGGAGAGCCCACCGCGCTTACCCAGCGTGATGATGCGCTCCGCCAGCTTCCGGGCCTCCTTGGCCTTGGGAACCGTGGTGCGGATGGCCTGGTGCTCGAGCAGCGAGGTGACCATGTTGTTGAGCATCGCGAGCCGGTGGCTCGTGGTGCGGTGCAGCTTTCGTTGTCCGACCTTGTGACGCATCGTCGTGCTCCGGGTCCCCGCGTGGGGGCCACCACTCCGGCCGTATCAGGTACCGGGTGGGAAGGGCGAACCCGACACGAGGCTCGCCACTGCTGGTTGGGCCGGGTCAACCGCACCAGACCCCTTCCCTCCGCGCCGCGTGCAACCGTGTCGCGGGCACGGAGGAAAGTACCACGAAGACTCTACGCCTTCGGCGCCGCCGGGGCCGGAGCCTGCTTCGGGGGCCAGTTCTCGAGCTTCATGCCGAGCGACAGGCCCATCTCCGCGAGGATCTCCTTGATCTCCTTCAGCGACTTGCGGCCGAAGTTCTTCGTCTTGAGCATCTCGGCCTCGGTGCGCTGCACCAGGTCGCCGATGGTCTTGATGTTCGCCTGCTGCAGGCAGTTGGCGGAACGCACCGACAGCTCCAGCTCATCCACCGAGCGGAACAGGTTCTCGTTCAGCTTCGCCTCTTCCTTCGGCGCCTCGGCGATGACCGGCTCCTCCGTCTCGTCGAAGTTCACGAAGACGGTGAGCTGCTCCTTGATGATCTTCGCCGCGTACGCCACCGCGTCCTGAGGGGACACCGAGCCGTCCGTCCAGACCTCGAGCGACAGCTTGTCGAAGTCGGTGACCTGACCGACGCGCGCGTTGGTGACCTGGTAGTTCACCTTGCGGGTGGGCGAAAACAGCGAGTCGATGGGGATGGTGCCGATGGGCGCGCCGATCACCTTGTTCGAGTTGGCCGGCACGTAGCCACGGCCGCGGCGGCACGTCAGCTCCATGCGGAGCTTGCCACCCTCGGAGATGGTGCAGATGTGGTGACCCGGGTTGAGGATCTCCACGTCGGCGTCGGTGATGAGGTCACCCGCCTTCACTTCCTTGGGCCCTTCCGCCTCGATGCGCAGCGTCTTCGGCTCGTTCGTGTGCATCCGAAGGAGGACTTCCTTCAGGTTCAGCACGACGTCCGTGACGTCCTCGGACACCTCGGGGATGGTGGTGAACTCGTGGTCCACGCCCTCGATCTTCACCGAGGTGATGGCCGCGCCCTGCAGCGACGACAGGAGCACCCGGCGCAGCGAGTTGCCCAGGGTGGTACCGAAACCACGCTCCAGCGGCTCCGCGATGAACTTCCCGTAGGTGGGCGTCAGGCTGTCCTGGTCCACCTCCATGCGGCGCGGCTTGATGAGGTCACGCCAGTTCTTCGCAATGTACGTATCAGCCATGGTGTACGACTCCTCGAGACGTGCGCCACCACCGACTTACCCACCGGAAGGGCGGGAGGATGGCCACGTAGGGGACTGCGATAAAGCACGACGCCCCGGCCTCGTCGGCCAGGGCGTTGAGTACGTCGTCCAGGCCCGAATTGGCCTGGCGCGGCGATTACTTGGAGTAGAGTTCCACGATGAGCTGCTCCTGGATGGGCATGGTCAGGTCCTCGCGGTTGGGGACCGTGCGCACCGTGCCCTTGAACGACTTCTTGTCCAGGTCGATCCACTGCGGAACGCCACGGCGGTCCACCGTCTCCAGCGCCTCGGAGATACGGAGCACCTTGCGGCTCTTCTCCACGACCTCGACGGACGTGCCGGGCTTGATGGAGAACGAGGGGATGTTGACCTTGCGGCCGTTCACCTGGAAGTGGCCGTGGCGGACCAGCTGGCGCGCCTCGTTGCGGGTATCCGCGAAGCCCATGCGGAACACCACGTTGTCCAGGCGGAGCTCCAGCTGCTGCAGGAGGTTCTCACCCGTCTTGCCCTTGGCGGCGGACGCGCGGTGGTAGTAGCCGCGGAACTGGTTCTCCAGCAGGCCGTACATGCGCTTGACCTTCTGCTTCTCGCGCAGCTGCACGCCGTAACCAGAGAACTTCACGCGGCCCTGGCCGTGCTGGCCGGGGGGATACGGGCGGCGCTCGATGGCACACTTGTCCGTGTAGCAGCGGTCGCCCTTCAGGTACATCTTGAGGTTTTCGCGCCGGCAGATACGGCAAGCGCTCGCGGTGTAACGGGCCACAGACTTCTCCTTAAAGGTGATCTGGAGCCGCCCCCACGCCGGTGGCGCGAAGGGCGGCCCGGACGAAGGGGTTAGACGCGGCGGCGCTTGGCCTGACGGCACCCGTTGTGCGGGATGGGCGTCACGTCGCGGATGAGGTTGATCTTCAGACCGGCGGCGGCCAGCGCGCGCAGCGCCGACTCACGGCCCGCGCCCGGACCCTTCACGAACACGGACACGTTCTTCAGCCCGTGCTCCATCGCCTTCGCCGCGGCATCACCGGCGGCCACCTGAGCGGCGAACGGGGTGGACTTGCGGCTTCCCTTGAAGCCACGCGCCCCGGCCGAGGACCAGGAGATCACGTTCCCGGACACGTCCGTGATCGTGATGATGGTGTTGTTGAACGTGGACTGGATGTGGACCACGCCATTGAGAATGCTCTTCTTGCCCTTGCGCTTGGCCTTCTTCGCGGCAGGGGCCTCGCCCTCGGTGCCCGTGGGCGCCGCAGCCGAAGTATTGGTCTCGTCAGCCATGTGAGTTGCTGCTCCTGAGAGGAGGTGATCGACGCCGGCACCTCACGGGCCGGCGCTGCGGTTTACCGAGCCGGAGCGGCCGGCTTCGCCCGAACGATGCCGCGCTTGGGACCCTTGCGGGTACGCGCGTTGGTGTGGGTGCGCTGGCCACGGACAGGCAGGCCCTTGCGGTGACGGAGACCCCGGTAGCAGCCCAGATCCATCAGGCGCTTGATGTTCATCGTCACTTCACGCCGGAGGTCACCCTCGACCTTGTAGCTGGCCTCGATGATCTCACGGATCTTGCGAGCCTGGTCCTCGGTGAGGTCCTTGGTCCGGGTGGTGGGATCGATGCCCGCCGCCTCGATGATGTCTTGCGCGGACTTGTTGCCGATCCCGTAGATGTACTGAAGCGAGATCACGGCGCGCTTGTTGGGCGGCAGGTCGATGCCGGCGATACGAGCCATCTTCGGTCTTCCTTCTGGAGTGGAGTTGGTCTGGAGCCAACAGCCTGTCGGCGGTTAGCCCTGGCGCTGCTTGTGCCGGGGGTTGGAAGCGCAAATCACGCGCACGATGCCCTTGCGGCGAACAACCTTGCACTTGTCGCAGATCTTCTTGACGGACGCCCGAACCTTCATGGAGCGAACTTCCTTCCTTCGAACAGATGAAAAGCCATGAGGGTCGCCACCCTAGTCCCAGAGCGGCGCCCTTTTCTACTTCGCCCGGTACGTGATCCGTCCGCGCGTCAGGTCGTACGGAGACAGTTCGACCTTCACCTTGTCTCCCGGGAGGATGCGGATGAAGTGCATCCTCATCTTGCCCGAGATGTGCGCGAGCACCTTGTGGCCATTATCCAGCACCACGCGGAACATCGCGTTGGGGAGGGGCTCCATCACCGTCCCCTCAACTTCGATGGAATCATCCTTCGGCAAGCGTCAAACCCTCTTCCCGGACCACGAACCTTCTGGAAGCGCGGCGGATTATCACTTTGGTCCGCAAGTGGCAAGCGTCCCGCGCGGGAAAACTCGGATTCCTACCAACCCACCATAACACCCTCATATTTCACCCGCAGTCCCGGCCCCTTCACGCCCCTCGGGTGAGCACCTCGGCTCCGCCATCCGTGATGAGGATGGTGTGCTCGAAGTGGGCGGACAACTTCCGGTCCGCCGTCACCGCCGTCCAGTCATCGTCCAGGAGTTCCACCTCGTGGGTTCCCTGGTTCACCATCGGCTCCACCGCGAGGACCATCCCCGACCGGAGCTTCATCCCCGCCCCCGCCTGCCCATGGTTGGGCACGTGGGGGAACTCATGGAGCTTCCGGCCAATCCCATGGCCGGTAAAATCCCGGACGACAGAGTACCCCCGAGCCTCCACGTGCCGCTGGACGGCGTGCCCGATATCCCCCAACCGGTTGCCCGGCTTCATGGCCTGGATGGCCTTGTGGAGGGACTCACGCGTCGTGTCCAACAGTGACCTGGCCTCGGCCGACACCTTTCCCACCGCCACCGTCCTGGCCGCGTCCCCGAACCACCCCCGGTACGACACCCCGAAGTCGAGCTTCATCAGGTCGCCCTCGGCCAGCTTCCGCCGCTTGCTGGGGATGCCGTGGACCACCTCATCGTTGATGGAGGCACATAGCACACACGGAAAGCCGAGGTAGCCCTTGAACGCCGGCCTGGCGCCCCGCTCCGCCGTCAGCCTCTCCGCCAGGGCATCCAAGTCCCAGGTGGTGATTCCCGGAGCGACCGCCTTTTCCAGCGCGTCCAGGACATCGGAGACAATCCGACCCGCCTGGCGCATGAGGGCTATCTCGTCCCGGGATTTGATCGCCACCTGGCTCATCAGCGCTCCGTACGCGCCATCCGCGCACGGAGAACGGGTGGCAAGCGACAATGGGCACCGCAAGCGCCCAACGTCCGCTCGCCGGCCCGTCCGGCCATCAGACCTTGCCCCGACCCGCGGCGCTCTTGATCTCCTCGTAGATGCCGTCTGGCGAGCCCACACCGTCCACGCTCTTGAGCACGCCCTTCTTCGCGTAGAAGGCCTTCAGCGGGGCCGTCTCCGCGTCGTACTTCTGGAGGCGCTTCTCGATGACGTCTGGCATGTCATCCGGACGCTGCACCAGCCCCGTGCCGCACTTGTCACAGTACCCCGCGCGCTTCGGCGGGCTCTGATCCACGTGGTAGACGCTTCCGTCCACGGGGCAGACGCGCCGGCCGGAGCCACGCTCCACCAGCGTCTTGTGCGGCACCTCAAGCGAGACGACGGCGTCGAGCTGCTTGCCCAGCCGCCCCAGCATCCTTTCCAGCGCGTCAGCCTGGCCCGGCGTGCGCGGGAAGCCATCCAGCACGAAGCCCTGGGCCACGTCTGACTGCTTCAAGCGCTCCTCGACGATACCGATGACGACTTCGTCCGGCACGTACTGGCCCGCCGCCATCAACGGACCCGCGACCTTCCCCAGCTCCGTCCCCTCCGCCACTGCCTTGCGGAGAATGTCACCGGTGGAGATCTGCGGGATGTGGAAGTCGGCGAAGAGCTTCTTCGCCTGGGTACCCTTCCCCGCGTTCGGCGGTCCCAACAGGATCAGGTTCATGTGCTCCTCTCAGCTCCCAAGGAAGGCACGGAAGTCGTCGGCCACGAAGCTTCCAAGCGCCCCCCATGTGCACCACCGAATACCTTGAACGACTCCATCCCGGAACGACGAGGCGCCCCTCCCCACGACGGGGAGAGGCGCCCGGGACGTGGAACGTCGTGACTCAGGCCGCCACGCGCACCCGGCCGCGGATGCGGGGGCCACGCGGCCCGGCGAAGCCTTCGTAGTTGCGGCTGATGAGGTGACCCTCGATCTGCTGCACCGTGTCCAGCGCCACGCCCACCACGATCAGCAGCGCGGTGCCGCCGAAGGTGAAGCGAACGTTGAGCATGCCGCTGATGACGGATGGAATCACACAGATGACCGCCAGGTACAACGCACCACCGAACGTGAGCCGGTTCAGCACTCGCTCGATGAACTCCGCCGTCTGACGACCCGGACGAATGCCCGGGATGTAGCCGCCCTGCTTCTTGATGTTGTCCGCCACGTCATCCGGCCGGAAGGTCAGCGCCGTGTAGAAGTAGGCGAAGAAGATGACCATCAGCACGAAGAGGCCGTTGTAGATCCACAGGTTGCCTTCGATGGCGCGCTGCAGGTCCTGCAGGAACGGGAACCACGTGCCCAGCGTGGCCGGGAACGACAGCACCGCGCCCGCGAAGATGGGAGGGATGACGCCAGCGGTGTTGACCTTCATCGGGAAGTACGTGGCCTGGCCCGCGAACATCCGGCGCCCCGCCATGCGCTTGGCGTACTGGATGGGGATGCGGCGCATGCCGCGCTCCACATAGACCACCACCGCGATGATGAGGAGCATGAAGACCAGCAGCGCCAGGACCTCGGCCACCGCGATGACTTCCTGCCGCGTCAGGTCCAGCAGCGACTTGGCGCCCGGGAGCACGCCAGCGACGATGCCCGCGAAGATGATGAGCGAGATGCCGTTGCCGATGCCACGCTCGGTGATGCGCTCACCCAGCCACATGATGAACGCCGTACCAGCCGTCAGGCTGATGACCGTCATGAAGGTGAACCAGACGCTGTCGTCCGGAACCACCACCTGGTTGAAGCCACTCTGGCCCCCGTCGGAGCGCCCGAGGGACGCCAGCCACCGGGAGATTCCGATACCCTGGATGACGGAGAGGACGATGGTGCCGTAGCGGGTGTACTGATTGATCTTCTGCCGCCCCGCGGCGCCCTCCTTCTGCAGCCGCTCCAGGCTGGGGATGACCACCGCCAGCAGCTGCATGATGATGGAGGCGCTGACGTAAGGCATGATGCCCAATCCGAAGATGGACATCTGCTCCAGCGCGCCGCCGGAGAAGAGGTTGAACAGCGACACCAGTCCGCCCGACTGCTTCTGGGCGTCCATGAAGGCGTTCATCGCCGCCCGATCCACGCCGGGCGTATTGATGAAGATGCCGATGCGGTAGACGGCCAGCAGGGCTAGCGTATACGCAAGCCGGCTGCGCAGCTCCGCGATGCGGAAGACGTTGGCGAAGGCATTGAGAGCCACGGGGTAGCCATCCTCTTCGTGAGGGTTCTGCCAGGACGACAAAACGCCCCTGTTCCACGGACGGGAAAGGGGCGCAGAAGCCTACACAAGCGAAATGGCGCGCACCACCGTCAAGTGATGCGCGCCGAACATGCTCAAGCCTTGGGCTGCCGAGGGGCCTTGACGCCCTTGCCAGCATGGGCCTTCGCGGCCGCTTCGGGCTTGTGGGCCATCAGCGGAAGGACATCCACCGCGCCGCCCGCCTTCTCGACCGCGGACTTCGCGGCCTCGGAGGCCTTGTGGACACGGATGGTGACCTTCTTGGTCAGCGCGCCGTGTCCCAGCAGCTTCACGCCGTGGTAACGACCCTTGACCAGACCGACCTTCTTCAGAGAGGCCTCATCCACCGTGGAGCCCGCGTCGAAGTGGGTGTCCACATCCGACAGGTTCACCACCGCGTACACCGTGCGGTTGGGGGAGTTGAAACCAAACTTCGGAAGGCGGCGCTGCAGAGGGCTCTGACCGCCCTCGAAGCCCTCGAACCGCATGTTGCCGGAACGGGCCTTCTGACCCTTGCCACCGCGGCCGGCCGTCTTGCCCAGGCCAGAACCCTGGCCGCGACCCACCCGCTTCTTGCGGTGCCACGAGCGCGAGGGACGCTTCAAATCGTGCAGAGTGCTCATTGTCTCAGTCCTCTCGTGCTCAGGCCTTGGTCTGCTTGGCCTGGTAGGCGCGCGCGCGATCCCGCAGGGCGATCTTGCGCGGCTTGCGGCGCTTCGGCGCCGGCGCCTCGGTGCTCACCGTCTCCAGGGAGACCAGGTGCTTCACCTTGAACGCCATCCCACGGATGGCAGGGGTGTCCTTGAGCAGACGCTCTTGACCAAACTTCTTCAGACCCAGGCCACGGATGGTGGCCAGCATGTCCTCGGAAGCGCCCGCGTAGCTCTTCGTCAGCTTCACCTTGAGCGCCATGACTAGCCCCTCTGCTCCCCGGCGAGCTTCGCCGACTCGACGTCCTTGCCACGCAGCCGCGACACCTGCGCCGCGCTCCGCAGCAGCTTCAGGCCAGCAACCGTGGCCTTCAGCACGTTGTGCGGATTCCGCGAACCCTGGCTCTTCGTCAGGATGTTGCGGATGCCCGCCGCCTCAAGAACCGCGCGCACCGCGCCACCGGCGATGACGCCCGTACCTTCGCTGGCCGGCTTCAACAGCACCCAGCCGGCGCCGAAGTGCCCAAGCACCTCGTGCGGAATCGTGTGACCCATGAGCGGGACGCGGAAGAGATTCTTCTTCGCGTTCTCGCCACCCTTGCGGATGGCCTCGGGGACCTCGTTGGCCTTGCCCAGGCCGACGCCCACGTGTCCAGCGCCGTCGCCCACCACCACCAGGGCGGCGAACGAGAACCGGCGGCCGCCCTTCACGACCTTGGCCACGCGGTTGATGTTCACCACGCGGTCGGTGAGGTCCAGATCGTTCGGATTGATCGGAGTTGCCACTTGGAAATCCTTTCGAAAGCTAGAACTTCAGCCCGGCCTCGCGCGCGGCGTCAGCCACGGCGGCGATGCGCCCGTGATAGGGGAAGCCGTTGCGGTCGAACACCACCGCCTCGACGTTGGCAGCCTTGCACTTCTGCGCGATCAGGGCACCCACCCGCTTCGCGTCCGCCTTCTTGTCGCCTTCGTCCTGGCCCTTCAGGTCCTTGGACAGCGACGAGGCAAACGCGAGGGTCTTGCCAGTGGTGTCGTCCACCACCTGCGCGTAGATGTGCTTGAGGCTCTTGTATACGGAAAGCCGCGGCCGCTCGGTGGTGCCCGAGAGCTTCTTGCGGATGCGGTTCTTCCTCTTGAGACGCGAATCGATCTTCGTCGGCATGGCTGCTTCCTTGTCCTTCCGGCGGCGATGCGGACTTCCGCCGCCGGATGATGCCGTCGGACCCCACGGGCCCGACGGGATTGGGAACCCTCAGGACAGACGAAACGACTAGGTCGTTCCGGTCTTGCCCTCCTTACGACGGATGCGCTCCTCGGAATACTTGATGCCCTTGCCCTTGTAAGGCTCGGGCGGACGCAACGAGCGGATGTTCACCGCCGTTGCGCCAAGCGCTTCCTTGTCCGCCGAGCGGAGCGTCAGCCCCACGGTGGGGAGGCTGTCCTCGGTGCGGGCCGCCTTGTCGACTTCAGCCGTCACACCCTCCGGCAGGTTGAACACCACCGGGTGCGAGTAGCCTAGCGCGAAGTGGATGGCCTTGCCCTTCACCTCGGCGCGGAAACCAACGCCGCGGATGTCCAGCTTCCGCTCGAACCCGGTGGACACTCCCTTCGCCGCGTTCGCGAGGATGGTGCGGGTCAGGCCGTGCAGGCTGCGCGCCTCGCGAGAATCATCCTCGCGCAGCACGCTGACCTGGCCGTCCTTGATCTCCACCTTGACCCGGGCGGGCAGCTTCACGGACAGCTTGCCCTTGGGGCCCTCGAAATTCACCTGCTGGCCGGCGACGATGGCCTTCGTCTTGTCGCCGAGCTTGATCGCCAGTTTTCCAATCCGACTCATGGTTGCCTCGGTCCTGTATGCCCGGGGCGCGCACTCTCGCGAGGCGCGGCCGCCAGGCAGCTGGCTAGTAGACGGTGCAGAGCAGCTCGCCGCCCGCCTTCTGCTTGCGGGCCTCGGAGTCCACCAGGATGCCGCGGGACGTGGACAGGATGGAGATACCCATTCCACCCAGCACCTGCGGGATGTCGCTCACGCCGCAGTAGCGGCGCAGGCCCGGCTTGGACACGCGGCGGATGCCGGTGATGGCGGGGCTGCGGTCCGGACCGTACTTGAGCTGCACGGTGATCTCGCTCTGCGGCGAGCCCTCGGGGGTGGCGACGGCGAACTCCCCGATGTAGCCCTCATCCTTGAGGACCTTGATGATCTCGAGCTTGAGCTTCGAGTGGGGAATGACGACCTTGTCGTGACGCGCGCGCGAAGCATTGCGCAGGCGGGTCAGCATGTCGCCAACAGGATCATTGACCGGCATGAGCTACCTTCCAAGCAAGAGCCCTCATCGAGCATCTCGCGTTCGCGGCCGCCGCGCCTGCCGGGCCCATCCCGGGGGTTCGCGCCGACCGCCACTGCTGAGGTTGAAACTTCGATTGAGCGAGCTCCTCCCGGAGCGCGCCCAGGGTGCCGATGAGCCCTTCCGAGCCCCTCAGCACCCTGCCCTTCCGGCTACCAGGACGACTTGGTGACGCCGGTGATCTCGCCGCGCAGCGCACGGTTGCGCAGGCAGATACGGCACATCTTGAACTTGCGAAGGAAGGCGCGCGGCCGACCGCACAGCGGGCAGCGGTTGTACTGGCGCACGGCGAACTTCGGCTTGCGCTTCGCCTGGGCGATCTTGGAGAGCTTGGCCATTGTCTTGAGGTCCTTGGCTCGAGGGCTTACTGACGGAACGGCAGGCCGAAGTGACGCATCAGCGCCAACCCCTGCTCGTCGTTCGCGGCGGTGGTGACGAAGCTGATGTTGAGCCCCTTCACCTTCTCGATCTGGTCGTAGTTGATCTCAGGGAAGATGATCTGCTCGCGCACGCCGAGCGTGTAATTGCCCTTCCCGTCGAAAGCCTTCGGGGACACGCCCTTGAAGTCACGCACGCGCGGCAGCGCCACGGTGATGAGGCGGTCCATGAACTCGTACATGCGAGTACCACGCAGCGTCACGGCGGCACCGATGGCCTGGCCCTGACGCAGCTTGAAGTTCGCGATGGACTTGCGAGCGCGCGTGACGATGGGCTTCTGACCCGTGATCGCCGCGAGCTGGTCCACCGCCGACTCCAGGATCTTGTTGTTGGCGAGCGCCTCGCCGAGACCCATGTTGACGACGATCTTCTGGAGACGCGGAACCTCCATCGGGTTCTTGAGGCCCAGCTCCTTCATCAGGGCGGGCACTCCTTCCTTGCGGAAGCGCTCCTTCATGCGGGCCGGCTTGCTCTCGAGGCCTTCCTCGATGTTCGCCGCGAAGCCAACCTTCTTGGCCTCTTCCTTCTTGCCCCGCTTCGCCTTCTTTTCCTTCTGGTCCGGCTTCTTCTCGTCAGCCATCGTCGTATCCTCTGCTTCGGGGCGCCGTTGTGGACCCAGCGCGTCCGATCAGTCCTTCATCTGGAAACTGAAAACACCGCGAGGGCCCCGGAACCACCCAGGCCCTCGTTGCCTGCACGCCCCCCTACCCGCCCACCAGGGCGGGCAGAAGGGCGCGCATACATGCCCCAACAGGGACTCCTAGTCAATCAGCGCGTCGCAGTTCTTGCAGAACCGCTGGAGCTTCTCGCCCTCGGTCTTGACCCCCACGCGGGTCGGCTTGTCGCACTTGGCGCACACGACCTGGACATTCGCCAGGGCGATGGTGCCGGGCTTCTCGACAATGCCACCCTCGGGATTCTGGGGCGTCTTCTTCTGGTGACGCTTGACCAGGCGCAGACCCTCAACGGTCACGCGACCCGCCTCGCGGTCGATCTTCAGCACCTTGCCGCGCTTCGTCGCGGGACTCTTCTCGGAGGCTTCGGCCCCGGCCATGACCTGGACCGTGTCTCCCACTTTCATCTTCTGCATGGCTTCCTCGTCTCTCTGGCTGCTCGCCGTCCGGCCTGCGGTCCTCTCAGAGGACTTCGGGCGCCAGCGAGATGATCTTCATGAACTTGCGGGCGCGGAGCTCACGGGCCACCGGCCCGAAGATGCGCGTACCAATGGGCTCCATGTCCTTGTTGATGAGGACCGCGGAGTTGCCATCGAACTTGATGAAGCTGCCGTCGGGACGACCCACCTCGCGCTTGGTGCGGACGATGACGGCCTTGGCCACGTCACCCTTCTTCACCTTCGAGTTGGGCAGCGCCTCGCGGATCGACACGACGATGACGTCGCCGATGGACGCGTACTTGCGCTTCGAACCGCCGAGCACCTTGATGCAGAACACCTTCTTCGCGCCCGAGTTGTCCGCCACGTCGAGCACGCTCGTCATCTGAATCATCTGAGAATCTCCTATCGCCGGTGACTCCACCACACCGCCTCACGGCCGCGCAGGTGGAGGTGCGTGCTAGACGTTCTTGCTCTTCTCCAGCACCTCGACCACACGCCACCGCTTGTCCTTCGAGGCAGGCTTGGTCTCGGCGATCCGGACCCGATCACCCTCGTTGATGGTGATCTTCTTCGGATAGTCGTGGTCCTCCACGTGCGCCTTGTACTTCTCGCGCAGGCTCATGATCTTCCCGTACTTCGGGTGGGGAGCCCGGCGCTGGACGGTGACCACGACCGTCTTCTGCATCTTGTTGGAGGTGACGATTCCCACGCGCGTCTTCGGACGGCCGCGGGAGGAGGTCTCTGCCTTGGGCGCTTCAGTCGTTTCAGCCATCTTTGTTCTCACTGTCTCTCATGCACCCGGGCGCTCTCGCGTCCCGGATGGCCGCACGCACCCGCTTCCGGGCGAGCGCGCTTGGAGGAATCGCGACGTCGGCCTTAGGCCTTCGCCGCCTTCTTCTTCTCGCCGAGAACCGCCAGCACCCGGGCCAGGTCACGCCGGTGCAGGGTTCGCTCCGCCGGGCTGTCCAGCGAGCCGGTCCGCCGCTTGAGCTGGTCCTGGAACAGCGTCTCACGCAGTTCCGTCGCCCGCCGCTGCAGGTCGTCCGCCGACAGCTCCCTCAGTTCCTTCGCAGTCGCCATTGCTATCTCCACATGCGTGCGGGAGCCCACCCGAAGGCGGCTCCCGCCGCGGTGCCTAGAGGCTCAGGTCCGTGCGCGTCACGATACGCGTGAGCACCGGCAGCTTCGCCTGCGCCAGCTTCAGCGCCCCCGTGGCCACCTCGGTCGTCATCCCCTCCATCTCGTAGAGGATGCGGCCGGGCTTCACCACCGCGACGTAGTACTCCACGCCACCCTTACCGGTACCCATTCGGGTCTCGGCGGGCTTCTTGGTGATGGGCTTGTCCGGGAAGATTCGGATCCAGATCTTGCCGCCGCGCTTCACGTGGCGGGTCATCGCGATACGAGCCGCCTCGATCTGCCGGGACGTAATCCACCCCGGCTGCAGGCTCATCAGGCCGAACTCACCGTAGGTCAAGTCGCTGCCACGGTGCGCGGCGCCGGGCGTGCGGCCCTTGTGCATCTTGCGGTACTTCGTACGTGCAGGCTGAAGCATCGTCGCTGTCCTTCACTGCCCTGCCCCGGGCGCCCTCTCTCGAGAGCGCCCAAAGCGGGAGGGCTCTTAGCGGTTGGAAGGCATGGGGGCCTGGCCGCCCTTGCCCGGGAGAACCTCGCCCTTGCAGACCCAGACCTTGCAGCCGATCTTGCCGTAGGTCGTCTTGGCCTCGGCGAAGCCATAGTCGATGTCCGCGCGGAGGGTGTGCAGGGGCACGCGGCCCTCGCGGTACCACTCGTAGCGGGCCATCTCGGCGCCACCCAGGCGGCCCGAGCAGGCCACGCGGATGCCCTTGGCTCCGAACTTCATCGCAGTCTGAAGCGCCTTCTTCATGGCGCGACGGAACGCGATGCGACGCTCAAGCTGCGTGGCGATGTTCTCCGCCACCAGCTGCGCGTCGGTCTCCGCCTTGCGGACCTCGACGATGTTGAGGAAGACCTCGTTCTTCGTGAACTGCTGGAGGTCCTTCTTCACCGTCTCGATGCCCGCGCCGCGCTTGCCGATGACGATACCCGGACGCGCGGTGTGGACGTTGACCTTCACCTTGTTGGCTGCGCGCTCGATCTCCACCTTGGACACGCCCGCGTGGTTCAGCGACTTCTTCACGAACTCGCGGATGCGGATGTCTTCATGGAGCCACTGCGCGTAGTTCTTGTGCTCGAACCACTTGGAGTCCCAGGTCTTGATGACGCCAAGCCGGAACCCGATCGGATGAACTTTCTGTCCCAACGTGAATCTCCTTGAACGTCCGGGCTGGGCCCGACGGGTCCTACTTCTTGGCCTCGGCCAGCACCACATGGACGTGGGCGGTCTTCTTCTTGATCGGGGTGGCCCGACCCATGGCGCGCGGCATGAACCGGCGCTGGGTAGGACCCTGGTCCACCGAGATGGTCTTGACGTAGAGCGTGTCCACGTCGACCTGACCCTTGGACAGGTCCGTCGCGTTGGCCACGGCGCTCTTGATGAGCTTCTCCACCGGCAGGGCCGCAGCGCGCTTGGTGAACTTCAGGATGTTGAGGGCAGCCTCGACGGGCTTGCCCCGGATGAGCGCCGCAACGACGGACAGCTTGCGGGGGCTCATGCGCAGGAAACGCAGATGTGCAGTCGACTCCATGGTCATCTCCTCAGGCTCTCAGGCAATGCGCCAGGCTACTTGCCCGGGGCCTTGGCGACCTTCTTCTCCGCCGAGTGTCCACCGAACGTACGCGTCGGGGCGAACTCGCCGAGCTTGTGGCCCACCATGTTCTCCGTGACGAACACCGGGATGAACTTCTTCCCGTTGTGCACCGCGAAGGTGTGACCCACGAACTCCGGAAGGATGGTGGAGCGGCGGGACCACGTCTTCACGACAGTCTTCTTGTTCGTCTTGATCATGTCCTCGATCTTCTTGACGAGGAAGTCGTCGACGAACGGACCCTTCTTGATCGAACGAGCCATGGCTTGCGAATCCTCTTACTGGCTGCGCGCGCCCTGGCGGCGGCCGCTCACGATGAACTTGTCAGTACGCTTGTTGGTGCGCGTGGTCAGACCCTTGGTCTTCTTGCCCCACGGCGACACCGGGTGCGGGTTGCCCTGACCGGACTTACCCTCACCACCACCGTGCGGGTGGTCCACGGGGTTCATCGCGAGACCACGAACCGTCGGGCGGATGCCCAGCCAGCGGCTCTTACCCGCCTTACCGATGCGGATGATCTCGTGCTCGATGTTACCCACCTGGCCCACGGTGGCGCGGCACTCGATGAGGACCATGCGAACGGTTCCAGAAGGCATACGCACCTGCGCGTAGCGGCCCTCCTTCGCCATCAGCTGTCCGGAGGTTCCCGCGGAGCGGATGACCTGGGCGCCACGGCCCGGCTTCAGCTCCACGTTGTGGATGATGGTACCCACCGGGATGTTCTGCAGCGGCAGGGAGTTGCCCGGACGGATGTCGGCGGTCTCGCCGGCGAACACCGTGTCGCCCACATTCAGGCCCACCGGGGCCAGGATGTAGCGCTTCTCACCGTCCGCGTACGTCAGCAGGGCGATGTTGGCGGTGCGGTTCGGGTCGTACTCCACCGCGGTGACCTTGGCCGGCACGCCGTCCTTGTCACGACGCTTGAAGTCGATGACGCGGTAGCGGCGCTTGTGACCACCACCCTGGTGACGCCGGGTGATGTGTCCGTGCACGTTGCGGCCACCCGAGCGCTTCAGCGGCTCGGTCAGCTTCTTCTCGGGCGCGTCCTTGGTGATGTCCGCGAAATCGGACACCGTCATGTGACGGCGGGCGGCGCTTGTCGGCTTGTACTTCTTGATGCCCATGGTGTGTTCCTCAGGCTGACCTCAACGCCGTAGCGTCAGGCCGCCCCTCCCTCGAAGAGTTCGATCGAGTCGCCTTCCTTGAGGGTGACGACCGCCTTCTTGAAGTTGGGCCGCTTGCCGATGCTCCGACCCACGCGCTTGATCTTGCCGCGAACGACGTTCGTGTTGACGCCCTCGACGGTGACCTTGAACAGCGTCTCCACCGCGCGAGCCACGTCGTGCTTGGTGGCCTTGCGGTCCACGATGAACGAGTACTGGCGGAACTTCTCGCGGGCCTTGTCCAGCTTCTCGGTGATGAGCGGGCCCTTGATGACGTCGCTGAGATTCATGAGAGCGCCCCCTCGAGGGTCTTCGCGGCCGCGGAGGTGAGCACGAGGTGCGAGTGCTTCAGAACGGCCTCGAGGTTGAGACCCTCGGGAGGAAGCACGTCGAACTTCGCCAGGTTCCGCACGCTGCGGTGCAGGTTGGTGTTGCTCTTCTCGTCCACCACGAGAGCGTTCTGCAGCTTCAGGCGCTTGGTGAGCGCCTCGAAGGCCTGCTTGCTCTTGGGGGCATCCAGGGAGAACCCGCTCAGGATGATGAGCGTCTTCTCCTTGGCGCGCAGGGACAGCGCCGACTTCAGCGCGCCGCGACGCACCTTGCGGGGCGGGCGGTAGAAGTAGTCGCGAGCCTTGGGAGCCATCGCCTTGCCGCCGCCCACCCAGTGGGAAGCGCGGATGGAACCCTGGCGGGCGCGGCCGGTGCCCTTCTGCTTCCAGGGCTTCTTGCCGCCGCCGCTGACCAGCGAGGTGTTCTTCACACCCACCGTGCCGCGACGCCGGTTGATCTGCTGCATCTTCGCGACCTCGTAAAAGAGGTGCGCGTTCGGCTCAGCGCCGAAGATGTCGTCGGAGAGCTCAATCTCCGACACCTTCTTCAAATCGAGGTCGACAACGTCAAACTTCGCCATGGCACTTTCCTCGCGGGGGTCGGAGTGAAACCACTCGGACGCCCACCCGCTTCCTAGGACTTGATCTCGACGTCAACGCCGGCCGACAGATCCAGCTTCATGAGCGCATCCAGCGTCTGCTGCGTGGGCTCGAGAATATCGAGCAGGCGCTTGTGCGTGCGGATCTCGAACTGCTCGCGGCTCTTCTTGTCCACGTGCGGCGAACGCAGCACCGTGAACTTGTTGATGCGCGTAGGAAGGGGGATCGGACCGGCCACCTTCGCGCCCGTGCGCTTGGCCGTCTCGACGATCTCACCCGCGCTCTGGTCCAGGAGCTTCGAGTCGTATGCCTTCAGCCGGATGCGGATCTTCTGTGTCGCCATTCGCAAGAACCTCTTAGAACGAACTTTGTGCCAACGCCCCGGGAGGCGCTACGACCGACGTCCCCTGGTTGTCACAGAGCCGTTTCTTCAGAACGAAGGGGCGCGGTGATTACCATCCCGCCCCGGTGTATGCAACTGGATTTCCTCCGGCTCCCTGGAAATTCCCCGAGGGGATGTCCATGGGAGCCGGGAGGAGGCCTGCTACTCGATCACTTCCGCCACGACGCCGGCGCCCACCGTGCGGCCACCCTCGCGAACAGCGAAGCGCAGCTCCTTGTCCATCGCCACCGGGGTGATGAGCTCCACCTCGATTGCGATGTTGTCGCCCGGCATCACCATTTCCACGTTCTCAGGCAGCTTCACCGTTCCCGTCACGTCCGTCGTGCGGAAGTAGAACTGGGGACGGTATCCCTTGAAGAACGGGGTGTGGCGACCACCCT
>NZ_JABUMS010000034.1:0-44802 GCF_013336705.1 Myxococcus sp. CA051A | reverse complement strand
GGCCCGCGGAGTCGTTCGAGCCGCTGCGCTTCGCGCTGAAGACGTTGTTGGACAGGCTGGGGGCGCGGCTGGCGGGGCGGCGGCGGGCGGCGGTGCGCATCACCTTCACGCTGAAGTTGGATCCGTCGGGGCTGCAGCAGGTGACGCTGGCGCTGGCGAGGCCCACGGCGGAGGCGAAGCTGCTGCTGGATCTGGCGCGGCACCGGCTGGAGGAGTTGCGACTGGAGAACCCGGTGGCGGAGGTGTCCGCGCGGGTGGACGAGTGCTCGGAGGACCGGGAGCAGCAGCTCTCGCTGGGGGATGAACCGGAGGGGGATGCGGCGCTGGAGGTGGTGTTGTCGCGACTGGTGACGACGCTGGGGGAGGAGTCGCTCTGCGCGGCGGGACTGGCGGAGGTGCACCGACCGGAGGGAGCGCATGGGGCGAAGGGCTTCCATCCTCCGGAGGCGCGGAAGGGGTGGGCGGGGGAGCTGGGCGGGGCTCGCGTGGAGCGCGCGGAGGGAGGAGGGCTCCGGGAGCGGCCCTCGCGGTTGTTGGTGGAGCCCGCGTGGCTGGACGCGGAGGTGGCGGAGACGGGCAGGTTGCTGGCCGCGAGGGTGGGCGGGCGGCGGCACCGGGTGACGGCGGTGACAGGGCCGGAGCGGCTGGGAGGGGAGTGGTGGTCCGAGTCTCCCTTCCAGCGTGACTACTACCGGGTGCACTTCGAGGGACTGGGCCCGGCGTGGGTGTTCCGGGACATGCGAGATGGCCGCTTCTATCTGCAGGGCTTGTTTGACTGACGTGCCACGCGCGGCGTGTGCTTTCGTGCAATCAATTGCAGAATCAGCGGGTCGGAAGCTCGCGGGAACTGATGCCTGTGAGCCCCAGGCGTCGCACTGCCTCTATGAACCGCTCTGTTCCAATGATCATCGTGGCGAAGTTACCCACCCGAAACAGGTCCAGGTCGACGGGGAGAGAACGCGCGTCGAGGATCGGGTGGTCAGGCCTTTGGAACGCGAGCCGGCCACATGTCTTACAGGCTGGCGCCAGATCTGAAGGGAGGCAGTCTGGATGCAAACGCCCCTTCAGTTCGATTTGAAGCTCCAGCATCTCTGGTGGGCTCTTTTGCCTCCAGCGCAGCTCCGTCTCACAGCCGACGAGACCCTGGACATGCAGTGACCGGAGTTGCTCCAGCGTGTCCCGGCGCAACATCAACAAGTAGTCCCCTTGCCAGGTGAGTGGACCCAAATCGCCACGGGCCGTCCCCACCATGGGGCCGAACGCCGTTCCTGGTGGAAGCTCCGCTCCTGGGGGGGCCAGGGGGCTCGCGAGCGTACGCAGGCGTTGGTACTCGGGCACGGACGTAGGCCATGGCCTCACGAAACGGGCCTGTTCCGGCAGCGATGAGAGGTCCACGCAAGGGTAGTTATGTCCCGAGCCACCCCAGGTCGCGCCACAGTCGGAGCACTCGACTCCAGGCAGCGACCACTTGTGCGCGGCGTTGAAGTCGCCTCGGTATCGAGAGGTCTCTGCACTGTCCTCACCCAGTTCGAAGAATCGAGTCATCTGTCCAGGACGTGGTTATTCCAGATGGGTGTAGTAGGGCTTGACGGGACCGCCCAGGAGTTGGAAGCGGTAGATGAGTTCCCCTGCATGTTTGAAAATTTCTTCCTTGGAGGGGAAGGGATTCTGTCTCTGATACTCACGCCATGCCTTGTTCCAGGCGCCTCCACGGTCTCCGCCTCGGTGAATCCGTTGGTGGACGTCCTCGTGGAAGAGGGAGCGTGTAGTCGTGGATGTTGAGTCCTCTGCTGCGGAACCATAACGCCAGGTCTTCGGCCTGCGGGAAGATGTGGTGCTTCTCGAAGCGGCCCGGAGGGAGCTGAAATCTCGGCGGTGTGGGACGAGGACTCCCATGCCAGGGGATGACGAAGACGGGCTCATGGCCTTCAGGTGTTTTCAGCCCGCTTCCCCAGTTTCTGCGAGGACCTCCTCCGGGCGCAGCGGATGCCGCGGGAGGACGCGCGGGTGGAAAGCGCGCCAACGTCAGTTCGTCGAGCATGTGCTCGCAGCGGAAGAAGGCGCACGTGTCCTCTTCGCAGAGGGGAGCGAGGCAGACATCCTCATGCGGCTCGGAGCACTCTCCCTGCGCGTCTTCCCAGAAGGGGACCGCTGACGCAGCCGATGTCGCGCAGCCCTGCCATCCGGTGGCGAGCAGGACGACGCAGAAAACATGCAATGCGCGCATAGTCTGTGGATAGCACGCCGCCGCCCCCAGCTTCACCGGTTTGCCCACCGCCGCCTCGGGTGGTTATGCAGAGCGACCACCTTTTCCCCCAGGGCCCCCATGCGCGTCTCCGCTCTCCTCCTGCTGTCCCTGCTTGTCACCGCATGCGCCGCGCCGCAGGTCCGTCCCGCGGGGGCCATCCGCAAGGTCGTCGTGGTCGTCGGCTCGCGGGTGGACTCACTGCCCTCGGCGTCCTACCGCGAGGACCTGATGGGTGAGGGCAACCCTCGCACCGTCCTCTCCGGTTCGACGGAAGCCGTCCTCCGAGAGCGGGGCTTCGAGGTCGCCGGGACGCGCATCTCCGCGGCGCCTTCGCCCTCCACGGACGAAGTCGTGTCCGTCATCCGTGAGAACGACGCGGAGGCCGCCGTCGTCGTCGTGCTGTCCTGGGTCGACGTCTCCGCCGTCCAGACCATGGGCCGCGCCGACGTGGTGCTGGAGGCCGGCGTCGTCTCTCCCGACGGCCAGTTGATCTGGCGCAAGGAGAGCCGCACCGTCGCCATGATCGGCCTGTACCAGTCGCAGACGGACTACAGCTCCTATCTGCGCAAGGCCGTCATCCAGGCCGTCAAGGAAGTGCCCTGAGCCTCCACGCCCTCAGGGCTTCGGCCGAGGGCTCGCCAGTCGCAGGTGCTCGTGCACCGTCTCCGCGCGCAGGTAGAGGAACTGCGCGTCGCCGAACGCCAGCGTGTCGCCGTCGTTGAGCGTCACCTGCGCCCGAAACCCCAGGGGCGCGCCGTTGATCCACGTGCCATTCATCGACTGCGCATCGCGCACGAGGAAGCCGCCCGTCGCCGCATTCCACCGCAGCGTGGCGTGGTGCTGGGAGACAGACGGGTCCGGCACCACCAGGTCACACTCCGAGCGGCCGACGGTGAGCTCCTCGCCATCCACCTTGGGGTTGAGGAAGTGCACCTCCAGGTTGTCGAAGTCGCGAAGCATGGCGAGCAGCCGCTCCGTCATGCGCGAGCGATGCGCCATGCCCACCGTGCGCGCCCCCGTCAGTTGCTGGGCGACGCTTCGGAACACCGGGTCCACGGGCTGCTGGATGAGCGCCACCGGGCCTGACGCGGCCCGGAAGGCTTCGAGCGAGGCTTCGGCGAAGGGTCGGAGCTGGTTCACGGACACCATGTCGCCCACCCTACGTCCAAGCAGGGGCCACGGGAAGCAGGCTGTCGAGCCCTCCTGGACGCTCGGCGAGGGAGTCCGTCACACCGTGAACGTGGCATCCCCCAAGAGGGCATGGGAGCGTGCGCCCTGCATGCGGGTACTCGTCACGGGAGCGGCGGGCTTCATCGGTCACCACGTCAGCGCGCGACTGCTGGCGCGAGGGGACACCGTCCTCGGCGTGGACAACCTGGACCCCTCCGGAGATGTGCCACTCAAGCAGGCCCGCCTGGCCCGACTTCGCACCACTCCCGGCGCCGAGCACTTCACCTGTCATCCGGTCGACATCACTGATTCCGCCGCGCTCGCGAGAATCTTTCAGCAAGAGCGCCCCGAGCGGGTCGTGCATCTGGCGGCGAGGGTCGGCGTCCGGACGGCGAGCGCCTCCGCGCGGTCCTATCTGGACGCGAACGTGACGGGGTTTCTCCACGTCCTCGAGCAGTCACATGCCGCGCAGGTGGAGCACCTCGTCTACGCCTCCTCCAGCTCCGTGTACGGCGCTGACACGCCGCCCCCTTTCGCGGAGAGCGCCTCGGCCGACCACCCGCTGAATGTCTACTCCGCGACCAAACGCGCCGGAGAGCTGCTGGCCCACACGTACGGCCACCTGCACGCGCTGCCCACCAGCGGGCTGCGCTTCTTCACCGTGTACGGTCCCTGGGGGCGTCCGGACATGGCGCCGTTGCGCTTCCTTCGCGCCCTGCGCGAGGGGCGTCCCATCGACCTCTACGGCGAGGGCCGCATGCGGCGCGACTTCACCCACGTGGACGACGTGGCGGAGGCGGTGCTGCGCGTGCTGGACCGCCCGCCCTCCGGTACACCGCCGTATCGACTGCTCAACGTGGGCCGCGGCGAGCCCGTCTCGCTCCGCGACTTCGTGGCCGTCCTGGAGCGACACGTGGGGACCCGCGCCGTGCTGCGCCCACTGCCAGCCCAGCCAGGGGAGATGGACGGCACGTGGGCGGACCCCTCCGCGCTGGAGCGCGAGACGGGCTTCCGTCCTCGCGTCTCCGTGGAAGAGGGGCTCGCGCAACTGGAGGCGTGGGAGCGGGAGCACCCCCAGTTCAGGACGTGAGCCAGTCCCGCGACAGTCCAGGGGGACGGGTCGCATCATCGCGCTGGAGTCGCGCTCCCGCCCGGCCTCACCCGGCCGTCACCTCCACCCGGCCATGCTCCACGCGCCAGGCCTCGGAGGTGCACGCGCGAGCGAACGCGGTGTCGTGCGTCACCAGCAGCAGCGCGCCGGGATACTCACGCAGGGCCGCCTCCAGTCGCTCGATGGAGGGCAGGTCCAGGTGATTGGTGGGCTCGTCGAGCACCAGCGCCCAGGCGTGCTGTCCCAGTCCCCGGGCGATGAGCAGCTTGCGCACCTCTCCCGGTGAAGGTTGCTCCGAGCCGAGCAGCCGCTCGGGGTCCACGCCGAGCGCGGCCACCAGGGACAGCACGCGCCCCTTCTCCTCGGGAGGCAGGGCGCGCACCTCGTCGAGCGTGGTCCGCGCCTCCTCCGCGCCCACGTCCTGCGGCAGATACAGCACGCGCTCCATGGGCACGCGAGCGCGCTCCAGCAGCGCGCGCACCAGGGTGCTCTTGCCCGCGCCGTTGGGACCCTCGATGCGCACGCGCGCCTCGCGGCCGACGGACAGATTCACGGGCCCCAGCAGCGGCACGTCCCCGGCGCGCAGCTCCGGCACGTCGAGGGTGAAGAGCCACGGGTTGGGCGAGCGCACGTAGTCGACGAAGACGGAGCGACCCACGGTCTTGTCCGCGGTGAACTCACCCACGGCCTCGGTGGCGCGCTCCAGCTCGCGACGCTGGATGCCCACGCGGCGGCCCGCGTGATTCTCCGCCCAGCCCGCCACGACGGACGCGCCCATGGAGCGCGCGTCGTTGTCGTTCTTGTCCTTCAGTCGCTTGCGTGTGCTCCGGGCCGCGTCGGCGGACTGTTGCTCGCGTCGGGCCTGGTCGAGCAGTCGCGCCGCGCGCCGCTGCTCCGCGCGGGCCTGTTGATAGACGCCCACCTCCGCCTCGCGCTCGGCCTCCCAGTGCTGCTTCGCCGCGGAGTAGGCCCCGGGCCACAGCCGCGCATCGCCGCCATGGACGCGCAGCGTGGCGGTGGTGAGCGTCTCCAACAGCGGCCGGTCATGTGACACGACGACGCCCACGCCCTTGAAGCGCTTCAGCGCCGAGACGAGCCACGTCCGCGCCTCCGCGTCCAGGTGGTTGGTGGGCTCGTCGAGCAGCAGCACGTGCGGCTCGGCGGCCAGCGCCGCGCCCACCTGCCACCGCTTGCGCTCGCCCGGGGACAGCGTGGACCAGCGCTCCAGCGCGGAGACGTCCAGCCCCAGTTGCCCGTGCAGCCTGCGCGCGAGCGAGTCCCATGACTCGGCGAAGGCGGTGATGTCCGGCGTCAGCGCCTCCACTTCCTGGCGGCACAGCCGCAGGGTGGGCGAGGGGGGCTCGGACTGGATGTGCCCCTCGGTGGGCGCAAGCTCCCCCGAGAGGAGCCGGAGCAGGGTGGACTTGCCGGCGCCATTGGCGCCCACGAGCCCCGTCCAGCCGGACGCCAGGTGGAAGTCGACTTCAGAGAGGACGGCGACAGCGTCGGAATAGGCGAACGACACGCGATGCGCGCGAAGGGAAGACATGAAGCGAGCTCCTGAATCCAGGCGCGAGCCAGCCCAAGGGGCGGCCCTGCGCGGTGAGGCCAAAAGACCTGGGACTCAGCGGCTCAGCTTCAAGGGTACGTCGACCTCGCGTAGGGAGGGGGTGTCAGGCCCTCCGGTGGATGCGTGCGTCGAAATCTATGACGCGCGCCGGGGCGGAATGCAACCCCGTCTCGCTCGCCGGCCAGCCTGGACGGCGAGCAAGACGGATTCCGGACAGCGGTCTACTCGTCCTGCTCGGAGGGAGGACGGGGACGACGCGCCTGCGGAGCGCTGGCGCCGGTGAGGGTGGCGGGCTCCGCGATGACGTTGCTCCGGGCGATGCTCTGGGCGCTCAGGGAGGCGGCGGTGGGCGCGGGACGCGTCCCCGGGGCCTGGGGCGCGGGGCGTCTGGCCGCGTCCTCCTTGGCGAAGAAGACGTCCTTGATGACGGAGATGGCGCCCAGGGTGGCGGTGGCCTCGTAGGGGATGAACATCTTGTTGTCACCCTTGCCAATCTCCTGGAGGGTCTCCATGTAGCGCAGCGCGAGCACCTCCGGGGTGGCGTGGCCGCTGTGGATGGCCTCGAAGGTGAGGCGCGTGGCCTCGGCCTTGCCTTCGGCCTCCAGCATGGTGGCGCGCTTGTGGCCCTCGGCGCGGGCGACCTCCGCGTCACGCTCGCCCTCGGCCTGGAGGATGCGGGAGATCTTCTGGCCTTCGGCCTGGAGGATGGCGGCGGCCTTGTCGCCCTCGGCCTTCGTCACTTCGGCGCGGCGCTCACGCTCGGCGGTCATCTGCTTGGCCATGGCGGACTTGATGGCCTGGGGCGGCTCGATTTCGCGCAGCTCCACGCGCGTCACCTTCACGCCCCACTTCTCCGTGGCCTCGTCCAGCACCATGCGCAGCCGGGTGTTCACCGTCTCGCGGCTGGTGAGCGTCTGGTCCAGCGTCAGGCTGCCCATGACGTTGCGCAGGTTCGTCATCGTGAGCTGTTCAATCGCCAGCGCCAGGTTCTCCACCTGGTACAGCGCCTTCGCGGCGTCGACGATCTGGTAGTAGATGACCGAGCCGACCTCCATGTTGACGTTGTCGTGGGTGATGACCTGCACCGTCTCGAAGCCCATGACCTGCTCGCGCAGGTCCACCATGGTGCTGCGCATGTAGCGGTTGCCCGTGCGCATCTCGATGGGGCGGGGGCTGTCGAGGAAAGGGATGAGGAGGTTGAGGCCGCTGGTGGCGACGCCATGGAACTTGCCCAGTCGCTCCACCACCATGACCTTGGCCTGGGGAACGATGCGGACGCAGGTGTACAGCACGAAGCCCGCGAGCCCCACGAGAGCGGCAAGGATTACAAAGGTCAGCGCGTCCATCAGACTTTCTCCTGTTTCTGTTCCGCCTCGGGAACCGACAACGTCGCCGAAGGGCGGCGCACCCAAAGCTTGAGTCCCTCGACCTGCTCCACGGTGACGAGCTCCCCCTGGGGGATGGCGCCGGACAGCGAGCGGGCCGTCCACAGCTCGCCGTTGATGCGCACCGTGCCCCCGTGGGGGCCTTCAATGGACTCCATCACCACCGCCTCCTGCCCCACCATGGCCTCGACGCCCGTCTTCAAGTGCGAAGCGTTCCGCATGAAAACGTTTTTGAACAGGGTGCGCGAGGCGGCGAACAGGCCGATGGAGACGGTGGCGAAGAGCGCCAGTTGGAGGAAGAAGGTCAGCCCGAGGCCCGCGGCGAGCGAGGAGACGAGCGCCCCCACCGCGAACCACACGAGCCCGAAGCCGGACAGCTTGATTTCCAGCCCACCGCAGGCGAGGGCGGCGACGATCCAGAGCTGCCAGGCGGCGGGGGTCAGGTCCATGAAGATCTCTTTGTCAGTCGGTTCCCCGTCCTGTCAAACGCGGGCGGGCGGGGACGAAAGGACTGAACGCCTTCATGGGGCCCCGTGAGGGGGCTTGGGCGCGCCTACTTCGTACGGAACAGCTCCCGCGTCTCGACGATGGGCTGCTGGCCGCCGATGGTCCGGGTGAAGAGCAGGCGCTGGGGGACGCCGCCGCTGTCGCAGTCCAGGGCGTCCAGGGCGAGGGTCTCCTTGAAGACGAGGGTGTGGGAGGTGGGCTTGGGCCGCGAGGTGGTCTTCTCGATGCCTCCGGTGCGGGGTGGCTCCTGGGGGCGGGTGGCGTAGGTCTTCGCGGGGCGCCGCGTCACGACGAACTCCACCTTGGCGGGCTCCCGGTCCAGGTTGAGCAGGTAGCTGCTGGTGTCCTTGTGGCTGGGGCCGACGGTGTCGGGGGTGAGGCTGTCGAACTGCACCAGCGTCTCCGCCTGGTAGGTGCCCCGCGCGTCGCGCTGGAAGCGGACCGTCAGCGTGTAGTTGTTCTTGAGCAGGGCGTCATTGGCCATGCGGGTCAACGGGTCCTTGAGCTGCTCATCGGTGAGCGGTGTCTGCCATTCCTTGAACACGCGGCCCTTGTAGGTGCCCAGATACAGCTCGCGACTCACCCCACAGGGGGCGCTCTTGCGCGAAGCGGCCTGCGTCTCGCCGACGAGCCCGAGTGCCGGGAAGAGCAGGGCGGACGCGAGGACCAGGGTGAAGGGAAGGGCGAAGCGGTTGAGGCCGTGCAGGGACATGAGTCCTCCTCGTCGAGAGGTGTCGTGGCGACATGGGCCGATGCCGTCCGTGGCAACGGGCGCCTTTCCGGGAGAGGGCGGCGCCGGGCGGACAGCGACGGTAGGCACCGGGGACTCGCGTGACAGTGATTCTCAGGAGTTGAGCGTTGCTGCGCGGACAGGGAGGCGAGGCTCGGAGATGGCATGTCTGGGTTTGGACGAGGGGCTCGGCCCAGGGGCTGTCTGGAAACGTCGTGGCGCGGCGGCGGGTGGCGGACGGCAGGCGCCGGAGTCGCGGAACGAGGCCCTGGAGGCCCGAAGAGGACGTGGTGCGTCGGGGCGCGTGCGGCGTGCCTCAACCCGGCGAGTCTCTCGGTCGCTGAACGAAGATCCGACCTAGCGCCTGAACGGCTGGTCAGTGTCTTGATCGGGTGTGGACTACGCCGAGCTCGTCTGTCGCTCCAACTTCTCGTTTCTGCGCGGTGCCTCGCATCCGGAGGAGCTGGTGCTCACCGCCTCGCGGCTGGGGCTGAGCGCGCTGGCGCTGACGGACGCGGATGGGTTGTACGGGGCGGTGAAGGCCCACCTCGCGGCGAAGGAGCACGGCCTGCGGCTCATCCTCGGGGCCGAGCTGACGCTGGAGGACGGGCCTCCGGTGGTGGTGTACGCGGCGGACTCGGGGGGCTATTCGAACCTGTGCGCGCTGGTGTCGCGCAGTCGGATGACGCACCCCAAGGGGGAGGCGGGGCTGCCGTGGCGGGCGCTGGCGGAGCGCTCCAGCGGGCTGCTCGCGTTGTTGCCGGAGCCGGCGGCGCTGGAGCGGGTGGCGCCGTTGGCGGAGGCGTTCCCGGAGCGCTTCCATGTCGGGCTGTGCCGGACGTTGTCGGCGGGGGACTCGGCCCGGGAGGCGCGAGCGGAGGTGCTGGCGCGGGAGCTGGGGGTGCCGCTGGTGGTGCACAACGACGTGCACACGCACCACCGGAGACGTCAGCCGCTCCAGGACGTGCTGAGCGCGGTGCGGCACGGGACGACGGTGGACCAGGCGGGGACGCGGCTGTGGCCCAACGGGGAGCGGACGCTGAAGGGGCCCGGGGAGATGGCGCGGCTGTTCGCGGACCGGCCGGAGGCGCTGGCGCGGACGGTGGAGCTGGCGTCGCGGTGTCGGGCGTCGCTGGATGACCTGCGCTACCGCTTCCCGGAGGAGGACCTGCCAGGAGGGCGGACGGCGGACGAGCACCTGAGGGTGTTGACGTACGAGGGGCTCGGGGTGCGCTACCCGGCGGGTGTGCCGCCGGAGGTGGTGAAGCAGATAGAGCACGAGCTGCGGTTGATCGCCGCGCTGGACTTCGCGGGGTACTTCCTCTCGCTGTGGGACATCGTCGGCTTCGCGCGGCGGCAGGGGATTCTGTGTCAGGGGCGAGGGAGCGCGGCGAACTCGGCGGTCTGCTACGCGCTGCAGATCACCGCCATCGACCCGGTGCGGATGGGCTTGTTGTTCGAGCGTTTCCTGAGCATGGCGCGCAAGGAGCCGCCGGACATCGACGTGGACTTCGAGCACGAGCGGCGCGAGGAGGTGCTCCAGTACGTGTATGAGAAGCACGGGCGCCACAGGGCGGGGATGGTGTGCGAGGTCATCTGCTATCGCGGGCGGCTGGCGCTGCGGGAGGCGGGGAAGGCGATGGGGTTGTCATTGGACCAGGTGGACCGGCTGTCGAAGGTCTCCGCGGCGCACGGGTTCGAGGTGACGCCGGAGGTCCTGCTGGAGGCGGGGCTGTCCGCGTTCGACCGGCGGGTGCAGCGGACGTTGTCCCTGGCGGCGGAGCTGGAGGGCTTTCCCAGACATCTGTCCATCCACGTGGGCGGGTTCGTGATGACGCGAGAGCCGCTGACGGAGCTGGTGCCGGTGGAGAACGCGGCCATGGCGGGGCGGACGGTCATCCAGTGGGAGAAGGATGACATCAATTCGATTGGACTGTTGAAGGTGGACCTGCTGGCGCTGGGGATGTTGACGGCGCTGTCGAAGTGCTTCGCGCTGATTCGAGAGCACCACGGGCGGGAGCTGTCGCTGGCGACGATTCCGGCGGAGGACCCGAAGGTCTACGACATGTTGTGCGAAGCGGACACGGTGGGGGTGTTCCAGATCGAGAGCCGGGCGCAGATGAACATGCTGCCGAGGCTGAGGCCGAGGACGTTCTACGACCTGGTGGTGGAGATTGCCCTCATCCGCCCGGGGCCGATTGTCGGGAAGATGGTGCACCCGTTCCTGCGCAGGAGGAACGGTGAGGAGACGGTGGTGTACCCGAGCGAGGCGGTGCGGGAGATATTGGGCAAGACGCTGGGGGTGCCGCTCTTCCAGGAGCAGGCGATGAAGCTGGCGATGGTGGCGGCGGGCTTCTCCGCGGAGGAGGCGGATGGGCTGCGGCGGGTGCTGAGCCACAAGCGCGCGGAGTCGATGCTGTTGCAGTACCGGGGACGCTTCGTGGAGGGGTGTCTGTCGCGAGGGTACTCGCGGGTGCAGGCGGAGGAGTGGTTCGACAACTTCCGGGGCTTCGCGCACTACGGCTTTCCGGAGAGTCACTCGGCGAGCTTCGCGTTGATTGCGTATGCGTCCAGTTGGCTGAAGTGTCATTACCCGGCGGCCTTCACGACGGCGTTGCTGAACTCGCAGCCCATGGGCTTCTACGCGCCGCACACGCTGGTGGCGGACGTGCAGCGGCACGGCGTGGAGGTGCGGCCGGTGGACGTGCGGTGCTCGCGGTGGGACTGCACGCTGGAGGACGGGGGGAAGGCGCTGCGGCTGGGGTTGCGGATGGTGAAGGGGCTGGGGGAGTCCGCGGGGCGGCGGGTGGAGGCGGGGCGAGGGGAGGGCTACACGGACGTGGGGAGCCTGGCGCGCCGGGCTCGGATTCCCCGGCACGAGCTGACGCGCCTGGCGCTGGCGGGGGCGCTGGGGTCGCTCTGTGGCTCACGCCGCAAGGCGCTGTGGGACATCCAGGCGCTGGGGCCGCTGGACTCGGATGACCTGTTCTTCGGGATGTCGATGGACGGCACGGAGGTGGAGCTGCCGTCGATGGATGTGTTTGCCCGCGTCTGCGCGGACTACGACACGGTGGGGCTGTCGTTGGAGAAGCACCCGCTGGAGCTGCTGCGGCCCACGCTGAGGAAGCTGGGGGCGGTGACGGCGGAGGGGCTGAAGCAGGTGTCCTCCGGGCGGACGGTGTCCGTGGGCGGGATGATGATCTGCCGACAGCGGCCTCCGACGGCGAGGGGGATGTGCTTCATCTCTCTGGAGGATGAGACAGGGATTGCGAACCTGGTGGTGCCTCCGGATGTGTATGAGCGGTGCCGCAAGGAGATCCACGGCGCCCTGTTCATCGTGGGGCAGGGCGTGTTGGAGCGCTCGGGAAAGGTGACGAACGTGAAGACGAAGTTCGTCCAATCCCTGTCCCGCACCTGAGAGGACCTGTCGGGGATCCGACTCCGAGCCCAGGGCCTCACTGCACAAAGGTCCCAGGCGACTCCATCCTCCTTCGCGCCATTCAATGGCGCTTGTTGGCCCATGGCGGGAAGTGGGCAGGAGGTTGGCATGTTCAGGCAGATGCTCGGAATGGTCACCGTGGTGGGGACCCTGTGGTTGCCTTCGCCATCCATGGCGGAGCCGACGAGGACGCTCCACGTCGCCAACAACGCGTTGGACAGCGCGACGTGTGGCGCGAAGGCGAACCCCTGTCGCTCCATCAGTCGGGCCATCGCCCATGCTCGCGATGGAGATCGCATCCTCGTCCACCCCGGCCGCTACGGGGACTTGAACGCCGACGGAGACTTCAGCGACCCCGGTGACGAAGCGGCCGAAGTGCAGACGGGGTGTCGCTGCATGATCCTGATCAACAAGCGGCTCAAGGTCGAGTCGACGGGGGGCGCGCAAGTCACGGTGCTCGCCGCCGCCGGGGCCGTGCTGGATGTCGTCAACATCACCGCGAGCAACGTCTCCTTCGGCGACTATGGGAAGGGGTTTACCCTCACGGGGGCCGGGAAGGTCACGGATGATGATGGGATTGGGCTGGATGTCCTGGGCGGGCGCGACGTTCGGGTGATTGGGAACATCGCGCAGGGCAACCGGGACGCGGGATTCGCCATCCGGGGGGACAACCACACGGTCAGGGACAATGTCTCCACGGGCAATGGGATGGGGTTCTCTCTTGGCTCGGACACGGAGGGGCACACCGTGAAGGAGAACCTCGCCACGAACAACGGCAATGACGAGGTGTTCGGCCACGGCTTCGCGGTGGGCGGGCAGAAGGGCACGTACGAGGGGAACAAGGCCATTGGCAACAGGGGTATCGGCTTCTACCTCGTCCTCTTCTCGGGGACCTCGGACTTCGAGTTCGAGGACAACGAGGCCATTGGAAACCGGGGCGCCGGAATGTGGGTGCGGTTTGGCGCGCAGCTCAAGGTGCGTAGCAGCAATTTCTTTGGAAACCTGGGTGAGAGCGTGGGGGGCTCCTTCCCGGCGGCGCCCAATTGTGGCCTCGTGAATGACATGGGCGGCCCCATCGACGCGGCACGCAACTACTGGGGCGCGGCGACCGGGCCCGGTCCGGACCCCGCGGATGATGCGGGCCCCGGGTCCATCTGTGATGTGAATGGCACCACCGTGGTCGTGCCCTTCGACTCCACGCCCAACTCGTTGCTCGAGTCCCTGGAGGAACGGCAGACCCCCGTGGCTGAGTGAAGTCAGGCCTCGCCGCACCCCGTGAGAGTGGGTGGGCATCCCGGACATGAGGGCCGGGATGCCCACTTCCTGGCGGATGGGGCCTCAGCAGCCGCGGAAGCGAGTGTTGGTGGTGGTGCACGCATCCAGACACACGTGCAAGGTTGGCTGTCTTTCCCACCGCGCTCAACAGGACGTGCACTCCATGATGAAGAACGGTGTGACGTCCTCGGTCTCGGAACACGACGACTCACCGCACGCGCACCGCAGTGTCAACACGTGGTTCGTGTACGTCTCGTCGTCGTAGTAGTGAAAGGTGCAAGCCTGGGGCTCCAGGGCTTCCGCCCGGGGCGCGTAAGCCATGTTGCCGAAGAAAAACAGCCCCGGGATTGCCAGCGACAGCGCACCGAGCAGTAACTTTTTCATGATCCCTCCCAGTCCTTGGGCTTAGGGCAAGCAGGTCATCTGACCGCCCCCGTGAGCCGGAGCATGATCCACCAGCCGAGCACCTCGCGCCCATCCCTCGCCGGCTCTCACACCCCCACTGGAAGTATGAGACATCGTGGGATTTCTCCTTCCCATCCGCGTGGATCTCTGCGATGGGTCAGAGCTGTTCGGGCTGGGGCCGCTTGAACCCAGCTCACGTGGTATCCGCGAATATTGCAGCCGGGTTGCGATATTTCGGGGGCGCTGGATATAGTTGCCTGGAATTGGATATGAAAATCAGCACACCTGGTGCGTCCCGGACCCACTCCATGGAACGAGCATCCCGAACGGTGACCCAGGTTGTACGCCCCGTCCTTCGCTCCGTGCTTCACGAAGCGTTGGAGAGCGAGACGGGCGGTGAGGTGGTGGTGAAGTCGTCCACCGTCTCCGGCCGCATCTTCATCGTGGAGCAGAAGGTGGCCTGGGCGGTCCTGAACGGGCCCGGGGTCCAGAACTTCTCGTCGGTGCTGATCCAGCGGCAGCTCGTCAGCCGAGACGACGTCGAGCAGGTCATGACGGAGTGTCGCAAGAACGGGGGCAACTTCTGTGAGGTGCTGGTGGCGTGGGGGCTGGTTCCCCGCGACATGCTCCGGGACGTGCTTCGTGGCCACATGGCGAACCACCTGCAGGTCTTGCTGTCACTCCAGGACGCCCAGGCGCTCTTCGTCCCCCAGCCGCGCACCTACTCCAGTCAGCTGACGTTCAGCCTGGAGGAGCTGACCCTTCCCGTCGAACAACTCTCCACCCACCCCCCAGCCGAAAGAGAAGTCATGCCGAACGTGAAGCAGTCCCTGGAAGAGACGCTGAAGATCGAAGGGGCCTTCGCGGCCTGTCTGGTGGATGCGAAGAGCGGAATGTGTCTGGGCAGCCAGGGTGGCACCGCGACGTTCAACATCGAGACGGCCGCCGCGGCCAACACCGAGGTCGTCCGCGCCAAGCTCAAGGCGATGTCCGTGCTGGGTATCAAGGACCGAATCGAAGACATCCTCATCACCCTGGGCGAGCAGTACCACGTCATCCGCCCGCTGGCGGCGCGCGAGGGACTGTTCTTCTACGTGGCCCTGAGCCGCGCCACCTCGAACCTGGCCATGGCGCGCTTCCGCCTGGCGGAGATCGAGAAGGGCCTGCAGCTGAGCTGAGCCGTGCGACTCGGCGCCCGCCGCTACAGGCGGGCGCCAGACTCGACAGTCCTAGGCGCGCCGGACCAGCACGACGCCGTCCTGATAGGTGCCGTGGGCGTGCTGGAGGAACTCGCGAACCTCGAAGAACCGCCCCCATTTCTCCCGGATGTACTCGGTCGTATAGAACGTGTGCATGTTGTGGAAGGGCGAGGGCATGTAGCGCAGCACCAGGCGCTCGGCGGGCATCGGCTGATCGAACCACGCGGAGGGCACGGGGTTCGTCTCTGACTCCAAGCACCGGTACGGATGGTTCGTGAGGTGCTTGCGGATGGGATGCTCGGGGTTGCGCATGCCTTCCCAGGTCCGCTCCGTGTGCAGGGAGATGAACGCGATGCCTCCCGGCTTGAGGACGCGGCGGAACTCCAGCAGCCAGGACTCCTCGAACTCATCCATGTGGGTGAAGACCGAGCCACAGAAGACCAGGTCGATGGATGCGTCGGGGATGGGCAGCGTCGGGACGACGCTGTTCTGGAAGTAGAAGCCGCGCGGGGGCAGGAACTTGTTCATCCACCGGACGGCGTTGGAATAGATGTCCGTGCCGAAGACCTCCGCCTTGGGCGAGTGGGCGATGAAGTGACGCAGCACCCGGCCCGACGAGCAGGCGAAGTCGAGGAAGCGGAAGTGCGACTCCGGGTCGATGCCCGAGGACTTCAGCAGCCCCTTCAGGAAGAGGTAGTCGCTCAGGCCGTTGAGCCAGTAGCTGACGTGCTGCTCGCCGAAATACTCGGCGCGGTCCTCGGTGCGCGGCACCGGAGCGGTGTCCGACGCGACGTAGGCGCGGAGCTGCTCCTCCGAGAGCGCTTGGAGCAGCCGGGTCTGGAGCGTCCCGTCGTCCGCGCCGAAGAGGCCCCGGATGACGTCATGGAGGGGCTGCCCGGCGTGGTGCGTGCGCAAGAGCTCGGCCACGGGAGGGAGCGCGTTTCGCAAGGGGCGATCCGGCAGGGTCCACACGGCACTGGTGAGGTCCGGCGCGGCCTGGGGCGCGGGAGGAGGAGGGGCACTGGAGGGCTCCGGGGTCTCCATCCAGGGCGCCAGCCGGTGGACGACCTTGCGTGCCACGGACTTCACCAGCGGCTTGAGATGCTCGGACAGCGCCTTCTCGGTCTGATTGGACATGGGAGTCTGGGTGTTTTTCGCTGATTGAAAGGGCGCGCAGTAAAGGGGGTCTCCCTCTGGAAAGCAACGACTCTCACGGCGGATACCGCCCCCCGCGTACGGGCCGAATCCTCGTGACTCACAGTGTTGATACAAAACAAGACATCCGCGGGACGGCCTGTCTCCACGGATGCCAATGATTGTCATGGGCGGAGGCCCGCCCCGCCGGGGAGGTGGTGCTTGCCGGCGAGGCGGGAGCGCGCCGGATTAGGGCTGCACGACGAAGCGGTAGTTCTGGCCGTAGCGCGAGTCCCAGCGGCGGCAGTAGCCCCGGTCCCAGTTCTCGAACCAGAGCGCGACGGAGCGAGCCCCGGCGGGCGCGGTGAGGGTGACGGGGACACCGTAACGCGAGGAGCCCGAGACCTGCGTGACGCTCAGGTCTCCGGTGACGCCGTTGTCGAAGCGGTAGCGGACCCAGACCTCCCAGGTGGGCGCGCCGTTGTAGAGCAGGCGGCACTCGGGCAGCCGGTCGATGTCGTACTCCACCACGAACGTCTGCCCCGCCTTCACGGTTCCCACGGGGTACTCCACCCAGCCCTCCTGGAAGACCAGGGTCGGGACGTGGGCGGTGCCGGCGGGGCGCACGGTGAAGCGGAAGTTCGAGCCGTAATTGGAGTCGTACTGCTCGCAGCCCGCGCTGGAGACGCGGAACCACAGCTCCAGCGTGCCCGCGGCGGGCAGGGAGAGCACCGGCGGCGCGCCCGCGGTGGGCTGGCCCGCGACGTCGAAGCTGCTCTCCGCCCCGCCGTCGAGGCGGTAGTGGCCGGTGAGGCTCCAGCCCGGGCTGCCGTCGGGCAGGGTGGCGCGGCACTGCGGCAGGCGGCTGGCGTCATACGCCACCTGGACCTGTCCACCGGCGAGCAGCGTCTGCGACTGGGCAAGCGACCAGTTGGCGCCGAAGGTGATGACGGGCGGGGTCTGCGCCGCCGCGCCGCCGCCGAGCAGCAGCAGGGGGACCACGAGGAGGGACATGAGTCGGTTCAAGGGTGTGGCTCCAGGGTGAGAGTCAGGCCCGCTGGTGTCGACCGCAAGGGGGTTCGGGCCGCCTCCTGGACGGAGGCGGGCGCATCATGGCCGACGCCACCGACGCCCAGCTGCCTCGTTGATACCGGGTATTTAGAGTAGGCTCCGCGCTGAACACCCTGGAGCGAGCACCGAATGACCCTGTTCAGGAGGCCGTCCCCGGCCGGCGGGCCGAGCGACGATTCGAGCCGCAGCGCTACTCCCACCGAGACGCCTTCCGTCCCAGATACACCCAACCCGGTGCTCAGCTCCCCCCCGCGTCCCCGCCCCGGGATGACGGGCTCCGCCCCCTCGCTCCCCGAGCGCCGGCCCGCGGCCCCCCAACGTCCCTCCGCCCCGCAGTCCGAGGAGCCGGAGTACCCCACCGAACGCCGCCCCGGGCCTCCCGCGGCGCCCCGCTCGCCCCTGCAGTCCGGCCCGCTGCCGTCCGTCATCGTCTCCAACCAGGAGCGCCGCCCCCCCGCCGCGCCCGGCGCCGAGCGTCGCCCCCAGGCCGCAGCCCCCGCGGCGCCGCCCCCCAGCGGACAGGAACGGCGGACCATTCCGCCTCCAGCGTCCTATGCGGGCCCCGAGCGGCGCACCCCTGGCACCAGCTCCCGGCGAGCGTTGGACCCGAACGCGGGGTCCCAGGAGCGCTTCTGGCCCAGCCAGCCTCGCACCCTGGAGGAGACCGGCCTCACGGCGACCTTCGTGGAGGAGCTCATCCTCAAGGCGCTCTTCTTCGCCGGTGAGATGCGCGGCATGGACCTGGCCAGCCGTATCCAGCTCCCCTCGTCCGTCATCGACGACATCATCGAGGGCCTGCGCCGGCAGAAGTACGTGGACATCCGAGGCGGCGGTGCGTCCGGTGTCGGCAAGTCCACGATGATCTACCAGCTGACGACGTTCGTGACGGACATGCTGCGGCAGATCACCGACCGCAACCGTTACAACGGCCCCGCGCCCGTCTCCTTCCAGGAGTACGTCGCGGCGGTGAAGAAGCAGACGGTGCGCGGCAATCGCATCACCCGCGCGCGGATGCAGGACAAGTTCGGCGACCTGGTCATCCGCGACTACATCTACGACGGCATCGGCCCGGCGATGAACTCCGGCCGCGCCATCTTCTTCTACGGCCCCCCCGGCAATGGCAAGACAGCCATCTGCCAGGGCATGGTGAACTGCTTCGAGGGGGACATCTTCATCCCCCACGCCATCCTCATCGACGACTTCGTCGTGAAGGTCTTCGACGCCAACATCCACAAGCCCGTGGAGGATGAAGGGGGCGCCTCGTATGACCGGCGCTGGGTGCGCTGCCGTCGGCCGCTCGTCGTCGTGGGCGGTGAGCTGACGCTGGACATGCTCGACCTCGTCTACTCGCCGGAGGTGAAGTACTACGAGGCCCCGTTCCAGATGAAGGCCAGCAACGGGATGCTCCTCATCGACGACTTCGGCCGGCAGAAGGTGTCGCCGAAAGATCTGCTCAACCGGTGGATCGTCCCGCTGGAGAGCGACATCGACATGCTCACCCTGCACACGGGCAAGAAGCTGCAGGTGCCCTTCGACGTGTTCGCCGCCTTCTCCACCAACCTGGACCCCAGCGCCCTCGTGGACGACGCCTTCCTGCGCCGCGTCCGCTACAAGCTGGAGGTGCAACGGCCGGACGAAGAGCAGTTCCACCAGATCTTCGAAATCATGTGTCGCAAGCGGGGCGTGGCCTACAACGCCAACGCCATCGACTACCTCATCGACTCGCACTACCGGCCGACGGACCGCCCCTTCGCGGCCTGCCAGCCTCGAGACCTCCTGGACCAGGTCATCGACATGTCCCACTACCTGGGACAGGAGCCGAAGCTGGACCCCGCCTTGCTGGACGCCGCCGTGCGCAGCTACTTCGTGCGCTTCGACAAGCCCTCGGGGACCACCGCGGCCTCCGCGACCTGAGCCGTCAGCTTCCGGTCGGCGCCGGTGCGAAGGGGCCCCACGGCGAGGGCTCCAACCACCGGCGCACCTCGTCCACCGGGACGTTGGACAGCACGTCGACAATCGACAGGCCCTGCACGAATCTCCCCTCGCGTCCCTGCGCGTAGGGCGGGTGCCGGAAGCGCTGCCACAACACGCGCACGTCCGCGTCCCGGAACAGGCTCACCTGGAGGTACAGCGAGGAGCCCAGCCCGGAGTAGTACGTGTGGGCCTTCAGTTGCCGGCAGTACTCCACCAGTCGCGCGGACTTCTCGTCGCCCTGGCGCTCCAGCGTGGACGCCAGGAGGATGTCTGGCTTCAGCCCCAGCGATTCGTGGAACAGCGCGGTGCTCCCCAGGAGCACCCGCAGCAGCGAGCCCGGCCCGGCGTCACGTGCCACACTGTCGTAGAAGGGCTCCAGCAACGGAAGTACCTGGGTGGCGAAATGGGGCCTTTGCCCATACAGCGTCACCAGCCTGCTCAGGTGCTTGCGTGCCCAGGGCTGTCGGGTGTCCACGGCCAGCTCGCCGATGAGCGTGTCGCGGTGTGGGTCCTCCAGGGGAATGGACAGCCATTGGAAGCCCGGCTCGGTGGGCGGAGGTGTGGGCACATTCGCTGGCAAGGCCACACGCGTCCTGCGTTGCCAACCGCGCCGCAGCCATTGCACATTGTCGAGCACCAACATCGTGCCCGCGCGCGCCACCTGCTCGTAGAAGTCCACCCAGGGCAGGTAGTGGGGTTGCTCGGCGACGACGACTCCTGGACTGCCCGACACTCACGGCCTCTCTTCTGCTGAGACGTCCTGGGTTGGGTCGGCCCCTCACTCTGGACCGGCGCGGTGGATTCAGCCTGCTGCTAGACTGTAACATTCCAAAGACGGCCAGGGACCTTCGCCGCGGCGGGAAGGAACGGATGAAGTACCTGTGCATCAGCGCTGACCCGAGGCACCCCGTGGCGGAGGAGCTTCAGCGCCAGGGGCAGGAGGTGCTCGTTCGCGCGGACGCCTCGGAGGCCGGCGCGGAGCTGGTGCATGGCCGGGTGGACGTGCTCATCGTCGAGGCCGAGTCGCTCGCGGAGGACGCGCGCTGGCTGGACGCGCTGCGAGCGCGGGCGCGGCCCGAGGAGCCCCTGGTGCTGGGCGTGTCCCGCTCCGCGACGGAGGAGGTCCTGGCGCCCCTGCTGGCGGCGGGGGTGGACGAGCTGCTCGTCGTGCCCGTCTCTTCGGTGGAGGTGCGCGCGCGCAGGCACCTGCTGGAGCGTCGCGCGGCGAAGCGCCGACACCACCAGAGCACGGAGGCGGCGGCGCGCGGTGAGATGGAGCGGCTGGCCTCCATCATCCAGACGCAGGCGGACGTGGCGCTGGCGGGGCTGGACCTGTCTGGGGTGATGCGCCTCTTGTGCGAGCGCGCGCGTGAGCTCTGCGGCGCGGACGGCGCGGCGGTGGCCCTGCTGGAGGATGGGTACGCGCAGTACCGCGTGGCCACGGGCAGTCTGTTGGCCCATATGGGCTTCCGCCTCCCGGTGGAGGGGAGCCTCACCGGCACCAGCCTGCTGCGTGGCGAGGTGATGCGCACCGACGACACCGAGGACGACGTGCGCGTCAACGTGCGCGCCACGCGACAGGTGGGCGCTCGCTCCATGGTGTGTGTCCCGCTGTGGCGCGAGGCGCGGCCGGTGGGCGCGTTGAACCTCATCTCCCGTCATCCGAATGCCTTCGATGACCGGGACGTGCGCACGCTGGAGTTGATGGCGGGTCTTTTGGGCGCGGCCATGGGCAACGCGGCCGAGGCCGAGGCGCGTCATGCCTTGATGGAGGAGCGCGCCGCGGCGCTCGCGGCCCTGCAGGAGTCCCAGGCGCTGTTCGCGGCCTTCATGAACCACAGTCCGGCGGTGGCCTACATGAAGGACGAGCAGGGCCGCCGCATCTGGGTGAACGAGCCGTACCGCCGCTTCTTCGGCCTGTCGGAGACCGCGAGCCTGGATCGCCTGGATGACATGAACCTGATGCCGCCCGCGTCGGCGGAGCATGTGCGCCGCGAGGACCAGGCGGTGCTCGAGTCGGGGCAGCCCAGCGCGACGGAGGGCATGGTGCCCTCGCCGGACGGGTCCGAGCGGTTCTGGCTCACGTATCGCTTCATCGTGAAGGAGCACTCGGGGCGCAGGCTCCTGGGCGGCGTGGCGCTGGACGTGACGGACCGCAAGGCGATGCAGGCGCAGCTCGTGGTGTCGGACCGGCTGGCGGCGGTGGGCACGCTGGCGGCGGGGGTGGCGCACGAAATCAACAACCCGCTCGCCTTCGTGCTCTCCAACCTGTCCTTCCTGTCCGTGGAGCTCCAGTCCGTGGCGCGCGAGCTGCCGCTGGGGCGCACGTCCGAGATGGAGGAGGTGCTGCGCGAGGCGGTGGATGGCGCGCACCGGGTGCGGCAGATCGTCCGCGACTTGAGGACCTTCTCGCGCGGGGACGACGAGGTGGCCACCGCCGTCAACCTCCAGGCGGTGCTGGAGTCCGCCATCACGATGGCGCGCGGCGAGCTGAAGATGCGCGCGCAGATCATCCGCGACTACCGCGACGTGCCTTCGGTGGAGGGCAACGAGGGGCGCTTCGGACAGGTGTTCCTCAACCTGCTCATCAACGCCGCGCAATCCATTCCCGAAGGCAAGCCGGAGCACAACGAGGTGCGCGTCATCCTGCGTCCGCAGGCAGACCGGGTCATCGTCGAGGTGCACGACACCGGCGTGGGCATGACGCCGGAGGTGTGCGCGCGCATCTTCGACCCGTTCTTCACCACCAAGCCCGTGGGCGAGGGCACCGGCCTGGGCCTGTCCATCTGCCACGGCATCGTCACCGGCTTCGGCGGGGATATCTCGGTGGAGAGCGAGGTGGGCCGGGGCAGCATCTTCCGGGTGTCGCTGCCCGTGGGCCAGCGCGCGCGGGAGCTGACGTCGCCGACGCCTCGCCTGCACCTGGTGGGCTGAGCCGTCGCGCGGCCCGCGCCGTCACGGGGCCTGGTGACGGAACATGGGCGGGAAGACGCGCGGGGCCTTCTTCTTGCGCAAACAACGGGTGTCCGCGCTCATGTAGCAGGCGGAGAAGGCGCGGCGGCGCAGGCCGGGGCGGCCTCTGCCGGAGCGGTGCCACAGGTGGTTGTGGATGAGGATGACCTCGCCCGCGAGCGCGGGGAGGGGCAGGGCGCGGCGCTCCGCGTCCCGGGCGGCCACGGCGTCCGGAGGAATGACGCCGCCGAGCTCCGTCACCAGTCCGGCCTTGTGGCTTCCGGGCACCACTTCCAGACAGCCGCCGTCCTCGGGGGCGTCATCCAGGGCCGTCCAGAGCTGGAGCTCCGGCTCTCGGGTGAGGCCCCACAGCCGGCCACCGTCCTGGTGCCAGGGCAGGTTGCTGCCGCCGGCCTGGCCCTTGTGAAAGAGGATGGCGCGATAGAGGACGATGTCGCCGGGGATGCGCGCGCGGACGACGCGCTCGAACAGCGGATTCTCCATCCACGCGAGGAAGCGCGGGTCCTTCTCCAACTTCTCCAGCTTGCGGTAGTCCAGCGAGGGGCCCTGCCAGCCCAGGCCCAGGGGGGCATCCTCGTATCGACCGGTGGACGCATCCGGCTGGAAGAACATGCCGGGGTAGGTCACCCGGCCGAGCATGAGGTCGTCCGCACGCTCGCGCAGGGCCTCCAGTCCCGACTCGTCCAGGACTCGACCCAGCCGGGCATAGCCGTGCTCGGCGTAGTGCGCGAGCGCCCTCTCGATATCGACGTCCTCCGCATCCTCACGAAGCATGGCGCCCTCATACCCCGGACGCTCCATGGGTGGGAGTGTCACGGGACGGTGTTCCGCACCGCGGACACGGGGACGGACCGCTTGCGCGCCCGCCGTCCCCGCACCATGGTGAAGGGGCATGCCCTATCGTCGCACCACGCGTTACGTCGTCGCTCCGGATGGGACCCGGGTGGCCTGGCACACCCATTTCGGTGACCTGCACGAGCAGGCCTCGGAAGGCGTCCTGAGGTCGCGTGCCACGGTGTTGCTGAGCAACGGCATTGGCACGTCGGAGAACTTCTGGCGGCACATCGTCACCAGTCTGGAGCAGGACCACCGGGTGGTGCACTGGAACTACCGGGGGCACGGTGGCAGCGAGGAGTCGCGCGGCGGCGACTACGACGTCTCCGTGCACGTGGGAGACCTGGAGCGAATCACAGAGGAGGTGATGGCTCGCGGAGACGGCCGGCCTCCGCACCAGGTGGCCTTCTCCATGGGCGTGCGCGTCCTGCTGGAGTTGTATCGGCGACGGCCGGACCTGGTGCCCGCGATGACGCTCATCGCCGGCACACCTGGGGCTCCGGGCTCGGGAGACCCACGACTGGCCGCGCGCGCCGCCCTGTCCACCGTCCGCGAGGTCTTCCGGTTGGCGACCCCCGCGGTGCCGCTGGCCACCCCGGTGGTGCGCGCGGTGCTGGGCAGCCGCTTCGCCTATCCCCTGGCGCGCGCGGTGGGGGCCTTGCGGCCTCGCGCGCCTCGGGACGACATCAGTGAGTTCCTGCGGGCGCTGCGAACGATGAGTCCGCGGGCCTACTGGTACACGCTGCGCGGGCTGGCGGAAGGCCACGCGTGGGACGTGCTGCCCTCCGTGAAGATACCCACGCTCATCATCGCCGCGCGCGACGATACCCTGGTGCCCCTGCGGGAGATGATCCGCATGCGCGATGCACTGCCGCATGCCCACTGGATGCAGGTGGATGACGCGGGCCACGCGGGGCTGCTGGAAGCGGGGACGGAGATCTCCGACGCCGTGCGCTCCTTCCTCATCGAACATGGGATGCGGCCCGACGCGTCCCCGTCGTCTCGCGAGTCACGGCCCTCCTCTCCGTCGTCGTGAGCCCCAGGGCGCGGCCGTCACTTGGATGGCACTGGCAACGCGCCCACGGGGCGTGAAAAGCTGGGCACGCAGGGGGGCGTGTACTTGAGACTTTTGCTCGTCGAGGACGAAGAGAAGATGGTGGCCCTGCTCCAGCGGGGATTGACGGAGGAGGGCCACACCGTCGAGGTCTGCACCCGAGGACGCGAGGCGTTGGAGCTCGGCACCCGGGATGGATACGAAGTCATCGTCCTGGACTGGGCGCTCCCGGAGGTCGATGGCGTCACCCTGCTCAAGCACTGGAGGAGCGTGGGGGTTCGCACGCCGGTGCTGATGCTCACCGCGCGTGGCACCACGCCGGAGAAGGTGATGGGGCTGCGCTCGGGCGCGGACGATTACCTGGTGAAGCCCTTCGACTTCGAGGAGCTGCTGGCGCGGTTGGAGGCGTTGGCTCGGCGGGGTGAATCAGAAGATGGCCCCGTGCGACTGGGCGGCGTGGTGATGGACCCTCGCCGCCGGGTGCTGTGCCGGGGTGGACGCGAGGAGCCGCTGACGGCCCGGGAGTTCGCGCTCTTCTCCGCGCTGGCGAAACACCCGGGTGAAGCGCAGGTGCGCGCCCGGTTGATGACCCAGGCCTGGGGCCCGGACTTCGAGGGGCATGGCAATGTGCTGGATGTGTACGTGGGCTATCTGCGCGCGAAGCTGGAGCGCTTGCAGGCCTCCGACGTCACCATCCGCTCCGTGCGCGGCGTGGGCTACAAACTGACGGTGTCCACGACGGATGAAGCCTCGTGACACTCACGCGGCGCCTCTGGTTGCTGGGGGCCCTGGTCCCCGCGCTGGCGATGCTCGTCGCGCTGGGGCTGGCGGGACAGCTCTTCCGCTATGACCTGGAGCGCTCGTTGGACCGTGCGCTGCTGGCGCAGGCGGCGGTGGAGAGCGTGAGCCTCTTCGATGGTCCCGGGCAGAAGGTCCACCTGCACATGGCGGTGTCTCCGTTGCTCGACCAGGTGCGGCCCTTCGCGCCCCATGGCTATCTCTACGGGCCGGATGGAACGCTCGTGGTGAGGTACCCGCAAGGTCCAGCGGGTGTGACGGGGCTGGAGGAGAGACTCGTTCCAGGGGCGCCCGGGGGCGAGCCCCAGCTGGTGACGCAAGTCGCCCCGGATGGAGAGCGGTGGCGTGAGGTGCGCGTGAATGTGCGCTCTCCGCACGGTGAGCGCTATGCGCTGCGGTTGTCGGCGTCGCTGGGGCAGGTGGATGGCTCGGTGGTGACGTACTACCGGATGGCCTTCTCGCTGTCGGCGATGCTGGGGCTGGCCTTGCTGGTGCTGCAGACGACACAGGCGAGGACGCTGGCGCGAAGGCTTGCGGCCATCACCCGGCACCTGGGCCAGCTGCGTGAAGGCGACTTCTCTCGTGCTCCCGTGGAGGACCAGGAGCGGGACGAGATAGGCCAGTTGCGAGCGGTGCTGGCGGAAGCGACTGAGCGACTGCGCGGCGCGCGCGAGACGCAGGAGCGACTCATCGCGGGCGCGGCGCATGAGCTGCGCACTCCGCTCACGCTGATGCGCACCAGCATGGACCTGGCGTTGCGGAGAGAGAGGACGCCGGAGGAGCTGCGCGCCAGCATGCTCGACTCGCGGCGAGAGGTGGACCGGTTGGCGGTGCTCGCGGGCAACCTCCTGGACCTCGCGGTGGCGGGGCGAGGGGCGTGGGACCGGAAGCGGGGAGACCTGTCTCAGCTCGTCATGCAGGCGGTGGAGGGCGCCCGTGCGGAAGCGGAGCGGCGGGGGATGCTGATTCGATTGGATGCGCCCGGTCCCGCCGAAGCGAGCTTCGATGCGGGGGGCTTGCGGCAGGCCGTGGACAACCTGCTCTCCAATGCCCTGAAGTTCTCGCCGGAGGGAGGAGAGATTCACGTGCGGCTGATGCGGGAGGGAGGGCGCTATCAGGTGCGCGTGGCGGACCTGGGACCGGGCATCCCTCAGGCCGAGCGCGAGGCCGTGTTCGAGCCGTTCCATCGCGTGCTGGATGACGTGCACACGTCAGGCACCGGCCTGGGGCTGGCCATCGTCCGCGAAGTGGCGGAGCAACACGGTGGCCGCGCCTACGTCGCTCCGGAGCCGAGGGACTCCGGGACGGAGATGGTCATCGAGGTGCCGGTGGCGCTGCATGCGGTGGCGTGAGGGGCTGCTGGTGCTCCTTGACGTGCATCAGGCGGGGACATGGGCCGGATGCCCGCACACCCTTCGCTAGGGTGTCAGCGGCATCCAGTCGGACGCGGCGACGAGCTGGTTCGTGGTGGGGTCCAACGCAGCGAGCTGTCCTCCCTGGATGCCCACGCGGCGATTGACGCCGAAGGTGACGGGAGGGGAGACGCCGGTGTCGAAGTCGCGCAGGGCCTCCAACTGTTGCGTCAGGCTGGCGCGAGTGACCTCCGCGCCCGTACGGGTGAGGGCTTCCACCAGCACACGTGCGGCGGCGTAGGCGCCGAATTGAAACGAGGAGTGCCCTGGAGCCAGGCCGTGGCGCTTCATGAACGCGACGAAGTCCTTCAGCTCGGGGGCGCGCTCTCCAAGCCCTGCGGGGTAGAGGAAGTGGATGCGCGCTGTCGATGCGCCTACCACCTCGGGGATGGCGAGACTCGCGGGCGCGAGGACGCGCACCGTGGGGGCACTGGCCTCCAGGGCGCGCAGCAAGGTGGCCAGCCCCTCGGGGGTTCCCGCGTACAACACGGCGGGCGGAGGCGCGGAGGCCCAGCGCTCCACTGGGAGAGTCCCATCCGGGAGTGTCAGCTCCACGGGGGAGAGGAACTCCCGACGTGTCGTCTCGGCGCGCACGGCCTGTGCCCAGGCCTGTCCCGCTTCTCCTCCGGTGTGGACGACGACGAGTGGCTTTCGTCGCAGCTCGGACTCTCGTGTGTTTGCGAGGGACTGCACCGCCAGCCGCGCGAGTGAGGGCTCATCCGGGTACAGGAAGAACACGGGGCTGTCCTCCTCGGAGGTGCCTCCGGTCAAGGCCAGTGGCAGCACGAGGGGCGCACCTTCCGCGGCGAGCCTCGTGTCGGAAGGAAGTGGACCCCGGCGCATGCTGGCCACGAGCGCGAGTACGCCTCGGTCCAGTAGCCGCGTGGTTGCGTCCGGGGTGACACGCTGGGGACCTTCTGTCTCCACCCGGGTCGGGTTCTCACGTGCCAGCAACCCCGTGGTGGTCTCAGCGTTCGAACGAGTCACGTTGCGTGGTTCATGGAGCGCGGCGTCGTCTTCGACAATCAGCTCCAGCTTCCTTCGGAAGATGCCACCACTGGCGTTCACGTCCGCGAACACCGCGCGCACCACGGCTGCCGCCTCCTGTCCCAGCGGCCCCAGCCTTCCCGTGAGGGGCAGCGCCGCGCCCACCGTGAGCGTAGTGGGGGAGACTCCCGGGTCTGGATGCTCACCAAGCTGAACCAGGTACGCGAGCAGCTCTTCTCGCTCCGCATCATCCAGCACGTAGCGAGGCATGGTCATCCCCAGCTCGCGTCCACTCGCGGAGCGGCCCTCGGTGATGGCACGCAGCAACGTGGCACGCGAGTACGCGGGGCGGGCACGGTCCTCGACCTCGCCCACCGCCCGCGTGCGCGAATGTCCGAGGGCGCCGGGTGTGATGTCGGGCACCTCCACGCCGCCTTCGCGACTGCCACGACCCGAAGGTCCATGACAACGGGCGCATGCGGCCACCTCACCACTCAGCTCCACGCGCTCGGGCGCGAGGAAGCCCATGAGAGGCGCTCCGCGGACGCTCTGGCCGCGCTGGAAGAGGCTTCGCCCTCGCTTCGCTGCCTGCGGGTCCACGGGAGCCGGGACCGCCTGTTTGCATCCCAGCCATACCGATGCCAGGACCGCGAGGACCCACCTCGCGTCACGCGCCCCTCGCGAGACTCCGAGTGCGCGGGCTCCGTCATGCATCGTCGGCATGCCGTTACCTCGGGTCGTTCAAGTGCTCGACGGCGTAGACGATGTTCTCCACGCGGGCCATCGCCGGAGACTTCACCCACATCCCCGTGGCCGAATCGCCGATGAGCAGCGTGGTGTTGTGCGCATCCGGGTCATCGACGTAGCCCCCCAGCTTCTTGAGCACGAGGGTGATGTTCTCCCTCGCGCCCGTGAGGAAGTACCAGCCGGGTTGGACGCCGAGCTTCTTCGTGAAGGTGCCCAGGCTCTTCGGCGTGTCGTTGGCGGGATCCACCGAGAGGGTGATCATCGTGATGTCCTTGCCCACGCGCCCGCCGAGCTTCTCCTGCACCTGCGTCAGGTGCTTCGTGATGGGCGAGCACGCGCCCTTGCACGCGGTGAAGGCGAAGTTGATGAGCACCTTCCGGCCACGCACCAGGTCCTCGTAGAAGCGGTGCGTCTTGCCGTGCTGGTCCACCAGCTCCGTGTTGGTGAAGTACTTCGCGGCTGCGGCGTCCTGGGCTGCGGCGTCACGGGCCTGGGGCCCCAACTCCGCGGGGCCGGCGGAAGCGGCCTGGACTTCACGGATGGCGGAGAGGATGGCGCTCGGACTGCCCAGCCCGTCCACACGCGTCCACGTGTTCGACACCGCGTTGCCCACCAGGACGGTGGGACGGTGCGCCTCCTTGTCCGGCACATAGCCGCCGAGCGCCACCAGTGCCTCCTTCACCTTCGCCGGTTCGCCCGTGAGGAAGGACCAGCCGGGACCTGGCTTGAAGGGCTCGGCGAACCTGGCCATGCGCTCGGGCGTGTCGTTGGCCACGTCCAGCGTGATGGAGATGAAGCGCACGTTGCTCCGCGGGCCCAGCTCCTTCTGCACCCGTGCCACCGTCGCCGTCATCGGCGAGCAGATGGTCTTGCATCGCGTGAAGATGAAGTTGATGGCCACCGTGTGGCCGCGGACCAGGTCCGTCCACAGCTTCACCTCGCGGCCCGTCTGGTCCACCAGCGCCACGTCGGGTACCTCCACGTCCAGCGACGAGGCCGAGGAAGCGGCCTTGGGCGTCGGCACCGCGACCTCCTGCGCGAGCACGAGAGGGGCCCACACCAGGGCCAGCGCGAGGCTGCTGATTTTCAGGGGAGACACCAGGCGCGGTATCATCGGTGGACCTCGGAAGCGGACGCGGTCGTCGCGGCGGGAGCCTCGACAACGCCAAAGGTGAAGTGAGGCAGCCGGCCCAGGTCGATGCTCCGACTCTCGACGCCCACCACGAGCTTGTACTGGCCCGGTGTCGGCGGGGTGAAGTCCACCTCGAAGCCGCCGTCGGCGGTGCGCCGGGGCTCCGTGCGCCACTGCCAGGTGCCGGGCGTCTTGAACAGGAGGACGCGAATCTCCTCGGGCTGCACGGGGGGCATGCCCGTCATGCCCGGGGTGGGCTCCAGCTTGAAGCGCAGCGGCGTGGTGGTGCCGGCGGTGAGCAGCGTCTTCGGGTCGAACGCGGGAGTGAGGGTCAGCGGGAGCTTCTTCGCGAGCGCCGCGTCCTCGGGAATGCCGCCCACCTGCCACTGCATGCAGACGATGGCGCGGGGGTTGTCCAGGAGCAACTGCACGTCGTAGGTGCCGTTCTCCCGCACCGTGGCCGTGGCGGAGTAGACGCCTGCCTCCACCTCGCGCAGTGAGCGGTCCAGGACTCGCACGGCGCGGGGCTCTCGGCCGTAGTTCAGGTGGGTGCCTCGCGGCGCCATCATTCCCTCCTGGTAGAGGAAGAGGGCCCGGTCCGCGGTGCCGGCGACGATGACGCCGTTGCCTTCGGGCAGCGCGGCGATGGGGTCCGAGCGGCCCAACCCACGAGACTCCTCGGGCGCGCGCTGTCCCATGGTGACGTTCACCACGGAGGGCGTGCCGGTGCCCTCCAACGTGTTCAGGTCCACCAGGGACACGCGCCCGCTGGTGGTGTTGCGCACGTACCCGAAGGACTCGGTGAACACGACGGAGTCCGGCGCGGAGAAGCCGGTGAGCGCGTGGGCCACCTGGCTGCGCGCGGCGTCGAGGACGTCCACCGCGCCCGCTTCCGGGTACAGCAGGAAGGCCCAGCGGGCGGAGCGGTCGAACCGCAGCGCGCCCGGCCCGGACTTCACGGCGATGCGCCGCGACACCTCGCGCTTCTCGGGGTCCACCACCAGCACCTCGCTGGAGCGGGGCTGGACCACGAAGAGGGCTCGAGCCACGGGGCTCCAGGCCACGTCACCCACGCCCACGCCCACCTTCACGGTGCCCAGCACCTCGCGAGAGGCCACGTCCACGGCGGTCAGCACGTCCGCCTCGGTGCTGGTGACCCAGGCGATGCGGCCCTCGTCGGAGAAGGCGAACTCGTGGCGGCCCGCGCCCACGCGCAGGGTCTCCACCTCCGCGTGGGCCGCGGTGTCGAGGACGCTCACGGTGCCGTCCCCATCGTTGCTCACCCACGCGGTGCGGCCATCCGGCGCCACCGCGATGCGGCCCGGCTGCTGTCCCACGCGCACCGTCCGCGTCGCGAGGAAGCGCTCCATGTCCACCACGGACACGCTGTTGCCGGAGGCCACCGTCACGTAGAGCGCGGAGCGGTCGTTGAGCATCGCCCAGTCGGCAGCCTCGCCGCCCACGGACACGAGGCTGTGCAGTTTGGTGCGCTCGAAGGCGATCTGCGGGTTGATGACCGACACCGTGTGGTCATGGTTGAGGGTGAGGAACCAGTAGGCGTTCAGGTCCACGTCCGCGCGCGCGGAGAGCAGCCCGCCCAGATAGGTCTTCACGCGCGCCGTGCAGGCCGCGTCGTCCAGGGGCGCGGCGCCCTTCTCCCGCAGCGACATCCAGCCGAGCACACGCCGGCCCTGGAGCGGTGCGTGGGACTTCGCGTCCTGGAGGACGAAGCGCGCGGTGCCCTGGAGCGGCGCGCCGGCCGCGGCCTCCCGGGGACGAGGGGTCAGCGATAAATCGAACCGCACCGAGACACCCTCGCGCTCGGCCAAGACTGGTTCCGGGGCGGGGAGGGGCGGCGCGGCCGCGGGGACGTCCGGGTGTGCTCGAACGCGGAGATTCCATCCGGCGGCGCTGAGTGCGCCCACGGACAGCAGGCCGAGGGTGGTGAAGACAAGGCTCTTGCGCATGGTGCGGGGACTTCCAGGGACACCGAAGAGAGAGAAGGGGGCGACGCGGTCAGCTGTGGACCGCGTCGCCCGGAACCGACAGCGAGCAGCCGCTACTTCACCCGGTACACGCCCCACAGGCCGCCAGCGCTCCACAGGAAGCTGGCGTGGTCCCGGTAGAGGTAGTCGCCCTTGACGCTGGAGGCACCGCCCGCGCCGTACTCGGGGATCATCGTGTACGACTGCATCACCGACGCTCCGCCCTGGGTGGAGATGATGGGTGACGTGGCGTTGGGGCCCATGACGCGCGACTGGCTGCCCGCGAGCCACGGGTTGCGGCGCCACTCCGCGCCATGCATGGAGATGGCGTGCTGCCGTGAGTGACCGGAGGGATGGCCGAAGCGCCAGCGCACCGGGTCGTTCACCTTGACCTCGAACACGGGCGTGGCCGGGTCGCCATGCGCGGTGGAGCTCAAGATGTCGCGCAGGTCGTAATCGTTGAGCGTCTCCATGTCCGTCTGGGGCGGCACGCCCAGGCGGGCCCACAGGGGCTCGGTGCGATAGTTGAAGCCCTTCTGTCCGGTGTCCTGCGAGTCGTCGATTCCCGCCGTGTTGCGCAGCGCCGTGCCGCTCTCCAGGCCATCCGTGTCCCAGAAGGTGGAGTCATCACTGTGCAGGCCCAGGTCGTCCTGGAAGAGGGCGACGAACTCGCGGAACGTCTCCGGCTTGCCGTCGGCCCGGGTGTACGAGACGTAGGCCTGGGCCTCGGTGCCGGGGTCGGCCGTCCATGAGGCGTCAGCGGGCTCGATGACGAGCGCGCCGATGGCGCCGTGCATGCCGTGGTTCACCACGTCCGCCATGTTGCGCAGGTTGACGATGCCGAACTCCATGGGCGTCCTGCGGCCCCAGGGGAACGGGGTGCCGAACGGCGAGCTCTTGAACTCACCGGCGAACCACCGGTACGCGCGCGTGCCGCCGGGCGGAACCGTCTGCACCGCGTTGAGGCCCACGTTGGCGCCGTCGTCCACGTTGACGTCGTAGTTGACGAGCTGCGGATGCAGCGACACGTGGTTCGACATCCGCACCTGGTTGACGTTGAAGCGCGGAGTGATGGCCGAGTGGTGCGCCCAGACGTACGACTTCGGCAGGGTGGTGGATGGCAGCCGGTTGGTCAGGATGACCTGGATGCACTCACCCGCGCGGGCCCTGAGGATGAGCGGCTCCGGCTTGCGCGTGCCGGCCTTCAGCCCGGCCAGGTGCGCGTCCTGCGCGAAGATGATGGCGTCCGGGTCGTAGATCTTGTGCGCGTCGTTGTAGACGAGCCGCTTGCCGGCGATGTGGTTCTTCGCGTCGATGGCGGAGACCCGGTACAGCCGCACCGGCGAGCCCTTCGGACACGAGTCCGTCTTGATGGGCTTGATGCCGAACCACTGGAGCGCCTCGTACTGGAGCACCAGGTCCTTGTCGATTCGCATCATCCCCTCGCGGTCCGCCATGAGGTGCTCGACGGTGCGCTGCTTCACCGGCTTGCCCGTCTCGTCCACCTCGTAGGAGTCCTCCACGGAGTCGCGCTCCTTCTCCGGATCCAACACCTCCAGGCCCGCCTCGTCGGGCAGGTCCAGCAGGGTGAACGGCGGGTAGGGCTGCACCTCTCCGTTCGCCGCGCCCCGGGTGGCGACAGACTGGAGCTTCGGGTTCTCGTCCGCGGCCAGCAGGGCCACGTCCGCCAGGGTGCGGGTGTTGCGCAGCCGGTTCTTCGTCGTGCGGAGGATGCCCCACATGCCGTTCCACAGGTCGCCCGTGGAAGCGCTCATGTACATGTAGTCCGCCGTCTCGTACGGGCCGATGATCTGCGGCAGGCCGCCGGTCAGGTTGAACTCGAACTTCTCCGAGATGCCGATGGGCTGCGCGTTGTAGAAGCCGCTGTCCGGGTCGTACAGCTCCTTGAGCCACTTGTTGCCGTGGAGGGTGAAGGAGTGCTGCTCCTCCTGTGAGCCCTGGATGAGGCGGATGCGGATGTTGTCGCCCGGGTTGCCGTACATCACCGGCGTGTACGGGTCGCCGTGGATGTCCGAGCGGAAGACGTTGGCCATGTCTCCGCGCGTCCCGCTGCGCTGCACCCGATCGCTGCAACTGAGGCGCGTGGAGATGCGGTGGGGGATGGGCTCGTTGTGGTAGTTGATGGTCATCCCGCCCGGGTCGGCGGCGCTGATGGCCTCCGGCATGGGTGTGGACTCGAAGCCGACCGCCCACGGCAGCTTCTCCTCCTTGTAGTTGGGCGGGTTCACCGGCTTGCCGCACTCGTCGTAGAGGGGCACGTAGTCCGCGAAGGCGATGGCGAACTCGCGGAAGCTGTTGGCCGGGTTCGCGGTGATGATGTCCGCGCTCCAGCTCGTCGGGCCACCGTCCGCCACGCGCGAGCCGTAGAAGATGCCCGTGCGAGGGTCCCTCCACTTGGAGCCCTTCGGTTCGACGATCAACGCGCCGTAGAAGCCGTGCTGCTGATGGGACGACGGGCCGAAGTGGTCGTGGGTGAACACGGTCTCCAGCGGGTGCTCCTTGCCCGAGTCGCTGAGCAGCGGGTCCGCCCACCAGCGCTGCACGCTGGTCTGCGCGGTGCCCGGCGCGCGGGGGATGCGCGGGTGCGACGCGGGTGCGGTGAGGTACACGCGCGCGCCCGTCTCGCCCACGTTGCCATCCGCCACGAAGGCGCCGCCCGCCGCGTTGGCCAGGTGGATGCGGTGCGCCACCGTGTCCGAGGACAGTGTGCCGTCCTCGTAGTTCCAGCCGTTGCCAGCGCCGTCCGCCGCCGTCACGTCGAACTTCACCAGGTGGATGTGCTGACCGATGATGTCCGTGGGCGTGTAGATCTGGAAGTCATCCGGTGCCAGGTGCGCGGGGATGAGGTTGGTGGCGTAGAAGTTGATGCACTCGCCCGACTCGGCGCGGAAGAAGAAGGGCTCTGGAGGCCGCTTGCCGTCCTGGGTCGCCGGCACGTCCTCGTTGAGCACCATCAGTCGCGCCTGCGGGTCATGCCAGCCGGCCCGGTTCACCCGCTGCATGGCGATTTGGAGATAGGTCGCGCGGTAGTTGCGCTTCGTCGTGCGCGCCGGACACGGGTCCGCGAAGGGTGCACCGGCGACGGGGGGCCGGCCGTTGACGAGGAACTTCCCGGTGCCGCCCAGCGCGGTGTAGCCGGGGTAGTACTTCACCGTCTCCGCGAAGACGGGGTCGTTGTGCAGCGGCACGATGGACGGTGCGGTGGCGCCGACGGAGCTGGGGAAGTCGCCGGAGTGGAAGGCCATGGCGGCCTTCTCCGTCGGAGTGCCGGCCTGGGGCAGCAGCTTGATGTTGAGCGCCGTCGGGTCCACGTCGAAGCGCCCCGAGTTGCCATAGGCCACCGGGCCCACCGCGTTGGTGACGATGTGGCGCGGCAGGCCGCCGTCGAACTCCAGGTCCAGGGGCGCCTGGGGCGTCCGGCGGCCGGGCATGCCCGGGATGTAGAAGGGGTAGCCGGGGAACGCGGGCCGCGTCATCGGGCCCGACGGTGTGCTCACCGTGGTGGCGACATACGTGGGCATGGGCGGCATGGCCCGGCTGGGGATGGGGATGACGGCCGGGTTGGGCGTGCCGTTCTTGATCTCCGCGTCGGGCAGCACGCGGTCCTTGGTGCCGGCCTCGAACACGTCATGCACGCGCCACAGCGCCCACATGCCCTGGGCGAAGTGCGGATACAGGTGGCAGTGGTGGATGGAGTCGCCCACGGTGAGGTTGCGGTTGCCGGAGCCTCCGAAGTTGATGTCGTAGGTGAAGGCCGAGCCGGGGCTGACCGTCTGCGAGTCCAGGTAGTTGGAGTCCTGGGCGCCGGGGGAGTACTTCCACTGGTGGGCGTGGAGGTGGAAGACGTGGGTCTCCGCGGGGCCCGCGTGGATGTTGCGGATGCGCACCGGGTCGCCCAGGTAGCTGTGGTGCACGTTGGTCGGGTCGTCCGGATAGAGCGCCGCCACGGCCTTGCCGGAGGCGTCCTTCTCCACGTTCATCGCCGGGTCGCCATTGGCCCAGGACTCGAGGAAGAACTCCTCGTACTCGCAGGTGACGCAGTCCTTGGTGGGGCCAATCTTCGCGCGGTTGGCGATGAGCTCCGCGCCCAGGCCCGCCACGCCGTAGTTCACCCCGAAGCCGTCGCGGACGCTGTGGAACGTCGGGTTCCACTCCAGCTCGTCGAAGGCCTGAACCGCCTTGATTTCATCGTGGTAGATGGCCGTGAGTTCGCGGAAGTGGCCCTGGTCGATGGACGTCCGGGTGCCCACCGACGTGTCCTTGTAGCCGGTGATGATGGCCTCCAGGTCGCCGTGACGGATCTGCCGATTGGCATCCAGGATGGCCAGGTACGGACGGTTGGAGTCATCCAGCTTCTCGTACTGGATGAGCGGCGTGCCGTCCGGGTTGGTGCCCGTGGTGACGGACTTGAGCACGGTCGCGCTCACCTTGGAGCGGTACCAGCTGCTGCCCGCGGGCTCCACGTTGACGGCGCCGAAGAGGCCCTGCGCGGTGGAGCCTCCGTCGCCCTCGCCGCCGAACGAGGCTCCCATGCTGTGGAAGAAGAAGACGCCCTCGTGGTCGGCGTACCACTCGTAGTCGAGCGAGCCTCCGGAGGGCACGAGGCTGCTGGGGTTGTAGCCGACGTTGGCGCCGTCGGAGAGGATGTTCCGGTACTGCAGGCCCTGCACGTGGATGGAGGCGTGGCGCGTGGCGGGGGAGTTGTCGCGGTGGTCGCTGTCCGCCTCCTTGTCCTCGCCGAGCCAGAACCACCGGCCGCCCACCGCCTCGCCCTTGATGAGCGAGAGGACGGCGTCATACGAGGGCGTCCACACCCAGAGCGGCAAGAGCTTGCGCAGGAAGCTCTGCGTGGTGGAACCGCCCGCCTTGCTCGGGCCGGGCTGGGACTCCTCCGCGCTGGGAATCGCCGAGCGGGTGGGGGCCAGCCAGTTGGTGAACTTCACGTGGAGGCAGTCCCCCACGTTGGCGCGCAGGGTGAGCGGGCGGGGGCGCTTGTTCGTCTTCAGCCGCGCGTTGCCGGGCCCCGCGGGCTTGCTCGGGCTGATGGCCTCCACGTCCTCACGGAGGGCGTAGATCATGCCCGTGGGGTTGAAGGAGCCCAGCCGGTTGTAGGTGTAGACCTGGTCCAGCGCGACCACGTCCGCGAAGATCGTCCGCGCGCACGTGGGCTCCGCGACCGCCTGTGGCGAGGAGCCCACCAACTTCTCCTGCGTGGGCGCCATGGGCTGGTGGCCTGGAGCGGCCCGCGGGGACGCGTCGGTTCCGTCCGGTTGGCAGGCGAGGCTGGAGACCAGCGCGGCCGCCAGGAAGGATCGCCCGAGCGTGGGCGCGACCCGGCCTCCGGGTAGGGGTCTCCCCCCCGGGTGTTGTCGATTCTTGGTTGAAGACACACATCCCCCTGAACCGCCCTCGACGAGAGCGATTTCATGATTAAGCCGTGAAACGCGACCTTTGTGTTTCTGAGAGACTTCTCAAGAAACACAGACATCCAGTCCGTGTTTCCGATGTCTCACTATGGGCGTCGCTGACGGGAAGTAAACACTCCGCGTAAGCGTCCGGACTCGCGACACTTCGTGCCCGCACTGGGAGGTTGTCTGAGAGGTTTCAAAGGAACAGGGTTGTGGTGGTCAACCCTTAGAGTCTCGAAAACACGGGAATTGGCCGGGTTTTGCTGGGGTGGAAAGCACCCCGGGAGTTGCATTTTGCTACGGTGTTGTTGAAATTTTGCTGATTGAAAGATGCATGACGGTTGTAGGATTCAGCCCCCCGCAGGTCTGCCACTCCGGAGCGTCCCCTACATGTCCTGGTCTTTCCGCCAACTGCTGGCGCCTCTCACGGCGCTGCTCCTGGTCGTCTCAGCTTGTGATGGTGACGACCCTCCTTCCAACCCTGTCTGTGGAAATGGTGTCGTCGAAAGTGGCGAGCGCTGTGACGACGGCAACACCACCAATGGGGATGGCTGTGAAAGCAGCTGTCAGCCGACGCCTGACGCGGGCACGGATGCCGGTCCCACGGTACCTGACGCGGGTGAGCCGGATGCCGGTGAGCCGGATGCGGGTCCCGTAGAGACGGATTCGGGCACGGATTCGGGTACGGACGCTGGCCCGGTGGAGACGGATTCGGGTACGGACGCTGGCCCGGTGGAGACGGACGCGGGCACGGATGCGGGCCAGGTGGAGACGGACGCCGGTCCTGTCGAGACGGACGCCGGCATCGACGCAGGCCCCGGGGAGACGGATGCGGGTCCGGTGGAGACGGACGCGGGCACGGACGCCGGTCCTGTCGAGACGGACGCGGGCACGGATGCCGGCCCAGTGGAGACGGACGCGGGCACGGATGCCGGCCCGGTGGAGACGGACGCGGGCACGGATGCCGGCCCGGTGGAGACGGATGCGGGGACGGACGCCGGTACTGGCGAGCCGGATGCGGGTTCGGGGAGCGATGCCGGCACGGACGCTGGCTCGGGTGAGACGGTGGTGATGTGCCCGGCGGCGAACCTGCCGCCTCCTCCGACGGGGTCCTGCTCGGTGGAGTCGGGCGGCGCCGCGCGACTGTTCACGGGCATCATCCTGGCGCCGGACAAGGTCTACCAGGGTGGGCAGATGCTCGTGGACTCCGCGGGCATCATCCAGTGTGTGAGCTGTGATTGCTCGCAGACCCCAGGCGCGTCCACGGCCACTCGCGTGACGTGCCCGCAGGCGGTGGTGTCGCCGGGTCTCATCAACTCGCATGACCACATCACGTTCCAGGCGGCGCCCTACGTGGCGACCGGCTCGACGGTGGAAGAGCGCTACGAGCACCGCCACGACTGGCGTGAAGGCAACAACGGCCACACGCGCATCTCCGCGGGCGGCACGACGAACGCGGATGGGATTCGCTGGGGCGAGCTGCGCCAGGTCATCGCGGGCACCACGTCCATCGCCGGCTCGGGTGGCGCCAAGGGGTTGCTGCGCAACCTGGACGCGCCGAACCTCTCCGAGACGGGCAGCAACCAGGAAGGCCTGGGGGCGGGCTCGGGCGCGAACTACCAGACGTTCCCGTTGAGCGACAGCGACGGTCGCGAAGTGGCGAGCGGCTGTGGCTACGCGGGCATCGACACGCCGTCGGACATTCCGGCCGCCTCGGCCTATCTGCCGCACATCGCCGAGGGCATCGAAGGCACCGCGCGCAACGAGTTCCTCTGCCTCTCCGGTCAGCAGTCTGGTGGCCAGGACATCCTCAGCCAGCGCACGGCCATCGTCCATGGCATCGGGTTGCGCGCCGCCGACATCTCCATGATTTCCGGCAAGGGCAGCAGCCTGGTCTGGTCGCCGCGCTCCAACATCGGCCTGTATGGCGATACGGCCGCGGTTCCGCTCTACAAGTCCCTGGGTGTGAACATCGCGCTGGGCACCGACTGGCTGCGCTCCGGCTCCATGAACATCCTGCGTGAGCTGCGCTGCGCGGACTCGTTGGACAGTGATTACTTCAACAACTCGCTGACCGACGCGGAGACGTGGGCGATGGTGACTGGCAACGCGGCCCACGCGTTCCAGGCCACGAACACGGGCGCGCTGGCGCCGGGCAAGCTGGCGGACGTGGCCATCTTCCGGCTCAACGGCCATGTGGACTCGCCGTACCGCGCCGTCATCATGGCGGAGCCCGCGGACGTGGTGCTGACGATGCGCGGCGGTACGCCGCTCTACGGTGAGGCGGCGGTGGTCACCGCCCTGGGTGGCGCGAGCTGCGACACGCTGGTCGTGTGCGGCGCGCAGCGCTCGGTGTGCCTCCAGTCGGAGATCAGCACGTCGCTGGCCTCTCTGACCTCGAGCAACAACGGCGCCTACCCGCTGTTCTCCTGCACCGTGCCGGCGAGCGAGCCGGTGTGCGAGCCGCGCCGCGCCTCCACGGACTCCCGCTACCCGGCCTCCGTGACGGGCTCCACCGTCTACTCCGGTGACCCCACCGGCACGGACGTGGACGGCGATGGCATCCCCGATGCGCAGGACAACTGCCCGGCGGTCTTCAACCCGGTGCGCCCGATGGACCAGGGGCTCCAGCGGGACGAGGACGGCGACAGCGTCGGTGACGCGTGCGACGTGTGCCCGCTGAACGCGAACACCACGCTGTGCGCGCGGCCCAACCCGAACGACTCGGATGCCGACGGCGTCATCAACGCCGTGGACAACTGCCCCGGCGTGCCCAACGCCGACCAGGCCGACGCGGATGGCGACGGACGCGGCGACGTGTGTGACATCTGCGCGTCTCCCAACCCGGGCGACACGGCGTGCCCGCTGTCCATCTACCAGGTGAAGGAGCCGGCTCCGGGTGGAGGCTCGGCGTGGGTGGGCCAGCGCGTGGGCCTGTCCAACGTCACCGTCACCGGCGTGGGCAGCACGGGCTACTTCGTCCAGGTCAACCCGTTGGATCAGGGCTACCAGGGCGCGGACTACTCCGGCGTCTTCGTCTTCACCCGCACCGCGCCCCCGAGCAACGTGGTGGCGGGCGTGCGAGTGAACGTCAACGGCACGGTGGCCAACTACTTCGGTCAGCTGCAGATCGCCACGCCCACGGCGACCATCGTTAGCCAGGGCAGCACGCTGCCGGCTCCGCAGGTGGTGACGCCCGCGGAGATCGCCACGGGCGGCCTGCGCGCCGCTCCGCTGGAAGGCGTGCTGGTGCGGGTGTCGCAGGTGGACGTGACGAACATCGCGCCCGCGCCGGCTGGCGGCGAAAGCGCGCCCACCGGTGAGTTCGAGGTGAACGGCTCGCTGCGCATCAACGACTACCTGTACGCGTTCTCGCTGCCCGCGCTGGGAGACCGGTTCTTCTCCATCACCGGCGTGCTGGAGCTGCGCAATGACCACTCGAAGATCGAGCCGCGCTCCGCCGCGGACCTGGTACCCGCGGGGACAGGTGAGGCGACGCTGGCCTCGCTGGCCCCCACGGGCGTGTTCGTGCGCTCGGGCTCCAGCGGCCCGACGTTCCCGGAGCCGCTGACGGTGACGCTCAGCGGCCCGGCGCTCCAGGACACGGTGGTGACGGTGGCGTCGTCCAGCCCCGCTGTCACCGTGGAGGGTGGGCAGGTGATGATCCCCGCGGGCCAGCGTTCCGCGGTCGTCATCCTGAGCGCTGACGCGTCGCAGGATCCGGACGTGCAGAAGGCCACGCTGACGGCCAGCCTGGGCGGCGTGACTCGCGATGCCCTGGTGCAGGTGCTGGCCGCGGCTCAGCCGGCGGCGCTGGCGCAGCTCTCGCCCGAGGTCGCCGTGGTGACCGGAGGCTCCGCGTTCGCCTTCACGGTGACGCTGGATGTGCCTCCGGCGGTGGACACGACGGTGTACCTGGAGGTGCAGCCGGCCAGCCTGGGCGCCGTGCCGGCCGAGGTGATTGTGCGGGCCGACACGTTGTCCGCCAAGTTCGACCTGGTCGCGGCCAACGCCAGCGGTGAGGGCCTGGTCGTGGCCACGCTGGACACCCAGTCGGTGTCGGCGCAGCTTCGCGTGACGGACGCGCCCACGGGCGCGGACCACGTCGTCATCAGCGAGGCGGCTCCGGCGGGCGCGGGCAACGCGAACGACGAGTTCATCGAGCTGTTCAACCCCACCGCCACCGCGGTGGACCTGTCCGGCTGGAAGGTCCAGTACAAGAGCGTGGCGGGTGACAGGTACCTGTCGGCCACGCTGCCGGCCGGTGCCACCATCCAGCCCCGAGGCTTCTACCTCGTGGTGCATCCGCAGTACTCGGGCGCAGTTAGCGGCGACGCGAGCTGGGGCACGGCCTTCTCCATGTCGGCCAGCGCCAATGGCGGCGGCAGCCTGCGCATCGGTACGTCGGCGCTGGGCCTCGAGGTGAATGACCCGGCCACCGTGGATGCGTTCGCCTACCGCGCTGGCAATGCCCCGGAAGGCACGGCCTTCCCGACCATCCCAGCGGCGGCGGGGAGCTTCGAGCGCAAGGCGTCCATCTCCTCCACGGCGGCGACCATGGAGAACGGCTCGGATGCGACGGCTGGCAACGGGTATGACTCGCAGGACAATGCGTCCGACTTCATTCTCCGGACGACGCGTCAGCCCCAGAACTCCTCCAGCGCCACGGAGTAGTTGACGGGCATCCCCGGCCCCTACCGGTCTCTGAACCGGTAGGGGCTGGAAAACCCGGCCCGGCCGGGCCATAAGCGTTCCGTGCGAGTCGTCTCATGGAACGTGAATGGACTGCGTTCGGCCCACGGCAAGGGCTTCTTGCCGTGGTTGTCGGGCGCGAGGGCGCAGGTGGTGGCGCTGCAGGAGGTGCGTGCGCGCGCCGACCAGCTGCCCAACGAGGTCCGCACCCCGCCCCGATGGAAGACGCACTTCTCGTCCGCGGAGCGCCCTGGTTACAGCGGCGTGGGCCTGTTCTCCCGAGATGAACCCGACGTGGTGGAGACCCGTCTGGGCATCCCGGAGATGGACGTGGAGGGCCGGCTCCAGCTCGCCCGCTTCGGCAAGCTCACGGTGGCCAACGTGTACTTCCCCAACGGCAACGGGAAGGACCGGGACCTGAGCCGCATCCCCTTCAAGCTGGCCTTCTACCGACGCCTCTTCGCGGAGCTGGAGAAGCCGCTGCGCGATGGCGGGCGGGTGCTGGTGGTGGGCGACTTCAACACGGCGCATCAAGACATCGACCTGGCGCGTCCCCGGGAGAACCGCGAGACGAGCGGCTTCCGTCCGGAGGAGCGCGAGGAGCTGGACCGGTGGCTCCGGGCGGGCTGGGTCGACAGCTTCCGACACTTCCACAAGGGCGGCGGCCACTACTCGTGGTGGAGCCAGCGCTTCGGGGTGCGGGAGAAGAACATCGGCTGGCGTATCGACTACGTCCTGGCGTCTCCCGGAGCCATGGCCTACGTCAAGCGCGCCGCCATCCACCCCGACGTGTCGGGTTCGGACCACTGCCCGGTGAGCGTGGACCTGGACTCCGCTGTCCGCTGACGATTGCTCGAGGCTCTCTCATGAACGCACTGCTCTCCATCTGGACCTGGGTCGAGATTGGAATCGTCGCGCTGGTCGGTTTCTTCGTTCAGCTCGTCATCGCCATCTTCACGTTGCCGTTCGACAAGACGCGCTACGCCACGGGCCGGTGCTTCCGGATGGTGGGCGTCACCGCGGCGAAGCTGACGCCGTACTGGCGCTTCCGGGTGCACGGCGCGGTGCCGGAGCGGGTGGCCCCCAACACGGTGGTGGTGAGCAACCACGAGTCCAACGCGGACCCGTTCCTCATCTCCCATCTGCCCTGGGAGATGAAGTGGCTGGGCAAGGCCAACCTCTTCAAGATTCCCGTGGTGGGGTGGATGATGAGCCTCGCTGGCGACATCCCCGTGCACCGGGGAGACCGCGAGTCCGCCACGGGCGCGATGGCGCGCTGCAAGGAGTGGATGGAGAAGGGGATGCCGGTGATGATCTTCCCGGAGGGCACGCGCTCGAAGACGGACGAGCTGTTGCCCTTCAAGGACGGCGCGTTCCGGCTGGCCATCGAGCGTCAGGCGGACGTGCTGCCGCTGGCGGTGAGCGGGACGCGCAAGGCGCTGCCGAAGCACTCGTGGCGCTTCTCCACCTCGCGCGGCATGGTGACGGTGGGCACGCCCATCTCCACCAAGGGCATGACGATGGATGACCTGGAGAAGCTCAAGACGCTGGCGCGCGAGCAGATCCTCTCGCTGCGCGCCTCGCTCCAGCCGTTGACCCGGGACGCGGACTCCGCCCCGGATACCGTCAGCGCCGCGTAGCACTCCACGCGGGCTGGGAGGGGACGTCGTTCAGACGTCCTTGTCTTCGCCCTTGTCCTCGTCGTCCTCGTCGATGATGTGACAGCCCGTCTCTTCCTCGAGCGCTTCCTCGATGAAGCCGCGCAGCAGGTCCTTGCCGCCAATCTCGAAGGACAGGCTGATCCTGTCGCCGCCGATGACGCCGTCCTTGTCCACGGTGAGCTTGCCGCCCAGGGCGATGGCGCTGCCGTCCACGCGCGCGCCGTTCTGGATGCGGACCTCCCCACCCATGGAGACGGCGTCGCCCGTCACGCGGGCGCCGGCCTCGACGATGACGCGGCCCCGGATGGCGACGGCGTCGTCGACCCTGGCGCCCTTGCGGATGATGACGTTGCCGTCCACGGCGACCGCGTCCGTCACCTTGTCCCCGGCCTCGATGACCAGGTCCGTGCCCTGCACGGCGCGGCTGCCATCCTTGGACGTGGTGGCGCAGACGACCTTGATGTCGTTGGGCTTCTTCGCCGCGTCATCCGCCGCGAAGGCCGGGAAGGTGAGGGTGGCGGCGAGGGCCAGGGTCGGCAGCAGCGATGAGCGCATGGGCGGGCTCCTGAGACATCCGAGTTGAGAGGCCTACGGACGAGGGCTCGCACTGATTGCATGGGGCGGTTGTTCCAGCCGGTGCGGGCCAGGGCACGCGCCTTGCTGTACGGTGTCCATCTGGCCCTGTCCCGAGGTCCGCACTGGCCGCTCCTTCGACGCAGCACGACGACTCCACCGACCTCACCATCTGGGTCTATGCCTTCGGGTACTTCGCGGCCTATGCCCCCTACAGCGCGCTGACGAAGGCGTTGTCGAGCGGCTCCCTGCCGGGCATGGAGGAGGGCATCGTCGGCTTCACGTTGCTGCCGGTGAGCGCGGCGACGTCGATGGTGGGCATGTTCGTCTTCCTCACGCTCAAGCGCTGGTGGCGCTTCGCGGGGCACCGGAAGGTGCTGGGCCTGCGGGTGCCCTCGCCGGGGCCGTGGACCTTCCTGTCCGGGATGTGCTCGGCGGCCATCATCGGCACCACGACGCTGGCGTACACGCTGGAGGGCACCTCCATCGTCTTCATGATGCTGCTGATGCGCGGCGGCGTGCTGGTGCTGGCGCCCGTGGTGGACGTCCTGAGCCGCAGGCGTGTGCGCTGGCCCTCGTGGGTGGCGCTGGGCTTGAGCTTTTCGGCGGTGGTCGTCGCGTCGGGAACGGATGCGCGGGCCACCATGACGGTGGTGGCCATGGTGGATGTGGGCGTGTACCTGCTCAGCTACTTCATCCGGCTGCGCGCCATGAGCCGGCTGGCCAAGTCCGAGGACAAGTCGCTGTCCACGCGCTACTTCGTGGAGGAGCAGATGGTGGCCACGCCCTTCCTCGTGCTCGTGCTCGCCGGGGTGGCGCTCTGGGGTGGCTCCGCCGCGGCGCAGGACATCCGCGAGGGCTTCACCGGCATGTTCGCCCGGGGGCGGCTGCTGGAGGAGGTGCTGGTGGGCCTGCTGTCCCAGGGGACCGGCATCTTCGGCGGGCTCATCCTCCTGGACGCGAGGGAGAATGCCTTTTCCGTGCCGGTGAATCGCGCGTCCAGCGTGCTCTCTGGTGTGGTGGCCACGGTGGGGCTGTCGCTGTTCCTGGGACTGCCCGGCGTGGGGACGCGCGAATTGCTCGGCGCCGCGCTCGTCATGGTGGCCATGTCGGTGCTCGCGGTGCCCACGGTGCTCGCGGCCCGACGGCGGGAGGCCGCCACGCGGGCGGCGCTCGGGCGCTAAACCCCTTCAGGGAAGTCGGGTTAGGGGCTGAGGGTTATGCCATGGAGGGGGGCGTCCATGGCGTGGCAGCCAAAGCACTGGACAGTGCAGCAGCTTGAGGAGCGGCGGCTTGCGGCCGGGAAA
>NZ_JABUMS010000033.1:0-44930 GCF_013336705.1 Myxococcus sp. CA051A | reverse complement strand
CAGGTTTTCTGCGCACACAGAGCCGAACGAGAGGTGCCCCTGCTCCCTCTTCCCGCCCGCTCCGCGCCCGCCCGCTCCGCGCCCGCTTGCTCCTCAGGCTGATCGCGAATCACGAACTTCGGTTTAGTGCTTGGGATGTTGGGTGCCAGGGCCCTCCAGGAGGCTCGCGTCCCCACGCTGCTCCTGCCTCGCACGCAGACGGCGTCCGTGTTGTTCGAGGACCATTACGCCGTCTCCGACTCCGTGGCCGTCCCCGGATTGGCGCCCCGCTTCTCCGTCGAGCGCGTCGGCTTCATGTCGAGCATCTCCGTCCCCGAAGCGGGCCCGCTGTCCGTGTTCGAGGGCGGAGCCACCCTGGGAACCACTCGACACGAAGGCGGCACCGCGGCGCTCACCGCGTCCTGGTTCGACCACGTTCGAGGACTCCACCCGCTCGCGTTCTCCTTCTCCGGCGCCTCCGCCCCCAGGAACCTCTCCCCTTGCTACGTGCTCGGGCCCGAAAAACCCCTGTTCCTCGTGGACAGCCAGCTCGACGAGGACGCGCTCGAAGCGGTGCGCGCCCTGGCGATGGACCGTCACCACCTCGTCTTCGTCAGGTTGCGCGACACCGACTCCCTCGACGAACAGCGCGAACATCTCCGCGAGCTGCTGCCCGACACCCCCTGGCCCCTGCTGCTCGATGCCAGCGCATGGCTCGACGACGCTCGCGCGGACGATGTGCCCCAACAGGTCGACGGACAGCGCCTGCTGCGCGTGGCCACCCGTCTCGCCGCAGCGGGCGTCGCCATCTCCGCCGTCGTCACTCGCGACGCGCACAAGCCAGTCCATCCGTACCTGCGCACGCTGAGCCCCGCGGAGTGTCTGGCGCTGCCCCGGGCAACCTCCCTGGACCCCCTCCCCATCCCCGACGCACCAAACACCTGGTCCCGGGAGCTGGCACTGGCGGGCTGCAGTCCCCTCCTGGAGGGCCACCACATCGACTTCGAGCTCGACAACGGACTGGCTCGCGAGTCCCTGCTCTCGGCCATCGACTCGGCCCGAAGCACCATCCATTGGCAGTGCTACATCGTCGAGGACGACGCCGTCACCGCCCGCATCACGGACGCACTGAAGCGAGCCGCCTCACGCGGTGTCCACGTGCGCTTCCTCGCGGACGCGCTCTACAGCGGCCACGACTCCTTCGGCGCCCTCAACCCCGCCCTCGTGACGCTGTCCGAGACACCCCACGTCGAGGTGCGCGCCATCGCGCCCTTGGTCGGCGTGCCCAGCCTCTCCGAGCTCAAGCAACGCAACCACCGCAAGCTGACCGTCATCGACTCCGAGCGCGCCTTCGTCTCGGGCCGGAATCTCGGCGCGCCCTACTACACGGGCTTCGATGAAGTGGGCCTGCGACGAACCTCGCACTACCGCGACATTCCCTGGCTCGACTGTGGCGCGCGACTGGAAGGGCCCCTGGTCAGCGTCCTCGAGGGCGCGTTCCTGTCCGAGTGGACCCGCGCGGGCGGCGAGCCCTACGCCTTCCCACCCACGCAATCCGTGGGGACGATGGCGGCCCGGGTCGTCCTGCATGAAGGACTCAGGGACACCCACACGCTCGACACACAGCTCGCGCTCATCCGCCACGCGCGCTCACGGCTCGTGCTGGTGAACACCTTCCCGCTGCTGCTCGAACTCCAGAACGCGCTCATCGCCGCCGTGCGCCGGGGCGTCCGCGTGGAGGTGCTGTTCGGCAGCGTCCGACCGCACTACGGCTCCGCGCGGACGTACTTCCCGGGTGGCGCGCTGCGCGAGGTGGCGGACCGCTACGTCCGCAGTCGACTGGACGCGGTCATCGAGGCGGGCGGCATCGCCTACGAATGGGCGCTGCCCGCCATGCCGGAGTGGGAGCCGGAGCTGGAGCAGCTCTTCCCCCACGTCCACGCCAAGCTGATGGTCTGCGACACCAGCGCCGTCGCCATCGGCAGCGCCAATCTGGACGTCACCGCCGCCTACTGGGAGAGCGAGGCGCTCCTCATCGTGGAGGACGCGCCCTTCGCCGAGCGCCTGCTCACGGCCCTGAACGGGCTCTTCGCCACGTCGCGCAGAATCGACCGCGAGGACCGGAGCTGGCGCGACGAAGTCGAACAGCGCGCCTGGGTCGGCCGGAACTGGCCCTCGCTCGTCGGCTGAGCCACGCCGGCCCCGGCCCGACTACCCGGTCCGCGCGATGCGATCGGGCGCGTCCGGATGCCTCGGGTCGCGGTCCAGCTCCTTCCCCTTCTCCTCGGGGCGGGTGTGCATGCTGTTGAGCCGGCTGAGGAACTCGTCCTTCGGCATGCGCTCGGTGCGGCCCCAGGGGTTGGTGTACTCGACGTACTCCTCGCCGGTCTTCGGGTCCACGCCCGTGCCCGTCACCACCACCTGGTGGCCTCCTGAACCCCACGTCATTCCCACCGCCACCGACTCTCCAGCGGCCGTGCGCTCCTGGATGAGCTCCCACGCCGCCGCTTCCTCTTCGGCCCCGCCAATCCCCTTCACCGTGTCGACCTTCCGGTCGAACACCGCCTCCGCGAGCCGATCAAACTCGTCCGCGTACAGGCCGCTGTGCGTCTTCTTCCCGTCTTCGTAGTGGGCGTCCGTCTTGTCCTGGTAGTCCTTGTCGCCGTTCGCCACTTCCATGAACGCCGGCGCAAGCAGCTCCTGGCTCTCCGAGCGGACGTCCTCCCCGCCCTTCGCCTCGGCCCCCAGCGCCTCGCGCTTCATCACCGTCTCGCCGTCCGCCAGCGTCACCTCGCCGGAGCTGCTCGCCAGTCCCGCGACGAGGCGCACGTACTCCGCCGGGTTCTCCATGAGGAGCTGGATGGTCGCCGCGGTGGCCGCGCAGGTGCCCTTGTTGCGTTGGTTGACGGACTCGGGCGTCGCCAGCTCCTGCACCACGTCCGACAGCAGCGCGCCGCGATCAATCCCCTCGCCCAGCTCCTGCGTCTGCAGCGTGTGGAGCTGGTCCAGCAGATCTCCTTCGCCGCCCAGCGCCTCTTCACCCGGCAGCTTGCCCTCCAAGAGCAGCTTCTGGAGCGCGAGCGTCGCCACCGGGTCGCCCGCGGGCTCCACCGCCATCAGCCCATCGCGCACCTCCTCATACTGCTGGCGCTCCTCGGGAGAGAGGTTCTCCAGCGCCTCCTGCTCCAGGGCCGCGTTGGCCTCCACCTCGGCCACGGCCGCCTGATGGCGCGGCGACGCCGGGTCCGTGTCCGCCGCGTCGTTCACGTCCTTGGCGTCGCGGGTGATGTTGGCGCCCTGCGCGGTCTCGCTCAGCTTCAGGAAGTTCGCGCCACCCAGCAGGCGGTCCGCGTTGGCCAGCGCGTCCTCGCGCGTGCGGGGCTGGGCTTCACCCTCGCTGAAGCTCCGGAGGCTGTTCGACTGCGAGCGGATCTTCTGAACGTCGAGGTCGTTGTAGACATCGCGACGCGTGGGCCCCGGAACGAACTCATCCGGGTTGATGGCCACCGCGGCACGCTCCACGCCCTTCTGCGTCGGGCGGGAGAAGCTGTCCTGCGACGTCACCGCGGGCTTGCGGACTTCCGGCTTCGGCTGGGCCGCGGCGACCGACGTGTCACTTTGCGAGGCACGGGTGGGCGTGCCTCCACTGGAGGAAATGCGCGTCATGGGGAGATCTCCGGGGGTTTGGATTGCGGCCAGGCCCGAGGGGCAACTCAGCCGCGACTGCTTTGTATGGATTATCTCCACACTCCCAGGGAAGTTGCGAAGCCCGGACAACTACTCTCTGTCCCGGTCAGCCCCCTGTGCCCGCCCCCGTCGCTGCGCCACCCGACGCCAGGACGCGTCATGCTGAGAGGCGACCATGGCCCCCCGTCCCGACGACTTCTACTTCGCAGCCGTGGGCGACGTGCACGGGCGGATGAACCGGATGGTGTCCTTCCTCCAGTCCTGGACGAAGAACGCGCACCGGGAGCTGGCCTTCGTGCTCCAGGTCGGAGACTTCGAGCCCCACCGCGACGACGCGGACCTGGCGACCATGGCCGCCCCCGCGCGCTACAAGCACCTGGGCGACTTCGGGGACTACCACCAGAATCGCCGCCGCTTCCCCTGGCCCGTCTACTTCATCGGCGGCAACCACGAGCCGCACGGCCACCTGGACGCGGCCCCCGAGGGCGCGCTGATCGCCACCAATTGCCGGTACGTGGGCCGCGTGGGCGTCGTCGAACCCAGGGGGCTGCGCGTCGTCGGCGTCTCCGGCATTCATGACGAACGGGGCTTCCAGAAGCCGCATCCGCCCCTGTCCCTGCTCGGCAGCGTGTCCCTCAAGGACTTCACCTGCTTCAACGAAGAGGACATCGACCGCGCCCTGGGACTCGAACGGGCGGATGTCCTCCTCGTGCATGACTGGCCCTCCGGAATCATCGCCACCGAGGACCGCGAGGACTTCGCGCACCAGCGTCGAAGCCCCAGCGCCGAGGCCGTGGGCAATGACTACGCGCGGCTCGTGGCCGAAGCACTCCAACCCTCGCTCGTCCTCTGTGGACATCTGCACAAGCGCTACCGGGGCACCCTCGCCCACGCCTCCGGCCGAGTCTCCCAGGTGTGCTGTCTCGCCAGCGTGGAGCAGGGGGCGGACGCCTTCGCCGTCTTCCACGCCACCCCGACAGGGCTTCAGGAAGTCACCGGGCTGGGGGTCCCCGAGCAGGGCTGAAGCCCCCGCTGAGGCTGTCGACTCTCAGGCCGTCCACCCACCAGCGCCCACCAGGGACGCGATAGATGTGGGACAGAAGGGCGATTCTTAAAGCCACGAGGGAGGAAGCCGGTGGTACAAGCCCCGGCGTGACTTCCGCACCGCCGTCTTCGCCCCCCGTCGCCTCCTTCGAATCCCTGGGCCTCAAGCCCCAGCTCGTGGAGGCGCTCAGTGCCCTCGGATACGAGGAGCCCACGCCCATTCAGCAGGCCGCCCTCCCCCCGCTGCTCGCAGGGAAGGACCTGCTCGGTATCGCCGCCACCGGCACTGGCAAGACGGCGGCCTTCGCCCTCCCCCTCCTCCACCACCTGAACCCGGGTGAGGCGGGCCCCCACAACACCTCCGCCCTGGTGCTCGTCCCCACGCGCGAGCTGGCCATGCAGGTGTCCGAGGCCATCCACCGCTACGGCCAGAAGCTGGGCGCCACCGTCCTGCCGCTCTACGGCGGCCAGGTCATCGGCCAGCAGCTGCGCGTGCTCAAGCGCGGCGTGGATGTCGTCGTCGCCACCCCCGGCCGCGCCCTGGACCACCTGCGCCGAGGCACCCTCCAGCTCGAGAACGTCCGCACCGTCGTACTCGACGAAGCCGACGAGATGCTCGACATGGGCTTCGCCGACGACCTGGAGGCCATCCTCTCCGGGACGCCCGAGAACCGGCAGACCGCCCTCTTCTCCGCCACCCTGCCCCCGCGCATCGCCAGCATCGCCGAGCGCCACCTCCACCAGCCGGTGCGCGTGCGCATCGCCAAGGAGAAGGTGGAGCCGGGTGAGCTGCCCCGCATCCGGCAGACCGCGTACGTCGTCCCGCGCTCGTTCAAGATCGCCGCGCTGGGCCGGCTGCTCGACGTGGAATCCCCCACCGCCGCCATCATCTTCTGCCGCACCCGCACGGAGGTGGACGACCTCACCGTCTCCCTCAACGGCCGGGGCTGGCGCGCGCACGCGCTCCACGGCGGCATGACGCAGGAGCAGCGAGATCGCGTCATCAAGCAGCTGAAGTCGCACGGCACGGACCTGCTCGTCGCCACGGACGTCGCGGCGCGCGGCCTGGACATCCCCCGCCTGTCCCACGTGGTGAACTTCGACGTGCCCAACGCCCCGGAGGCGTACGTGCACCGCATCGGCCGCACGGGCCGCGCGGGTCGCGAGGGCGTGGCCATCACCCTCGTCGAGGCCCGCGAGAGCCGGCTGCTGCGCAACATCGAGAAGGTCACCGGTCAGCGAATCACCGTGTCCACCATCCCCACCGTGGCGGACCTCCGGGCCCGTCGCCAGGAGCTGATGCGCGCCACGCTGCGCGAGACGCTGGTGGCCGGCGGACTGGAGTCGCTGCGGAGCATCGTGGAGGACCTGGCCGGCGAGTTCGAGCCGCTCGACATCGCCGCGGCGGCCGTGAAGCTGCTCCAGGACTCGCAGGACGAAGGCCGCGCGAAGGAAGAGGAAGAGATTCCCGCGGTCTCGCCGGCGACGGAGCGGCCGGCTCGGTCCAGCGGCCCCTCGTCGGGACCGGGCGGGCGCCCCGTCCGCTCGGAGCGAGGCGGCCCGAAGCGCCCGGCGGGCCCTCCGTCCTGGGACACCACCCGGCTGTGGATTGGCGCGGGCCGTGTGGCGGGCATGCGTCCCGCCGACCTGGTGGGCGCCATCGCCGGTGAAGCGGGCCTGGACTCGTCGCGCATCGGCGCCATTCAGATCGCCGACGGCTTCTCGCTCGTGGAAGTCCCCGAGCCGGATGCCAACCGCGTCATCGCCGCGCTGAAGGCGGCGACCATCCGCGGTCGCAAGGTCGTGGTCCGCAAGGACCGGACCTGAGGTGACTCAGGGCTCCGCCCACTGGCGGAGCAGGTTGTGGTACACGCCCGTCAGCATGACCAGTGAGGGGCTCTTGGGCACCTCCTGGTGGAGCTGCATGATGGCGGTGTCCATATCGAACAGCAGGGCGCGCCGGGACACGTCGCGCACCATGCTCTGCACCCAGAAGAACGAAGCGAGCCGCGCCCCCCTCGTCACCGGGGTGACGTGGTGCAGGCTCGTCGACGGGTAGATGATGAGGTCCCCCGCGGGCAGCTTCACCGCGTGGTGGCCGTACGTGTCTTCCACCACCAGCTCTCCACCGTCATAGCTGTCCGGCTCGGAGAGGACGAGCGTCGCGGACACATCGGTGCGCACGCGCTGCCCCGTCCCCGGAACAGGGCGGATGGCGCCGTCCACGTGCGAGCCGAAGGACATGCTCGTGTCGTAGCGGTTGAACAGCGGGGGAAACACGCGCTGCGGAAGCACGGCGGAGATGAAGAGCGGACTGCGCTCCAGCCCCGCCAGGACGAGTTCCCCCAGCTCCCGCGCGGCGGCGCCGCCTTCGGGGAGCTGGAGGTTCTTCTTCACCTGGGCGGACTGGTGGCCGGCCGTGACTTTGCCGTCCGTCCAGTCCGCCTGCTCCATCACCGCGCGGCAGCGGGCCACCTCGGGCGCGGTCAGGACATTGGGAATGTGCAACATCATGACCGCGACCCTCTTGGTTAGAAGCGGTAACGCGCCGTCAGCAGCGCGGACACGCCATCGGCGGGCACCGCGTGGCCGCCGTAGTACTGGTCGTAATACAGCGTGTCGGTGAGGTTGTAGACGTTGAGCTGGACCTGCGCCTTGCCGAACGCGTAGCTGGCGAACGCATCGAAGCGCCAGAAGTTCGGCACGTAACTGGTCGCCGTGGTGGGCGCTGCGGGATTGCTGACGCTCGTCACGTCCTGGTAGACGGCGCCGCCGCCCACGGTGAAGTCCTTCAGCGGCGAGTACGTCGTCCACAGGGAGATGCTGTGGCGCGGCGTGTTGGGCAGCCGCTGGCCCACGAGGAACGCGTTCGTGTGCTCCACGATGGCGGAGTCCATCAGCGTGTAGTTGGCGAGCACCTTCCAGCGCTCGACGATGGTGCCGGCGATGCCCACGTTGAAGCCCTGCACGCGCTGCTCACCCTCGAGCACCTGCGGCGGCCCCTCCGGGTCCGTGTTGGGCACGCGCGCGTCCGTCTTCGTGATTCGGAACACCGCGCCCGTCAGCCCGAGCCGGCCGTCGAGCAGGTCCGCCTTGGCGCCCGCCTCCAGGATGGCGTTCTTCTCCGGGTCCAGGCTCACGGTGTCCGCGGACACCGAGCCCAGCTCCGCGGAGGGGCTGGAGGACGTGCCGTACATGCCGTAGACGCTCACCTTCTCCGCCGGGTGCAGGACGACGCCCGCACGCCAGTTGAAGAGGTGGTCGCTCTTGCGCAGCCGGCTCTTGGCGCCGGTGTTGCCCGTGGTGGAGTAGTCGGTGTTGAAGACGTCCCAGCGCAGCGAGCCCACCAGCTCCAGGTACTGACCCACCTGCACCTGGTCCGCGGCGAAGAGGCCGAGCGTCCGCTGGATGCTCACGTTGGAGCCGGAGAACACCGGCGACACCGCGGACAGGTCCGGCTCCGCGTCCGGCTCGAACAGGTCCGCCGGGATGTTGGGCCCGCTGGGCAGGCCCACGGCGTTGAGGTTGTCGCGGGACTGGCCGCGCTTCTCCCACGACAGCTCCACGCCCGCGTTCGCGGTGTGTTTGATGAAGCCCGTCTCCACTTCGCCGCCCACGGTGGCCTGGTTGGAGACGACGGAGTTGTCCGTCTCCGTCTGGAAGCGCTGCCGGCCGATGGTGGTCGGCGCGCCCGCGGGGGTGAGGCCGCGCGGCGCGGTGGGGCTGGCGAAGCGGTCCACGCGACCGAAGCGCAGCGTGTTGGTGAACTGGAACTGCTCGCCCAGTCCCTGGGTGAGGCGCGCCGTGGCGACGTGGGCATCGACGCGCTCGGTGTCCGCCTTCACGCCGTAGAAGTTCCCGCGTGGGACATCCAGCGTCTCCGTGACGGGCTTGCCGTTGAAGTAGGGCACGCCGTAGTCGGGAAGGCCGTCCTCGCGCTGGAAGAGGTAGTCGAGCTCCAGCGTGGTCTGCTCCGCCACCTTGAAGCGCAGCGAGGGCGCCAGGCCCAGCCGGTTGTCCTGGACGACATCGCGGCCCGCCGTGGAGGCCAGCTGGCCCATGAGGTTGAGGCGCGCCTGGAAGTTCTCCGACACCGCCTCGTTGAGGTCCGCCTCGACGCGGCCCGACGGCGCGGTGCCGCCGCTCAGCGCGACCTCCTGGAAGGACGTGCGCTTGGGCTTCTTCGTCACCAGGTTGATGGCGCCGCCCGTGGAGCCACGGCCGAAGAGCACCGAGGACGGACCGAAGTACGCCTCCACGCCCTCCAGGTTGAACGTGTCGCGGGTGAACCAGCCCAAGTCTCGCGCGCCGTCGCGAGACACGTCGTTCTGCGCGGAGAAACCACGCAGGATGAAGGCGTCACCCTGACGTCCCCCTTCGCCGGCGCTCATGGTGATGCCGGAGACGTTGCGCAGCGCGTCCCGCACCGTGGTCGCCTGCTGCTCCTCGAGCACCTCCTCCGGCACCACCGTCACGGACTGCGGCGTATTCACGAGCGCGCGCTGGATGCGGGGCAGAGAGCTCTCCTTGACCTGATAGCCCTCCGCGTCGCCCTGCACCTGCACGGTGGGCAGCGTGAAGTGACCCTCGGTGCCCTGGGTTTCCGGCACGGGCGTCGTGGCCTGGGGCTCCACGGGCGCGGCCTCCACCGGGGCCTCCGCCGCCACCGGCACCTGCTGTGCTTCCTGCTCCTGCGCCACCGCCCCACCGGCCGCCAGCGCCGATGCGAGCCCCATCGCGGGACCCCACGGCCTCAGCGCGGAACGAATTCCTCCCGTGTGACCCGCGCTCGTCCGGATTCCAGGGCTGCGTGACTTGATGAACGACATGACTCTCCCCACTCCCAGGCCCATCGAGGGGCCGTTCCAGTTAAATTGAGAATGACTGCGATTTTCAGAATCAACCAAAGGGCGCCCGAAGGCGTCGCGGGAACCTCGCCCGCCCGTTTCGAGGTGTCCTAGGCGGGGGTCTCCGGCGAGCTCACGGGCGTGGGCTCGGACGACGCCGGCACGGGCGTCGAAGTGCGCGGGTTTCGCTTCGGGAAGAAGCGTCGCCACGACAGGGCGAAGCCGGTCCACACGAGGAAGACACCACCGAGCGAGGCCATCGCGGCAGTGAGCTGGCCCACCCACCCGAGCGCCTCGCCAGTGTGGAGGAAGCGCAGCCAGGTCCTCAGCTTGCGTCCGCTGTTGAAGTCCGCGAAGCCCTCACGTTTCGCGATGACGCCCGAGAACGGGTCCACCGAGAACTGCGTGGAGGCGAACAGCGGCCATCCATCCTGTTCCTTCACGTTGAAGGTGACGGCGTCGACCTTGCCGTCGCTGTCACCCTTCGGGCCGCGCGACTCACCGCGCGACTTGCCTTCGGCTCGGCGCTCACCTTCCGCGACGGGCGCGCCACCCCGCGACTCGGCGCGACGCTCGCCCTCAGCGGCCGGTGCCTCAACACGGCGCTCACCTTCCGCGACGGGCGCGCCACCTCGCGGCTCGGCGCGAGGCGCACCCTCACCGGCTGGTGTCTCTGTTCGACGCTCACTGTTGGTGACGGGGGACTCAGCGCGACGCTCACCCGCCACGACCGGAGCCTCGGCGCGAGCGCCAGGCTCACCCTGCCCTGCCCGTGGCGGCGCGGACGGTGCCTGCCCTGGGGGAGCGGACGGCTTGTCCTGCCCACCCGCCCCTCGGGGCGGCGACGGCAGCCGATACGTGATGCTCGACCAGGCGGGAACCTGCTCCTGGACCGTCGCGAGGAGCGCACCCAGTTCCTTGCGCGGCGCTCCACCCTCCGGCGGTGTCACCTTCACGCCCGCCGACCCCGGAGGCCCCTGCGTCGCTGGCGCCGGGTTGCCCGTCACCGAGTAGACGAAGTCCGACGCCCACTTGTACGAGATGACCATGCCGGACGCCGTGAGCACCACCAGCACCGGCATCGACCAGAGCCCGATGACGTTGTGCCAGTTGAAGTCGCGAGGCTTGCCCTTCAATCCCCGCTTGAACCAGAGCACCGGGCGCACCGTCTTCAGCGTCCACTTGCGCGGCCACCACAGGTAGAGCCCCGACAACGCCAGGAACAGGAAGCCCGCGTTGGACGCGCCGGTGATCGCCTTGCCGATGGCGCGATTGTCGCCGCCCGTCGCGAGCCACCGGTGCCAGTCCTCCATCACATGGAAGAAGTCCCGCCAACCCTTCGCCCCACCCTCCCGCACCTCGCCCGTGTACGGATTGACGAACACGACGCCAGCGCGCCCCAGGGCCACCTGCGCGGCCGCCGTCGCGGACGGATACACCGTGACACCCGACACCTGGGCCTCGGGCTTCGCCTCGCGAACCTTCGCCACCAGCGCCTCGATGGGCAGCCGCCGGACCTCCGCCTCGGGAGCCGGCACGGCGCGAGCCTCGGCCTCCGCCCACTCGAGCACCTGGGACTCGAACGCGATGGCCACCCCCGTCACCGACATGATGGCGACGACGATGCCAACGACGACACCGACGACAAGATGAATCCAGAACAGCGGCTTGCGGAGCGGGAGGGCCATGACCTGCTTCAATTCAAGGAGAACTGGACGGGAAGCTCGAGGATGACGCGCACGGGCTTGCCCTGGCGTCCGATGGCCGGCGTGAAGCGCCACCGATTGACGGCCGCGATGGCCGCCGAATCGAGCATGGGAATGGAGCGGATGACCCGCGTGTGCTCGGTCTCAACCTCACCGTCCGTGCCGACGATGATGCGCACCAGGACGAGCCCCTGGACGCCATCGACGCGAGCCCGACGGGGGTACTCCGGCGTGAGCTGCTTCAAGACGGACGGAGGTCGCAGCACCTGCCCCAACCCCACCGCCTCGCCCGTCCCCCCCGGAGCGCCGACGATGCCGCCCTGCGTGCCGCCAGCCACCCCACCCGCGACGCCCCCCACCACGCTCGGCTTCGACGTGTCTTCGGGACGAGCCTCCGCGGTGGCCTCGGGCGCGCTCGTCTCCGCCTCTTCAACGGCCGGAGCCTCCTCGGGCGGCGTGGGCTCGACGACCTCGGGCCTCTGCTGCGGCACCACGGCCCGAGGCACCACCCCCGGACGCGGCGCGCGAGGGCGGGCCTGCCGCGACGCACGCTCGACCGAAGCGGGACGCGGAGAGCCTCCCGATGCGGGCGGAGGGGGCGCGAAGGAGAGGAACACCAACTCCGGCTCCTCCGCCACGGGCGCCACCTGGGCGGGCGCGGGCAGCGCCATTCCCACCCCCAACACCCCCACGTGAACCACCACCGCCATGACGAGCGCCCAGCCCCACCGGGCCCAGACGCCTTCGCCTTCCAACGTCTCGCCCAGGCGGAACAGCTGCCCGGACGACACGCTCCGCTCGGCCGGCGGGACGCCCTCCATGGAGGGAATATTGAAATTGAGAACCATTCTCATCTTCAGAATCCATAGAACTACGCCCGCGAGCCAGGGCTCGTCAACGCGCAAGCTCGACTTGGACGTATTTGTTTCATCACAGTGGCCAATACACGCACCCCGCGCGTGGCAAACCCAGACAGGGTGCGTCTCACAGCCGCGTGAAACTCCAGCTCAACGCGCGTCCCCCGGAATACGGCATGACGCCGTGAAACGGCCGAGGGTCCTCGTCGAACACGAGCGGCAGGAAGTGCCGGTCTCCGTCCCACATGGGCAGGCGAGGAAGCTCGTCGAGGGGCACCCAGGACAGCGTGCCCTCCGCGTTGCGCTCCAGCGGCGTGCCCTCGAAGGCGTCGATGCGGAAGACGAAGCCGAGCCAGTCCTCACCGTGCTTGCCGAAGCCGGGCCAGGACAGCGTGCCGCGAAGGACCATGCGCGTGCACTCGATGCCCGCCTCTTCGCGAATCTCGCGGCGCATGCACGCGCCCACGTCCTCGTCGCGCTCCATCTTCCCGCCGAGCCCGTTGTACTTGCCCAGGTGCGCGTCGTCGGGCCTGGCGTTGCGGTGGATCAGCAGCACCCGTTGCCCGTCCGGCGACATCACGTAGCCCAGGGTGCCGATGATGGGGGTGTAGGGCATGGCGCGGTCCTCATGACGCCGTGCGAGAAGAGCTCGCGCGGACGCGCCGCTTCATAGCGAATCCCGGGCGCCCCCGGTCCACCCACCACGGTGGGTCCCTCCCACGGCGTGACGAGGCCGCCCCTCCCCCGAGGGCAATCGACTGCCCACCCATTGACGAGGGCCTCCGTCTTGGGGGTGGCCGGCATGGCCCCTTGGCCCACTGCCCAACCACCGGCCTCTCGCTCGTGGCTTCTTTACGGGAGTCGACGCGTCGCGTTAGCGTGTAGCGACACAGCGATGACCTCCCGCGTCAGGCGGGAAAGGGGAAGTTGATGACCGCGATCCTCCCCGGCCGGTACGGCCTCTACGAGCCCGAGACCGAACACGATGCCTGCGGAGTGGGCTTCGTGGCTCACCTGCGAGGTGAGCGCTCTCGAGGCATTGTCGAGGACGCCCTGGAGCTGCTCAACCGCCTGAGTCACCGGGCGGCCGCGGGGAAGGATCCTCGAACGGGAGACGGCGCCGGCATCCTCGTCCAGTTGCCGCACCGCTTCTTCGAGCATGAGGCGCCGGAGCTGGGCTTCGAGCTGCCTCCGCGTCGACAGTACGGCGTGGCGCAGGTGTTCCTGCCGCAGGAGGTCGAAGCCCGGGCCGCGTGCGAGGCGGTGCTGGAGGAGGTCGTCGCCGAGGAGGGGCAGCGCGTGCTCGGCTGGCGCGACGTCCCGGTGGCGCCGGAGCACCTGGGGCCGGTGGCTCGCGAGGCCGCGCCCGTCATCCGCCAGCTCTTCATCGCCCGGCGCCGCGTGGTGCCCAGCGCGTTCGAGCGCAAGCTGTACCGCATCCGCAAGCTGACGGAGAACCGCGTGCTGGCGCGCGGCGTGGACCCGATGGGCCGCTTCCATCTGGCCAGCCTCTCCTCGGAGACGCTCGTCTACAAGGGGCTGCTGCTTCCCGCAGACCTGCCGCGCTTCTACCCGGACCTCCAGCACACGGAGTTCGTCAGCGCGCTGGGGCTGGTGCACTCGCGCTTCTCCACCAACACGTTCCCCACGTGGGAGCTGGCGCAGCCGTTCCGCTTCATCGCGCACAACGGCGAAATCAACACCCTGCGTGGCAATCGCAACTGGATGACGGCGCGACGCGGACTGCTCCAGACGGCGCGGCTGGGCGGGAGCCTGGAGCCGCTGTGGCCCATCATCGTCCCGGGCAAGAGCGACTCCGCGCAGTTCGACAACATGGTGGAGCTGCTCTACCTGGGCGGCCGCACCCTGCCCCACGCGATGATGATGATGATTCCGGAGGCGTGGGAGGGCGACGCGCTGATGTCGGACGAGAAGCGCGCGTTCTACGAGTACTCCTCCGCGCTCTTGGAGCCGTGGGACGGGCCCGCGGCCATCGCCTTCACGGACGGGCAGCTCATCGGCGCGACGTTGGACCGCAACGGGCTGCGGCCGGCGCGCTACCTCGTCACGGAGGATGACCGCATCATCCTCGCCTCGGAGACGGGCGTCATCGACGTGCCTCCCTCGCAGGTCCGCCGCAAGGGGCGCCTGACGCCGGGCCGCATGTTGCTGGTGGACACCACCGAGGGCCGCATCCTGGAGGACGAGGAGGTGAAGCGCGACATCAGCACGCGCTGGCCCTACCGTCGCTGGCTCCAACGCAACGTCTTCACCTTCGACGACCTGCCCACCATCGCCGCGCCGGAGCGGCTGCGCGGCGACGAACTGACGCGGCTCCAGGGCGCGTTCGGCTACACGGTGGAGGACATCCGCTCGGTCATCACCCCCATGGCGGAGACGGGCAAGGAGCCGGTGGGCTCCATGGGCACGGACACGCCGCTGGCGGTGCTCAGCGACCAGGCCCCCAGCCTCTTCTCGTACTTCCACCAGCTCTTCGCGCAGGTGACGAACCCGCCCATCGACCCGCTGCGCGAGTCGCTGGTGATGACGCTGGCGACGGCGCTGGGCCCGGAGAGCAACACCTTCGAGGAGACGCCCGAGCAGTGCCACCGGCTCTCGCTGCCCGGCCCCATCCTCACCAACGGGCAGCTCGCGCGGCTGGCCTCCATCCACGGCGAGGGCCTGTTCGAGACGAAGCGCCTGTCGCTGCTCTATCCCCTGGACGGCGGAGAGGGCGCGCTGGAAGCGGCGGTGGAGAAGCTGTGCGCGGCGGCGGTCGACGCGGTGGACGCGGGCGCGAGCATCCTGCTCCTGAGCGACCGGGGCGTGGACGTCACGCACGCGGCCATCCCCGCCCTGCTGGCCATGTCCGCGGTGCACCAGCGCCTGGTCCGTGACGGCATCCGCATGTACACGGGCCTCCTCTTGGAGACGGCGGAGGCGCGCGAGGTGCATCACTTCGCCTGCCTCTTCAGCTACGGCGCGGCGGCGGTGAATCCGTACCTGGCGCTGGACACGGTGCGGGCGATGGCGGACGGGGGCGAGCTGGGGGTGGACGCGGAGAAGGCGCAGGAGCGCTTCATCCACGCCGTGGAGGAAGGACTGATGAAGGTGATGTCCAAGATGGGCATCTCCACGCTCCAGTCCTACCGAGGCTCTCAGTTGTTCGAAGCGGTGGGACTTCAGCGCGGCCTGATTGAACGCCACTTCACCGGTACGCCCTCCCGAGTGGAAGGCGTGGGTCTGCCCGAGCTGGGACGAGAGGTCGCGGAGCGCCACGCGCGCGGCTTCGAGACAGCGGAGGGCCAGGTCCCCGTGGGCGGCCAGTACCGCTGGCGCCGACAGGGCGAGCGACACAAGTGGAATCCGGCGACAATCGCCAAGCTCCAGGCGGCGGTGCGCGGCATCGACGCGGCGCAGTTCGCGGAGTACTCGCGGCTGGCGGACGACGAGACGCACGAGCACTGTAACCTGCGCGGTCTCCTGGAGGTCGTGACCGAGGGTTGTCGTCCCGTCCCCCTGGAAGAAGTAGAGCCGGCCCTGTCGCTGGCGCGTCGCTTCGTCACGGGCGCCATGTCCTTCGGCTCCATCAGCGCGGAGGCCCACGAGACGCTGGCCATCGCGATGAACCGGCTGGGTGGCAGGTCCAACAGCGGCGAGGGCGGCGAGGAGTCCCGGCGCTACCTGCCGGACGAACATGGCGACCTGCGCCGCAGCGCCATCAAGCAGGTGGCGAGCGCGCGCTTCGGTGTCACCACCGAGTACCTGGTCAACGCGGACGAGCTGCAGATCAAGGTCGCCCAGGGCGCCAAGCCCGGCGAGGGCGGACAGCTTCCGGGCCACAAGGTGGACGAGCGCATCGCCAAGGTCCGCTGGTCCACGCCGGGCGTGACGCTCATCTCCCCTCCCCCGCACCACGACATCTATTCCATCGAGGACCTGGCGCAGCTCATCTACGACCTCCAGTCCACCAACCCGAAGGCACGGGTGAGCGTGAAGCTGGTGAGCGAGGTGGGCGTGGGCACCATCGCCGCGGGCGTGGCGAAGGCGGGCGCGGGCTGCGTCGTCATCTCCGGATACGAGGGCGGCACCGGCGCCTCGCCGATTTCGAGCATCCACCACGCGGGCCTGCCGTGGGAGCTGGGCCTCGCGGAGACGCAGCAGGTGCTGGTGCACAACGGGCTGCGCTCGCGCATCCGCGTGCAGGCGGACGGCGGCCTGCGCACCGCGCGCGACGTGCTGGTGGCCGCGCTGCTGGGCGCCGAGGAGTTCGGCATGGCCACCGCGAGCCTCGTGGCCGTGGGCTGCATCATGCTGCGCAAGTGCCACCTCAACACGTGCTCGGCCGGCATCGCCACGCAGGACGGAGCGCTGCGAGAGCGCTTCCAGGGCAAGCCCGAGGACGTGGTGAACTTCTTCCTGCTCATCGCGGAGGACCTGCGGCGCAAGATGGCGGCGCTGGGGGCTCGGACCATGGAGGAGCTGGTGGGCCGGGTGGACCTGCTGCGCCAGCGCGCGGCGGTGGACCACTGGAAGGCGCGACGCGTGGACCTCTCCGCGCTGCTGGCCGCGCCCGCCGCTCCGGAGAGCGAGCCCCGTCACTGCACGGTGCCCCGCTCCAAGGATGTGTCGGACCACCTGGACCACGAGCTGCTTCGCGACGCGAAGGCGGTGATCGACGGTGGGCCCGCCATGCTGTTGACGCGGCCGGTGAGCAACACGCATCGCGCGGTGGGCGCCATGCTGTCCGGGGAGATCGCCAAGAAGTATGGGGCGCGAGGGCTCCCGGACGGGCGGCTGCACGTGCGGATGAAGGGCTCGGCGGGTCAGAGCTTCGGCGCGTTCCTGGTCTCCGGCGTCACGCTGGAGCTGGAGGGAGACGCCAACGACTACGTGGGCAAGGGCCTCTCGGGCGGACGCATCATCGTCTACCCGCACCAGTCCAGCCGCTTCGTGGCGGAGGAGAACGTGCTGGTGGGCAACACGGCCCTCTACGGCGCCACGGCGGGCGAGGTGTACCTGCGAGGACTCGCGGGTGAGCGCTTCGCGGTGCGCAACAGCGGCGCGCAGGCGGTGGTGGAAGGCGTGGGCGACCACGGCTGCGAGTACATGACGGGCGGCGTGGTGGTGGTGCTGGGCCCCACGGGCCGCAACTTCGCGGCGGGCATGAGCGGCGGTACCGCGTACGTGTTGGACAAGGAGTCGACGTTCCGACAGCGGTGCAACCTAGAAATGGTGGAGCTGGAGTCGCTGGTGGACGAGTCGGAGATCTGGCTCGTGCACGGCATGGTCGAGCGACACCTGCGGCATACGCACAGCGCGCTGGCGCGGCGGGTGCTCGACAACTGGGAGTTGATGGTGCCCCGGTTCGTGAAGGTGATGCCGACGGACTACAAGCGCGTGTTGCAGGCGCGACGCGCGGCGAAGAAGCCACCGGAGACCTCGGTGGGGGCGCAGCTCCAACACGTCGTCGGCGGGAGGGGCTGAACCATGGGCAAGCCGACCGGATTCATGGAGTGGGCCCGCGTCCACCCGCACAAGCGCGAGAAGCAGGAGCGGCTGGGCGACTATCGGGAGTTCGCGCTGCCGCTGGCTCCCGAGGAAGCCAAGCGACAAGCAGGGCGCTGCATGGACTGTGGCGTCCCCTTCTGTCACCAGGGCTGTCCGCTCGGGAACCTCATCCCGGACTTCAACGAGGCCGTGTACCGGGGCCGCTGGCGCGAGGCGTACGACATCCTCACCCGCACCAACGGCTTCCCGGAGATGACGGGCCGGCTGTGCCCCGCGCCGTGCGAGGCGGCGTGCGTGCTGGCCATCGACCGCGACGCGGTGACCATCGAGCAGATGGAGAAGGAGATCGCCGAGCGCGCCTTCACGGAGGGCTGGGTGAAGCCCCGGCCTCCCACCCGGCGCACGGGACGAACTGTCGGCGTGGTGGGCTCGGGACCCGCGGGGCTCGCGGCGGCGGCGCAGCTCAATGCGGCCGGGCACAGCGTCACCGTGTACGAGCGCGACCCGAAGGCCGGAGGGCTGCTGCGCTACGGGATTCCGGACTTCAAGCTGGAGAAGTCCGTGGTGGACCGTCGCCTCGCGCTGATGGAGGCGGAGGGCGTGGTGTTCCGCACCGGCGTGGACGTGGGCGGCTCGGTGAGCTTCCGTGAACTGCGCGGGCGACATGACGCGCTCTTGCTCGCAATGGGCGCGCGACGGGCGCGTGAGCTGGAGGTGCCCGGGCGCGAGCTGAGCGGCGTGGTGCAGGCCATGGAGTACCTGGAGCACCAGAACCGGCTCGTGGATGGGCACGGTGAACAGCAGGAGCGACTGAACGCTGCGGGCAAGCGCGTGGTCATCCTTGGAGGTGGTGACACGGGCTCGGACTGCCTGGGCACGGCGCTGCGGCAGGGCGCGAAGAGCGTGCAGCAAATCGAGCTGTTCCCCTCGCCTCCCTCCGTGCGCGCGCTGGACAACCCGTGGCCCCGGTGGCCGGTGGTCTTCCGCACGTCGTCGAGCCAGGAGGAAGGCGGCGAGCGCGGCTTCGCGATGCAGACGAAGCGACTGGTCGGCACGGACGGGAAGCTGGAGGCCCTGCACGCCGTGAAGGTGGAGGTGCAGCGCGCGGTCGGCGGCGGCCCGAGGCTGGTGGAGGTTCCCGACTCCGAGACGACGCTCGAGGTGGACCTGCTGATCCTGGCGATGGGCTTCACCGGTCCGGAGACGACGGGACTGGTGGACGACCTGGGCGTGGCGCTCTCGCCTCGCGGCACGGTGCAGGTGGACAAGCGCTTCGCGACCTCGGCGGATGGCGTCTACAGCGCGGGGGATGCCAGCCGGGGCGCGAGCCTCATCGTCTGGGCCCTGTCCGATGGCCGCGAGGCGGCGAAGTCCATCGACGCGTATCTGTCCGGCGGCGTGTCGGTGTTGCCGACACGCGGCGCGGACAGTCCGTTCTGAGCGTCAGGGCTCGAACGTCTGGAGCTGAAGTCCCTCGGCGACAAGCTCGGCCACGGTGACGCGTTGGTCGAGCCGTTCGAGCGGGCAGCCCCAGAGCGCGACGATGGACCGGTCCAGCTTCCGCGCGAGTGCTGTCGCGGACATGGCGTGAGCGGCCAGCGCGTTGGCCACGTCCTCTGCCATGGGACGCAGTTCAGTCGGCATCTTTCGATGTCTGACGGAGAGCTGGAACGGGTGGCCCTCCAGCACTCCCGAGGCCCATTCACGCAGCGCCAGGAGCCGGAGTCACAAGGAACGAACGGCGTCAGGAAGGACGACAGGCCGTCGATGAACGTGAACATGTTGGCCCTCCGGACCAGACAGTGGTCCCCAGGCTGACACTGTTCCATCCACCGTGGCGCACTTCTCGACGCGGCTTCGGCCGATGAGTCGCCTCGGACCGACCGTGGCGATGTGCCCGGGCGCTCAATTCCCCGTCCCTGCAGGGTGGGTTTTCACGAGGCGGGAGCAAGCCACCTTTGGCGCCCACTCGCGCGAGAAATGTCGCGCGAAGAACGGTGTCCCTCATGGCGTTGCCGCTCCTGCCTTTGTCACTGCTCCTCACGTTGCTGGTCTCCGCGCTCTGCTGTGGCGGAGGAGATGCGGACACCCTGTCGATGGGAAAGCTGGGGGGCACCCCGGACGTGCTGGACTCCCCCTACCCCGTGGACGACATCGCGGGAGGCCGCCTCAGCTCCGGCCCGCATGAACTGACCGACGTCAACGGCACCCTCTACTTCGTCGCCACCGACCGCTCCCGAGGCACCGAACTCTTCAAGAGCGATGGCTCGGACCGAGGCACCTTCCTCGTCAAGGACCTCCGCGCTGGGCCCCTCGGCTCGGAGCCGCGTGAGTTCACCGCCGTGGGAGACACGCTCTACTTCGTCGCCCATGACGGCGAGCACGGCGAGGAGCTGTGGCGCAGTGAAGGACGGAGTTCGAACACCCGCCTCGTCGTGGACTTGCGTCCAGGCCCCCTGGGCTCCCATCCCGAGAGCCTCGTCCAGCTCGGCGAGCACCTCTTCTTCTTCGCCCATGACGGCCAGTCCGGCGTCGAGCTGTGGCGGACGGATGGCACCGAGGGAGGCACCGCGCTGGTGAAGGACATCGCGGAAGGTCCATCCGGCGCCTTCCCTTCCCAACTCGTCGCAGCTCAAGGCCGGCTCTACTTCTTCGTCGACCGGGTCCTCTGGCGCAGCGACGGCACGACCAGCGGCACCGTCGCCGTGAAGGAAGTCGACGCCCCACCTGGCGTCATCGTCCGCCCCAGGGCGCTCACCCAGGTGGACGGCCGACTCTTCTTCTTCGTCAGCTACGAGGACGACGACGACCTTCCCGGTGAACTCCCCGCGCTCGCGCTCTGGACGAGCAACGGCAACCCGAATGGCACGGTGAGGCTCATGGACCTCCCGTTCCCCACGCTCGAAGGGCCCTTGCGCGCTCGCGCCGCGGGCAACCTCTTCTTCTTCGTCACCAGCTTCCCCGACCATGGCGACGAACTGTGGCGCAGCGATGGCTCCGTGCTCGGAACCTTCCCCGTGCGCGACATCGCCGCGGGCTCCACCAGCTCCAACCCCCGCGAACTCACCGCGATGGACGGGCGCCTCTACTTCTCCGCCTGGTCTCCCCAGCACGGTGACGAGTTGTGGCGCAGCGACGGCACACCCGACGGCACCGTGCTCGTCAAGGACCTCGTGCCCGGCCCCCAGGGCTCCGCCCTCGCCTTCCTCCGTGAAGCAAGGGGACGGCTGTACTTCTCCGCGCGCGAGCCCGGGAAGGGCCACGAGCCCTGGAGCAGCAATGGCTCCGGACGCGGAACCTCTCGACTGGAGGACCTGTCCCCCGGTGCGTTCTCATCCGCCGCGCGCGACTTCACGGTCAGCGGCCGTAGGGTGTTCTTCACCGCGAACGAGCGCGGCACCGGCGCCGAGCTGTGGGCACGGGACGTGGGCTACGACTTCCGAGTCGCCGCGAAGCACCTGCTGTGGACGGGCGACGACGAGGACACGCTGCACTCGAGCCCCTCGCCCGCGCGCCTCATCCAGGACATCTTCCCGGGCCCAGGCAGCGCCAACACCCGCGCGTGGACGGCACGAGGCAACACGCTCTACTTCGACGCGGACGACGGCAGCATCGGCCAGGAGCTATGGCGCACGGACGGAACCCCGGCGGGCACCGTGCTCATCAAGGACCTGCGCCCGGGCCCTCTATCCTCCGAGCCCTCCGACTTCTTCGTCGTCGGCCCATGGGTCCTCTTCTTCGCCGACAATGGCGTCCACGGCCGGGAGCTGTGGCGCACGGACGGCACCACCGAGGGCACGGTGCTGGTGAAGGATATCCGACCCGGCTCGGGGGGCAGCCAGGGCGACGGAACCCCGGTCGTGCTGGACGGCATCGCGTACTTCAACGCGCGCGACGCGAACCACGGCGAGGAGCTGTGGCGCACGGACGGAACCCCCTCGGGCACCACGCTCGTCAAGGACCTGGCCCCTGGCGCCGAGGACGGCTCGCCGCGCTACCTCACCGTCGTGGGCTCGCGAATCTTCTTCCTCGCGAACTTCCCTGACGCCGGATGGGAACTCGGCATCAGCGACGGCACCGAGGCCGGGACACATCTGGTGAAAGACCTCCTGCCAGGCCCCACCGGCTCATTCCCCAACACCCTCACCGCCCTCGGCTCGCGGCTCATCTTCGCCGCCAACGATGGCGAACACGGCGAGGAGCCCTGGGTCAGTGATGGCACCGAGAGCGGCACCCGGCTCCTGCGCGACATCTGGCCGGGCCCGAGCGGTTCATTCGCGGACACCTTCACCGTCGCGGGAGACCGCGTCTTCTTCGCTGCGGCGGACCCCCTGGCGGGTCGCGAGCCCTGGCTCAGCGACGGCACCGAGAGCGGCACCACCCTGGCCTTCGACGTCTACCCCGGCCCGGAGGGCTCCTATCCCCTGTGGTTCGGCGCGCTGGTCTCAAGCGTCCTCTTCAGCGCCGATGACGGCACCCACGGCATCGAGCTGTGGCGCACCGACGGCACGCCCGGCAGCGCCTTCCTCGTGAAGGACATCCACCCGGGCCCGGCCCACTCGGAGCCCCGCTGGATGACAGGCGTGGGCACGACGGCCCTCTTCCATGCGGACGATGGCGTCAATGGCGCGGAGCTCTGGGAGACCCACGGCATGGAGTCGGGGACGCGGTTACGACAGGAGCTGGTACCCGGACCGCTCGGCGCGCTCCCCTACTTCTTCACGCGCGCGGGGCCCCAGGTCTACTTCCTCGCGGACGACGGCGCCCAGGGAATCGAGTGGTGGGTCCTGAAGCTCCCGGACGACGACGGCTGAGGCCCCGCATGGCTCTCCGGGCTCGCCGGGAATAGATATTTCGCCCAGCCGTTGGCGCGGTGTTGACCCTATCCTCATTCTTTACTTTTCACGGGAGCCATCGACATGACCAGCGAGCAGTCCCTCATCGTGACTGAGACCGACCTGGAGCGTCTGCGCCAGGTCATCGACCACCATGGAGGGGGCCGTACGGCCGAGCTCGTGGAGATGCTTGATTCGGAGCTGTCCCGGGCCCAGGTGGTGTCCTCGGAGACGGTTCCTCCCAGCGTCGTGACGATGAACAGCACCGTGCTGTTCGAGGATGAGCAGACCGGCGAGCAGCGGCAGGTCACGCTCGTCTACCCGAGGGACGCGAAGAGCGACGAGGGTCGCATCTCCGTGCTGGCCCCCATCGGCAGCGCCCTCATCGGCCTGTCCGTGGGGCAGTCCATTGCCTGGCCGCTGCCGAGCGGGCGCACCAAGCGACTGCGCATCGTCGCCGTGCCCTACCAGCCCGAGGCCGCCGGCCACTACCACCTCTGATTGATTGAATCGCGCGAAGGCGCCCGTCCCGTGCTCCCGGGGCGGGTGCCCACGCCGTAAGTCAGCGCAGGCCCACGCGCTTCGCCAGCTCCTGCGCCAGGGCCCGCAGTTCCTCGACACCCGGCGCCGCGGGGCTCGTGTCGAACACCACCTCGTAGCCCAGCCCCGCTTGATTGATGGACTCCGAGCGCGGAATCCGCGCGCGCAGCACCGGCACCGTCGAGTCCTTCAGCGCCTCTTCCATCGCCTCGTTGGTCGCAGTGGTGCGCCGGTCCCACAGGTTCACCACCGCCACCAGCTCGCCGCTCTGCTGCTCACGCACGTCGCGCCACGCCGCTTCGATTTCGCCCAGGCCCTGGAGCGCGAAGGCCCCCGTGGGCACCGGCGCCACGACGAGGTCGGAGAAGCCCAGCACCGCCTCCGTGTACGCGCCGATGCTCGGCGGCGTGTCCGCGAGGATGACGTCCGGTGTCCAGCTCAGCGTCTTCAATGCGCGCGGAATCGCCTGCAGGCGGTGTCCCCATTGGAACAGCTCGCGCTCCATCGCCGCCATGCGAGGCGCCGCCGGCGCGATGAAGAGCGTGGGCCGCTTCGGTGACGCCACCACCACCTGGTCCAACCGGTACTTGGGCCGCGCACCCAGGGCCTCCCCGACACACGGCCCCTCGCGACTCTCCAGCCCCAGCACGAGCGACGCGTGCGCCTGGGGATCCAGGTCCAACAGCAGCACGCGCTTGCCCATGTCCGCCAGCGCGGAGGCCACGTGCGCGCAGAGCGTCGTCTTCCCCACGCCGCCCTTGATGGTGCAGAACGCAATCAACGCCATGGCTCCGTCCTATACCGGATCTCCCACGCGGGCGATGAACGCCAGGGCCCCCAGCAGCCCGGCCATCAGCCGGAACTCCCCGTAATTCTCGATGCCCCGGAATGGTACGGCCGCACCATCCAGGGGCGCTCCAGAATGGTGCGGTGCCCCGCAACGTCAGACCTCTCGTCAATAATTCCAGCCACTTGGACATGGCATCCCACGTGCTCAAGCACGGGGCATCAGGGCGTCCTCACGGAGGCCCTCCATTGAATGAGGAGGTCGTCATGGATATCCGGTTCTACGGCGTTCGGGGGAGCATCGCTGTCTCGGGTTCGCGCATCGGCGGCAACACGGCATGCGTGGAGGTGACGAGCCAGGGCCACCGGCTGATCCTCGACGCGGGCACGGGCATCCGGGCGTTGGGTGAGGTGATGATGCGCGAGGGCCCGCCGCACAAGGTCGCGATGTTCTTCTCGCACCTGCACTGGGACCACGTGCAGGGCTTCCCCTTCTTCACGCCCGCGTACCTGCCCACGACGGAGCTGACGATGTACGGTCCCGGCGCGAATGGCGCGCAGGCGCTCCAGTCGGAGCTGGCGGCGCAGATGCAGCCGCCGCACTTCCCGGTGCCGCTGAGCATCATGCGCTCGCGGATGGACTTCCTGTCCGCGCTGCACGGCAAGACGGTGGAGGTGGGGCCCTTCAAGGTGACGCCCATCGACGTGCCGCACCCGCAGGGGTGCCTGGCGTACCGGGTGGAGGCGGATGGGCACTCGTTCATCTACGCCACGGACGTGGAGCTGTGCCGCGAGGACCTGACGCCGGAGGTGGCGCGGCTGTTCGAGGGCGCGGACGTGTTGTGCCTGGACGCGCAGTACACGCCCGAGGAGTACGACGGCCGCAAGGGCATCCCGAAGAAGGGCTGGGGCCACTCGACGATGATGGACGCGGCGGACGTGGCGAAGACGGTGGGCGCGCGGCGACTGTGCCTGTTCCACCATGACCCGGCGCACACCGACGAGACGCTGGAGGACATGGCCGAGCAGGCGCGCACCCTCTTCCCCGTGTGCGAGCCGGCCCGCGAGGGGCAGCGACTGGTCCTGGGCCGCGCGGCCTGAGAGGCGGGCGGAACGATGCCACTCGAATGCTATGGTGACGCGTCGGCCTTCATCCTCCCGCCACTGCCCACCATGCCCCCTGCCGCGGACATCACCCAGGTCCTCCTCCCCTTCGGAGCGCTCGTCGGCAGAGAGGTGGACCTGGATGCATTCCTCCAGACGTTGATGGACCGCATCGCCGCCACCATGCAGGCGGACCGGGGAACCTTGTGGCTGTTGGACCCCGCGCGCCGGGAGCTGTTCAGCCGCGCCGCGCACCTGCCGGAGGTGTCGCAGATTCGCGTGAAGCTGGGCCAGGGCGTCGCGGGCACCGTGGCCCAGGAGGGCCATTCCATCAACGTCCCGGACCCGCGCGGAGAGCAGCGCTTCTTCGCGGACATCGACCGGATGACGGGCTACCGCACCACCAGCCTGCTGGCGGTGCCCCTGCGCGACGCGGACGGCGCGCTGTACGGCGTGCTCCAGGTGCTCAACCGTCGCGGGGGAGATCGCTTCACCCCGGAGGACACCGAGCGGCTCGACGCGATTGCCTCGCAGGTGAGCACCGCCCTGCAGAGCACCAGCCTGTACCAGGAGCTCCAGCGCGCGAAGGACCAGCCGCACGCCCCGGTGGGCTACTTCTTCAACCGCATCATCGGCGAGTCCCCGCAGCTCCAGGCCATCTACCGGCTGGTGCGCAAGGCCGCGCCCACCGACGCCACCGTGCTGCTGCGCGGAGAGAGCGGCAGTGGCAAGGAGCTCTTCGCGCGCGCCGTCCACGTCAACGGGCCGCGCCGCGACAAGCCCTTCGTCAAGGTGGACTGCGCCGCGCTGCCCGCGACGCTCATCGAGAACGAGCTGTTCGGCCACGAGCGCGGCGCCTACACCGGCGCGGACCACCGCATGCCCGGCAAGTTCGAGGCGGCGGACAACGGCACGGTGTTCATCGACGAGATTGGCGAATTGCCCCTCCCCGTGCAGGGCAAGCTCCTGCGCGTCATCCAGGACCGCGAGTTCGAGCGCGTGGGCGGCACCCAGGCCATCAAGGTGGACGTGCGCATCGTCGCGGCCACGCACAGGGACCTCGCGCGCATGGTGGCGGAGGGGCGCTTCCGCGAGGACCTCTACTACCGCATCAAGGTTGTCGAGGTCGTCCTGCCCCCGCTGCGCGAGCGCGGCGCGGAGGACATCGAGCGACTGGCCCGGCACTTCGTCGCCGCCGTGGCGCGACGTCACCGGCTGCCTCCGCCCCGACTCAGCCCGCTCGCGCTGGAGCGACTCAAGCGCTACCGCTGGCCCGGCAACGTGCGCGAGCTGGAGAACTGCATCGAGAGCGCGGTGGTGCTGTGCGAGGGCGAAATCCTCGAGGAGCACCTGCCCCTGCCCGACATGGACCGGTTGCCTCCCGCCAGCACGGCGCCCCAGTCGATGGCGGACCCCGCTCGCGCGACGGCCAGTCCCTCATCGGCCGAGGCCGGCCTGCTGCCACTCGCGGAGGTGGAGCGCCTCCACATCCTGCGCGTCCTGGACTCGGTGAAGGGCAACCGCACGGCCGCCGCGAAGGTGCTGGAGATTGGCCGCAACACCCTGGCCCGGAAGCTCAAGGAATACGGCCTCGGCGACGAGGTGTGACCTTCCTCCCCGCGGGCTCACACTCCCACGCCCAGGCAGCCAGCCGGGCCAGCCCTGGACTCCACCTCGAAGCCGACAGCACGTGCCTCCCGGGATAACCTGGAGCATGCTGGGACGGCACTTCCATGCAGGTCGAGGGGGCTTCACATGAAGGTGATTGAGACGCTGGCGAACCTGCCGGCGGAGCTGGCCGAGAAGATTCCGGACGTGAAGCTCCAGGACCAGGACATCCGGGTGACCCTGGCGCAGGAGGGCCTCACGCGCGAGGGCATCCTCCCGCCGAAGTTGAACCTGGGGGACTTCGCGCTCTCCTTCGAGGCCAGCGCCGAGGCCACCGTCCGCAACTTCAACTCCTCCGGCGACGTGGACGAGAACGGCATCGTCGGTGAGGCGGCAGCGGCGAACGCCCCGCCCTCTGACTCGCCGCGTCCGCAGCTCCTCCTGGGCGGCGACAAGGGGTGGATGCGTTATCAGGCCACCGGCCTCGTGAAGGCGGGGGCGTCCGGCCGCTACTCCTTCGTCTCCGCCAATGGGAAGACGGAGCTGTCCGCCACGCTCAGCGACTACCGCGCGCATCCGCTGGCGCGCAACATGCGCGAGGCCGCGAAAGAAGACCTGGCCTCGCCGCGCCTGCTGGTGAATTCGACGGACCTGACGAAGCTGGGGACGGGTGACGCGCTGTCGTGGCGGGTGCGCGGCATGCTGGAGACGGGGCTGGACCTGGGCTGGGCGGACCTCTTCACCACCAACCTGGGAGACCTGTCCTTCGTCCGGAACAGCGAGCTCATCGAGCTGAAGACGTCCATCGTCGCGCTGGTGCGCGCGCGCGTCTCGCTCACCGACGACTACCAGCTCAGCTTCTCCCGTCCGAGCCCGGGCCGCCTTCAGCTCGCGGTGCGCAAGGCGAAATCCCACGAGGCCACGCAGGGCGCGGGCCTGGGCATCCAGGTGGCCTTCGCGGACCCCGAGGCGGTGCAGGCCCGGCTCAAGGAAGTGCTGTCCGCGCTCGCCGGACAGGCCGAGGCCAAGGTCGAGGAACTCATCGACAAGGCCCTCCAGAAGGTGGCCTCCTCGGAGGACCTGGCGCTGCTGCGCACCGTGCTGGAGCGGCTGGGGTTGGACCCGCAGCTCGTCAACCTGGACCACCTGCGGCAGGAGTGGGAGGAGCTGAAGCAGAAGGTGGAGGGCGCGCTGGAGAAGGTGGTGAAGGCGCGAATCGGCGCCGCCTTCCAGTACGAATACCTGCGCATCTCCGAGTCCTCCACGCTGCTCGAAGTCGAGCTGGACGAGGCCACCGCGCTGAACTTCCACGGCCAGCTGGTGCTCGGCAACCTGGTGGACCTGATGTCGTGGCTGCGCGCGCCGGAGAACGCGGGCAGGTTCACCCTGAAGAACTACCTCAACACCGCGTCCTTCACGCTCCAGCAGACCGTGGGCTTCTCGCTGAGCCTGGGCACCTTCGAGGTGTTCAAGGCGCGCGGCTCGCTCAAGCAGACCTGGGTGTCGCAGGAGAACACGCAGGGCGCGCGGCGGCAGGCGTTCCTGGGACAGCGCACGTACGAGGACGCGCTGATGGGCCACCGCAACCGCTGGGCGGTGGACTTCCGGGCGGACATGGAGTCCTTCGCCCAGGCCCCGGCCGCGTCGGACTTCCGTTACGGCCTGCACATGCTCCTGTGGGGGCAGAAGAAGAAGCTGACGAAGCAGGAGCTGCAGCAGGCGGTGGACGACGCCGTCGTCTGGGGAGTGCTGGACGCCAATGACGCGTCCAGCGTCACGACGAGGCTCGAGGCCCACCTGGGCAAGACGGACGTGCAGACGCAGGTCGAGCTGAAGGTGTCCGACGACATGCTGCGCGAGCTGGTGCCCCGGCTCCAGACGTTCGACCTCAAGCTGTTCTCACGCGCCCTCGCCCGCGCCATGCCGTGGAGCGAGCAGACGGCCCGCGTGTCCTCGGAGTTCCGCAAGCTCGTCTACGCGCCCATCTGGGAGTCGTACCTCACCGAGGTGATGAACAAGGGCAGCTTCCTGTCCGGAGACCTCTCCCCCACCCGCGCCGCGCAAATCGCCGCGTGGTTCATCGAGCGGGACTCCACGGTGAAGCAGCTCGCGGCGGGCCTGCTCCTGCGCGAGAAGACGTGGCAGCCGCCCGGTGGCAACTTCAGCTTCGCCGAAGTCACGGACAAGAACCGCAACACGCTGGCCAAGTGCCGCCGCTTCGTGGACGGCCTGGTGCGCCTGCGCCGCTCCATTGAGGAGCGCCGCAGCGGCGAGGAGCTGCGCACGGTGCACAGCGACCTGGAGGGCTTGTGGAACACGGGCTTCCACCTGCGCACGGCCGGCGCGGTGCTGGCAGAGCTGGCGAAGAGCACGCCTCGGGGGCTCGGCGGAATCGAGCGGACCTTCACCGTGCGGCTCGCCGACAGCCAGGAGCAGCTCGTGTTCTCCACGGCGTGGGGTCCATCCACGCCGTAGCGCGGCTCACATCGAGCGCGACAGCATGAACGCGGCGGCCATGGACATCGCTCCGGCCGCCGCGAAGTGCCTCCAGGCCAGGCGCGCCAGGGTGCCCCGCGTGACGTCGGCGTCCGAGCCCAGCACCACCATCGCCGCCCCGCCACGCCGACCCCTCAGCTCGTAGGTGCCCTCGCGAGCGCCGCGCCGCAGCTCGCCCACCACGAAGCAGGTGTCGCCCGCGCTGCCCACGCGCTCCCAGGACAGCGCCCGAGCCTCATCGTCGGCCTCGCTCGCGCCCGACAGCCCGCGCCCCTCCGGACTCACGGGCACCTCTTCGTACCAGGACGAGGGCGGCGTCACCGACAGCGTCCGACAGCGACGAGGCCGCATCGGCGCCATCAACGACGCGGGAGAGAACCTCACGCGCGCTCGGACCTGTGCGCCTCGCAACATCAGCGTGGGCGAATAGGCCCGCTCTCGCGACAGGAGCGCGCCCTTCCGACCATCCGCCGCCACCTCGCGGAGTTCGGCTTCGAAGAAGGCGCAGGGAACGCCGCCCGGTGACGTGAGCACCTCCTCGGCATCGAGCGTGCCCTGGTAGACACCCCAGCCCGGCGCCTCACCGGAGCGCAGCGTCGCCACGGCCTCGTCCAGCGATTGGGGCACCGTGCCGCGCAGCAGGTCCGCGCCCGAGCGCACCCGCGTGCCACGCACCGCCAGGAGCGCCGCCACCACCAGCAGCGCGAGCGCCAGGGACTTGCCAACAGCCTCGTCCGACAGGAGCGTCGGCCCATCCCCTTCCCCCAGGCGCAACACCAGCGCGAGCGCCCCCAGGGCCAGCATTCCGAACCAGACCAGTGGAAGTCGCGGGATGCGGGCTCGCGCACCTCGCCGTCCAAACATGAACGCCGCGACGACGAGCGCCGCCAGGAACGCCGCATAGATGGGCGCCAACACGACGCGCCAGAATTCCATCCCGTCCCCCGGCAGCTCGACCGGAGCCCCCAGGGCCCCGAACACCGGAAGAAAGTGGGACGCCCGCGAAGCCCGCGCAAGGTCGTCCAGGGCGAGAACCCGTCTCCCCGAGGACAGCCCTCGGCAGGAGAACACTTGCCCGCTCCGCAAGGGCCCGAGGCGAGGCGCGATGCGCGAGGAGTGTCGGAAACAGGAGACCGGCGCGCGGGGCGGAGCCGGCTCTGGAGGAACTACTGCTCCTGGCCCGCGACCGCCTGGCGGGGAGGACGCTCCTTCAACTGTCCCTTCACCGACAGGTCGTCAAAGGTGCAGGCCAGGTTGCGGCACCCCACCGCCACCTTGCCGACGCGGTTCTTCAGGCCCGGAAGCAGCTTCCGGGCGAAGCGCTGCCTGCCGAGAAAGCCCTCGGCGAGCACGACGCCTTCCGCCTTCGGGCTCAGCTTCAGTCGCACGAAGTAGGGCCCTGTCGCGGGCAGCGGCATCTCGTCCTCGACGAGCCCGTCCGTGTCCTGCGCGCTGTTGCCCACCATCTCGTGGCCATCCTCGGTGAAGTAGCGCCACGCCAGGCGCATCCCCACGCCCGGAATGGCGAAGGCCGACACCTGGAGATCCTTGATGCGGAAGGACAGCTCGCCGTAGTGCTGGGCGTCCGGCTCCTCGGGGTACTCGTCCCCGAGCGGCTTGACGTCCATCAACACCTGCGCGTCGAAGTCGTCGGCCGCGAAGTACCGGTGCGCCACGTACGCGCGCGGCACCAGCCGCCGTCCCGAGGCATCCAGGCCGCCCTGCCACGCCCTCAGCTCACCCTCCTCGATCACCCACCGCCCGCTGTGGAGGTTGAGCTCCTCGGTGCCCTGACCCTCGAAGGTAACGCCGAACCGGGTCTCCCCGCCGGGCTTCTGGGCCAACGCCACGCTCGACGAGGTGAAGGCCTCGCCGTACGTGTTCGGCGGAAACGGCCGGGTGGGCGTGCGCACCTTCCTGCCCTGCTCGGAGGAGGTCCGCTCGGAACCATTCTGGCCCGACGCGTCCATGAACACCCGTGCCGCCAGGCCAATCACCGCGAGCCCGCCCACGATGGACAGCCCGCTGCGCACCTGGCGCCAGCCCATGCGCAGGCGACGGGTAATCTGGCTCGTCGTCGGGGCGCGCGCGGTCGCCAGTTGGCGTGCCGGCTGGATGCCCGTCATCAGGCCCGGCGCGGACGAGGTGGAGATCATCGTCTCCAGCGCCGCGCACAACTCCCCCGCCTTTTCGTAGCGGGCTTCCGGGTCCGTCTCCAGCAGGCGCTCCACCACCAGGTCCACGCGCGAATCCAACCCCGCCACGCGCTGGGACGGCAGCTTGAAGCGCCCCAGGGGCACGTCCCCGGTGAGCAGTTCGTAGAGGACCACTCCCAGCGAGAACAGGTCGGCGCGACCGTCCACGTTCTTCGCGTCGCGCCGCTGCTCCGGGGCCATGTAGTTCAGCGTGCCCATGGCCACCGCCGTCGCGGTGAGCTGCAACCGGGACTCCGACTGACGGATGCCCGCCAGCCCGAAGTCCGCCACCTTCACGTTGCCCCGCCCGTCCAGCAGGATGTTCTCCGGCTTGAGGTCGCGGTGGATGATGTCCTTGTCGTGCGCGCACTCGACGGCGCGCGCCACCTGGAGCATCAGCCTCAGGCTCTGCTGCGGCGACAGCGCGCCAGCGGAGATGGCCTCTCTCAGCGAGCGCCCCTCCACGAACTCCATGACGAAGTAGTAGTGCTCGCCCGCGACGCCCCGGTCGATGATCTGCACGATGTTCGGGTGGTTGAGGGCGGCCAGCGCGGTGGCCTCCTTCTCGAACCGCGCCACGAACTCCGGGTCCTTCGCCAGCTTCGGCGGCAACAGCTTCACCGCCACCGTGCGCCCCAGCGACGTCTGCCGCGCGAGCCACACCTCGCCCATGCCGCCGCGACCGAGCAACTCCAGCAGCTCGAACCCCGGCAGCGCCACCCGCGACGCCGCCACGAAGGTGTCCACCTCGTGGACGTTCAAGTCGGAGTCCGCGTTGCCACGGCCCGTCGGCGTCGACGAGCGAACCACCGTCGCACCCACGGGAACCTCCAGGCCCGGTGTGGCGGACGGCATGGCCACACCGCTCGGCCCGATGCTGGCATTGAGGGGAGGGACCACGTCCGCGCCCGGAAGTGGGACCCCGGGAAGCGCCATGTCGCTCGGGGAAGCACCCGTGCTCGACGAGGGCGCCGCGCCGGAATTCACGCCCAGCACCTCGATGCCACTCGCCAGCGGGCCCCTGCTCGCCGCCGTTCCGCCCACCAGCGTCACGCGCCCGTGGACCGAGCCGGGCTCGTCACGCGGGGGCTCGCGCTCCTCCAGCAGCGAGGCGTCCCGGAGGGCCCCGCCGTTCGCGTAGCTCGGCGTGCTCCGGGGGGCGCGCTCGTCGGGGCCAAGCCCCGGCACCACGGTGTCGCGGGTGTTTTCCGGAGCCCCCTGCGCGCGGTGCGGGGCAACGGTGATGTGGGACGTCGCGCGAGCGCCGCTCGCGTCCTGACGCCGCACCTCGAAGCGGATGCCACAGCGGCACGCCACCTTCTGCCCACTGACATAGACCCGGGTATCGTGCTGGATCCCGCAGTTGGGACACTCCTGGGTCGTCGTCATGCGCGGCGCGGGGAAGCAGCGGTCGTGTGTTCCACGCCGTGGACACGATACGTGGGAACGGCCTTCTCCTTGCCCTTCACCTGCAGCGCCTTCAGCTCCTCCACGTCGAAGCCAGGCCCGGACTTGCGGACCGTCGACTCCGACGCGAGCACCTCGCCACTCTTCGCCATGCCGCACAGTCGAGAAGCCGTGTTCACCGTGTCCCCGATGGCAGTGAACTCATGCCGCTCCGCGCTGCCCATGTAGCCCACGACGGCCTGACCGGTGTTGATGCCGATGCCCACCTCGATGGGCGCCTTCCCCATCGCGACGCGCTGACGGTTGATCTCCTCCACCGCGTCCTGCATCTCCAGCGCCGCCCGCAGCGCCCGCGCCGCGTCGTCCGGATGCGAGAGCGGCGGACCCCACACCGCCATGACGCAGTCGCCAATGAACTTGTCCAGGTTCCCCTCGTAGCGGAACACCACGTCCGCCATCGCCGAGAAGAAGCTGTTCAGCATGGACACCACTTCCTGGGGCGACTCGTTCTCGGAGATGGTGGTGAAGCCCCGGATGTCCGCGAACAGGCAGCTGACTTCCGCCAGCCGGCTCTGTCTCAAGTCCTCCGTCTCGCCGGAGATCACCGCGTCCGCCACCGCCTTGGACAGGAAGCGACTGAGCTCCGCGCGCGTCACCGCCTCCGCGCGGATCTGCTCGCCCAGCGCCGAGTTCTCCAGCGCGATGCTCGCCTGGGAGGCGATGCCGGAGAGGATGTTCAGGTCCTTCTCCGAGAAGGCGTTGATCTGCTGCCGGCTGTCCAGGAAGAGCACCGCCTGGATCTTCGTGTTCACCATCAGCGGCACCGCCATGGCTGAACGGATGCCCTGCGCGACGATGCTCTCCGCCGCGGAGAAGCGCTCGTCGATGATGGCGTCCGCCGTCAGCACCGCCTTGCCCGTCTCCACCACCCGCTTCAGCACGGTGTCGGAGAGCATCACGTTGACGGGCTTGCCCGTGCGGTGATGCACCGCCGCCGGGATGAACTCCCCGTCCCCGGCGACCTTCAGGATGACGCCGTGGTCCGCGGCGAGGAGCTGGAAGGCGACCTTGAGGATCTGCTCGAACAGGGCCGTCTGGCTGCCCTGCAGGCCCACCTGCCGGTGGAACTCGTGGGCGATGCGCAGCTTCTCGTAGTCGCGGCGCAGCGCCTCCACGTCCGTCATCAGCTCCACCGGACGGAAGTTCTGAGGCACCTGGTCCATCTGCGCCAGGAAGGCGGGCATGGACACCGACTGGGCCACCACCGTCACGCCCGGCGCGGTGGGCGCGGTGTGGTTCACCGCCGGCTCGCCGCTGTGGAAGATGAGGCGCGAGGAGCCCAGGGCTATCTCGTCCCCGTCCTTCAGCCGCAGCTCCTTCACCCGCTTGCCGTTGACGAACGTCCCGTTCGAGGACCCCAGGTCCTTCAGGACGAAGTCCTTGCCCTGCCGCTCAATCGTCGCGTGCTCCTTGGAGACCTCCCGGTCGACCAGGCGCAACGTGTTGGACGGATGGCGGCCGAGCGACGTCAGCGGCCCCAGGGGAAATTCCCCCAGAGTGCCGTCCGCGAAGCGCCCGGTCAGCCGGGGGCCGCGAAGCTGCCCGGATTTCGGAGCGAATGGGGCGGGAACCTGGCTCACGCGCGAATCCTCACCGGCGCGGACACTACCAGAGCCTCTCCCTCACAGGGAACGTCTGGTGCGGCTGTCCGACCCGAAGGGCCTCCGAAGGGCTGCACGGCTGGTCAGCGTCCAGTTCCTGGGACGGCGCGTCACCCGGGGGAGTCCACCCCCCAGCCGCCCCTCCGCCCCGCTTCTCTCCTGGGTCCCACACTGGTAAGGGGGGCCCGTGAGAATCAAACAGAAGCCCGAAGACTTCAGCGTCAAGGAATCATACCGCTTCGATGAAGTCGATGGAGGGCGTTTCCGCGTCTACCTGATGGACAAGCAGAAGCTGTCCACGTTCGACGCCGTCACCCGCCTGCGGGACGCGTTCGGCCTGAAGCCGGGCGCCATCAGCTATTGCGGTCTGAAGGACAAGCAGGGGCGCACCGAGCAGATCATCGCGGTGGACGGCGCCGACGTGGACATGCAGGAGCCCGACCTGCGCCTGAAGTTCCTGGGCCGGACGAACAAGGCCCTGTCCTCGGCCAACATCACCTCCAACCGCTTCTCCGTCACGGTGCGAGCGCTGGGCCCGGAGTCCGTGGGCCCCCTCAACTCGGCCGCCGCCGAGGTCAACCGCCTGGGCGTGGTCAACTACTTCGACAGCCAGCGCTTCGGCTCGCTCAAGCACGGCCAGGGCTTCATCGCCAAGGACCTCATCCGGGGCGACTTCGAGGCCGCGCTGCACAACTTCCTGGCCAAGCCCTCGGAGCTGGATTTCACCGAGGACGCCAAGGTGAAGGCCTTCTGGCGCGACAATTGGGGCCAGTGGGACGCGCGCGTCCCCTTCGAGGGCACCCGGAAGTACCACCGCGTGCTGCGCTCCTTGAGGGACCACCCCAAGGACTTCATGAAGGCCTTCCTGCAGATCGACTCGGACTACCGGGCGATGCAGCTGTTCACCTTCCAGAGCTTCCTCTGGAACGAGGGCGTGCGGCGCTACCTCCAGTTGATGCTGCCGCGCGAGTCGCTGTTCCCCATGCGCTACCAGGCCGGCACGCTGCTGTTCCACCGCGACGCGGACGCGAACACGCTGCGCGTGCTGCGCGAGGCCACCTTCCCCCTGCTCGCCCCCGACACCACCTTCAAGGACCCCAAGGTGGAAGAGGCCGTCCACTGGGTGCTGAGCCGGGAGAAGCTGACGCTGGCGGACCTGCGCATCCCCGACGCCGAGCGCCTGCTCTACTTCAAGCACGAGGAGCGGCCCCTGCTCTCCTTCCCGCACAAGCTCGTCGTCGGCCGCACCCAGCCGGATGAGATCAACCGCGGGGACATCAAGGTCAACGTCGCCTTCACCCTGCCGCCGGGCGCGTACGCCACCCTCGTCGTCAAGCGCCTGTTCCACTTCGCGTACACTGAAGAGACCGCCGACGACATTCGCGCCCAGCGCGAGCGCACCGCGCGCATCATCGAGGAGAGTCAAGCCGAGGGCGCGCCGTCCAGCCGCCGCGGTCCTCCCGTCCGCGACGGTGAGCGAGGCTCGGAGCGGCCTGGCGCCACGTCTTCACGCCGCCCGCAGACCCGTGACGAGGAGCGAGCCCGCTCCCCGCGGACGGAGTTCCCCTCCAGCCGCCGTGCGTCCTCCTCCCGGAGCGAGGCTCCCGCCCGCCGTGGAGCCGGGGCTGCTCGCGAGGACGAGCCTTCGTCGACCCGCCGCGCCTCCTCCCGGAGCGAGGCTCCCGCTCGCCGTGGAGCCGGGGCCGCTCGCGAGGACGAGCCTGCGTCCACCCGCCGCGCCTCCTCTTCCCGGAGCGAGGCTCCCGCCCGCCGTGGGTCATCCCGCGATGAAGGGCCCTCGACCCGTCGCTCCCCGTCTGAATGGGCGGCGGCACCCGCCCGGAGCCGGTCCGCTTCGAGCGAGGATGACGTCTCGGCGTCCCCCTCCAGGGGCCGGTCGCTCGCCGACCAGGCAAACGCCCCGAAGGCCCCCAAGGAAGCGCCTCCTGCCCCGCTCGGATTCCGCGAGAAGGCCCGCCAGCGCAAGGCGAACAAGGAAATCGCGCGCGCCGAGACGGCGGCCAAGCGCCCGAAATCACGAAAGAAATAAGACTTCAACGGGGATGAACCGTTTGAACGCAATGGGGGAGCGCGCACGTCGTAGACCAGGACGTGAACGCTCTTGCCCTCGACGACGCCCCCGGGACGCTCGCCCACGCCATCGGGATGCTGATGGCTGACGACGCCGTCCCGCTCCCCTGGAAGGCCGACGTGCAGGCGGCCCGCCGGGGAGATCCGTCCGCCTTCGAGTCCCTGGTGCGCAGCGTCCAGCGCCAGGTGTACGGCCTGGCCCTCCGGCTCCTGCAGAGCGAGGCGGAGGCCGCCGAGGTGTCCCAGGAGGCCTTGCTGCGCGCGTACCAGAACCTTCACCGGTACGACGACGCGCGCCCCTTCGACTTGTGGGTGCTGGCCATCACCCGCAACCTCTGCCTGGACCTGCTCCGGCGCCGCACCAAGGTGCGCACCGAGGAGCTGGAGCCCATGAAGGAGGTCCTCCCCAGCGGCGAGGCGTCGCAGGAGGAAGGCGCCATCGCCCGCGAGGAGCGGCAGTCGCTCGAGGACGCCATGGCCACCCTCTCCGTCGACGACCGTGAAGTCCTCGCGCTCTACTACGTCCAGAAGCGCACGACGAAGGAGATCGCGCAGATCCTCGGGTGCGCCCCTGGCACCATCATGGCCCGCCTCTTCAGGGCCCGAGAGAAGCTGCGCAAGAAGATGACCACCGAGGAGGCCACCCGATGAGCGCGCATCTTTGTCCCGACCTCGAGGTCCTCTTCGCGGAGCTGGAAGAAGGAGAAGGCCCCGCGCTGGACCACGCCGCCGACTGTGAAGCGTGCTCCGCCGTCCTCGAAGAACACCGGCTGATGGAGCAGGACCTGTACCGACTGGCGGACCCCCTTCCGCCACCCACCCTGGTCGCCAGCGTCATGGCGAGGGTCGCGGCCGAGCCCGTGCCGCAGCGTCGCGAGGTGTGGTCCGGGCTCGCCATCCTCATGACCTCGCTGCTCGGTGGGCTGGGTTACCTGGTGATGAGCGACCAGGCGCTCGGTCGGCTGGGAACGGGCGTCGCGTCCTTCCTCGTGGAGGGACGGCTGTTCGCCGAGGGCGTGCTGAGTGGCGCCCGCGCGCTGTGGTCCACCGAGGGTCTGGCCGTGGCGGCCATCCTCGCCTTCCTCCTCCTCACGTCCCTGGCAGGCCTCAAGCGGCTCGCAGGCAGCGCCCCCACCCCCTCGGAAGCCTGAGCGACCCATGAAGATCTCCCCTCGATTCCTTCTCCCCGCGTTGCTCATGGGCGCCCCCCTCGCGCTCGCCGAGTCCGCCCCGGCCCCCAGCGCGGCGTCCGCGCCGGCCGCCAGGAGCATCGACGTCAGCTTCCGTGGCAGCCTGCGCGACGCGCTGAAGACCATCGCCGACAAGGGCGGCCTCAACCTGGTCGTCACCGGCGACCTGGATGTCCCCGCCGAGGTGCACCTGCGCAACGTCACCGCCGACCAGGCGCTGCGCACCGTCTCTCGCGCCTACTCGCTGCGCATGGAGCAGGACGGCTCCATCATCACCCTGCGGCCCATGACGCCGCATGAGAAGGAGGCCGCCGCGCAGGGCCACGCGCTGCCTGCCCCCGCCGCTCCGCCCGCCCCCGCCGCTCCTCCCGCGCCCGCCGTGGCGGCGACGCCCGCGGCTCCTCCGGCGCCCCCGGCTCCCCTGGCTCAGGAGACGGACACGGAGTCGGGACACACCGAGGAGGGCATCGGCTCCGACGCGGAGGGGATGGAAGAGGTGCGGGATCAGATCCGCGAGCAGATCCACCGCACGCGGGACGAGCTGAAGCGCTCGCGCCGCTCCGGGGGCCGCAATGTCGTGGCGCGCGGACAGTCGCTCGAGGTGAAGGAAGCCCAGAACGTCCAGAGCGCGGTGGTGTACGGCGGCAACCTCGTCGTGAAGGGCCACGTGGAGAACGACGCGGTCGCCTTCGGCGGCAACCTGGTCATCCACGGCCACGTGGAGGGAGACGCGCACGCCTTCGGCGGCAACGTCGTCCTCAAGCCCGGCGCCAAGGTGGAAGGCGACGTGTCCTCCTTCGGCGGCAACGTGGAGCGCGAGGACGGCGCGGACGTGGAGGGCAGCATCAACACCTTCGGCGGCGCGAACATCGGCCGCATCGTCGCCGGCGAGCTCAAGGAAGGCCTCAAGGAGTCACGCAACCCGCGCCACGAGCACGAGGAGCGAGACTCCGACGACGACAACAACAACGAGGGCGGGCTGGCCACCTTCATCCTGACCTTCGCGGTGCTCTTCGGACTGGGCTTCCTGGGACAGATGTTCTTCCCGGCGCGGATGAAGCAGGTGGGTGACGAGATTCGCGCCCGTCCGGTGCAGAGCGGACTCACCGGCCTCTTCGGAGTCGTGGCGATGATTCCCCTCACGGTGGTGCTGGCCATCACCATCATCGGAATCCCCGCCGCGCTGGTGCTCTGGATGGCGGCCCCGCTGGCCGCGGCGCTCGGCTTCGCGGCGGTGGCGAGCGAGTTGGGCACACGGCTGCCGGTGATGCGCGGTCGCAAGACGCAGGCGGTGGTGCTGGCGCTGGGCTTGTTGGTGTTGATGGTGGTGGGCGCCATCCCCGTGCTCGGGGCCATCGTCTCCACCCTGGTCGTCCTGGTCGCCCTGGGCGCGGTCATCCGCACCCGCTTCGGCTACCGGCCGCGTGGCAGTGGGATGCCGGAGCCCATCCACCCGCACACCGAGCAGCCGGTCTAACGCACCGCCGCCGGGGATTGCCCGGCGCGTCAAAGGAGGCGGACAGCGCACCGTCCGCTCTCCCGAGAGCACCCACCGGGGATCGCCACGAGCCCAGACGGCCCGTGACGGTCCCCGGTGTCGTTTCAGCGGCAGTCTTAGAGAAGTTCCATCGCGCCATCACCGCGACTGTCGGATGGCCCCCATGACCGGGGTGCGTCATGGCTCGACAGGCTTTGACCACCCGGTCCGGGTACGCCATTTTGCGCGGCACCCATGCGACGCCTCCCAGACGCCTCGTTGCGCGGCAGGGCCATCACCGTGGACCTCGAGGGCGAGAGCATCCCCGCCATCGAAGGCGAGCCGGTGGCGTGCTCCCTGGTCGCCGCCGGCGAGCCCATGCTTGCCCGCTCCGTGAAGTACCACCGCCCTCGCGGGCCCTACTGCTTCGCCGCCGCGTGCTCGCACTGCCTGATGCGCGTGGATGGCCTGCCCAACGTCTACACGTGCCGCACGCCCGCCAGGGAGGGCATGAAGCTGGAGCGGCAGAACGCGTACCCCTCCGCGAAGGTGGACGTGTTCGAGACCATCGACTGGTTCTTTCCCAAGGGCCTGGACCACCACGAGATGTTCGCCGGCGTGCCCGTCGCCGAGCAGGTGATGGCCAAGGTCGCCCGCCAGCTCGCCGGCCTGGGCCTGTTGCCCAAGGAGGCCGCCCCCACGCCGCCCGAGTCGCGCACGGTGCGCACCCGCGTGGCCATAGTGGGCGCTGGCGCCGCGGGCCTCGCCGCCGCTCGGGAGCTGACCGAGCGTGGCATCCCCTTCCTCCTCTTCGAGCGCGAAGACCACGTGGGTGGACGGCTCGCGCACGGCGCGCCCGAGCGGGACGCGCCCGAAATCACGGACGTGGCCACGCTCGCGCCGGCAAGCCTCACCACGCGCGCCACCGTGCTGGGCCTGTATGACGACGAGGCGGGGCGCTTCCTCGCGGTGGGCGTCTGGGAGCCCACGGGCACGCGGCTCCTGAAGGTCTACGCGGAGCGCTTCCTGCTGACGCCCGGCGGCCACCCGCCCATGGTGCCTTTCGAGAACAACGACCTGCCCGGCGTCTACGCGGGGCGCGCGGCCAGTCTGTTGCTGCGCCGACACGACGTGGCGCCCAAGGTCGCCGCGCTGGTGGGCTGGGGTGACGAGCTGTACGGCCTGGCCAGGCTCCTGGAGGAGCGCGGCGTGAAGCTCTCCGCGGTGGTGGACCTGAAGGGCCCGCCGCCCTCGGGGGCCCACGCGCTGGCGGTGGAAGGCTCCGAGCCCAAGGCCCACGGTATGCGCTCCGTGAGCGCGTTCAGCTTCACGCCTCGCGATGGCCGCAGGCGCAAGGTGCACTGTGACGCGGTGCTGGTGTCCGTGCCGGTGAGCCCCAGCTTCGAGCTGGCGCGACAGGGCGGCGCGAAGGTGTCGTTCGACGCCGGACGCGGGCTGTTCCGGGTGGAGGCGGACGCGGATGGACGCACCGAGGCCCCGGACATCTTCGCGGCGGGCGACCTCACCGGTGGAGGCAGCGCGAAGGACGCCGCTGCCGCGGGACGCCGCGCGGCACAGACGCTGGTGGGAGGACTGTCATGAGCAAGTCGATGATCTGCTCGTGCGAGGACGTCACCGCGGATGACGTGCGGCACGCTGTCTCGCGCGGCTATTGCGATGTGGAGTCGGTGAAGCGCTACACCGGCTTTGGCACCGGCATCTGCCAGGGCAAGAGCTGCCTGTCGGCGGTGGCCGCGCTGCTGGAGAAGGAGAAGGCCCTCAAGCCCGACGCGGTGGTGCCCTTCACGCCGCGCCCTCCCCTGTTCCCCACCGAGCTGCGCCTCTTGGCTTCCGCTCCGGTGGACGAGTCCCAACCTCCCGTGGGCGGCCTGCCCCAGGACGTGGACGCCTTCGCCAGCGCGCTGCGGCCCGAGGGGCCCCTGCCCGCCAAGGCCAAGGTGGTCATCATCGGCGGCGGCATCATGGGGCTCGCGCTCGCGTACAACCTGGCGCGCGAGGGTGAGACGGACGTCGTCGTGCTGGAGCGCGGCTACCTGTGCGCGGGCGCGTCCGGCCGCAACGGCGGCGGCGTGCGCATGCAGTGGGGCACTCCGGCGCTGGTGGAGTTGGCCAAGCGCTCCATCGACCTGATGAAGGGCTTCGCCCGGGATTTGGGCATCAACGTCTGGCTGCGCCAGGGCGGCTACCTGTTCCTGGCCCGGACGGACGCGGTGGCCAAGCGGCTGGAGCGCAACGTCACGCTGCACAATCGCTACGGCGTGCCCACGCGGCTCGTCACCCCGGACGCGGCGCGTGACATCGTCCCCGGCCTGACGATGAAGGGCTGCGTGGCGGCCTCCTTCAATCCCGAGGACGGCGTCATCTTCCCCTGGCCCTTCCTGTGGGGCTACGCGCAGGGCTGCAAGAAGAAGGGCGTCCGCGTGGAGACGTACACGGACGTCACCGGCTTCGAGGTCAGCGGGGGACAGGTGCGCAAGGTGAAGACGGACCGGGGCGACATCGCCTGTGACACCGTCGTCCTCGCGTCGGGTGCGTGGAGCCCCGAGGTCGCGAAGCTCGTCGACGTGCAGCTCCCCAACGAGCCGCACCGCCACGAAATCCTCAGCACCGAGCCCCTCAAGCCCTTCCTGGGGCCGCTGGTGTCCGTGCTCGACTCGGGCCTGTACTTCAGCCAGTCCATGCGCGGCGAAATCGTGGGCGGAATGGGAGACCCGAAGGAGCCCGCGGGGCTCAACATGGGCAGCACCCTGCGCTTCGTGTCCCGCTTCGCCCGCGCGCTGATGGAGCAGATGCCCCACGTGGGCCACGTCAAGGTGCTGCGCCAGTGGGCCGGCTGCTACGACGTGACGCCGGACAACAACCCCATCCTCGGCCGCACCCCCGGCCTGGACAACCTCCTCCAGATGTCCGGCTTCGTCGGCCACGGCTTCATGATGGCCCCCGCCGTCGCCGAGCGGATGGCGAAGTGGATGGTCACCGGTGAGTCCGACGAACTCTTCACCCGCTTCAACCTGCGCCGCTTCGCCGAAGGCAGCCTGGAGCGAGAGGACATGATCATCGGCTGAGCGCCCCAGGCCTCCGCCTTGCTTCGTCGACGGGCCGCGTCCCCTCCTGCGTGGAGCGGAGCGCGGCCCGTGGATTTTTCCGTCGCTGTCCTGGCACGGGACACCGGGCCCCGCGACTGCCCACAAAAACGACACTCCCGGAAAAACAAGTAAATCACGATAATCACTGAGGTTTGTCCCGAGGGGCGCGAAGGGCCTTTACATGGCCTCTCGTCAAACCGGAGCACGCGCGCACCACCTGGGCGCGCGCGAGTGAGTGACTCCCGAGTGAGCGTGTCCCGTGGATGACGGTGGCACGGGGTGTGCCAGGGCCCACGCGGCGCGCAATCCCGCGCGTGGTGGAGGAGTCCCCCGATGATCGCGAAGAGCATGCGTGCGTTGTTCCTGGTGGGTGCCCTGTCGGCATGCGGTACCGAGCAGGCTCCCGACGTTCCCGATGTGGAGGCGAACGAGCCGCTCCAGTCCCAGGAGTCCACGGTCATCGTCGGCTCGGTGAACTGGGTGGGCGCCACCACGCTGACGGGCACGCAGCGCACGCGCTCGAAGGCGGTGGGCTACCTGTCCATCCCCGCGGTGGGCAGCCGCTGCACGGCGTGGCTCGTCTCCGCCGACGTCATCATCACCAACAACCACTGCATCGGCAGCGCGTCCCAGGCCGTGGGCGCGCGCGTGTCCTTCAACTACGAGGACGGCGTCGCCTCGGCGGATCGCATCTGGTACAACTGCGCCACGTTCATCAAGACGTGGTCCGGTGATGACATGACGGCGGTGCGTTGCTCGGCCACGAACGGCCAGCTGCCCGGCAACGTGTACGGCTGGCTGACGGTGTCCACCACCAACGCCGCCACCAACGCGAGCGTCTACGTCGTGCACCAGAACTGCGACTACTACACGACGTCCGGCTGCGCCCCGACGAAGAAGTCCTCGCCGGGCGTGGTGAAGAACGCGAACTACTCCACCACGGACCTGTCCTACGACGCGGACACGCTGGGCGGCTCCTCGGGCTCGCCCGTGTTCTCGTCCTCCACGCACCAGGTTGTCGGCCTGCACCACATCGGCCTGGGCGGCAACTCGTCCGGCCGCGGCACGGCCAACACCGGCGTGAAGGCCACCCGCGTGAAGGCGCGCCTGACGGAGATCGGCCTCTAGTCCGTCACGTCATGCCGGAGTGGGCTCGCGCGCCAGCAGCACCGGTGACGCGAGCCCCACCGGCAGCGCCTCGGGCGCGGCCAACGCCTCGCGCCGCACGCCCCGCAGCGCCAGCCGTCCCAGGGCCCGCTTCACCATGCGCGGCAGCAGGGGCAACAACCGCATCACCCACCGGTGGCCCCAGCCTGGATACACCAGGGCCTCACCCCGCTCGAAGGCCGCCAGCGCGACGCGCGCGCAGTGCTCCAGCGAAATCTGGAAGAAGGGCGCCACGCCCGCGCCCACGGCCTGGGCGCCCGCGTCTCCCAGCGGCCCCGGCGCCACGCGGGTGATGACCACGCCGCGCCCCTCCACCTCCAACCGCAGCGACTCCGTGAAACCGTCGAGGAAGCGCTGCGTGGCGGCGAACATCGTCGAGCCCGGCAGGAAGAGCTGGGCTGCGCCCGAGCCGATGTTCAGCACCCCGCCCCTCCCCCGCTCCAGCATGGGGGCGAGCAACCGGTGGGTCAGCAGCGCGGGCACCCAGACATTCGCGCGCAGCAGCTCCTCGAGCCCACCCCAGCGCGCTTCGGCGTACAAGCCCTGGCGCCCCAGGGCGGCGGTGTTCACCAGCACATCCACCCGGACGAAGTGCGACTCCAGCGAGGCGACGAGCGCGTCGATGTCGCGCGACTCGCAGACGTCGCACTGCTCGAGCAGCACGCCCAGGGTGGGATAGAGGGACAGCAGCTCCTCGCGCAGCGGCTTCAGCCGCGCCACGTCTCGGTCCACGAGGACCAACGTGCGAACGCGCCGCGACAGCAGCCGGGCAAGCTCCCGGCCGATGCCCTCGGACGCTCCGGTGATGAGGACCGTGCCCTGGTCAATGGGAGGACGCATGGGAGAGAGGCACCTCGTCTTCGTTCAGGTGCCCATCCTGCGCACGAATCGCGGAGCGCGCTCGCCTCCCCGCAAGCTCTGCGCGCGCACGGGTACGAGCAGGCGGGCAAGCCCTGGCATGGAACTTCCACTGAGCGTCTTCCGGCCCCATTCCCCTAGCAGGGGCCTTTCCAACCACCGAGGAGCCGCCGATGGCCGCACCGTCCTGCATTCTCGTTCCCATCGATTTGAGCGAGGGCTCTCGCACCATCATCGACTACGCCCTGCACCTGGCGCGGCCCTTCAACGCCTCCGTGGAGGTGGTCCACGCCTGGGAGCCCCCTCAATACGTCGCGCCGGACCTGCTGGTGGCCGCGCCGGGCTGGAATGCCCTCTCGCTGGAGCAGGTCGCCATGGACACGGCGCGCAAGGAACTGGCGACCCTCCTCCAGCAGATGGAGCCCCCACAGGTGACGCTGAAGCACCGGGTGCTGGTGGGCGAGGCGGCCTCCACCATCCTCGAACTCGCGGAGCAGGAGCGCTTCGACCTCATCATCATGGGCACCCACGGCCGCCGGGGGCTCCCCCGACTCCTGCTGGGCAGCGTGGCGCAGAAGATCGTCTCCCGCGCGCCCTGTCCGGTGCTCACGCTGCACGTCGCGCCGGACAAGAAGTAGCGAGCACCGCCTCTAACCCTCTTCAGGAAAGTCCGGTAAGGCGCAGACCCGCGTGAAGGAAGAAGGCGGCGAGAACATCGTGGCGGTGGCCCAGGCGCACGAATGAAGCGCGTGCCTGGGCGCGCAGCTCGGCGACAGA
>NZ_JABUMS010000032.1:0-53563 GCF_013336705.1 Myxococcus sp. CA051A | reverse complement strand
TCACGCGCAACTGGACTCCCGCGGGCTCCGTCCGCCTGGGCCCCTCGCCCAGCCTCATCCCGGCCGTGCAGGAGATGAAGCGCATCGGCTGAACCCTCTCACGCGACATCTACCTTGACGCTCACCGATACAAGCTCCTCGAGCAGGGGCGCTGGATGGACGCACTTCCCCTCGCCTGGGCTGCACCAGACGGGGAACTCCCAGCTCTCGTCGAGAGGGTGCGTCTAGGGTTGATTCCATCCGACGTTCCGCCTCCGGAGGTGGTCCACTGGCTTCACAGCCGCATCCACAGGCGGTTGCAGGGATGGGAGCACTGCTGGAAACTGCTCGGCGAATTGACCGGGTAGAATTAGAGTTCCGCCGAGAACTCAGGGCTTCGCTGCTGCTCACTGTCCGCGTACATTCCGTGCTCACTTCACGAGAGCACCAGTTAGTTCAGGGGACGCCGGTCTACCTCCACGGGCGCGAAAATGAGAGGGCTCTCAGTCGCAGTCTCATGCTCCAGGGGAGTTGCATCCACAGGCACCACTAGAAGGAGGCGAATTGATTCTAAGTGATTGCCACGCTCGTCAAAACCCTCATCTACACGTTCCGTCAACCAGAGTCGTCTGCAGGAACAGGCATGCTCGGCTTCCTCACCGCGCAACGCGAAGTGTGCCCCACAGTCCCAGCACCAAACGTGAAAATCATTGCAGCCGTCGCACTTGCCGATGGCTAGGATGGTTAATGGCGAATCCCGTTGAACTAAGCCGAGCGGCCGATCGTAGAGTACCCACCCCGCAGTTCGGCCTCTGTTCTCCATCGCACACTTTCCGAGGCATGGATACCACGACTCGATGTCGAGACTTTCGATCGCCTCGGCGGGAACAAGGCTGATGGTGATGGCTTTCTGGGCGCGGCGGAGCGCAGCGTGAGTGAATCCGTTCGCGCAGACCAAGATACCCCGTTGTGCTCGACAATCCTTCATCATGCCTTCGAAAGACTCGATGTCCTTGATGTCGATCTTGCGTTTGCGGAACTTGGCGTCAACGATCACGCGCCTTGAGATGTCCTCCGCAACGCGTGCGTCGATAAGGACGTCCACTTGGCGCTCGATGCCTGTGATGGTCCCTATCAAATGAGCGTTAGGCACAATCGTAAGCTCATCAGACGCTTTGTCGGACTGTAGGAGTGCCACGAGTCTTTCGTAAACCCGCCATGGCGGCGGAGTCGCCCGAGACTTATTCATTCTCTGATCCTACATCGTGTAGGGATTGGTTCGCATGGAGGTGGGGGGCGAACCTGGGTTTGCTTCGGCTTCGTTGAGTCGGTTCAGCTCTGTTGTGGAACTCCGAGATTGAGTCGTCGAACTAGATGGGGCGGGGTGAGTGTCACGGGGGGCATGCTATAGGTAGGCGGCCGGGCATTCTGCGTGCTGGTTGCATATGCATCCGCAATTTTGAGCGTCGTGCTGTCGAGCCTGGCCTCCAGTAGCCGCGTCGCCTTGGCCAACAGCGTATCCGGTGTTTGGTAGCGAGGCCGAAGGAAGTGACGCAGTAGTGTGATGGAGTGTGCACGCTTCCTGTGGCCGACGAGCCGATTAATAGTCACGCGCTATCCGAAACCGCCGGGCGATATTTTCCCGGGTTGCCTCGTGCGCAGGTAGGCATCGAGAATGCGGCGCCTCAAGTCCGTCGAAATGGACTCCGGAATGTACTTCCTTGCTAGGCCAGACCGGTTCAGGGGGATTGGGCCTGCTCTGCACACACCGCATCCGTGAGCATTGGAAGACTCGCATGGCATTGGGGCACGAACCATTCAAGGAACTGAGCGACCGCCGATTTCAGGGAAGCGCTCATAGGCCCGCAGGAGCGCGGCCAGGTGGTCGGGGTTGCCGAGGTCGAGCGGCGCGTCCGTGAGCCGCACGACCCACCCGCCCGTCGCCGTGCGTCGTGCGCGGAAAAGCAGGTCCGCATCCAAGGCCGGGTCGGGAAACCCGATTGTTCGGGCGGTAGCGGCCGACCAGTAGTTCAGCCATCCGAGACGGTGCGGAATCTCAGGCGAGCGAATCATGTCGGGGAGCTTGAGTGCGGGCAGGCCCCGGGGAGGGTGTGGTGGCCCCTCCTGCGTGGGGCTCGTCTGCTCGGCGATCTCCACCCCGGAGTTGAACGGTGTTGCGTGCCCCCACAGCGCACGTGCGCCCTCTGCTACGGCCTCCAGGACGTCGGTGGCGGCAATGGGACCAGCAGCGTCGAGTTGAAGGTCTACATGGACTTCGAAGTGTGGCGGGCTTTCCGCCGCAAGCCCGTTCGGGTTTTCCCACCCCGCAATCGTGACCGGGTGCTTGTCGTTGTCGTTGCGCAGGAACAGAAAGCCGCCATCCGCCCTGTTGGCCATGACCCACTCGTCGCGGTTGGGCACAGCGATGAGGTCCTCCTGTTCAGAGGTTGTCCACTCCAAGCGAAGACCGGGAAGCGCACGCTCCATTCCATGGATGATGGCCAGCGCACGGCCTTTGTCGCCCAGGAATGACGGTGCGTAGACGATGAGGGCAAGGTCATTCTGCCTGGATGCCATTTCAACACCAATCCATGATGACGACATTGAGAGAAGGATCCGCCAGCCTCAGTTCGGCCTTGTGAGCCTCGCTGCGAACTCCAACGAGGAAGTGATAGCCGCACTCCTTTGCAAGTCGTGCCTCTCGCTGCATCTCGGCCAGCTTCATCTTGACGAAGAACCTCCGGGAGTGAGGTGAGTGTCTCTCGAAATCATCCGTCTTGACCTCCCACAGCGTTCGAGTGGTGAGGACGAGTGCGTCGAAGTGCTTGCCGTTGATGAGTACATTCAGGCCAGGGAAGCTGTTGCCTGGAATCTTGTTGGCGCAAACATCATGTGGCTCGTTGCCTCCGCGTGGTGGCCCTGGAATCGGCCTGCACTCAGGGCGGCGCTGTCGCTCCCGTGGATCGGTCGGCACAGGGGGAAACCAATCCTGTCCTGATGTCTCGGGCTTGGGCGTTCGATTCCCGGAGGCGTCCTGTATCGTGGGCTTCGCTTGGGGACCAGCCTCTGGCTCTTCGGCGTTGCTCCCCCGCGGTTCGTAGGCATCCAGCGCTTCCTTGATGGCAAAGCCCACCACCACGACACCAACGACGACCACCGCGCCAACGACAATCTCGGGAGCAGCCAAGATACAGAGGCCGACTCCCAAGGTAACCGTGCCCGCCGAGGCAACGGCGCATCTTCCTGCTCGGTCGTTAAAACGGATCCGGTCATGGTCGAGGGCTGGAAAGCACCGCTCCGCCAGGACGGACCAAGGCTGGGAGGCCTCACGGACGACGCACCGGCCCTCGTCACGCCACGGCAGTTGTGCTGCTCGCCGCAGGTTGGCGAACCGTGAGTTCGAGGGCTCGCGCGCTCTCAGACCTGGCGCCGATGCGGCGCATGCCGACAAGAAGAGCAGGAGTGCGGTGCCGGCGATGAGACGCATGGCTACGTCCTTTCAGGCTGGCCCGGCTGCGGCAGGTCAACAAGGTCCCTTGGAGTATGCCAGCACTCGCTAACGACGAGTGGCCTCTCTCTACCCCAGAGGGGCGAGGAAGTCCTCGAGAGCGCCGTCGGCGGAGTAGGTGGCCTACGGAGTCAAACTGCTGGTCTCCGGGTAGCGGCGCGCGGCGCCCTCCTGGAAGGGCGCGAGAACGTGGTGCTCCTCGCGTCCCGCCACGGCCAGCGCCCACAGCGGGAAGACGCGCAGATAGGCGTCGTAGTGGATGGCGCAGGTGCGATTGAAGACGCCCGCCCGCGACTCTGGTGGCCATCGGCCGTCACCGTCCTGTCGCGCGCGCAGCCACGACACTCCCCGGCGAGTGGCCTCCGATTCGCCCTCTCCGGCGGCCATGAGTGACAGCAGTGCCCACGAGGTCGTCACCGCGTGTCCCGTCGGCCCGTCCACCCAGCGACGCTCGCGACAGCTCTGGACGGTCTCACTCCAGGAGCCGTCCTCGCGCTGATGGTCTTCGAGGAAGCGGACCGCCCGGCGCAGCGCGGTGTCTCCAGCCCGGACGCCACCGGCCACGAGGCCCGTCACCGCGAACCACGTGCCATAGCTGAAGCACACTCCCCAAGCGCCCTCCCAGCTTCCGTCCGGCCGCTGCGTGCGACGAAGGAAGTCCACGCCTCGTGTGATGGCTCGACCCACAGGCGCCGAGGGGTGTGCCCGGCGCCACGCGATAAGGGCCTGGACACAGGCGGAGGTGCACTCCACGTAGCTTGCGTCCACCATGATGCCGGCGAACACGTCCGAGGGATTGAGCCGCTCCAGCCAGCGAGGGCCTCGCATGCGTTCATAGGTGGCCCAGCCGCCGTCGCGATTCTGGAGCGAGAGGATGAACTCCACGGCCTGCGCCAGTCGCTCGCGAGGCACGCGGTTGAGCCCCAGCGGCTCCAGCAGCAGACATGCCTTCAGTGCTTCCGCGGTGCAGTCACTGATGGGCCAGCCATGGGCGCGGGTGCTGAAGGGCCATCCACCCCGGCTCGGGTGTCGGTAGTTGCGCGCGGCGCGAGGCGAGTCTCCCAGCACCTGCTCGGACTCGAGGAAGCGCGCGGCTCGCGCGAGGGTGTCCCGTGCTTGCGCGTCACCCGACGCCACCAGCGCCTGGACCGCGAACGCGGTGTCCCAGAGCTGCGAGGAGTTGTAGCCATTGAACGTCACGCCTTCCTTCGTGCGCTGGAGGTAGTCCGGCAGTTGCTCCAGGTGGGCGCGCACCTCGGGTCCATCGGGGCGGGCGATGTGCCAGACCACGGCGTTGAGCACCTTGTTGATGGGCCCGATGCAGATGGAGTGCGTGGCCTCGTCCTCCCCGCGAATCAACTCCAGTGACTCCTCCATCGCGCGGGCGCGGAGCCGCCTGGAATGAAACCGCTCATGAATCCCGAGCACGCGGTTCACGGCGCGCAGCCACGCACTGCGCGGAGTGTAGGAATCGGTGACGGCCACCCTGTTGCGCGCCGCCTTCCAGTCCACGTCCGCATAGGGCAGGGGATACAGCTCGCGACGCAGCTCGGCCAGCAGGGGCGTCTCCGTGGCGCGCGCCCGACGGCCATAGAGCCAGCCCATGGGCAGGTACACCATGCGGCAGTGGCACCACAGCCGCGATGGATGGAACGGCAGCGCGCGCGGCAGCAACCACAGCTCCGGCGGCGTGGGGGCAAGCCCGTCGTATTCGTAGAGGCCCAACAGCGCGAGGATGAACTTGCCCCAGGAGCCGCTGCCCAGCGGCCCACCGCGAGGGAGGAACCAGTCCCGCGCGCGCAAGAGGCCCGGGTCATCGGCGTCGATGCCCAACAGGCGCAGCGTCACGTAGTTGAGCACCGTCGTGAAGACGAGGCTCGGTGACTCCACGTCCAGTCCCCAGCCTCCGTCCGCGTTCTGGTGATGGCGAAGGTAGGCGAGCAAACCCTCGCGGGTGCGCGTGTCCGGAGCACGTCCCATCACATACAGCCCGGCCACATACACCGGGCTCAAGAAGAGAGGCCCGCTGTAGTCTCCCTTCCAGGAGCCATCCGCCTCCTGGGTCCGGGCAAGCACGTCGCGGGCCCGCTGAATCATCTCACCGCCTCCACCCCCTGAGCGGCTTGCGAGCAGTCCACGTAGAGCGCTCGCAGCGCGGAATCCGACGCCACTCGCTCCTGCGTGAGCAGCATCAGCGTGCGCACCGCATCCCGACCGAGCTTCACCGGCGTGGGGTCGAACACCGCGGGATTTCCCTCCACCACGTTGAGCGTCAGCACCGCGAAGAAGAGGGGATAGAGACAGAACAGCCGGAGGCCGGGCTCCTCGGGCGGAATCGCCAGGGAGTACTCGAGCGCTTCATCCAGCTCGCCGCGCGCCACCGCCACCAGCTCCGAGTGCAGCGCCATCGCTCGCGCGCGGTGGCTCGGCAGCGCGAGCGTGGCGGGCTCCAGTCCGTATGCCGCCATCCGGTCCAGCGGCAGCCAGCACCTTCCGTGGTCCAGGTCCTCGCGCACGTCCTTCAAGATGTTGGTGAGCTGCAGGGCCCTGCCGAACGCGGTGGCCCTCGGTTCGAGCAGGGCCTGATGCGGCGGCGTGACGAGCGGCGAGTAAGCGATGAAGAGTCCGGTCAGCATCTCGCCCACGACTCCCGCCACGCAGTAGCAATAAGCGAAGGACGCCTGGAGGTCGGGCAACCCCACGACAGGCCCGTCGCCTCCGTACCTCCGCTGAATCTGGTTCATCCCGTCGGTCATGATGCGCACACACCGCGCGACGTGGGGATGGACCCAGGAGGGGAGCGAGGCCAGGGTCTTCAGCACCGTGGACGTCCCCGCGACCAATTCGACTTCCGCCTCGGGGGCGGACGCTCGCAGCGCGGCACCTGCCCGGCGAGCAAAGGCTTGAGCGCGGCCTTCCCAACCCGGCTTCAGCTCCACGAGGCTCGCCAGCTCCTCGAACAGCGCCTCCTGGAACGGCAGGCGGGCTTCATCCTCCAGCGTGTCCGCGATGCGGCACAGCAGGTAGGCCACCGTGACGGCGAGGTCCAGGGGCTCGGGCAGCAAGGGGATGTTCAGCGCGAACGTCCGGGAGACCCGGGGTAGCACCGTTCGGCAGAACGACTCTTCCAGAGCAACCATGGCTTCCTCCACTGCGTCATGTCGTGTCCATGACTAGTTGTTGCGTCATGGGGGTGGCGTGCGTGCGGAACGTCGACGTGGTGATTGCGGGGGGCGGCCCCGCGGGGTGCGCGGTGGCGGCGGCGCTCGCCGAGCTGGGGTTGTCCGTCCTGCTGGTCGACGCGGGCGTGGACCGCCACAAGCAACTCTCCGGCGAGCTGCTCCACCCCACCGGGGTGCGTGACTTGCGCAGTCTCGGCTTCGGTGACGTCGTGGACGCGTGGACCTCGCAACCCGTGCGAGGCTTCGCGGTCCTCTTCTCCGCGCCCGAGCGCACCGTCGTCCTTCCCTATGGACACGGCGCCACCGGGGTGTCGCTGGAGCACGCCACGCTCACCGTTCCCCTGTTGGAGGCGGTGGCCCGGCGTCCTGGCGTCACCCTTCAGGCCCACTCTCGCGTGACGGCCGTGGAGCAGAACGACGCGCGCGGCGTGCGCCTTCGCTTCTCCCACGACGGTGTCGAGCACACGGTGCGCGCCCGACTGCTGGTGGCCGCGGACGGACGCGCGTCGCCCGTCCGGAGGATGCTGGGCATCGCCGAGCGCTTCACGCGCATCTCCACCATGCTGGGCGTCACGGTGGACAGCGCCTGTCTGCCCCACCCCGACCATGGACATCAGTTCGTCGGCGGCTCCGTCTACGCGCTGGCCTACGCCATCCAGCCCGGTGTGGCGCGGGTGATGGTGGACCTTCCCTTGGGCAGCACCGCCGCGACGTTGAAGGCCCAGCCGGAGCTGCTGCGCACGCTGCCCCCCGCGCTGCGCTCGGAGATTCTCCAGTCGCTGGGGGGGCCACTGGCTCCGCGCATGGCGTCCAATGACGACCGGCTCGCGGAGACGGTGCGGAGGGGGAGCGCCGTGCTGGTGGGCGACGCCGCTTCGTGTTGTCATCCCCTCACCGGCAGCGGCATGGCCTCGTGCTTTCACGATGCGCGCGCGCTCCAGGAGGCGATGCGCCGCCACCCGGAGGACCTCCCTCGCGCGCTCGAACGCTATGCACGAGAGCGGCGGCCGGCCCAGCGCACCCGTGTCGCGCTGGCCTCCGCGCTCTACGACGCCTGCGCCGGTCAGGACGAAGGCATGCGCGCGTTGCGCCTGGGATTGTTGCACTACTGGGAGCACAGCCCGAGGGGCGCCAGCGCCTCCATGGCCCTGCTCGCCTCCGAGGAGTCGCGCATGCGGGTGATGGCGCGCGAGTACCTGTGCGTCGTCGGCCATGGCCTGGTGGCGATGCGCTCGTCGCGCCGTCAGGGGGGCCGCCTCCGAGCCACCGTGCCGTTGCTGCGCTCGGTCGGACCGCCCCTGAGGGATGCCGTGGCGAGCACGGTGGAGCAGGTGGGGAGCTGGTGGCATCGCCGCGTCCGCCGTCCCGTCTACACGCTGGCCCGCTCGGGCTGGGTGTCACCCAGGCGCGCCTTCGCATCCAACTGATAGCTCCGGCCTCGCCAGTCCACCTCGCGCGACAGCCGCGCGGACAGCGCCACGCCCGCGCCCAGTAACGGCAGCACCGCGGGCACCCAGTAGTGCCGAGGGGCGATTCGAGGCCCGTTGAAGGCCCGCTGGAGCCGCAGTTGGCTCCACACGGAGAAGCCAATCGGCAGTGACGCCAGGGCCGCATGTCCCCAGGCCCGTCTCGTGACGGCCGCCGCCAGCCCTCCCCATGCGAGCCAGCCCATCACCCCGCGTATCCAGTTGGGGCGCGCGAAGTTCCAGGGCAGGCCCGCTTCCGAGAAGAGGACCCAGCGCCGGAAGATGCGCAGGAACTCGCGCAGCTCCAGTTGTCCCGTGACGATGCGCAGGGGCGCATGGATGACGCGGTTCTTCCACCCGACCTCGTGGAGCTTGCGCCCCAGGTACATGTCATCCACGAACTGACCGGCGGCACATCCCACGCCGCCGATGGCCTCGAGCGCTTCGCGGCGGAACACCATCAACTGCCCCATGATGAAGGGCAGCGCGCCGTCAGGCCCCGCCGCGCGCGCGACCGACGAGCCGTACCAGGCATTCACCAGGAGCCCATAACCCACGTCACCCGCGAGGGGCTCCTCCGCCGCCGCGTAGATGGGGGCGAACGTCGCGCCCGTCAGTGCATCCTCCAGCAGCGCGCCCACCAGCGCCGTGAGCACGCCAGGCGCGGGCCGCGTATCCGAATCACTGAAGGCCAGCAGCGTGCCCCGCGCGCGCGCCACGCCCATCTGCATGGCGTTGAGTTTTCCCGTCAGTCCGGGGGGCGGCTCTCCCGCCACGAGCAGCTCCACCCGCTTCGCGCCCGTCGGGTAGGTGGCGAGCTCCTCCCGGGTGACGGCGAACGCCGGGTCCTCCTCGCTGTCGAAGACGAAGAGCACCTCCCACTCACCGGGGTAGTCCAAATCCAGCAGCGCGCGGACGTTCTGTCGCGCCTCCACATCCAGTCCCCGGATGGGACGAATGATTGTCACCGAGGGCGGCTCGAACTTCCTCGGGGACGGGGCTGGACGCCGTCGCAGGCCGGCCATCAATCCCCGATGCCCATGGACCAGCACACCCAGCGCCGCCGCTCCCGCCGCGACCCACGCCATGTCTCGCGTGTTCATGGCCTCACCTCCGTCCCCTCGCTCCGCGCATGCGGATGCCCATGGTGGCCAGGCCCCCACCAGTTCAGGTCCCCCATCAGCCGCATCATCGCGGGGACGATGAGCACCCGGACCAGCGTCGCATCCAGCGCCACCGCGATGGCCATGCCCAGCCCCATCGCCTTCACCACCACCACCGACGCCAACGCGAAGGCCGCGAAGACAGCCACCATGATGGCCGCCGCGCTGGTGATGAGCCCGCCGGTCTGCTCCAGCCCCTCCGCGACCGCGTGGGTGTTGTCACCCGTGCGCAGCCACTCCTCTCGGATGCGGCTGAGCAAAAGCACCTCGTAGTCCATGGACAGGCCGAACAAGGCGCAGAACAACAGGATGGGAAGGGATGGTTCGATGGGCCCGGGCTCGAAGCGCAAGAACTGGTGCAGGTGCCCCTCCTGGAAGATCCAGACCAGGGCCCCGAACGAGCCCGCCAGCGACAGCAGGTTCATCAACAGGGCCTTCAGGGGCAGCACCACCGAGCGCAGGAGCACGAAGAGGACGATGCACGTCATCCCCATCACGAAGCCCACGGCCGCTGGCGTGTGATGCCGCACGAAGGCCGTCGCGTCCACGTCGGTGGCCGTCTGCCCGCCCACGAGCAGTCGTCCCTCTCCCACCGAGCGGTCCGCGCGCAGCGCCTTGACCAGCTCCCGCGCCTCACGACTGCTGGGGGGCGCGGACGTCAGCACCTGCAGCACCGCCACGTTGCCCGTGAGGTACGCATCCCGCGCGACGCGCAACTCCGGGGGCAACATCTCCGCGGGCGCGGCGGCCAGCTGTTGATAGGCGGCCTTGTCCATGCCGGGCGACAGGTCCACCGCGCTCTCCACGCCCACGACTCCAGGCAGCGACGCGAACCGTCGGCTCGCGTCGTAGAGGGCGGAGGCCCGCTGCGGTGTGAACGGGTCGCCCGATGGAAACTCCACCGCCACCAGCACCCGTGTCGCGGCCTCGCGTGGGAACAGCCGGGCCAGCGTCTCCGCGCCCTGGCGGGCTTCCGTGTCGGGAGGCAGCGCGGTGATGTCCGTGGCCGCCAACTCCAGGCGCCGGAACGGCAGCCCCATGGCCAACAGGAGCGCGAGCGTGGGCAGCAGCACGAGCCAGGGATGTTTCATCACCCACGTGGCCAGCGCGTGCCACATGCCACCGCGTCCCGTGGAACGGCCGAAGGGCAGCCGTCCCTTGTCCACCCTCGGCCCCAGCCAGGAGAGCAGCGCGGGCAGGACGGTGAGCGCGAAGAGCACCGCGAAGGCCACGACGAGCGCGCCGCCCAGACCCATGGCGCTCAGGTACGAGCCGCGAAAGAAGAGCAGGCCCGCCAGTCCCACCGTGACGGCCAGTCCGGAGAACGCCACCGCGCGTCCCGCGGTGTCCAGGGTGCGCGTCAGCGCCTGCTCCGTCGTCAGTCCTTGCGCGAGCTCGCCTCGGAAGCGGCTCACGATGAAGAGCGAGTAGTCGATGGCCACGCCCAAGCCGATGAGCGAGACGACGTTGAGCGTGTACTGCGCCATGTTGGTGACGCGCGAGAGCAGCAGCACGCCCGCCACGCCACAGAGGACGGCGAGCCCGCCCACCACCAGCGGCAGCATGGCGGCCACCACCGTCCGGAACACCCACAGCAACACCAGCAGCGCCAGCGGGAAGGAGATGAGCTCCGCGCGCAGCAGGTCATGCTCCAACAACTGGTTGAGAGCGGCGAGGAAGGCCACCTTGCCGGTCAGCGTCGTGTCGAGGCGCGGGTCCTCCACGGCGGCGCGCACGGCGGGGAACGCGGCGGTGGCCTCGCGCTCGCCACCCTTGAGCCGCACCAGGGCCAGCAGGTCGTGGCCCGTGCGCGACACGAAGCGGGCGCGCAACGCCGGCGGGGCGCCCACCGGTGACACCACCGATTCGACCTCGGGCAGGCGCTGTACTCGCGCGAGGACGTCCGTAACGGCCTTCGTGAAGCGTGGCTCGTCCACCGTCCAGGTGTCGTGGTGGAAGATGACCGCCAGCGTCTGGTCCGTCGAACCCGCGGCGGCGGGCCGGGCCAGCGCCTCCGCCTTCGCGGCTTCGATGCCGTCGATGGTGCCGGTGGTGAGGTGCCCTCCCTGGAGTAGCACCCAGATGGCCAGGGCCAGGAACACGACGGCGCCCCCCAACACCCGGCTCCGGTGCCGATGCACACCGCTGGCGAGCCGGGCGAACAGGGTGGGTGACGCTGTCGCGTCGCTCATGGCGCGGGGACTTCCTGGAACGATGCGAGGATTTCGCGCGCCGTATCCACCTTGACGCTGCCGCGCTCCACCAGCAGTCGCGCCACCTTCTCCACGTCCACGCCGCGCGCGCCCGCTGTCACCGCGACGCACCGGGCATGCAGCGCCATGTGCCCCTTCTGGATGCCCACCGAGCCCAGCGCGCGCACCGCCGCGAAGTTCTGCGCCAGCCCCACCGCCGCGAACACCATGGCCAGCTCTCGCACATTGGTGACGCGCAGGAGCTTGAGCCCGAGCTGCGCGCCGGGGTGCACCTTGATGGGTCCGCCCACCATGCCCAGCGCGAGCGGCAACTCGATGCGGCCCACCAGGTGGCCCTGCTCCAGCGTCCAGCGGGACAGCGGCCCGTAGCGGCCTCCTCGGCACGCATAGGCATGCGCGCCCGCTTCGATGGCCCGCCAGTCCTGGCCCGTGGCGATGGCCACCGCATCAATCCCGTTCATCACGCCCTTGTTGTGTGTCGCCGCGCGGTAGGGGTCCGCCTCCGCGAAGCGGCTCGCCTGGAGGATGCCCTCGGCGATGTCCTCACCCGGCAGGCCGAAGTCCGCCAGCGCCGCCAGCGGGATGCGACAGGAGGCCCGCGCCAGTCGCTGGTCGGCGAGGTTGGACAGGATGCGCACGAAGACGCGGCCGCCGGTGAGCTGCTCGATGAGCGGCGCGACACCCTCCGCCATGGTGTTGATGAGGTTGGCGCCCATGGCCTCCTTCGTGTCGACCAGCAGGTGGACGATGAAGAGCGGCTCGCCCTGGGGCCCTTCGGGCGCGGGGAGGATGCGCACCTGCACGTCGCGCGCGCCACCGCCTCGCCGCTCGAGCGCGGGGTGGAAGCTGTTGGCGAGGGCGAGCAGGTGCTCCCGCCCCGCCAGCAGCCGCGAGCGAGCGACCTCGGGCGTGCCGTAGCGGGTGAGCTGCACCTGGCCAATCATCATCGAGGCGTCCGCGTCGGCGGTGAACCCACCGGCCTCACGCACCACCTTCGCGGCGAAGGACACCGCGGCGACGACGGACGGCTCCTCCACGGCCATGGGCACCAGGTGGTCGCGCCCGTTGACGGTGAGGTTCAGCCCCAGGCCCAGCGGCAGGGCGAACACGCCCACCGCGTTTTCGATCATCTGGTTGACGACGTCGAAGGTCGGCGCGCCCAGCGCCCTGAGCACCTGCAGCTCCTCCGGTGAGACATCTCCGCGCAATGCCAGTTCCCGCCAGCGCTCATCCACGGTGCGGCGGTGGAAACCTGGCAGGCGAGAGGACAGTGTGCCCGGTTGGACTTGCGGCAATCCCTCGTCCACCACTTCCGACATAGACGCCCCCCATTGCTCTGCCCGTCAATCACCATGGGAACTGGTGATGACCGACGGCGTTGGGCAGGGGCCCTGGGGCTTTCGGACGTCGTGAGGTCCAGGAGCGGACGGCGTGGCCCGCGTCTGTGGACACCTGGGCCTTTGCGTCGCGTGCCTGCCCCTCCCTCGGGTGCGAGCGTCGTGCTCAGTGGGCGAGCATCAGCCACGCGCCCACGAGCAGCATCCATCCGAACACGAGCGACTCCACCGTTCGCTGGATGAGTCCGCGCACGGGAGACTCGAAGGACAGCGCGACCATTCCGAGCAGGACGAGCTTGCCCACCGCGCCCGTCAGCGTGGAGAGCGACGCCAGCGCGGGCAGGTCCTCGAACACGCGCTGCAGTTCGATGAGGCCGCCGCCCGCGCCGAAGTAGCCCAGCCCGGCGACCAGGTTGTGCATCTGATTCTTCCAGGTGCCCCAGAACGGCGCGCCCTCGTCGCAGGGGAACACCGCCGCGCCCACGTAGCTGACGCCCAGCAGTGACAGCAGCGCGAGCCCGGTGATGACGTCTCCCTCCGGCGCGAGCCGCGCATTGAGCACGGCGGAGAAGCCCATGACGGCGAGCCCCGCGGGCGCGAAGCCGAGCCACGCGACCCGCTTCGCCTCGGGAGCCCCCGACGCGCCCAGCTCGCTGATGGTGTGGCGCAGGTGGCTGTAGCCGGGACGCCGACGCGCGAACCACCACGGCGGCAGGGCGGTAAGCGTCGTGGCGAGCAGGGCTGCGAGGAAGACCCCAGGGTTCATGCGCTTATTCCAAGGGGGCAGGGGGCCCGGAGAAAGGGGATTCGATGGGGCTAGCCCCGCGCCCGGGGTGTCGTCAGATTGCAGGGGCTTACGCCATGAGGAGGGCGTCATGTCGCATCGCAGCCGACTCTCGGGCTTCATCATCGATTGTGAGACCGGGGACATGCGGTCCGCCGCCACCTTCTGGGGCCAGGCGCTGGGCCTCCGGGTGGGCGAGCACGAAGTCGAGGGTGGAGCCGAATACGTGGGCCTCCAGGACACTCCAATGGGGCTGCACGCCGCGCTGCAGAAGGTCTCCCACCCTTCGCGCATCCACCTGGACATCGAGGCGGACGACCAGGACGCGGAGGCCGTGCGCCTTGAGGCGCTGGGCGCCCGGCGCATCGGCTGGGTGAAGCGCTGGTGGGTGATGGAGGCGCCCACGGGCCATCGCTTCTGCATCGTGAAGATGAACAACCCGGACCAGGGGCCGCCACCCACCGTCTGGGGCTGAGTCCCGTCGCGGTGGGCCTCGGGCTCAGAGTGCCGCAGCGGCACGGAGCGGCAGGGCTGGGCGCGACTCGCTTGGCGTCGCGGTGGACCTCTGGCTCAGAGTGCCGCAGCGGCACGGCCGGGCGCGACTCGCGTCCCGTCGCGGTGAGCCTCGGGGATCAGAGCGCTCCGGCCACACTGGCGCGCAGGCGGCGGAGCCCCTCGTCGATGCCGTCCGCCGTGAGCGCGCCGTAGCCCAGCACCCAGCCATGGCGCGTTGGCGCGCCGGCGAAGTACGGGGAGAGCGCCTCCACTCCGACACCCGCGGCGCGTGCCTGCCCCGTGAGCGCCTTCTCCAGCCGAGCGCCACCCCGCGCGAAGGTCGCGCACAGGTGCAGGCCCGCGACGGAGGGCAGCAGGCGGAGCCCGGAGCCAAAGTGGCGCGTGAGCCCTTCGGTGAGTCGCGCGTGCCGGTGCTCGTACTCGCGCCTCGTCTTGCGCAGGTGACGGGCCAGCAGGCCGGTGTCGATGAAGCGCGCGAGGACCGCCTGAGCGGGGAGCTGGCTGTGGCTGTCCGCCACCTGCTTCGCCAGCCGCAGCTCCCGCCGGAGTGACGGCGGCGCGACGAGGAATCCCAGGCGCAGCCCGGGCAGCAGCACCTTGGAGAACGAGCCGACGTAGAGGACGCGCCCGGAACGGTCCAGGCCATGGAGCGTCTCGAGCGGCCTGCCGCCGAAGCGGAACTCGCTGTCGTAGTCGTCCTCGATGACCACCGCGTCGCGCTGGCGGGCCCAGTCGAGCAGCGCGAGTCTTCGCGCCGGTGACATCACGATGCCGAGCGGAAACTGGTGGGACGGCGTGACGTAGACGAGGCGCGCGTCGTCCGGCAGTGCGCTCACATCGAGTCCTTCCGCGTCGACGGGAACGGGCACGACGCGCGCTCCCAGCGACTGGAACAGGAGGCGCGCGGGTGGGTAGCCCGGCTCCTCGACGGCGACGCAGTCTCCGGGCTCCAGCAGGACGCGCCCGATGAGGTCGAGCGCCTGCTGGGCACCGTGGGTGATGAGCACGTCCGTGGCGTCGGCGCGCACGCCGCGCGACACGCCGATGTGGCGCGCCACGGCCTCCCTCAGCTCGGGCTGTCCGGACGGGTCCATGTAGGCCGCCGTCATCGCCGAGGCGCGCAACTGCCTCGCCATCAATCGGCGCCAGGTCTCGAACGGAAACAGCGCGGCGTCCGGGATGCCGACGCGGAAGTCATGGCGCGCGGGGGGCTCGGGCGGGCGAGGGGTGGGCAGCTCGCTCCAGATGGCCCGAGGGCGCAGCTTCACTCCGGCGGAGGCCCTGCCTCGGGGGGCGTGCTCCCGAGGTGGCTCCTGGACGATGCTGCCCGCACGGCTGCGCCCCGCGAGCAGCCCCTCCGCGCCCAGCCACTCGTAGGCGACGCTCACCGTGTTGCGTGACACGCCCAGCCGCCGGGCCAGCTCGCGCGTGGGCGGTACCCGCTCTCCGCCGCGCAGGCGACCGTCGAGAATCTGCGCCCGCAGGCCCCGGTAGATCTGCCCCGCCAGGTCCCTGCGGTCCTTGAGGTCGACGTGAAGGTCCATGCCAGGGACCTCCATAGATTGGCCCAATGAGATTCGTCAAACCTGGACCTGTCGGCGGGCCATGGAGGGGGCACCCTGTCGGCACTTCTCAACCGAACCCTGGAGCCCCCATGAGCCCCGCTGCCCAGTCCCTCACGTCACCACACCCCGTCGACCCCGCGCGCATGCCCTGGATTCCCATGGGCCCGCCCGGCCTCTCCTTCAAGCCGCTGCGCTTCTTCCGGGATGGCTCGGGCTGGATGTACATCTTCCGGCTGGAGCCCGGCACCCTGATTCCCCGCCACCGACACACGGGCGAGGTGCATGCCGTCAACCTCTCCGGGACGCGCAAGCTGCTCGACACCGGCGACGTGGTGGGACCCGGTGGCTACGTCTACGAGCCGGCGGGCAACACCGACAGCTGGATGGCCATCGGTGACGAGCCGGTCGTCATCCTCATCACCGTGCGCGGCGCCATCGAGTACCTGGACGCCGAGGGCCGCGTCACCAAGAGCGTCGGCTCCGCCGAACGGCTGGCGACCTACCGGCGCTGGTGCGAGGCGAACGGCGCGGAGTTCCTGGCCACCCTCGAGTGAGGACCTCAGTGGTGGAGCTGCGCCTCCACCGTGTCCAGCACCTCGCCGCCCTCGCCGGTGAAGACGAGCTTGGTCATCGCCAGGGCGAAGCCCGCCACCTGCTTCGCGGTGACCCGGGGCGGCATGGAGAGCGCGTGCGGGTCCGTGACGACGTCGACGAGGGCGGGCCCCGGGTGTGAGAGGGCTCGCTCGAAGGCGCCGCGCACGTCCCCGGGAGCCTCCACGCGCTGCCCCATGACGCCCACGGCCTCCGCCAGCTTCGCGAAGTCCGGATTCACCAGGTCCGTCTCCGTGTCCGGGTAGCCCGACACCTGCATCTCCAGCTTCACCATGCCGAGCGAGCTGTTGTTGAAGATGACGACCTTCACGGGCAGGTCGTACTGCGCCAGCGTGAGGAAGTCGCCCATCAGCATGGCGAAGCCGCCGTCCCCGGACATGGAGATGACCTGCCGGTCCGGGTACAGCAGCTGCGCGCCAATGGCCTGAGGCAGCGCGTTGGCCATGGAGCCGTGCGTGAAGGAGCCGATGATGCGCCGCTCGGCGGTGGCGCGCAGGTAGCGGGCGGACCACACGTTGCACATGCCCGTGTCCACGGTGAAGACGGCGTTGTCGGCCGCCACCTCGTCGAGCAGGGCGGCCACGTACTCCGGATGCAGGGGGCGGTGCGAGCCGACGTTGCGCACGTGGGTGTCCAGCTTGTGCCGCGCCTTGGCCAGCTCCTCCAGTGCATCCTCCAGATGGCGCCGGTCTTCCTTCTGCTCCAGCCGGGGAAGGAGGGCGCGCAAGGTCTCCCGGATGTCGCCGCAGACGCCCAGGTCCAGGCGCGAGCGGCGGCCCAGGTGCTCTGGCCGCACGTCCACCTGGGCGATGTGGGGCTTCACGGGCATGAACGCGTCGTAGGGGAAGTCGGTGCCCAGCAGCAGGAGGACATCACACGCGTGCATGGCTTCGTACGCCGCGCCGTAGCCCAGCAGGCCCGTCATGCCCACGTCGTAGGGGTTGTCGTACGCCACCCACTCCTTGCCGCGGTACGCGTGGCCCACGGGAGACTGGAGCGCCTTGGCCAGCGCGAGCACCTCCGCGTGGGCACCCTTGCAGCCGCTGCCGCAGAACACCGTCACCCGTGAGGCGGAGTTGAGCAGCGCGGCCAGCCGGTCCAACTCCGCGTCGGCCGGGCGGACCACGGGGAGCGCGGTGGAGAAGCTGGAGGGGACGTCCTCGCCCGCGTCGAGCGCGGCGATGTCTCCGGGAAGCACCACGGCGGATACGCCGCCTTTCGCCAGCGCCGTCCGCGCGGCGAGCCGGAACAGGCGCGGGGCCTGCTTGGGGTTGGACACCATCTCGCAGAAGTGGCTGCACTCGCGGAAGAGCAGCTCCGGGTGCGTCTCCTGGAAGTACGAGGTGCCAATCTGCTCGCTGGGGATGTGAGAGACGAGCGCGAGCACCGGGGCGTAGCTGCGATGGGCGTCATAGAGCCCGTTGATGAGGTGCAGGTGGCCCGGTCCGCAGCTTCCCGCGCACACCGCGAGCTTGCCGCTGAGCTGGGCCTCGGCGGAGGCGGCGAAGGCCCCGGCCTCTTCGTGCCGGACGTGGACCCACCGCAGCTTCCCCTGGCTGCGGCGCACGGCGTCGGTGATGGGATTGAGGCTGTCGCCGACGACGCCGTAGATGCGCTCGGCACCCGCGTCGATGAGCGTCTGGACGAGCGCATCCGCCACACTGGAGTGACTCATGCGAGTGAAGCTGGGGGGCGCCCGGCTTCCGGGCAACCCGAGTCAGCAGGTGAGCAGGCACTCCGCTGGCCGCCCTGGACGCGGGAGGGCATCCCGCGTCAGGCGTCGCGATTACTTCTTCGGCGCTTCCACGCCGTTGGCGGTCCAGACGTAGTGCTGCTGCCAGTTCCCACCGATGCCCACCCCTTCACCCCGGTCGTGATTGGGGACGAGGTACTCCGGCAGGCCCGCCTTCTGGAAGCTGTCCGGCACGCGGGTCCCCGACTGGAAGTGGGCCTTGTTCGACACCGTGTACTCCAGGTTCGGCTTGCCCGTCTTCTCGTCGATGCCGGTGCACTTCACCTGCGTGTGGTACGAGCCCATGAACCACTCCAGCGACGTATAGGCCCCCTGCTTGTCGTCCTTCGCGGACTCGCTGCCTTCCTCGGCCGTCCCCGGGCCCGTGAACTTGTAGAGCCCCGCGTTGTAGTCCGGGTGGTTCACGTCGTTCGGCGAGAACGTGTCGCCCACTTTCGGGTTCGGGAACTTCTCGAAGAACGCGTCCGTCACGGCCTGCTGGTGCGGGCGGCCGGCGAGGTCCTCCGTGTACGCGTTGTCGCGCACGGTGACGACGTCGACGCCGCCCTCCTTGGTCCAGGTGCCCAGGTCCTTGGGCTTCTCCTCCAGCAGCCACGTGCTCCACAGGCCCGGCCAGTCCGCCTTGAGCTCCTGGCCCGTCACGGGGTCCTTGGTCCGGTTGATGCCGTTGAGGTCCACGTCCGCCAGCTTCTGGAGCTTGTCCGTCACGCCGGAGTCCTTGCCCAGCACCACCTCGGAGCCCTTGGCAAGCACGTCCATGCCCTTCTCGGTGCCACTCAGCAGCAGGTCCGTCGCGCCGCTCGGCAGCAGCTTGTCCGCGCCTTGGTAGGCCACCCGCAGGCCCGTCTGGAGCGCGTCGCGCGCCAGGTCCTTCGGGTCCGGGAGCACCTGCTTCAGCTTGTCCGTCACCGGATTGTGCTTCACCACCTCGAACACGTCCTTCGAGGTGTCGACGACCGTGTTCTTCGCGTCCTTCGCCTTGTCGACGACCGCGTCCTTCGCGTCCTTCGCCTTGTCGACGACCGCGTCCTTCGCGGTCTTGGCGGTGTTGGTGACCGCGCTCTTCACATCGCGGAAGCTCGGGACTTTAAAATTCATGACAGGCCTCTGGGGGGTGTGGGGGCCAGCAGCAAATGACCTACAAAAGAGTTATCGGTCACTCACTTCCACGGTTTCTTGGGGGCTGAGATATTCCTGACTCACCCTCGGTGCGGGATAGAACGGCCAGCCCCTGACGGGATGCGTCAGCGACAAAGGTCGGTTCGAGGGGCTGGGCGTACGTGAGCCTCCAGCGTGGAGCGGGGCGGCACACTGGGGGACTCACGGGACGGGACGACGGACCTGGACGATGCTCCAGCTCACTCGTAACAGCTGCTGGCGACTTCCCGCAGCTCGACGATGCCCCACTCACTGGCGGGACACGCGTGGGCATATTCCAGGGCCTCCTCGCGCGTCTTGCAGTTGAGGAGGAAGAAGCCGCCGATGATTTCCTTCGACTCGGTGAACGGGCCGTCGCTCACCGTGCGCTTGCCTCCGTAGTTCTCGATGCGCACCGCGTGGTCATCGGACTTGAGCGCCTCGCCCGTCACGAGCACGCCATTGGTCCGGAGCTTCTCCTGGAAGGCCATCATCCGAGCGTAGGCGGCCTGGCCTTCATCGAGTGGCCGAGCCTGGCGCTTCCCCGGGGCCTCCATCATCAGCAGCATGAATGACATCGCGCTCCCTCCTTTTGAGAGCCGCGACTCTACGCCAGCCCCGTGACACGTCGTCGAGCCACCGAAGGTGCGTTGCTCGCTCTCCATCGCTTGCCCGCCAGTCGCACGGTGCGTTTTTCATTCGAGCGGACCGGGCCCATTTCCCCTGTCCGGTATCCGACGGGAGTGGACCGCCGCCGCACCATGGGTGAGAGAAGACCGCGCGCCACTCTGGGTGTGCCTCGGTGGTTGACCCCGCGCGTCGGAGAGGGGAGCGTGCAGTGCGATGAGTGCCGGCCCCGACCTGTTCTCTGCTTCCGTTGATGTGAATCGCTTCGCTCCCCTCGCGGAGCGGATGCGTCCACGCACGCCCGATGAATTCATCGGACAGTCCCATCTGCTTGGCCCGGGAGGTCCGCTGCGCCGGTTGATGGAGCGCAAGCAGATTGTCTCCTCGCTGTTCTGGGGCCCGCCTGGCGTGGGCAAGACGACGCTGGCGCGCATGCTGGCCTCCAGCGTCGACGCGGAGCTGGTCATCCTGTCGGCCGTGTCGGACGGCATTCCCCGCATCCGCGAAGTCGTCGCGGAGGCGGAGCGCGCGCGCAACCAGTACTCGCGCCGGACGGTGCTCTTCGTGGACGAAATCCACCGCTGGGCGAAGAACGTCCAGGAGCAGGCGCTGCCGCACGTGGAGAGCGGCCTGCTCGTCCTGCTGGGCGCGACGACGGAGAACGTCAGCTTCGAGGTGCGACCCGCGCTCGTCAGCCGGTGCCGCGTATTCCAACTCCAGGACCTCACGCTCGCGGACATCCAGGGAGCGCTCCAGCGAGCACTCACCGACGAGAAGCGAGGGCTGGGAAAGCGCAAGCTGACCGTGGGCGAAGACGCGCTCGCGCTGCTGGCGCGGGGCGGGGCAGGGGACGTGCGCAAGGCGCTGGGCGCGCTGGAGATGGCCGCAGGGCTGACGGCGGACGGTGGCGAAATCAACGTGGACACGGCGCGCGAGGCGGTGGGCACGGGGCTCGCGCGGCACGACAAGGATGGAGACCAGCACTACGACCTGCTGAGCGCGCTCCAGAAATCCTGTCGGGGGTCCAACGCGCAGGGCGCCATCTTCTGGGCCGCGAAGCTGCTGCAGACGGGAGACGTGGTGTCGCTGTGGCGCAGGCTCAAGGTCATCGCCGTGGAGGACGTGGGCATGGCGATGCCGGAGGCCATCACCATCGTCCGCGCGTGCGAGGAGAGCTTCCACTCCACGGGCATGCCGGAGGGTCGGCTGTTCGTCGCGCATGCCGTCGTCACGCTGGCCACGGCGCGCAAGAGCAACCGCGCCTATGCGGCGATGAACGCCGCGCTCGCCGCGCTGGAGGAGCACCCCAACGCGGCGCCACCGCTGCCGCTGCGCAACGCGCCCACGGACTTGATGAAGGAGCTGGGGCACGGCAAGGGCTACACCCCGCCCTGGGACTTCAAGGACCACTACGCCCCGGGGCAGACCTACCTGCCCCCGCCGCTGGAGCGCTCCGTCTTCTACCGCCCGAGCAAGGAAGGCTATGAGGCGGAGATCCACGAGCGCATGAGTCACTGGTGGCGCGAGGACAAGGCCAGCCGGGGCGAGTAGGGCCCTGCTACTCCTTCCTGTCGCGCGCGGCTTGAAATAGCACCGCGCGCAGAAAGGATGGATGGTGCCTGGCCGTGTCGAGGCGTCCGATGAGTTGGACGAGTCTCAGGCGGACCCACTTGTCCTGAAGGGGAGTGCTTCGCAGCAGGGAGACGAGTCGCGCGAGGACCACACCCCATTCGGAATGGAGACCACGTCGTACGCTGCGTCGGGACCGGCTGCGTGGTTGCAGAAGTCAACGAAAAGCTAGCCCGTGTGGGCGCCCCTCGCAACCCACGGCACACTGTGGCCGTTGGACACCTGTCGGCCTTGAGAGGCTTTCGCGCTCGGGCGCGGGCCGTCCTTGCATCGGCGGACGAGGGTGCTCTATTCCGCCGCGTGACAGTTCCAGAGAATCATCGTGCCATCGAAGCGGTCTGGAGGATTGAGTCCGCTCGGCTCATCGCCGGCCTGACGCGCATGGTGCGCGACGTCGGGCTCGCCGAGGAGCTCGCCCAGGACGCGCTGGTCGCCGCGCTGGAGCGCTGGCCCACGGCGGGCATCCCGGACAACCCGGGTGCGTGGTTGATGGCCACCGCCAAGCGACGCGCCATCGACGAGCTTCGTCGGGGCAAGCGCCTGGAGCGCAAGCACGAGGAGCTGGGCCACGAGTTGGAGTCGGACCAGGCGCACGGCGCTCCGGACCTGGACGCGGCGCTCGACAACGACGTGGGCGACGACCTCTTGCGCCTCATGTTCATCGCCTGCCATCCCATCCTCTCGACGGAGGCGCGCGTCGCGCTCACCTTGAGGCTGCTCGGGGGCCTGACGACGGAGGAAATCGCGCGCGCCTTCCTGGTGCCGTCCCCCACCGTCGCCCAGCGCATCGTCCGGGCCAAGCGCACGCTCTCCGAGGAGAAGGTGCCTTTCGAGTTGCCCCGGGGCGAGGAACTCGCGGTCCGCCTGTCGTCGGTGCTGGAGGTCATCTACCTCGTCTTCAACGAGGGGTATTCAGCGACGGGGGGAGACGACTGGATGCGGCCGGAGCTGTGCGCGGACGCGCTGCGGCTGGGACGCATCCTCGCGGAGCTGGCGCCCCAGGAGCCGGAGGTCCACGGCCTGGTCGCGCTGATGGAAATCCAGGCGTCGCGCTCGCGGGCCCGCGTGGGGCCCAACGGTCAACCCGTGCTGCTGCTCGAGCAGAACCGCGCGCAGTGGGACCAGCTCCTCATCCGCCGTGGGCTCGCGGCGCTGGAGCGCGCGGAGAAGCTGGGCGGGGCGCAGGGGCCGTATGCGCTGCAGGCCGCGCTCGCCGCCTGTCATGCCCGGGCGCGGCAACCGGAGGACACGGACTGGGCGCGCATCGCCTCGCTGTACGCGGTGCTGGTGCGGCTCACGCCGTCGCCCGTCATCGAGCTGAACCGCGCGGTGGCTCTGTCGATGGCGTACGGCCCCGCCGCCGGGTTGGCGGTCGTCGACACGCTGACCGCGGAGCCTTCGCTCGCCAGCTACCACCTTCTGCCCAGCGTGCGCGGAGACCTGCTGCGGAAGCTGGGCCGCTTCGACGAGGCGCGCAAGGAGTTCGAGCGCGCCGCCTCGCTCACTCGCAACGCGCGCGAACAGACGCTGCTCCTCGACCGCGCCGCGGCCTGCGCTCGCAAGGAGGCATAGTCGCGCCAGGCTCGCTCGCACCTGCGTGACGCGGGACCTCCGCCTGAGGCTCGAAGTGGCGGGACGCGAGCACGTGCTCCGCGCGAGGGTGACGCAAGGGGGGCCGTCGGCGGCACACGTACTCTCGTGGAAATCTTTCACGGCCCCTGGAGCCGAAGCGTTGACGGGCATGCTCAAGCCCTCGCTTCGTCCCTCGCCAGGCGTGGGTGAGGGTCCGCCGGGGGTTGTCGCCGTGGGAGTTGGACTACCCTGCGCGCATGTGCCGGAACATCAAGCCCCTGTTCAACTTCTCGCCTCCCGCCACGGATGACGACATTCGCGCGGCGGCCCTGCAGTTCGTCCGGAAGATCGCCGGGACTCGCAAGCCGTCGAAGCAGAACGCGGATGCGTTCGAGGTCGCCGTCGAGGAAATCTTCCGAAGCTCGAAGCTGATGCTGGACGGGTTGGTGGCGACGACGCCCCCGAGAGACCGGGTGCGGTTCGAGGCCCTGAAGAAGCTTCGCTACAAGAAGGCCGAAGCCGCCGGCTGAGTCCCGCCCACAAGTCCCGGCCCGCTGACCGACTGTTCCCACGCAGTGCACACGGCGCATGGGGCCGAGGCCGGCCCTTGCGCTCGGAGGTCGTCCGATGATGCGGTCCTCGTGGTGGTCTGTCGTTGCTGTCGCCTCGCTGCTCGCAGTGGGCTGTGGAAGTGAGAGTCCGGAGACCTCGCTGGGAGAGGGGCCCGCGAATACCGCCACCGGGGCGCTCGCATGCAGCACGCGGATCACCTACGGAGACCGCTGGATTCATCCCTCGGGCCACCCCGGGAATGAAGACGTCGCGGCGGACCTGGTGACGTGGGATGGCGTCTGCGTCAACGAGGGCACCAACTCCTACGCCGTGCTCTCCAACGGCTGGAAGCCGTACTTCACGGGCAACAACGCCTGTGTGCTCGCGCTCGACACCACCTGTCCTGGCGCGGGCGCTTGTGCCACGCGAGTGACCTATGGCGCCGCGTGGATGCACCCGGCGAATCACCCCGCGCAATACGACGACGTAGGCGGGCGCGTGTTCTGGGACAGGGCTTGTGTGAATGCGGCCCCCAACTCCTACGCCGTGCTGTCGAACGGCTGGGGGCCCTACTTCAGCGGAGCGAATGCCTGCGGCATGTCCATGCGCTACACGGGCTGCGGCGGCCTGTACCAGAACCCCGTCGTCGCCTCGGACTGCGCGGACCCGGGCGTCATCCATGACGGCACTCGCTACGTGGCCGCGTGCACCTCTGGGGGCGCCGCGAGCGCCTTCCCGCTGCGCGTCTCCACGGACCTGGTGACGTGGACGGGCGCGGGCTCCATCTTCCCCGCCGGGAGTCGGCCGTCGTGGGCGACCGGTGACTTCTGGGCGCCGGAAATCCACCGGGTGGGCGGACGCTTCATCGCGTACTTCACCGCGCGGCATTCGGACGGAAAGCTGTCCATTGGCGCGGCCACGTCCACCAGCGCCACCGGGCCGTTCACGGACCTGGGCCGGCCCCTCATCCACGACGCGGGCATGGGGATGATTGACGCGACGTTCTTCACGGACACCGCCGGGACGGGGTACCTCGTGTGGAAGGCGGATGGGAACGCGGTGGGCCAGCCGACGCCCCTCTACGGCCAGGCGCTCTCCGCGGACGGACTGTCGCTCGTGGGAACCCGGCGCACGCTCATGACCAACAACCTCGCCTGGGAAGGCGGCGTGGTGGAGGCGCCCTGGGTCGTCGTGCGCGGCGGCTACTACTATCTCTTTTACAGTGGTAACGCGTACTACAACAGCACCTACGCCGTGGGAGTCGCCCGGGCCACCAGTCCGCTGGGGCCGTACACCAAGGCGGGCGCGCCCATCCTCACGACGGGAGGCGGCTGGGTGGGGCCGGGCCACAACTCCGTGGTGAACGGACCGGGCGGCGACACGTACATGGTCTACCACGCGTGGAACAGCGCTCACACCGCGCGGGTCATGCTCGTGGACGCCATCACCTGGCCCAACGGCTGGCCCGCGGTGCCGGAGGCGCCCTCAGTGGGCTCGCGTCCCCGGCCGTAGCCTTGGGAAAACCCGGGGGGGGCACGGTGCGCCGTGCCCCCTTCCGGCGTCAGGACATCCCGGCGGAGGTGTTGAGCGAGGCCTCGGGGGCCTCGACCTTCTGGGGCCCCAGGGCGGAGCGCTGCAGCCAGCCCGCGAGCCCGAGCAGCACGAGTCCGGATGTCCGCAGCGTGCGCAGCAGCTCCGCGCCATGCGCCGCGTCGCCGGGGAGCAGCGGGGCCAGCCACACGCGCGCGTCGTACAGCAGCCACGTGGCGCCGGACAGGCCCATGGCCCACCACACCCAGGCGAGCCGTCCACCGCGCAGCATGTACGCGACGCTCAGGATGGGGGCGACCAGGAAGATGGTCGTCATGTCCGCCAGCGTCGACGCCAGGCTGATGACCGCCGAGGGCGCGGAGTTGACGCCGGAGGAGAGGTTGCGCACCTCCGTGACGAGCGAGGGGATGCCCACCGCCAGCGCGGCGATGGCCGTCACCGCCCACAGCGCCTTCGTGCGAGGGCTGGACGGAGGCTGGAGGCCCGACTGCCGGTAGGTCATCGCCAGGAGGACCAGCGCGTAGGTTGTGGCGATGTTGGCCAACACCACGGCGACCATGCGGTAGGGCAGCAGCGGCGAGGCCGTGAAGGCGACGTCCGGCACCGTGTGCAGCCAGTAGCTGCGCAGCGCCGCGCTGACCAGGGACAGGGCTGCCCCCGCCGTGAGTCCGCCCCACACCTTGCGCAGGTAGTCCCCGGAGACGAACGCGCTCGCCGCGGCGAACGTGCCGGCGACGGCGAGCAGTCCGCTCACCCAGCCCGCGACGTCATGCACCAACGCCAGCCGCTCGGGCGCCGCCGTCGCGACGGCGAAGAGGTGGGCGAACTGGAGCACCACCACGGCGCCGAACCACGGCGCGACGGAGGCGGAGCGACTGGAAGCGAAAGCGGGGCTCATCGCGCCTTCTCCAGCGAGGTGGCGATTTCCGCGAGGATGACCTTGGCGTGCAGCGCGCCAATGAAGGTGTTGAGCATCGGCTTGAGGCCTTCGAGCAGTTGCGGGAGTTCCTGGAGCGTGACCTGCTCCGGCGGGCGCTTCAGCGCGCGCAACGCCGCCGTGTGGATGGCCATCTTGGCGGTGAAGCCTCCGAGCAGGGGTTCGAGGTGACGCACGAGAATGTCGTGCCAGCCAGCGGGGGCGGTCTGGGAGGACGAGGTGATAATCGCGAACGCTCCTGGTGAGGACTTCCAGGGTAGAGCGAATCCCGAAGACATACGAGCGGCCCGTCCGCGCCTCCCGTCGATTGAGTCCAGCTGCACCTGGATTGCAGGGAGAGCCCGTCTTGAGAGCGACAACAGGTGTAGCGGGTGAGGACCGCGCGTGCTGAGCCCGGCCGCCGGATGCACGAGCAGGCATCCGGCGGTGGATGTGGGAGGGTTCAGGCCTTGATGTATCGCTCGAAGACGAAGCCGAAGTCCTTCACCCAGTACTTCTGCTGCGCTCCAGCGAGCCAGGCGAAGGCGGCCTGGTTGAGTTCCTTGAAGGACTCGACGATGGGCGTGGCGCCCGCCTGGCCGCGGCCGAGCGTGGTGGAGGCGACCTCCAGGCTCGTCTTCGCGTGGCTCAGGGAGACTTCGTTCTCGTGCATCAGCTCGGAGATGCGGAACAGGGCCTTGTAGAGGTCCTTCACCTGCTCCAGGTGCTTCTTGTGCACGTCGATGGAGAAGTCACGCGCGCCCAGGCGGAACTTGATTTCGACGTCCATGTCGATGTTTCCCGCCGTCTCGAGCATGACGTGGGAGACGGGGTTGGCGCTGTACGTGTAGCGGCGCAGCATGCGCTTCTTGCTCGCGGCGCTGGTGCCGTCGAGGTGGACGAGCGCCTTGTTGGTGAAACAGTACTCGTCGGACTTGGACTTGATGAGGAAGAAGATCTTCTCCTGGTCCTCGTGCATCACATAGTCGTCGGAGTCCACCTTGTCGTAGTCCGCCGAGGTGATGACGGAGCCGATGTCACTGAGGCCGAGCGCGTCTGCGGCGAGCTTCCCGAACATGTCAAATCTCCCTGTGTGTCAGCTGTATCGAGGTGGAACCGCGTGGGCCGTGTCGAGCCCCGCGCGAGCATAGGAGACGACCCCGTCACAGGTCGAAGCGAATGCCCTGCGCCAGGGGCAGCGCGTCGGAGTAGTTCAGCGTGTTGGTCTGCCGCCGCATGTACGCCTTCCACGCGTCGGAGCCGGACTCGCGGCCTCCGCCGGTGTCCTTTTCGCCTCCGAAGGCGCCGCCAATCTCCGCGCCGGAGGTGCCGATGTTGACGTTGGCGATGCCGCAGTCGGAGCCGGCGGCGGACAGGAACTTCTCCGCGCTCTGGAAGTCGCGGGTGAACACGGACGACGAGAGGCCCTGGGGCACGCCGTTCTGGAAGGTGATGGCCTCGTCCAGCGTCCGGAACGGCATGACGTAGAGGATGGGCGCGAAGGTCTCCGCCTGGACCCACGCATCCGTGGGCTGCACGCCGGTGATGAGCGTGGGCTGCACGAAGTGGCCGTCGCGCTCCAGCGCCTTGCCCCCGCTGACGATGCGGGCCCCGGCCGCGCGGGCCTGGGCGACGGTGGCCTCGAAGTGTTGCACGGCGGCCCGGTCGATGAGGGGACCCATCAGCGTGCCCGGCTCCAGCGGGTCGCCGATGCGCTTCTCCACCTGGGCGTAGGCGGCGGCGAGTCGGCCCACCACGTCGTCGAGGATGGACTCGTGGACGAAGAGCCTCCGGGTGGTGGTGCAGCGCTGGCCCGCGGTGCCCACCGCGCCGAAGACGATGGCGGGAATCGCCAGCTTCAGGTTCGCGGTGGCGTCCACGATGATGGCGTTGTTGCCACCCAGCTCCAGCAGGCTCCGCCCCAGTCGTTGCGCCACGCGCACGCCCACCTGCCGCCCGACGGCGGACGAGCCGGTGAAGCTCACCAGCGCCACGCGCGGGTCCTCCACCAGTCGCTCGGCGCGCTCGGTGCCCGAGGCGTTGAGCAGGAAGAAGACCTCCGGGAAGCCGCCGGCCTTCAGCGCGTCGTTGCAGATGCGCGTCGCCGCGATGGCCGTCAGTGGCGTCTTGGGCGAGGGCTTCCAGATGGACACGTCGCCGCACACGGCGGCGATGAACGCGTTCCAGGCCCAGACGGCCACGGGGAAGTTGAAGGCGCTGATGATGCCGACCAGGCCCAGGGGATGCCATTGCTCATACATCCGATGGCCCGGGCGCTCGGAGTGCATCGTCAGGCCATAGAGCATGCGCGACTGGCCTACCGCGAAGTCGGCGATGTCGATCATCTCCTGCACCTCGCCGTCGCCCTCGGCCTTCACCTTGCCCATCTCCAGCGCGACGAGCGAGCCGAGCGCGTCCTTGTTCCGGCGCAGGGCCTCGCCACACAGCCGGATGGCCTCACCCCGACGGGGAGCGGGCAGCGCGCGCCACGCCACGAAGGCCTGGGCGGCGGCGTGCATCAGCTTCTCGTGGTCCTCCGCGCTCGCGGACGACACGGTCGCCAGGCGCTGGCCATTGGAGGGATTGAAGACCTCCAGGGCCGGCTCGGAGGAGGAGCCGGTCCACTCGCCGTGACCGAGATAGCTGCCAGGGTTGTGCTCGGTCAGGCCGAGCGCGTCGAGGATGGGGTGGAGCATGGGCGTCTTCCTACAACGTCGGTGGCTTCCTGGCGACCGGCGGCGGAGGCGCGCGGCCCGGCTGCGTGAGGACCCAGTCGACGAAGGTCCGCGCCGCTGCCCGGAGCCGGCGGTGGGAGGGATACACCACGAAGTAGGAGTAGCGCGTGGGCAGCGAGGGACCGGGCAGTCGGACGAGGCTTCCGTTGGAGAGAAAGGGCTCGGAGACCTTGTCCCGCGCGAGCGCCGCGCCCAGCCCCCGCGCGGCGGCGAGCAGCGCGTTGGTGGTGTCGCTGAACGAGTAACGGACGTCGATGCGCGCGCCGTGCACCTCGGCGGCGCGGAACCAGTCCTGCCAGGACTGCCGCGCGTGGTCCCCGACGAGCGGCAGCTTCTGGATGTCCGCCGGGGCCGACACGTGCTCGACGCCGGGCAGGTCCGGGGAGGCCACTGGGAACATGGCGTCTGGCATCAGGTGGTGGGCCGTCATCCCCGGCCAATGACCCAGGCCATAGCGGATGCCCAGGTCGGGGCCTCCCTCGTCGAAGCTCGTCAGCGCCATCTCCGTGTCGATGCGCACCCGCACGTGCGGGTGGGCCGAGGTGAAGTCTGGCAGGCGCGGCAGCAGCCAGGTGTGGGCCAGCGAGAGCATGGTGGTGATGCGCACGCGGTGGCGCTCTTCCCGGGTGTCGCCCAGGTCTCGCATCACGTCGTCGATGTCCGCCAGCGCGCTCTGCGCGGCGTCGGAGAGCTGACGTCCCTCTATCGTCAAGGACACGCCGCGCGCATGCCGCTGGAAGAGGGTGACGCCGAGCAGTCCCTCCAGCTTGCGCACATGGTGGCTGACCGCGCTGGCCGTCAGGTGGAGCTCCTCCGCCGCATGGGCGAAGTTCTGGTGGCGCGCGGCCGCCTCGAAGGCGGCCAGGGCCGGCAGCCAGGCCGTGGGAAGGGGCATGCGAGCCTCAAATCACACTTGTGGCTGCCCTCAAAACCATGAGGTTGCAGGTAGAGGGGCGCGGGCGCAGAAAGAGGGTGACCGGAGCCAGATTCGCGCCTCGCCGTCACCCTCCTATGGAACGCCCCATGAATTCTTCCACGCTTGCCCGTCCCGCCGTTCCCGCCCTGTCCGGTGCCTGGCTCACCCCGTTGGAGCTGGGGTTGCTGGGGGCCATCTGGGGCTCCTCCTTCATGTTCATGCGCATCGCCGCGCCGGACTTCGGGGCGCTTCCGCTCGTCTCGGTGCGACTGGTGCTGGGGTCGCTGGTGCTGATGCCGTTCCTCGTGCGCCACCGGGCGGTCTTCACCCGCTCGCACTGGCCGAAGCTGGCGCTGGTGGGCGCGCTCAACGCGGCGGTGCCCTTCGCGCTCTTCGCCTGGGCCGCCCAGCGCGCGCCGGCGGGCATCAGCGCCATCGCCAACAGCATGACGGTGCTCTTCACCGCGCTGGTGGCCTTCCTCTTCTACGGCGAGCGCATCGGCGGGCGGCGGGCGGTGGCGCTCATCATGGGCTTCACCGGCGTGGTGGTGCTGGCCAGCGGGAAGATCGCCGGAGCCAGCCCGGGCCTCGCGGTGGCGGCGGGCGTGTCCGCGGCCTTCCTGTACGGCGTCGCGGCGAACCTGGTGCGCCGTCACCTCACGGGCCTGCCGGCGGGCGCTGTCGCGGCGGCCACGCTGGGCTTCGCGGCGCTCCTGACGTTGCCTTTCGCCGTGGCCTCCTGGCCCACCCAGCCCATCCGGGGCGTGTCCTGGCTGTCGGCGGTGACGCTCGGCGTGCTCTGCACGGGGATGGGTTATGCGCTGTACTACCGCCTCATCCAGCGCGTCGGCGCGCCTCGCGCCGTCACCGTCACGTACCTGCTGCCGCTGTTCGGCGTGGCCTGGGCGTGGCTGCTGCTGGACGAGCCGGTGACGCTCACCATGGTCGCCGCGGGCGCGCTCATCCTGGGCAGCGTCGCGCTGAGCCAGCGACAGTCTTCCTGACGGAAGCCCGCCGCCGGCCCGGCTGGCACTGGCTCAAGGACAGCCGGAGCTGACCTGGAGCGAGTCATAGGCCATCCACCCGTTGCGCTTGGTCCCGGTGGTGGCCGCGATGACATAGCCATACAGGAACTTCATCTCCCCGGACTGCTGGCGATAGCGGCCGGCGCTGTCCTGGACCCAGAGGGGGATGTCGATGGAGGGAATGCCAGACTCCGTGGGCACGTCCAGGCGCTGGAACTTCGTGCCCGCGGGGAAGTGGTCCACGGCCGGTCCGCCCAGCGCCATGCCCGGGACGTTGAAGATGAGGTTGACCGAGCGCAGACCGTTGGCGCGAACCAGCGGCAGGTAGTCCCCAGCGCGCTCGTGCGTTGCCTCGCTGTCGTAGACGACCTTCTTGAGCTCCAGCACCGGGTCATGCGAGTTGCGCACGGCGTAGCAGCCCAGCTTGTTCAGCCCCGCGCCGAGCGCCGAGACATGGCCGACCTTCTGCTCGAAGGACGTGCGCCCCAGGATGCTGGAGATGGGCAGCCACCCGGCGCTGGAGTTGGACGTGGAGACCGCGAACGCATACAGCTCTCCCGCGAACGTGCGCGTCTGCCCATAATTGAAGGCGGCGCTGGTGCGCGTGTTCGTCCCCACCACGGTGCCGTTGCCGTCCCGGATGGGGACCCCCGTCGAAAGCCCCCAGTTGTCGTCCGCCGGGTCATTGGTGGGGACGCGGTTGCCACCGTTCACCTGCAACTTGCAGTTGTAGGGGCTCACCAGGCAGTAGTCGCCGTTCACCCCGGCGAAGGCCGCCTGCTCCCGCGTCGACAGGTCTCCCTCCGCCTCGATGCCCTCCGCGGGGGATGCGCCTCCGCAGGCGGTGGTCGTCGACAGGAGGAAGGTCAGACTCGTCAAAAGCAGTTTTCGCATATTTACAGGAACTAGTTGAAATACCTTGTCGTCGTCAATGCGCGCTTCGTCGAGCACAGGCAGTGCGTGTGGCGGCGCGGAGAAGTCAGACAGTGGACAGGCCCCGAGGTGTTTCGACGGCCCGGGACTCGACACGGCTCGTTGTGAGGGATTGCGGCGAGAGCGCCGTGCGTCGGCCTGTCATTGGCCCGGCGTTGGCGACTCCCACGGAGTCCACCTGGGGTCTGGGGCTTGGGGGTAGTCTGCGCGGCGCGATGGCCCGCCCCACTGACGTCTCCGTTCCCCCGCGCCGCTTCCATGACGAGCCGCTCGTCCTCATCCTCCGCCACCTGAAGGCGACGCTCGACGGAGCAGGCGCGGTGCGCATCGAGGTGCCGGACCCGGACCTGGGCCGGGGCTGCTATCCGGGAGAGCGGGTGGGGCCGGGGGGCGGGCTGGTGCATCGGCCGCTGCGGAGCTGGTGTGATTTGGCGGAGGGACTGGCCTGCCGCCTGCTCACGCCGCGCGGCGTGGACGACACGCACGTCTCGCTCACCTTCGAGCCCCTGGGCCCCGAGGCGCCCTGGCACGCGGGCGGCTCGGGGCCGGACGACGCGACGTCGCCCCAGGAGCGTTACGGCGCGGACTCCGCCTTCTCCCGCGTGCGCAAGCTGGAGGACGCGGGCTTCCTGTGTCCCTGGCTGGAGGCGCTCGGCCGGGTTCACCTGCCCGAAGGGGCACGGGTGCTAGACCTGGGCGTCAATCGGGGAGACGAGCTCGCCGCCTTCGCCTGGCTGGAGGGCGCGCCGGACGTCACCTTCGTGGGTGTGGACCACAGCGCCAGTGCGCTCGCGGAGGCGCGGGCCCGCTTTCCAGACGCGCGTCACTCCTTCCTTGTCGCCGACCTCAACGCCCTGCCGGAAGGGCTGGGCCGCTTCCACCTCGTGGTCTCCGTGGGCACGCTGCAGAGCCCCGGCGTGGATGACCACGCGCTCCTGCGCACGCTGGTGCAGGAGCACCTGGAGCCCGAGGCCACGCTCGTGCTCGGCTTTCCCAACTCCCGCTTCCGCGATGGCGAGGTCGTCTACGGCGCCCGGGTGCGAAACCTGCGCGAGCCCGACCTCTCCCTGCTCGTGAAGGACCTGTCCTTCTACCGCCGCTACCTGCACCAGCACGGCTTCCGCACGTTCCTTGGTGGCAAGTATGACCTGCTGCTCACGGCGGTGCGCGGCCCGGGTCAGTCCTCGGCCTGAACGTCCTCGGGCTTGACGCCCCAGTCCGCCAGCACCTGCGCTTCGTCCTCTTCGCTCTTCGTCTTCTTGAAGCGGGCATCGGACACGCCCTTCACCCGTCGCTCGCACGCGGCCCACGTCGAGTGGCGCTTCACGCTGCGGCCCACCTGGCTCAGGTAGGAGTGCGCCTTGGTCTTTCCCTTCTCCTCGCGGGGCTTCTCTGGAGGCAGGGACGTGTCCTCGGGCACGTCGTACACGTCCACGTCGTAGCCCACGAGCGAGCCGGTGTAGAGCCGCATGCCCTTGCCGCGTGAGAACGAGACGGCGATGGCGTCCACCCGCTCGTTGCCCGGCACGCCCACGTGCCCGCGGACGTAGTGCCACTCCACGGCGGCGGCCTCGCCCGAATGCGTCTGCTTGCGCTGGGCCAGGAGCGCCATCAACCGCTTCCAGTAGAGCGTGTTGGCCACCTCCTTGCCGTCGGCCGTCTTCCAGCCGCGCTTGCTCCAGCCGAACGCCCAGCGGGTGGCGCCCTGAATCACATAGGTGGAGTCCGTGTGGATGTGCAGCGGCCCCGGCGTCGCCTCCAGGTGGCGCAGCGCCTTGCCCACCGCCGTCAGCTCCATCCGGTTGTTGGTCGTCTCCGGCTCGTGGCCGCCCAGCTCCGTCACCTGCCCGTCGGGCGTGGCGATGAGGGTGCCCCAGCCTCCCGGGCCGGGGTTGCCGGAGCAGGCTCCGTCGGCGAAGACGAACGTGGCGTGGCTCTTCATGCCGCAACCCTAGGCGGCCCCGGGTTCGCCCTGCCAGGAAGACTCGCGCCGCGGGCGTCCTCGGGCTGACACGGAAGTCGTGATTCCATGCACAGCCGGAAGACTCCCTCCCTGGAGCTTCCTTCTGGTACGTGGCTTGCTCTCGGCCTCCCACGCTCGGGCCCATGGGTCGCGGGTGTCCGAGGGAAAGCCAGTCATCGACATGCAGACCGAGCATCCCGCCGCTCCACGCCCCCTGAGTTCCTCCTGGCTCCATCCCTCGCGTGCCCGCGCCTGGGCCGCGCGCGTGGCCCTGCTGGTGGCGAGCGTCGCCTCGGTGGCCACCTCCATGTCGGGCCCGCCTCCGGTCATCGTCGAGTCCGAGCCGGGGGTGCTGTCGCTGTCGCCGACGTCTCCCACCGCCCGCGTGGCCCTGCCGGTGAGGATGTTCGTCCCCAATGGCTCCAAGCAGACGGTCTGGGCGACGATGCGCGCGCCGCTCTTCGTGAAGTGGACGCCGGATGCGCCGGGCGACGAGGCGCAACCCATCGTCAAGGCAAAGCTGGTCTTCGGTCCTCGCCCGGTCAAGGAGAGCTCCTCCGCGCCCGTGACGGCGGGAGACGCCGGCGCGGTGCGCTTCGAGGCCTTGTCGGATGGCGATGTCTGCCAGCTCGAGCAGCCGTGTGAGTGGGAAGCGGCGCTCGAGCTGTCGCTTCAGGACGCGACCCTCCAGGGCACCGTGGACGTGGAGTGGCGCATGGTGGTGGAGGTGGGCATCGACGACACGGAGGACTCGGCGCCGGATGGGTTCGAGGTCCTGGTGGGGCCTCGCTGAGACGTGCGTGCCTCCGTCCCCACGGCCCAGGTGAACCCCACGCCGGGCGACACGCTCCTGCACCCGCTCGTGTTCGGCGCGGTGCTGGTGCTCGTGCTCAATGACCATGTGTTGAAGGCCCGCTGGCCGTCGTGGTGGACGGGGAAGCTGTCGGACGTCGCGGGGCTGGCCATGTTCCCGCTCCTGCTTCAGGGGCTCTGGGAGCAGTCGTGCGAGCGCGGGGCCCGCGCCTTCCAGCCCTCTCGCGCGGTGCTGACCACGTGCCTGGTGCTGACGGCGCTGGTCTTCACCGCCATCAAGGTGTTCGAGCCCGCCGGTGACTGCTGGCGCTGGGGGCTTGGCACCTTGCAGTGGCCCGTGCGCGCCGCGTGGGCGTGGCTGTCGGGGCGCTCGATTCCAGGCGTGGCGCCGGTGGCCCATACGATGGATGTCACGGACCTGCTGGCGCTGCCCGCGCTGGCGGTCTCGCTGTGGCTGGGGTCGCGGCGCGTGAATCACACGCGCTGAGCGCGGCTCGTCTCAGGGATGCGGGCACGACGGGCATGACGCTCGTCACCCGCGAACGCACGGCTTCGCTTCAGGAGCCGTCTCCCCGAGGGAGCAGTCGTGAACGAGAACCTCTTCAGTCAGTCGTACAACCAAATCATCAACGGTGCGCTGGGCGGCGACGCGCCGAACTTCCAGATGCTCGGGACGCCCATGGCGTTCAACTGGGCGCCGGCGCCCCAGGGTGAGCTCAACTCGCACGCGTACCAGGTCATCAGCGGCATGCCGCGGTGGTCCCCGCTCGGCGCGTACAGCACCCTGGACGCCTCCTTCGCGGACTCCTACCGGCAGGCGCTCCACCACATCTCCTTCAAGGTCAGCCCGGAGCGCCAGAAGGACCTGAACGCGCTGCGCATCCAGGTCACCCTGCGCGAGAACGAGATGTCGCAGGCCATCACCAACCTGAACCAGGCGTACCTGAGCCAGCGGCAGAACGGTGGCGCCTACTTCGAGCGCAAGTACCCGGACGTGGATACCTGGGTGGACCTGGGGCCGGGGAAGACCTACGCGCAGATCTGCGACAACGCGAACCTGGCCTTCCGGCGCGCGTCCCAGTTGGTGTTCGAGCTGGAGATGGCGGGCATGCCCGCGTCGCTCCAGTCGTCCATCGACGCCATCAAGCTGCCCTCCGGGAGCCCGGGCAGCGGGCCGGCTCCGCGCGGCTGGACGAAGGTGCAGGACGGCTCGGGCGTGCTGCGCTATCAGCCCGACTACATCGTCGGGACGGATGGCGACACGTGGCGCGAGGAGCTCAAGAAGGGCTCCATCGGCTCCTTCTCCGTGACGCTCAAGGCGTCGGACCAGACGGTGGACTACTCGCGCAGTTGGGCCCAGGCCACCGCCAGCTACGACAAGCCCTTCTGGGGTGTGTCGGCCAGCGGCAGCTGGGAGAAGATGGACCTCACCGCGACGGACAAGAACGTCACGGCCACCATCGCCGTCAAGTCGTCCACCATCGTCCCCGTCACGCCGGGTGCCTGGTACGACGGCGGCTTCATGGCGGACGTCGCGCGCGGCAAGGGCGGCGGCTACGAAATCCTCAACCCCTGGGTGGCGAAGGGCGGAGAGGGCAGCTCGTCGCTGTTCGGCCAGCATGGCCTCCTGGCCTCGCGCATCAGCGGGCTCGTGGTGGCGTACCAGCCGCGCTTCTCCATCGAGATGAGCGAGGCGACGTACGAGCGGCACTACGAGAAGTTCGAGGCGAGCCTTTCGCTGCGAATCGGACCCTTCTCCTTCGGTGGCAGCGGCGGGCACGAGAGCAACTACGAGCACAGCACCGATGGCAAGACGACCTTCGAGGGCGGCTCCACCTCCGAGGACCCCATCATCATCGGCGTGCTGGTGTCCTTCCCTGGCCTCAACCAGGCGTAGTCGCGCCCCCGTCCCGTTCCTCGTTCATTCACGCATTCATTCCGGCCCTCTCCGCTCCTGGTGGAGGGGGCCGTTTTCTTTCCGGGTGATTTCCATGAAGACGACTGTCGAAGATGCCTTGCGCGCGGAGCTCCGTCAGGTGCTGGCCGAGCAGACCGCGAACCCCGAGTCCTCCCTTGCGTCAGCCAACGTCGGGGCCTCGCCCCTGCAATGGCTGGAGCCCGCGCTGCGCTGGGACTGGGTGCCCACGGTGGACGGGACGATGGGGGACGTGGCCCACCACTTCTATGACGGGGTGCCCGCGTCCATCGAGGATGGCGCCCCGTTCGTCTCCACGAGCGCGAGCTTCAGTGGCCGCTACCTCACCTTCCTTCGCGTGCTGTCGCCGTCCTTCGAGCCGGTGGAGGAGCTGAAGGAGTCCCTGGAGCGCGCGACGCCGCCCTCCACGCCGCCGGCCAGCTCCAGCAATCCTCCTGGTTGGACGAAGGTCCAGAACAAGGCGAGCCTCCTCCAGTGGGGCGCCGACTACACGCCGGCGAAGTCGCCCTATGAATGGCTGGCGGGCATGGCCGCGCGGGGGCTCACCACGGGGCCCGTCCGCGTCGATGTCCAGGCCTCGACGCGGGAGGGTCGCATGGATGCGCAACCCTCGTTGCTCAAGGTCCGCGCGAAGCAGGGGACGCTGAAGCCGTTGGAGCTGAAGGACGGAGAGCTCCTGTCCCTGACGGTGTCCATGGAGGGGCTGGGCCGGGTGCCGCTCTACACGGGACACTGGTTCAACGGCTCCATGCCCATCCTCGGGCGCAAGGGCCCCTTCAAGGGCGGCTACACGCCGGAGCAGGTCTTCGGCGCCAAGGGCCTGTTGAGCGGCCGCGTGGCGGAGATGATGGTCGCCTATCAGCCGAGCTTCGAGCTGACGGTGGCGTCCTCCTTCTTCGAGCGCCACGCGGAGGACCTGGCCTCGGCCGAGGAAGTCCAGGTCGCGGGCTTCTCGTTCCGTGGCACCCGCGAGGCGCCAGGTCCGGTGCGGGTGTCGCCGGGCTTCGCTGGAGGGAGCGTGGGCCTCTCGGGCGCCTCGGCGTCGTTCGAGCCGCCGTTCATCGTCGCCGTGCTCCTGGAGACCTTCGACTGAAGGCGCGTCGGAATCACACCCGCGTGGCGCCGCCGTCTTCCGGGTACCACGCGGGGGCCTTCCCCTCGCTCAACGAGGAGACGGCGCATGCGTTATTCCAACGTGCAGTTCATCGCCTGGTGCATCCACACCGGGCCCCGGAAGCTGGGTGATGGCGTGGAGGAGTACGCGGGGCTCTCCACCGAGAGCGCCGATATCGCGGCCCGCGTCGAGCTGGTGGCCCGCGCGCTCGACGCGGCCCGCGACTGTCCGGAGACGACGCGCGACGACCCGGAGACGCTGAAGGTGTTCATGCTGCCCGAGTTCTTCTTCCGAGGGAGCACGGGCGCCTATTCGATGGACGGCGTGCAGGCGCTGGTGGCCGCGCTCCAGTCGCGTGTGAAGGACGAGGCGCGCTGGGCGCATTGGCTCTTCGTCTTCGGCAGCACCGTGGGCAAGTCGTTCCAGACGCGGCCCGCGAGCTTCTTCGAGCGCCTCTTCGGACCGAAGTACGTCATCGACACGTCCAAGCCCATCGAGGCGTACAACTACGTGCTGGTGCAGAAGGGCGGCTTCACGTACGCCTCCGCGGGCCCCGAGTTCGCGGAGGCCGTCCTGAAGAGGCGCCAGTCGGGGATGGACTTCATCCCGGTGTCGGGTGGCGGGGGCGGCATCGCCGGAGCGCGAGTCCACTACCTGCCTCCCACGCGGGAGTACGGCACGACGTCCGAGGTGCAGGTGGCCAGCTACGACGGCAACTCCGTGTTCGTCCGCGACCAGCTGACGCTCGGCGTGGAAATCTGCCTGGACCACGCCGCGCAGCGGCTGAAGAAGGCCTCGGGCCTTCCTCCCATCGACCTCCAGCTCGTGCCGTCGTGCGGGATGACGTTGAAGGCCGACTCCCTCGTCGCGCGGAGCGGAGGCTATGCCTTCAACTGCGATGGCTACGCGAACTACGACACCGGCGTGCTGGGAGCGAACAGCCAGGTGCAGGGCGTGGACTCCGGTGACGTCGCCGTGGTGGCGAAGGCCTCGCTGGACGTCACCGGCGTGAATGTCGCCGCGCTCTTCGCGCGTGGAGCTGGCGAGGTGCGCGTGTATCCGGCCCTCCCGCTTCAGAAGGACTGAGGCTCGGCCCTCCGCGGGTCAGAGCGAGCCGAGGAACGCCAGCAGGGCCTGCCGGTCCTCGAGGACGAGCCGCGTGTAGCGCTCCTGCGCGGGCGCGGCCTCTCCGCCATGCCACAGCACTGCCTCCTCGAGGTTCCGGGCCCGCCCGTCGTGCAGGAAGCGCGTGTGGCCGCTCACCGTCGCCGTCAGGCCGATTCCCCACAGGGGCGGGGTTCGCCACTCCTGGCCGGTGGCGAGCCCGTCCGGACGTCCATCCGCCAGCGCCTCGCCCATGTCGTGCAGCAGCAGGTCCGAGTACGGGAAGATGCGCTGGCGCGACAGCTCCGGGAAGCCCGCGACCTCCTCTGTCTCCATCGGCCGGTCCACATGGCAGGACGCGCAGCCGATGGCGCGGAACACCGCCTTGCCACGCAGCACGCCGGGCGCGTCCCAGTCCCGCCGCTGCGGCACCGCCAGCAGCCGCGTGTAGAAGACGAGCCGCTCCAGGTCGTAGTCCTTCACGTCGGGCGTGGCGGCGGCGGGGACGCCCTCGGGCTCCTGGGCGCGAGGGTACAGCTCGTTCGTCAGCCCCATGTCCGCGACCAGCGCGTGCGTCACCTGTTGCAACAGGGTGGGCTGGTTGGCCTTCCATCCGAAGCGGCCCATCCGGGTGCGGCGCTCCTTCACGTCCTCCACCTGGTTGGGGCGTCCGGAGATGCCGTCGCCATCCCGGTCCTCCGGGTCCGCCAGCGCCAGCAGTGTCTCTTCGGGAATGGCCTCCAGCAGTCCGAGGCCGAAGTTGGCCGGCGACACGCGAGGCGAGAAGGGCGTGCCGTCCTCCAGCGGTCCACGCGTGAGGTCCTTGAAGAGGTAGACGGGGCGCAGCAGGGAGTAGGGCTCGCCCGTGGCGAACGTGCCGGTGAGCTCCTCATGGCCCACCTCGACGCTGCCCTCACCGCGGGCCTGGCCGAGGTGGTGGAGGTCCAACTGCTCGCCGTACACGGGATGGGGTCCGGGGCCGGTGGGAGAGCCGAGCTGGAAGGCCAGCGACACCAGGGGCTCGGAGGGCGAGAGGGGAGGGCGCCCGCGCCCGTCCTTCACGTGGCACCCCATGCAGGAGTTGGAGCTGAAGAGGGGGCCCAGTCCGGGGCCATGGCCGGGGTCGCTCCAGTCGCGGTCGAAGACGCGCTTGCCCAGGTGGAACTCCGGCCAGCGCGCGCGGTCCATGTTCGGCGGCGAGCGACCGAAGGCATTGCGCCCCGCCTCCGTCACGGTGGCGGCGCCACCCGGCAGCTCCTCGCCCGGCTCCAGCGCGAGGGCCAACTGTCCCAGCACCAGGGGCGGGGGCAGGGGACGACGCCCCGCCTGCGCCCACACGGCGGTGAGCACCAGCGCTCCAAGAGGGATGCCCAACAGGTACAGCCGCCGGCTCATCGAGGTGCCTCCGGGAACGCGGGAAACGACACGCCGGGCGGGATGCACGACTCCCGCCCGGCGTGGGGCCCGTGCGCGGGGCACGGGCGGGACGACTACTTCGCCGCCGGCTTGAAGGACTCGCTCAGGATGTTCATCCCCTGCGCGGTCGCCTTCACGTCGATGCCCGTGAAGCCGTTGTACGGGTAGTGCCCGTCCTCGATCTCCTCGATGAACTCCACGGAGTCACCGGTGAGCACCTTGCCGTCATCCAGCGCCACCGAGAAGGTGGTGCCGTTGGTGCGCAGGCGCCAGCCGCACGCGCCCACGTTGGCCGGAGCGGTGGGCTGCTCGCCGTTCTTCCCCCAGATGATGTCCAGCTCGAAGAAGTCGGCGTACGCCATCAGGAAGCGGATGAAGTCCCGCCAGTTGGTGAAGATGATCATCCGGTTGGCGGTGTTGGTGGACGTGCCCTGGAGCACGCCCTCGCGGTAGACGTTCATCCGGTAGTTGGAGCCGCCCGGCGCGCCGCTGAACGTCGGGGTGATGAACGCGCTGTTCGCCTCACGGCCCGGCGTCACGCGCAGCGTGCTGACCACCTGGTCGCCCGAGCGCGCGTCCAGCTGCAGCACGCCCGAGGTGCTGCCGAACTTGATTTCCGTCGCCTGCGTCCAGCTGGCCGCCCGAGCGAAGCTGCTGGCGACACCGTCCGTCTTCACGCTGCGCAGACCGGTGACGGCCAGGCCCTGCTCCGTCGACGCCAGCTGCGCGTTACCCAGCGCGCAGCTGTTGATGCCGTCGAACCGCTGCGTGCACTTCGACTCCGCGCCGGCTTCCTGCGTGGCCACATCGCCGTCCGCCGCCGTGGGCTCTTCGCCCTGACAACCCGACATGACGCTCAGGAGCGCCGCTGCGAACAAACGGCCCATCATCTTCAGCTGCATGGAATTACCTACCTCTTCAATAGGGGGAGGATCTGCACCGCCAGGAGAGTGCTGCATCCGGTGCCGGCCCAGCCCGAATGCTCCATGTGGCGGCGAGCCATCCCCTTGCACCCCGCAGGCCAGCGCTCACCGGCATGTTTCACCTCCTCTGTATCAGTGAGGAATTGAGCCTCCAGGGCGTCGTGGCTGTAGCGTGTGTTGTTACAGCCTCGCGTTGAATGTATCGCGCCCTGCCACACGCCATTCGCCGAGCGTGACATTGACCCGTTCCATGCGTGTGGTGCGCGCAGACGCTGTCTGGGTATGGGGGCGATTCCGATTCCAAGAATCATTGTCAAAATGTTGGAAACCGCGAATCTGGACAGGTTGCGTCATCCTGTTTAGCGAGTCCTTCCTGTCAGGTCATTTATACGAGCGAAGCAGGAGCAACTCTGCTTTTACGCTGAGACTGGAAGGTGCGCCCTGGGTCGAGGCCGCCTGGACAGGAATAATGCGGAACCGGTATAAAACCATTCGTCAGACTGGTGACACTGGTGATTCCGCCAACCTCATACAAGTCATGACGCTCTGAGAAGGGGGCATTCCCTATGGCTCGTTCGTCGTTGTCCCGCGGTGTGCGTCTTTTCAATCGCGGCCTTTTCTCGTCGGCTCTGGCGGTATCGTTGTCGGCATGTGAGCCGGCGGCTCAGGTCGAGCCTCTCAATCCCACTCCCGCGGAGACGGAAGAGCTGGGGGTGGACCCGAAGGCGCTGCTGGACAGCATGGCGGTGTTCTCGCTGCGTCCATTGGCCCATGAGCCGGTGCCGCAGCCGGTGGGCAGCCGCATCATCAACAAGGCCGCCGCCATCCGTCTGGGCAAGGTCTTCTTCTGGGATATCCAGACGAGCGGCGACGGCCAGACGGCCTGTGCGAGCTGCCATTTCGCCGGTGGCGCGGATGACCGTCGCATCAATACCGTGCACCCCGGCTTCGACAACGTCTTCGACAGCATCGCGGGTCCCGGCGAGACGTTCACGCTCGCGAAGATCACCAGCGATGACCGCATCGGCTCGCAGGGCCCGCTGCGCGCGCAGTTCCTGGGGCTGAACCCGGACCCCACCGTCGCCGCGGATTCCTGTGAAGTGCTGCCCGCCGCTCCGTTCAACGAGCACCGGCTGGTGGGCCCGCGTCACAGCCCGTCCGTCCTCGGCTCGGGCTTCTACCGCAACCAGTTCTGGGGCGGCGAAGCCAACGCGACCTTCAACGGCGTGAACATCTGGGGCTTCACCGAAAACAACACCCAGGGCTTCCTCCTGCGCATCGAGAACGCGTCGCTCGCGTCCCAGGCCACCGGCCCCGTGACGAACTTCTCCGAGCAGTCGTGCTCCGGTCGCCAGCTGCTCGGTCCGGGCAGCCTGGGCGCCAAGCTGGCCGTGCGCCAGCCGCTGCGGCACCAGCGCGTCTCCACCTCCGACAGCGTGCTGGGCACGCTGGCCAACCCCACGGGCCCGGGCCTCATCTGCAACGGCGCGCCGTGCACCTATGACCAGCTCATCCGCGAGGCCTTCGGCGACGCGCTGGCCAACATCTCCGTCAACGTCTTCTCGCTCATCTGGGGCGAGGCGCTCCAGGCCTACCAGGCCACGCTCATCCCGGACCAGACGCCCTTCGACAGCTTCCTGTCGGGCAACCTGAACGCGCTCACCCCCAAGCAGCTCAAGGGCCTCAACGTCTTCGTGGGCAAGGGTGAGTGCATCAACTGCCACACCGGCGCCATGCTGTCCGACGCGACGATGAGCTGGTACGAAATCGCCGGCCCCCTCAACCGCGACGGCGGCGACACGGGCTTCCACAACATCGGCGTGCGTCCCACGGACGACGACCTGGCCCGCGGTGACCTGGGCATCTTCGGCGGCGAGCCCAACTCCGTCAGCCTGTCTCCGTTCGACATGGGCGCGTTCAAGACGCCCACCCTGCGCAACGTCGGCCTGACGGCGCCGTACTTCCACAACGGCGGCTACCCCACGCTCGACGACGTGGTCGACTTCTATGCCCGAGGCGGTGACTTCAACAACCCGGAGAAGTCGCTCGACATCAAGCCGCGCACCTTCAGCGCGAGCGACCGCTCCGCGCTGGTGGACTTCCTCTCCAACGCGCTGACCGACTGCCGCGTGTACACGTACCGCGCGCCGTTCGACCACCCGGAGCTGCCGTTCCCGAACCGCGAGACGCTGCCCGTCACGGGCCGCGGCGGTCGGGGCGCCTGCCGCTAGGCTCGGTTTCGCTTGCGATGAGAGTGAGCCACCCAGGGGGCTTCAGGCCCCTGGGTGGCTTTGCCCTTTTTGCGCGGGATGTCAGGGCCAGCGCGAGAATGGGCGGAGTCTCGGCTCCCGGGGCTTGCTTGATGCTCCGGGGACCTCGTGGAAGAGTTCCTGACCTTCGCGTCAGGTCTGAACAACAGGTTTCTCCCAGGAGTTGTCGCATGAGTCAGGAAGCCGTGCCCATCGACCCGCATGAGACGCTGTATCTGCCCATGAGGCGCCGCTTCATGAGTGAGTACGTCCAGACACCCGAGGGCACGAACGAGCTGCGCATCTATTACGGGCTCAAGGAGATCTCCATCGAGGAGGCGGACCTGCACTCCTTCGGGGAGAACCTGCTCAAGCAAGACCAGTTCATGGCGGCGATGGCCACGCGCTGGAGCAACGGCGAACCCTATGCCTGGGAGCGCGTGAAGGAGCTGCTCGAGCAGCTGCTCGCGGAGAACATCCTGTCGCGCGAGGCGCCGAAGCTTTCGCCGGAGACGGACTACCACAAGATGGTGATGGCGTCGGAGGCCCGGCGGCCCGCGCCCTCGGAGCCCATGTGGTGGAACCCCGACACGGAAGGGGTGCTGCAGCAGCTGGTGGGCCGGCCGATGGAGGTCGGCTTCCTGGAGGCGATGCTGCCCGTGCACCGCGCGGCGCACGCGGCGCTGGATGCCGAGGGGCGGCACATCGGCGAGAACAACGTCTTCCCGGACTCCATGCGCATGCGGATGGAGACCGAGTGGCGCATGTGTCCGTATCCGGGAAGCCGCTTCAAGGACGACGCGCTGATGAACGTGACGGCGCTGAAGTCCATGTCCAAACACTGGAAGCCCACGCTCCAGGCGCTGCTCATCCTGCGCGAGGCGTTCCTGAAGCGCTATCCGCTGCTGGCGGATGGACAGTGGCGCCTCGGTGACCTGCATGCCTTCAGCTGCGCGGTGCTGGCGGTGCCGTCGCTGATGCTCCTGCGCGGCAAGGACCCCATCCCCAACGGGACGTTGGACCCGGTGCTGTCGTCGGTGTTCCGCGTCACCGACGGCGTGCGCATGGTGAGCATCTACCTGATGTTCCTGCCCGAGCAGCCGATGCCGTATGAGACGCCCATCAACCCGGCGTCGCTGCTGCACCTGACGGAGCGCGACAACCACTTCCTGTCCACCCGTGGCGTGTGCGCGGGCCCGCCGCACATGGTCGACGAGTTCTTCGCGACGATGCTGGATGGCAAGCCCATGGCGGGTGAGCCCCTGCCGGAGCCGTCGTGGCTCGCGGAGATTCCCGCCGCCATCGACTACGGCCTGCGCGGCCTGCAGCTCTACTCGCTCCAGTTCACCCTGTGGGCCCACATGTGCCACACCTACGAGCGCATTCGTGACGCGGTGCTGCAGGCCGAAGGGCCGGCGGACAGCGGCTGGGGCCGGCTGCGTCAACGCATCGAGAAGGACTGGAAGGTCATCCTGCCAACCCGACAGAACACGTCGGTCCAGCGCGAGTGGGCCAAGGCCCGCTACGTGGAGATGTATGACCGCGCGCAGCGCGGCCTGCGCGGCTTCAGCGAGGAGAAGCTCCAGAACATCAGCGACGTCTTCTCCCCGCCGAAGGACGCCGTGCACGCCCAGGCGGCGGAGGCGCTGCGCAAGCTGTTCCGCGAGCGTGCCCCCGTGCCCGACGGCGCGCGCCCCGAGCTCATCGACGCGGTGGCCGAGGCGCTGGCCGACTACCTCACCATCGAACGCTCCGCGCTGGGCACGCTGGAGACCGTGCAGCGCGAGGTGAACGCGCTGCTGCAACGCCAGCACCCGGACCGGCCCTTCACCAACCTGGACCTGTCCATCCACCACCGGCTGCGGTTCGCCACCATCGGCGTGCTGCCCTACCTGCTGGATGTCTTCCGCGAAGAGCTGGGCGTGGGCATCGAAAGCCACGTGGCGGACGTCAAAATCACGCCGGGGGCGCCCTCCGCCGCTGCTGCTTGAATTGACGCAATGTTTCACTCCCAGGCCTGGATGCATCAGCTTGTGTTTCAGGCCTGGGAAGCTTGACTGACCTGTTTCACCGACTTATATCGGAGAGCGCCAATTGCGACGGTTGTCAGGACTGTCGTGGATGGTGTCGCTGTCCCGAAAACCAGGAGCGAGCACATGCAGATCAAGACCAAGGTTCGTGGCGGTCCCCGTGGCTGTGGTGGCACCGTCGTCGTCAAGGCTGTCTGAGTCGTGCCGTAGTCCGAAGTCGGAACCTCTGACCAGGAGCAAGACCATGCAGATCAAGACCAAGGTTCGTGGCGGTCCCCGTGCCTGCGGCGGCGTCATCACCGTCTGAGTCGTGCCTGTCGTCTGCTGTCTCAACCTCTGACCAGGAGCAAGCACATGCAGATCAAGACCAAGGTTCGTGGCGGTCCCCGTGCGTGCGGCGGCGTCATCACCGTCTGAGTCGTGCCTGTCGTCTGCAGTCGGAACCTCTCACCCAGGAGCTCACCATGCAGATCAAGACCAAGGTTCGTGGCGGTCCCCGCGCCTGTGGCGGCGTCATTGCGGTCTGAGTCGTGTTGTCGCTGAAGCGGTAGCAGTCGCGGCGACGACGTGCCGGAGTCACGGCACGCGTTTGACTCACGTTTGATGGCTTGTCCTTCGGTCGTCGGCAGGCGGAGCTTCCGCCTGCTGGCGACCGTTGTTGTTTTTCAGGGTGCGGCCTTCCCGTCACGGGTGGGCGATGACGATGAGCGTGGGCGCGCGAGCGTTGACGCAGTTCATCACCTTGCGCATCGTCACCGGGTCCAGCGCGCCGAACGCCTCGTCCAACACGACGACCTGGACGCGCTGAAGCAGGGCGCGCGCGACGAAGATGCGGCTCTGCTCGCCGTGGGAGAGCTGCCAGCCGCGCTCGCCCACCATCTGCAGGATTCCCGCGGGCATGCGCTGCAGCAGGTCGCCCAGCCCCAGCTCCTCGCACAGCTCCCGCGCCAGCTTCATGTCGTCCTGCGTATGCGGCCAGGCGCGGCCCAGCAGCAGGTTCATGGCCAGCGTGCCGGAGACGACGTGGTTCTCATGGAACTGGGGTGCGCCGGCGATCTGCGCGCCCCAGCCGTCCGACGTCCACGTCGACATGTCCAGGCCGCGCAGCAGCACCACGCCGGAGCCCTGGCGCCGCAGGCCCGTGAGGATGGAGGCGAGGGTGGACTTGCCCGAGCCGGAAGGCCCTTCCAGGAGCACGCGCTCGCCGGGGCGGATGGACAGCGAAGCCCCCTCCAGCACCGCGCGCGGCGAGGCCGGGTGCTTGAAGTACACGTCGCGCACCTCGAGCAGCGCCTGGTTCCTGGACGGCGCCTCGCTGGAGGTGAGCGGCGCCACCTGGGGCACGCCATCTTCATCCTCCTTCGTCGCGCCCACGGCGCGGGCGAGCCGGGCCGCTTCCAGCATGGGGCGCACGCCGTCGAACAGCACGCGCGAGCCGATGAGCGCCAGCGCGCCCACCGTCATGGACGTCACCGCGCGGGCGCCCAGCAGCGCCGCGCCCACGCCCACCGCGATGGTCGCCGTGGAGCTTCCCGCCAGCACGCTCGGGAGCGTGGCGATGATGGCCACCGGAAGGATGCCCCGGCGCGCGAGCGTCATGATGCGCGCGGTGCCCGCGTCCCAGCGCTCGGCGGCGTCCGAGTAGCGCGCCAGCTCCTGGTCCTCCTCCTCGTGCCAGCGCGACGGCTGCTCCTGCGCCAGCCGGGTGCGGTGGCCGAGCATCCGCTCGATGAGCGCGTGCGTCATCACCACGCGCGCCTCCGTCCAGCCCCGGAAGAGCACGGCCTGCCGGGCGACGAGCACCCCCAGCACCGCGCAGCAGGCCGCCAACGCCCCCAGCCCGAGCCAGCCCGCAGGCCCCGACAGCGTCACGCTGGCCGCCAGCGTCAGGTCCACCACCGCGAGCATGCTGGTGAAGCTGCCCGCGAGCACCATCTGCTCCATGCCCGCGCTTTCGAACGTCCGCCCCACGTACTCGCCAATGCCTCCGCGGCGCGCCTCGTCCACGGGCAGCGAGAGCGCTCCCGCCAGCAGCCGTCGGCGCAGCAGCGCGGAGAGGTCCAGCGCCAGCGTGCCTTGCGTCCACGCCAGCGCGGCCTGCAGCGGCACCGCCGTCAGGCCCATCAGCGCCCAGGCCCAGAGCCAGCCCTGGTCCAGCTGGCCCTCGAAGGCGCCCCGGCCAATCAACCACCAGGCCGCGAGCACGCAGACCTGGATGAGCACCGCCAGCAGCAGCACCAGCATCAGCCGGGGGGCCGCCGACAGCGCCTTCAGGTGGTGGATGAGCCGGGCACCGGGGGGCAGGCGCAGGGTGCGCGCGGCGACCAGGTGGGTGTTGGCCAACTGCGCGCCCATCAGCGCGCGGCGAGCCAGGGTTCGTTGCGGCTCGCGCAGCGCGGTCCCCGCGAGCACCCGGTCCACGGTGTCCACCTGCTGGAACTCGACGAGCGCCTGTACGGCGGCGGTCAGCTCGGACACGGGCACGTCGCGGACCGTCTCGTCGGGGGCGAGCACGCGCGCCGTCCTCCCGGACGGGGACACGCGCAGGAGCGCGACGACCTGCACGCCTCCGTCACCGACGACGTCCAGCAGGGCAGGGGCGGCGCGCTGGATGGCCTTCTCCACCTCGCCGTGGCGCGTGTAGAGCAGGTCCAGCTCCAGCCCCTGGGACTGGGCCACCGCGTCCAGCCACTCGCCCAGCCGGTTCGGGTCTTCCGGCAATCCACCCACCACCCGTCCGGAGGTGCGCGGCAGCGGCAGCCCTGCCCGGAGCGCCAGCGCCTCCAGTGCCTCCGCGGCCCGCCTCGGCTGCCACGCCAGGCCCGAAAGCGGCCCGGCCGCCCTCGGCTTCAGCTCGTTCGCCAGGGTCGTCACGCCGCCCCCTCCCGCATCGGCTTCGTGTCTTCCGCGGGATGCTCGCTGAGCAGCCCGTGGTCCAGCACCATCCGCCGCCACCCCCCGTGGCCCGTCAGGTCACGGCGCATCTGCTCCTCCTCGTCGAGCAGCGCGCGGTACACGGAGTCCTCGCGCTGGGCGAGCCGCTTCGGGTTGTCGTCCTCCACCAGCTGGCCGCCCTTGATGACGAGGACGCGGTCGAACGTCAGCGTCTCCGCGATGTCATGCATGATGCACAGCAGCGTGGCGCCGGAGAGCTCGGCGCGTGAGCGCTCCAGCAGCGCCGCGCGCCTGTCCCGCTCCAGTCCCCGGAACGGCTCGTCGAAGATGGCCAGCCGCACCCCGGGACGCAGCAGCGCCCGCCCCAGGCGCACCCGCTGCCCCTGACCGCCGGACAGCAGGCTGCCTCCCTCGCCCAGCCGCGTCTGCAGGCCGAGGGGGAGCTTGTCGAGGAACTCGATGAGGTCCGCCGAGCGCAGCGCCTGCCCCACGCGCGGCAACACGTCCGTCGCCTCCACGCCGTAGGCCAGGTTGTCGACGAGGGACTTGTTCCACAGCGTCACCTCCGGCTCCACCCAGGCCGTCTGCCGCCTCAGCCGGGCGAGCACCTGTCCCGCCAGCGGCGCGCCATCCACCTCCACGCTCCCGGACGACGGCCGGTGCCAGCCCAGCAGGATGCCCACGAGCGAGGACTTGCCGGCGCCCGAGGGGCCGACGATGGCCACGTGCTCTCCGGGGCGCACCGCCATGTCGATGCCCTGCAGCACGGTGAAGCCCGCGGCCTTGACCTCCACCTGCTTGAGCGTGAAGCCCACGCCACCCGTCTCGGCCCGGGCGTCCACGTCGTCGGCCGTCTCCAGCCCCGCGCCCACCTCGTCGGGCGTGAGGAGCGGCTCCATCATCCGCGCGGTGAGCGACGAGGCGGCCGGGTACTGGCGCAGCGCGTCCGCCAGCTGCTTGCCCAGGGTGGCCAGGGCGAGCGCCCAGTAGACGAGCAGCAGCACGGCGCCAGGCTGAATCCCCTGGGACACGGCATGCAGGACGATGGCCACCGAGCCGCCCGTGGCGACCATGGTGGCGAGCGTGTCGGTGAGGATGCCGCGGCTGAGCAGCGTGCGCGCGGCGCGGACGAACTCGTGCAGCGGCTCCTCATGGGCACGCCGCAGCGTCAGCTCCGCGCGGTGGGCCCGCAGCGCCACCGCCCCGCGCATGGCGTCCAGGTAGAAGCGCGACAGCACGCCGTCGAAGTCGCGCATCCGCCGGTCCGCCTCCAGCAGCGAGCGCTGGGCGAGCAGGGGGACGGCGAGCGCCAGTCCTCCGCCGATGATGATGAGCGGGGCGCTGCCAGGGGCCAGCCACGTCAGGCCGGCCAGCGTGACGAGCATCTCCGCGGAGGCGCGCAGCACGCCCACCGCCATGGTCGGCACGGAGCGCACCTGGTGGATGCCGTGGCAGCGCTGCGCCATGTCGGAGACCAGCCGGCTCTTGAAGTAGCGGTCTCCCAGGCGGGGTATCTTGTCGAGGAACGCCAGTCGCAGGCGCAGCTCCAGCCGCCGGCCCAGCCGCAGGGTCCCCAGCGACAGGGGGAACTCCAGCGAGAAGATCATGCCCATCAGCGCCAGCAGCGTCACGATGCCCGCCAGTCGCTGCTCCTGGGTGGTGAGGTAGCGCCCCGCGTCGATGATGCCGCGCAGGAGCAGGGCCTCCAGGAAGCCGCCCACCGCGGCCGTCAGGGCGATGGCCGCGAGGACCGAGGGCGCCAGCACGCCGTCCCGGCGCATCAGCGCCACCAGCTCCCGCAGGGGCCGGGTGGGAGGCTCCTTCAGGGCCGCCAGGAGCTCCGCGGACAGCGGCGGCTCTCCCTCGGCGCGCTCCGTGCGCAGGCCCCGGGCCAGGATGGCCACCACGCCGCGCAGCGTGACTTCCTCCGCGTCGGGAGGGCCCACCGCCGTCCAGTAGGAGGCGGGGATGACCTGCTCGGCCCGCCCCTCCGCGAGCGCGGCGCGCACCTCGCGCAGCAGCTGCTCCAGGAAGCGCTCGGAGGACTCGCCCCGCTCGACGCCGCCCCCGTCCACCAGCGTCTGCACCAGCCGCGCCGCCGCGTCCAGGCAGGCCACGCTCTTCCACGTCTCGTCCGCGAGCGCCTCCGCGAGCAGCCGCTCCGCGAGCGGCTTGTCGGCCAGCGCGCCCAGCCGCAGGCGCATGCCCGCGAGGAACTCCTCCGTGCTGGCCCACGCGCGGAAGCCCTCGGCGGGGACGGGCAGGGCGTGGACGTAGAGCCGCTCCATCAGCTCCGTCACGGACACCCAGCGCCGTCCCAGCGCGGGGTCCATGATCTGCACCATGTTGCCCCACCGCCGCCAGATGACGATGAAGTGCAGGTTGCTGTCCGCCAGGCGCACCACCGCGAGCGCGGGCAGCGCCTTCGTCTCCGGCATGAGCACCTGGTCCAGGGGCAGGACGACCTGGACGGCGTCCATGCCCAGCTTGCCGGCCAGCTCCTCCAGCACGTCGATGGACGTCCCGTCGATGTCCGTCTGGCAGGCCTCGCGCAGACGGCCGTAGCTGACGGGGAGGTTGAAGCCGTCGAAGAGGGCCTTGAGGGCCGCCGGACCGCAGTCCATGGCGGACGTCTGGATGACTTCGGGAATGAGCAGTCGTCGTGTGCCCGCCATGACTCAGCCTCCCCCCCGCGACATCTCCAGCTCCCGGGGCGTGCGCGGCGGCAGCGGCCGTGCCCGCGCGGGCGCCTCCATGCCCCGTCCCAGCGCCCGCAGCACCAGCCGCAGGGGCGTGGCCTCCTCCACGGCGATGTCCACGGTGCCCGGCAGGCCATGCTCCAGGGGAATGCCCACCGGCATCTCGTCCACGGACAGCTCCGCGCGCACCATCCCGTCGCGGGCCTCGCTCGCCACCGCGACCACCGTGGCCTGCACCATGCCGAACTCCGTCCAGGAGAAGCCCTCCAGCTTCATCCGGGCCCGCTGTCCGGCGCGCACGCGGCCCAGGGCCGTGGCGGGGGACAGCTGCGCGACGATGCGCACGTCACCGCCCGCGACGACGGTGGCGATGCGGTCTCCGGCTCGCACCTGCGCGCCCACTCGCACCGAACTCGTCTCCCCGAGGATGCCGTCCGCGGGCGCCTTCACCACCCGGCGCTCCAACTCGTCGCGCAGCCGCTCCACGGAGGCGCGCGCCACGTTCTCCCCGGACTCGAGCTCCGCGATTTCCCGCCGCAGCGCCGCGACGCGGATGCGCCGCTCGGTGGTCTGCATGGTGCCGTCCATCTTCACGCGCGCGAGCCCCGCGCGAGAGGCCTGCTCCACCGCCTGCGCCCGCTCCAGCTCCGTGCGCACCCGGTTCCACTCCGACTCGCTCACCAGCTGCCGCGTCCAGAGCTGCTCGGTGCTCGTCTTCTCCTCCAGTGCCCGGCGGGCCAGCGCCTCGGCCTCGGCGAGCCGGGCGCGGGCCTCGTCCACGCCCGCCGCGCCGCGCTCCTGCTGGGCCACCAGCGCGCTCTGCTCCGCGTCCAGCTCCGCGCGCGCCGCCACCAGCTGCGGCCCCACGCCCTGCAGCAGGGCCTCCGCCTCCGCGAGCAGCCGCGCCTCCTGCTCATGCGCCAGCTCGAAGAGCACCTCGCCCGCGGTCACCTGACGGTGCAGCTCCACCCGCGTCTTCACCAGCCGCCCCTCCACCGGGGCGTCGACGGCGTAGACCTCCCGGTGGACCTCCAGCCGCGCCTGCACGCTGGGCTCGTACACGGTGATGCGCGCCCGGACGAACCAGCCGCCCCACACGGCGAACAGCCCCACCGGCAACAACCAGAGCGCCGAGCGCCCTCGTCCCCGCACCAGCGCGCGCATGGTGCGCGGGAACATTCCTTCACCAACTCGCATGGATGAAGCCTACCTCATCGCCGTTGTCCGACCGACTCCCCGCATTCTCGCCCAATGGACTGACGCCGCACCGGCACCGTGGACTCGGGGGACTGGCTCCGGGGGCGCGGGATGCGGTGTCTTCACGCCGCGCATGCGCTGCCTGTCCGGCTCGGGGGCCAGGGCCGTGACCGCCCGGGCATCCCCAGTCAAGGGTTGTCCAAGCGAATCCTATTTATTGGAGCGGGCGCGCTTGTGCGTGAAAACATGTTTTAAAGGTATTGCGACGCATGGCGCGATGCGGTCTCCACGTAGATGGAACCGTGAGCAGGGCTTGGCGCGTCTCACGGCGCGGCGCGCGCCAGCATGGATGCGAGAGGCAGACCTGGTGGATTTCAGGATCCTGGGTCATTCTCGCGTTTTGGTAAATTGGGCGAAATATCCAAGTCTGCGGATTTAAAAGGGATGACGGGTTTTTCTGTTGAAGGCTTGACTCCCATTTTCCATCGATTTTTAATGATTCTACTCAGGGTGTGTATGGGCTCGCCCCTCGCCACCCGGAACTTCGCTGTCCTCCATCAGGGAGTAGACATCATGAAGATCAAGACCAAGGTTCGTGGCGGCCCCCGGAGCTGCGGCGCCAATGGCACTGACCACTGGTTGCGTACGACGCGCTGACGCAGGCCCCGTGGTCTTCACCTGGGCTGTATTTGCCCGGATGTGGCTCGGATTCGTCAGCGGGAAGCGCATCGTCCGCCGGCGATTTCCACTGCAGCGCCACGCGTCATGTATTTTCGTGTTTCGCGAAGTTTGAGATTGGTTGTAGCGCCAGAAGTTACAATGACTTTCTCCGCAATCTTTACGGCATGGCTTGACTGACCGATTACGCCCGTCTTTAATGATTCCAGTTCCGGCGCGAATCTGGTGTCTCGAAGCGAAGGCAATGGCGAGCGAGGCACGGCGTAGGTTCCAGGTGGTCTGGGAATAGCGAGACGGGCGGCAGGTTGAGGGGATGGTCGAGCCCGCGAGCGCGACGAGAATCAGGTGGCGGCGTTTAGACAGCGAGTGTCTCAACGGCTCGGATGTCAGAGGGGTGTGCTTGATTGTTCTGCTCGCTGGAAGGAGCAAGCACATGCAGATCAAGACCAAGGTTCGTGGCGGTCCCCGTGGTTGTGGTGGCGGCACGGTCGTTCTCCCGACTCGTCCCGGCACCCAGATTCCGTAGTTGTCTCTGCCTTTCCCACTCTCCAGGTTGTCTGGAGCAACGCAGTACTCTCACCAGGAGCACATCATGCAGATCAAGACCAAGGTTCGTGGCGGTCCCCGTGGTTGCGGCGGTTCCCTGCCCGTGGTGACCGGCACGGTTCGTACGCAGATCCCGTAGTCGTCGCTGGCGGTCGCCAGACGATTCCGGCTGTACCTTCCTCAAGATCTCTCACCAGGAGCACACATCATGCAGATCAAGACCAAGGTTCGTGGCGGTCCTCGTGGTTGCGGCGGTGGCGGTCAGATCCCCGTGCTGAGCACCGACGTGCTGGCGTAGTCGTTCACTCCACCCGTTTCACTCGGAGAAT
>NZ_JABUMS010000031.1:0-67756 GCF_013336705.1 Myxococcus sp. CA051A | reverse complement strand
GGGAGCCGTCAGGCAGCCAGCGAGCGACGTCGCCGGTGCGGTAGAGGCGCGCGCCGGGGATGGCGGAGAAGGCGTCGGGGAGGAAGCGCTCGGCGGTGAGCGCGGGACGGCTGAGGTAGCCGAGGCCGACCTGGACGCCGCCGATGAAGAGCTCGCCCGGCACGCCGACGGGAGTAGGGAGTCCGGTGGCGTCGAGGACGTGGAGCTGCGTGTTGGAGACGGGGCGACCGATGGGGACGAAGTGACGGGAGTCGCCCCGGGCGCAGTGCCAGAAGGAGACGTCGACGGCGGCCTCGGTGGGGCCGTAGAGGTTGTGGACCTCGGCGGAGGCGGGAAGGAGGGCGTGCGCGCGGCGGACGAGCTCGGCGGGGAGTGCCTCACCACTGCACACGACGCGACGAAGCCCGGAGAGCTTCTCGACACCCGGCTCCTCCAGGAAGGCGCGGAGCATGGAGGGGACGAAGTGGAGCGTGGAGACGCGCTGCTCGGAGATGAGGCGAACGAGGTAGGCGGGGTCCTGGTGACCGCCGGGCTTCGCGAGGACGAGGCGAGCGCCCGTCATGAGGGGCCAGAAGAACTCCCAGACGGAGACATCGAAGGAGAAGGGCGTCTTCTGAAGGACGGTGTCGTCAGGGGACAGGCCGTACTGCTGCTGCATCCACAGCAGGCGGTTGACGATGCCCGAGTGGGCGTTGATGGCGCCCTTGGGGCGGCCCGTGGAGCCGGAGGTGAAGATGACGTAGGCGGGAGCGTCGGGCCCGGCGAGGAGAGGCAGCGAGTCGCGGGAGTGGACTGCGACGTCGTCCCACTGTGAATCGAGGCAGAGCACGCGAGAGTCGTGCTGGGGGAGGGCGGACTTCAGGTGCTCGTGAGTGAGGAGCACGGGCGCGTCCGCGTCCTCGAGCATGCCGGCGAGGCGCTCGCGGGGATACGCGGGGTCCAGGGGAACGTAGGCGGCGCCGGACTTGAGGACGGCGAGCAGCGCGACGACGAGGTCGAGCGAGCGCTCCAGGCAGACGCCGACGAGGGAGCCCGGGCGAGCGCCAAGGGAGCGCAGGTGCCACGCGAGCTGGTTGGAGCGTGAGTCGAGCTGCGCGTACGAAAGAGCAGAGTCCTCGAAGCGCAGTGCCTCCGCGTCGGGGGTGCGGCGAGCCTGGGCTTCGATGAGTGAGTGCAGGCACACGTCGCGTGGGAAGTCGTCCTGCTGGCCCTGGAAGTCGGAGAGCAGTTGGAGCTGCTCCTCCTGGGTGAGCAGGGGCAGCTCGGACAGACGGGCGTCGGGGTTGGCGGCCACCGCGCCGAGCAGAGAGTAGAAGTGCCCGCGCATCCGCTGGATGGTCGCGACGTCGAAAAGGTCGGTGTTGTATTCGAGCCAGCCGAAGATTTCGTCCGGCCGGTCCTCGCGCAGCTCCAGCAGCAGGTCGAACTTCGCCGAGCCCGGGTCCACCAGCAGATAGGTGGACTGCAACCCCGGCATCGACAGGTCCTGGCGCGGGGTGTTCTGGAAGCTGAACATCACCTGGAACAACGGGTGACGGCTCAAGTCACGCGGGGGCTGCAGCTCCTCCACCAGCTTCTCGAAGGGCAGCTCCTGGTGTGCGTACGCGGCCATGCACACCTCCTTCGCGCGGCGCAGCAGCTCGCGGAAGGTGGGGTTGCCGCCCAGGTCATTGCGCAGCACCAGCGTGTTGACGAAGAAGCCGATCAGCGTCTCCAGCTCCGGCACGTTGCGGCCGGCGATGGGCGAGCCGACGGTGATGTCCGTCTGTCGAGAGTGCCGGTGCATCAACGTCTGGAACGTGGCCAAGAGCGTCATGAAGAGGGTGGCCCCCTCCTGCTGGCTGACCTCCTTCAGCGCACGCGTGAGTGCGACGGGGAGCGTGACGAACTGGCGGGAGCCCCGGTACGTCTGGCGCGCCGGGCGCTGCCTGTCCGTGGGCAGCTCCAACGGCGCTGGCAACGTCTTCAGGTGCTGCTTCCAGAAGTCCAGCTCGACGCGCAGCCGCTCACCCTGCATCCGCTCGCGCTGCCACTCCGCGAAGTCGGAGTACTGGATGACGAGCTCGGGAATCGCGGGCGCCTGTCCCGTGACCTCCGCCGCGTAGAAGGCCATCAGCTCGCGGACGAAGACACCCAGCGACCAGCGGTCCGTCACCAGGTGATGCATGGTGACCAGGGCCACGTGGTTGTCGGGCCCCAGGCGCAGCACCTTGCCGCGCAGCAGGGGGCCTCGCGCCAGGTCGAACAGGCGCTGGGACTCCTCGCTCGTGCGGCGCTCCACCTCCTCGTCCTGCTCCGCCTTGCCGAGCCGGGAGATGTCCTCCACTGGGATGGTCAGCAAAAGCTCCGGCACGACGACCTGGATGGGGAGCCCGTCGTCCCTCGCGGCGAACACGGTGCGCAGCGACTCGTGGCGTCGCACCACCTGATTCACACACCGCTCCAGCAGCGGGACGTCCAGCACGCCGGTGAACTGCACGGTGATGTGAACGTTGTAGGCGAAGGCCTCTCCGCCCTCGAGCTGGTCCACCACCCACAGTCGCTGCTGCGGGAAGGAAGCCGGTGCGGGCTCCGTTCCGGCGCGACGCGGAATGGTCCGCTCGAGCGCCTGCGTCGTCGTGGCCTGGAGCTGCCCCTTCTTCTCCTTGAGGAGCAACTCGTACAGCGCGCGCTGCTTGGGAGTGAGCTTGTCGAGATTCTTGGAGCTACCGCTCATTGCTGGACTCCAACTTCGGGGCCTCCGCGACCCGGGGGAACCCAGGGCGGAGGAGAAGGTTGCGGGGGGCCGATGACGTGTCCTGCTCGGCCCGGCTGAAATTCAGTGCGGGCTAGCGCGAGCGTCGCGCCAGCTCGGCTTCAATCTCTTCGTCGCTGAGGTTGGACAGCTCCTCGAGCGCGGCTTGACTGGCGGCCTCTTCGAGCGCGGTCTGGTGGTCGGCCACCAGCTTCGCGAGAGAGGCCACGGTGGCGGCCTCGAAGAGCTTCGCCAGGGGAATGTCGAACTCGAACTGGGTGCGCAGGCGTCCGGCCACGCGCGTGGCCAGCAGCGAGTGGCCTCCCAGGTCGAAGAAGTTGTCGTTGAGGCCCACGGAGTCCACGCCGAGGACTTCCTGCCAGATGGCCGCGAGCTGTTTCTCCAGCTCGCTCGCGGGCGCCACGAAGGGCGTCTTCGCGCGACGCGGCTTGCCGGCCGCCCGCGCACCCGACGTGGGCTGGGACGTGTCGCGCTGAATCCAAAGCTTCCAGCGCTGGGCCAGGTCTCCGGTGGCGACGATGACGTGTCCATCCACGCCGAGCGTCACCAGGCGACGGACGGCCTCGGCGCCTTCCTGGGGCGTCATGGCGTACTGGTCCATGCTGGTGCGCACGTGGGTGTGCTTCGTCTCTTCCGGCCACGGGTCCCACGACGCGCTCACCCAGCGAGTCCCAGTTCCTCCGGAGCGGGCTTGAGCGAAGGCGTCCATGAAGAGGTTGGAGGACGCGTACGTCAGGTAGCCGAGACCACCGAGGACCGCGGCGTTGGACGAGAAGAGCAGGGCGAAGTCCACCGAGCGACGGCTCAGCACCTTCTCCAGCGCATACGTGCCGTAGACCTTCGGGCCGAACTGCGTCTCGGACTCGCCCCGACCAATCTCTGTCAGCGGGTTGTAGAGCGACGGGCCGTGGGTGACGCCCGCGCAGTGGAGCACGCCATGCAACGCGCCGAAGCGGGCCTCCACCTGCGTCACCGCCGCCTCCAGTTGCTGGGCGTCCGCGACGTCCGCGCCCACCACCATCACCTGCGCGCCGCTCTGCTCCAGCTCCCGTACGCGGAGGATGCGCTGGGCCACCGCGTCAGTCTCCGGGTGCGTGGCCAGATACGAATCCCATTCGGACGGCGCCGGCAGCGTGGTCCGGCCTAGCAGCGCGAGCCGTGCCTTGAGGGTCTGCGCCAGGTGCCTGGCGAGCATCAGGCCCACGCCGCCAAGGCCTCCGGTGATGAGATAGACGCCCTGCTCGCGCAGCGGCGCGTGAGCCTCTCCCGAGGGCTCCAGGCGGAGCGGCGCATGGGTCTGCGTGAAGCGCTGGTTGGAGCGCCACGCGACGACCGCGTCACGCGTGCGTTGACTGAACTCGGCCAGCAGGCGCTCCGCGAGCTTCTCCACGCCCGCGCTCCGAGCCTCGGGGGCAATCAGGTCGATGCAGCGCGTGGTGACGTGCTCCTGCTCCTGCGGAATCACCTTGCAGGGCCCCAGCAGCGTGGCCTTCTCCGGGAGGGCGGTGCCCTCGCCCGCGACGTCATGCAGCCGGTCCGTCACGACCTCCAGCCGCACGGGGCGGGAGGTGTCGCCCTGGGCGAGCGCCTGCCCCAGGTGCAGGAGGCTGTAGTAGCCCGTGTCCTGGACCTTGCGGAACAGCTCGGGCCCCGGGAGGTCCTCGCCCGACGAGGCGAGGCTCCACAGGTGGACCACCACGGACGGGCTCAGCTCCTGGTCCGCCAGGTCCTTCCACAGCGTGGCGTAGTCACCGCGCAGACGCGGGTCGAGCGCGTAGCGGCGCGCGGCGTCTCGCATGAACGCGCTCCCCTGGCGCACGCTCACCACGTCCTGTCCTGACTCCTCCAGTCGACGGCACAAAGCCTCGCCGACGCCCAGCCCATCCACGAAGACGACCCAGCAACGACGCTCGGCCAGGGCCTTGCGGTCCAGGGCCACGGGCGCCGTGCGATGCCAGGCGGGCACGTGGAACCAGTCCGCCATGTCCACCAGCTTGCCCTGCGGCACCTGCGCCTGCGTGGCCTCGACGCGCGTGCCCGGAGCCACCCAGTAGCGCTGGCGCTCGAAGGGGTACGTGGGGAGCGGCACGCGGCGCAGGACACGGCCCTCGCTCACGGCTTCCCAGTCCACCTCCACGCCCTCCAGCCAGAGCTGGCCCAGCGTGCCGAGCACCGCCACCGGCGCGGGCTGGCTGTCTCCAGACGCGGGCAGGCAGCCTCGCACCGAGCGCGTCCCGGTGCTTCCCGCCAGCGCGCGCGCCCGCTCGACGAGCGGCCCCGTGGCCCCCATCGCGAGCACGACGCGAGACGGCTCCTTTACCAGCTCACGAAGCGCGTCGTCCAGGCGCGGAGCGCGGCTCGCCGCGTCCTTCCACGTCTCGGGTCGAGTCGCCTCGGCGGCAGTGAGCAGGGCGCCCGTGACGAGAGAGTAGTGCGGCACTTCGGGCGCCTTCAGCGTCGAGGCGCTCGGCGACAGCTCGCGGCCATCGCCTCGGGCGACCACCAACGAGAGGGCTTCCTCTAGCGGGAGCGTGCCCGCGAGGCTCGCGGCGATCCACGCGCCCGTGCCCTCACCGAGCATCGACTCGGGCTGAACGCCCCATGACATCCACAGGCGCGCCAGGGCATACGGCTCGACGAAGCGCGCGGCGGCGCTCACCGGGCCGGAGCGGCTGGGACGGCTCCTGTCCTCCGGATACAGCACGGCGCGCAGGTCCACGCCGAGCCGCGACTGGAGCAGCTCCGCGCAGCGGTCCACTTCCGCGCGGAAGGCGGGCTCCGAGCGGTACAGCGACTCCAGCGGAGCCTCCGCTCCGGCGTCGGAGAAGAGGAAGGACACGGGGCGGTTGCCCGTCTCGTGCGTGCCCGAGAGGACGCGCTGGGGCTCCGCCATGCGCAACACGCGCACGGCATCCTGCCCGTCGCGAGCCACCACTACCCGACGGTGCGCATGGGCCTTTCGGCCCACCTGGAGCGTGTACGCCACGTCCGCCAGCGCCTGTTGCGGCTGGGACTCCAGGTGCTGCGCGAGCCGAGCGGTGGCCGAGTCGAGCGCGGTGTGGCTGCGCGCGGAGAGCACGAGCAACTCCCACGGGCGTCCGGTCGATGCCGACGGCGCGGGAGGTGCTTCTTCCAGGACGATGTGCGCGTTGGTGCCGCCGATGCCGAACGAGCTGACGCCCGCGCGCCGGGGCGTCCTGCCGCGCGGCCAGGGCTGCAGCGCGGTGTTCACGTAGAAGGGGCCGCTGTCGAAGTCGATCTGCGGGTTGGGGGACTCGAAGTGGAGGCTGGGCGGAAGCTGCTGATGCTTCATCGCGAGGATGGCCTTGAGCAGGCTCGCGCTGCCGGCCGCCGCGTCCAGGTGGCCCACGTTCGTCTTCACCGAGCCGATGGGCACCGTGCGACGGCCCTTCGCCTTCGCGCCGAACACCTTCGTCAGGGCGCGCAGCTCGATGGGGTCTCCCAGCGCGGTGCCGGTGCCGTGCGTCTCCACGTAGGAAATCGTGTCGGCGGAGACTTCCGCCGCGGCGAGGGCGTCCTTGATGACGGTGGCCTGGCCCTGCACGCTGGGCGCGGTGAAGCTGGCCTTCACGGCGCCGTCGTTGTTGATGGCGGAGCCCTTGATGACCGCATGGATGGTGTCGCCGTCGGCCAGCGCGTCCTCCAGGCGCTTGAGCACCACCAGACCAATGCCGCTGCCGAAAATGGTACCCGCCGCCTTCGCATCGAAGGCGCGGCAGTGGCCGTCCGGCGAGGCGATGCCGCCGTACTGATACAGGTAGCCCACCTTCTGCGGGACGTTGATGGCGACGCCGCCCGCGATGGCCATCCGGCACTCGTCCGCGAGCAGGGCCTGTCCCGCCAGGTGCAACGCGACCAGCGCGGTGGAGCACGCGGTGTGCACGGAGTACGCGGGCCCGCGCAGGTTGAGGCGGTGAGCGACGCGCGTGGTGAGGAAGGCCAGGTCATTGCCCAGGCCAATCTCGAACGGGTCCAGTCCACCCAGCGCGGCGGGGTTGGAGAAGAGGTTGAAGACGTACGTGTCCGTGCGCGCGCCGGCGTACACGCCGATGCGACCCTTGTAGCGCTCGGCGTCGTAGCCCGCATGCTCCAGGGCCTCCACGGCGCACTCCAGGAAGACACGCTGCTGCGGGTCCATCACCTCCGCTTCCTTGGGGGTGACGCCGAAGTAGCCCGCGTCGAAGAGGTCCGCGTCCTCCAGGACGGCGGCGGCCTTCACGTAGTTCGGGTCCGAGCGGATGGCGGCCGTGTCCAACGCGCTCGCCTCCAGGTCCGAGTCCGTCAGGAAGCTGATGGACTCCACGCCGTCCCGCAGGTTGCGCCAGAAGGCCTCCAGGTCGCGTGCTCCCGGGAAGCGCCCGGCCATGCCGACGATGGCGATCTCCAGTCCCGTGGTGTCCGCGTTGGAAGAATCCGTGGCCATGTCTCTCTCCAAAGTCCCGCTCAAGTTTCGACCTTCCTCGCCCGCTGCTGCTTCAGCGCCATCCGCCGGCGCTGTTGCCGCCCCTCGTCATCCGCGTCCGCCTCGTTCTCGGTGCCCGAGTCCGAGGCGAGCCCTACTCGACGGACCAGGTCCTCGAGGAGGTGACGCGCCTTCATCGTTCCGTGCTCCGCGCGGAGCTGCTCGCCCAGCCGCGCCGCTGACGCCTGGAGGTCCGCGCGAGCGTGCACCGTGCTCAGCGCGTCCCCGAGTCGCTCCGCGTTCATCTCCCCGATGGGAAGCGCCGCGGCTCCACAACCCAGCTCCTGGACGACCTCGCCCCAGGTGAACTGGTCATACGTGTGCGGCACGACGACCTGCGGGACGCCCGCCCGGAAGGCCGCGCCCGTGGTCCCCGCGCCACCGTGATGCACCACGCACGACACCCGCGAGAAGAGCCAGGCGTGCGGCACCTGTCCCAAGGCCCTCACTGTCGACGGGAGGGCGCGCTGCCCCAGTCCGCTCCAGCCGTGCTGGATGAGGGCCCGTCGTCCCGAGCGCACCGTGGCCTGTACCAGCGCCTCCGTCAGCGCCTCCGGGTCCGCGTGCGTCATGCTGCCGAAGGTGATGCAGACGGGAGGTTCGCCCTCCGCGAGGAACGCGGCGAGCTCCGCGTCCGGCGTGAAGCCCGGCTCATCGAGGAAGCAGTACCCGACGGTGTGGTGGTGCGGCGGCAGGTCCGCGGCGGGAGGCCGCACGTGCCGGCTCAGCGCGGTGAGCACGAGCTGATTCGACAGGCCATCCACCAGCGGATTGTCGAGCGGTGGCAGGCCATGTGCTTCGCGCAGGGGATTGACCAGTCCGCGCACGGCCGCCTGGAAGGCCGGGCCGCCACCACCGCTGCCGCTGTGCTCCACCAGCACCGTGACGAAGGGCAGGTGCGTCAGGTCATGCACCATGCGCGCTGCGGGCTGGACGCGCCCGCTGATGAGCACGTCCGCGCCCCGACACGCGGCGCGCAGGTCCTCGAACATGCGGGGCAGTGACTCCACGAGCGGCTGGAAGAGCTGGAGCATGCCTCCGGCGGAGTGCACGACGTCCGGGCTCCCCATCATCGCCTGGGTGATGCCGCTCTGCGCCGCCCTCAGGTCGGGACCCACCGGGATGAAGTCGAGGTCATGGAGCTGCGCGAGCGCGCGGTACGAGGGCGCGGCGGCGAGCACGGGCTGATGGCCGTGGCGCTTCAGCTCGACGGCCAGCGCCACGAAGGGCTGGATGTCGCCGAGGGTTCCGAAGTTGGTGAGGATGGCTCGCATGGGGTGAGGGCGCGGGGAGGTCGAGGCGGAGCCGCGACGACTCAGTCGCCGTCCTCCGGCTCTTCGTCGTCCGCGCGTCGACGAGAGCGCTGACGCTGGAGGTTCTGTTTGCGGCGCTGGACGGTGGACTCGCGCTCGTCGGCCTCGCTGTTCGCCGAGCCCGGTCCCGCCTCGGGAGGCTGGAGCAACGCCGCGAGGGCCTTCACCGTGACGCCTTCGTAGAGGCTGGACGCGGGCACGCTGACGTTGAGCCGCCGCTTGAGCCGGTCGCTGAGCTGCACGGCGATGAGGGAGTCACCGCCCAGCTCGAAGAAGTTGTCCTGGATGCCAATGGGCGCCACACCCAGCGTCTGCTGCCACAGGTCCGCCAGCGTCCGCTCCATGTCCGTCGTGGGCGCCACGTAGGCGCTGCGCAGGTTCGACGGCCGAGGATGCTGAGGGCGCGCCGCGGGCTCTTCGCGGAGCTCCTCGGACACGGAGGCCCGGGAGCCCGAAGACTGGCGCGCGGCCACGTCATGCGTGGACACCACCAGCCAGGGGCCCGTGGCATGCGCGAGCGCGCGGCTCAGGGCCTCCGCGCCTTGCTCGGGAGAGAGCGCCAGGCGGTCCAGCGCCTCGCCACGTGCGCCCGGGTGCGCGCCGTAGTCCTCCACCTTCACCACGTCCCAACCCAGGCTCAACCACCGCCGGCCTTCATGTGACGCGGCCTGGGCGAAAGCGTCCTGCCATGCGCTCGCGGCCGTGTGCGCGACCGTGGCCATGCCGCCGAGCACCGCGGAGATGGACGAGGCCACCACGCGGAAGTCCAGCGCACGCTCACCCAGCACCGCGTCGAACAGGGCCAGCCCTCGCGCGCGCGGGTCGAAATGCCAGGCGCTCTCCTCGGGCCCCGTCTCGGAGACGAGTCGCGCCACCTGGTCTTTCGGGAGCCACGCCGCATGCACCACGCCGTGGAGCGCACCGAAGCGGGCCGCGGCCGTGTCGACGGCCTCGCGCAGCGACTCCTGCCGCGTCAGGTCGGTGGGAAGCACCACCACCTCCGCGCCCAGGGACTCCAGCTGCCGTGCCCGGCGGATCCGCTGCGTCCAGGCCTCGGTCTCACCGTGACTTGCGACGTGAGCGTCCCAGGTGTCGCGCGGCGGAAAGCCCAGCGGCTCCAGGCAGACGAGCTTCGCTCCTGGCGACAGGCTGGCCAGCGCGCGCCCATTCATCGCGCCCAGACCGCCCAGCCCATGGACGAGCAGGTACACGCCACCGGGGCGCGCGCTCGGGTGGGGCGTGGGGGCATCGGGCAGCGGCAGCGGCTCCAGGGACTGGACCCAGCGATGCGGACCCCGCAGCGCCACCACCGTCTCCACGGGCACCGAACGCAGCTCCGCGCGGAGGGCCCGGAGTCCGGTGGAAGAGAGGTTCGCCGCCGGGCCCGTCACCACGTCCACGTGATGGAACCGCAGGCTCGGGTGCTCCTGCGGAATCACCCGGCAGGGGCCGAGCAGCGTGGCCTTGTCGGCGCGGAGCGACTCGTCGCCCGTCACGTCGTGGACGTGGTTGGACACCACCCAGACGGTGCAGGGCCGCTCGGGCGCGAACTCGACGAGCGCCCGCGCGAGCGCGACGAGCGTGAAGTAGCCGCTCGCCTGGACCTGCGCGAAGGAGGCGGGGACGTCCGACGTCAGGCTCCAGAGATGCAACACGGTGTCGGGGAGCCTGCCCGCATCCCGCAGCGCACCGAGGAGCGCGCGCAGGTCCGGAAGCGAGCCCGGCGCCACGGTGTAGTCCCACTCTCCCGTTCGACTGAAGCCGGAACCTGGCCGCACGCGGAGCACCATCCGCTCCTCGCCGGGCTCCGGTGTCAGCAGGGCCTCGGTGGGAGAGGACTCGTCCTCGAGCACCAGCCAGACGCGCGGGTGTGTCGCCTTCGCGGTGCGCCCGGGAGCAAGCGGCGTGCGCTTCCACGACGGGGCATGGAACCAGCGCTCCATTGGCGCCTGGGCGAGCGGGACCCCGAGCGTCTCGGTCGTGACGGGCGCGGCCTCGGCGTGCGGCTTCGTGTCGGGCTCCACCCAGAAGCGCTGTCGCTCGAAGGGGTAGGTCGGCAGCGGAAGGCGATGGCGACGCTCCTCGCCGTGGAAGCCTCGCCAATCCACGGTGACGCCGGCCTGCCAGAGTCCGCCCAGCGTCGTGTACGCGAGCGGCGGCGCGTCCGTGGCCACGGTGTCCTGCGGCGTGGGCATGGAGGCGAGCACCGGGCGTCCCGGGGTGGTGTCGGGATACCGCCGCGTGAGCCGGCTGAGCACCTGTCCGGGTCCCACCTCCAGCACGACGCGCTTCGGGTCGGAGAGGAGCGCGTGCAGTCCATCCGCGAAGCGCACCGCGCCACGCAGGTGCTGGGCCCAATACTTCGGGCTCGTCGCCTGCTCCGTGGTGATCCACGTCCCGGTGACATTGGAGACGAAGGGCAGGGTGGGGGGCCGCAGCGTCACAGCCGCCGCGCGCGCGGTGAAGGCCTCCAGGATGGGGTCCATCATCGCCGAGTGGAAGGCATGAGACGTGACGAGCACGTGGCTGCGTACGCCCGCCTCATCCAACTGGCGCTTCAACTTCTCCACGGCCTCCGTCGGCCCGGAGGCGACGCACTGCATGGGTGCGTTCACCGCGGCGAGGCTCAGCTCGGTGCCGAGATAGGGACGGACCTCGTCCTCGCTCAGCGGCACCGCCAGCATGGAGCCGGACGGCAGCGACTGCATCAGCCGGCCGCGTGCGGCGACCAGTTGAAGCGCGTGCTCCAGGGTGAAGACACCCGCGAGGCATGCGGCCACGTACTCGCCAATGCTGTGACCGAGCATCGCCGCGGGCTTCACGCCCCAGGACATCCAGAGCCGCGCGGTGGCGTACTCGAGGGTGAACAACGCGGGCTGTGTGAACTCCGTGCGCGCCAGCGTCTTCTCGTGCTCCGCGGGCTCTCCCGACTTCGGGTACAGCACCTCGCGCAGGTCGCGCCCGGTCAGATGCGCCTTGAGCAGCTCGGCGCAGCGGTCCACTTCGGCGCGGAAGACGGGCTCCGCATCATACAGCGCGCGCCCCATGCCCACGTGCTGCGAGCCCTGGCCCGGGAAGAGGAACGCCACCGGGCGCTCCACCGCGTCCTGCGTCTCCGTGTGGACGCGTGCATCCCCTGTCGTGGAGAGCACCTCCACCGCGTCACCCACGCTTCGCGCGAGGACGAAGCGTCGCTGCGAGAAGCGCTGGCGTCCCGCCTGGAGCGTCCAGGCCACGTCCGCGAGCTTCGCGTCGGGCTGGGACTTCAGGGCCTCGGCCAGTCGCTTCGTGCTGGCCTCCAGCGCGGAGGGCGTGCGCGCGGACAGCGGCAACAACTGCCACGCGCGACGCGAGGCCGCGCTGTCGGGCGACCGAGGCGCCTGCTCCAGCACCACATGCGCGTTGGTGCCACCCACGCCGAACGAACTCACGCCGCCGCGCCGGGGCAGTGCGCCGGCGGGCCAGGGCTTGAGCGTCGCATTGACGTAGAAGGGACTGCCGTCGAAGTCGATGGCCGGGTTGGGCCGCTCGTAGTGGAGGCTGGGCGGCAGCTCTCCGTGCTTCACGGCCAGGGCTGTCTTGATGAGGCCGGTGATGCCGGCGGCGGCGTCCAGGTGGCCGACGTTGCCCTTCACCGAGCCCAGCGCGCAGAAGCGCCGCCGCTGCGTGGAGGAGCGGAATGCGCGCGTAAGGGCCTCCACCTCGATGGGGTCTCCCAGGGGCGTCGCGGTGCCGTGGGCTTCCACATAGCCGATGGAGTCCGCATCCAGTCCGGAGGCCGCGAGCGCCTCCGCCACCACCTGGGACTGCCCTTCGATGCCCGGGGCGGTGTAGCCCGCCTTGAGCGCGCCATCGTTGTTGATGGCCGAGCCCTTGATGACGGCGTGCACCGTGTCGCCATCTCGCACGGCGTTGCGCAGCTTCTTCAGCAGCACGACGCCCGCGCCGCTGCCGAACAGCGTGCCCCGGGCCTTCGCGTCGAAGGGACGGCAGCGGCCATCCGGCGACGCCATTCCACCCTCGGCGTGTCGGTAGCCATGGAGGAAGCTGACGTTGACGGACGCTCCGCCCGCGAGTGCCATGTCGCACTCGCCATTGAGCAGGCTCTGGCAGGCCAGGTGCACGGCCACCAGGGACGTCGAGCACGCGCTCTGCACCGCGTGGCTCGCGCCCCGGAGGTTCAGCTTGTACGAGACGCGGGTGGCCAGGAAGTCGGTGCCGTTGCCGATGTTGACCTGCACCGGCTCGACGGACTCCAGCACGCGGGGATTCCGCGCCAGGTTCATCAGCAGATACGTGTTGAGCGTGGCCCCGCCGTACACGGAGATGGCGCCCGGGTAGTCGCGCGGCGAATAGCCCGCGTGCTCCATCGCCTCCCAGCAGACCTCCAGGAAGACGCGGTGCTGCGGGTCCGTCAGCTCCGCCTCACGCGGTGGCATGTCGAAGAAGGCGGCATCGAACGACTCGGGCTCTGGCAGCACCGCCGCCGCGCGCACGAAGTCGGGGTCCTCCACCAGCTCCGGAGCAACTCCCGCCGCGAGACACTCCTCGGGCGTGAAGAAGCGGATGGACTCCACGCCGCCGCGCACGTTCGCCCAGAACTCCGCCGTGTCGCGGGCGCCAGGAAAGCGCCCGGACATGCCGATGATGGCAAGGTCCGCGTCGTCGATGTCTGCTGGCTGCTTCACGTCCACGTCATCCACTCCTTGACTGCTTCACTCACGGCGACTGCGCCGCTCCCTGCGCTGGGCTCCCCGGTTCTGACTCGTCTCGAAGCTGGGGGACTCCTCCGGGGCGGGCAGTCCTCCCAGTCGCTTCGCCAGCGCGGCCACGGTGGGAGCCTCGAAGACGGAGGTGAGGGGGACTTCGCGCCCCAGCTCCCGCTTCAGGCGGCCGACAATCTTGAGCCACAGCAGCGAGTTGCCACCAAGGTCGAAGAAGTTGTCGTGGATGCCCAGCCGCGCCAGTCCGAGCTGCTCCTGCCACACCTTCGTCAGCGCCAGCTCCACGTCATCCGTGGGCGCCACGTACTCGGTGCCGAGCTGGGGCCGCTCGTGCGTCGCGCCACCCGCCGCGTCCGCGTGCTTCCCCGTGCCCTCGCGCCGCACCCACCGCGCGACGCGCGCGACCAGGTCGCCGGTGGACACCACCACCTGTCCACTCAGGGGAGACTCCACCACGCGGCGGAAGGCCTCCACCGCTTCGGTGGGCGACATGGCGAACACGTCGATGCTCGTGCGGACCTCGCGAGTCACCTCGTCCACGCCGGGCCAGCCGTCCCAGTTGGTGCTCAGCCACCGGGTCAGCCCCTCGCGCGAGCGGGAGATGGCGAAGGCATCCAGGAAGGCGTTCGCCGCGCCGTACGCCGCGAGCCCCAGTCCTCCGAGCACCGCGGCGTTGGAGGACACGAGCAGCACGAAGTCCAGGGGCCGGCCCGTCAGCGCGCGCTCCAGCGCGTAGGTGCCATGGACCTTGGCCCGGAAGTGGGGCGCGCAGGCCGCCGCGTCCAGTCCGGAGAGCAGTGCCACCGCGCCTTCACCCGCGAGTCCCGCCGCGTGAATCACTCCGTCCACCGTGCCGAAGCGAACGTCCGCCTCCGCGAGCGCCATGCGCAGCCGCGACTCGTCCGCCACGTCCGCGCGGACCACCAGCACCTCCGCGCCCGCTGCCTCCAGGTCCTTCACCGCGCGCTGCTTGTGCCCGCCCGGGTCCACTTCCAACCCCGCGCGGCTCACCAGGATGAGCCGGGCCTGATGGGCGCTCGCCAGATGCCGCGCGAGCAGCAGGCCCACGCCACCCAGGCCACCGGTGATGAGGTACACGCCGCGGGCCTTGAAGGGCTGCGCCGCCACGCCATCCTGTTCGAGCCGCAGCGACTCATGCGTCTGCGCCAGCCGGTGTGTCCCTCGCCAGGCGACCACGGGGTCCGGGGTGTCGGAGGTGAGCTCGCGCAGAAGGGCGCTCGAGGTCATCGCCACGCCGCCAGGGCCCAGGTCCACGTAGCGGCAAGCCAGGGTGTCGTGCTCCTGGGGAATCACCTTGCACAGCGCGGGCAGGGTGGCGTGCTCGGGATTGACCGCGTCCGTGCTCTCCACGTCGAACGCTCCGCGCCCCACCACCGTCAGCTCCACGGGGCCGGGAAGGGACCCCTCCGCCAGCGCGCGCGTCAGCCGCAGCAGGGGATGGAACCCGCGCTCCTGAAGTTGGTCGAAGCGGGCCTCGGCCGACTCGTGCTCCGCGCCGTCGAGTCCATCCAGGCTCCACAGGTGGACGATGCGCTCCACCTTGAAGTCCTTCGCCTTCAGGGCCAGCAGAAGGAACGTGGGCTCCTCCGCGTCCATCGGGTCCAGGCTGAAGTGGTGCCCGCCCAGTTCCTGGAGTCGAGCACCGCGTGACACGCGCGCCACGCGGTGACCCGCGCTCTCCAGTCGCGCGGCCAGCGCCTCGCCCACTCCACCCGCATCCACGAACACGACCCAGTCGCGCACCGTGCTGGCGCCCGCACGAGGCAGGGGCAGCGGCGCGCGACGCCACGAGGGCAGGTAGAACCAGCCGCCGACGTCCGACGTCTTGCGCGCCTCGCCTCGCCGCTGAGCGGACGGGGCCTCCGGTGCGAGCCAGTAGTCCTGTCCCTCGAAGGGATAGGTGGGCAGGGGCACGCGCAGGCGCCGCTTGTCGCCGCGCACCGCGTTCCAGTCGACGCCGATTCCCGCCGCCCAGAGCTTGCCGAGCGTGGCGGTGAGCAGTTCCTCGTCGGGCACCGGGTCCTGTGGATGGCGCAGCGAGGGAAGGACAGGCGGCGCCTGGGGTCCCGTGAGCTGGAGGCGCGCGAGCGTGCTCAGCGTGCGGCCGGGGCCGACCTCCAGGTAGACGCGGTGGGGCAGCTCCGCCAGCGTGCGGATGCCATCGCCAAAGCGCACGGTCTGCCGCAGGTGACGCGTCCAGTAGACCGGGTCCGTGGCCTCCTCGGGCGTCATCCATGTGCCGGTGACGTTGGACATCAACGGCAGCGTGGGCGCGTTGCGCTGGAGCGTCCCGATGAACTCCTGGAAGCGTGCGAGAATCGGCCCAACCAGGTGCGAGTGCGCCGCCACGTCGATGGGGATGTGACGGAACTCCACCTCACGTCGCGTCAGCTCGGCCGCCAGGGTCTCCACGGCTTCCACCGTGCCGGCCACCACGCACTGAGAGGGGCCGTTCACCGCCGCCAGGGACAGCGTCTCCCCCAGCAGGGGCCGCACTTCCGACTCGGGCAGCGGCACACTGAGCATTCCGCCACCCGGCAGTTCCTCGAAGAGCTTGCCGCGCAGCACCACCAGCGCCAGCGCGTCCTCCAGCGAGAAGACGCCCGCGAGACAGGCCGCCGTGTACTCGCCCAGGCTGTGGCCGATGACGGCCTCGGGCTTCACGCCCCAGGACTCCCAGAGTCGGGCCAGGGCGTACTCGATGGTGAACAGCGCGGGCAGCGCCAGCGAGGTCCGCTTGAGCCGCTGGCTCGCGCTCGCCGCGGAGTCCGCGTCCGGGTACATGACGGGCTTCAGGTCGAAGCCGAGTCGGGGACGCAGCAGCGTGCAGCACTGGTCCACCGCTTCGCGGAAGGCGGGCTCGGCGGCGTAGAGACCCCGGCCCATGTCCGGGTACTGCGCGCCGCCGCCCGGGAACATGAAGACGGCCGAGGGCGTGGCGGAGCCGGGCGCGAGCGTGAAGAGGCGCTGCGGATCTCTCGTCTCCAGCACACGCACGGCATCGTCCCTGTCGCGGCACACCAGCACGCGACGGAGGTCCAGCGCCTTGCGCCCCGACTGCAGCGTCCACGCCACGTCCGCGAGCTGCTGCTCGGGATGCACCTTCAGGTGCGCCAGCAGGGCGGTGGTTTGTTTCTCCAGCGCCGTCTGCGTCCGGGCGGAGAGCACCAGGAGCTGCCAGTCGCGAGGCGCATCGCCCGGCCGGACGAGCGGGGACTCTTCCAGGATGAGGTGCGCGTTGGTGCCACCGATACCGAACGAGCTCACCCCCGCGCGGCGCGGCGTGGCGCCTTCGGGCCAGGGCGTGAGCGCGGTGTTGACGTAGAAGGGGCTGTTGGCGAAGTCGATGCGCGGATTGGGCGTCTCGTAGTTCAGGCTGGGAGGCAGCTCCGCGTGCTCCAGGGAGAGCACCGTCTTCACCAGTCCGGTGACTCCCGCCGCGGCGTCCAGGTGGCCCACGTTCGTCTTCACCGAGCCCAGCCCGCAGAAGGCGCGCTTGTCGGTGCCGGCGCGGAACACGGTGTCGAGCGCCTGCACCTCGATGGGGTCTCCGAGCGGCGTCGCGGTGCCGTGGGCCTCCACGTAGCTGATGGACTCCGGCGTCACCTCCGCGATGGCCTGGGCCCGGGCGATGACCTCCACCTGGCCCTCCACGCCCGGCGCGGTGAAGCCCACCTTCATCGCGCCGTCGTTGTTGATGGCCGAGGCGCGGATGACGGCGTGGATGGTGTCGCCGTCGTTGAGTGCATCCTCCAGGCGCTTGAGCACCACCACGCCCGCGCCGCTGCCGAAGAGCGTGCCCTGGCCCTTCGCGTCGAACGCGCGGCAGTGGCCATCCGGAGACGTGATGCCGCCCTCCTGATAGTGGTAGCCGGTGCGCTGCGGGACGTGCACGGACACGCCGCCCGCGAGCGCCACGTCGCACTGGTAGCCCAGCAGCGACTGGCAGGCGAGGTGCGTGGCGACGAGCGACGTGGAGCAGCCCGTCTGCACCGTCAGGGCCGGACCCTTGAGGTCCAGGTGATAGGCCACGCGCGTGGCGAGGAAGTCCTTGTCGTTGGCCACCATGGCCGGGAAGGTGTCCTCGGCCTGCTGGAACTCCGCGCGCGAGAGCAGGTTGAAGAGCAGGTAGCTGCTCAGGCTGGAGCCCGCGTAGATGCCCGTCGTCCCCGGGATGCGCCCCGGCGCGTAGCCCGCGTGCTCCAGCGCCGTCCAGACGCACTCCAGGAAGATACGGTGCTGCGGGTCCAGCAGCTCCGCCTCACGCGGGGCGTAGCCGAAGAAGCCCGCGTCGAAGCGGCCCGGCCGCTCCAGCACCGGCGCCGCGCGGACGAAGTGGGGGTTGGCCAGGAAGGCCGGGTCCACACCCAGGGATTTCAGCGCGTCGTCGGAGAAGAAGGTGATGCCCTCTACTCCGTCGCGCAACAGGCGCCAGAAGGCGGCCACGTCCTCCGCGCCGGGCACGCGCACGGCCATGCCAACGATGGCCACCGCCAGCCCCAACTCCCCCTGGTACTCCGTGTGACGCCCCATGAAAGTCCTACCCCTGTTTCCTGGCCCGTTGCTGCTGTCGTTTCAGGCTTTCGAGCTGGCGCTTCGCCCGGTCCTGCGCCGTCTCCACCGATGAGGCACCCGCCGGAGTCCCCTGCCGCAGGAAACGCGCGAGCGCGCTGACGGTGGGGTGCTCCAGCAGCTTGAGCAGCGGCAGCTCGCCCCCGAGCGCCGCCTTGAGTCGTGCGTGCACCTGGACCATGAGCAGCGAGTGCCCACCCAGGTCGAAGAAGTTGTCGTTCACGCCCACCTGCTCGACCTTGAGCACTTCCTTCCAGATTTCGGAGATCTGCTGCTCGAGCTGGCTCTGCGGCGCCACGTAGGCCGCGCGTGAGGAGCGCGCCGCGGTGGGCGCGGGCAGGGCCTTGCGGTCCACCTTGCCGTTGGGCGTGAGGGGCAGCGCCGGCAGGTCCACCACCAGCGACGGCACCATGTGCTCGGGCAGCCGCTGCGCCACTGCGTCGCGCAGCGCCGCCGCGTCGACGGCGTGTCCGTCACGCGCCACCACGTAGGCGACCAGTCGCACGTCGCCCGGGGTGTCCTCGCGGGCCACAACCACCGCCTCGCGGACCTCGGGGCGCGCGCTGAGGACCGCCTCGATTTCACCCGCCTCGATGCGGAAGCCGCGCACCTTGAGCTGGTGGTCCACGCGGCCCAGGAACTCCACCGTGCCGTCCTCGCGCCAGCGAGCCCGGTCTCCGGTGCGGTACAGCCGCGCGCCCGGCTCGCGAGCGAACGGGTCCGGCAGGAAGCGGTCCGCCGTCAGCTCCGGACGTGCCAGGTAGCCGCGCACCACGCCCGCGCCGCCGATGAAGAGCTCTCCGGGAACGCCCACCGGCACCGGGCGCAGCCGCGCGTCAAGCAGGTAGAACTGCGTGCGCAGGAACGGCGTGCCGATGGAGACCACCGGCCCGGCCTCGCTCTTCACGTCGTGCGTGGACGACCAGATGGTCGTCTCCGTGGGGCCGTACATGTTGAGCAGCCCGGAGCCCTCGCCCAGGACCTGGCGCAGCGACGCACCCAGGGAGGAGGGGAGGGCCTCGCCGCCGACCATCAGCCGGCGCAGCCCGCCCACCGCTTCGGAGGACTCGGGCTCGGCCAGCAGTGCGCGCGCCAGTGACGGCGTGCATTGCAGGTGCGTGACGGCGTGCTCGCGCAGGTTGAGTGGGATGGAGCGCGCGGTGCCTGAGCGACGGCCATCGCGGTCCGCCTGGAGCTTCACCTCGAGGAGCAGGGGGAGGCTGGCCAGCACCGTGTCCGCCGGGATTCCGAAGTCGATGAGGCACCCCACCTCGTCCACGCCCAGGGCCCGCAACCGCTCCATCTGCTCGCGCACGGAGCGCGGAGTGCCGAACAGACCGCTCGTCTCGAAGTAACGCTCGAACGCCTGCGCCGCCAGCCGATCCAGATCCGCCTCGGTGGCCGTGTTCAGGTCCACGCCCAGCGTCTGCCCCAGGCCTCGCATCAGGTCCGCGGAGCTGCGCAGGTAGTCGCGGAAGGGCTTCTCCACCACCGAGCGCACCTTGGCGGCGTCCTCGCCGATGAAGGTGTGCAGCATCAGCGTGACGTGGCCGTCACCCGCGTGGCCCGCCGCGCGCCAGGCATCGCGGTAGAGGACCAGCTTCTTCTCCAGGTCCTCCCACGTCTGTCCCAGCAGGTGGGTGAGGACATGGCAGCCCAGTCGTCCCGCCGTGAGGAACGTTTCGGGGTTGCCCGCCGCCGTGAGCCACACCGGCAGCTCCTTCTGCACCGGACGGGGCCGCAGCGTGACGTCCACCTGCGCGCCCGCGCCGCCCGTCATGCGCAGCGTGTCACCGCGCCAGAGACGGCGCACCGTGTCCAGCCCCTCCAGCATCAGCTCGCGCCGCTTCTCGTAGCGCTCGGGCGCGAAGACGAAGTCATTCGCGTGCCAGCCGGAGGCGACGGAGATGCCCACGCGGCCCCGGGACAGGTTGTCGACGAGGGCCCACTCCTCGGCCACGCGGACCGGGTGGTGCAGGGGCAGCACGACGCTGCCGGCGCGGATGGCCACGCGCTCCGTCACGGCGGCGATGGCGGCGCCCGCCACGGAGGGACTGGGGTACAGCCCGCCGAAGGCGTGGAAGTGGCGCTCCGGCGTCCACACCGCCGCGAAGCCATGGCGGTCCGCGAACTTCGCGCCCTCCAGCAGCAGCCGATAGCGGTCTCCCGACGACGCCTCCGCGTCATCCGCGAAGTAGAAGAGGCTCAGCTCCATCGACTTGCGCTTCGCGGCCGAGGCCCGGGCGGGCGCCTTGATGGACGCGCCCTCGCCCTGCACCACGACCTTGAAGCCGCGCGTGAGCGTCCACAGCAGCTCCAGCACGGAGATGTCGAAGGAGATGCTGGTGACGGCCAGCCACGAGCCCACGGGCTGGTGGCCGATGCGCGCGTCCATCGCGGTGAAGAAGTTGGCCACGCCGCCGTGGGGCGCCATCACGCCCTTGGGCCGCCCCGTGGAACCCGACGTGTAGATGACGTACGCCAGGTGGGCCGGGCTCATGCCGAACGGAGGCGGGCTGTCGCGCCGCTCACCGTTGGCCAGGGCCACGCTCTCCAACGTCACGACGCGCGCCTTCCCCGGGGGCACGGTGCCTTCCAGGTGCGTCTCGGTGAGCAGCACGGCCGCGCCGGAGTCCTCCAGCATGTATGCCAGCCGCTCGCGGGGATAGTCCGGGTCCAGGGGCACGTACGCGCCGCCCGCCTTGAGCACCCCCATCATCGCGACAACCATCGCGGCCGAGCGCTCCACGCACAGGCCCACGCGCACCTCGGGCCCGACACCCATCAGCCGCAGGTGCCACGCCAGCGCGTTGGAGCGCGCGTCCAGCTCCGCGTACGTGAGCGTCGCGTCGTCACCCACCACGGCCACCGCGTCGGGCGTCTTCGCCGCCTGGGTGCGGAACTGCGCGTGGATGCACGCGTTGTCGTCCTCCGACTCCGAGGGCGTCAGGTCATTCCAGTCCACCAGCAGCCGCCGCGTCTCCTCGGCGTCGAGCAGGGGCAGGTCCTCCACCCGCGTCTCGGAGGAGTCCACCGCCGCGCGCAGCAGCGTCTCCAGGTGCTTGGCCAGGCGCGCCACGGTGGCGGACGAGAAGAGGTCCGTGCGGTACTCGAGCGCACCCGTCAGGCCGTCCGGCGTCTCCGCGAGCGACAGCTGGAGGTCGAACTTCGACGTGCCCTCTACCGCTCCGTCCGGCACGGGCAGCACCGGCTGCCACTGCATGCCCGGCACCGTCAGGTCCGTGGGAGGCAGCGCCTCCAGCAAGAGCGCCGTCTGGAACAGCGGGTTGTCCGCGCCACCCCGAGGGGCTCGCGCCGCGCCGACGACTTCCTCGAAGGGAAGGTCCGCGTGGGACAGCGCCTCGTGGAAGGTCTGCCGCGTCCGGGACAGCAGCTCGCGGAAGCTCGGCTGGCCCGCGAGGTTCGCGCGCAGCACGAGCGTGTGCGCGAAGAAGCCCACCACGTCACGCAGCTCGGGGCGCTCGCGGTTGGCCACCACGGTGCCCACGGCGAAGTCCTCCTGCCCGCTGTAGCGGTGCAGCAGCGCCGCCCAGGCCGCCGACAGGGTGACGAAGAGCGTGCAGCCCTCGCGACGTCCCAGCGCGCGCAGCGACTCCACCAGCGGACGCTCCAGCGTGAGCCGGTGCAGCGCGCCCTGGAAGCCCGGCTCCCGGGGGCGAGGGAAGTCGGTGGGCAGCTCCAGGCGTGACAGGCCCGCGAGCTGCTTCGCCCAGTACGCGCGCTGTCCGTCCAGCAGCGCGCCCAGACCCTGCTGCCAGCGCGAGAAGTCCGTGTACTGGAAGGCGGGCAGCGGCAGCTCGGCGGTGGCCCCGGAGACCTGGGCCCGGTACAGCGCCGCCAGCTCACGCGCCAGCACGCCGATGGACCAGCCATCCGTGGAGATGTGGTGCTGCGTCATCAGCAGCACGTGCTCGTGCTCACCCAGGGCCACCAGCGACGCGCGCACGGAGGGACCCTCGGCCAGCCGGAAGGGCTCTCGCGACTGCTCCAGCGACAGCCGTCGCAGCTCTCCTTCGCGCACCTCGGGCTCCAGCGTGCGCAGGTCGAACCGGGGGAGCGCCAGCGGGGCGGGGGCTCGAGTCACCAGGCGCGGCTGTCCCTCCACCTCGGGGAAGGCCGCGCTCAGCATGGGGTGCCGCGCCAGCAGCGCGTCCAGGCTTCGGCGCAGGGCCTCCGCGTCCAGGGGGCCCGTGAGCCGCAGCTGGAAGTGGAGGTTGTAGAGCGCGCTGTCCGGGACCAGCCGGTCCAGGAACCACAGCCGCAGCTGGCCCGACGACATGGGCAGCTCACCCTCGCGAGGCCCCGAGGTCAGCGGCGGCGCGACGAGCGAGGCCACGGGCCGGATGCCCTGCCACGCCTCCAACAGCCGCGCGGCGGCCGACTCCAACGTCGGGCTGGTCCAGAGGAAGGCCGCGGGCAGGGCCACGCCCAGCTCGGACTCCAGCAGGCCGTGCAGCTCCAGCACCATCAGCGAGTCCAGGCCCAGGCTCGCCAGCTCCGTGTGGGCCTGGAGCTTCGCGGCGTCCAGGCGCAGCGTGCGCGCCACGGCGTACCGCAGGAAGTCCGCGACATGCGCGGGGCGCTCGGCCTCGGACGCGGAGGCCAGCAGCTCCTTGAGGGGCAGGGACGGCGTCGCGGGTGCTTCGATGACCTCGGGCTCCGTCACGGAGGCCTCGACGATCTCCAGCTCACCCGCGAGGTATGCGGCCTTCGTCGCGCGCCGCTGGATCTTCCCGCTCGACGTCTTCGGGATGCTGCGCGCCTGGAGCAGCACCACGCCATGCGCGTGGACGGAGTGCTGCTCCGCGAGCACGCGGCGCACCGAGGCCACGACGGCCGAGGCATCGAAGCCGTCGCGCACGTCCACCTCCGCCGCGAGCACCAGCCGCTCCTCGCCCTCCACGTCCACGCTGAAGGCCGCGCAGCAACCGGCGCGGATGGCGCGGTGGGCGCGCTCCGCCTCCAGCTCCAGGTCCTGGGGATACAGGTTGCGGCCCCGGATGATGAGCAGGTCCTTGAGCCGTCCGGTGACGAAGAGCTGCCCTTCGGGCGACAGGAACGCCAGGTCACCGGTGCGCAGGAACGGGCCCTCGCCCGAGGCCAGCCGCGCCTCGAAGGCGTGTGCCGTCTCCTCGGGCCTTGCCCAGTAGCCTTGCGCCACGCTCGGACCCGACACCCAGACCTCGCCCACGGCGTTCGCCGCGAGCGGCTCACGCGTCTCCGGATGGACGATGAGAACCCGCTGATCCGGCGCGCTGATTCCCGCGCCCACGAGCGTGCGCACGCGCGCGCCCTCCACATCCGAAGCCGGCGCCTCCGCGCGACCCTGCTCCAGCGACTCCGCGGTGAAGCGTCCGTGGACGAAGGCTTCGCCCTGCGTGCCACCCGTGACGATGAGCGTCGCTTCGGCCAGGCCGTAACAGGGGTAGAAGGACGTGCTGCGGAAACCACAGGGCGCGAAGGTGTCCGCGAAGCGCTCCAGCGTCTCGCGCCGCACCGGCTCCGCGCCGTTGAACGCCAGGTCCCAGCTGCCCAGCTTCAGCTTGGCCCGGTCCTCCTCCGTCGCCTTCCGCACGCACAAGTCGTAGGCGAAGTTGGGGCCGCCGCTGCACGTCGCCTGGAAGTGGGAGATGGCCTCCAGCCACCGCAGCGGGCGCTGCAGGAAGGAGATGGGCGACATCAGCGTGCAGGGGAAGCCGAGATACATCGGCTGAAGCACTTTTCCGATGAGCCCCATGTCGTGGAACATGGGCAGCCAGCCCATCCCCGACGAGCGCGACGCATCCAGCCCGAACCCTCGGGAGATGAGCGCTTCGTTGTGGAGGATGTTGGCATGGCTCACCATCACCCCCTTGGGATTGCCCGTGGAGCCGGACGTGTACTGGAGGAACGCCAGCGTGCCGCCCTCCAATTCCGGGCGCCGCCATTCGGCCGCTTGAGACTCCGGCACCGCGTCGCTGGCCAGCCACGGCAGCTCTGCCAGCTCCGGCGCCTGCGGCTTGAACAGCTCCGACATCTCCAGGATGAAGCTCGTGGTGAGCACGTAGCGCGCGCCGCTGTCCTGGGCGATGGCGCGCAGGCGGGGCAGGGTGCGCTCCAGGCGTGTCGGGTCCGGCGGATAACAAGGCACCGCCACCACGCCGCCGTAGAGACAGCCCATGAAGCCCGCGACGAACTCCATGCCGGGCGGATACAGCAGCAGCGCACGCTGTCCCTGCGCCCCGGAAGCCCGCAAGAGCGCGCCCAGCGCGCGCGCCCGCGTGTCCAGCCGTGCGTAGCTCCACTCCTCGATAGGGCCGTCGACGTCTCCCGATTCGAGAAAGCGATACAGCAGCGAATCACCCTGTGTCTGCGCGCGATGGCACAGCAGATCCACGAGGTGGAGAAAGTCACCCGGTGACGGCTCGTTGCGCTGTTTCATCCCTGCTCCCAGGCGGACGGCTCGCGAAGTTGGTTCCGCGGGCCCGAGGAGTAGGCCGCTCCTGGGACCGCTTCAGTCCAGTTGGCTGCTGGTGAAGACCTCGCCCCTCAACAGCGGGCGGATTCGACAATCCGCCTCGCGGGAGGTACGGCCATGGAGCTCCCCCCGATCTGCCGCGAGAGGCCCGCTACCGCGCGGTGGCACGGCACCGTTGCTGGGAGCCGTGAACGAGGAAAATTAGGTCGGAGGTGAAGCATGCCCTCTGCCTTCATCCCTTGTTTTATCTGGAATGTCTAGTCAGCCTCGAACCGCGCTAACTCCTTGGTTTGTCAGGGGGTCAGGCACTTCTGATAAACTGGTGGGATTCGCTCCCGAGACCGCATGGCTTCGACTCCAGCTTCGCCTTACCCCCCGGGTCCCCGGGGTCTCCCCATCTGGGGCAACCTCCTGAGCCACGAGAAAGACCCGTTGGGTCTCTTCGTCGAGAGTTTCCGAGCGCATGGTGACGTGGTCCGCTTCAAGTTGGACGCCAAGCCCACCTACATGTTGAGTCATCCGGACCACGTCCGGTACTTCCTCACCGAGAACGCCCCCAACTACGCGAAGCCGGAGCTGGTGGACGACCCGTTCCTGGGCAACGGGCTCTTCGTGAGCGAGGGGAACTACTGGCGGCGGCAGCGGCGGCTCGTCCAGCCCGCCTTCCACCGGGAGCGGCTGGCCGGCCTGCTGACGGGCATGGTGGACCTCATCCAGCGCAAGCTGGCGCAGTGGGAGGCCGTGCGGGAGCCGGGGCGGCGGTTCGACATCGCGGAGGAGATGGGGGTGCTCTCGCTGCGGATGACGACGCGGGCGCTGTACTCGGATGAGCCCGACGAGCCGACGGCGGAGGCCATGCGCCGGATGATGTGGATGCTGAACGACCGTGGCTCGTTCCTGTACCGGCTCCTGAAGTTGGAGCGGCTGCCCATCTACAAGAAGAAGTGGGCGGACTTCTTCGCCACGTTGCGGCTGCTCAATGGCAAGGCCAAGGAGGTCATCGTCCAGCGCAAGCAAGGCGGTCCCGAGGACGACATCATGGCCCTGCTGCTGGCGGCGAAGGACCGCGACACCGGCGAGGGCATGACGGACAAGGAGCTGCGCGACGAGTTCATGAACCTCTTCTCCGCGAACGAAGGCGCGGGGGCCGCGCTGGCCTGGGCCTGGCATCTGTTGTCGACCCACCCGGAAATCGCCGACCGGCTGGCAGCCGAGAGCGCGGCGGTGCTCGGTGGCGGGGCGCCGACCCTGGAGTCCCTGCCGCGCCTGCGCTACGCCATGCAGGTGTTCGAGGAGACGCTCCGGCTCTATCCCACGGCCTGGAAGCTGGTGCGCGTGGCCAAGGAGGAGGACACCGTGGGTGGCTACCGCGTGGAGCCGGGCACGGTTGTCGTCGCCATCACCTACGTGCTGCACCGGCACCCGGAGTTCTGGTCGTCACCGGAGACCTTCGATCCGGACCGCTTCGCCCCCGAGTCGCGCGGGGCGCGCCACAAGTTCGCCTACATTCCGTTCGGCGCGGGCCAGCACATCTGCATCGGCAACAACCTGTCGCTGATGTTCGGCGCGCTGGTGCTGGCGATGGTCTCCCAGCGCTTCCGCCTGCGCGCCATTCCCGGGCGGAAGGTGGACATCTATCCGGGCATCTCGCTGCTCCCCCGGGGCGGACTGCCGCTGACGCTGGAGCCCCGGAAGTGATGTGACGTGCGTGGCCGCGGGCTCGTCTCAGCCCGCGGCGCGCGTGGCCTCCTGCTCCTTGGCCGCGTAGAGCGCCTGGATGTTGGCGCCACCGAAGCCTCGGGCCTGCTGCCGCTGGATGACCTCGAAGAAGAGGGTGCGCCGCGCGTGCTGGGAGCGGGTGAAGACCTGCAGCAGCACGCCCCAGGCGTCCCGGTCCATCAGGATGTTGCGCGCCTGGAGCAGCTCCCGGCGGAACGGGCCCAGGGTGCCGAGCCTCGCCTCCAGGTCCTCGTAGTACCCCCGGGGCGCGTCGAGCAGGCCCACGCCCCGCTGGGTCAGCGCATCCACCGCGCGGGTGATGTCGTCCGCGAGGAACGCCAGGTGCTGCACGCCCGAGCCACCATGGGCGTCGACGAAGTCCTCGAGCTGTCCCCTCCGCGCACCGGAGACGGGCTCCTGCAGCGGGAAGCACACCTGTCCCCCCGCGGCCTGCACCACCCGCGAGCTCATCCCGCTGTACTCGGTGCGCACGTCTTCCTGGTGCGTCTGCGCGAAGCCGAGCACGTCCACGTAGAACCCCACCGTGTCCAGCAGCCGGCCCCGCTCCAGGGCGAAGGCGAAGTGGTCCACCCCGGAGAACAGCGTCGCGCCGCCCGAGGGCCCCGCGTCCACCGGCAGGTATGCGCCCGGGAGGTACGCACCCGACGGCGTGTCGCGCTGGATGAACGAATGCACCCAGTTGCCTGGCCCCGCGATGGTGGCCTTCACCACGCGCTGGCCATCGGCTTCGTAGGTGAAGGGCTCGGCCACCGCCCGGGCGCCCCGGCTCACCGCCTCGCGAAAGGCCGTGTGCGCATCCGGCGTCCCCAGCGCGATGTCTCGCACGCCATCGCCGTGGGCCCGCACGTACGCGGCGACTTCACCCTCGGAGCCCAGCGCGGACGTGACGACGAGCCGCGCGGCTCCTTGCTCGAGCACGAAGGAGCGACGGCCGGGCAGCCCCGTCTCCGGTCCACCGCTGGCCACCATCCGGAAGCCGAGCGCGTGGCAGAAGTAATAGGCGGAGAGCGCCGCGTCGCCCACGAACAGCTCGGCATGCTCCACCCGCGTGAGCTCCACTCGGAGAACCTCGATTCAAGTGGGCGAGACCATTCCAGGCCAGCCCGATGGGAGCGCGAGACGGTGATTGCGTTGCAATAAGTCTTATCACGGATTGCCGCCGTAAACCTCTCAGCATGTCATCCGCGAAAGGTGTCGGACGCTGTATCACCCGGTGCTCACGCCGAGACATCACGTGGGGCGATGTATCACCCGCGGCTCACGCCGAGACGGCGGTGGGGGCGGTGTCTGGCATGGAGACGAGCTGTCCTGACTCGAGCTTGAGCAGACGGTCGGCCAGGTGGAAGTAACGGTCGTCGTGGCTGATGACGAAGACGAGCTTCCCCTGGTTCTTCAGCGCGGGGAGCATCTCCCGGTAGAACAGCTCGCGGAAGAGGGGGTCCTGGTCCGCGGCCCACTCGTCGAAGACGTAGATGGGGCGGTCCTCCAGGAACGACGTGAGCAGGGCCAGGCGCTTGCGCTGTCCCTGGGAGAGCGACACCGTGGACAGCTTGCCGTCCTCCACGCGCACCTTGTGCTGCAACTGGAGCCGGGACAGGAAACCTTTCGCCTTCTCCTCGAGCCCGGGTTGGTCCAGGCCGAGCATGCGCTCGAAGAGGTGGAAGTCGAAGAACACGGAGGAGAAGAGCTGGCGGTAGGAGCGGCGGTTGGCGGCGGTGATGGGCACGCCGTCCACTCGCAGCTCCCCCTTCTCCGGCGAGTACAGTCCGGTGAGCAGCTTGGCCAGCGTCGTCTTGCCGCTGCCGTTGCCGCCCACGAGGAAGACCAGCTCGCCCCGGCGCATCATCGTGTTGATGGGGCCCAGGGTGAAGGTCGCGCCGTCCTGCTCGCGGTAGTAGGTGTGGGTGATGTCCACGAGTTCGACTCGCTCGAACTTCGTCGGCACGGCGCCGTCGGCGGGAGGCTCCGGGTCCGCCAGCGACAGGCCCAGTTTCTCCAACTTCTTCATCGCCACGTGGCTGCGAGACAGGGCGGGCCACTGGTTCATCAGGCCGTCGAGCGGCTGTTGCAGGTACAGCACCACCAGCGCGTACGCGGCCAGCGTGGACATCTCCACCGTCTGGAACCGGGGCACGCCGAAGAGGATGACGGCGATGACGGCCATCACCATGAAGCCGCCCCAGCTCCCGGTGATGATGAAGAGGTTGTTGGTCGTCAGCGAGACACGTGAGACCTCCTCGGCCGTCGGCTTGAGCTCCTTGTTGAAGAAGTCCTCGCTGCGCGCGTGGTGGAGCTGCAGCTCCTTGGCGCCGTCGATGAGCGTCCTGAAGTTGGAGTACAGGGCGTCCTGGCTCTCGCGCCGCTTGTAGAACTGCGAATACGCGTAGCGGTTGGGGATGGCCACGCTCGCCATCACCACGGCGATGACCGCGAGGATCATCATCAGGAGCGGCCCGGACAGCCACGCCAGGTAGACGAGGCAGCCCGCGAGCGTCGCCAGGCAGATGATGACGCCGGGGATGACGGAGATGGTGCTGTTGATGACGGCGATGTCCTCCGTCAGCGCGGCCAACAGCTTGTGCGGCCCGGCGCTCTCCAGCTTGCTCAGCGGGGCCTCCAGCATGCGCCGACACAGCGACAGCCGGAGGTCCAGCAGGGCCACCTGCTGCATGGAGCTGAGCTGCATCTGAGACACGATGCGCAGCACCAGCACCGCCACCGCGAAGCCGAGGAACGCGGGCATCAGCGTCAGCGCGTCCGCCACCGTCCGGGACGTCAGCGCCTGGTTCATCACCGCGACGAGCGCCGCGCTGCATGCACCCGTGAGGATGCCCAGGAGCGCCGCGAGAATGATGGGGAGTTTGGACTTCTGGAAGAGCAGGGCGAGCAATGACACGACGGCTCCCGGAGACCCGGAGGGACCTGAGAATCGGGCCCTCGCCGCTCTCATACGTCATTGCCGCGCGAAGTGATACCCGGGGACAGGCTGCTTATCGGGTTATCATGGTGCCAGGCGGGACGGGGTTGCGCCGCCCTTGGCGAGCGGCCCGGGGGCGCGGAATACTGGGCGGATATGCGACTGCCCGCCCTCGTCCCCAACGTCCTGACCGCCCTGGTGCTTTTCGGGGGGACCGCCTGGGTCGGGCTCGCGCTCGCCTTGACAGGGGCGGGGCCCGAAGGGGCGCACCTCCTCAGGGCATTGGGTGCCCTGGTCGTGGCGGGCCTGGCCCTCGTCGTGTGGCGGCGGTTCGGCTCGCGGTCGGGCGCGGTGGCGGTGGTTCTCGCGGCGTGTGGGGGGCTTCACGTCTGGGCCTGGTCCCAGGCGCCGTCGACCGAGCGCGACTGGGCGCCGGACCTGGCACGGATGGCTCGCGCGGACGTGGAGGGCTCGCGGGTGACGATTCACGACGTGCGCGACTTCCGCTACCGGAGCACGACGGACTGGGATGCGTCCTGGTACTCGGCCACGTATGACGCGCGCGAGCTGACGGGGGCGTGGTTCATCGTGGAGCCGTTCTCCGGCTTCTTCGGCGCCGCGCACACCATGGTGAGCTTCGGCTTCTCGGATGGGCGCTACCTCGTCTTCTCCGTGGAGATTCGTCGCGAGAAGGGGGAGACGTTCTCCGCCGTGGGAGGGCTGTTCCGCCAGTTCGAGCTCGTCTACGTCGTGGGGGACGAGCGGGACCTGGTGCAACTGCGCTCCAACCACCGGCATGACGACGTGTACCTCTACCCGGTGAACGCGTCGAAGGAGCGCATCTCCGACTTCTTCCTGGACATGGTGGCCCGGATGAACGCGCTGCACGCGAAGCCGGAGTTCTACAACTCGCTCTCCAACAACTGCACCACCAACCTGGTGCACCACTTCGAGAAGGTGAGCGCGGTGAAGGTGCCCTATGACCACCGCACGCTGCTGCCGGCCTTCTCCGACGCGCTGGCGTACGAGCTGGGGCTCATCGAGACGGACGCGCCGCTGGAAGTGGTGCGCGCGCGGCACCTCATCAACCCGCGCGCGCTGGCGGCGGCGAACCAGCCGGACTTCTCGCGGCGCATCCGTGAGACGCAAGCGCGCGCGGCCGACTCAGCTCCCTGACGTCGCGCTCAAGACGGGGGCCGGCCCGGCCTCCAGGTGGCGGACGTAGTGCGCCTCCAGCGTGGAGAAGTAGCCGCGCTCCTCCCACAGCAGGGCGAGCAGGCGGTCCGCCAGCGACTTCACCTCCGCGCTCTCGCCCGGCTCGGGCGCGCGGGGGCCCACGTTCCTGGGGTTGAGGAACACGCGCGTGGCCTCCGCCACCAGCAGCCGGCTGCTCGCGAAGAGGCGCCGCAGGGCCTGATTGACGGGCCTGGCATCCACCTCCGCGCAGGCCGCGACGATGGCCGCGTGGATGGCTTGAGGCTTGTCGCCCTGCAGGCTCAGCGCGTCCAGGTCTCCGCGCTCCAGCGCGTGGTGGAGCAGGTAGCCGTGGTGCAGGGACACGGAGGCCACGTCCACGCAGTCCTTCACCCACAGGACGAAGAAGACCTTCCGGAAGAGCTTCTTCACCGGAAGCAGCATCATCCCCTTGAGGTAGCTGGCCAACCGCCCGCCCAGCGTGCGGCCCAAACTGGAGCCCGCGAGCGCCTCCACGGCCTGGTTCGGCGCGCGCAGCCCGCGCTCCTCCAACAGCGAGCGGACCAGCTGCTCGCGCACCTGGAAGAGGGCGTAGTCATCCAGGAAGGGGACGGGGATGAGGGGCGTCAGCCCGGAGGCGACGGCATGGAGCGCCACGCGCCCCAGGGGCGGAGACGACGGAGGGCTCGGCGTGGGGCGGGGGCTCGGCTCGCTCATCACTCATCTCTATGCGAAATCCGGCGGACGATTGCGTCAGGCCATCGGCCCGCTCGGTAGGTGGACGGACAGGCTCAGCCCTGACGCGCGCCGCGCACGTGGGGCATCAGCACGGAGTACAGGGTGCTCATGACGGGCGTGGGGACGCCGAGCGCATGGCCGCGCCGGGCCACCGTGCCCTGGAGGTATTCGACCTCCAGCGGCTTGCCCGCGTCGAAGTCCACCATCATCGACGGGCGGATCTCCGGGGCCATCGCCTCCATGAAGCGCATCACGTCGTCGGGACGCGTGGTGGTGGAGACGCCCTCCGCGGCGGCGACGCGGAGCACCTCGGCGGCGGCCTCGCGGAACATCTCCCGGAAGAAGGGGACCTCTCTCAAGGGGCCAATCGAGGAGCGCGCGGCGGTACAGAAGCCGGACATCGCGGCGAGGAAGGCGAGCTTCTCCCAGAGGGGCGCGCGGATGTCGGCCACCGCCTCCGCGTTGAGGCCCGCCTGGGCGAGCACGTCCCGCAGCGCCTGGACGCGCGGGGAGACGCGCGAGATGTCACCGAACGCCTCGCCCAGCACCACCCGGTGCAGCGTGCCCGCCTGACGGATGACGCCCGGCTCGGTGATGGCGGTGGAGATGTACGTCGTCCCTCCGATGACCGCGGCCTCGCCCACGGCGGCGGCCACCTCGGAGGGGCTGTCCACGCCGTTCTGGAGCGTGACGACCACCGTGCCGGGAGCGCCGTGCGAGGGCTGCTCCTTCGAGGCGAGCAGCGTCTTCACCTGGGCGAGCACGCTGGCGACGTCGTAGTTCTTCACCGCGAGCACCACCACGTCCACCGGCCCCAGCCGCGCGGCGTCCTCTTCGGCGCGGACGGGGACGGTGAAGTCCCCCTCCTGACTGAGGATGGTGAGGCCCCGCTCCCGCATGGCGCGCAGATGCGAGCCTCGGGCAAGGAAGCCCACGTCGTGCCCCGCGCGCACCAACCTCGCGCCGTAATAGCCGCCCACTCCACCCGAACCGACGATGCCAAATCGCATGGCTCGCGAGGATAGCGAAGCGCCGCCGCTCCCGCAGGAGCGTTTCGACGGCGCCTCGCCCGGACTTCGAGTCTCAGCCGGCGAGAGGCCGGATTCTGGCTCCGGTGTCCCAGCCCATGGCTCCGGACGCGGCCAGCACGTCCGCGCTCGGCGTTCCCGCGTGGGCGATGAACTCCGCGGAGGCCTCGGGCGAGGCACAGGCGGAGAGGATGCGCTCGGGAATCATGAAGGCGCTGACGATGGCGTCGGCCACCCGGTTGTCCCGGCTGCCGGCGACCAGCAGGTCGACGACGTGCGGCGGAGGCGGTTGGAGCAGCGCGTTCGTCCAGTCGGTCGCCGGGGCGACGGCGGTCCACATCCGCGCCTCCGTGTCGCGGCAGAACGTCTCGTCGAAGGGGCGCTCGGACAGGAGCGCGTCCTGGATGGCGATGGCCAGCGTGAAGGCGGAGGCCGACGCGGCGTTGGCGCCCTGGCCCGCGACGGGGTCGTTCGTCACGTGGGTGTCGCCCACCGCCATGACGAAGCGGCCCTCGCCCACCTGGGCCCAGGCGCGGCGCACCACGGGCGTGAAGCCTCCCTGGAGGAAGTCCAGCGGACCTCGGACGCCGAACTCCGTCGGGTCGATGCGCTCGTAGGTGGCGGGCGCGTGGCGGCGCATGAGGTCCAGCAGCATCGCGTCGAAGGCGGCCGGGTCGTCGTCGCGCTTGAGGGAAATCATCGACGCCAGCTCGCTTCCGGGCACCGCCTCGATGAGCGTGCTGGGGACGCGGCCGTGGCGGGTGATCATCTGCGATTCGAAGACCTCACCCTGGCCCGGCACCAGGTTGACGTGCATGCCGAAGGGCTCCGGCATCCGCAGGCCCTTGAGGATCGCCGCGAACAGCACGCGAGGAGGCCGGGTATGCGGCGACAGCTCCGGCACGCGCGGAAACAGCGCGTTGAGCCCATTGCGCCCGGAGGCCACCACCACCAGCGCATGGCGCCGCGTCAGGCCCTCCAGCGCGACGTTGTCCACCGGCGCGACCTCCAGCCGCCCTCCGCGCTCCACGAAGGCCTCCGCGAGCCGGGGCTGATAGAGGCGATAGTCCACGCAGAGGCTCGGCTCGAGGACGCGCCCCTTCACGCTGAACGGATGCGGCCCGTGGACGTGGATGGCGCAGCGGTTCATCGCCAGCTCCGGCGCGCCCCAGAAGTCCACCCACAGCTCCCGCTCCCGTGCGCGAGTGGGCGCATGGTGAGTCACCGTGTTCAGAAGTCGGCCTGCGCGAAGGGCGTCTGGCTCCTGCTCCGCGTAGAGCGTGACGGGAATGCCCTGCGAGAGAAGCTTCAGACCCAGGTGCAGTCCGGCAGTGCCGGCGCCGACGATACCGATGCTCGCCATCTGTCTCTCCTTCACTTTTCCCGACTTGAAAGACTTTGCGTCGGGACGGCCCCTCAGGGGATGTGGGGTTCCCCGGGTGTTCCGGGGTGCGCAGGGCTCCATATCACAATGTGAATGGAGTTCTTTAGACTGGTCATACCCCGAGTCTCAGGAACATGGGGGTCCCCGGGCACCCGTTCGCGAGTGGACCGTTGGGTTCCAGGTTGGGGCCAGACAGTCAGCGGCCCTACAGTCGAGGGATGAGCGCGGCCCTCGACGTGGTGCTGGAAGTGGGCGACGTCACCGAGATGACGGCGGATGTCGCCTTGTTCAAATATGCACAAAAGCTGTACGGCGCGGCTGGCGAGGCGTCACGGCGGCTGGAGGCCGTGGGCGTGCCGCCGGTGCAGGTCGCGGTGCAGCCGGGCGAATTCCGCTTCGTGGAGACGCTGGGCGCGCTGGCCGCGCCGCTGGCGCTCTTCATGGGCACGGTGCGGCTGGGCGAGTTCGGCTACCACGAGATTCGCCAGTTCGCGTTGCGCGCGCTGAAGGCGCTGGAGGCGCACGCCTCGGTGAAACACGTGGCGGGCACGGTGCACGGCCCCAACTACGGGCTCGACGAGGATGAGGCGGTGCTGGCCTTCGTGGGCGGACTCATCGAGGCCTTCCAGCGCGGCACGGGCCCCAAGGGGTTGGAGCGCTTCACGGTGGTGGAGCTGGACATGCGCCGTGCCCTGCGGCTGCGCAAGGCCCTGGAGCGGGGCCTGGGTGGAACGCCGGGCGTGGAGACGCTGCCAGGGGGAGGTTTCCGGGTGCGGCGCAGCAGCGCGTTCGTGCAGGCGCCGTCCATGGCCAGCGCGGGCACGGTGTCCATGGGAAAGCCTCACGCCTTCGTGGCGATGCCCTTCACGCCCGAGTTGGAGGACACGTACCACTACGGCATCCAGGGGCCCGTGAAGGCGGCGGGTCTGCTGTGCGAGCGCGTGGACCAGGCCGTGTTCGACGGGCCCATCATCCAGCGAATCAAGGAGCGCATCGACACGGCGAAGGTCGTCATCGCCGACCTGTCGCTGGCCAACCCCAACGTGTACCTGGAGGTCGGCTACGCGTGGGGCAAGGGGCGGCCCACGCTGCTCCTGGTCCGCGACGTGAAGGAGCTGCGCTTCGACGTCGCGTCCTACCGGTGCATCGTCTATCGCAACATCCGCGAGCTGGAGTCGGTGCTCTCGCGCGAGCTGGAGCGGCTCGACAAGCTGGTGTGAGCGGGAGCTACCAGCCGCGCGCGGCGACGGCCCACGTGGCCGTCACGGTGTCGCCGCGCAGCACGTGGAGCCGCTCGTGCAGGTTGACGGCGGCGCAGACGTGGTTGGGGACGACGCGCAGGCGGTCCCCCACGCGGGGGCGCCAGGACGTGCCCGAGACGTCGAGCAGGCCGTGTTCCTCGGAGACGCTCCGGACGACGAGCTCGGGCCTGTCCAGCAGCGCGCCATAGCCACCCGTCGGGGCGAGCCCTTCCTCCTTGGCCAGGGCCTTGGAGCCCGCGTCGACCACCACCTGGCCGGGGACGGCGGTGCTCACCACGGTGGTCAGGACGGAGAACGCGCACTCGTTCCAGGCACAGGCGTTGAGCGCGGCGGTGTTGCGGTCATTCAGCACGTTGATGCCGGGGCGAATCTCCGTCAGGCCTTCCACTTCGTGCGAGCGCCACAGCATGGGCGTGGAGCCTCCGCTGACGACGTCGGGGCGGAGTCCCTCGGAGGCGAGCGCGTCCACGAATTCGCGCACGCGTGCTCCCTGGTTCTTCAACGCGGCCTCCTGCTGCTCCACCGGCACGCGCACGTGGCCTGGATAGAAGATGATGCCTCGGTACGTCGCGCCGGACGTGGCGGCGACCTCGCGGGCCAGGGCCACGGCATCGGCCGGGGTCTGCACGCCCACGCGGCGCATGCCCAGGTCCAGCTCCACCAGCACCCCGACGGTTCGCCCCGCGTCCCGGGCCGCGTGGCCCAGTCCCTCCAGCGCCTCCACCGAGTCGAGCGCCACCGTGAGCCGCGTGCGCCGGGGCAGGGCCATCAGTTGCGCGAGTCGGCTCGGGCCCACGGGTGGGTAGGCCAGCAGCACGTCGTCGCAGACGGTGGCCATGACCGCGGCCTCGCGCGGCGTGGCGACGGTGGCGCCCATGGCCCCGGCGGCGAGCTGGAGCGCGGTGAGCTCCGCGGTCTTATGCGTCTTCGTGTGGGGGCGCCAGTGCAGGCGGTGCTCCCGCGTGTACGCGGCCACGCGCGCGAGGTTGGCTTCCACGCGGTCCAGGTCCACGAGGGCGGCGGGGGTCGTGAGCGCTTCGAGCGGGAGCAGGTCCATGCGGCGCAATCTGGCACCGCGCGCGCTGGCGCTCCAGGTGTCCGTGGCCAGCGCGTGCCCTTCACCTGACACGACGAGGCCCACCTCGGGCCCGGAGCGTTTCCTCCAGGTCCAGGGCGGGCCTCGCCAACGTCAGCGTGTTACTGCGGATTGGGGGCCGCGACCTTCTTCGCCGGCGGCAGGTACTTCACGCCGAGCTGGCTGAAGATGAACGAGTACGCGTCCACCTCCTCCTCGATGCGGGCGTTGAGCGGGGTGCCGGAGCCGTGGCCCGTCTCGGCGTCGGCGCGCAGCAGGATGGGGCTCTTGGCCGCCGTGGCCGTCTGCATCCGGGCCACCATCTTCCGCGAGTGGAACGGGTCCACGCGCGGGTCATTGGCGCCGGAGGTGAACAGCACGGGCGGGTACTTCGTGCCGTCCTTCACGTTGTGGACGGGCGAGTAGGCCAGCAGCGACTTGAACTGCTCGGGGTCCTTCACCGTGCCGTACTCGGTGACGTTGAACTGGCCGTTGGACGTGCGCTCCGAGCGCAGCATGTCGTAGAGGCCCACGCGGGCCACCACGGCGCCGTACGCCTCCGGGTGCTGGGTGACGACGGCGCCCATCAGCAGGCCGCCGTTGCTGCCGCCCTGGATGGCCAGCTTCTTGGGCTGCGTGTACTTCTGGTCCACCAGCAGCTTCGCGCAGGCATAGAAGTCGTCGAAGACGTTCTGCTTCTTCGTCAGCGAGCCCTCGGCGTGCCACTTCTCGCCGAACTCCGAGCCGCCGCGCAGGTTGGCGATGGCGTAGACGCCGCCCTGCTCCAGCCACAGGCCCGCCAGCGGGCTGAAGCCCGGGCTGATGGAGATGTTGAAGCCGCCGTAGCCGGTGAGCAGCGTCGGGTTGGTGCCGTTGAGCTTCGTGCCCTTCTTCTTGAGGATGGTGAGCGGAACCTTGGTGCCGTCCTTCGACGTGGCCTCGGTGCGCACCACCTCCACGTCGCTCACGTCCATGGGCGAGGTCTTGGCCAGGGCCGTCTTGGTCACCTTGCCGTCCGCGGGCGTGAAGCGGTACCAGGCCTGCGGCTGCACGAAGCTGGAGTTGCTGAAGTAGATGTCCTCGCCGCCCGCGCTCACCAGTCCGCCCACCGACGATACCGGCGGGGTGGGGACCAGGCCCAGGTCCTTGCCCTTCAGGTCCACCATGCGCAGCTGCGACGGGCCGCCGAGCTGCTCGCTCACGTACAGGCGCGACTTCGTCGGGAAGAAGCCCTGGACGCTGGCATCGCCCTCGGGCAGCAGCACCGTGGCCTTGTCCAGCGTCGGGGTGGCCAGGGCCAGGCGCAGCACCTTGCCGCGCGGCGCGTCCTGCCGGCTGAGCAGGTAGAGGGCGCCGTCATGGCCAAAGCGGGCGCGGATGACCTTGTCCGCGAACTTCGTCACCTGCGTCCACTTCCCGTCGGGGCCGTGGAGGTACAGCATGAACTCGCCGCCGTCGCCGTTGGCGACCATCGCAGTGATGTACTTGCCGTCGGGCGACGTCTCCAGCTCCGTCATGGCGATGCGTGGGAAGTCCTTGCCCAGCGCGTACGTGTCCTTCTCCGTGGGCGTGCCCAGCTTGTGGAAGTACACCTGCTGGAAGAAGTCCCGGTCCTCCGCCGGGCGCTCCTCGCCGCGCGGATAACGCGTGTAGAAGTAGCCCGTTCCGTCCGCGTTCCACGCGAGGCCACCGCCCGCCGTGCCGCCGTTCACGCGAGGGACGACCTCGTTCGGCAGCGGCTTGCCCGTGGCCACGTCATAGACGGACACGTCGCCGCTCTCCGTGCCGTTCTTCGACAGCGACACCGCCAGCTTCTTGCCGTCCAGCGTGGGCTCGATGAAGTCGATGGTGGTGTGGCCCGACGGGTCGATGACCATGGGGTCCAGCAGCGAGCGCTCCTTCGACGTGTCGTCAGCGGAGCCAATCACCACCACGTACGGCTGTTGCCGGGGCGGCTGATACTTGACGCCGATGAGGGTGCCGTTGGCCTCCGTCAAACCCGCGTAGCCCGGGGACTTCCAGGACAGCAGCTCGGCGACGCGCTGACGGATGCCCTCGCGGCCGGGCAGCCTGTCCAGGATGGCCCGCGTGTGGGCGTTCTGGGCGTCGTTCCACTGCTTCACCTTCGCGTCATCGGTGGCCTCCAGCCACTGGTAGGCGTCCTTCACCTCCGTGCCGTGGTAGGTGTCGACGACCTCCTTCTTCTCCGTGACGGGCGGCTTGGACGCGCCCTTGCCTGCGGCCGGGGACGTGAGTGGCAGCAGCAGTGCCGCCGCGGCCAGTGCGGTTGTCAGCTTCATGTTCACCTCGGGGATAGGGAAAGGCGGACGCAGCCTGCCACGTCCTATCCTCTGGGGCGTCGGTTCCCGACAGGGGAATGTCGCCGCGGGGCCCGTGTTCCCTCGGGTTGCTTCCAGGCGTGCGCTGCGTCAAAGCCGCTGGGGAATTCGAGGACGCCCGTCGTCACGGGGCGCGCAGGGGAAGCTCGACCAGGGCGGCGGCGAAGCGGTCGAAGGCCTCGTTGGCGGGGAGGGCGGTGGTTTCGTCCATGTTGCCGAGCATCAGCGCGAAGACGACGCGGGGGTGCTCGGCGTCACCGGGCCGGTCCACCACGCCCGCGAAGCACTTCTGTCCGGAGAGCGTGCCCGTCTTGGCGCGGATGCGGCCCGCGGTGATGGCGGTGACGGGGCGGGTGGCCAGCGTGCCGTCCACGCCGGCCACGGGCAGGCTGTCCACCAGCGCGGCGCCGTAGGGCTCTCGCAGGCTGGTGAAGAGCACGCGCGCCAGGCCTCGCGCGGTGGCCAGGTTGTAGCGGGACAGGCCGCTGCCATCGACGGGGCGCAGGTCTCGGGCGGGGATGCCGCGACGGGTGAGCTCCTCGGCCAACGCGGTGCGCAGCGTGGCGTAGCCCTCCGTGCCGCTGCGCTCGCGCGCGAAGCGCAGGCCCAGTCGCTCCGCGTAGAGGTTGAGGGACTCCTTGTTGGTGGCCTTCACCAGCTCCGACAGGGGCGGGCTGACCAGGGTGACGAGCGGCTCCGGCACGGGCGGGCGCAGGGGGCCGGGAGCCTCCAGGGTGGCGGGCAGGCGGGGCACGCCGCGCTTGAGCAGGGCTTCCTCCACGCAGGCGGAGAAGAGGACCTGGGGCTCGTCCACGGAGAGCTTCACCGCGGCGGAGCGGGGGCACTGGTTGACGGGGGAGCGCCACACGCAGCGCACGCCCGGGGCACCGCGCTGGCGCGTGCAGGAGAGGTTCGCGCGCTCCGCGTTCGGGTCCACGCGGACGATGGCGGAGAGCGTGGCGAAGGCCGGGGTGAGCTGCACGGTGGGAGGCAGCGTGCAGTCGGCGCCGTCCGCGCGGGACAGCGCGAGGTCCACGACGTTCTCCCGGAAGACGAAGGGCGTGGGGGCGGCGCTATAGGCATAGGCGGCGTCATCCCAGGCCCAGCCCGGGCCGAAGGCGGCCTCCACGTCGTCGGTGCCTCGCACGCGCACCTGTCCGCGCCACTGCTGGACGCCGCGCGCCTGGAGCGCGTCCGCGACCTGCTCGCAGGCGAGCGCCGTCTCCGGAAAACGCCACGAGCCCAGCGACGGGTCCCCCGATGGGTCCACCACGAGGTCGCCAAGGTACAGCCCGTTCGTCAGCGTGCCCTCCAGCGTCACCGGCGTGTGGAAGCGGAAGTCCGGCCCGAGCGCGGAGAGCACCGACGCGGTGGAGACGACCTTCATCGTGGACGCGGGCAGCAACCGGACGTGCTCCCGGTGCGCGAACAGTGGCTCGCCGGTTCGCGCGTCCAGCACGAAGGCGCTCGCGAGCGCGCCCTCGTCCTCCAGGGTGGCGAAGAGGCTGCTCGCCACCGAGCCCACGGTGCGAGCTTCGGGGCGCCGCGCATGGTGGCAGCCGGCGAGCATCGAGGTGGCCAGCAGCAGGGAGAGGGGCAGGGCTTGGCTCATCACGCGCGCCACGCTAACCCTGACGGCAGTGGGTGTCATGCGGCGAGGTGCGGGGGAGGGTGAGCCGTACCAACCCGGCCGTCCGGTATGCGACCCGGCTGTCCTCCCTTCGTGTGACTCGGCTCATCGTGTCACCGGGGCCGCATGAGAGGAATTGGGTGCGGGGCCTTGCTTCGGGGGGAGGGGGTGTTGGAGAAAGGGCGCGGGTTGTTCCCACCAGGGATGGTTCCGCATGTTTCCCGGCTTGTGGCTGTCGTTGCTCCTGACGCAGACGTCCGCGCCCTCGCTCCACTTCAGCGCCGAAAAGGTGAAGGAGGGGCAGCAGCGCACGCCGGAGCAATTCGCCTTCACGACCTGGGAGCCGTCCTGCGAGCTGGAGACATTGTTCGTGGGGGTGGATGAGGCGAACCTCCGGAAGGAGCCCTCGACGGAGGCGGCGGTGGTCGCCGTGTTGCCCCTGGGCGCGGCCGTGCGAGTGCAGGAGCGTGGCACGGCGCGTCTGAAGGTGGGGGAGTACGTCAACCACTGGTACTCGGTGGAGCATGTGGACACGAAGGGCACCGCGGAGAAGGCGGACGACGCGGTCTTGCGGGGCTGGCTCTTCGGCAACACGCTGACGCCCTTCCGGTTCGAGGAGGACTTCGACGGGGACGGAGAGAAGGAGGTCGCCACGGTGGTGATGAGTGGGGACTTCAAGATTCGCGTCCGGGTCCTGGAGCCGAAGCTGAAGCCTCCCTTCCGAGTCAGCAGCGTGGACGCCAAACCCGCGGGGGAGAACTGGCGCCAGGTCAGTGGCGGACCGGCGGCGGTGGCACTCGTTCCCTCGAAGACCGCGGGAGTCGTCCTGCTGCGGGTGGACTCCACCCCCGAGGAGTGTGGCGACTACAGCACCACGTACGTGAGCTACACCGTGCCAGGGAACAAGAAGGGTGTCCTGGGCACGGCGAAGCTGGCGCTGTCGCTGGAGGGCGTGTCGGAGGCTCCCGGTGTCTCCCGATACGAGGTCTCCTTCCAGGCGCGGAAGAAGGAACTCACGATGGTGAGGACCGATGAGCAGGAGGATGAGTCCGGTAATGTGCTGACGACGAAGGCCCAGACGCGCTACCAGCTCAAGGACGGCGTCTACTCAGAACTGACGCCGGCGGACTCCTCCGTGGCGGAGTCGAAGCCCTGACGGACGACGAGTCCCCGTCACGAAGGGACTCGTCGCCGAGCGTCAGTGCGTCGCGGGGACTGGACTCAGGGGCGTGAAGCCCAGCTCGTAGCCGATGTCCACGTTGGAGATAACCAACGGACACCAGAAATTCGGGTGGGTGAGCCGGGCCTTCCAGCAGAGCTGAGAACCTCCGGACGGCGGAAGGCTCATCACGGCTTCGTTCTGTCCGGGCTCGAAGGGCACGTTCAACCAGGTGGGCGCGGGATTCGTCTGGCAGCTCCCATTCGCGCACACGTTGCAGTCCGAGGCGACGGCGTACGCGATGCCGAAGTTGCTCGCTGATTGCTGGCACTCCAGGGGAGCCCAGTCGGTCTTGCGAACGCGCAGGCGGGAGATGGCGCACTGGCCATCCAGGACGGGGCTGATGACGTTGGAGCGGACGTTGCCTGGCACGCGGGTGGCCTGAAGGAGGAGCACCACGTTCGTGAAGTCCCGCTCGCCTCCTCCGTTGAGGTCCTCGATGCCGAGGATCCAGCTGCCCGGGCTCGTGGTCACCGCTTGCACCTGGAAGTGCGGCATGTTGCCGTTGCTGACCCTGGGCACCCAGCTTCGCGCCTTCGGCAGGACGATGTTTCCATAGGCGGGCGTCCCGAGCAGGTCGTGGGAGGTATACTGGAGCCAACCACAGAGCGGCTGGCTGGTGGAGGCATCGGGGCAGGTGTAGTCCATGGGCCTGATGGGATTGCAGCGCGGGTCACGCGCACAACCCAGGTTGTACTGGGCCACCGGAGAGGTTCCGCGGGCATCCTGATCCAGGTTCCAACCCGGCTTCGAGAAGAAGACGGACGTGGAGGTCTTCAGGTGCAGGCTGCACCGGCCATCTATCGCCTTCATCAGGCAGGGATACACCGTGCCGTCACCGTTCGGGTCGTGGGTGGCGTCGTAATAGGTGACGAGGAAGAAGACGATCTCCCGTCCCGCCTGGATGCGCCCCAGCTTCACGGTGCGGTCGGCCGGAGTGATGCCAGGGTCCGGGTTGATGGTCCGAAGCACTCCGTCCGGCGTGTACGCGGAGGTGTCGTAGTCGGGAAGGCCGTCCTCGAAGGACTCGCTCCGGTCTTGGACCGGGCCCAGTTGCTTGAAGGTGGTCGTGTTGGGGTCGTCGTCAGTCAACAGGAAGGCCAGATGCCCGAGTCCCATGTTGCCATTCGCGGGTGCCGCGGGCTCGAGCAGATTGGGGATGCGCGCAAAGAGGCCTCCGTCCGAGAAACCGGTGGCTGGAGACTGCGCGACAGCGAGTGCGCCGACGACATCCACGGGGATGAGGTTGTTTGTCTGTCCCGGTCGGGCGTCCGCGAGCAGGACATCGGGCGAGAAGACCGGGTTGCAGGTTCTGTCCATCGCCAGTTCCGGCTGGCTGAGGAAGCCATTGACCGAGAGGAAGGGCCGGGAGCAGCGGCGAGTCGTGCCGATGTAGGGCCGCCATGCCTGGAAGCCGGACGGAGGCGCGAGGTTGTAGATGTCCTCGTGGAGGTCGGTGATGCCGTTGTTGTTGGCGTCGCTCAGGAAGTCGTCGCCGGAGTATTCGGGGGTCCCGCGGGTGTCGACATAGCCGCGCGCGATGAGGTCGTCGTAATACATCCAGCCCAGTGAATGGGATGCCACGGCGTCGGTGCTCAGGAAGGACAGGGACAGCTCGACGTCCGAGGCGAACATCATTCTTTCGCCGCCGAAGACGGAGAGGAGCGGCTCCGGATAATTCAGCGCCGAGTTCGATAGGAGGGACACGTTGTCGAGAGACTGGAACTGGCCTTCCGCGAAAGGGGGCTGGTGGTCGTCGTTGAGGGTGGGGCCCACATGGAAGGAGAAGTCCACTTCGGAGGAGAGGCCCTGTGCGTTGGTGACGGTGACCTTCACGGGGGCGCTGCCGGGGATGATGCAGTCCGGGGCGGTCCAGGTGATTTCGCTGCTGTCCTCGCCGTTCAGCTGGGTGCTCAGCTCTCCCAGGGTGGCGGTCCAGGTGAAGTTGATTCGACCGCCCTGGGGATCACGTGCCCTCACCACCAACCGCGCGGTGCCGCGCGAGGGCACGACGGACTGGGACTGGCTGCTACCGAGAATCAGGGGCGGTGGCGGGGTCCTCGCGGCGGCTGCCCGGGTGCCCGTGGCCAGCAGTGCCAGCATGACGACGAAAGCCAGGCTTCGTGGAACTGGAGTTGGAATCAATGACAAGACAATCCCCCTCGGATTGACGGTTGATGGATGCTGCCCCCGTGCTGAATCCAGCCTTCCGAGGGCGCGCTCATGGACGCCGGAGCGTGCACCGACTGACGGTGCGCGCTCACGCCGCGATGCCACGCTTTCTCCAGGGGGTATGGGTCGAATCAGAACCGGCCGACGAGCCCCGCGAAGCCGCCATCCCTCGACGCGCCCACGGTGGGGGCGACCAGGAGCCCCTCGTCTCGCCGCGGACTTCGCGCGGAGAGCCCACCTCCGCTGAATCGGTGCGACAGCTCGTTGAGCAGGAGCGCGCCCACGGTGGGAATCAGCAGGCTGAGCACGATGTGCGTGCCTCCCTCCGTCACAAGCGGTTCGCCCGGCGCGTTGTCCCCCGTCATCAGGGCCACGACCACCGTGCCGAGCCCGCCGCCCAGCACGCTGAGCGCGAAGTCGCCGTTGCTCCCGAGGGCCCGGCCCGTGGCGAAGACCCCGATGCCCGAGCCGCCAGCCATGCCGATGAAGATGGGAACCAGGCTTTGTCCGCAGTGGATGGTGGCGGGGAAGGAGCCGCAGCTCGTGAGCCTGCCCATGGAGAAGAGCCCGCCAATGGTTCCTCCAGCGGCGGTGCCCGCGGCGCCGCCCAGAAGCGTCCCCGCGAGTCGGACGCGGGTATCGATGGGCGTGGAGGCGCCTCGCACGCCGCTCGGGTTGTCTTCATTCGCCGAGGTGAGGGGAGGGGGACTGAGGCCTTCCTGGGCGAAGGACGTGAAGGACAGCAACGCGACGACGAACAGTGTTGGGAGACGAGCGGTCATGACAGACACCCAAAGCTCGTGCGCCCGGCCGGGCACTTCACTTCAGGGTGGGGTGTGGGAATGGCCAGGAATGACATGCGCGAGTGGCCCGAGTCCGCGCATGACTGGCGGACCCACGATAGCCGAACGCCAGCTGGCCGACGCAAGTGACCGGTGGTCTCAGCCTCGCTAGAACCTGCCAGCGACTCCACCCATCAGCCCGCCGTGAGGCGTCACCCGGAAGGTGAACGTGGGCAGCGGCGCTCCCTGGCTGCGTGTCTGGGAAAAGCGAGACACCGCGGGCGGCTCTGAGCGGGAGAGCTCATAACCCAGCATGGCGCCGATGGGAGGAAGGGCCAGGAGGGTGATGATTCCGAAGGCGTCTGCCCCTTCGTTGGCGAAGAACCCCAGCGCGCCCGCGCCAGTGCCCGCCAGCCCGCCCACCACGGTCGCCAGGAGCGACCCGCGCCCCCTCATCACGCTTCCGGCCGCGTAGGTCCCCATCGCCGAGCCCAGCGCCATGCCCGCGAAGCCCGCGACGATGGGGAGGGCGCAATCCTCGTCGATGAACGCGCAGTCCCCCACGAGGGTTCCTCCGAGCAGTGCCAGGACGCCGCCTCCCACCATCCCCAGCCCGCCCGCCACCGTCTCGATCATGACGCGCGGCACGGTGGACACCCCTGCCTTCTCGGGGGCCTCGGCCAACGGGGGCCGCTGAGGCACGAAGGGCGCGGGCTCCACGTCGTCCGGCGCGGAGATCAACGGTGGTGCCTGGACCGTCGTGGGCGCATGGGCGTCCTCCTGCGCGAGCACTTCCCGGGGGAGGGTGGCACCCAGCAAGAGCACGGCGATCAGGCACGACAGAGGGGCGAGCTTCATGGGCGGTACATTCCTCCAACCGCGAGGTAGGCACCAGCGCACCCGTGTCCCGGTCGGGAGGGGGACAGCACCAAGAGTGCCTTGACGTCGTAGCTCGCGCCCCCCATCCTGCCGCGCCCCATGCCTGTCCTTCGTGGTGCCGTCACCTTCTCGCGCTTCCGGGTCGAACCCGCCAAGGAAGCGCCTTCCGACATCAAGCGCTGGCTGACCCGCGGTCTCAAGGCGCACGCGTTCGAGCCCATCGACCGTCGCTCCGAGGATGACCGCGCGGCCGGCTTCGTCGAACTGGAGAACGCGGACGCCGTCGAGTTCTCCGTCGGCCGCGTCTTTTACGGAGAGTACGTCCTCTTCTCCTTCCGCATCGACTCGTTGAAGGTCCCCGCGTCCGCGATGAAGGAGGAGATGGCGAAGTGGTCCGCCAACTTCGAGGCGGAGAATGACCGCCCGCCCAGCCGTGGCGAGAAGACGCAGGCGAAGGCGCAGGTCAAGCAGATGCTCCGCACCCGCGCCACGCCGCGCACCAACGTGCTGGACGTGAGCTGGAACCAGAAGACGCAGCAGCTGCAGATCTGGGCCGCGTCCCGCAAGGTGGTGGAGGAGATCATCATCGCGCTGGAGAACGCGCTGGGCCTGAAGCTCGTGGGGCTGACGCCGGCCGCCATCGCCCAGACGTCGGGAATCGACGAGAACGCGCTCGGGCCCACGGCGGAGCTGATTGGCATGGACCTGCCGGTGACGTCGGCGGAGGTGGCACATGGCGAAGCGTGAGCAGGCGCGGGCGGAAGCCGCCTTCGCGCGAGGAGATGTCGGCGTCGACGGCGCCGCCACCGAGGAGACGAAGGACGTCGCCGAGGTGGAGCGTGGTCAGGCGCGAGAGCAGCTCCTGCGGGGCCGGGCCTACCTGGGCCGCGAGCTGCTGACGTGGATGCTGTGGCGCTCGGAGACGGGTGACGCGCTGGTGGAGCTGGAGGGCACGGGCGTCAACGTGCTCTTCATGGGACGCATCACCCTGCGCGGCGTGGCGGGCGACGTCACGGAGCTGAGCGCGAAGGGCACGCTGGCGCCGTACTCGGAGCAGGTGAAGCACGCGCTGGACAAGGGCCTGCTGGTGGCCCAGGCGCGCATCCGCTTCACGCATGGCGAGAAGGAGTATGAGGCCACGCTCGACTCGGAGTTCCTCGACGTTCGCGCCGCGAAGCTGCCCGCGCTGATGAGCGAGGAAGAGGATGACCAGCTCAACGAGCGGTTGTTCCTCACCGAGCAGCTGTCCGCGATGATCGACGCGCTGGTGGGGGACTTCCTCAAGATTCGCGTGGGGAAGACCTGGAGCAAGCAGGTGGTGCCGGCGATGAAGGAGTGGATGCGCGGCGACGAGCAGGGCGCCAACGCGCTCTCCAAGGCCGCGCGCGCCCGGGGCCGCGACGCCCGCGCAGCCCGGCACTGAGCATTGGGGCCGCTGACAGGGGCGTGTTCCCCTGTCAGCGCCTCGCGAAGCGTGGAACGGAAGCCGCGCGCCCGTTGTCGGCTCTCCACGATTCACGGACTCAACGCCATACGGACAGACGCCCGCTTCAAGCGAGCCGTCAATGATTCCTCCCGGTCGGGAGAGGCATTCCGTCAGGAATGTCAGACATTGACGAAAGAGGCGGCGCGGACCCGTCAGTGCCGGGGGGCCAAAACCGCACACATGTCAGTCCATGGGCGGAAAGGGAGTGGATGCGCGGCCGCGAACAACAGGCTTGGCGAATCCGCGAATCCAGGGTAACTGTTCCAGCCGCAGGGGCCGCAGCCACGGGATGGATCATCGATTCATCCCTTGATGGGACGTATATCCATGCAAGCAGCCCCCTTGTTCCGCTCTCCGGCGGTGAAGCTCCGTACAAGTCCCTGGATTCGTGCCCTGTCCCTGCTCGTGGTCCTGGGTGGGGGGCTGGCGCACGCCGCCAGTTCTCAGGCCGTGTCCCGCTCAAGTCCCTCGAGCCTGGCGTCCCTGCTTCCAACCATGTGCGCCCGCGTCCATGGGACCGCTGGCTTCCAGCGCGCTTTCTGCGCGGCCGGCAATGTCGGCGCCACCTGCGTCGGCGACGTCACCCGGACCTGCACCGATGATGGCAGCACCCTCCATCCGCGCTGGTATCAGGCCGCCATCGACTGGGCGAAGGCCAACGGTCACTCGAGGGTGGTGTTGGATCCAGGCACCATCACCATCTCCGAAGCCACGAAGCTCGCGTGGAGCTGGCCCTGGGGCAATGGCTTTGGCCTCCACGTCCCGACGGGAATCCACCTGGAGGGCACGTCGCTGTCCCCGCCCACCATCATCAACGTCGACCACGACACCACGAAGCTCAACGGGTTGATCATCGTCGCGGGCACGGGCACCGAGGAGGGCCTGCTCAACGACGCCAGCGTCTCCAACCTGACCCTGGTGGGCACCACGAACGTTGGCTACAGCCAGGGACAGGAGTGCCCGGCGCGCGCCCACTCACTCAACTCCATCCTGGAGCTGGATGGCCACGAGCCGCCCTCACCCGACGCCACGGTCTTCAACACGGGGACGATGCCGCGCCGGTGGACCGTCGGAGTCCAGGTCAACCACGCCGAGGCCATGAACGGCCCGGCGGTGAACGTCCACCACCTGCGCATCGTCCACCTCGGGGCGGGTATCGCGTATGGCTGGAACACGGCCCACGTGAAGGAGAACCCCACGTGCGAGACCACGCCCGGAATCAAGATCTCCATCCAGCCCGCCAGCGCGACGTGGAACGGGCCCACCAACCCCGTGACCTATACCTGCCCCAGCGGGTGGGATCTCAAGGCGCTGAGCCGCCGGCCCGGCACCGCCGAGTGCCGCCCCACGTCCTGCAACGCGGACGGCAGCATCCCCTCTGGACAGTGCCCGGCGCTGCCCCCGCTTGGCGAGGGTGAGACCGTGCCGAACACGATGTACTGCATGCGAGTCGACCCCACCACGGAGTTCGGAACGCGGCGGTATTGCACGAACCAGCCCTTCGAGTTCCGAGGCAACGCCAATGCCCGCTCCCAGGTCCACCACAACTCCATCTGTGATGTGAATGTGGGCATCAACATCGTGGGCGGTAACGTCGACGTCTCCAAGAACGTCGTCCTGCGGGCGCCCCACAACGTGCCCCTCACCAGCAACTTCGGCCTGAGCACCGACGGGCACATGCCGTACACCAGCTCGACGACCCACACCGAAAACTTCGTCTCGGGTTTCTCGCTGGGCTTCCTCACCGATGGCAGCCAGTACACCGTCGCGCCCCCGTGCGCGTTTCGCCAGTTGACCGGCTTTGATGTCGGGGACTTCGGCGACTACAACCACGTGCTCGAGCTGCAGCAGCACCTGCTCGATGACGCGCAGAAGTACTACGCGTTGACCGAACCGATGCGCGGCTTCATCGACCATGTGTATGTGCGCGACAACCGCTTCTACAAGAACCCGATTGGCCTCACCTTCTACCGGGTCAACTGGGGCTTCGTCGGCTTCAACACCATCGACTCCCAGCTCACCGGCGTGAAGGGGCAGGTCGGCGTCCTCGTCGACAACACGCTCAACAGCTGGGTTTACGGAAACACCATCCGAGACTTCAGCACCAGCCTCGAGTTCCGCGGGTCGCCGGGCCATCAGTCGACGCTGGGCTCCTGCTACAACGGCAACCACGTGGTCTGTGATGCGCCGGGCTGCCCCAACTGGGCCAGCTACCCCAACGTGTTCTCGGGCAGCGATGTCGTGGGTGGCACGGCGTGCAACGTCGCGTACTCGGCGAACTACTGCGCCGACCCGACGTCGCTGCCCTCGCCCTCGTTCCCCGTGGGCGTCACGAGGCAGTGCTACTCATACTGAGGTAACGGTGGCGTCAGGGATGCGCGGCGTGGAATGGACCGCGCATCCTTGCCGCGAGTCAGCGGAGCGCTTCACGCATCGCCAGGCAGGGAGGGAGGGAGGGAGTCAGAGCTGCAGCTTGCCGTTGACGCAGGTCATCTTCGGGCTGCGGAACCCCATCGCGATCCACGCGCCCAGGAGCTTGGCGAAGAATGAGACCGATTGCCGCTTCCCGTTCGGGATATCGTCGGGAAGCGTCGAGCCGGGCGGAAGGTCCTCGGTCATCGTCCGCAGCTGGAGCGGGGGCAGCGCTCCCGCGGGCCAAAGGCAGCCATAGAGGCTGAGCCAGTGGCCGCCCTGGAACTCGAGGAAGACGGGCGTGTTGCAACAGGTGGCAACGACCCGGCGGGTCTTCGCCTCGGGCGTGAGGCGGAACTCCTTGAAGTGGTCGGTGCCCGCGAGGAAGCGGACGCGGTCCTTGCGGTAGAGCACGAAGCGCGTCGCGCCGATTGTTTCCAGGATGCGCGGGGCCGAGGGAAGGGTCTGCATCCGGGCGCCGGCGGCACGGCAGCTATTGCAGCAGCATTCGGTGCTGACGATGGGCGCGCCCTCCACCTCGAGATGGACCTGTCCGCACGCGCAGCCGAGTCGAGTGGTCTGTGTCATGTCCGTGCTTTCTACATGCTGGAGTCTCCGACGCGCAGGTGATTGTAGGGGCGCGTCGCGGGCTCACGGAGCGGGTGGGGCGAGCGCCCGGAAACCCTCCGCGAGCGCGAGACCGATGTTGCCCATCAAGTCCTGCCGCGCGTTGACCACGTAGAGGTGGGGCGTGAGCGCCCAGACCTCGCGGACGATGCGACGGGGAGGCGGGGCGGGCTGGGTGCTCAGCTCCGCCTGGAGCAGGGGCAGCACCTTGTCGGACAGGCGCAGCGCGGTGTCCATGACGAAGACGGACACGTGCGGACGCAGCGCGCGCACGCGCCGGAAGAAGGCGCCCACCTCGTCCGCTGCCAGGTGCTTGGGCGGCGAGGACTTCATCTCCAGATAGACGAGTCGTCCTTCCGCCGCGCCCACGACGTCCAGGTCTCCGCCGACGTCGGGCGCATGGAACTTCACGCCCGCGGCCACGTCGAAGCCGAAGCGGCCTCGCAGCTCGTGCGCGACGTACCACTCCAGCGTGCCTCCGAAGCTGGCGGTGGGGTGGCGCAGCAGGTAACGCCCGTCGGCCTCGCGCGTGGCCAGGTCCAGTGACACCAGGTCCTCGGCGAAGGCCGTGGCGCCGGCTTCCTCCAGGTAGCGCGTGGCCTCCATCGGCGTGAAGCTCCCGTGTCGCAGAATGGCGCCGCGCAGGAACAGTCGGAACGCGTAGTGGCCCAGGCGCTCCACGAGTCGCTCCGCCCGCGCGCCGCTCACGTCGGCGGGGAAGGGCAGGTCCAGTGGTGCGACGGTGGCCTGGAATCCACGGCGCGCCAGCATGGCCAGGGGCTCGTTGCCCGGTGGCACCAACAGGCGCGGCGCGGGGGAAACACCGGCCTCGCCCAGCTCCAGCTCACGCGCCGTGGGGAGGTCTTCCTCGGGGGGCGGCTGCTCCGTCATGGCCGCACCCTAGCCCGCTTCCGGACGAGAGGTGGGGCCGCGGCTCACTGCACGTAGACGGGGCAGTAGCGCAGGAACTCCGTCACCGGTGGCTGGCAGAGCTGGAGGATGCGGGAGTCGTCGCCGAAGCTCTTGCTGCGCGCCTGGAGATAGCAGGAGGCCGGGTCATCGTCGGTCGTGGCGAACTGGCAGAGCTGGAGTGCCTGCGCCTGCGTCAGCGAGCCCTCGTTCTGGACACGCAGGAAGCATTTCGCGGGAGCGTTGGAGCGTGCGCCGCGACAGAGCTGCGTGGCCGCGTAGTCATCGGTGAGCCCACCCTGGCTCGCGGCCGTGTAGCAGGAGACCTGGGGAGCGACCGCCTCCCCATCGTCGTCATCATCCTGCGCGAGCCCACTTGCCGGGGCCACGAGCAGGAGCACCACGCCCAACCCTCCCGAGCTGGTGTGCCGCAGAAAGGACCGGAACCTGGGGCTGTCTGATTTCATCGCGGGCCTCGTGCCGAGAATCTAGGGAGCACTCCGCGAGGGATGAGCAGGCGAGGCACGAGGCCGGCCCCCGACAGGGCGAGCGATGGGGCGCCACCCGGGCCCCGCGCCCCCAGGACTCGGGGAAGAAATCCCGGGCCCGAGGCGGGGACGCCTGCCTGGTGGGCTTGCCCTGGAGGACCGAGCGCCTTGTACAGTGCCCACCGCGATTGTCAGCGGAGGCGGCATGGCCGACGTGGCATCCAGCCTGGGCTCGGAGTGGCGGGCGTGGCTGGCGGAGAACGTGGTGCGAGGCGTGGCCTCGGAGCGACTTGTCGACACGCTGGTGTCGGCGGGCGTGCCGCTCGCGAGGGCTTGCGCGGAAATCGAAGCCACGCGTGCGCATCCGGCCGTGGCGGCGGGTCTGCGACGCATGGCCCCTCACGAGGACGTGCTCTGCCTGCTCGACACCCGCGTCGCGTTGCACCGTCACTCCGGACGGCACCAACGCCTGGCGCGGCGCACGGACGTGTCGGTGCACGAACTGATGGCGCGCTACTACCTGGCGCACGAACCCGTGCTCCTCGCGGGCTTCATGCGCGACTGGCCCCTGATGGCGAACTGGCGGCCGGAGGCGCTCTCCCGGCGCCATGGCCATGTGGAGGTGGAGGTCATGGCCGGCCGTGAGGCGCGCGCGGACCACGACGTGGAGCCTGATGCCTGTCGCGCGGTGATGCGCCTGGGCGAGTTCCTCCGCAGGCTGGAGGAGGGCGGCCCCAGCAACGACCTCTACCTCACGGCTCGCAACTTCGCCCTGGAGCGAGAGGAGCTGCGCGGGTTGCTCGACGACGTGCGCTATCCGCCGGGCCTGCTGCGCGAGTCAGCGCGGGCCGGTGCGGTGAAGCTCTGGGTGGGGCCCTCGGGCACTCGGACGGAGCTGCACCACGACCTGGGCACCGTCCTCTTCGGCCAGGTCTTTGGCCGCAAGCGCTTCCGCCTCATTCCCTCGTTCCACACGCACCACGTCTACAGCCACCTCGAGGTGTGGAGTCAGGTCGACGCGGACCGCCCCGACCTCACGCGCTTCCCCTCATATCGCGAGGCCGACGTCCTCGAAGTCGTCGTCGAGCCCGGCGACATGCTGCTGATTCCCGCGGGGTGGTGGCACTGGGTACACGCGCTGGACGTCAGCGTGTCCGTCACCTTCCAGGAGTTCGACGTCCCGGACGGCAATACGTGGTGGAAGCTGGGATGAACCGCTTCCGCCGTGCCGCTACTTCTCCAGTGGCGGTGTGGTGGGGGGCTCGGTGGGGCGCGTGCGCTCCTGCGGAGGCGCGGAATGACCTCCCGGATTGGGGACGATTCGCGGCGCCTGGCGCGTGGCCGGGTTGGGCGGCGGGTTCGGGACGATGGTTGGAGCAGGATCCTTTGACGTGGTCATGCGGTCCCCAATGCAACGTGGTTGCCTACCCGGGTGGTATATCGCACCCCGCGAACCATGACTCCTGACGAGCGCGAGAGCCTGCCGCCCCCGGTGCGTTCCTGGCTCGCTGAGAACTTGACCTCGGGCGTGGACCCCTCCCGGCTCGTCCAGGCCCTCCAGGCCCAGGGTCTGTCCGAAGCGCGGGCCCGGGAGGCGGTGGACGTCGTCTCGGCCCACCCCGCGGTGCGTCACGGTCAGCAGGCCGTCTCCCGGCGCCGGGAGCTGGAGTCGCTGCTCGAAGTCCGGGCCGCGCTCCATGCCCAGTGTCACCCGGGCCCGTCGCCCGTGGCCGTGGATCGACTGCGCCACCTGGCCCCCGATGCGTTCTTCGAGCGCTACTACATTCCCAACCGCCCCGTCGTCATCGAGGGACTGCTGGACGACTGGCCGGCGCTGACACGCTGGTCTCCGGAGTGGATGGCCGAGCGCTTCGGCGAGGAGGAGGTGGAGGTCATGGCGGGCCGCGACGCGGAGCCGGACCCGGACTTCCATGCGGAGCGCCTGCGCCGGACGCTGCCGCTGCGCGAGCTGGTGGCGCGCTTTCGTGACACCCGAGCCTCGGACGATGTGTACCTCGTGGCTCGCAACAGCCTGCTGCTGCGCGCCGCGTTCCGCCCGTTGCTCGACGACCTGCGTCCGCCCCGGGGCTACATCCATCCGGACCTGAGCGCCCCGGACAGCGTGCACCTGTGGTTCGGTCCCGCGGGGACCTTGTCGAAACTGCACCACGACCACCTCAACGTCCTCTTCTGCCAGGTGCTGGGGCGCAAGCGCTTCTGGCTGTCTCCGTCCTGCGAGACGCCTCGGCTCTACAACGACCGGGGCCTCTACAGCGCGGTGGACATCCTGGCGCCGGACGTGAGCCGCTTCCCGGACTTCGCGCGGGCCACGCTGCACTCGTGCGTGGTGGGGCCCGGTGACGCGCTCCTGATTCCGGTGGGGTGGTGGCACGCGGTGCAGGCGCTCGACTTGAGCGTGTCGGTGACGTTCGTCAGCTTCGACAGGCCGGAGCGCAACGTGGAGTGGCGCGACTATTGGATTGGCCCCAGGCCAGAGAAGGTCCAGCGATGACGGATGCGGACAAGCACGTTCCCGCGGCGCGCGGGACGAACACGCTGGCGCAGGAGTGGCGGCGCTGGGTGGTGGAGAACCTGCTGCGCGGCGCGGAGGTCGACGACCTGGTGTCCGTGCTGGAGCGCTCGGGAGTTGACTCGGCGCTCGCGCGCGCGGCGGTGCATGCCGAGGCGGAAGACCCCTGCTACCAGGGCGCGGCGCGAGCCGTGGCCATGCAGCGCAAGCTGGAGGGACTGCTCGACCTCTACGGCGACCTCCATCGCCAGTCGCCGGGCCACACCCATGTCCCCCGGCATGACGCCCTGACGCCCGAGGACTTCTTCGAGCGCTACTACTTCCAGAACCTCCCCGTGGTGGCGCGCGCCACGGTGCTCGCGGACGCAGGCTCGAAGGACACGCTGGGGCAGCTGGGCGCACTGGCGCGCGTCGCCGAGGCCGCGAGCGTGTCGCCCGGCGCCTTCGTCGTGCCCGCGAGCGCGAACGTGACGTCGAGCCTGCCGGTGCGTGTGCCCCAGGGGCTGGTGCTGGAGAGTGCGCCCGTGGGCCTGTGGTGGGAGGAGCCGGGCGCGGACGTTCCCTTGACTCCCTCGCGCCGCAACATGCTGCTGGGGCAGGTGCACGGGCGCAGGCTGCTCCAACTGGTGCCCGCGTACGCGCTGCATCGCGTCCTGGGCTCGGCCTCGGTGCCCGAGGGTGTACCGCGAATGGAAGTGGAGCTGTCGCCCGGGGAGCTGCTGCTGTTGCCCGTGGGGTGGTGGTTCGCGCATCGCTCACCGGAGGGCGGCGCCGCTATCGTCTTCGAGTCCTTCGCCGCGCCCGAGCCCAACGTGTCGTGGACGCCCCGGCCGGAGTCCCGCGAGCCTACGCCTCCTCCTCGCTCTCGAGTCGACTGAGGAGCTGTCGGGCGAAATCTCGCAGCGCGGGAGCCGAGGGCTCGCGGTCCAGTCGCTCCAGCGAGTCACGGATGGTGGCGAGTCGTCCGGCCTGCGCGAGAATCTTCAGGGCTCGCAACTGCACCAGCTCCTCGGGAGGCATGGAGTGGGGGACGGGAGGTTGTCCTCGCAAGGGGACACGGCCTCGCTGCGCAAGCAGGTCCACCAGCACACCCACGTCCTCATCCTCCAGCGTGCTGACGGCCGAGTCCCTGGTGGCGGCTTCCATCTGTTCCAGGGCGTCCATCAGTTCGCTCCAGGCGAAGCCGCGGTGCGGGGGTTTTCGCTCCGCCACCATCCGCCTGAGCTGTTCGCGTGTCGTCGGCATGACAACTCCTAGCGTGTCCACATGATGTCTATCTCCGGGACTTGCGCCGTCCCGACGGTGATGCCGAGCTCATTGCGCCCCAGGTCCACCTCCCAGAGTCTTCCGTTCGCGCGCAGCGTCCCCATGAGGAAGGGCAGCGTCGGGTGCAGGTATCGACGCCGGAACGATGACTCCTGGCCCAGTCTGACGGGCCGGCCATCCGCCGGGGGCAGCGGCGTGTCCAGCTCCACCGCCTCTGTCCGGAAGCAGGCGTCGTAGAGATACAGCCGCCCCGAGTCCTCCAGGAAGTTGAGGCAGTGGCCGTCATCCCAGCCGGCCATGAAGACATACCGGGACGCGACATGGCTCAGCAGCTCCACCGGCTCGTCCGGCGCGAAGGGATAGCGCGCGCAGTCGAGGAAGCGTCCATACAGACGCGTCATGCGACTGGGCTCGAGCTGGTTGATGCCCGGCGCCACCGCCACCATCGCCTCCCAGCGCGCCTCGTCCGTGCGTGGGTCGTCCTTGGGCACCAGGTGCAGCGTGCGCCCTTCCAGCGTCACGCCCTGACAGTTGGCGAGCTGTTGGAAGAGTTGATACCAGCCGCCACACATGCCGCCGCCGACGGCCAGCATGTGGCGCACCGTCCAGGCGGGCACGCCGTAGCGCAGGCCCGTCTCCGGCAGTCCCCGCAGCAGCGCGTCGCAGATGTCCTTGCGCGACTCCAGCCCCGCGCACCAGCGCGAGGACCAGCGCACCAGGGGCACGTAGGCGCCGGACGGGGGCGCGCCCTGCTCGCCGTGGCGCATGGGCGCGCCCGTGGTGAAGAACTCATGTCTGCTGTTGCCGAGGAAGAGCTTGCGCGTGCTTCCGTCCGCGTCCGTCCACTCCGCGACCCACTGGAGCTCCAGCGCGTGCGTGCCGATGTGATTGGGCAGCGACCGATTGAAGGACACGGGCTCCGCGAGCGTGCTCCAGCCCGCCGTGCGCTCCAGGCTCACCGGATGTGGCCCGAGCCAGCGGACGGGCGTTTCCAGACCATTCGCCGAGGACAGCGAAGGTCCGAAGGCGCTCAGTTCGAACGAGGCGGGGACGAAGTGGTTCGCCAGCAGCGCGATTCGGACGGAGGGACGTGTCCCTCGGACGTAGGCCACGGGCTCCGCGCGGTGGCCTCGAATCCACTCGGGCTGTTCGCCCAGGCGGGTGTCCGTGACGGGACTCCACAATGCAACCGCGCCGCACTCCGCGTCTCCCCGGTCGAAGTGCAGGCTGTAGATGGCCAGCGGTTCCGCGTCGTGCATGTCCACCCCCCCCTTGTCCGTGCCGGAGGGGCACGGTCACTGCTTCACGCCTTCCGGAGACGCCCCCACGGGCCTCCGGTGGGCCTATTCATACAACAACACGCGCGTCACCCACGGCGCGCCCTTCACGTCGCGCAACCAGCGCAGCCGCTCCGCGCGCAGCGCCACCGCGGGCGTCGCACCCGCGTGGATGCGCTCGCGCACGCCCTGGAAGAACCGGCCCGCTGAGTCCGGAATGTCCACCGTCGCCGCGAACACCGCGCGAGCCCCCGCGCCCACGAATGCCTGGGGCAGCGAGGACGTCTGGTGAAGGAAGGGCGGCAGCCGCGCCGCGCTGCACGCGCCCAGCAGCACCACCGGCGAGCCCTCCAGGCGCACCTGCTTCAACGCCTCCGAGGTGAGCGCATAGCGTCCGTCATACTCGGGAGCCAGGGCGATGACCGGTGCTTCGGACAGGCTGCGGTCCACCACGCCGTGCGCGTGGAACTCGATGTCGGTGGCTCGCGACATCGCCTCCAGCACGCGCGAGGGCGTGGCCTGGGCGCCAGACAGCTCCATCGACTGGCCGATGGGCGCGGGTGTGGACTCCCACGAGGACAGCCGCGCGAGCCCCAGGCCCGAGGGCGTCTCCACGTTGGCCACCACCACATGCAGCGGAGGAGGTGGCTTCCTCTTCGGCTCTGGCGAGGCGTCCATGGCCACGCGGTAGCTCCACGCCATCTCCGGCGGGAGCAGTCCGGAGCGGCTGTCCAGGGGCGGCGCCGCGAGCACCTCCACCCGAGGACACGAGCGCAGCAATGTCAGCAGCTTCTCCGGCACCAGCCCGGAGAGGTCGTCCCCCAGGGGCTCCTTGCGTGAGGCGTCGTGGTGCCCGAGCACCTGTCCCCGGGGACCGAGCGCCACCACCACCGTGCGCTCGGCTTCCGCCGCGGCGATGAGCGCACACTGCTTCGGGCTGGCGACGCCCAGATGGTCGGCCACGACGCCTGGCACCTCGGAGAAGGCGCCGGCCTCTCCGGCGGTGACGGCCATCGTCTGATAGGCCACCGCCACCGTGTCGCGTGCGTCCGCGTCCGTGTTCAGGTACGGCGCGGCCTGTCGGATGACGGCGGCGAGCCGCGCGTTGCCCTGCTTCCGGTCCTTCAGCAGCTCGAAGCGCGCCTGGACCAACTGGGCGAGCATGCGACGGCCGGGAGTCTCCCGCGTGGCGTGGGCTCGCGTCAGCTCCGCGCTGATCTGCTCCGCGTCCTCGGGCCGAGGGTCCAACCGCATGAGGTCGGTGAGTGTCCACGCGCCGATGAGACCCACGGACGGATTGCATTCCTGCGCGCGCGACAAGGCGCGGCGAGCCTCCTTGGGCCGCAGCCGCATCAACTCCAGGGCCGCGATGTTGCGGTGGACGTAGTTCTTCACGTCGCAGGTGTCCGGGGCGCGCGCCAGGTACTCGGACAGGTACGCGCGCGCGGAGGCGACGCGGAACTGGAAGCGCGCGGCCTGGGCGAGTGCGCGCAGGGCCGCCGACTCCAGCTCCCACTCGCCCATCGCCTGGGCTTCGCGCCAGCTCGCGCGGCCCGTGTCCTCGGCCTCCGACAGCCGGTTGGCGGACGTGGCCCGGTGGCTCACCTTGCGCAGCAGGTCCGCGCAGCGCGGGCGAAGCCGCTTCTCCCGGCACAGCGTCAGCGCGGCCTTGAGTCGCTGGTCCGCCTGCCAGGCTTCACCCGCGAGGCCCTCCTGCCGCGCGAGTTCGTCCTGGACCAGCAGGTGGATCCACGGGTCGTTCCACTGGCGCGCCACGCGCTCCAGCTCCTCGGGGGGACTCTGGGCCTCCGGCGTCAGCAGCCTCGCGCCGAGCAGCAGGTCATGTTCGCCCGCACCGCGCAGACGGGTGAGGTAGTCCGGGGACGCGGGTTGGCGCTCTCGCAAGAGGCGGGCGTACTCGGCGGCCAGGGGCGCGCGTCGCGTGAAGTCCCGCGTGGCGATGTTCCGCGTGTGGTCCGCCAGGGCCGTGCCGCCGTGGATGCGGTCCAGCAGCTCCGCCAGCGGGAGCAACGCCTGCACCCGGGCCGACGTGGGCGCGGTGCGCACGACGTCGTAGAAGAGGCCGCGAGAGATGCCGGGATGTCGGCGCGCCTCCTCCAAGGGGATGGGGAGGTTCGCGTCCTGGGCCAGCTGGGTGAGCGCGGTCCTCGTGCCGTTCCAGGACTCGGCCCGCTGGCTCACGGAGGCGCGCAGCCAGGACGCGTGCTCACGGGCCTCCGCGCTCCAGCCGGGCTCGCCCAGGGCGGCCACCTCGTCGAAGACGGACGCCGCGAGCAGGTGCAGCCCCATTTCGCGCAGCACGAGCGCCCGGTTCCACAGGGCCTGCGGATGACGGGGCGAGGTCTCCAGCAGGCCGTCGAGCCAGGTCAGGGCCTCGTCGTTGCGCTTCAGCAGGAAGGCGGCGACGGCCTGGTCGTTGTCGCGATTCAGCGATGGAGGCGCATGCGCCAGGTGCGCGAGGCCCTGCTGGGGATCTCCATGGAGCAGATAGGAGGCGGCGATGCCCGCCCGGTCTCCGCTCTCTTCCAGCCGGGCCAGCTCCCTCAGGGGAACGGCGATGGAGGGGCGCTCCTCGCGAGGCCGGACGTAGGGACGATGGACGTCCGCGGCCGGGACGCTGAGGCGCGGCTCCAGGGGGCGGGTGCGTGTGTCGGTGAGCCAAAGCAGCTCGTCACGACGGCCGGGCAGCGGGCCCGAGCGCGCGATGAGGATGGCCGGGAACACGAGCAGGGGGATGAGATGCCAGGCACGCAGGCGCGGCGCGCGTCGCCCGCGAGTAGACTTCCCTGGTGCATCCAGCTCGGCAGCCATTCGCTGGACCCTCCCCGTCGCTCCGCGTCCCATGGCGCGAAGCCATCACTCAGGCCCCGAGTCTTAAGCCAAGAAGCCTGACTGAGACAAATGGTGTTGGTGAAAGTCACGATGGGTTGGGGATGACGGCCTGAGTCATGACGACCCGGGCGGTGCGTCCGGGCGGCGGGTGGGTGCTCTCCGGCGCTAGGGTTGCGCCATGTTCATCGTCATCCTCGGCGGTGGTGTGTCGGGCCTGTCATGCGCCATCCGGTTGCAGGAGGCCGGGCACACGGTGGAGGTGTGGGCGCGAGAGCTGTCGCCTCACACGACGTCGGATGTCGCCGCGGCCGTCTGGTACCCCTATCGCGCGTGGCCGCAGGAGCGCGTCAGTGCCTGGGCGAAGCGGACGTACACGGTGCTGGCGTCACTGGCCCAGGAGCGCCCCGAGGCGGGCATCGTGATGGTCCCCGGCGTGGAGGTGTTTCGTCGTCACGTCGAGGATCCGTGGTGGCGCGACAGCGTGCCGGACTTCCGTCGGGCGCGGGCGGACGAGCTGCCTCCGGGACTGTTGGAGGGTTATCACTTCACCGCGCCCGTCATCGAGATGCCGCGCTATCTGCCGTTCCTCATGGCGCGCCTGCGCGAGCTGGGCGGCCACATCATCCAGCGAGAGGTGCGCTCCCTGGACGAGGCGTGGGCGAGCGCGTCCCTCGTCGTCAACTGCACGGGTCTGGGGGCTCGGGACGTCGTGGGAGACGAGACGCTCTTCCCCGTGCGCGGTGAGGTGCTCCGGGTGAGTCCTCCCCCCACGGACCGCTTCATCTTCGACGACGAGTGCGAGAGTGGCATGGCCTACGTCATTCCCCGCTCGCGGGACTGCATCCTCGGCGGCACGGCGGAGGAGGGGAACGCGTCGCTCGTCCCCGACGCGTTGAAGGCCCGGGCCATCCTGGAGCGCAACGCGCCGTTGCTTCCCGACGGCGCGAAGCTGGACGTGGTGGAGCACAAGGTCGGGCTGCGCCCTGGACGCCCCACCGTGCGACTGGAGGTGGAGGTCCTCGGGGAGCGCGTCGTGGTGCATGACTACGGCCACGGGGGCGCGGGCGTCACGCTCTCATGGGGCTGCGCGGAGGAGGTCGTCCAACTCGTCGCGGCCCACTCCCGCTGAGTCAGGCCCCCGCGCGGAGCACGCGTCCGAAGCCGCGCTCCTGGCCCAGGGCCGGGGACACCGTGCCGGCGCTCACCGCCTCGCGTCCGGCGATGAGCACCGCCTTCACCGCGGCATCATTGCGGCGCACCAGCCGCACGAAGCCTCCGAAGTTCTCCATCGGTGCCTCGGCGATTTCATCGAGCTTCTCGTCCAGGCCGTCGGGATTGATGACGACCAGGTCGGCGCGTCGGCCCTCGGCGAGCACGCCCGCGTCCATGCCGAACCAATCGCCAATCTCCCCGGTGAGCCGATGCACCGCGCGCTCTATGGTCATGAAGGGCTCGCCGCGCTTCTGTGCCTCGCGCACCAGCCGCAGGAGCCGCAGTGGGAAGTTGTAGTGCGCCATGTTGCGCAGGTGGGCGCCCGCGTCGGAGAAGCCGACCAGGATGTCGGGGTGCTGGCAGATGAACTCCAGCTCCTTGAGCCTGTCATTGGCCATGACGGTGTACCAGCGCAGCGCGTCCCCGTGCGTGGCCACCAGGTCCAGGAACACGTCCACCGCGTCGCGGCCCTGCTCCTGGGCCACCTGCGCGAAGGACTTGTTCACCAGGCTTTTGTCCGGGCACTCGAGGATTCGCGACTGGTTGAAGTCGCGGTGGAAGGCGCGCGGCAGGAAGCGGTTGGTCCACTGGCTGCGGAAGCGGGCGCGGTACTCCGGGTCCTTCAGCAGCCCCGCGCGGGAGGCCGCGTCCTGGAGGTGCAGGGCCGCCGCGCCCGCGCCGAACTCCTCGAAGACCACCAGGTCGATGCCGTCCGCCCACAAGTCGAACACCTCCGGCAGCGCCTGCCAGCGGAAGTTCGCGCCGAACAGCGTGTTGGCCGCGCGCGACAGGACGCCGATGAGCCGGTGGATGCCTCGGCTCGCGCGCGGGTCCATCATCGAAATGACCGTCGTCTTCAGCGTCTTGCGCCACAGGCCCATGCTCTCGAGCAGGAACAGCACCACGTTCACCTTGGTGCTGATGTTGGGCACGCCCTGGAACACGCGGCCCCGTGCGCGCAGGAGCTTCGTCAGCCGGCGGTACTCGCTCCAGCGGGCATAGGTGGAGGGCAGGGGACGGCTGCGGATGTCGCGCGAGCCGCCCATCTTGTCCCACTTGAGCGTCATGATGGACATGCCCAGGTAGCCCAGGTCCAAGCCCTCGGTGACCATCGCCTCCATGCGCCGCAGCTCGTCCTCGCTGGGGCGCAGCCCCGGCTCCAGGCTGCGATGCAGACCCATGGCGTGGGCGCGCAGCGCGGAGTGCCCCAGCATGGACGCGACATTGGGGCCCAGCGGAAGCGTCTCCAAGTGCTCCAGGTAGCCGCCCAGCGAGTCCCACGTCTTGCGCTGCTCCAGCAGCGAGCGGACGGTGTCGTAGGGGATGGCCTCCACGCGGCAGAACATGTCCGCCAGGTCCTCGGGCTTGCCCACCGCGAGGCTGAGCGAGCAGCTTCCCACCACCACCGTGGTGACGCCGTGGCGCACGGACTCGGAGAGCGACGGGGCCAGCTCCACCTCCGCGTCGTAGTGGGTGTGCAGGTCGATGAAGCCCGGAGTCACCCAGTGGCCGGCCGCGTCGATGACGCGCGTGTGCGGCGCGCGCTCAATCGGTCCTTCCGTGAGGGCGGCGACCGTGTCTCCTCGGATGCCCACGTTCAGCTTGCGGGGTGGGTTGCCTAGACCATCGAATACGAGTCCGTTCTCGACGATGAGGTCCATGGGCCGAGCCTAGGCCCGCCGTTCTGTCCACTTCCACCCGGAAGCCACCGACAGGAGGGCGGCAAACAGTCGGGCGCGGTGCGTCAGAGTGGATGTACGCCCCTGGAACGAGGAGCGGGGCGCTTGCTCGCAGGCCCGCTCTGGCGTGCTCCCATGCCTACCTTGCCGTCCGGACGACACGAACGCGACCTGCGCGCGGGAGGCGAGAGATGGCACGGACACGGTGGAAGTGGCTCACGCTGGTGGGCTTGGGCGCGTCGCTCGCGGCCTTCACGGGATGCGAGGACGATGAGGTTCGCGACAACTCACGCAATGTCGGCCGCGAGATGGGCAAGGCGGCGAGGGAGGTGCGTGACGGCACGCGCGAGGCGGCGAAGGACATGAAGACCGCCGCGGAGGAGGCCTCGCAGGGTTTCAAGGAAGGCGTTGGCGGCTCGGGTGCGCCGGGCGATGCGGCCACACCCGTGCCGAACCAGTCAGAGGAGGACCGGGAACGTTCGGTGGAAGACCGCGACGTGCCAGGTGAAGCACCTCCGCGTTGAGGTCACATGGGCCCTCCTGGCGCCGTGACTCGGCGCGGTGCCAGGATGACGCTCACGGCCATGCAGCGGCTGGCGGGGGCCCCATGAGCGAGCTGGAGCTGGACAAGGTGTATCGCCGGGGCGAGGAGTCCCCTGGCGTGCGGCGCATCCAGGAGTGGCTGACCCTGAATGGCTTCGCGGTCGCCATCGACGGGGACTTCGGCCCCGCCACGGAAGCGGCGCTCAAGCGGTTTCAGGCCAGGTCGAACGTGCCTGTCTCCGGGGTCGCGGACGCGGTGACCTTCGAGCGGCTGGTGGCGCCGCTGCGCTCGGCGCTCTCCCTGGCTTCTCCGGCGGGCCGCTCCCTGGGCTCGCTGACGGTGGCGTATGCGGCGCAGCACCTGCGCCAGCTTCCGCGCGAGGTGGGTGGGAGGAATCGCGGCCCCTGGGTGCGGATGTATCTGGATGGCAACGAGGGCGCGTCCTGGTGCTGGTCCGCTGGCTTCGCGACCTTCTGTCTGCATCAGGCGGCGAGGACGCTGGGCGTGCCCATGCCCGTGGAGCGGACCTTCTCCAGTGACTTGCTCGCGGCGCAGGGGCGCGCGCGGGAGAGCTTCCTCTCCACGCAGAGCGCGCCGCCGGACCGCACGCGCATCCGTCCGGGCAGCCTCTTCCTGCGGCGCCGCACGCCCGGAGACTGGGCCCACGCGGGCATCGTCACCGAGGTGGATGAGGAGACCTTCCAGACCATCGAGGCCAACACCAACGACGAGGGCGCGCACGAAGGCTACGAGGTCTGTGCACGCACCCGGGGCTTCAAGAACGTGGACTTCGTCCTCGTGTGACGAGCGCTGCCTTGGCTCACGTGGGCTTGCCCGGTGTCGGCTTGCCGTCGCGAGGCTTCGCCGGGCGCGGCGTGTAGTGCGCCAGGACGGGCTGGTGGTCCGACGACTCGGTGCTCCGGTCCACCTCGAAGAGGACAGGCTCCAGCTCCGGGCTGGCGTAGAAGTTGTCGAAGCGCTTGCCTGTGGCGGGCACGATGCCCGACTCGTCCGGCAGCGAGGTGAGGGTGGCGCTGTCGGCGATGTCCTGGAGCCGCAGCCAGTGCTCGCTGCCTCGCGGAACCTTCCCGGAGCGCAGCTCCGAGCACGCCTGCTTCGGCGTCATCATCTCTCCGTCTGGCATGCGGACCCTTGCGACGGCGGCGTGGGCGATGGTCTCCGGCAGGCCCTGCTCCAGCACATGCAGCTCGTGCCGCAGCCGAGGGTCCGCGATGTTGCCCACGCCCGTGTCGCCCACGCTCGTGTGCGGCACGCCGTAGCGCACGGCGTACTCCTCCACCGTGTCCGTGTCGTCGTAGGTGATCAGGTGGGCCATCAACCAGGAGCCGCCGCGCTTGATGGCGGTGTTGGCGTTGAAGTCACCCAGCGCCACAGCGTGAGGGACCTCCCGGTGGCGCAGCAGCGTGTTGAGCTGCCTCAGGTTGTGCGCGTTGATGCCGGAGTCTCCCAGCGTGTGGTGCACGTTGTAGAGGACGACGGGCACACCCTCCACGTCCAGCCGGACGTACAGCGCGCCCCGGTCCTCCGGTAGCTCGCACGGGTCTCCGCCCCGGCGATGGATGGCGGCGGCGCGCTCGGCGTCGGAGAGGGAGTAGGTGAAGTGGGCCGCGTCCACCAGCGGATGCCGCGTGAGGAACGCCTTGCCGTTGATGAGCCTCGCGCCGTTGCCACCGTCATGACCGAAGTACGCCAGGTGGAAGCCGTACCGCGCCGACAGCAGCACGGCGATGGGGACGTTGGCCTCCTGAAGCCCGATGACGTCCGGCATGCGGCCCTCCGCCTCCAGCCCGTCGAAATACGCCAGCAGGGCTTCGCGGCGCTGTCCTCCGAGCAGGATGTTGAAGCTCATCACGGAGAGCCCGGGGCCCGTGGGCGGCCGGGACTCCGGGTGTCGGACGAGCAGCGTGCGCCCATCGCCGAGCTTGCGCTCCGTTGCCGGCAACTTGAAGGCGTCGAGGCTCGGCAGGGTGAGGGTGGGGTCCCTGCGAGGACGAGGCTCCTCGGCGCTGGTCGCCATGCGGCCAAGAAGGGGCCCCACGCCCGGCAGGTGCTCGAGGACCTCGGGCACCTTCATACGGGCTCCTGGGGCAGGCCCCTCCCACGAGGGGCGCGAAGCAGCGAGTCGTGCTGGCGAGCGACGGTGTCCACCAATCCTCCTGGGTGTCCTCAAGTTCGGTGCGGATCCTCCGACTCGCCAGGGGGCAGGCTTCTTGGAACGCGTGGTTCGGCCATTCTCGCCGGGACGGAAAGCGGGCGGGCGGCGAGGCCATGGCCTCCTCTGCGGCAGACCGAGAGGCAGAGCGGGGGCACCTCGTGGTTGAATGCTGAACATGATGCGGGTGTTGCTGCTGGTGATGTGTGCTGTGGGAGTGACGGCGTGCGCGACCACGACGTCCCGGGCCGAATGGGCGCCGCCTTCGTGTGAGCCGGGCGCGCTGCTTCCCTGTGCGGAGTGGGGCGCCAAGCTGCTGCGCGAGGGAGACCGTCCCCGGGCCATCGAGGCCTACGGCAAGGCCTGCGAGGAAGGCGACCTGTCGAGCTGCATGACGGAGGGCAAGCTGCGCAAGGAGTCCGGCGACCTGTCCGGCGCGGAGCGTCCGCTCACCAAGGTCTACGAGACGGGCGACGTGGCTGCCGCCCTGGCGCTGGCGGAGGTGCACGAGGCGAAGGGCCAGGCCGTGGACCAGCAGGCCGCGGCCCGGCTGCGCCACCAGGCCCCCGCGATGGACAAGCCCGCCACGGAGGTGCTCTTCGCCATGCGGACGGGCAGCGAGATGGGCACGGGCCTCGAGCTGTCCTTCAACCTCCAGCCGATGGCCTTCATGGATCGCCGACTGGGCTTTGGCGCGAACATGGTGTTCGGTGGGGAAGACGGGCTGGTGGAGACCAACGGCTTCGCCGCGTATCAGCACTACGTCTCGCCCTATGTGGTCCCCTATGCGCGGGCGATGGTGGGAGGCATGACGTCGGGGCAGGACACCTTGCTGAACCTGGGCGGTGAGACAGGGGTGAAGCTGTGCCTGGAGGACATTGGCCACCTGAACGTGGCCGCTGGTGTCTCACGCGCCAGCGGGGGCTACTTCTCGGTGGGCCTGGGGCTCAATGGCATCATTGTCCTCGCCATCCTGTTGCAATACCGCTAGCGCCCGCGTCAGGAGTGGGGAGTCCGAGCACGTAGGAGATGGCCGCCTTCGCGAGCCGGCTTGGGCTGCCCGTGGAAGAGTCCCTGCTCCGTGAGTTGTCTGGGACCTACCTGCGGCGGCGGATGTCCATCGCGGAGGTCTCCTTTCTCCTGGGCTATGCCGAGCCGGCCGCCTTCCATCGCGCCTTCACGCGCTGGTGGGGCATAAGCCCGGAGCGCTTCCTCCGAGAGCACCTTCCGGCTTCACCGTGATGCCGCCGTGGTCCTCCGCGCGTCTGGGTCTTTGGAGACCGACCATGCGTGCGTTTTGACTGCCGTGACGGTTCGCGGAGGGCGTCCGCGCGGTGGATTGCGGCGGTGACAAGGACTGTTTGACTCGCTTGGCGACGCGTTCCTAGCATCACGCGACATCAAGGCGGGGGACTCACCACTCACATGCCGGCATTGACTGAGTCACCTGGGTATCTCTCCCAGGGCGAGGACTCGCTTTACTACGTTCATCACCGGGCGCTGACGGAGCGTCGGGCGGCGGTGTTGCTGGCGGGGCCGTTGGGGCTGGAGCGGGCGCATGGCTATGTCGTGTGGGTGAGATGGGCGCGCTTCCTCGCGGCTCGGGGCGTGGAGGTGCTGCGTCTGGATTATCGAGGCTCTGGCGAGAGCACGGGGCGCTTCGATGAGATGACTTTCCCGCGCTGGGAAGAAGATTTGCGCACGGGGCTGGAGCACTTGCGGCGCGTGAGTCCCGGTGTGCCGTTGACGGTGCATGGACTTCGACTCGGTGCGTTGCTCGCGGCGCGAGTGTTCCGGACGGAGCCGGTGGAAGGGCTCTTGATGTGGGAGCCGCCGGAGTCGGGGCGGGCGCATCTGATGGAAGTGCTTCGCCGGAAGGTGGCGGCGGACAACCTGGAGGGGACGGGAGGGGAGGCTCGCTCGCGTGAGGACTACGTGACGGAGCTGGAGGCGGGGCGGCACGTGGAGGTGGAGGGGTTGCCCTGGTCTCGCGGTCTGTGGCGCAGTTCGGACGGCTACGGGCTGGCGGTCCCTGAGAAGGACGAGGCGCGGCCGTGGCGGGTGGTGCACCTGGATGGCCGTCCCGCGGAGCGCTTCCTGGCGCCGGGACGGAGCCGCTCGGTGAGGGCACCTCGGCCCTTCTTCTGGACGACGAGCAACCGGCTCTTGCCGGAGCTGGCGGAACTCTATGAGGACAGTCTGCGGTTCATCGCCGGGACTGGGGCGCGCCACGAGGTGCGGTCATGAGGGAGTTGATCCAGCTCGACGTGAAGGGCCACAGGTTGTGGGGGACGTTTCATCCTCCGGCGACGGGGACTCGACGCTCGGTGGGCGTGCTCTTCCTGAACCCCGGGCATGTGCCGCGCTCCGGGCATGGGGGGCTGTCGGTGCTCGCGGCGGAGAGGCTCGCGGCGCGAGGGTTCCCGTGCTTCCGAGTGGACCTGCCGGGGTTGGGGGACTCGGACGGTCCGTTGCCGGAGATGACGTCGGAGCTGTACCAGCTCGTGTGCAAGGGCGGCTTCGTCGAGGTGGCGAGCGCGGTGCGGGAGGAACTCCAGCGGCGATATGGGCTGGAGGGGATGTTGATGGGGGGGCTGTGTGGGGCGGCGACGACGGCGCTGTATCTGGCGGACCGTGAGCCGGAGGGTGTCCGCGGCCTGTTCATGTTCGAGCCGGAGTTCTACCTGTCGGAGCAGGAAGCGGCGGCGGTGGGAGGGGAAGGGGCCGAGGTGGAGGTTGAGTCCTCGCGGCTGTCATTGAAGCGGGTGACGTCGAAGCTCTTTTCGTATTGGGGCTGGATGCGGATGCTGACGCGGGAGAACGAGTATGCGCGCTTGTTCAAGTACGTGCCGTTCCCGCGACAGAAGCTGCTCGACTTGTTGATGGATTGGGATTCGTTGCCGGCGGTGACGAACGTGCCGTTGGTGCGGGCGTGGCAGCGCGTGGTGGAGCGCGGGCAGCCGGTGCTGGTGTTGACGGCGGAGGGCAAGCTGCGAGAAGTGTTCTTCGACCGCATCCATCGCTCGGCACTGGCGGACCTTCCGCATCCGAACCTGTCGCGGATTCGCCTCAAGGGCACCAATCACATCTTCACGACGGGTGGCGCGATTGAAGCGTGTGTGGACCACCTGTGTCAGTGGGCCTCGGAGCGCTTCCCGGGTTCCAACACCACGCATCTGCCCATCCCGCCCGAAGCTGTGCGTCCGGGTATCGAGCGGGTGGTGGGCTGAAACTGAGCGCCTACCCCATCGTTAGTACGCGTACGGGTGGACGAAGGTCTTCTTCATCAGAGCGGTGGGACCGCTGTTGAGGATGCACTCTCTGGAGTGTGGCGAGAGTGCAGGAGGTGAAGCGCATCGGGTAAGTTGCCTCACGAGACAGCTACCTTTACCGCTGGGTGGTGGAACCCCCCTGTGTCAGGGAAGATGTCGCCTCGGCTGCCGTGCCGAGCTGACCACCCGATGGGGCCGAGCGCAGGCGGTTGAAGTGCCGTACACAGACGCATTCAAGGCGCAGATGGTGAAGCGGATGATGGGCCCGAGCGCGGTGAATGCCTCGACGCTGGCCCGGCAGGTAGGAGTGTCCCAACCGACGT
>NZ_JABUMS010000030.1:0-72240 GCF_013336705.1 Myxococcus sp. CA051A | reverse complement strand
TCTGTCGCCGAGCTGCGCGCCCAGGCACGCGCTTCATTCGTGCGCCTGGGCCACCGCCACGATGTTCTCGCCGCCTTCTTCCTTCACGCGGGTCTGCGCCTTACCGGACTTTCCTGAAGAGGGTTAGCCCTTGATGAAGAGCAGCAGGTCCTCGTTGATGACGTCCTTGTGGGTCGAGCACATGCCGTGGGGGAAGCCCTTGTAGGCCTTCAACTGCGCGCCCTTCACGAGCGTGGCGGTGATCTTCCCCGCGCCCTCGAAGGGGACAATCTGGTCGTCGTCGCCGTGCATCACCAACGTGGGCACGTCGAACTTCGCCAGGTCCGCGCGGAAGTCCGTCTCCGAGAAGGCCTTGATGGTGTCGTACTCGGACTTCAGCGAGCCCTGCAGACCCTGGAGGCGGAAGCTCTCCCTCAGGCCCTCGGAGACCTTCGCTCCCGGCCGGTTGAAGCCGTAGAACGCCATGCTCAGTTCTTTGAAGAAGGAGGAGCGGTCGCCACGCACGCCCGAGCGGATGTCGTCGAAGACCTTCATGGGCAGGCCATTCGGGTGCCAGTCCGTCTTGAGCATGATGGGAGGCACGGCGCCGATGAGCACGGCCTTGGCGACGCGTGAAGTCCCGTGGCGGCCGATGTACCGCGTCACCTCGCCGCCGCCCGTCGAGTGGCCGACGTGCACGGCCTTGCGCAAGTCGAGCGCCGCGGTCAGCTCCGCGAGGTCATCCGCGAAGTGGTCCATGTCGTGGCCTTCCCAGGGCTGTGACGAACGCCCGTTGCCACGACGATCATGCGCGATGGTGCGGAAGCCTCGTTCGGACAGGTACATCATCTGGTCTTCCCAGGCATCGGCCGTGAGCGGCCAGCCATGGGAGAAGACGATGGGTTGTCCGTCCTTGGGACCCCAGTCCTTGAAGTAGATCTGGGTTCCGTCGCGAGTCGAAAGGTAGCTGCCCTGGAGCTTGCCGGCTTGAGTGGCCATACGAGGGTCCTCGGGTCGTGGGTAGATGCAACGGTTGCGAAGATGTGCCCCGTGTTCATGACCCGCCATCGGCCCCTGGCTCTCTGGCCCCTCTCCGGAAGAACTGGGGTGGCTGACCCTCTGGACAAAGGACGGCGCCGCGTTTTGTCGCCATCGTCACGCTCACGTTCGCGAGGGAGTTCGCACCTGGAGGCCAGTCGGAACGGATGACCCAAGGCAGGGGGACGAGGAGGGGCCGTGGCCCGTGCCGCCTGGTTGGTGGCCGGGCCAGCGCCCGGGAGCGGACATCCGGTGACTCGAATGGATGCACGGCGGGACGACGGTGCTACCCTGCGCCGCGATGAAGAAAGTCCTCGTGAGTCTGGCAGTGGTCTTCGTGCTGTTGGCGGCTGCGGGTGTGGGTGCGTTCTGGTGGGTGGAGCAGGCGGCGCATCAAGCCGTCGCGGCCCCCGGCGCGACCCCCGTGGAGTTCACCGTCCCCAAGGGCACTTCCGGGAGAGGCCTGGGCGTGCTGCTCGCCAACCAGGGCCTCATCCGTGATGCGCGGGTGTGGCGCTGGCACCTCTTCCGTCGTGGCTCGTTCTCGCCCAAGGCGGGACGACACCCGGTGAGCCCGTCCATGACGGTGGCGGAGCTGGCCACGGTGCTGGAGGGCAACCCGCTCCCCGACGACATCCCGTTCCTGGTGGTGGAGGGCTGGCGCCTGCGGGACACCGACGCGGCCCTCACGGCGGCGGGCTTCATCACCGCGGGCGCGTACATCACCGCGGCCAGCAATCCCAGTCGCTTCACCGCGCCGTTCCCCCTGCCCACCACCACGCTGGAGGGCTACCTGTACCCGGAGTCCTACGGCGTGATTCCGGGGAAGTTCGACGTCGAGGACCTCATCCAGCGCCAGTTGAATGCCTTCGGGGCACGCTTCTACACGCCCAACCGGGACGCCATCTCCAAGAGCGGGAGGACGCTGCACGAGGTGGTGGTGATGGCATCCATGCTGGAGCGCGAGGAGCCCGTGCCGGACCAGCGTCCGCTGGTCGCGGGCATCCTCTGGAAGCGCGTGGACAAGGGCTATCCGCTCGGCGTGGACGCGACGTCGCGGTACGTGCTGGCGCAGTGGAATGACCGCAAGGCGTTCCTCCAGCGACTGAGGGACCCCGAGGACCCGTACAACACGCGGCATCGCAAGGGCCTGCCCCCGGGTCCCATCGGCGCGCCCACGGTGGCGTCGCTCCAGGCCGCCATGGCGCCCACGCCGAGCGAGTTCTGGTACTACCTGCACGACGCGCAGAAGACGCTGCGCCCCTCGCGCAACGCGGAAGAGCACGAGGCGCTGCGCCGCAAGTACAACGTGTACTGACGCCGCTGGACACGGTGCTCGCTCCCTCGCCCACCAGGTAGAGGGAGCGCACCGGCCCTGACTGGCGTGACTGTTGCTCACCCATCGTCTCCTCTGGTCTCAAGGGAGCGGTGACGTGAGGCGGATGACGGTCGGGGCGGGTTGGGGGGGCTGGGGAGTGGTGTTCGCGCTCCTGAGTGGGTGCGGGGCTTCCCAAGGTGTGGCGCCGAGTTCCACGGAGGTCGTCGCTCCTCCAGATGGTCGGCGTGAGGAACTCGTCACCCGGACGGTGACGTTCGTCGCGGCGGCGGACACGCACGTCGTGGCGACGTCTCCGACGACGAGCTTCGGCTCCTCGGAGACGCTGGTGCTCGGTCGCTCGCCCGATGCCGAGGCCTACCTCCGCTTCCTCATCCAACCCTTCGAGGGGACGATGACGACCGCGCGCCTGCGCCTGTACGTGCTGGAGGGCACGGAGGACGGGCCCACCGTCCACGACCCGCCAGGAGTCCGGACATGGAACGAGCTGACGACGTGGGACACGCGTCCTCAGTGGGGCGGCTATTGGGCGCTCGTCAGCGCGGGCCCCGTCGCCAGCGGGACGTGGATGGAGCTGGATGTCAGCGACCTGCACGTTTCCCAGAGCAGCTATCTCGACATCTTCATGGGGGGAGACAGCCCGGATGGCGTGACGCTCGCGTCGAGCGAACATCCGGACCCCGCGCTGCGCCCCCAGCTCGTCCTCACCATCGAGTCCGCGAAGGACCATCCGCCTCCGCGCCCCGAGCCGCTCCCGGTGTCGGGGACGCCCGTTTCGTTCGCTCCGAGCGCTGACACGTTTGTCTCCGCGGATGTGCGGGACTCCTCGGCCGGTGGTGTGTCGGAGGCGCTTCGCGTCGGGAGCACGCCGGAGCGAGAGGCGCATCTTCGCTTCTCCGTGCAGGGGCTGACGGAGACGGTGCAGCGCGCGGTGTTGCGCCTGCGCGTTCGCGAGGATGGCACGGAGGGAGGGCCCTCGGTCTTCGCCACGCAGGGGGCATGGAGCGAGGCTGTCACCTGGAACACGCGCCCGCCGAAGGTGGGCGGCTCGCTGGACCGCGCACCGTTCCTCGCGCCATTCGGCTTCGCGGACTACGACGTGACGGAACAGGTGCGAGGCGATGGCGACGTCACCTTCGGCCTGTATGCGAACTCCGGCGACGAGGTGTCGTTCCACTCGCGAGAGGTCCTCGCGCTCGAGCCGCGGTTGCTCGTCTGGACGGGGGTGCCCCGGACTGCTCCGACGGATGACTGCCTGACACGCCAGGAGGTTCTCGCGACCTCCATCCTCGCGTCGCAGGACACCTTCGTCACGCCGGACAGCCCCACCACGCAGCATTACCGCGAGGCCTCGTTGCGTGTGGATGCGTCACCGCGCGCGGAGAGCTACCTGGAGTTCGACGTACAACTGGGGGCGGCGCCGGTCCGCCGCGTGTTGCTGCGCCTCTATGCACTGGATGCCTCCGGGAATGGGCCCCGGTTGTTCAAGGCCGCGCCGTTCGATGAGGCGACGACGGACTGGTATCGCAAGCCCGCCATCATGGGGGGCGTGGTGGGGGACCTCGGGGCGCTGAAGAAGGACCAGTGGGTGGAACTGGACGTGACGGACGTGGTGACGACGTCGGGGCGTCACGCCTTCGCGTTGCTCGATGGTTCCGCGGATGGGATGCGCTTCGCCTCGTCCGAGATGGAGGAGCGAGGGCTGCTCTCCGTCGCGCCGCGACTGGTGGTCATCACCGACAGCGAGCCCTTCTGTTCCTACCAGGGCACGCCTCCATCAGGCTCGACGGCGTGGGTGACGCAGTCGAGCGACCCCTCGGCGGAGCTTTCGACTCACTCGGCCCCCGCGCTCGACGGCGGCTTCGTCGTCATCAGCAGGGTGGAGCAACCGGTGACCGGGCCCCTGTCCTCCGAGCGGACGGATGTCGTCACCCTTCACCGCGCGGACGGGAGCGTCGCGTGGAGCCGCGCGTTCTCCCAGCCGCAGGTGTCCTTCGAGCGGGTGGTGGTGACGAAGCAGGGCAACGTCCTGGTGGCGGGGAGCTACCTCGGTGCACCGGACCTGGGCACGGGCGCGCTGCCGCGAGGGCAGGGCATGTTCGTGATGAAGCTTTCGCCCACGGGCGGGGTGGTCTGGACGCGTGGCTACAAGGCGTGGTTCCAGCGGATGGACGAGTCCGTCGACAACCCGATGCAGGTGCTCGACCTGGCGACGGACGCGCATGGCAGCGCGCTCGTGGTGGGGACCTTCTGGGGCTACACGGACTTCGGCGCGGGGCCCGTCTATTCCGGCAAGCCGTTCCCGTATGACGACACGTATCCGAACTCCTTCGTCCTGAAGCTCCAGTGGGACGGCGCCTATCAGTGGGCGCGCACGCTGACGTCGGACTCGCTCCGGGGAGCCCAGGCGACAAGCGTGGCGGTGGACGCGGAGGAGCGCGTCACCGTCGGCGGCTGGGCGGGGCAGGGCACGGACTTTGGAGCGGGTGCCATCACCCAGAACGGCGCCTTCGTGGCGCGCTGGGATGTGGGCGGTGCACCTGTCTGGTCCCGGGTCATCCCGGTCTATTTCAGTGGGCTGTCCACGCTGGCGTTGTTGCCCGACGGCGGCGTCTTCTTCACGGGGAACTTCGGAGGCCGCTTCACGTTCGCCGGGCAGGAGTACGCGAGCCGGGAGCCGGACGAATACGATGGCGGGCCGCGCGACACGATGCTGGGCCGCCTGAGCGCGACGGGCGACGAGGTGACGCTGAGACAGCTCCAGGACGTCGACTTCCATGACCTGGTGGTGGATGCGTCGGGGAACATCGTGACGTCGCAGCTTGGAGGCGGAAGCAGGCTGGGGCTCGGGGACGTCGGTCCGACGGAAGAGGGTGCGTCGTTGCGCCCGACGGTGGCGGGCTTCGGCGTCGACCTGCGGACGCGCTGGGTTCGCGTGTTCGATCCGCTCCAGTCGCAGCTCCTCCTGTCTCCGGTGAGTGATGGCCTCGTGGTGACCGCGGACCTCAAGACGCCCTTCGAGCTGGAGGGCACCTGGTACACGCCCCGCGAGCGTCGCTCGGACCTGCTGCACTTCAAGCTCCGTCCTTGAGTGGTGCGGGCACCCCGCGAGACTTCCAACGGACAGATGGATTGGCGCACCTGTTGCTCACGCATCGTCCTGGCTGGACCCGAAGGAGAGATGACGTGAGATACGTGACAGGCGGAGTGGTGGGTTGGAGTCTGGGAATGGCGCTCGCACTCCTGGGTGGGTGTGGGAGTTCCCAGGGTGAAGTGTCTGCTTCCACGCTGGATGTGGCCCCGGACGGCCAGCGGCGTGACGAACTCAATACACAGACGGTGACGATCATCGCGGCGGCGGACACGCACGTGGTGTCGACGTCACCGACGACGAGCTTCGGGTCGTCACCGACGATGGAGGTGGACCGGTCTCCAGAGTCGGAGGCGTACCTGCGCTTCCTCATCACCCCGTTCGAGGGGACGCTGACGACGGCGCGGCTGCGGGTCTATGCGTTGGATGGCTCGTCGGATGGGCCCACCGCGCATGACCCCCGGTTGGATGGACGCAACTGGAACGAGCTGACGACGTGGAACACACGTCCACCCCCGGCCAACAACATCCTCGCCAGCGCGGGCGCAGTGACGAGCGGCACCTGGATTGAGCTGGATATCTCCGACCTGCACATCTCCCAGAACGCCTATACCGACGTCCACCTGCGGCCCGACAGCACCGATGGAGTGACGATTGCGTCGAGCGAACATCCAAACGCCGCGCTGCGTCCCCAGCTCGTCCTCACCGTCGAGTCGGCGGAGGACCATCCTCCGCACCGTCCCACGCCGCTCCCGGTGTCGGGTCCGCCCACGCTCTTCAACGCGAGCGCCGACACGTATGTCTCCGAGGCCGCGCCGGGCTCCTCGGCCGGAGGCACGTCGCGGAAGCTGTGGGTGGACAATGGCCAGAAGCGCGAGGCGTATCTGCGCTTCTCGGTGCAAGGCCTGACGGAGACCGTCCAACGCGCGATTCTGCGTTTGAACGTCTCCGACGAGGGCACGGCGGGAGGTCCCTCCGTGTATGCGATTCAGGGGGCCTGGAATGAGTCGAGCGTCACCTGGAATACGCGCCCGCAGCGGGTGGGCGGCGTGCTGTCCTATGTTCCGTTCCTCTCGCCCCTCGGCACCGTGGAATACGACGTGACGGACCTGGTGCGAGGCAATGGCGACGTCTCGTTCGGGTTGTATGGGAACTCGACCACCCCGGTGACGTTCGTCTCCCGGGAGTCCTCCTCCGTGCCCGGGCCTCAGCTCCTCGTCTGGACGGGGGCGTCCCGCACGGCGCCGGGGGATGCGTGCCTGACGCGTCGGGAGATTGTCTCGACGACCCTCTACCCGCTGCACGACACCTATATCGACCAGTACCGTCCGGACACGACGTTCCACCGCGAGGCGTCGCTGAAGGTGGACACGCAGCCGGGGTTCTACAGCTACCTCGACTTCGACGTGCAGTTGCCGCCGGGACAGGTGCGCCGCGTGTTGCTCCAGTTGTATGCGCTGGAGGCCTCGGACCGCGCGCCCCGGCTCCTCAAGTCCGTTCCGTTCGACCCCAAGGAGACCACCTGGTCTCACCCTCCGCCCTTCGTCAATGAAGTCCTCGCCGACGCGTGGGCGGTGAAGAAGGACGAGTGGGTGGAGTACGACGTGACGGCCACCGTCACCACCTCGGGCCGTCATGCCTTCCAGCTCTATCCCTCCTCGAACGACGGTCTGAGCTTCGCGTCGGTGGATGCGGCGCGGGAGCAGATTCTGGACGCCGCGCCCCGCCTGGTCGTCGTCACGGAGAGCGCGCCGTTCTGCTCGTACCGAGGCACGCAGCCAGCGGGGACCACCACGTGGGTGAAGCAGTCGAACCGTCCCGAGGCGGAGCGCGCGATTCACACAGCCCCCGCGCCGGATGGTGGCTTCGCCGTACTCAGCGCGGTGGAGCAGACGCAGGATGGGCCGTATTCGGGAGCGGAGACGGACGTCATCACGCTCCACCGCGCGGACGGCGGCGTTGCGTGGACGCGCGAGTTCGCGCACCCGGGGGTCACCTTCAGGAAGGTGGCGGTGACCACCCTGGGCAACGTGCTCGCCACGGGCGAGTACTCCGGCGCACCTGATCTGGGCAAGGGCCCGCTGCCACAGGGGCAGGGCATGTTCCTGCTGAAGCTCACGCCCACGGGCGCGGTGGACTGGACGCGGGGCTACCGGTCCTGGAGCCAGGGAGAGGATGGCCCCGAGGACAACATCATCCCCGTGTACGACCTGGCGACGGACGCGCATGGCAGCGCCGTGGTGACGGGCGGCTTCTGGGGGCATGCCGACTTCGGGGCCGGGCCTGTCTACTCAGGCAAGCCGCGCCCCTATGACGACGAGGGTCCCAACTCCTTCGTCCTGAAGGTCCAGTGGGACGGTGCCTACCAGTGGGTGCGGGTGCTGGCCGGGCAGTCGCTGCGTGGCACCCAGGCGGTGAGCGTGGCCGTGGACGCCCAGGAGAACGTCACCGTCGGTGGCTGGGCGGCCCAGGGCACCGACTTCGGAGCGGGCGCAATCACCGGCCAGGGCCCGTTCGTGGCGCGGTGGAGCGTGAGCGGTGCGCCGCTGTGGGCCTGGCTGCTGCCCACGACCTACGGCCACTACGCGGACGTGCTCGCGGTGGGCGTCCTTCCGGACGGGAGCGTGGCCTTCACGGGGAACTTCGACGGTCGCTTCACCTTCGCGGGCACGTCCTACGCGAGCCTGGATCCGGACGACTTCTACGACGGGCAGCGTGATGCCCTGTTGGGGCGGCTGAGCGCGACGGGCGCGGAGGTGGCGCTAAGGCAGTTCCAGGACGACAGGGGGCGCAGCCTGAGCTTCGGCTCGCTCGTCGTGGACGCGTCGGGCAACATCACGACGGCTCAGTCCGGGTGGGGTCGCCTGTTGGGGCTCGGCTCCGTGGGGCTCCCCGAGGACGTGGCACCCGACCGCCCCACGCTGGCGGGCTTCGCTCCCAGTCTGGTGACGCGCTGGGTGCGCGTGTTGGATCCTCTCCAGTCGGGCCTCCACCTGGCGCCCGTGGGTGATGGGGTCATCGCGACGGGAACCCTGGCCGCGCCCTTCGAGTTGGATGGGACCTGGTACACGCCCCGCCTGCGCCGGCTGGACCTGCTGCACGTCAAGGTCCGGCCCTGAGCGGCCCCAGCGGAAAATCCTACCGTGAGACTCGGGGGCCGGGCGCCCCAGGGCTTCCGCGTGACGGAGTGGGTCGTGCCTGTCCCCCTGGACCCCGTCAGGCCGAGGTGGTGGTCCCCTCGCTGGTGGCGGAGCACCCGATGGGTCGCATGGCCACCGAGGAGGAAGTCACCTTCGCGACGCTCCAAATGCGTGCCCAAGGGGCCGGATTCGTGACGAGGGCCACACTCGCCGTCGATGGTGGCTTCCTCCCGGCCTGATCTGGGGTATTCACGACGGTAGACATGACTCAGCTCCCCAAGAAGCTCCAGGACCACGCCGATGCACTTGCAGCCGCGGACGAGAGACTGACCGCGCTGGACGAGGACGCGCTGCTCGCGGCCCCCGTCGACATCTCCGCGATGCTGCGAACCGGCATCGAACTCCACGAAGAGTTGACGGCCCAGTCGCGCACGCTGGAGACACGCGATTGCGTCGTCGTGACGGGTGACATGGACGTGGAGACCCTGGTGGTGAAGGGCCCCGGCGGCCTGCTCGTCCTCGGCGACCTGAAGGTCGGCACGGCGGAGTTGCACTCCATCGTGCTCGTGCTGGGCAACTGCCACGTCGCCGACCAGATTGTCGGCGAGGGCGAGCCGAACACGCTGACCGTCCTGGGCGAGATTCAGGGCGGACGCTGCGAGATGCGCAAGCAGTTCATCATGCAGTTCCTCGGCGGCGGCAAGCTCACCTCGCTGAAGGACAGCGAGGGCGGCGCGGCGGAGCTGCTGGAGCTGTTGAGCGGCGCGGGCAGCGAGCTGGAAGTCGACGAAGTCGACGCGTAGTCGCTGGACGGACACGGTGCCGGGAGCGCTCCTCCCGGCCCGAGTCCACGCTCAGTCAGCCCGCGACACCGAGCATCTCGCGAATCTGCCGCAGCATCTCGATTTCACTCGGATGGATGTGGCCATCGCTGGAGATGAGGGCGTGCGTCGCCTCGACGACCGCCTGGGGATTGGAGCGGAGGACTCCCAGGTTGGGGGCGGGCAGTGGGATTCCGTTCTGGAGGCACTTCGCCAGCTCGGCCAGCTCCGGCAACGGCACGCTCATGCCTCGCGCGGTATCCATGATGTGGTCGATTTCCTGGCGGCTCACGCCCTCGTCGCCACTGGCGACCTGGAGCAGCAGCTTGAGGACTTCAATCTGGAACCGGGAGTCGGGGCTCGAGGGGGTGGACATCCGTGGTACATCCTCCAAGGTGGCTCGCAGGCTGACGTGTCTGGACACTTCCGTCCAGGGCTGCCTCGGGCTTTCCGAGGAGATCTTCGCATGAAAGTCCTGGAGACGGAGCGGCTCGTCCTGCGCAGGGTGACGCAGGCGGATGCGCCCTTCATCCTGGTGTTGGTGAATGAGCCAGCGTGGCTGCGCTTCATTGGCGACCGGGGTGTGAAGACGCTCGAGGACGCGTGGGGCTACATCCGCAACGGTCCCCAGGTGTCGTACGAGCGCCATGGCTTCGGCCTGTACCTGGTGGAGCGCAAGTCGGACGGCGCGCCGCTGGGGATGTGTGGCCTGCTCAAGCGCGACTCGCTGGAGCACGTGGACATCGGCTATGCGCTGCTGCCCGCGTATTGGGGGCAGGGCTACGCCCAGGAGGCTGTCTCCGCCACGCTCGCTCACGGGTTGCGTGACTTCGGCTTGAAGCGCATCGCGGCCATCGTTTCGAACGACAACGCCAGCTCCATCAAGGTGCTGTCGCGGCTGGGGCTGCGGTTCGAGAAGCACATCCGGCTGCCTGGGGCGACCGAGGAAATCAGCCTGTACCTGACGCCCCCCTGAGTCGAGCGCGGAGCACCGCGCGGCACCCGGGCGCGAGCGGGCCGTCACCTGCCTGACACCTCCCCGTCGTTTGGAGATTGGGTGCCACGTCTCCTAGACTCGGAGACGTGGGACCCCCGTCGAACAATGTAGACGGTGGGAAGAACGCGCTCTTGCGCGCCCTCCCCTCCATCGAGCAGCTCCTGCGGCGGCCTTCGCTGGAGCCGCTGCTTGCGGGTGTCCCCAGGGCCAGGGCCGTATCCGCGCTGAGGTTGGCCGTGGAGCGCGCGCGGGCCCGGCTGCTCCAGGGTGAGCCGCGCTCCTTCGAGGACGCGGACGTGGGCGAGGCGCTGAGCACGCTGGCCACGCCGGGCCTGCGTCCCGTGCTGAACGCGACGGGCGTGGTGCTGCACACCAACCTGGGGCGCGCGCCGCTCGCGCCCGAGGCGGTGGCGCGGGTGGCGGAGGTGGCGCGAGGGTACTCGAACCTCGAATACGACCTGGACGAAGGCGAGCGCGGCAGCAGGTATGCGCCGGTGGTGGGGCTGTTGCGTCAGTTGACCGGCGCGGAGGATGCGCTCGTCGTCAACAACTGCGCGGGGGCCGTATTGCTGGTGTTGGCGGCGCTGGCGGGGGGGCGCGAGTGCATCGTGTCGCGCGGGGAGCTGGTGGAGATTGGCGGTGGCTTCCGCGTGCCGGACGTCATGCGTCAGTCGGGCGCGAAGCTGGTGGAGGTGGGGACCACGAACCGCACGCGCGTGGCGGACTACGCGAGCGTGGTGGGCGCGGAGACGGGGCTGTTGCTGAAGGTGCACCGCTCCAACTTCGCGGTGGTGGGCTTCACGGAGGAGGCGAGCGTGGCGGAGCTGTCCGCGCTCGGGCGGCAGCGCGGCGTGCCCGTGTTCCAGGACCTGGGCTCGGGGGCGCTGGTGCCCATGGTGGGAGAGGGCTTGAGTCAGGAGCCCACGGTGCCCGGAGTCGTGGCCGCGGGGGCGGACGTGGTGGCGTTCTCCGGGGACAAGCTGCTGGGCGGGCCGCAGGCGGGCGTGGTGGTGGGACGTTCCGCGCTGGTGTCGCGCATCAAGGCGCACCCGCTGACGCGGGCGTTGCGTGTGGACAAGCTGACGGTGGCCGCGCTGGAGGCCACGTTGGAGCTGTACCGGGACGGCAGGCCGGAGGCCGTGCCCGCCTACAGACTGCTTGCCCAGTCGTCCGAGGAGCTGCGCGCACGGGCGCTGCGGCTCCAGGCGTTGCTGGCCGAACAGGGTGTGAGTGCCCGGGTGGACGGGGTGGTGGGACAGGTGGGCGGGGGTGCCATGCCGCTGGCCCGGTTGCCTTCCTTCGCGTGCAGCCTCACCGTAGGTGCGCCGGAATCATTCCTCGAACGCCTGCGCGGCGGCGAAGTGCCGGTTATTGGCAGGATCGCGGATGGCGAGGTGGTCCTCGACGTCCGCTGTCTCGCGAAGGAGGAACTCGCGTCGGTCGCTGAAAGCGTGGCGACCGCAAGTCCCGGGAAACCACCATGATCAACAGCGCCGTCCTCGTACTCAACCGGTACTACCAACCGGTGCACGTCACGTCGGTGAAGCGGGCGTTCTCGCTGCTGTATCAGGGCGTCGCCAAGGCGATTGACCAGCAGTACCGACTCTACGAGTTCGCCGATTGGGCGGCACTGAGCGCCACCAACGACTGCATCACCACCATCAACCGGACCATCCGCGTTCCCCGGGTGCTGGTGCTCAGCGCGTATGACCATCTCCCGCGTGGGAGGGTGCGTTTCTCCCGGCTCAACATCTACGCGCGCGACGCGGACACCTGTCAGTACTGTGGCAAGAACCTCCCCCGCAGCGATTTGAACCTGGACCACGTCATGCCTCGGACCCAGGGCGGCAAGACGACGTGGGAGAATGTCGTGTGCTCGTGCGTGCCGTGCAACCTGAAGAAGGGGGGCCGCACGCCGGAGCAGGCCGACATGAGACTGCTCAAGAAGCCGGTGCGCCCGCGCTGGACTCCGCTGTTCCGAGGCGCTTCGCGCAAGGTGACGTATCAGGAGTGGCTGCCTTTCCTGCACCTCGCGGACGCGTCGTACTGGAACGTGGAGCTGCTGGACGAGTAGGGCGGAGCGCTCGGCCGCCTGTTCACTGGTCAGCCATGCGAGCCCTGTAAATCTGGGTGTCATCCCTCTCGGTGGTGGGGGGATTGATCGACGAAATGGCCGGGGATTGGCGGGGAGTCGACTCGGGCGGTAGGACGGGCTTTGATGCGACCGCCCATGTCCAAACCTTCGCGAGCGCCCCTGGCCGATGCCCGTGCCCTGGGGACCCCGACCTCCGAGCCGGTGCAGTCGGGGCCGCCGGGACTGGGACGACGTGCGCGGCCCCGTCGCATCATCGCCGTGGGCGGCGGCAAGGGTGGCATTGGCAAGTCGATGGTGTCCGCCAACCTGGGCGTGGCGCTGGCGCAGTCCGGGCTGAACGTGTTGCTGGTGGACGCGGACCTGGGCGGGGCCAACCTTCACACGTGCCTGGGCGTGGGGCAGCCGGAGGCGACGCTGTCCGACTTCTTGCGGCGCAACAAGGCGCGGCTGGAGGACGTCATCGTCCCGACGGGCGTGCCTCGGCTGTCGCTCATCGCGGGCGCGCAGGACGCGCTGGACGCGGCCAACCTCAAGTATGCGCAGAAGCAGAAGCTCTTGAAGACGCTCCTGGGGGCGCAGGCGGACTACCTCATCCTGGACCTGGGCGCGGGGACGAGCTTCAACACCATCGACTTCTTCATCATGGCGGACCATGGGCTGCTGGTGGTGTTGCCCGAGCCCACGTCGGTGGAGAACGCGTACCGCTTCGCGAAGGCGGCCTTCTTCCGGCGATTGCAGCAGATGGAGGCCGAGTACGGCATCGGGGACCTGGTGGACAGTGCCCTGACGACCCGGGAGGGCTCGCTGCGCACGCTGCATGACGTGCTCGAGCAGGTGAGGCGCAAGGACCCCGTGGGTGCGGAGCGACTGGAGCGAGAGCTGGCGGCCTTCCGCATCCGGCTGGTGGTGAACCAGGCCCGGACGGACGCGGACCTGAACGTGGGAACAGCCGTGGCCTCCGCGTGGAAGAAGTTCTTTGGGATCGACATGGATGACCTGGGTGCCATCCGGTATGACGATGAGGCGTGGCGCGCGGTGCGAAAGCGGCGCCCCGTATTGATTGAGCGGCCGGACTCCCCGGCGGCTCTGGCCATTCAACGCATCGCCTCGCGCTTGCTCGCAATCGACGGAACGCCCATTCCCGCCACGCCATGAAGCCCTTCGCGCAGCAGACCTATTACGAGCTCCTGGAGGTCCCTGTCACCGCGCAGATGGAGGAGATCCACGCCGCCTATTCGCGGTTGATGGAACTCTATGCGCCGGACTCCATCGCGGTGTACGCGCTCGTGGATGCGGATCAGGTGGACGCCCTTCGCGCCCGGATGACGGAGGCGATGGAGATCCTCACGGACGCCGACTTGCGGGTCGAGTACGACAAGGACCTGGGCCTGCCCGCGCGCAAGGTGGCCGAGGCCGTGACGGCACCCGCGAAGGACTCCGGCCCCGTGCAGCGCGCGGCCGAGGCGCTCGCGAGCGCGGTGGAGTCGTCGGCTTCGTCCTCTGCCTCCGAGGCAGGGAAGGGGACGGAGGAGCCGGAGCCCGAGCTGAGTGGGCCGGCGGCGTTCCGGGCCAGCTTCGTCAGTGGCTATTCGCTGTCGTACGTGACCAGTTCCTTGCAGTCCGCGCCGTTCGGCGGTGGGTTCGTGGACATGCCCGCGGCGGGCAGGGTGGACGTCGGGTCCGCGCCCGCGCGCGGTGAGTCTGCCCCGGCGAAAGTCGCGGTGGTGGTGGAGGCGCGGACGGCGGAGCGCGTCGTGGCGCAGTCGAGAGCGGCGGGTTCCGCTTCGGTGGAACCAGGCGCGGATTCGTCCGCCGCCACGTCGTCGGCCGTCGTTCCGGCCAGTGCCGCCGCCGAGGCGTCGAACTCCGAGGCTCCCGACACCGCGAGCGCGACGAGCGCCCAGTCGGTGCCGGGCATCGAGGCGCCCACCAGCGCGAGTGCGGTCACTGCCCAGGCGGCGTCGAGCACCGAGGCTCCCGACAGCGCGAGTGCCGTAACTGCCCAGGCGGCGTCGAGCACCGAGGCTCCCGACAGCGCGAGTTCGGTGGCAGCTCAGGCGGCGTCGAGCACCGAGGCTCCCGACACCGCGAGCGCGACGAGCGCCCAGACCGAGCCAAGCGTCGAGGCTGCCATCCGCGCGAGTGCGGTCGCTGCCCAGGCGGCGTCGAGCACCGAGGGATCCAGCACGAGCACGGCGGAGTCGGCCGGTGCGAGCGCGGAGGCTCAAGGCACCGAGGTTCCCGCGAGTCCCATCGCATCGACGCCAGCACCCGCCGATGAGCCCCCAGTCGATGAGGCTCCCGTTGCGTCGAACGCGCAGGACGCTTCCGCGCAGCCGGTTGCACCCGTGTCGGCGGAGCCCCCCGCGCCCGAGCCGGCCACGTCCATCGTCGTGACGCCGACGACAGGTCGGTCGACGGGCACATCTCGTTCCATGCCTTCGACGGCGTCCGGCACGGGGGCGTCCGCGCAGACCCGGGGCGGCTCGGGTCGTCAGTTGGGAGAGGCACAGGTGCTCTCCCAGGACTCGGCCATCGCCACGGCCGAAGCCGCCCTGGCCCAGGTCTCCGCCCGCGTGCGCGACGTCCGGCCGCGCCTCCCGGACATCCCCGCCGACGCCGAGTTCAACGGCGAGCTGCTGCGCAGGGTCCGGGAGACTCGGGGCTTCACGCTCCATCAGGTGGCGGATCGCACCCGTATCTCCTTGCGTCATCTGGAGAACGTGGAGGCGGACCGTTACACGCTGCTGCCCCCGCCCGTGTACCTGCGAGGAATCCTCATGAACCTGGCCCGCGAGCTGGGGTTGGATCCGCTCCAGGTGTCCAGGAGCTATCTGGGCTTGGCTTCTGAGAAGTCGGGCAAGAAGTGATGCTGACCTGGGGAGCTGCCAACCTGCGCTCGTACCACAAGGAAAGTTGACTCCCCTCCGAGCGGTGCCTATGTAGGGAGGACGATGACGGACGAGGAAAAGATCAAGGCGATGCGGCTCGCCCGTGCGATTGCCTCGGATATCTCGCTCTACAACGAGCAGAAGATCATCAAGGGTATCGAGCAGGACAACCTCTTCGAGGTCCTCAAGGAGGAACTGGAAGAGGGACGTGAGCTCTACAAGAGCCGCGTCAGCCAGGATGTCTACACGAACGCGAACTTCTTCGAGCGCGCCATCAACGACATCGTGTTGCGCTCCAAGGCGCACGTGAAGTCGAAGATCTGGTAGTCCGCTCCACGTGGCAGCGCCCGACACCCGAGATCATCGCGCCCCGCCGGCCTCACGCGGAGAGCGCATCGACCAGTACCTCGCCACCGTCTTCACCGACCTGACGCGTTCGCGCATCCGGGGCCTCATCGACGATGGGCACGTGCTCGTCGACGGCAGGCCCGTGAAGGCGGCGATGCGCCTGCGCGGTGGCGAGCTCCTCACCCTCCACGTTCCGGCCCCCGTGGCCGCCGCTCCTCAGGCCGAGGAGCTGCCCCTGTCCGTGTTGCATGAGGACAAGGACCTCGTCGTCGTCGACAAGGCGGCGGGCATGGTGGTGCACCCGGGCGCGGGACACGCGACGGGAACCCTGGTCAACGCGCTCTTGCATCGCGTGAAGGACCTGGCCGGCGTCGGCGGCGAGCTGCGCCCCGGCATCGTCCACCGCCTGGACAAGGACACCACGGGCTGTCTCGTCGTCGCCAAGAGCGAGCGGGCCCTCGTCGCGCTCCAGAAGTCCTTCAAGGGGCGCGAAGTCACCAAGACGTACCTGGCGCTGGTGCACGGCGTGCCCCCTGCGCAAGGGCGCATCGAGACGCTCTATGGCCGCCACCCGGTGAATCGTCAGCGCTTCACCGGGAAGGTGCGAGAGGGCAAGCCGGCCATCACCGTCTTCCGCGTGCTCGAGGCCTTCGACGGCGCCGCGCTGGTGGAGGTGGATCTGCTCACCGGCCGGACGCACCAGATTCGCGTGCACCTCACGGAGGCCGGTCACCCATTGCTCGGGGACACGCTGTACGGCTCCGGGCGCAAGCCGAAGGGTGAGTCCGCGGCCGCGCAGGAGCGGTTGGGACGCCAGGCCCTGCACGCGTGGAAGCTGGCCTTCGCGCACCCGCGCACGGGCAAGGCGCTCTCGCTGGAGGCGCCCCTTCCCGAGGACTTCACCGCCGCGCTCGAGCTGCTGCGGGGTCCCCAGGCGCCACCGGAGCCCGAGCCGAAGGCGAAGCCGAAGAAGGCTCCCGCCCGGAAGACGACGAAGAAGCGCGCGGCGGCTACAAGCCGGAAACGCTGAGTGACTGCTGTCGCTTGGACAGCACCTTCACGGGCTGGATGGCCATGACGCGCATGAAGACCTCGAGCAGCTCGGGGTCGAACTTGTTGCGCATCTCCGTCCACATCAGCATCAGCGCGACTTCCGGGCCGTACGCATCGCGGTAGGGGCGCTTGGAGGTGAGCGCGTCGTACGCGTCGCAGATGGCGATGATCTTCGCGTAGGCCCCGAGGTTCGTCTTCGGGATGATCATCTGGATGTTGCCGCGCGAGTCGCGCACTGCGGTACCGAAGTCCGTCTTGTGCTCGAAGGTCGTCACGACGCGCAGCAGGGTGGAGCGGCTGAAGCCCTTCTCCATGAGGATGTTGCGCACGGAGATGAGCGGCGCGCGCTGCACCGCCACGCGCTCCTCCGGCGTCAGCGCCCCGCGCTTGGTGGCCAGCTCCTCCGGCAGCGTCGTCATGCCCGCGTCGTGGAAGAGGGCGATGTAGCCCAGGTCTCGCAGCTGCGGCTTCGTGAGCCCCAGCTCCGCGCCGAAGACGATGCACATCAGGCACACGTTGACCTGGTGGTACACGAGGTAGTCGTCCTCGCGCCGCATCGTCGTCATGCCCAGGAAGTGGGTCTTCTGCTCGTAGCTGATGTCCACGAAGTCCTGCACCAGCCGCAGGGCCTTGGACGCGTTGATGGGTTTGCCCGCGCGCACCGACTCCAGGTACTTGCTGAGGAAGAACACCGAGCGGGCGTAGACGGTCATCGCGTACTTCTTGCGATCGACCTTCTGGTCGCCCACGTTGTTCATGTCCTTGTCGAGCTTCTCCTTGAGCTTGGAGAACTTGGCCACCCGCATGTTGAGCAGCTTGCGGCCGGCGAGTCCGTCCTCCTCGGAGGTGCTCGACTGCTCCTTGCTGAAGATCCAGATGAAGTTCTTCAGGTCCGGCACCGTCACCGGCTTGGTGAGCGTGAAGCCGCCGACGTCCTTGGCGCGCATCTCCGTCAGGAGATATCGCTGGTTCTCGATGGAGTTCAGGTCCACCTTCACCAGCATGCTGTTCAGGTAGAAGGAGTCCTTGACGCCCGCCAGCTCCAGTCGGCCTTCCTTGCCGATGATCTGGTTGATGATGTCCTGGAGTTGGTGCAGCGGCTTCTGGAAGACGCCGTTCTCCGGGTCATACATCTTCACGGAGCGCACCAGCATGTAGAGGCCGGCGACCATGGAGCGCGAGAGGGCCTGGAGCTTCTCGTTGTGCTCGCGGCCGAACTCGTTGGTGCTCTCGTCCTGGCTCTGGGTGATTTTGAGGTTCTCAGCCATGGGCTTATGCCTCCTCTGGGAGCGCCGAGTCACCGAACAGCGTCTTGCGCGTCTGGTACATCGCCTTGCGCGCCGCCGTGAGCAGTTCCACCGGCTGGGTGCGGTCCTCGACGATGGCCTGCATCATTTTGTAGCTCTGGATGGAGCAGGCGCCCTGGAGCCCGGCGACGGCCAGCATCTTGTCTTCCAGCACGCGCTTCTTGTTGAGCAACGAGGGCTTCACCGCCAGCAGTTGCTGCATGTGCGAGAGCGCGCCCGGCGTGCCCGTCGCACCGACGGCCGCGTAGAACGCGGTGCGCTCGTCGGGGGTCTTCTTGTCGAACGCGGGCTCTCGAATCAGGCGCATCAAGTCGGAGAACGCCTTGTCGCGATCAAACTCCGGCAGCATCCGGGCCGCCACCATGCGCACCTGGGAGACGGGGTCCGCGAGCGCCTCGAAGATGAGGCGGCGTGCCTCGCCCGTGCGCCCGCGCCCGATGATGTTGAGCACCTCCAGCTTCACCACCAGGTTGGGGCTCTTGAGCACCTGGCCGAACATCTTGATGCGCTCGGGGTGGTTGCTCTTCTCCAGCACGTACACCATGTCGCGCACCGTCTGCGGACGGTCTGAGACCAGCCGCGCCACGAAGGGCTCCGGCAGCTCTCGCGCGACGACGGCCAGCGCGTCACACAACAGCGCGCGGTTCTCCGGAATCTCCAACGTCTCCAGCACCGTGAGCAGGGGGATGACGGAGTCGCGGCCCAACGCCTGGAGGTAGCGCGTCACGTCCGCGGGGTGCTTGGGACGCGAGCCCTTGAGCGACTCGCCCAGGCGCATCAACCGCTGCTCCTCGCCCATCTTGTGCAGGAAGGACTCGAGCAGCTTCTCCAGCGGCGCGCCGCCTTCCTTCTGCGACAGCGCGCGCAGCTTGAGGACGATTTGATTGATGGTGCCGAAGTCGTCCTGGAGCAGCAGCATGTCCAGCAACTGCACGAAGATTTCCTCGAGCAGCGCGCCGTCCTCGACGCCGCCTTCCACCACCTGGAACACGGCGCTCACCAGCTTGGGGAACAGCCGCGCGCCTTCTTCCTCCGACACCTCGCGCTGGAGCTTCGCCTTCAGGTCATCCGACGCATGCCGCCCGCCGACGACGAGGCCGCGAATCTGCTCCACGCCGTCCAGCTTCGCGTCCAGGTCCTCCGCGGACACGCGAGCGAAACGCAGGTAGTCGTCCGAGTTCGTCTGGAGGCGCGCGTAGAGGTAACCCACCACCTTGTCCACCTCGACCTGCACCTCCTCCTCGCTGGCGTTCTCCATGGAGAAGCCTTCCACCACGACGTACTCGACGTGCTCCATGCCGGCGCGCCACAGCTGGGCCAGCACGTCCTCGGCGCCGCGCTCCGGCTCCGAAAGGGAAATCATCGTGAAGGTGACCAGCTCCTCCACGGCCAGGCCGGGACGGAAGATGAGCTGACGGATGCCGTCGCGGAAGAACTTGTACGGGAGCGGCGTGTCCTCGGTGAAGAGCGAGTCGTTGTGCAGCGTCAGGTTCTGCTGCTCGACCTTGAGCGACAGGGGCCCGTACTTCTCGGTGTACTGGGTGATGGACTCCAGCGCCTTGGCGAGGAACTCCGGGAAGCGCGCATCGTTGTGGCGGTACATGCCAATCTGCTTGATGCCCTTGAGCAGGTGGAACGCGAACGTGCGCGCCAGCTCCACCTTCTCGCGGACCTCCGGCGTCTGCTCCGGCTCCGTGCTCGCTTCCTGGGTCTTTTGGGGATGGGCCATGCGCGTGCAACTCTCCGCTCGGGCGGTATCACCAGCCTACCGCGAAATCCTCTGGGGCCCCAGCCGGCGGCGGTTGGAAGTTCGCGGACTTGGATGACATGGGTCTACCTCGACGCCGTCGCCCTGGAATTACCGGGTATCTTGCGTGGGCCGGCGTACCGGGAGGAGTGTCGAGCGCATGCTGCGAGTCATGGCCTGTGGGGTGTTGCTGCTGGGGCTGACGGGGTGCTTCCGGATGAGCGTGCGGACGGGCGCCCCGCGAGACGGGCTCCCGGAGGCGCGCACGGGCGTGAGCCTGGTGTACGGGCTGTCGACGGCCAACGTGTCGGCGGCGGAGTGTCGCCACGGGGTGTCGCGCGTGGACGTGTATTGGCCCTGGTGGGGCGCGCTCGTCTACGTGGGCACGGTGGGCTTCGTCACGCCGCTGCGCACGGAGTACGTATGCGCGGAGGGCACCACGTCCACGCAGGCGGCGCCCGAGCGGGAGCAGGTGCCGGATTCCATCGCGCCGCTCTGAAGTGGTGTGTCAGAGGCTCTTCGTAGAGTTCTTTTCAAGGGGCCAGAAACACCTGGCCTCCCTTGAGCAAGGAATTCACATGCATGATGTCTTGAAGCACGGAGCCTCGGCTTTCTGTGTCGCGACGCTGTTGGCCGCTCCCGCTGCCTTCGCTGGTTTCGAGACCGAGTCCGCGAACTGCTACAAGAACGCGGATGGCTCCGGTCGGTGCCACGGCAGTCTCCTTGGCTTTCGCAACCACGTCGGCGCCAGCACCCAGGCGTCCTTCACCCGGGTGAGCAACGCCGCGCCGTACTTCTCCGCGGCCCTCACCTCGGGCGCGACGACGACGTACTTCAACTGCACGGCCAATACGGCGACGGCGGCGCAGTGGAGCAAGGCCATGAACCACGGGGGCTTCTTCTCCATCTACTGGTCGGCCGCGGGTGAGTGCTATTCGCTGTTCCTGATCAACGGCAGCCAGTACTCGCATTTCTGATCCACTCCATGACAACCCAGGTGTTGCGTGGCTGGCTTCCAAGCCTGACCACAGCGGTGGGGTGCGCCGTGGGGTGCTGGCTCGCGGTGAGCCAGGCACAGCAATCCCAGGCGCAGCGAATGGAGCAGCTCACCGACGAAGTGGGTTCGCTGCGCCGGGCGCTGGAGTCCAGCTCCCACGCGACTGGAGCGAGCCCGGTGGGCACCGCCACCATCCTCGCTCCGCGGGAGAGTCGTCTCTCCGTCGAGGACCAGGAGGCCATGGCCTTGCGGGTGGCCACCTTGCTGAAGGAGTCGGGAGGGCCCGTCGCGGGCTCTTCCGAGCCGGAGGCTCCCGTTCCCACCGCGCCAGAGCCGTCTTCGGAGCAGCGCGAGGCCGTGGCGCGTGCGGGCATGATGGTGGACCGGGTGGTCTCCAGCGGGCGCATGACAGCCGAGGACGTTCTCGAGATTCGACGTGAACTCGTCCACCTTCGAGGTCGCCCCGAGGCGGACGCGCTCCGCAAGCAACTCGTCGTCGCCATCAACCAGGACCGGCTCGTCCCCGCGCCGGGTTTCGATGGCCTGCCGTAAGTCTCACTTCCCTTTGAGCAGTCGAACGACGCAAGGCTCAGGAGTCACAACATGAAGCAGCTCTCTTTTTCGCAGCCCCTTCTCCGCGGAGTTCTGTTCCCTGGGGTGGCGCTCGCTGTCCTGGGGCTCGCTCCCGTCGCGTGGGGAGGACTCCAATCACAGACAGTCTTCTGCCAGAAGAACGCGGATGGCTCGGGACTCTGCTACGGCAATTTCGTCGGCTTCCGTGAGGACGCGACGTCGACCTCGTCCGCGTCCTTCCGTGAAGACCTGATGACCGGCACGCGCAGCTTCGACTCGTGGTCCACCCCGCCAGGTGGCACCAGCCCGGTTGTCTACACCTGCATCCCCAACGCCGCCGTCTCCGCGCTCTGGGAGCAGGCCCTGAGCAATCGGGGCTTCTTCCGGGTGAGCTGGGACGCGAGCGGCACCTGCGACTACCTCAGGCTCGTCAACAGCTCGCAGAACACGAACTTCTAAGGCCGCCAGCCGTTTCGGATTTCAACGGTGTCTGGAGGGACGGCGCTCCCAGCCAAGGGAGCGCCGTCACCTCACAGGCCTACTTACCGGGCGGCGGTGACACCGCGGCGCTGGTGCCCTTGAGGGCGGAGCGCAGCAGGAACAGCGTCAGGCCGGCGAAGAAGAGCAGGCCCCACAGGTTGGACCAGAGGGGACTCGCCAGCTCGCTCTCGCCCACCGCGTTGAGGAAGCCACCGAAGGCGCCCTCGTGGCCGAACACGGCCGGCAGGTTGATGGCGCGTGAGCCCGCGCCATCCGTGGCGATTTCGAGGAAGGCGATGAGCACTCCGGCAATCGAGCCACCGGCGATGTAGCCGGAGGAGAGCAGGGTGCCCGGCGAGAAGTCGGACTCGCTGCCACCGCGCAGGCGGTCCACGAGGTAGCGCACCATGCCGCCGACGAAGAGCGGCGCGCTGCTGCTGATGGGCAGGTACACGCCCACCGCGAAGGGCAGCGAGGACACGCCGCACAGCTCCAGCATCAGCGCGATGAACACGCCCAGCAGCACCAGGTCCCACGGCAGCCGCTGCGTGAGGATGCCGTCGATGATGAGCGAGAACAGCTGCGCCTTGGGCGCGGCGTAGCGGGTGAGGGCCTGCCCCTCGTAGGAGCTGATACGGCCGCCAATGCCCGGGTCCACCACGTACTGGATGCTGCCGCCGTCATCCACCAGGTACTTGCCCGCGGGCACCGGAGTGTCCGCGCCGCGCACGTAGCCTTCCTTGAAGGTGCGCTGGGGGCCCTCGGTGATGGCGCCGAGCTCCGACACCTTCACCTGCGAGCCGCCCGTGGGGCTCAGCGTCACGCCGCTGACGTCCTGCGCGCTCACCTGCCGCCAACTGCGCAGCTCCATCGCTCCGCCCTGCGAGGCCAGGTCATAGCCCTGCGCCCAGGCCGCCTTGCGCAGCGCGGCCTCGTCCAGCCCGCGCGACGTCAGGGACTGCGCGGACACGGCCCACGGGAAGGTGTACTGCGTGCGCGTCTCCTGGGTCATCTCCGTGACCTGCACGCCGGGGTGCGGCTCCGGAATCGTCACGGTGGCGCCCTTGTTCAGCGTCACCAGCACCAGGCCGATGAACATGGCGCTGGTCAGCACGCCCACGAAGAGGGCGATCTGCTGCTTCTTGGGGGTGCCGCCCACCAGGTAGGCCGTCTTCAAGTCCTGCGCGGTGGTGCCGCCGTTGGAGGCGGCGATGCCGACGATGGCCGCCGTGGTGAGGGCCATGAAGCGGTCCTCGGAGCTGGTCCACCCGAGCAGCAGGTACACGAGGCAGGTGACGAGCAGCGTGGCCACCACCATGCCGGAGATGGGGTTGGAGGAGCTGCCAATCTCACCGGTGATTCGCGCGCTCACCGTCACGAAGAAGAAGCCGAAGACGATGATGAGGATGGCGGAGATGAAGTTCACCTCCAGTGGCGGCGCCAGCCAGATGAGGAGCACCAGGGCCACGCTGCCCACCAGCACCACGGTGATGGGGAGGTCCTGCTCGGTGCGAAGCAGCTGCGGTCCGCCGCCTTGCCCGCGCGAAGCCTTGAGTGACTCCACGCCGCGCTTGAACGCGCCGATGATGGTCGGCAGCGAGCGGATGAGGCTGATGAGGCCGCCCGTCGCCACGGCGCCCGCGCCGATGTAGAGCACGTAGGCGTTGCGAATCTGGTCCGGGGACATGTCCCGGATGAGGGCGCCGTTGTGCACCAACAGCGGCTGGTCCAGCCCCGCGCCGAAGAAGGAGATTGCGGGGATGAGGATGAGGTAGCTCAGCACGCCACCGGCGAAGGTGATGGCCGCCACGCGCGGGCCGATGATGTAGCCCACGCCGAGCAGCTCGGGGCTCACCTCGGTGGACAGCGTCGCGCTCTTGAGGCCCTTGAGCGGCGTGCTCAGCACCTCGCGGAACAGCTTCATGCCGGAGTAGGCGAACTTGTAGATGCCGCCCACCAGGAACCCGATGATGACCGTGCGCGCGTTGGTGCCGCCCTGCTCACCGACGATGAGCACGTCCGCGCTGGCGGTCCCTTCAGGGTAGGGCAGCTTGCCGTGCTCCTGGACGATGAGGCCCTGGCGCAGCGGAATCATCATCAGCACGCCGAGCACACCGCCCAGCGCCGCCACGAGGAAGGCATGCGTCAGGCTGATGTCGTAGCCCAGGAGCAGCAGGGCGGGCAGCGCCGCGGCGACGCCGAAGGCCAGCGACTCACCCGCCGAGCCCGTCGTCTGGACGATGGTGTTCTCCAGGATGTTCGACTTGCCCAGCGCCCGGAAGATGGCGATGGAGAGCACCGCCACCGGAATCGACGCCGACACCGTGAGGCCGACCTTGATGGCCAGGTACACGGACGAGGCGGCGAACACGATGCCCAGGACCGAGCCGAGCACCAGGGCTCGAATCGTCATCTCCGTGGGCGACTGTTCGGGTGGGACGTACGGGATGTGCAGGTGTGGCGCGTGCGATTGAGCGATCGGGACGCGCTCGTCGACGACCGGCGGGGTACCGTGGGCCAAGCGAAAGGCTCCTTACGAGGGAATCCGGCCCCTTCTAGCAGGGCCCCGCCCGCCAGCGAAGTGATGGCCCACAAATGACAAGCGCCCCCACCCCGAGTGGGGAGGAGGCGCCTGGCGTCCCGCACTCAGCGGGACCGACCTGCCGCGTCAGACACGGCTCACTGCTGCATCGCCGCGGCGTCCGGATCCACCTCCGCCATCAGCGCCGCCAGCTCCGCCTTCAGCTTGTCCTTGGCGCGAATCTCCAGCTGACGGGCACGCTCCCGGGAGAACCCGAAATGCTCGCCCAGCTCCTTGAGCGTCATCGGGCGCTCGTTCATCACCCGCTGCTCGATGATGAAGCGCTCGCGGGGGTCCAACCGCATCAGCGCGGTGCGGACGCGGGCGTTGATGAGGCCCGCCTCTTCCTTGTCCGCGAACTCGTCGTCCTGTGGCGCGGCGGCGCTGACCACGAAGTCCACGTGGCTGTTGCCACCGTCCTCGCCCATGGGCGCGTCCAGGGACAAATCCCGGCCGCCCATGCGCTGCTCCATCTCCCGCACCTCGCCCGGCTTCACGTGCAGGCGGCGGGCAATCTCCTCCACGTTCACCACGGCCTCGCCGTTGCCAAACTTCTCCAGCTCGCGGCGCGTGCGCGCCAGACTGAAGAACAGCTTCCGCTGAGCCTGCGTGGTGCCGAGCTTCACCAGCGACCAGCTCTTGAGGATGTAGTTCTGGATGTACGCGCGAATCCACCACACCGCGTAGGAGATGAGGCGGATGCCCTTGTCCGGGTCGAACTTCTGCACGGCCTTCATCAGGCCGATGTTCCCCTCCTGGATGAGGTCCGACATCTTGATGCCGTAGGAGCGGTACTCGTAGGCGACCTTCACCACGAAGCGCAGGTTGGAGGTGACCAACCGGTGGCCGGCGGCCAGCTCGCCGCGGATGAAGCTGCGTGCAAGTGCCTGCTCCTCCTCCACGGTGAGGAGGTTGTAGTGGTTGATCTCCGAGAGGTACATCGCCAGGGAGCCGGAGTTGGACGACTGCTCGGTGGACGCCTGCATGGATGGTTTCTCCCGACGTGGGGCCCCGCTGACGAGGCCGCTAGGTTTTCGGACCGCTTGACGACTGAACGAAGGCTGTCAGGAGCAACCGCGGTGCCAGCGCGAAGTCCCACACCTTCCCCAATGTCTGCGGGGGGTTGGCGGATGCTGCGCTCATGTACAAAGAAGGAGGGCTGTAACGGTTACGGCCGCTCTGGGAACTCGCCGCGACTTCTCGGCTGTAGAATGTGCCCGTCTGTGCACGACACGCCTCCTCAAGAGGAGCGCCAGGGCCCTTCGGCCGTTGACGCGAAGCGAGCGAGGGGCGCCCAGCAGCCAGGCAAGGGGACCCCTGGCGACAGGGCCGCCTGGGCCGCTGTCGTCTTCCCGTGAAGAACGGCTAACGACGGCGCCGGATGCTGGCCGGGAGCATTTTCCGCGCGCGAAGGGACGCCCGAGGGGCATCCGGACTCGCGAGCGTTAGGACGCGCGGGCCCGGGGCTCCGACGCGCGGGCCCGTTGGGCCTCCAGCTTCACGTGGGCCGCGACGGATTGCTGGAGCGCGCGCAGCAACTGGTCCGCTTCGCCCTGGCGCAGGGGGCGTCCACCGAAGCGTGCTTCCAGGTAGCGGCGGGTGACGGGTGCCAGCGCGAGCGCCAGCGGATGTCCCTCGCGAGCCAGCCGCGCATCCAGGTCCTCGAGCGTCTCGCCCTCGCCACGCACCAGTCGCGCCGGGACGAGCATCGCCTCCACCGCGTCGACGAAGCGCGTGGCCGCGTGCGGGCGAGGCCGCCCCGCCAGCCGCGTCACCAGTCGCCACGCCGCATAGACGACCATGCCCGCCACCAGGGCGGCGCCCCAGGCCCGGGCAGGAGGCAGGCGGCTCCTCGTGGTGTTCTCGGCGCCCTTCGGCGGGCGCACCAGCGCGCGCGCCACGTCCACCTGGTCCCGGAAGGAGTAGTCGACGACGGAGTTGCGCCACCGCGACTCCAGCGCTTCATACAGCCCGAGCAGCCGCTGGAGCAGCCGTGAGCCCTGGCTGGGGCGGTGGGCCGGCGGTGTCGCGTCCACGGTGACGAAGCCTCGCTCGGGCACCAGCACGTGGGTCCACGCGTGCGCGTCGCCGGCCCGCAGGACGTAGCCGTCATTGACGCGCTCTCCGCCGAAGAAGCCCGTGGCCAGCCGCGCGCGGATGCCCTGGGTGCGCAGCATCAGCGTGAGCGCGGTGGCGAAGTGCTCGCAGTGTCCGGCCTTGCGGTCGAAGAGGAAGTCCGCCAGCGGATCCTCCCGCTCGCCATTCTGCTCCAGCGTGTACGCGTGCTCGCGCTGGAGCCACGTGGCCAGCTTCTGCGCCGCGGCCAGGGGCTCTCGCTCGCCATTGAGCACGCGCGCCGCCGTCTGCGCGACGCGAGGATCCAACGCCTCCGGCAGCGCCAGCAGCGCGTCCTGCTCCTCGGAGGGCAGCTTCCGGAAGGAGTCGCCGCTGCCGCCCGGAGGCAGGCTGTAGGCCTCGTATGCGTAGGAGACGCCCGCCTCCAGGAAACGCGCTTCGCCGCCCGCAAGCTCCTGGAGGGAGGTGCGCCGGCTGCCGGTGCTGCCATTGGCCACCGCGTTGCCCAGCCGCGACGGCGTCTCCAGGGCGATGAGCGTGCGGGCGCCGTACGCGGGAAGCAGCTCCACGCGCTGGTGGATGAGGTTGTCCCCGCCGGGGCGCAGCGTGAGGAGCGGCTCGCGCTCGCGACGCACGCCTCCCGCGTTCGTCCACTCCATCCCGTCGAAGATGTCGTAGGTGCGGCCCACCCAGTAGGAGCCGAGCGCGTCCACGCCGGGGTCCGGGCTCAGCGTCGCGCGCAGGACGATGCGCGGGTTGTCCTTGATGGTGCCCGCGCCGCCCAGCCGCACGGTGTTGGAGAAGCCCGCGGTCGCGGGACCCAACCCCGGCGCGGCGCGCGGGCCCGTCATGTTCCAGTTCAGACGGGGGAAGAGGATGAAGAAGGCCATCGCCCCCGCCACCGCGAAGGTGACACCCGTGCCCAGGGGGCGGAGCACGGCGCGCACCGGGATGGGCTCGCCCTCCGGCACGGCGGCTTCCACCACGCCCAGCGCCATCGACACGCTGGACAGCACGCTGAAGGCCACCAGGAACAGGCCGTACACCAGCTCGCCCGACAGCGCCGCGCCACCGGCCACCATCAGAAGCCCGGACAGGTGCACCTGCCCATCCGTGGCCGGGTCCGGCGCGGACAGCAGCCGATGCGCGGAGATGAGGCCGGCGAAGGCACAGGCCGCGACCACCAGGTTCAGGGCCCCGGACGTGACATTCACCGCCAGCACGGCCGCCACGCCCAGCAGCAGCAGCGCGGTGAGCTTCGCGCGCCGGGCGAAGAGGCGCTTGCCGAACAGGGCCGCCACCAGCGCGAAGGCGAAGAGGCCCAGCGTCCACAATGGGAGCTGGCCCGATACGGCCATCGAAGCGAAGGCGCACCCGGAGGCCACGTCCCGCAGCACCAGTCGCAGCCGGGTGCCCCGCGTCATGCCGCCTCCTCTTCTTCTTCGCGAAGCCCCTCGAAGCCCAGCCACGCCAGGGCCCGGAGGATGCGTTTCTCCTGAGCGGAGCCCGCACCGGAGCGCAGCCGCTGGTCGGTGGTGTTGAGCCCCACCTCATGGCCCTCCTCGAGCAGCCGGTGGGCCAGCGCGGCCACTTCCTCGCAGCGGCGCTCCAGCGCCGCGCCCTCGAGTCCCGGCTCCACGGCGAGCACCCAGGTGCGGCGCTCCTCGCGCTCGCGCTCCACGCGCAGCAGCTTCCCCGCAGACGCGCTCTTGAGCCAGTGGATGCGGCGCGCGTCCTCACCCTCGGCCAGCTCCCGCAGGCCCGTCACGTCTCCGCTGCCGTCGTTGCGGCGGGGGTTGCCCGCGTCGCCCGCGGGCCCGCGCTCCGCGTCCCCCGGCTCCTGGCACGCATAGGCGCGCCGGGGGTAGACGAGCAGCAGGCCTTCGAGCGGGAGCACGCGCGTCTTGGCGAACAGGCCCAGGGGCCACGTCGTCGTGACGCGCACGCCTGTCAGCCGCACCGGCCCCCGTCGAGGCGCGGTGAGGTCGGCCCGCACCACGTGCTCCACATTCGCTGGCAGGTAGCCCACGCCACCCCCGCCCACCAGCGGGGAGTCCGCTTCAGAGAACGTGAGGGCGAAGGCATGGCCCTGCTTGCGGGACACGGCCCAGCGGAAGGCGAAGGGCTCGGCGGCGAAGGCCGCGTCCGTGCCCACGCGCCGCACGGAGATGTCCCGGATGCACCGCTCCGACAACACGCCGGACACCACCACCATGCTCAAAAGCAGGCCCAACAGCAGGTACAGCAGGTTGTTGCCGGTGTTGAGCGCGCCCAGGCCCACGCCGAACGTCACCACCAGATAGGTGCGACCGATGCGCGTCACCTTGAGGGTGCGCGGGGGCCGCAGCCAGACGCGAAGGCGCGCCCAGCGTTGCTTCAGGCGGAGCTTCACCGCGGCGCCGGCACCTTTCGGGTGAGCTCCTCCAGCAGGTGTGCCGCTTCGTCCCGCGCCGCCACGCCCTGCACGGCGCTGCGCAAGAGCACGCGGTGCGCCCAGCACGGCACCAGCACCGCCCGCACGTCCCCCGGCGTCACGAAGTCACGCGCCTCCCACAGCGCCTGCGTCCGAGCCGCCGCGCCCAACGCCAGCACCGCGCGGGTGGAGGCGCCTCGCTCGATGTCTCCGTGCTCACGCGTGGCCCGCGCCAGTCGCACCACGTAGTCGGCCACCGTGCCATCCAGCCGCAGCTCCGCGGAGAGCTCTCGCAGCTGGGCCACTTCCTCGGGGCTGGACACCGTCTGCACGGCATCCAGGGGCGGCGCGCGCCCTCGGGTGGCCAGAAGCTTCGCCTCCACGTCCGGTGCGGGGTGGCCCAGCGACAGGCGCAGCATGAAGCGGTCCAGCTGGGAGTCCGGCAGGGGATAGGTGCCGGAGAAGTCCACCGGGTTCTGCGTGGCCACCACCGTGAAGGGCGAGGGCAGCGCGTGGGTGCTCCCATCCAGCGACACCTGACCCTGCGCCATGGCCTCCAGCAGCGCGGACTGCGTGCGGGGCGGGGCGCGGTTCAGCTCATCCGCGAGCACCAACTGGCGGAAGAGGGGACCGGGGCGGAACTGGAAGGTGGCCGTCTGCGCGTGGAAGATCTGCGCGCCCAGGATGTCGGCCGGCATCAGGTCCGCGGTGAACTGGACCCGCGCGAAGCTCAGCCCGCACGCGCGGGCCAGGGCCTCCGCCAACGTGGTCTTCCCGACACCCGGCACGTCCTCCAGCAACAGGTGCCCACCAGAGACCAGGCACGTCGCCACCAGCCGGGCCTGGGCTTCCTTGCCCTGGACGGCCCGGCCAAGCTCGGCGGCGATGCGTTCCATCGCCGTGCGCGCGGTTGCGGGGGAGGGGGCGGCGGCGGCGAGAACGCGGGCGGGCTGGTTCATCTGCCGCCACTCTAGCCGACTCCTCCGGGTGCCAACACGCCAGACTCCGGGGTGCCCTCCAGGGACGCCCGCTCCCTTGTCGGCTCAGAGGGAGAGCACGTCCTCGGGGGTGTAGTATGGCCGCCGTGGCGCGACGCTGGCGCCCACCCCGAAGTAGCGGAACATCCGCTCGTGATGCGTGGCCAGCCCGCGCAGCTTCACCGAGTTCGCCATGTTCCGCGTCAACACCCCCACCGCGCTGTCCTTGAACTCGCGCAGATGGGTGAAGTCCAGCACCACCTCACACCCCTTCAGCCCCTCCAGAGACGTCTGGACCTCCTGGGCCGTCTTCCCGTCCAGTATCCCTTCCAAACGAAGGGTGACGTGACCTGCGACGTCCTCGCGGTGGATCTGCAAACCCGCCATTGCTGTGCTCTCCCTTGGATGCCGTGTGCGCGCTGTGCCAACGAATTGGGCACGGCGGCAGGAGCACATTCCGGGCCAGTCCAGCGACCGGAAAACCCATGGAAAATCCATGGGGTGCACCGCCGGGCGCGAACACTGCACTGGAACGGGAAGGAATTTCAGCTCTGGGTTGGCAACTTCTACGCGACTGTCAGGTGACGGGCGCCCGGGGTGTTGCCTGGCGATCAACCCTGGCGGTCAATCGTCTTCTGCTGATCGGCCAGGGTGAGCTGACGCTCCTGGTGGGCCTTCAGCTTCCGGAACTCCTTCACCACCTTGGTGGGGTAGCCGGCCATGAACTTCGTGCGCGCTTCCTTCTTCGCGAGGATGCGCCGGGCCAGTCCGGGGCCCGCGTTGTAGGCGACCAATGCCTTCTCCACGGAGCCGAAGCGCTCGATGAGGTTGGCCAGGTACGCGGTGCCCAGCGCCACGTTCGTCTCGGCGTCGAACAGGTTGGTGCTGCGGCCCAGCCGGAAGCCGGCCTTGTCCGCCAGCCACGTGCCCGTGTCCGGCATCACCTGCATCAGCCCCATGGCGCCCACGTGGGACACCGCGTAGTTGTTGAAGGAACTCTCGCACTTGATGACGGCCACCACGAGGAGCGGGTCCACGTTGTTGCGCTGGGCCTCGCGGACGATGGCCACCGACAGCCTGCGCTGCTGGTGCACTGGCAGGCCCGACGCCTTCACCAGTTCCACCACGCCCAGCCGCTCCGCCTCCGCGTGGAGCGCCTCGTCCTCGTACGCCTGCAGCTTCGCCAGCGCCGTCTTCAGCTCCAGCTCCCGCTGCTCCAGCCGGGTGCGCAGCTGCGTCACCTCCGCGGGCTCACCCTGCGGACCTGAAGGCACCTGCACCGGAAAGGCCTGGGCACCCGTTCCCACCAGCATCGCAGCCGTCGTCACCGCCACCGTCCAACCCCTCATCCCACCCTCCCCAGCAACCCGTGCCACAGCGCTCACGGAGTCACTCACTCGCGTTGACTCCGACGGGGAGACACCCAAGCAGGCGCCATGCCAGCGTCCTTGGCGGGGGTTGCGCGCCTCTATCTCCTTTAGATCTCTTGGAACTCCGACGGCCTCACGGGGTGAGCGGCTTCTCACCGGTCGGAAAAAATGCCCGGACAGGGAACTTTGCTTCCTGTGAAAAGGACGGGAGGCGGCCCTGGGTTGCCGGTGGGCATTCGCGTTCCTAGCTTGCGCCGGTCCGGGTAGGGGACAGGGGAGGTGCCGCGTGTACTGGACGATAGGGATGATCCTGATGGTGCTGTGGGGGCTGGGGCTCACCGCGGGTTCCACCGAGGGGTACTGGGTGCACCTGTTCCTGCTCTTCGCGCTGCTCGCCTTCGTGGTGGGCGTGGTGTCGCGGGGCCGGCGGACGGCGCTGTCATGAGCGGCCAGGGCCTGGAGGCGGAGGGCGTGGAGCTGCCTCGGGACACCGCGGGCTTCACGCGCCGCGAGTGCCCCAGCTGCATGCGCCCGTTCAAGACGCGGCCAGGCCCGCATGACGCCCGCGCGCTGCTGCACAAGCTGCAGGCGTTCTTCGCGCTGGAGAACGCGCACGAGAGCGAGGAGGGGCTGCCCGTGTGGCGCTGCCCCTACTGTGGCCATCGCGCGGAGGCGGACGGCTTCCTCACCCCGGCGCAGCAGACACATCTGGAGTCGGTGGCGCGCGCGTGGGCCAATCACGTCCGCTACGAGCAGCTCGCGCACGTCTCGCGCACGCTGTCGCTCAACCCCAGTCCCACGTTCGTCGCGGTGGCGCCGGAGTCACTGCCGGGCCCCATGGAGCCGGAGCCGGACGAGCTGCTGCGCGTGATTCCCATGCTGTGCTGTGGGGAGGACGTGAAGCTGCTCTGGGAGTGGGATCAGCTCATCTTCTGTCCCCGCTGCGGCGCGCGGCATGGCGGCCTGAGTGGTCGGCAGCAGGTCCAGCTGGAGATCATCCCGGAATAGACCGGGGTGCGGTGGACGCGGGCGCGCCGGGGCGGCAGGCTCGCGCGCCATGACGAAGTTTCCCTGGGGAGCGCTGCTCGCGGGCCTGTTGCTGCTTCCGAGCGGCGCCTCCGCCCACGACGCCGACATCCTCTACACCCAGGTGCGTCGCGCCGGGCCCGCCGAGGCCGAGGTGCGCCAGGTCGTCACCCTCACCGCGGGCACGCTGGGCCTGCTCGTCCCGGCCGACGCGGACGGGGACGGCACGGTGTCCCAGGCGGATCTCGACGCCCGCAGGCCCTCGCTGGAGGTCGGCGTGTGGGACGCGATGCCGCTCACCGCCGGCGGCCAGCCCTGCGCGCGCACGTCCCACGCGGCGCTCCTCCGGCAGACCTTCGTGGAGCTGTCGGCGATTTTCACGTGTCCGGAGGGGCCGCTCCAGCAGCGCTATGCCGTGCTGTCGGTGCTGCCCGCGGGCTACCGGGTCATCCTCGGCAGCGCGGTGGAGGGGGAAATGCCCGGGGCGCTCTTCGCGGACGCCGCGCAGCCGTCGCTGGCCATTCCCGGGCCGGGGCAGGGGGCCTCGTCGGCCGTCAGCGGGTTTGGCGGCTGGGTGGGGCTGGGCCTGCGCCACATCTTCGAGGGCGTGGACCACCTCGCCTTCCTGCTCGCGGTGCTGCTGGTGGGAGGCGGGCTCAAGCGGGTGCTGCTCCTGGTGACGTCCTTCACCGTGGCGCACTCGATCACGCTGGGGGCCACCGCGCTCGGCTGGGTGGTGCTCGACGGAGATCGGGTGCGCTGGGTGGAGGCCGCCATCGCCGCGTCCATCATCTATGTGGCGGTGGAGAACCTGGTGCTACGCGAGCACCGCCACCGGGCGCTCATCACCTTCCTCTTCGGGCTGGTGCATGGCTTCGGCTTCGCGAGCGTGCTGGCGGGCTATGGCCTGGGGGACTCGGTGGTGAAGGGGCTGGTGGGCTTCAACCTGGGCGTGGAGCTGGGGCAGGCCCTGGTCGTCGTGGTGCTGCTGCCACCTCTTCGCATGCTCCAGCGCAGGCCCGCGGTGCACCGCGGGGCGGTGCGAGTGTTGTCCGTGTGCATCCTCGCCGCTGGTGGGTACTGGATGGTCGAGCGCGCACTCGGTTGAATCCGGCGGCACCCATCCCTACGTTGGGCTCGAAGTGGGTAGGGATCGGGGGACGTAGATGGGTGCGAGGCATACCCGGCTGGCCGCGGCACTGGCGGCCGCGTGGGAGGCGGAGGTCGTCTCCGCCCGGCGGATGACGATGCTCGCCGAGCGGATCATGGACGCCAGGGTCCGCGCGAGGCTGATGGTGCTCGCCGCGTTCTGCCGGGCGCACGCCTCGCGGCTGCTCGCGCGACTGGCGGCGCTGGGACGGGGGCCCCTGCCGGTGCCCCCCGAGGAAATCGAGCTGGACGCGGACACGCTCCTGGAGCTGCGGCGGGAGGGCGCCTTCGCCCGAGCGTCCGCCGCGCGCTACGAGACGACCGCCGAGCTGGCCCGGCAGCAGGCGGACCTGTCCTCGGCGTGGGTCTGCGAGCTCAACCGCACCGAGGAGCAGGACCGTGCCCGGGAGCTGCTCGCCCTGGCCGAAGGAGCCCTGGCCGCGTCCACCATGGCCAGCTCCACCGCCGCCGCCGCGCCCGCCGACTCCTGAAAACGCGCGTCGGGCGCTCGCTCTCCCGGTGACAGTCCCCGCGTGTTGGGCGTAGAAATCCGCCCATGGCGAAGGAGAGCTACGACGATCTCATCTTTCAGCTCGGCGACCTCGCCCGGGACAGGCTCCCGGGCAAGCCGAACTGCCCCCGCTCCATGGACCGTGTCTACAAGGCGGAGGAAGCGGTGGTGGCGCGCCGTGACGAACTGGCGGCGCTCGAGCAGGAGATGAACGACGAGGACGCCGCCTATCAGGCGTTCCTTGACGAGCAGGAAGCGGAGAAGGTCGGCCACCAGGCCATCGTCCGCAAATGGAAGAAGGCGGTGGACGCCATCGACGGCAAGGTCAACGACCTGCGCAAGACGCTCGCCACCCGGCGCGCGGAGCTGCGCTACGCCGCCGATGGCCTCATCAAGCTGGAGAAGAAGATCGCCGACATGGAGCTGACGCGACAGGACGTCGCCCGCATCGACGTCGCGCGCACCAACCTCAAGAAGAACCGCCTCACCCAGATGCGGCTCGGCCGGGAAGTCGAGGACCTGGACCTCCGGCTGTCCACCGCCCTCACCCCGGAGCCCGGTCAGCCCGGCGCCCCCGGCATCCTGGCGCACAAGCGCCTGTTGGAGATGGAGGACGAGGCCGAGGCCCGGCTGGCCGAGCACGACCAGCGCATGGCGGAAGTGGATCAAACCATCGCCACGTTGGAGGAACAGGTGAAGGCGGCCGAGGATTATCTGGATCAAGCGCTGTTCCTGCTGGGCGAGGACGTGTACGCTCAGCGCATCGCTGACGCGCAGCTCGCGGCCTTCTACCCAAGGCTTGATCGCGCTCAGTGAGGTACCCCCCCGCCCGTAGTGCTTGACGTGGGGGGTATGTCTGCTACATTGCGCCGCTTCCTGGGGACCGCAGTGTAGTTCGCGGGCCAGATCATTGATTTTATTGGGTTTTTCCGCGCCTACGCGCGCTGGCAGTGTGAGGACGACGTGAAGGGTCTGATTGGCAAGAAAATCGGGATGACCCAGGTGTTCAATGACGAGGGCAACCTCGTTCCCGTGACGGTCATCGACGTGAGCACCTGCCAGGTCGTGGGCAAGCGTACCCCGGAGAAGGATCAGTACTCCGCGGTCACCCTGGGCTTTGGTGAGATTCGCGAGAAGATTCTGAACAAGTGCGAGCGGGGCTTCTTCAAGAAGGCCAACGTCCCGTATCGCCGCCACGTGAAGGAGTTCCGCGTCACGGTGGAGGAGGCCACCTCCTTCAACGTCGGCGACGCCGTCAAGGCGGACCTCTTCTCCAAGGGTCAGCTCGTGGATGTCACGGGTGTGACCAAGGGTCGTGGCTTCTCCGGCGTCATGCGCCGCTGGAGCTTCAAGGGTTCGCAGACCAAGACGCACGGTACGCACGAGTATCAGCGTCACCCGGGCGCCATCGGTCAGCGTAAGACGCCGGGCCGCGTGTACCCCAACAAGAAGATGCCGGGTCACTACGGCGTGGAGCAGGTCACCACGCAGAACCTGACCGTCGTCGAAGTGGATCTGGAGAAGGGCCTTGTGCTGGTCAAGGGCGCCGTCCCCGGCCACAACAACGCCATCGTCTTCCTGCGCCCCAGCATCAAGGTGGCGATGCGCGAGCAGCACAAGGCCGCGCGCCGCGGTTGATCCGCTGCTGAGCGTCTTCTTCTGAAGCGCTCCTGACGCCCCGCTTCCGGGCCCGATTCGTCGGGCATCCGGGCGGGGCGTTTTCTTTTGCGGGCTTCGCTGAGGCCGGAGGGGCACGGGGGTGCTCCCGGTGGGAAGCCGTGGCCTGTGTCGTGCCCAGGCGTGGGCGTTTCTCCGCCCCGAAACGTTGACCGGTGGGCGGCGCGGTTGCCCGAGGGTGAAAATAATTCCGCCCCGTGGGTTCCGTGGCTTGTCGTGAGTGGAAGCCGTGCGCACATGGATGCGCCACGAAGGCACCTGGCGTCGGGTGACGCAGGCGCCCTGGATGGGGGAGGCTTTGGACTCCCGCACACGGCGGCCCATCCCCTTGGGCCGGGCAGGAACCATGAACGCACGCACGCTCCGCGTCTTTGCTCCACTGCTGATCTGGCTGGCGGCCACTGGGGCCGCCGCGCAGGATGACGAGGCCGTCCTCGACAACGTCGTTGTCCGCAATCGGCTGTACGAGCCGGGCGGACACCTGGAGGCGTCGCTGGGGGTGGGGTTGCCCCTCCAGACGCATCTGACGGCGCACTACTTCTTCTCCGCTGGAGTCGCCTACAACCTCTTCAACACGTTCGCCGTGGAGGCGCGCGCCGGTTATGCGGCCAGCCGCCACACGGGACTGGCGCGCTCCATCTCCGAGAGCTTCCTGGCGCGCGAGGACAAGCGCGTCACCGACGAGCTGGAGGACCTCTGGGAGATGAACTTCCACGGGGTGGCCGGCGTCCGGTGGGCGCCCATCTACGGAAAGCTGAGCCTGGTGTCCGACCTGCCCGCGCACTTCCAGGCGTACGTCTGGGCGGGCGGCGGGGTGGGCAGCTTCCAGCGCAACTCCGTCATCCAGTGCTCGCAGGTGGTGGATCGGGATCTGGGCGTCTGTGACAACCGCACCTCGTTGGACGACCGGGGCTCCGCTTCGGAGAACTACTGGGTGCGCGAGACGCGCGTGGCGCCGGTGGTGTCCGCGGCGGTGGGCTTCCGCTTCTTCATCCTCGAAAAGCACGGCGTGCGGCTGGAGCTGCGCGACTGGGTGTTCCGCGACAACTACCGCGTCAACCTGGTCCGCGACGACTGGGAGGCGGGGCGGGTGACGGGTGATGTCGCCTCCAGTCCCGGCCTCACGCACCTGGTGCAGTTCGACCTCGGCTACACCTTTTCCTTCTAGGGCCTCCTGAAAACCATGCGACCGATTCTGTCCCTCGCGCTCCTCGTCGCGGCGGCGGCCCAGGCCGCCCCTCCGCGCTTCCCGACGCCCGCTGTCGTGCTCGCCCAGGCGGAAGAGGCTCCGTCCGTGCCCGGGCCGGGCGCGGAGACGTCCGTGCCTCCGCCTCCCGCGCGGCCCCCGGAGCCGAAGCCGGAGGTGCCTCGCGCACCGACGTCACGTCCGGAGCCCACCGTGCCCATGGAGGCCGCCGAGGCGCCGAAGGTCGAGCCCGCGCTCGCGCCCATGGATGAGGCACAGGACGAGCAGCCCGTGCTGTCCGAGCCCGAGCGCGCGCGCGATGTCGACGCGCCGGTGACGCCGGAAGACGCGCCGGTGCTGGCCTCGTCGGACGAGGCGCCGCGCACCACGGACGTCCAGCAGCAGCGGCTGGTGAATGGCGCGCCGCTCTACAACCCGAACGTGTCGCTGCACATCGTCCAGAAGAAGCGCTTCGCGGACGAGAGCAAGCACGAGCTGGCGCTGTACCCGGCCGTCGTCCAGGTGAACGGCAAGTACACCAACCACGCGGGCACGGCGCTGCACTACAGCTACCACCTGCAGGAGAACTTCGCGCTCCAGGTGACGGGCCAGTACAACTGGCACACCAACGAGAGCGACTTCAACCTGGAACTCATCGACAAGGTGCGCGAGCAAGCCCAGGCCGCCTCGTCGCTGCTGCTCGTCTGGGGCGCGCAGGCGGGCGTGGAGGTGACGCCGCTGTACGGGAAGTTCGCGTTCCTCGACGACAAGCTGGCGCAGTTCAGCCTGGTGCTGAGCGGCGGCGCGGGCGTGGGCTCCACGCGGCACCTCATCCGACCGGAGGTCTCCAACGAGGTCGACGGGCAGCGCTACAACGTGCCGGCGCGCTTCGGTGACACGGGCAACAAGTTCCTCGGCTCGGTGGGCGGTGGGTTCCGGCTCCAGTTCGGCGAGTCGTACGCGCTGCGCCTGGAGGTGAGGGACCTCATCTACACGGCGCGCGTGGACAAGGTGGACGGCTGCAACCTGGCGGACTTCGAGACGCTGGAGGCCGCGCGCGCTGGTGGCCAGGAGTTCAGCTCGCTGCAGCTCAGTGGCAGCTGCAAGTACGAGAAGTTCGACGGCGTGGACCCGAAGACGAAGAAGAACTACCGCGAGGACATCATCCTTGGCCGGGATTTGGTGGCCGAGCCGTCCTCCGACGTCCTCAACAACATCAGCTTCTACGCAGGCTTCTCGTTCCTCTTCTGATTTCGCCATGAAGGCACGACTCGCCATGAAACGACTGCTCCACATCCTCGTCGTCCTGGCGCCGTTCGCGGTGGCCGCCCAGCAGGACTCGGGTGGCTACAACCGCGCGCTGGCCGCCTTCAATGCCGGTGACTTCGACACCGCCGCGCCGCTCTTCTTCCAGGCCTCGGAGTCCGGTGGTGACGCGGACACGAAGGGCAAGGCGGAGTTCTTCCTCGCGCAGTCGCTGGCGAAGAAGGGCCTGCCCGTCTCGGCCTTCATCTCCTACGCGGCCATCGTCAACGCCGGGCCCTCGCACCCCTCGTACCTCAAGGCGGTGGAGGGGCTGGTGGACATGCAGCAGCAGTTGGACGAGCAGAACCTCATCCCCAGCATCCTCAACCAGGCGTACTCGGAGGAGGTGCGGGACAAGTGGGTGACGCTGCCGAAGGAAGTGCTCGCCCGCATCAACTACCTGGTGGGCACGGTGAGCCAGCGCCGCATGCGCTTCGAGGAGGCGCGCTCGCTGCTGGAGGCGGTGCCGAAGGACAGCCGCGTCTACGCGAAGGCTCGCTACCTGCTGGGCGTGGTGCTCGCGGACCCGCGCTTCCCGGGCCGTCCCGGTGAGGGCGAGGCGCTGGACAAGGAGGCGCTGGCCGCCTTCAACGCCTCGCTGTCGTCGAAGGAACCGCAGGTGGAGCTGAAGGCGACGCAGCACCTGGCCCTCATCGGCCTGGGCCGGCTGCACTACCGCCGTGGCGAGTACGCCGACGCCACCGTCGCCTACGAGAAGGTGCCGCGCTACACGCGCTATTGGGACCAGTCCCTCTTCGAGAACGGCTTCGCGCGCTTCCAGAACGAGGACTTCGGTGGTGCGCTCGGCAGCCTCCAGGCGCTGCATGCGCCGCAGTTCGCCGGGGCCTTCCAGCCGGAGTCGTGGATCCTCAAGTCGACCGTCTATTACTACTCGTGCCTCTACGACGAGGTGAAGACGACGCTGGCGGCCTTTGACGAGCTTTATGGCCCCATGGCCAAACAGCTGGAGCCCTTCACCGCCGAGGACGGCGACCTGGTGCAGGCCTACAACCTGGTGGCCGCGGAGAACCGCCGGCTGCCGCGTCCGGTGTACCTGTGGCTGCGCAACAACGAGCGCATCCGCGAGGTGATGCGCGTGCTGGCGAAGCTGGATGAGGAGAAGCGGGACTTGAGCGGTGGCCCGTGGCGCGGCACGCCCCTGGCGACGCAGACGGTGGCCTCACTGGAGGACGTGCGCGGCACGCTGCTCCAGGTGGGCGGCACGCTGGCGCGCAGCCGCATTCGCGAGGCGGCGGACAACCTGCGGACCTTCTCCGACCAGGCCGAAATCATCCGCGTGCAGACGGCGCTGGACGAGAAGGACTTGCTGCAGGCGGGCGTGGACCAGAAGGCGCTGCTCACGCGCCAGTCGCTGTACCGCCCGAAGATGCCGGGCGCGGCGTGGAACTACTGGAAGTTCCAGGGCGAGTTCTGGATCGACGAGATTGGCTACTACCAGTACACGCTGAAGCGTGGCTGCCCGGCGAAGACAGCCGAGCAACAACAGCCGTGACGCCATGGGCCACGGTTGCCCAGACATCGTCCACGAGGGGACCTCCTTGGCGCACATCAGGTGCCGGGGTGGTCCCCTTCGGCGTTGTTGGTGCGCTGCATGCCATCGCAAGAGGCGTTCCACGCCACTTCTCATTCGTGGAGTGCGCGTCTACTTTCGTTCGTCCCTCGTGCCCGGGCGAACGGCTGCTCGGTGGTCGGGGCGGCTTCACAGTCGGGAGCTCGCATGAAGGTGGTGCTTCGTTTCGGTGCGCTGGCGGTGGGCGTGGCGCTCGCTACTGGCGGCGGGGTGGGAGAGGCGGCGGAAGCGCCAGCGCGCAAGGCGATGAAGAAGCCCGCGGCGTCGTCGGCGTCGAAGACTTCCGGTGCGGCGGGCGCGGCGAAGAAGGGCGCCCAGGCGAAGAAGGCGGAGGAGAAGGCGGCGCCACCGCCGGGTGTCGCGCCGGAGGACGTGCGGCGCGGTCCGGCGCGCGTGAAGCCCGCCACCGCCAAGTTCGCCGACATTCCTCGCATCGCGGACTCGCGCAAGAACGCGCTGGCGGACAAGAAGCGCGACGAGGCGATTGAAGCCTTCAAGCGCCTCATACCCAAACTCCAGGACGGCAATCAGCAGAAGGCGGAGATGCTCTACCGCCTGTCGGAGCTGTACTGGGAGAAGTCCAAGTACCTCTACCAGCTGGAGATGGACCGCTTCCTCGCGGAGGAGAAGAAGTTCGACGCGGCCCAGGCGCGGGGCGAGAAGCTGGAGGCCCCCAAGCAGGACCATCGCGAGAGCGAGCGCTACCGCACGGAGACGATGGGCATCTACGAGGACATCCTCCGGGGATACCCGCAGTACCCGCAGCGCGACGAGGTCCTCTTCTCCATGGGCTACAACCTCTACGAGCTGGGCCGGCGTGACGACGCCGTGGCCCGCTACGAGGAACTCATCAAGGACTTCCCTCGTTCGCAGTTCGTGCCGGACGCGTACATCCAGCTCGGCAATCACTACTTCGAGTCGAACAAGCTCATCCCCGCCAAGGCCAACTACGAGAAGGCCCGCGACTCCGGAGTGCCGAAGATCTACGGCTACGCCGTCTACAAGCTGTCCTGGTGCGACTACAACACTGGCGACTACGACGCGGGCCTGAAGAAGCTGCACGAAGTCGTGGACTACGCCGCGAAGCAGCCGGAGCTGGGTGACCTGCGCACCGAGGCGCTCAATGACCTGACGGTCTTCTACGTCCAGTTGGATCAGCCCAAGCAGGCCGTCTCCTACTTCCGCGAGAAGGCGCCGGCGAAGCGCCAGGGCCGGCTCATCGCCAAGACGGCCGCGGGCCTGGTGGACGCGGGTCACTTCGACAGCGCCATCCTGCTCTACCGCACGCTCATCGACGACGAGCCCATGGGCGTCAGCGCGCCCGAGTACCAGCAGGCCGTCGTCCGCGCCTTCGAGGGTCTGCGCCAGCGGCAACAGGTCCGCAAGGAGATGAAGCGGATGGTGGACCTCTACAGCCCGGGTGGCGAGTGGTGGAAGTCCAACGAGGGCAAGGCCCCCGTGCTGCGCAACGCCTTCAACGTCACGGAAGAGGCGATGCGGGTGATGGTGACGGAGTACCACCAGGAGGCGCAGAAGACGCGCCAGGTGGAGACGTACCGGCTCGCGCGCGACATCTACAAGCAGTACGTGGAGGCGTTCGCCTCCAGCTCCAACCCGGAGTACGTGGCGGACTCCGCCTTCAACCTCCGCTTCTTCTACGCGGAAATCCTCTGGGCGCTCGAGGAGTGGCAGGCCGCCGCGGCCGAGTACGACGCGGTGGTGGCGTTCAAGATTCCGGACCGCGACTCCGCGCGAGAGGTCTCCAGCGAGAGCTACCGCAAGAGCGCCGCGTTCAACGCCATCCTCGCCTACGACAAGCTGGTCAAAATCGAGCGCGGTCAGCTCGCGAAGAGCGACCTCAAGGACGGCCAGAAGGTCGACGAGAAGAAGGACAAGGGCGACGTCGCGCGGCAGAAGATCGTCAAGCGCGACGCGAAGGAGAAGGAAGAGGAGTCCCTCACGAAGTTCGAGGAGCGGCTGGTCTCCGCGTGCGACACGTACGTGAAGCTCTACCCGGACACGCAGGACGAAATCGACCTGCGCTACCAGGCGGCCGTCATCCTCTATGACCGCAGCCACTTCGTGGACGCGGCGCGGCGCTTCGGCGAAATCATCGAGAAGTTCCCCGAGGAGCGTCGCTCGCGTGACGCCGCGGACCTCACCATGTACGTGCTGGAGAGCCGCCAGGAGTGGCTGGAGCTCGCCACGCTGTCGCGCAAGTTCCTCGACAACAAGAAGCTGGCCAAGCCCGGCTCCGACTTCGCGCTTCGCGTGGGCCGCGTGGTGGAGGGCAGCCACTACAAGTGGGTGGACGAGGTCGTCTACAAGCAGGAGAAGAACCCGAAGAAGGCCGCCGAGGAGTTCCTCAAGTTCGTGAAGGAGTTCCCCAGGTCGGAGAACGCCGACCGCGCGCTCGTCTACGCCATGTCCATTGCCCAGGAGGCCGGCGAGCTGGACCGGGGCATCGAGGCGGGTGAGCGCGTCCTGGCCGAGTACCCGCGCAGTCCCTTCGAGCTGAAGGCGCGCTACACGCTGGCGGGCCTCTACGAGAAGGTCGCCGACTACCGCAAGGCGGCGACGCTGGCCGAGTCCTTCGTGGCCCAGTACGACGCCGCGCTCAAGGCCGGCGAGGCCGACGGGAAGAAGTCGAAGGACGCTCGCGCCAAGACGATGGCGAAGAAGAGCGACACGCCGGGAGGCGAGGAGGACGCGGACTCTCGCCGCTCGCAGAAGGCGGCCGAGCGCAAGGCGCTGGTGGCCGAGGCCGGGGCCTGGGTGGCGGATGCCCAGTTCAACGCGGGCGTGTGGTGGGAGGGCGCCGGTGAGGCCCAGAAGGCCGTGGCCGCCTACAACGCCTACGTGACGCGCTTCCGTGAGCGCAAGGACGTGCCTCAGGTGGCCTACTCGGCCGCGCTCGTCTGGGAGAAGGAGCGCAAGTGGAGCGAGGCGGCCCGTGCGTTCGGCGCCTTCGCGGACGGCTACGGACGGGACTCGCGTGCGTCGCCCGCGCAGCTCTATCTGGCGCGCTACCACGAGCTGCTCGCGTGGCAGCAGCTCAAGAACGCGCGCGAGCAGGAGCGCGTGCAGGCGGAGTTGGTGCGCGCGTACGGTCGGCTGCCCGAGGCGGTGCGCAAGGAGGACGCGCCGCTCAACGCGTACGCCCACGCGCGCTTCCTGGCGCTGGAGCCCACGTGGAAGCGCTACTCGGACATCCGCTTCACGCGGGTGAGCACCATCCGCAGGGACCTGGCCGCCAAGCAGCGCGAAATCCAGCGCATCGAGAAGGAGTACCTCGCGGTGCTCTCCACGGGCTCGGGTGAGTGGGGCATCGCCTCGCTGACGCGCATCGGCCTGGCCTACGCGGACTTCGCTCGCAACATCATGGACTCGCCGGACCCGACGGGGCTCGATGAGGACCAGCTCGGCATGTACCGCGCGGAGCTGGAGAATCTCGCGCTGCCCCTCGAGGACAAGGCCAACGAGGCGCTGGAGAAGGCGCTGGAGAAGTCCTACGAGCTGGGGCTCTACGGCCCCTGGACGCTGGCCGCGCAGGACCAGGTGAACCGCTTCCACCCGGGCGCCTATGCGCAGGTGAGGCAGGTGGGCTACCGCAGCAGCGACACGCTCGCGACGGCCGACCTCGCGAAGGAGCCCGGAGGGGCCGCGGGCGCCACCGCCACGCCGGCACCGCCCCCGGACTCGAATGCCCCCACGGCTCCCGCCGAGCCGAAGGGCGGCGCTCCGAAGCCGCCAGCCTCCGAGGACAGAACGCAGGCACCCACGGCCGCGGTGCAGGAGGTGCGGCCATGACTCGCGACACGTCGAAGACTTCCACGGGAATGATGCCGATGAAATGGTTCCGCTCGCTCGTCGTCGGCTCGCTGGCCTTCACTGCCGGGTGCGCTTCGGGTCCTCAGCAGAAGCCCTCCGCGCTGCCGACGAAGCAGGCGCCCTCCGCGCCGGCCTCCTCGACGACGCCCTCCCAGCTCGCGCGGCCGGAGGCGAAGGAGGCCAGCGCCTCCGACCACTTCACCCAGGCCCTCCAGGCCTATGAGGCCGGAGACCTGGACGCTGCCCGTCAGGGCTTCGAGAAGGTGCTGGCGAAGTCGCCGCAGAGCCTCAACTCGCAGTTCAACCTGGGCGTCATCGCCGAGCGCCAGGGCCGCGTGGACGACGCGCGCAACGCCTACGAGAAGGTGCTCCTGCTGGAGCCGGCGCACACGCCCTCGGTGGTCAACCTGGCCAGCGTCTACCGCAAGCAGGAGCGGGGGGATGATGCGATTGCCCTCTTCGAGAAGGCGCTGAAGGCACCCGGTCACGCGCACGACGCGGCGCTGCTCAACGGCCTCTCCGCGACCTACCGACAGCTGGGCAAGCTGGACCAGTCCGAGCTCACCGCGCGCCGCGTGCTGGAGCGCAACAAGGACCACCCGGACGCGTACAAGAACCTGGCGTACGTGGCCTACGCTCGCGAGAAGTACCGGCTCGCGGAGCTGCTCGTGGGCACCGCGCGCAAGCACGCGGAGAAGGACCCGTCCCTCTACAACCTGCTGGGCATGGTCTACCTGAAGCTCGACGAGCGGCCGCGCGCGCTCGCGCAGTTCCAGAAGGCCGTGTCGCTCGACGAGAAGTACGCCCCGGGCCACCTCAACCTCGGTGCCCTGGCGCTCAGCTACCGCGACTACGCGGGCGCCGAGCGGGCCTTCACCCGCGCGCTCGAACTGGAGCCGGACTCCACGGAGGCGCGCCTGTCGCTGGCCTGGGCGCTGGATGGACAGAAGGGGCGCGACTCGAAGAAGGGCATCGCGGCGGGCGAGGCCTTCGAGAAGGTGCTCGCCAATCGCGCGGACCTGCCCGAGGCCGTGTGCGGCGCGGGCTGGGCTTTCGCCTCGGACCGCACGGGCTGGGAGCGCGCCGTGGCCTTCCTGGACCGCTGCAAGTCACTGGAGTCCACCACTGAACAAGAGCGGCAGATGATCACCGCCAAGGTCCAGGGCCTCCAGAACATGCTCAAGGCCCCACCGCCCGAGGCCGCCACCGCCGGCGCGGAAGGCGAGAAGAAGGACGAAGCCACCGGTGGCGCGGGCTCCATGCTGAACCAGCTGCCGCAGGACGCGAACGCGCCCACGGAGGCCACGCCTCCCCCCGCGGAAGGCGCCGGGGCAGTCGAAGGGGCGACGACGCCCGAGGCAACCGAGAGCGCTCCAGCGGAGGCCGCGCAGCCGAGCGGTGAGGGCACGGGCACGTCTGCTCCCGCGCCGGTGCCGGCGCCCCAGGGTGCGAGCGCTCCGCCCACGAAGTAGGACGGCAGGGATGACAGGGTCTGGGGGAAGTTTTTTCCATCCTCCAGGCCCCCACGTGGAAGGCGGCGAGCGAGTTCCATAGGATTCAGGGACTTGGATTTGGATCGCCCCGTGCAAGGACTCGCGGGTACCTCTTCGAGAACCCGCTGTCACACCCGAGGAAGCAACAGGAGGGCTGGGTATGAGGCGTCTGGCATCGACGGTGACGGTGGTGGGGCTGCTGTTCAGTGCGCCAGTGGCGATGGCGCAGGAGCAGGGTCAATCGAAGGACACGGTGAAGATCGTCCAGGAGGAGGACCGCACGGTCTTCCGGAAGAAGACGGTGATCGATTTCACCGATGTCGCGGTGGAGGGCGAGCTGACGAAGCCGGAAGGCTCATACGTGCTCCACCGCAAGAAGACGGACTTCCAGAGTCTCATCAAGGTCCGGGAGAACTTCGACCCGGAGCTTCAGAAGTCCGTCGACAACCTCTAGCGGCGGCGGTCAGGCGTTTTCGGGAGCGGAAGGGAAGAAGGAAGAATCCTCATGGCGGCGGCGAAGAACAACGGCTTGACCCTTCGAATCACGGGGCCTGATGGCTCCACGGTGGAAACCGTGTCGGAGGCGGAGAGCGTTATCGTGGGGTCGGGCGCCCAAGCGGCGGTGAAGATTCAGGATCCGCGGGTCTCCAATCTCCATGTGATGCTCAAGGTAGACAAGGACGGCTCGGTCACGGCCATCGACCTCGGGAGCGAGGGCGGCACGGAGGTGAGTGGCCAGAAGCTGGTCATCCCCACGGCGCTCAAACCCGGGGACGTGCTTCGCGTGGGCGGCACGCGGGTGGAGGTCCTCTTCGGAGGCGACCCACCCGAGCGCCAGGCTCCCGCGGGAGCCAAGGTGTCCGGACCGCGCTTCCAGGGCTCGGTGACGCAGCGGGCGCCGACACCGGTGCCCATGGCGATACCGCAGGTGGTGACACCGCCCTCGGCGGGAGCAGGCCAGACGCGCGGAGGGTTCGTCTTCACGAGCCCTCGCTCGGAGCCTGCCCAGTCCGTGGGTGGACTGCGCACCGAGCGGGTGGCACCTCCCGCGGTGAATCGCGTGGGGCCTCCACCTCCGCCTCCAGCGGCCCGGGTGGAACGGCCTGCTCCGGTGCCACCCGTCGCCGCGGCGCCCAGGCGCGCGGTGCTTCCCCACCTGCAGGAGCAGCTCCCGCTCGAGGCGATGCCCACGGCCCGGGAAAAGGTACTCCAGGTGTCGATGCTGTGGGGCGACACGCTGTTGCAGGTACAACACTTCAAAGACGGCGTCCCCGTCACCATCGGCGAAGGGAAGAAGAACTTCTTCAACGTCTATGTGCCCTCGGTGGGCAAGCGGTACGAGCTGGCGGTGAGCCGGGGGGACGTGCTGGAAGTGCACGTGCCGGCGGGCTCGGGTGCCATCGTCACCGAGCGTGGGAACGTGAAGTCGAAGGACGCGCTGCGCGCGGCGGGGCAGCTCACCGGGACGGCGGAGGACAAGGAGCAGGTCTTCAAGCTGGGCCTGCATGACCGGGTGGAGGTGTCGCTCGGCACGGTGGCCTTCGTGGCGCGGTACGTGAAACCGTCGCCGGTCATCGCGGCCAACGCGTTGGTGGAGGCGGACTACACGTTCTTCAAGATCGCCACCATCTGCCTGATGGCGGGCGTGGCGGTGGTGCTGGCGATGGCGCTGACACCGCGCGCGGAGCGGGCGCCGCACGACGACATCTTCGAGTCCCAGCAGCGCGTGGCGAAGTTCCTCGTCACGCCGGAGAAGAAGCTCGAGCAGAAGAAGCTCCAGCTCACCGGCGTGGAGGAGGGCGTGAAGGCGAAGGACGAGGAGGGCAAGTTCGGCAAGGAGGACGCGAAGCAGGCGGAAGCGGCTCCGTCCAAGCCCGGCACGCCCGTCGTCGACAAGACGAAGAAGGAGAAGGACCGCCAGGTGGTGGGCAAGGTCGGCCTGCTGGGCGCGTTCAAGGGCATGAAGGGCGGCGCCTCGGACGTGTTCGGCCCGGGTGGCTTCGGCACCGGCCTGAACAACGCGCTGGGTGGTCTCAAGGGCGGCGCGGCCATGGGTGACGCGCAGGGCGTGGGGGGCCTGGGCTCTCGTGGCGGAGGCACCGGTGGTGGCGGCACGGCCATGGGCATCGGTGGCCTGGGCACGAAGGGGGACGGACGTGGCGCGGGTGGCTCGGGCGGCATCGACCTGGGCGGCCGTGGCAAGTCCATCACCAAGGTCATCCCCGGCAAGACGACCGTGGTCGGCGGCCTGGACAAGGACGTCATCGCCAAGGTCATCCGGCGGCACCAGAACGAGATCAAGTACTGCTACGAGTCGGAGCTGAACAAGGAGCCGAGTCTGGCGGGCAAGGTCGCGGTGGCGTTCACCATCGACCCGACGGGCGCGGTCTCCGACGCCACCGTCTCCGAGTCGACGCTGGGCAACTCCCGCGCGGAGCAGTGCATGATTTCCCGCATCCGTCGCTGGAAGTTCCCGGAGCCCAAGGGCGGCGGCGTGGTGGCGGTGACGTATCCGTGGATGTTCTCGCCCGCCGGTTCCGAGGGCGAGGGCTGATAGCGGACGCGAGCGCTGTCGGGACGCCCTGAGCGTCCCTCAAGTGGCGTGGACGGAACGGTCCACGCCACTTTCATTTCAGCCCCTCATTGCCGAAGTGAGGGGGGCGTCACTAACGTCCGGCGCCGCTTCCGGTTGGACCGGGAGGGCACCGCGTGGGGAGGACCCGTGAAGAAGTCCCAGCTGGTTGCCGCGCTTGCGCTGCTGTCGACTCCGGCCCTCGCGGCCACGCCCCCGGAAGGGGTGGACTTTCAGCCGCGCCGCGGCTTCTACACCGACACCAACATCGGCGTGTTCTTCACCGTGGGCGGTGAGAACGCGTACTCGAACGCGCAGACCTACCTGCAGCTCGGGGTGGGCTATGACCTGACGGAGCGCATCTCGCTGGGCGCGCACTTCGGCATGGGCTCGTCCGCGCAGAACTGCTTCGCGGGCTATCTGCCGGGCACGGAGACGTGCGCGCTCTCCGACAACTTCACCATGCAGTTCCTGGACGTCTCGGCCGCGTACCACGTGCGGCTGATGGACCGGCTGTACCTGACGCCCAAGCTCGTCGCTGGCTACACGCGGATGGACCCCGCGCCGGTGGACCCGGACGAGGGAAACCCAGGCCGGGCCATCAGCTCGCCCAACGCGGGCGTGGGCGTGGGGCTGGAGTACGCCACGGGCATGGACCACTTCTCCGTGGGCGCGGACCTGCTGGCCCGCTACGTCATCGGCCCCAACATCACCTCCTTCGCCTTCTTCCCGAAGGTGAAGTACACGTTCTGAGCCCCACCGCGCTCAGGCGCCCGCGAGCCTGCCTCCGTCGACAGCGAGCGTCGTTCCCGTGACGAACGACGCCGCGTCCGAGCACAGCCAGGTCACGGCCCGAGCGACCTCTTCCGGCGTTCCGATGCGTCCCATGGGCACCGCGCGGACGATGGGTGCCCGGCGCTCCTCGGGGAGCTGCTGGATGCGGCCGGTGAGGATGGGCCCCGGGGCGACGACGTTGAGCCGGATGCCCTGGTCCGCGTAGTCGAGCGCGGCGGAGCGCGTGAGCCCGATGATGGCGTGTTTGGTCGCGCTGTAGCCGCCCATGCCCCGGACGCCCTGGAGCCCCGCGGTGGATGCCATGTTGACGATGGCGCCTCCGCCGGACGCGAGCATCGCGGTGAGTTGATGCTTCATGGCGAGGAAGAAGCCTCGCACGTTGATGCGCCAGGCGCGGTCCAGGTCCTCGACGGAGAGCTTCGCCAGGGGCGCGGGCATGTGCCCATCCGCGGCGTTGTTGAAGGCCGCGTCCAGCCGACCGAACCGCGCGACGGTGGTGCGGACCAGGGCTTCGATGGACTCCTCGTCGCCCAGGTCCGTGGGGACGGGGAGGGCGGTGCCTCCCTGCGCCTGGATGTCATCGGCGAGCGCGCGCAGGGCGTCCTCGGAACGCGCTGCCAGCACCACGGTGGCGCCCGCGTCCGCGAAACTCCGGGCCGTCACCGCGCCGATGCCCCGGCTGGCGCCGAGGACGATGGCGACCTTGCCGCTCAACGAACCGTGGCTCGTCATGACGCCGCCTCCCACTTCGAGATGGCGCCGCCCACCAGGACCCAGCCCAGCGCGAGCACGACATGGCGGCTCCAGGAGAGCTGGAGCCAGCGTTGTCCCCGCGCCGCCAGCTCCCCGTCGTAGGGCCCCTGCGCCCCCGCGGAGGCCAGGGCGTTGATCTCCGGGGCGAAGATCGCCCCCGACAGGACCCAGACCAGGACGTAGGCACCCAGGGCTCCCGCGAGCAGCTTGCGGCGAACCGGTGAGCGCCAGTTGAGCACGAGCGATGCGACGAGCGTCCCGAGCAACGCCGCCTGGAGGGGCAGCCAGAAGGCCATCGCGCTCCCGGCCCGCTCACCAATCAGCAGCAGGGACGTGGGGGGCGCCTGGAACCAGGCCGGCATCACGAACAGGGCTTCGTTGATGCCCGCGCCGAGCACCAGCCCGAACAACAAGCTGCAGTACAGCAGGATGTAGAGCGACCGCTTCTTCCCCATGGTGACCTCCGTCGGGCCCGGCGTCGGCGAAGACCGAATCCCCGGCCCTTCGTTACCGGGATGATTGGGAGAAGGTTGAAGTCATTCAACTATTGAATCCGTTAAATTATGTGAAGGAGGCCTCGCAATCGAGGTGGGTGCGAGGCACATTCGGTCCATGGCTGGGGACGGCTCGAAACGGAAGGAAGCGCTGGCGGAAGAGGTCTGGCGCCGCTGCTTCGACTTCTTCATGCGCACGCGCGCCCAGAGAGACCGGGTGTTGGAGCGGCTGGGCCTCACGCCCAACGATGCGCGCGCGCTTTCCAGCCTCGAGGTCGGAGCGGGGAAGGTGATGCGCGCGTTGGCGGAGGAGTGGGGGTGTGATGCCTCCAATGCGACCTGGATGGTCGACCGGCTGGAGGCGCGAGGGCTGGCCGCGAGGACGGCGGACCCGAAGGACCGGCGGGTGAAGCGCGTGGCGCTGACCACGCGTGGCGCGAAGGCCCGGCGTCAGCTCCAGGAGGGGATGTACGAGCCACCGCCCGAGCTGCTCCAGCTCGACGTGGCGGAGCTGGAGCAACTGCGCGGCATCTTCGAGCGATTGGCACCCCCTCGAGGAACCGGCGACCGCTGACCCGGGCCACGGCGGCCCCGCACGGGTGCGCTCCACCACGGGAGCCTCGGTGCGCGCACCTTCGCGTGTCACCGGAGTGCGAGGGGTTGGACGTGGACCCGACGCCGTCGCGGCGCCCCCCTGAGCCTGGACGCACGAAGGGCCCGCCCCCGAAATCGGGAACGGGCCCTGGGTGCTACACCGGCCTGGGGCCGGCGTCGGGACTACTCGGCGTCGGCCGCGCGCTCTTCACGCTTGCGGTCGCGCTCGGCGCGGTAGCGCTCGCCCACGGCCAGCGACTTCTTGCGCATGCGCACGGACTTGGGCGTCACTTCCACGAGCTCGTCGTCGGCGATCCACTCCAGGGCCTTCTCCAGCCCCATCTCGCGGGGCGGGACGAGGATGACGTTCTCGTCGCGGCCAGCGGCGCGGATGTTGGTGAGCTTCTTCTCGCGGCAGCAGTTGACGTTCAGCTCGGACGGGTGAGCGTGCTCGCCGATGATCATCCCCTCGTACACGGTGATGCCGGCGGGGACGAACAGGTAGCCGCGCTCCTGGATGCTGAACAGCGCGTAGGGCACGGTGTCGCCCAGGCGGTCCGACACGATGGCGCCGTTCTGCCGCTTCGGGATGTAGCCGAACCACGGCTCGAAGCCGTCGAACTGGCTGCTCATGATGCCCTCACCACGCGTAATCGTGAGGAACTCCGAGCGGAACCCGATGAGGCCGCGAGCGGGGATGCGGAACTGGAGGCGGGTGCGGCCCGAGCCCAGCGGCGCCATGTCCGACATGCGGCCCTTGCGAGGCCCCATGCGCTCCGTCACCACGCCGACGCTGGTCTCCGGCACGTCGCAGAACACCAACTCCATCGGCTCGTGCAGCACGCCGTCGATGTGCTTGGTGATCGGCTCCGGGTTGGAGGCGGTCAGCTCGTAGCCCTCGCGGCGCATGTTCTCGATGATGACGGCCAGCGCGAGTTCGCCACGGCCGACGACGCGGAACGCGTCAGGCGTCTCCGTGTCCTCCACGCGCACGGCCACGTTGCGGTAGGCCTCGCGGTACAGGCGCTCACGCAGGTTGCGGGAGGTGACGAACTTGCCTTCCTTGCCCGCCAGCGGCCCGTCGTTGACCTTGAAGATCATCATCATCGTGGGCTCATCCACGGTGATGCGCGGCAGCGCCACGGGCTTCTCCGGGTCGCCGAACGTGTCGCCGATGGACACGTCCTCGATGCCGGCGATGGAGACGATTTCACCGGGGCCCGCGTCCTGGATTTCGACGCGCTTCAGGCCGGAGAAGCCGAACAGCTTGACGATCTTCCCCTGCTCGACCTTGCCACCCTCGCGCACGACGGAGACGGGCATGTTCGGCGTGAAGCGACCGGCCTGCACGCGACCCACCGCGAGGCGGCCGACGTAGTCGTCGTAGTCCAGGTTCGCCACCAGCAGCTGCGGCGTCTTCTCTTCCGACGCGGACGGGGGCGGGATGTGCTTGATGATGGCGTCGTACAAGGGCTCCAGCGTCTTGCCGGGCACCTCGAGCGACGTGGACGCCTGACCCTGACGGGCCACGGTGTACAGGACGGGCATCTCCAGCTGCTTATCGTCCGCGCCCAGGTCGATGTAGAGCGAGTAGACCAGATCCAACACTTCGGGAGCGCGAGCGTCCTGACGGTCGATCTTGTTGATGACCAGCACCGTCTTCAGGCCCATGGCGAGCGCCTTGGTGAGCACGAAGCGCGTCTGGGGCAGGGGACCTTCGGCCGCGTCCACCAGCAGGATGACGCCATCGACGAGGCGCAGACCGCGCTCCACCTCACCACCGAAGTCGGCGTGGCCCGGGGTGTCGATGATGTTGATCTGCATGCCCTTGTAGCTGACCGCGGTGTTCTTCGCGAGGATGGTGATGCCCTTCTCGCGCTCGAGGTCGTTGGAGTCCATCACCCGTTCGGCGACGTGCTCGTTGCTACGGAAAGTGCCCGCCTGCCGCAGCAGGTGATCGACGAGCGTGGTCTTGCCATGGTCGACGTGGGCGACGATGGCGACGTTACGGATGTTTTCGCGAGGAATCATACGAACCAAACTGAGGTGAATGGCGGGGGGGAAGCCGCGTTGTGGACAGGTCTCCCGATCCCCACCGGAACCCGGAAGGCGGGGGCTTATATGCCGTGAGTGCGGCTCCTGCAATGAGCGCGGATGCTCCCCGGACGTTCAGCCAGGGGGTACACCCCGCCCGACAGGGTAAAGGCCGGGTATCCGGGGCATCTCGTCACCCGGGCGTCACCCTCAGGAACCCACTGGGGAGGAATTCCAGGCCTTGCCGCCCAGGGAGCCGGGGGTGGAAGGCATGCCCAGCCGCTCGCGGAGGAAGCGTTCGATGCGGACCTCGACCAGCCCCGGGGCCTCCAGGGGGGCGGTGTGGGTGCCGTCGGGGATGAGGACCAGCTCGGCGTCGGGAATCCGGGCGGCCATCTTCCGGGACAACCAGCCGGGGGTGAACTTGTCGCGCTCGCCGGCGACGACGAGGGATGGGACGTCCACGTGCAGCAGGTGGTCCCAGGCGGAGTGCTCGGACAGCGAGTCGAGCGTCCGCACGAAGACGACGGGGTCCATGCGGGCCAGGTGCTCGAAGTACGGCGCCAGGTCGTTCCGGGCGATGCGCTCGCGATTCATCTCCAGGGAGATGGCGAGCTGCACCGCCAGCTCCGTGCGCAGCGCCGCGTGGATGAGCCGGGCGGACTGCTCGGGGAAGCGCTCCACCACCCGGCGAAGGGTGGGGAACATCTTCTTGAGGACGGTGGAGTCGTGGAAGGTGTCCAGTGGGTTGCCGTAGCTGCCACACAACAGCACCAGGCCCTGCACGCGGCTGGCGTAGCGGCGGTGGAACTCCAGCGCCACCTGCACCCCCATGGAGTGGCCGAAGAGGACGGCGCGCTCCATCCCCGCCGCGTCCATCACCCGCTGCAAATCATCGCAGGTGTACAGCATCCCGATGCGCTCGCGGTCCTCGGGGATGCCGGAGCGGCCGTGGCCTCGGTAGTGCCAGCGCAGCACTCGGTGGCGCCGTGAGAGGTAGGGCGCCAGGTACTTCCAGGCGAAGCCGTCACAGCCCAGCCCGTCGCACAGCACCACGCCCGGCTCACCGTCGCCGGTGACCTGGTAGTACAGCTCCGCGCCGTCCGGGACGTGCAGGAAGTCCTGATGGAAGTAGACGGCCTGCGCGCTCATGCCTCCGCCTCCGCCTCGTCGTCCTCGGGCAGGCCCCTGTCCAAGCCGTAGCGGGCGATCTTCAAGATGAGGTTGGAGCGGCTGATGCCCAGCTCCCGCGCCAGGCGGCTCTTGTTGTTGCGCGTGCGCAACAGGCCCTGGTGAATCATCTCCCGCTCCAGCGCCTCCACCGCCTCGTGCAGCCGGCCGTGGGCGCGCGGGGGGATGAACGGCCCTCCGCCGGGGACGACGGCGTCGCGGATGCGGCTGGACAAGAGCTCCGCGGGCAGCATCTCCAGGTCTCCGCCGAGCACGAGCAGCCGCTCGATTTCGTTCTCCAGCTCGCGGATGTTCCCCGGCCACGCGTAGGCGCCGAGGATGGCCAGGGCCTCGGTGGACAGCCCTCGGGTGCGCTGGCCCTCGCGGTGGTGCTTGCGCAGGAAGTGGTCGATGAGGACGGGCAGGTCATCGCGGCGCTCGCGCAGCGGCGGGAGCTGCAGGCGGATGACGTTGATGCGGTAGAAGAGGTCCTCGCGGAACTCGCCCCGCTTCACCAGCTCGCCCAGGTCCTTGTGCGTGGCGGCGACGACGCGGACGTTGACCTCCTTGTGGTGCGTGCCACCCACGGGCAGGAAGGTGCCTTCCTGGAGCACGCGCAAGAGCTTCACCTGGAGGGCGGGGGACATGTCGCCCACTTCATCCAGGAAGAAGGTGCCGCCGTCGGCCACCTCGAACAGGCCCTTCTTGTCGCGCAGCGCGCCGGTGAAGGCGCCGCGCGTGTGGCCGAAGAGGGCGCTCTCCAGCAGGTTGTCGTTGAAGGCCGAGCAGTTCTGCACCACGAACGGCTGGTCCTTGCGCGGACCGTTGTGATGGATGGCCCGCGCCACCAGCTCCTTGCCCGTGCCCGACTCGCCGTTGATGAGGACGGTGGAGTCGGAGTTGGCCACCTTCTCCATCAGCCGGAAGATCTCCATCATCGGCCCGGAGCGGCCGATGATCTTCTCGAAGCGGTAGCGCTCCAGCGCCTCGGGGGACGGGGGCGGGGCCTGCTCCTCGCGCCGCGCCAGCTCCGACTCGTGGGTGGCGATCTCCTGCGCCGCGAACTCCAGCAGGTCCGACAGCTTCGCCAGCTCCGAGCCGTCCAGGACGGGCACGCGCTCGTCGGCGCGGTCCAGGTCGGAGAACGGCGGCGCGAACTGGAGCAGCCGCGAGCGCAGCACCTCCACGTCGCGCGCGTTGAGCATCTGCCGGGCGAAGCCCTCCACGAAGAGACAGCCCGCGTACTCGTTGTCCACGTAGAGCGGCGCGCCCACGATGCTGAAGTTGAGGTGGCAGTCGTGGAAGAGCGAGCGGCGCACCTTCTTGTTGCCCCGGAACTTCTCGTGCAGCACCCGGACCGACTGGCTGCAGCGCCGCAGGCCTTCCTTCGAGAAGAGGGAGATTCGGCAGAACGGATTGGGGGGCGGGGCAATGTCCCCACGCTGCCACTCGTGCACCACGCCATGCCGATCCGCGAAGGAGAGCTCCATCTGCCACCACTTGCGGATGACATCTCTCAGCATGATGATGGTGTGCAGGCTCTGGTGCTTCTCGAAGTCCATCCCTACCTCCGTCCGGCCCGCGCACCGGGGAGGGAACCGGGCCGTCGGAATCGCGTTTCTCACTTCTCATACCTCAGGACCGGGCTGTATCCGCACTTCTCTCTCCCGTGACTACCTCCACTCACACTCGCGGCGGGGCAGGGCATGGGCATGACCACGACCACGGGCATGACCACGGTCATCATCACCATGGGCACGGGCATGGGCACGGCCCCCGGAAGGGTGGGGTGGCGGAGGAGCGACGCAAGGACCGCACGCGGCTCATCTTCGCGCTCGTCCTGACGGCGACCATCGCCCTGGCGGAGGCGGTGGGGGGCTGGTTGACGCAGTCGCTGGCCCTGATGTCGGACGCGGGCCACATGCTGACGGACGTGTCCGCGCTGGGGCTGAGCCTCGTCGCCCTGTGGTTCGCGGGCAAGCCGGCGGACGTGAAGAAGACGTACGGCTACTACCGGATGGAGATTTTGAGCGCGCTGCTCAACGGCGTGCTGCTCCTGGGCATCACCGGCTTCATCCTCTTCGAGGCCTGGGAGCGTTTCCAGACGCCCACGCCGGTGAAGCTGGGGCCCATGGCGGTGGTGGCCACGGTGGGCCTCTTCGCGAACCTGGGCGCGCTGGGCTTCCTGCACCGCACGCATTCGATGAATGTCCGGGGGGCGTTCCTGCACGTGCTCGGGGACACGCTGTCCTCGGTGGGCGTGCTGATTGGCGCGGGCATCATGGCGCTGACCGGCTGGTTCGTGGTGGACGCCATCATCTCCGCGGTCATCTCGGTGGTCATCGTGGTGGGCGCGGTGCGGCTGGTGCGCGACGCGGTGGACGTGCTGATGGAGGCGGTGCCCTCGCACGTGGACATGCCGCAGGTGAAGGAGTTGCTCCTGCGCGTGCCCGGCGTGACGGCGGTGCATGACCTGCACGTGTGGACCATCTCCAGCGGCGTGTACGCGCTGTCCGCGCACCTGGTGGTGCTGGACCCCATGGTCTGCAACAACGACGAGATTCTCTCGGCGGTGAAGCATGACCTGTTCGACAGGTTCGGCATCGACCACACCACCATCCAGATAGAGAGCGAGACCTACGCCCATCTGGGCGAGGTGCATTGAGAGCGGGCGCTCGCCGACCTGCCCTCGTGGGTGGGGGCCGCGTAGCGCAACGGACGCTCCCTCAAGCTTCACCTTGCGCTGGGCCCAGCGGGCGGACGATTCTCCGCGCCCCATGAGCGTGCTGGACAAGGTGCTGTCATTGCGACCCGGCAACACGGTGGCCCGAGTGGGCCCGGGCTCTCGCATTCCGCTGCTCAACCCGCGTGAGCCTCTGCGCGCGCTGGAGCGCGTCCCCGTGGCGCTGCCCTGCCTGCCGGTGCAGGCGAAGGGCGCCCTGCCCGGACTGCTGCGCGCGGCGCGCTCCGAGGACGCGGTGCTCGGACTGGCGTGTCCCCACCCCACGGCGGACCGGGGCGCGGCGGAGCGCTTCGTCGCCGCGGTACACGAGGCCGCGATGGAGGCGGAGCACTCGCGGCCCCTGTTCCTCCAGGCGGGCCCCGTGCGGGTGACGACGGCGGACGAGGACTCGCTCGGTCCGCTGCGCGAGGGCATCTTCCGGGTGGTGGACGCGGGCTTCTCGCTGGTGTCGCTGGACCTGTCGCGGCTGGACTCCTACGCCGCCGTGGAGGCCGTCAACGCTCTGGTGGGCCCCGTGACGGAGCGCGAGCTGTCCCTGGAGCTGAGCGCCCCGGCCCCGGCGAATGGCGGCCTCCTGGACGCGTACCGCACGCTCTTGGAGGGGCTCAAGCAGTGGAAGGTGCCGGTGCGCTTCGTGCGAGTCTCGGAGCGGGACCTGGGCGGCGGCGAGCCGGACGTGGGCATGCTGCGCTCCGTGGTGGACCTGGCCGCGGAGTACGGCGCGGCGGTCTGCGTGGGCGACGTGCGCGAGGGCTTCCCCCGGACGCTGCCGACGTATGTCGCGGCCGGTGCTCGCAAGGTGGACTGCGTGGGCCCCTTCGAGCGGCTCGCGCTGGGCTCCTGGTCCGCGGACATCCGCGCGAGCGTGGAGGAGAAGTCGGCGGCCTCGGGTGTGGCGGCCGGAGAGCTGCTGAGCGTGCTGGAGGACAGCCTGCCGCCCCTGGAGCCGAAGGCGAGGGAGCGACTGGAGGCGCTGTCGTTCGCGGAGGCGTCGGAGGTCTTCGCCGCGCTGGGCGCGGTGGGCACGGGCGGCTCCGTCATGCGCTTCCTCGCGGAGAACCGGGGCGAGTAGCCGCCGCGCGGTGTAGAAGGGCCGCCATGCGAATCGTCTCAGGCTCCGCGAAGGGCCGGGCCATTGCCGGCCCCAAGTCCACATCGCTTCACATCCGCCCCACGGCGGACCGTGTCCGGGAGACCATCTTCAACGTGCTGGGCCAGTTCCTGGACGGGCAGAAAGTCCTGGACCTGTACGCGGGTACCGGCGCGCTGGGCCTGGAGGCCCTGTCCCGGGGCGCGGGGAACGTGGTGCTGGTGGACCAGGACCGGGAGGCCCAGGCCCTCTGTCGGCAGAACACGGACGGGCTGGGCTTCACGAGCCAGGTGGAGCTGCTCGCCCAGCCGGTGGTCCGGGCGCTCGCGTTCCTGCAGCGGCGCAACGAGCGCTTCGAGCTCATCTTCGCGGACCCGCCCTATGCCGCGCGCGTCGTCGAGACGGTGCTGGACGGGGTGACGGGGGCGGCGCTGCTTTCGCCGGGCGGAATGCTCGTGGTGGAGCACGACAAGCGGGAGAATGCCCCGGATGCCCATGCGGGGTTGACCCTGGAGGACCAGCGTCGGTTCGGGGACACCCTGGTGAGCTTCTACCGGGCGCCCTGACCATTGCTTGACCGGCATCCGGGGCCGTTCGAGACTCCCTGTCACATGCCGGTCGCCATCTACCCAGGTTCGTTCGATCCGCTCACCAACGGGCACCTGAGCCTCATTCAGCGCAGCCTGAAGATGTTCGACAAGGTCATTGTCGCCATCGCGGTGAACCCGAAGAAGACCCCGCTCTTCACCGAGGACGAGCGACGCGACTTGATTCGCGACGCCGTGAAGGACCCGAGGGTGGAGGTCGACGCCTTCCACGGTCTCCTGGTGGACTACGTCAAGCGCCGGGGGGTGAGCGTCATCGTCCGGGGGCTCCGGGCGGTGTCGGACTTCGAATACGAGTTCCAGCTCGCCAACATGAACCGCAAGCTGGCGCCCACGGTGGAGACTGTCTTCATGATGACCGGGGAGGACTACTTCTACATCTCCTCCCAGCTCGTGCGGGAAGTCGCCTCTTTCAACGGTGACGTCACGGGGCTGGTTCCGCCCAACGTGCACGAGGCCCTGAAGGCGAAGTTCGCGCGGAAGACGTAGCCCCCTTCGCGGCACTTGTCGGGCCGGCGCCGCCGCGCTACGCATTCGCGCATGAAACTCGCCCGTCGGCTCCAGGCCATCAAGCCGTCTCCAACGCTCGCTCTCAACTCCCGCGCCAAGGCGCTCGCGGCTCAAGGCGTGGACGTGGTGGCCCTGGCGGCCGGCGAGCCGGACTTCGACACCCCGGACTACATCAAGCAGGCGGCCATCGACGCGCTGAAGGCCGGCTTCACGAAGTACACGGCCACGGCGGGAATCCCCGAGCTGCGCGAGGCCATCTGCCGCAAGCTGGAGCGCGACAACGGGCTGCGCTTCACGCCGGAGCAGGTGCTCGTCACGTCCGGTGGCAAGCAGGCGCTCTACAACTTCTGCCAGGCGGTGCTGGACGAGGGCGATGAGGTCCTCATCTTTTCGCCGTACTGGGTCAGCTATCCGGACATGGTGCGGCTGGCGGGTGCCACGCCCGTCATCGTCGCCACGCGCGAGGAGGACGGCTTCGCGCCGGACCCGGACGCCATCCGCCGCGCGCTCACGCCGCGCACGCGCGCCGTCATCATCAACAGCCCGGGCAACCCCACGGGCGCGGTGTACTCGCGCGCGGCGCTGGAGGGCATCGCCGACGCCGTGCGCGGCCATGACTGCCTCATCGTCACGGACGACATCTACGAGAAGCTCCTCTACACAGGCGAGCGGCTGGGCATCAGTGATGTGGCGCCGGACCTGGTGCCCCGGCTGGTGGTCGTCAACGGGATGAGCAAGGCGTACTCCATGACGGGCTGGCGCATGGGCTACGCGGCGGGGCCCCGGCCGGTACTGTCCGCGATGCAGCTGGTGCAGGACCAGTCCACCTCCAACGCTTCGTCCATTGGCCAGAAGGCCGCGCTGGCGGCGCTGCAGGGGCCGCCGGACACCATCGCGATGATGGTGACGGAGTACCGCGCGCGCCGGGACTTCTTCGTGGGCGGCCTCAACGCGCTGGACGGGGTGCGGTGCCGGATGCCGGAGGGCGCCTTCTACGCGCTCGCGGACGTCCGGGGTCTCTACGGGCGGCCCTACAAGGGCAAGGCCGTGACTGGCTCCCTGCAGCTGTCGGAGATCCTCCTCGACGACTTCCGCGTGGCCGCCGTGCCGGGAGACCCGTTCGGCGCGGAGGGGTACATCCGCATGAGCTTCGCCACCTCGCGCGAGGTGCTCGGCAAGGGGCTTACGCGGCTGGGCGAGCTGGTCCAGGCGCTGCGCTGAAACCCCGGCTTCGAGCCCCGGCGTCCCCCAGAGGGTGTCGCCGGGGTGAGGCTCAGTCCGTGTAGGCGAAGGCGCGGTGCTCGTCGCCGTACGGCTTGTAGACGAAGACACCGGCGCGGCCGGAGAGATTGCCCACGGCGACCCAGATGTCCTTCATGTTGCGCAGGTCCAGCCCGAGCCGGGCGGGGGCCTTGCCGTACTTCTTCTCCATCGCCTCCAGCGTCATCACCTCCACGTCGAAGAGGGTGACCAGGTCCGTGCGCTTGAGGCGCAGCTGCTTCACCCATGCGGCCACCAGCTCCTCGGGTGTGCCGAAGCGCTTCTCCTCGAGCTGGAACGGGTAGAACAGCTCGTTGGCGGTGCTGCGCACGTCGCCCGTCAGCAGGCACTGGAAGAGAAAGCGCGCGCTCGTCTGGATGTCGCGCATCTTCACTTCTGTCGCCGACACCGGTCCCTCATCCGGAACGGGCGGGGGCAGCGCGAGGTCGGCCTTGGGCTGGGCTTGCGGTGGCAGGGCGGCCGTCGTGGGCGGCGCCATGGGCTGGGCGGGTGGCGGCGTGGCCGCTGCCGCGGGCTTGGGCGCGGGGGCCTTCTCCGCGGTGGGCCTGGGCGCGGGAGGCGTCGTCTCCGCGGCGGGCTTGGGGGCAGGAGCCTTCTCCACGGCGGGCTTGGGCGCGGGGGGAGGCGTCGTCTCGGCGGCGGGCTGGGACGGGGTGGGCGCGGCCTCGACGGGCTTGGGGGTCGGGGCGGGAGGGGGCTCGGCCTTCACGGGGGCCGAGGAGGCGGGCGCCTGGGCGGGCGGCGCGGCGGCGGGCTCGGGAGTCTCCGGCGCCTGGGCGAGCGCGAGCGCGGGCGCGGAGAGGGAGAGGATGAGGGCCAGGGACCAGCGACGCATGCGACCTCCGAGGACGGGCGGAGCGTAGCAGAGCCTGGGCACCGGGCGTCTGGGAGTCGGCTGTGGAAACCGGGCGTCCGGGCGGACGGACGTCACGTGCCACATAACATCCGTGCATGCGGAGTCAGACGTTGGTATTGGGGCGCCCCGATGCCTAAGCGTACCGATATCCGCAAGGTTCTGGTGATTGGCTCGGGCCCGATTGTCATCGGCCAGGCCGTCGAGTTCGACTACTCCGGTACTCAAGCCATCAAGGCTCTCCGGGATGAAGGCGTGGAGGTGGTGCTGCTCAACAGCAACCCCGCCACGGTGATGACCGACCCAGAATTCGCCTTTCGCACCTACATCGAGCCCATCACCGTGGAAGTGGCGGAGCGCATCCTCGCCGCCGAGCGGCCGGACTCGCTGCTGCCGACGATGGGAGGTCAGACGGCGCTCAACCTGGCCAAGGCCCTGGCCGAGCAGGGCATCCTGGAGAAGTACGGGGTGCGCCTGATTGGCGCCTCGCTGGAGGCCATCAACAAGGCGGAGGACCGGAAGCTCTTCAAGGCGGCCATGCAGAAGATTGGCGTGGCGCTGCCGAAGAGCGGCTACGCGACGACGCTGACGGAGGCGATGGCGCTGGTGGAGGAGATTGGCTTCCCGGCCATCATCCGTCCCTCGTTCACGCTCGGCGGCACCGGCGGTGGCATCGCCTACAACCGCGAGGAGTTCGAGAGCATCTGCCGCTCGGGCCTGAAGGCGAGCCCCAACTCCACCATCCTCGTGGAGGAGAGCGTGCTCGGCTGGAAGGAGTACGAGCTGGAGGTGGTCCGCGACACGGCGGACAACGTCATCATCGTCTGCTCGATTGAGAACCTGGACCCGATGGGCGTGCACACGGGTGACTCCATCACCGTGGCGCCCGCGCAGACGCTGACGGACCGCGAGTACCAGCGGATGCGGCAGGCGTCGCTGGCCATCATCCGGGAGATTGGCGTCGAGACGGGTGGCTCGAACATCCAGTTCGGCATCCATCCGAAAGATGGCCGCATGGTGGTCATCGAGATGAACCCGCGCGTGTCGCGCTCCAGCGCGCTGGCGTCGAAGGCGACGGGGTATCCCATCGCGAAGATCGCCGCGAAGCTGGCGCTGGGCTACACGCTGGACGAGCTGCGCAACGACATCACCCGTGACACGCCGGCCTCGTTCGAGCCGACGCTGGACTACGTGGTGGTGAAGATTCCGCGCTTCAACTTCGAGAAGTTCCCGCACGCGGACCGGACGCTGACCACGAGCATGCGCTCGGTGGGCGAGGTGATGGCCATTGGCCGGACCTTCCCCGAGGCGTACATGAAGGCGCTGCGCTCCATGGAGTTGGGGCGGGTGGGGCTGGAGCCGCCCGAGCTGCCCGTGGAGAAGGAGGAGCGCGAGAAGGTGCTGCGCGAGGCGCTGCGGATTCCGCGCCCGGAGCGGCCCTGGTTCGTGGCCCAGGCGTTCCGCGAGGGCCTGACGGTGGAGGACGTGAACGCGCTGTCCAACATCGACCCGTGGTTCCTGCGCTACATCGAGATGCTGGTTCGCGAGGGCCAGTCCATCCAGGAGTACGGCCGGTTGGATCAGCTCCCGGACGAGGTGCTCCGGCAGGCGAAGGCGCACGGCTTCTCCGACAAGTACCTGGGCAAGCTGCTCGGCTACCCGGAGGAGGAGGTGCGGGCGCACCGGCACGCGCGCAACATCCGTCCCGTGTTCAAGCGGGTGGACACGTGCGCCGCGGAGTTCGAGGCCTTCACGCCGTACCTGTACTCGACCTACGAGGAAGAGGACGAGGCGCCGCCGACGGACCGCCAGAAGGTGCTCATCCTGGGCAGCGGGCCCATCCGCATCGGTCAGGGCATCGAGTTCGACTACGCGTGCGTGCACGCGGCCTTCGCGCTGCGCGAGGCCGGGTACGAGACGGTGATGGTCAACTGCAACCCGGAGACGGTGTCCACGGACTACGACACGTCGGACCGGCTCTACTTCGAGCCGCTGACGATTGAAGACGTGCTGGAGGTCTCGCAGCGCGAGAAGCCGGTGGGCGCCATCGTCCAGTTCGGCGGCCAGACGCCGTTGCGCATCTCCGTGCCGCTGGAGAAGGCGGGCCTGCCGATTCTCGGCACGTCGCCGGACGCCATCGACCGGGCGGAGGACCGCGAGCGCTTCAGCACGCTCATCGAGAAGCTGGGGCTGACGCAGCCGGAGAACGGGGTGGCGCGCAGCCACGCGGAGGCGTTCAAGGTGGCCGAGCGCATCGGCTACCCGGTGATGGTGCGTCCCTCGTACGTGCTGGGTGGGCGCGCGATGGAGACGGTGTACGACGCGTCCAGCCTGGAGCGGTACATGCGCGAGGCGGTGAGTGCGTCTCCCGAGCATCCGGTGCTGATTGATCGCTTCCTGAAGGACGCGATTGAGGTGGACCTGGACCTGGTCGCGGACCGGACGGGTGCGGTGATGATTGGCGGGGTGCTGGAGCACATCCAGGAGGCGGGTGTGCACTCGGGTGACGCGGCGGCGACGCTGCCGCCGCACTCGCTGCCGCCGGACCTGGTGGAGCGGATGAAGGACCAGGCCATCGCGCTCGCGCGGGAGTTGGGCGTGGTGGGCCTGATGAACGTGCAGTTCGCCATCCAGGGGAAGACCATCTACATCCTGGAAGTGAACCCGCGTGCGAGCCGCACGGTGCCGTTCATCTCGAAGGCCACGGGCGTGGCGATGGCGAAGATCGCCGCGCTGTGCATGGTGGGCAAGACGCTGAAGGAGCTCAACGCGACGCAGGAGCCGGAGATGCGGCACGTGGCGGTGAAGGAGAGCGTGTTCCCCTTCGCGCGCTTCGCGGGCGTGGACGTGATTCTCGGGCCCGAGATGAAGTCCACGGGCGAGGTGATGGGGCTGGCGCAGGACTACGCGACGGCCTTCGCCAAGAGCCAGTTGGCGGCGGGGGTGAAGCTGCCCAAGAGCGGCAAGGTGTTCATCTCGGTCAAGGATGACGACAAGCCGGCGGTGGTGGACCTGGCGCGGCGGCTGCGGTCCATGGGCTTCTCGCTCATCGTGACGGCGGGGACGCACAAGTACCTGGCGACGAAGGGAATCGACGCGCAGGTGGTGCAGAAGGTGAAGGAGGGCCGGCCGAACATCGTCGACAAGATTGTCGATGGGGAGATTGTGTTGGTCATCAACACGACCTTCGGCAAGCAGGAGATCTCCGACAGCTTCTCCATCCGCCGTGAGGCATTGATGCACTCGGTGCCGTATTACACGACGGTGCAGGCGGCGCGCATGGCGGTGGGCGCGCTGGAGGCACTCAAGCGCACGGACCTGGATGTGAAGCCGCTGCAGGAGTACCTGGGCATCACCAGCACGGTGCCGGGCAAGACTCGGCGGTAGGACGCGCTTCGGGATGTTCCGAACGGCCCCGTTCCCCCGTGGGAGCGGGGCCGTTTGCGTTGATGCCTCCGCGCATCGGCTCTCCCATGCGGGTTTTAGAGGCAGAGTCCGTCTAGCGGAGTTTGGCGGGCTGAAAGACAATCGTGGGGTATGCGGCGCTGAGGGCCGTGGAGTTCGGCTCAACGCGCCCGTGTGAAGGTCAGTGTCAGCGAGTTGATGGCAGGAGACATGGACACGGAGATCGTTCCTACCTTGAGCTCTTCGCGCGTCAGGGTATGGCTGAGCGTCGCGACCTCGTCGTCGAACAGGGTGTCGATGTCGAAGACCTTGATTTCAATGGGGTGGGTGAGCAGCAGCTCCGCCGACACGCTGCAGCCGCCCGTGGTCCACTGAGGAGTCAGGCTGGAGATCTCGGGTGTGCGAGTGACCAGCGGTTCGCCGCCAGGATTCGGACAGCGAAGCTCGACGACAACGTCGGGGACGGAGCCGTCCAGGTCCCAGTCGCTGTCGTCAGTCGGGTCTCGGGGAGAGAGGACTGCCTGGGTGGGTTGGATGGCGATGAGAGCGGCGGAGTCCACCTCACACTCACGGCGCTCGACATTGCAGATGGTCAGGCCGAGGCATGCCGAGCAGAAGACACCACTGTTTCCGCATGCGCTCGTGGCGGTGCCCGCGATGCAGGTGGTGCCCTGGCAGCATCCCGTGCATGAGTCGGGTGTGCATTCCACCAGGGGAAGTGGCACGGGGTCGGAGGAGTCTCCGCAACCGCCTTCGTCTGCTCCGATGAGTAGCGTTGCCAGGACGACGACGACCAGGGTTCTGTACATGGATGGATTTGAAGAGGAAGAGCTTCGTTGAAAGTTTGAGAATTGGTGGGACGTCAGGGCCCCCAAATCGCCTGACGGCCGCTCTCCTCGAGATTGAGGAGCAGGACCCTTCGTCCATTGTCTGTCCTGGATTCGATGGTGACGATTCGCTTGAAGGGGATGCTGACGACCTGATTTCTGTCCGCAGTGGCCCTGGGCGACATGACGACATTGACCGGACGGCCCATGTCCAGCGCCTTGGCAGTGGTCGGTTGCACGTAGCCCACCAGGCAGAACGCGTCGCCCTGGAGGTGATGAATCTCGAACGCCTCCGCCGAGGACTTCTCGAGGATTCTGGCCGAGCGCAGCAGATAGGCTTGGTCCAGGGACACGAATGCGTAGCTTCTGTCGGGCATCTCCGACGTTCGGATTCCCTGGGGACTTCGCACCAGGAGCCTGACTCGATTCTGCGTTCGCAATGCCTCCAGGGTAGCGGGCGGACCGAAGGGGACTGGGGCGAGAGTGATGGGGCTCTCGGTACGTGGCGGAGGTGCGACCCTGGCGGGCTGCCGGACGACAGGGTCGAGCCCGGTCCCAGGCCGGTCTCCTTGAGGGCTTCGTTCAGGGGCACGCGTCACCCACTCATGGCCCAGGGTTCCCACCACCCCGACCAGTGCCAGACTCGCCAGGAGCCAGGCTGTGTGTGGCCGGGACTCAGGAGGAGGCGTCGCGTCTTTGGCTGCCTTGACCGAGCGCGCCTTGCGGGGACGCTTCACCGTAGCTTCAGGCGCGGGGCTGGGCACGGAGGGCGCATGGGGAGGCGCGGGCAGAACGGCTCCCCGGTCGCCTATCGTCGGGCTGGACGGGGCAGGTGGTGCTGAAGCGACGATGGGGAGGGCGGGCCGAGTCGAGACGCCCACGCGACGGTCCATGGCGTCATGTAGGGCCTTGAAAAGCACGTGGCAGTTGATGCCTCCGTACTCGCGAAACCACCCGCGGCCATAGAGCGAGCTTATGCTTGAGAAGAGCCGCTTGTATCGATGTTGTATCTCTTCCGGTTTTGACTCGTAGAAAGCCCAGACGATGTCGACATTCGCGAGGGTGTCGTAACCACACTCCGCGAGGGCGCGAGTGATGATGTCGTCCCATCCTCCGTACCCGACGACGAGGAGCGTGTACTCGCGAAGGAGCGTGTGGATGGAGGCTTTGAGGTGGTTTCGCTCCTGGGTCAACTGAGCCTTGGTGTGGAGCGTATCCGCGCCGTTCCAGTATCCGTGCAGGTGCACGATAGCGTGGTCATCGCTTTCGGTTCTGACCGCATCCAGGCGCCCGTCCGCATGAAGGATGGTCTGGGAGACTCGGCCGCCGGCCTGGCGAATGGCGATGGTGAGCAGTGGGTCGAAGTTCGTGGTCAGGATGGGCCCGAAGCGGTCGCGATGTGCGACGACCAGCCTGCCGAGATCCCGCGTTGCCGCTGGAGGGGCCCATCCGGGCGTGTCCCGATCAAGCTCCTGATCGGGCCGTACGCCGCTGGCGGCTGGGTCGAGCCGCGATTGAAGCACGGCCTCGCGGACGACCTGGTTGACGGTCTGCTGATCATGCCACTTCAGCAGGAATCGCATGGCATGCTGGTACTTCTGGGTGCCGTCATCCTGGGCGATGGCGGCCTCGAACTTCGCCTGGAGTTCGGTGCCGACTGCCCGTTGGGCGACCTTGAGCATCTCGGTGGTGCCGGGGACTCCAGGGGCCCCGGGCTTGTCTGCCATGGACAGGGCAGATCCCACGAGAAGCGCGATCTTCTTGCGCCCCATGCTCAACGCGTGGACGAGCGCATCAAGCGATTCCAGTCGTTCAGTGGATTCTGCTGACATGTGCGGTGCGCTGCTCCGACGCTTCAGGCTCCGGAAGCGGATTCGGAGGTGGAGCCACCTCCGTCGACGGGGGAGCTGCTCTGGCGCCGTGCCTCTTCTTCATAGGCGACCAGGACCAAGGAGCGGAGCTTCTCGATGTCTGTGGCCGCATTGAAGTAGACGCGGCTCTTGCCGATGCCATCCGGCGCCGACTCGACCTCGAAGCCAGGGGACAGCATCGCGGCCTGCTCCAGCGGGAGTCTCGTCACCAGGGACTTCTTCTTCCCGTTGGTGAAGGCACGCAGGAACCAGGACGTCACCTTGCCCAGGTTGATGCCGAAGTAGGTCGTCGAATCCTTGTAGCTGATGGATTGCCTGAGCGCGGATTCGGAACACATGCGCTGGACGATCCGGAAGATCTCCAGTTCCACCTCGGTCGTCTCGACCTGGGCGACGCCGGGTGCTTCGCTGGCCTCCGCGGCGCGCTGGAGGGCTTCCGCCGGAATCGCCGTGACGGTCGGCGGGGGAGGCGAGTTCTGGGCGATCTCCTGCTGGATGGACTTCGTCATCATGTCCAGCAGGGTCGTCTGGATGGACTTCTTGACGATGGGAACGAACCGCTCGACGACGCTGCGCGTGACGCGCCCCGAGACCAGCTCGACCTCGGCCAGTAGGAACCGGACGAAGCTCTCCGAAGGGTTTCGGAGCAGCTCGTTGATGAGTGCCGTCACCTTGCCCACGAAGATGATTTCCTCCGCGTGGCCCTGGATGGATGTCGCGTCGAAGAACTCCTTGGTGAAAGGACGGAGCAGCTCCACGTCCCGGTCGGTGAACGCGAGGACGTTGAACTCCAGGAAGGGCACCGCATCCATCACATTGGGAGACTGAAGGTCGGTGAAGAACCGGTAGCGAATGCCATTCGTCACCACCCCGATGCGCACGGAAGGCGTGGCATTGAAGTAGCGGGCGAGCTGGCCATCATGGTCTTCCGGAGCGGCATCCGTGGCCTTGCACTCGATGAACTGGGCCGGCTGCCCTTTCAGGTGCAGTGCGTAGTCGACCTTCTCCATGACGCCCCCGCGCTTCTTGGCGAAGTCAGCGACGTATTCGGGCTGCGTCTCCGTGGGGTCGTAGATGTCGTAGCCGAGCGCTTGAATGAAGGGGAGGATGAGGGCTTGTTTCGTGGCCTCTTCGCCCTTGATGAACGCCTGACGCTTCCGGACCTGCTCCGAGAGAAGTCGCAAATCCTCACCAAGGCCCATGTCATTCCCCCAGAGTCCGCGTGGCGGGTCGCCACGGGACGCTGACGCTAACGCAGCGCGCTCCCGATTCCCAAACACCAGGCATCCACAATGTCTGGCGTCAAGGTCGGCATTGACACCGCATTGGGATTTGACCCTGCCGGGCAGGGAGTTTCGCTGGGGCCCGAGGAGTCCTGCCTTCTGGCCGTGGGGCCAGGCCCCACATGGTAGGTGCAGGCTAGGGCAGGGTGGTCGGAAACGCTTCCCGGGCCCCTCTCTGGCGGCTACCCTTTGACGCGTTGCTCCGTCCCCCCGTCTGACGCCTCGTCCGAGGAGCCCGCCGCATGTCGTCGTCCTTGCCCCCCGCCTTCAATCCCGCGACCGTGGACGTGGAGGGTTTCCACCGAGAGCTGAAGGCGTTGCGGAAGGAACTCGACGCGAACCTGGGGGAAGCGGACGCGAAGCACCTTCGTAAAATCGAGCGCTGGGGCCGTGTGGGCACGCTGCTCGGCATCGCCACCTGCTGGCTCGCCCCCAATCCCTTCAGCGCCGCCGCGCTCAGCCTGGGCCGCTCCACGCGCTGGCTCCTCATGCACCACGTGGGACACCGAGGCTATGACCGCGTCCCGGGGCTGCCCGCGTCACGCACTGGCAAGGGCTTCGCCAAGGGCGGCCGGCGCTACCTCGACTGGCTCGACTGGATGCTGCCCGAGGCCTGGGTCTTCGAGCACAACGTCCTGCACCACTCGCACACCGGTGAGGACGCGGACCCGGACCTCCTGGAGCGCAACGCCGAAGGCACGCTGCGCAACCCGTCCCGGCCGCTAGCGCTGCGCTACATCCAGCTCACGCTGCTGGCGCTCACCTGGCGCGCCTCGTACTACGCCCCCGAGACGCTGAGCGCCCTGCGCCGCAAGGGCCGCCGTGACGGTGGGGCCCTCACGGGCGCCGAGTGGAAGGAACTCCTGCTCCAGTGCTACCTGCCGTATGCCGCCGTCCAGTTCGTGCTCTTCCCCGCGCTGTTCCTCGTCATCGGCCCGTGGGCCGCGTTCAGCGCGTTCTGCAACTCGTTGCTGGCGGACGTGCTTACCAGCGTCCACACCTTCCTGGTGGTCGGTCCCAACCACACCGGCGAGGACCTGTACCGCTTCGACGACAAGCCCGCGAACAAGGGCGAGCGCTACGTGCAGCAGGTCATCGGCAGCGCGAACTACCGGACGGGCGGAGACCTGAACGACTTCGCGCACCTGTGGCTCAACTACCAGATTGAACACCACATCTGGCCCGACCTGCCGATGCTCAAGTACCGCGAGGCGCAACCGAAGGTCCGAGCCCTCTGCGAGAAGTACGGCATCCCCTACGTGCAGGAGAGTGTCTGGACGCGCGTGCGGAAGATGATCGACGTGGTGGTGGGCAAGGCCTCCATGCGGAAGCTCGCGCCTCGTGAGCGCTCGGAAGCGCCTATTGACGCCGAGGAAGTGCTCCAGGCCCATGTGGCCTGAGTGCCGTGCCCGCCGCGTTTCAGCCCGGTGATGCGCGGCGCTGCCTGGGGAGCGCGCGCCGGACCAGGGTCTTCTCCGGGACGCTCTCTTTGTCCTCTCGGCTGAGGACCTCGACGTCGACGACTCGTGCGCCATCCGCGGAGGCAGGGGGGCCGAGTGTCACCACCAACACTCGGTACGCCTCCTCCAGCCGCTTGTGCAGCTTGATGAAGTTCACCTGCGCGGTGCCGGGCATGTCCTCGGTGTACGTGAAGTACCAGCGCAGCTCGTCCAGGTTGCTGTAGTACCGGTCGATGACGGCCTGTTCCTGCTCCGGAAGGTGGATGAGCTGTTCGAACGCGCCGTCGGCGTAGCGCGAGGCGATGGTGTCGAGCAGCGGCTCTCGACTGCGCAGGCGCGAGAAGAGGGCGAACATCTCGTCACGCCGAGCTTCCAGCCGGCGCATGATGCCGGCGGCGTCCATTGCAAGCAGGTTGCGGACGCGATCGGCTATCTCATCAGCCTTCTTGCGGCGAGCCATGGCCGCACAGCCTAGTCCCCCCGCCCGAGTCGAGCCAATGGGGGGCCGCTGGGTCAGTAGACCCGCAGGAGCCTGGGCTGACAGACGAAGCGCGGGTTGCGGAAGTCGATGACCTCGATTTCGCCCGTGGTCTCCTCGAAGCGGCCCGCCAGGAGGCCCGCGGCCACGGCTGAGGCGACGTAGAGGCTGTCCTGTCCCTTGAGCTCCTTGAGCTTGCGGAAGTAGACGACGCGCCCCTCGACGGACCAGAGCGTGTGGATGCCAGTGGCTTTCACGCCTCGCGCCCCATCGGGAGGAGCACCGAGCTTCGCGAGCGAGGAGGGCACGCCATTCAGTACGAAGGCGTCGTAGGCCGGATTGCCGCTCAGCGTCACGAGCTTCGCGTCACGCAAGGTGCCATCCGAGTCCTGATGCAACTCAAGGGTGACGATGAGCTTCGCCCCTCCACCGCCCGCGAGTTTCTGCATCTCGTCGCCCGCCTGGACGCGACCGCGCAGGCCCTCCATCGAATAGTCGCCGGAGGAGTCGCCCAAGCGATTCTGGAGGGCCTGGAGTTGCTCTGACCCGGTAGGGGCGTTGGGGGTGGGGCCGCCCGGGTTGCCCGTGGCTCCGTAGTTCTTCGATTGCGAGGCCCAGGAGGTCTTGGCCTGATGGAGCAGGCTCGTGCCCGGGAACACCGGAGCGTCCTCGAGGCCCTTCTCGAGCGCCTTGCGCAGTCGACTGAAGTACGGGTCGATCAACCCGTTCGCCACGCGCAGGGTGGCCTGTTGGTCGTCGATGACGCCTTGTACTCGGCCACTGACACGTCCGCGTTCCTCGGCGGCGAGGGCTTCGCGCGACGGGCCTGCGTCTCCGGGGCGCAGGGTGCGCCCACTCTGAATGGGGATGCCCGAGGGCCTGGAATCTCCTCCGGGCATGAGCGTGGAGGGCAGGGGAAAGAGCTGGTCCGCAGGACGACGTGGACCGCGAGGAGCGGTCTCTCCGGCGAGCAAACCCATGGGAGTGTCCGCGTGCCGAAATTCGGGCTCTTCGCGCGCGGCGACAGGAGGCGGGGTGTTGTGTGGAGACGCACTGGCCTCCGTGGGGCCCATCGCGAGAGGACGTGTCTCGGGTCGCGCATCGAGGGAGCCCTCGGATGGTGCTGTCGTCGGGGAGTCACGTGCAGCGGTCGGGTGGGACAGCGCGTCTGGAGATACGGCCTCGGGGGCCTGTTCTTGCCCCTCGGTCACGGCATCGGGCGGTGTTCCGGGCCGCGAGGCGACGCTGTTGGAGGCCGCTTCTGGGGGCTGGGCTGAGGCTTCAGCGTTCTCGCGAGCAGGAGGAGGGGGCTCGGCGGGCGGAGGCTTGATGGGGGGAAGGGAGGGCCGCTGTGGCGTCGTCGATGGGGGTTGGTTCGCGGGTGCGGGAGGCTTGGCTCGCGGTGCGGTGATGACCTCCACGAACAGGGGAGGCGGGCGCGAGGGAGCCGGTGTGGGACGCACAGGCGGCGTCTCGTCCCAAAGCAGGGCGAGCAGGGCCGCGTGGATGACGAGTGAGACCAGGGCGGCCCACCCGAAGCGCCGAAACCGCTGCATCGCGACTCCCACATTCCCTGGCAAGGTCCACGGGTTGCCGCCGTGGGGTCTTCCAGAGCCGGCCCTCTGTCCTCGAAAGTCTACCCGGCTTCAATTCCCGGGTCGCGAGCCCTACGGAAGAGAGGCTTCGGGATTGCGTGACCACGCCTCCCGCGGATGGGAGTCGTGTGATGCAGAATGCTTCCTGGCGTGACGCGTGGCTGTTCGGGCGTGCGGGAATCGTGGCGGGTTGATGGCCGACAGGTCGCGCTTTCGATTGAGGTCGTCGTGAGGGGCCCTGCTACGCTTGCGTCATGGTGCTCAAGATCGTCCAGGCAGGAGAACCCGTGCTTCGGCAGAAGGCGCGAGACCTGACGCCGGAGGAGATTGGCAGTCCCGAGATTCAGCGGCTCATCGTGTTGATGCGCGACACGATGCGAGATGCGCCAGGAGTAGGACTCGCTGCGCCGCAGGTCGGTGTGGGCCTGAGGCTGGTGGTTGTCGAGGACCGGGCCGAGTATCAGGCCGGCGTGTCGCCCTCGGACCTGGCGGACCGGGAGCGGACGCCGGTGCCATTCCACGTGCTCATCAACCCGAGGTTGACGGTGGAAGACGCGACGCCCGCCGAGTTTCATGAGGGCTGCCTGAGTGTCGCGGGCTTCGCGGCGCTCGTGGCGCGGGGGTCGTGTCCCTATAAGTGTGTAGTCGGCGAGCAGGGATGAGCGTGAAAGAGGGAAGCTCCTCGGTGAAACCAACCGAGACGGTCTCCCCCTGGCAGGGGAGCCGAGGAGTTCCCGCCGTGGACGAT
>NZ_JABUMS010000002.1:0-1176142 GCF_013336705.1 Myxococcus sp. CA051A | reverse complement strand
ACCAACGGCCTGGAGCGACTCCATGGCGAAGTCAAGCGCCGCATCCGCTCCGTGGGCGCCTTCCCGGACCGCGCCAGCGCACTGCGCCTCATCACCGCCGTCGCCCTCGAAGTCTCTGGCATCTGGGATGACCGCCGCTACCTCGACATGGCCCTGCTGACTTCAAACCCAGACACCGCTGAATGAATCCGCCAAGGAGCCTTCCTCCCCCGTTCCCCCTCCGAACCAACTACACACGATTCGGGACTTGACCCGCAGCGCGTGGGCGGCGAGACACTCGTGATGAGCCGGCAGTACGACGACTACGGCCGAATGAGACGCCTCACCTATCCCGTGGCGATCAATGGCGCGCTCTTCTCGATCAACCGCTCGTATTCGGACCGAGGGGACCTCTCGAGCATCTACCCGAGCAACTCCATCACCAATTATTGGCGGGCTTACGAGCAGGACAGCATGGGCCGGCTCAAGACAGCCCATTATGGCAATGGTGTCGCACGCCTCTTTCGCTACGACACCCAGGGCCGTCTGCGCTTCACGGAGGCCAGGCGCGGAGGCACCAACATCCAGCGGCTCGCCTACGAGTATACCGAGAACGACAATCTCTCGGCGCGTCACGACCTCGAACTCGGTGTCACCCAGAAGTACACCTACGACGCGCTCGACCGCCTCGAGCGCTGGAAGGTTCAGCAGAACTGCCAGAACCTCGACGTCCAATTCCAGTACGACAAGCTTGGCAACATGCTCAGCCGCGCTCCCGTCGCTGGCTCGGAGCCCTCCGCCACGCTCGACTACACATCAGGCACCACGGGTGGCCCTCACGCTGTCAAACAAGCCCAGCTCGGCGCCGAGTCCTTCACCTACGAGTACGACCATCGCGGCAACCAGATTGCTTCGCGAAATGCCCAGGGAGCCCTGGTTCGCGCGGCGCAGTACACCTCCTTCAACCTCCCCGAGAGTGTTACCTCGCCGAGTGGCACCGTCCTCTTCGACTACGACGCCTCGGGCACCCGCGTCCGCAAGCGTTCCGCGGACGGCCAGGAGGAGACCGTCTATCTCGGTGGCCTCTACCAGCGTCGCAAGAAGGGACTGACCACCACCCACGTCCTCAACATCCCCAGCCCCGAGGGCGTCATCGCCGAGGTCTCCTGGGATGAGGGCTCCACCACGGAGTCCACGCGCTACTTCCTCAATGACCCGCAGGGCAGCCCCGACACCGTCACCGACGCCTCGGGCACCGTGCTTGAGCGCATCAAGTACGAGCCCTTTGGGGCCAGGAGGCAGGCGAGCAATCTGGCTCAGTCCGTCACCGCAGGCCACTCTGGCGCGCGTCGAGGATTCACAGGGCATGAGCATGACGACGAGCTGGGCCTCATCAACATGCGTGGGCGTGTCTATGACCCACGGCTGATGAAGTTCCTCAGCGTGGACCCGGTCATCGCCCAGCCGGGCTCGGCGCAGGCGCATAACGCCTACTCCTACGTGCTGAACAATCCCACGCGCTACACGGACCCGAGTGGATTCTCACCTTATGTGGGAGGACTGGTGAGCCGATGGGACGGCGGATGGACGGGGGCACCCCAGTCAAACCAAAGCATGATGATGAGCGCGCTGGACCGGCACATGTCCGCGACAGGGCCGTCCCTGTACCTGCCCAGCATCGACCTCAAGGTTCCAAGCGTCGAGACACTCGACGATGCGAAGGCCCAGCCCGATGCGCGCCACACGAACGACATCGGGCAGAGCGCGGGCTCGTCCAAGTCAGCCCTGACGTCCCTGCTGACCGAGGCCTCCGAGGCCGTGAACGAAAGCTCGGAGATGATCCCCTGTGGACCACATCTGGGATGCCACGCGAGCAAGGCTATCGTCCGTTCGCAGTTCGACAGCATGCTCAATGCATCTGTGGCATACGACCGCTACTCGCCAGTTAGCAAGCTCGCGGCAGGCAGCCTTGCCCTCAACGAGTTCATCCCGTTTGTGACAGCCGGAGAGAGCGTCCTGGAGGCCAAGTCGGCGTGCGGGAGTGGCGCTGTCGGCGGCTGCCTCATCGGGACTGGGAAGGCGGCCTTCTACACGCTCGCCTCTGGAGCCAGCGTCCTGTCCGTCATCGAAACTGGAGCAGCTGTATCCGCCCTCAAGACCACGGTAAAAAGTGCTACTGGATCCGTGTCAAAGGTGCTCAAGACCGCAAAGGCAAGAGGCATCAGCAAGAGCGGCGGCGTTTTTTCCATGGAGGTAAACGCTGCTGGTGGAGAGGTCTGGACCTCCGCCGGTGGAATCAGCCAGAATGATTTTGCGACGTACGTGAATAGCGGCCTTTTCAAGGGGGAGGTAAACATTCTCACTGGAGCACATGGCACGCCCGAGGGTCATCTGATTCCGGATATCACCTTGTTTGAGGCAGATATCGCTCGTTTTGGCAGCTACCCCGGCGTGAGCATCCACGACATATCCCAAATGACTCCCACTCAAATTATAGACGTGCTCAAAAGCCCAACAACCATCATTGGGGGATTCTGCAATAGCGGCGCCTGCTTGGCTCCTTTCAAATAGGCAAGTCATGACCGAGAAAAACATGAAGGAGTACCGAGCGATGATCTGGCTCAAGGACCCCACTCAACCCGGCCAGCGGGTTACCGTATTGGCGACCAGTCTGGACGACGCAAGGAGACGTCTCGAGAAAGAGCATGGAGAGGGCACCGTCTTCGACTTGCATAATGAAGAGGATGCGAACAAGCCTCGGTAGAAAACATAGGAGGAAAGCAAGCTTGCAGTAGATGAACTCGCGAACTCCACGCACTGCGTCCCCCCTTCCGCAAAGGGGGCGCAGCCTGCGGATTCCAGACGAGGGTTGTGCCCGACACCAGCTTGCCATCACCTCACACCGTCACCAGCACCGAAGTACACGCCCGGCACCGCCGGGCCTCCAACGGAATCGTCTCACGGCACTCCGGGCACACCTTCGTCGTGGCCGGCGCGGGCTCCCCCTTCTTCCCGCGCTTCGCCCATGCCTGCCCCACCTTCGCCACCACGATGAACAGCACCGACGCGATGATGAGGAAGTCGAGCACCGCGCCCAGCAGGTGCCCCAGCCGCAGGTTCAGGGGCGTCGCCGTCGCATTGCGCCAGTCACCTCCAGGCAGCACCGCGCCGACCACTGGCATCACCAGGTCCGCCACCACCGCGGTCACAATGGCGGAGAACGCGTTCCCCATCACCACCGCCACCGCCAGGTCCACCACGTTGCCCTTCAGGGCGAACTGCTTGAACTCCGAGAGCAGGGACACGGGTACGCGCCTCCGTCACCGGATGGCCTGCTCCCTGAATGCCTTGGCACCAGCCGGAGGGCCCCGGAAACCCACGCACCCTACCCGCCCCACCCCGCACCCTCGGCTCGCCCGACAGGGCCGATTGTCACGTGGTGGTCGAAGTCGACTCGGACACGGGCGCCGGCATCACCGTGCCCCCGTACTGCGTCGCCGCCAACGTGCCGCACGCCGCCCCAATCTCCTTGCCCCCTGAATACCGCCGCGCCACCGGCGCCTTCAGGATCTGCAAGTAATCACGGAACGCGCTCAGCTCCTCCGCCGTGGGCGGCTCGTACTTCCCCGTCGGGTCCGTCACGTCGATGAGGTCCACCTTGATGGGAATCCCCTCGAAGGCCACCTTCAACGCCTCCGCGTCCTCCCGCTCCAGGTTGAACCCGCGAATCGCCACATAGGCAATCATCGCCCGCTCGCGCCGCACCTGGCTGTACTCGCGAATCGCCTCAATCAACTCCGGCAACGGATGCGTCTTCTCAATCGGAAGCACCTTCATCCGCTTCTCCGGAATCGCGCTCGTCACCGAGAAGGCCAGCCGGTACGGATGCCCCTCCCGCGTGTAGCGCCGAATCGCCGGCACATGCCCCGCCGTGGAGAAGGTGATGGACTGCCCCGAAATCGAGAAGCCCGCCGGATTCGACAGGATGCCCGCCGCTCGCAACGTCTCCTTGTAGTTGAGCAGCGGCTCCCCCATCCCCATGAACACCACACCCCGCACCGGCCGGTCCGCCTCCGCCCTCACCTGAAGCACCTGGTCCAGAATCTCCCAGGTCTGGAGGTTCCGTTTGAAACCCAACTTCCCCGTCATGCAGAAGTCGCACGCCAGCGCGCAGCCCACCTGGCTGGACACGCAGACGACGTACTTCTCATCGAAGATGGGAATCCGGACGGCCTCAATCCGCCCGCCCAGGGGCGAGTCGAAGAGGTACTTCACGAAGCCGTCATCCGCCCGGCGCCGCTCCACCACCTGGAGGCTGGGCATCTCGGCGTGGGCCTTCAGATGGTCGGACACCCGCCGGGGCACCTGCGGCGAGCGCGCCACTTCCTCCACCGAGCCGAGCCCGTGGGCGAAGACGGCGGCGAACACCTTGCGGACCGCGGTGGGGGACGGGGAGAAGGGCGCGAGCGCCTCCGCCAGCTCCGGCAGCGACAGTTGCTTCAGGTTCACGAGGCGGACTTGATTTTGGTGCGAAGGAACTCCGTCAGCTTGGAGCTGACCTCCTTCGGCATCCTCGCCGCCAGCGCGCGCTTGCACAGACTGGGCGTCGCCCGGTACGTGTTCAAGAACTCCTCACAGGGCGAGCACCCCGACAGGTGCTCCTGAAGGTGGCGCGACTCCTCGGGCGACATCTCGCCCTCGAGGTATTCCAGCAGGAGGTTGATTGAGTCTTTACAGGTGTACATCCGAACCTCGGCTGGCTGCGGCACGCCCTCGTCCTCGCTTCGGAAGATGCGGAGCCCCCCAGTTGCGTTTCACGGCCCGCGATTGTCCCGGTTGTAGAAGGCGTCAATGGCCTCCCGGAGCGCGAGACGAGCCCGGTGCAGGCGGCTCTTGATGGCGGGAATGGAATCCCCCGTCACCTCTGCAATCTGTTCGTAACTGAGGCCGTCCACGTCTTTCAAGAGGAAGACCTCACGATACCCCTCAGGCAGCCTGTCCGCCGCTTGTCGGATGGCATGCCCCAGCTCGGCGTCCAGCGCCTTCTCCTCGGCGTCCCGGCTCCAGTCGGACACCGGGTAGTCCGCGAGCGTACCCCGGGGGGTGAATTCCGGCCCCTGGAGCTCCGCCTCGGCGGCCTGCGTCACCCGGCGGTGGCGCAGGCGCATCAGCGCATGGTTGGCCGCTATCCGGTGCACCCACGAGCCGAAGGCCGCATCCCCGCGAAAATCCTTGAGATGTTGGTAGGCCGACAGGAAGGTGTCCTGGGTGATTTCGGCGGCGTCCGCCTCCGAGCGGGTCATCCGCAGGGCGAGACCGTACACCTTGTCCTGGTGGGACTCCACCAGGGCCTCGAAGGCGGACATGTCCCCATCCTGCGCGCGGGCGAGGAGCTGGCGATCATCTTCCGTGGCGACCTCGTCAGGCATGGCGGGGCGCACCCAACCAGCCGGAAGCGCCTTCGTCAAGGCCGGTTACGAGCCCTCGTCGCCGGCCGCTTGCTGACGTGTTGACTGTCCCGGACCCAGAGCCGGAAGGGCTCCTGGGCCCACGCCCCCGCGTAGTCCACGCCGATGCGCGGCCCGCGCTCCACCCGCGCCTCGGCCACGTCCACCCCCGGCAGCAGGTGCAGCCCGGGGGAGGCCAGGTCCATCCGGTTGTGCGTCAAGGTCAACCCCAGGGCCTTGCACAGCTTGCCGGGCCCGTCCGTGCGCGCCCCGACCTCCAGGCCCTCCACCGGCTCCACCGCGCGCACCAGCACCGCCGCCCCCACCCCGGGCGCGTCCGTGACGACGTTGAAGCAGTGGTGCATGCCGTAGATGAGGTACATGTACGCCCGCCCCGGGGGCCCGAACATCACCTCCGTGCGCGGGGTGAGCCCCTTGGCCGCGTGACAGGCCAGGTCGTGTTCACCGATGTACGCCTCCGTCTCCACGATGCGCCCCACCCGACGAAGTCCGGTGGCGTCTCGCACCACGAGGAGGGTCCCGAGCAGCTCCCGCGCCACCACCAGGGCCGGCCGCGCATAGAAGGAAGGGGGCAAGACAGTCACGCTCACCCCAGGATTGTACCGGCCAACAGACGGGTGCGCCGGGGAAGGTGAATCCGTCCTCCAGCGAAAACCCGCCGCGCATTTCCTGTCACGGGACCAGTTCACTCCGGGGCAGGGGTGGTGCAGATTGCGCCGCACCATGTCCACCCCCGGCCGGCTCTCCGGTCTCCTGCTTCCGCTGTTCTCACTCCGCGCCCCGACGGATTTCGGCATCGGCGACTTCGGCGCGCTGGATGGCCTGTTCTCCTGGATGAAGGTCGCGCGCCAGCGTCTCCTGATGCTGCTGCCGCTGCTGCCCACCGCGCCCGGAGACTCCAGCCCCTACGCCACCCGCTCGGCCTTCGGACTCAACCCGCTCTTCATCGACCTGCACGCCCTTCCGGAGTTCATCACCTCCGGCGGCGAGGGCGCGTTCTCCGAGGAGCAGCGCCGGCAGCTGGCCGAGGCCCGCTCCGCGCCCCGCGTCCGCTACGACCTGGTCTTCCCCCTCAAGGACGCCGCCTTCGCGCGCGCCTTCGACACCTTCGAGGAGCAGCACCAGTCCCGCCAGTCCGAGCGCGCCCGCGCCTTCCACCAGTGGCGCGAGGCCCAGGCGGACTGGCTGGAGACCTACGCCCTCTTCACCGCCATCAGCGAGCAGGAGCAGCGCCGCGCGTGGTGGGAGTGGCCGGAGGGCCTGCGCACGCGCCAGCCCGAGGCCCTGCGCGCGAAGGCCACCGAGCTGGAGCGCCGGGTGCGCTACCACGCCTGGCTCCAGTGGGTGGCCGAGCAGCAGTGGGACGCGGCGCGCGCCAGGGCCAAGGCCCAGGACGTGCTCCTGTGCGGCGACGAGCCCTTCATCATCGGCCAGGACAGCGCGGACTGCTGGGCCAACCCCACCATCCTCCGTCGCGACGCGCGGCTGGGCGTACCGCCGGACGACTTCTCCGCCACCGGCCAGGACTGGGGCCTGCCCTACTTCGACTTCGTCGCCATGCAGAAGGACGACTACGCCTGGCTGAAGGCGCGCGCGAAGAAGGCGGCCAGCTACTACGACTTGCGCCGCGTGGACCACGCGGTGGGCTACTTCCGTCAGTGGATTCGCGACGAGAAGACGCCCACCGGACGCTTCACGCCGCCGGACGAGGAGAGCCACAAGCGGCTGGGCCGCAAGCACTTCGAGCTGCTCTCGGAGGGCGCGGGCATCGTCGCCGAGGACCTGGGCGTGATTCCTCCCTTCGTCCGCCACATCCTCGCGGAGCTGAAGCTGCCCGGCTACCGGGTGATGCGCTGGGAGCGAGACGACAGCGTCTACCGCGACCCGCACCAGTTTCCCCCCGTGTCCCTCGTCACGACAGGCACCCATGACACCGACACGATGGCCGAGTGGTGGGAGGGCGCCCGCGACGACGAGCGACAGGCCGCGGCACGCGCCTGGCCGGAGCTCAAGGGCGTGACGGTGACGCGCGAGTTCACCCCGGAGGTACACCGGGGCCTGCTGGCCTCGGCGCTCAACGCGAGCAGTGACTTGTGCGTGCTGCCCTGGCAGGACGTGCTCGGCACCCGGGACCGCATCAACCTGCCGGGCTCCATGAGCGACTCGAACTGGGCGTACCGCATCACCCAGGACGTGGGCGCGCTGATGTCGGATTCGACCACGCGGGAAGCGGCCGAGAAGCTGGCCTGGCTCACCGCGTCCGCCCGGCGCTGAACGCCGGACTCCGCTCGCCCGGGGCTGTCCTCCCGGGCGTGGCTCCACTCAACTCGCGCCGCTTACTTGATGCACTTCACCTGACCGGGGAAGCCATCGAAGATGGCGCAGCGGCGGTTGGTGTTGGCGCACTCCAGCCGTTCGCACACGTCCTCGGTGATGCAGATGGGCGGCGAGCGACCGAATTCCAGGAAGACCTCTGCGCAGAACTCGTTGAGCTGGTCGCAGCCGAACGAGCCGCAGTACTCGGCGTCGGCGAGGCTCTCGCCCTCCTTCACGCGCACGACCTCGTCGTCATCCACGCCGCAGGCGGTGGCGAGCGCCGACACCACGCAGAACACCAAGACTCTGATTCGCCGGGACAGGAGCATGGCCCCCAATCTGGCGCACCTTGGCGCGGCTTGCACGTCTCCGTGTGTATCCAGCAAGGACCAGCCGACAGGAACCGCCGACGAGACGTTGGAATGCGACAAAGGGATGGGGGCGTCCGACAGGAGACGCGTCAGGCGCTTGCCTTCCGGGTATGAACAGTCCGTGGCCGTTGACCTGCTCCGACTCCTTCGCCTCGCCACTGTCGCCGCGCTCCTGAGCGTCGCGGCGTGCGCCACCACGTCCACCCCGCCCCCGGGGCCCAAGGTCTCCCGGCTGGAAATCGAGGGCACGAAGCAGGTGAAACAGGGGGACATCAAGGACCGCATCCTCACCTCGGAGACCCCGTGGTGGGCGTTCTGGCCCTTCGGCAGCCCTCACTACTTCGACCCCAATGCGTGGCAGGCGGACCTGCGCCGCATCGAGCGCTACTACCAGGCCCAGGGCTTCTACCAGGCGGAGGTGGTGGACAGCGCGGTGAAGCCCAAGGGCAAGAACGAGGTGGAGCTGCAGGTGCAGGTGAGCGAGGGCGAGCCCACGCGCATCAGCGAAATCCAGGTGGAGGGCCTCCAGACACTGCCGGAGGAGCACCGCAAGGAACACCACGAGCGGGTGAAGTCCGAGCTGCCCCTCAAGGAGGGCGACATCTTCCGCGAGGCGCCCTGGGAGGAGGCCAAGGCCCGGGTCCAGGAGCAGCTGCGCGAGCTGGGGTACGCGGAAGCCGAGGTGTCGGGCGAGGTGCAGGTGGACGTGGACACCCGGAAGGCCCGGGTGCGGTTGGACGTGAAGCCGGGGCTGCGCTACCGCTTCGGCAACACGTTCGTCGCGACAGACGCCAATCCCCAGGTGCCGCCGCGCCGCATCATCGAGCAGGTGCAGGGCTCGCTGAAGAAGGGGGACTGGTACAGCGAGACGGCGCTGGCGGAGGCCCAGGCCCGCGTGTTCCGCATGGGCGTGTTCGGCGCGGTGAAGGTGAACCGCGGGGCGCCAGACCGGGAGTCAGCCACGGTGCCCGTCGTGGTGGACGTGCGCGAGGCGCCATTCCGCTCGGTGCGACTGGGCGGCGGCATCGGCGTGGACGCGGCCCGCCAGGAAGCGCGCGTGCTGGGGGAATGGACCAACCGCAACTTCCTGGGCGGTCTGCGCCGCGTCACCGTGCGAGGCCGCGCCGGCTACGCGTTCATCCCCCACGTCCTGTCGCCGTCGAAGCAGGGCCCCGTCTTCGAGATAACGGGAGAGTACGAGCAGCCGCGGTTCCTCTTCCGGGATTTGCGCCAGCAGACGTCCCTGACGCTGGAGAAGGGCCTGGAGCAGGCCTACGACTTCTATGGCGGCAGGTTGCAGACGGGCGTCATCTGGCAGCCGCACCGCAACTTCTCCGTCTTCCCCTCCTACAACCTCCAAATCTATCGGCTGTCGGGTCGGGTGAGCGCGGACTCGCGCGTGCCGCCCGTCGTGCTGGGCTGCGGCGAGGACACCATCCAGTGTGACGTGGCGCTGAGCTTCCTGGAGGTGGCCTTCGCGTGGGACCGGCGGGATGACCCGGTGGAGCCTCGGGATGGCTACTACCTGAGCCTGTCCGTGCAGAAGGGCGGCAGCATCTTCTTCGGCGACTTCAACTACATCCGCCTGCTGCCGGACCTGCGCTTCTACCACTCGTTCGACGAGGACAAGCGCGTGGTGCTGGCGGCGAAGCTGCGGATGGGCACGCTCAACCCCGCGGGTGGCTCACAGAGCTCCATCGTCACGCGCTTCTTCTCCGGTGGCGCCACCTCCATGCGCGGCTTCAACGGCCAGCGCCTGTCGCCCCTGGCGGCGCTGGCCAAGGAGGAGGACACCAACGGGGACGGGGTGCCGGAGACGACGCAGACGGAGGAGTGGGAGACGGTGCCGGTGGGAGGCAACAGCCTCTTCGAGACGACGGTGGAGCTGCGCTACCAGATTTCCACCAGCATCGTGCTCGCGGCCTTCTGGGACACGGGGCTGGTGGGCGTGGAGGGCTTCGACTCGCGCGACTCGCCGCGACTGTTCGGTCCCGACCACTACCACGCGGTGGGCGTGGGCCTGCGCTACCTCACGGTGGTGGGGCCGGTGCGCCTGGACATCGCGCGCCGACTGAATCTGGGCCAGGGATTGCCCGTCGCCACCCCGGGGTACATCTATCCGACGTCTGGAGGCTGCTTCGGCATTGGCAGCAAGTGGAAGCCCGACGGCCCCACGTCTCGCGGGGCCACCTTCGCGGGAGCGCCTGACGGTCAGTGCGCGCTGCACCTGTCGATTGGAGAGGCGTTTTGAGAGGGCGACGCTGGGCACGACGACTGCTGTGGGGCCTGCTCGGCGTCGTGTGCCTGGGAGTGGTCGCCGTGCTGGGCGTGCTCCTCTGGGCGACGTCGTCTCCGGGTGAGGGCTGGCTCATCCGCAAGGGCCTCCATCTGGCCAATGAGCAGTTCTCCGGGCGGCTGGAAGTCGGCGGGCTGGACCTGGCACCACCGGGCGCCGTCCTCACGGGCGTGAAGCTGTATGACCCGGAGGGTGAGCTGGTGGCGGAAATCGCGCGCGTCGAGGCGCGCGTGCGCCTGGGCGGCCTCATCCACCAGCAGGTGGACCTCACGGACGTGCGCGTGGAGAAGCCGCGCCTCTATCTGGCCCAGGACGAGCGCGGGTTGAACCTCGCCCGGGCCATCGCGCCTCGCGTGCCCAAGCCCGAGGAGCCGCCCTCTCCGCGCGGCAAGCTGCGGGTGGAGCTGCACGAGTTGGAGCTCGAGGACGGCTACGTCGACTTCAGGCAGGAGCTGGAAGAAGGCGGCGAGCGACACGTGCGCCTGGAAGACTTCGACGCGAAGGCGTCCGGCCACTACGCGGCGGCGACGCAGGGCTTCGGCGCGACGCTGGAGTCCACCGGCGCGCTCGCGTTGCCCACCAAGGGGCCCCTGCGGCTGGCCTTGAAGGGCGGCGGCGAGGAGGGCGCGCTGAACGCCGACGTGGACCTGGACCTCGCGGGGCTGCTGTTGGACGCGAGCGCCACGGCGCGACTTCCTCCCGAGACTCCGCCCGGCCAACCCCCGGGCACCCTGAAGGCGGACGTGGACGTGCGGCGCCTCACCGTGCCGCCGGAGCTGACGCGCGGCGTGCTGCCCACCTGGCCGCTGCTGGTGCCGGTGAACCTGGCGGGCAAGGCGGGCATCGACGGCGACCTGACGCAGGTGGACCTCCAGGGGACGGCCGCGGACGCGAAGCTGGACGTGAAGGGCGACCTGGACCTGGAGCGGATGCGCTCCACCGGCGTCTCCGTGAAGGCGCGCGACGTGGACCTGTCCGCGCTGGTGAAGGAAGGGCCGAAGACGAGCCTCTCCGCGGACCTGACCGCGAAGGGCGGCGGCACCAGCCTGGAGACCCTCGACGGCGAGGTGGACCTCACCGTGTCGCCCTCGCGCTTCCGGGGTCAGCCGCTGGGGCCCGTGGAGCTGCATGCCCGCGCGAAGGACGGCCGTTACACGCTGTCGCGCCTGCTGGTGCTGGTGCCGGGCGCGTCGCTCCAGGCCAAGGGCGAAGGCACCACCGGGGCGATTCGCGTGGACGGCGGCCTGACGGCGGGCAACCTCGCAATGCTGTCCGACGCGCTGACCCGGCTGCTGCCTGGCACCGTGCCTCCGCTGTCTGGCAGCGGCACGCTGGAGTTCCGCGTGGAAGGGCCCGTGCGCGCTCCGGGCGTCGTCGCCCACGGCAACTTCACCTCGCTCTCCTATGGGGACTTCGCGGTGAGGAACCTCACGCTCCAGGCCGAGGTGCCGGACATCACCCGCCCCCTCACCACGGACGCCACGCTGGTGATGGGTGAGCTGCGCTCGGGCGAGCGCTCCTTCCAGGACGTGTCCGCCACCATCACCACGCACGAGCGTCACCTGGAGGTCAGCGTGAAGGCCCTGGGGGGCGCGACGCTCGGCCTGGCGCTGAACGGGCTGGTGGACGAGGACAACCAGGGCCTGGAAGTCCAGGCGCTGGTGCTCTCGTGGCCGGAGGCCACCTGGAAGCTCCAGGCCCCCACGCACGTGGGCTTCGGCGGCGGACGCATGGAGGTGGAGCCCGCGCTGAAGCTCGCGTCGGGGGCGCAGTCGCTGGCGGTGCGCGGCTCGCTCGCCAACGAGCAAGTGACGGCGCGCGTGGACCTGGAGGCGGTGGACCTCACGCTGCTACCCCGTATCGTCATCCCGGAGTCGCTGGGCCTGGGCGGCACGGTGTCGGGCTTCGTCACCGCGAAGGGCAGGTTGCCCCGGCCGGACGCGGAGACGAAGCTGCGCTGGCAGGACGGACGGGTGAGCGGCTACGAGAACCTCCAGGTGGCGCTCGATGGGCGCTACGTGAAGGACCGCGCCACGGGCACGCTGTCGGCGGGGTTGCCGGTGGCGAAGGTCGTCGCGGACTTCGACGTGCCAGTGCAGGGCGTGCTGAAGCGGCGCAAGGACGCGCTCTCCCTCAAGGTCGACCTGGACGACCTGGACCTCGCCGGGGTGATGAAGCTCCTCGGACGCACGGAGCCGGTGAGCGGCATGGTGGCCGGAGAGCTGCGCATCGACGGCACCGCGCGCGAGCCCCGGCTGGACTTCGTGCTGCGCGGCCAGAAGCTGAACTACGCCGCGCCGCCTCCGGGCTTCGCGCTGAAGCAGCCGCTGGACTTCGAGCTGCGCGCGGCATCGGACCGCGAGGACGCCACCCTGGATGCACGCCTGGACGTGCGGGGGCTGGGAACCCAGACGTACGTGGTGCTGCACACGCCCTTCACCCTGGGCGGGATGCTGGCGCGTCCCCCCAAGGCGGACGACCTCCTCTCGGCCTCGGTGGACCTGGAGGCCCGCGTCGCGGACCTGTCCCTGGCGCAGTTCGAGGGCGTCAATGGTCTGCAGAAGCCCGCGGGCACTGTGTCCGCGCAGCTCTTCCTCTCCGGCTCCGCGCTGGTGCCGCAGGCCCGTCTGAGCGTGAAGGCCGTGGGCCTCACCGCGTACGGCCTGCCTCCGGTGAACGGACAGCTCGGCGTGGTGGGCGATGACCAGGACGTGAAGGTGACGCTGGCGGCGCAGCGGGACGAGGGGCCGCTGGCGCAGCTCGACGTGACGCTGGACGCTCCGTTGGGCGCGCTCCAGGACCAGGAGGTCTACGGACACATTCCCTTCCAGCTCAAGGGCCGCCTGGGGCCGGTGGCCCTCCAGCACCTGCCCGGCGTGGCGAAGGCCCGCGCGACAGGCGCCGCCGCGCAGAAGGCGAGCGCCGCGTCCAAGGGCATCCAGGGCGAGCTGTCAGTGGAGCTGGCCGCGCGCGGCACGCTGGACACGCCTCGAATGGAGCTCACCGCCGGCGTGCAGAAGCTGGGCATGGGCGAGCTGGCCTTGGGACAGGCGCGCCTGCACTACGGCTACCAGAACGCGCGCTCCGCCTTCGACGTGCTCCTCACCGCGCCGGCGGGCGGCACCTTGATGGTGGAAGGAGGCGTGGAGCTGGACGTGTCCCTGCCCGCGATTCAGCGCGGCCTCGACACCTCCCGCGCGCCGCTGGACGTGACGCTCAAGGCGCGCGACTTCGATCCCTCCTTCCTTTCCGGCGCGGTGGAGATGCTGCGCAGCGTGGGCGGGCTGATTCAGGCGGACGCGAAGCTGGCGGGCACTCCCGCCGTGCCCACGTTCCAGGGTTCGCTTTCATGGAAGGACGGCAAGCTCGGGCTGATGGGCCTGGGCGAGTACCGCGAAATCCAGCTCGCGCTGGAAGCCAGTCGCGAGGCGCTGGCCATCAACACGCTGTCCGCCAAGGCCGGAGGCGGCACGCTGTGGCTCGACGCGCCGCTGACGGCCACGCGCACCCAGAATGGCGAGTACGAGCTGAACAGCCCCGCGGGGAAGCCCTACCCGCTGATGGCTCGCGACTTCCCCATCGTCTTCGACGACCAGCTCATCGCCGTGCTGAGCATGCGCGCGAAGGTGGAGGGCACGCTGTCCGAGCGGCTCGTCAACCTGCGCAACGTCTCCATCCCCGAGGCCACCATCGAGCTGCCGGAAGTCAAACGCAAGGACCTCCAGGACCTGGAGCGTCCCAGTGACGTGGTGCTGGTGCGCAACGGCACGCCCATTGAGCGGCGCAAGCGCAGGCAACAGCAGCAGCCCTCACCGGGCGCGCCCGAGACGAACCAGCAGCCCTCCACCGAGCCTCCTCCCGTGGCCGACTCCGCGGAGGACCTGGAGTCGGGCGAGACGCCACCCGGGCGCGCGTACTGGGTGAACGTGAATGCGCCGCGCAACATCTGGGTGAAGGGCTCTGACGTCAACGTGGAGCTGGGGCTGTCGGAGGACTTCCGCGTCGAATACACCGACGTGGCGCGCCTCTTCGGACAGGTGCGCGTGCTGCGCGGACGGGTGGACGTGCTGGGCCGGCGCTTCGACGTGCAGCGCGACAGCATCGTGAGCTTCACCGGGCCGCCCACCGTCCCGTACATCAACGTCACCGCCGAGCACCGCAACGACAGCGCCAACATCACGGTGTTCGTCACCATTCGAGGCCAGGGCCGGGACATCACCCTGAAGCCCACCAGCGAGCCGCCGCTGCCCGAGTCCGAAATCTACACGCTGCTCGCCACCGGCCGCCGCACGCTGGAGCGCGGCTCCGGCGCGTCGATGACGGCCAGCGCCCAGGCCGCTTCCGTGGTGGGCTCGCTCGTCGCCAACGAGGCGCGCAAGGCCCTGGCCGCGAAGCTGCCGCTGGACGTGATTTCGATTGAAGCCGGCGGCGCGGGCATCGCCGGCACCAAGCTGGAGGTGGGCACCTACGTCACCGACAAAATCTACGTCGGCTACACCGGACGCGTGGGCGCCAACATCCAGCAGGGAGAGAACTCCAACGCGGTCCGGTTCGAATACCAGTTCGGACCGCGCTGGAGTCTGGAGGGCCAGTACGGCGATGCGCGCTCGGGTGGCCTGGACCTCATCTGGACCAACGAGTACTGACGCCGCGGACTTACAGCCAGTACATCTCGAAGCACGCGCCCACGGGGCCCGCGCCGCTGTTGGGCGCCATGGGCGAGCTCACCCACGCGCCGCCCACGCCGCACTGGCTCCACTGCTGGTCAGACGAGGACTGCACGCACGTGCGCGCGGGCACGCTGCGGCCCAGCGTGGCGGAGGAGCACCACGGCCACGACTGGGTGCAGTTGGTGGGCTTCGTCGTGGTGCCCGCGGTGAAGACGCCGGACACGCACTGCCGCCACACCGCGTCCGACGAGCTCTGCACGCAGCCCAGGTTCGGCACCGTCGTGCCCGCCGTCTCCGACACGCAGCCCGACGTCGTCGGCGCGTCCCAGTTGAAGCCGCCGTCCGCGTACCGGTGGTAGATGACCGCCACCAGCGACGAGCCGCCCACCGTGGTGCGGCCACACTGCGTCGCGTACGCGCCCACCCAGGGCGTGTACGTGTACAGCGCCGCGGTGGCCTTGTTGGTCGGCTTGATGGAGCACGGGTCCAACGACGCCTTCGTCGTCCCCACCTTCCAGCCAGACACGGTGGTCCGCCCCGCATCCAGGTCCGTGAAGTAGCCGCGCAGCTTCTTCGCCGAACACTCAATCTGCTTGCCGAAGCCCGTGTATTGCGCGTCACACCCGCTGCTGTCCGGACAGCCACAGCCGGTGGCCTTGGCCAGGTTGGTGGAGGTGCCGCTCTGCACCAGGCTCGACTCCACCTGGATGCGCGCCAGCATGTACAGCGGGCTGATGTTGTACGCCTTGGAGCGCTCGACGATGAGCGCCGCCGCCGTCTTGTTGCTGAAGGCCGGGTCCTTGTACGTCGCCAGGTACGAGCCCTGCTGCGTCAGGAACGCCTGCACCTGCTCGGTGGTAATCCACTGATGCCCCAACAGATGCGTGTCCTCCAGGAGCCGGTGCATGTCGTACTTCACCGTGGCCCGCTGGAGCACCTGCCCGGTCAGCTCGTCGATGACCTCGCCTTCTTCGTCATCGATGACGGGACCACAGCCAACCGCCAGCAACGCGGGCACCACCAGCCACCACAGTCGCGTCTTCATCACGGCCTCGAGGGGATGTGCCGCGCCCGCGAGGAAGCCCAGACCACCCGGCGGGCTCGGCAGGGGGGAACCCTGACGTGTAGTCGGCGCGAATACCGAGTTTCAAGAATTTCTTGAATTGAAAGATTAACAGATTGTTATCGCGAGGCTGGATGTCGGGCGAGGAAGCAGTCAGGACGGCCCCCTGTCCCGGAGTCCCAGGCCCTTGAGCCGTGCAGGGCGTGGCGAGGTAGCGTGACTGTCGTCATGCGCATGCACACTTCGACGTGGCTGAAGCGACTCGCTCCGCTCACCCTCTGCCTGCTGATGCTGGGAGGCTGCTCCGACTCGGGCACGGACGGCACCAACACCCCAGACGGCGGCAATGGCATACCGGACGGTGGCGGCGGGACGCCAGACGGTGGCCCGGTCGGCACCGGGTGCATGGGCGAGACGTTCCTCGCGTCCCTGGGGAAGAACCGGCTCCTCGTCGGCGCGCAGATGGAGCCCGGCACGGCGGCCGGCGCGCCCTTCGACGTGCACTACCTGTACGTCGCCAGCGGGCTGGTCGACTCGACGAACGTGTGCACGTCCTGCACGACGGGCTGCACCACGTCCGGCACCTCCTGCGCGGGCGCGGCATGCGCGTGGTGGGGCTGCTGGCAGGACGTGTCGGATCCGCCAGGTGCCTACGTGCGCGGCCACGTGTCCGGGGCGAAGGGGCGCCAGCAGCTTCCCTTCATCACCTACTACCAGCAGCTCCTGGGCGGAGTCGGGCCCGCGGGCGAGGGAGAGCAGCAGCTCCAGGCGCTCAACGACGTGGCCATCATGCGACGCTACTTCGCGGACTATCGCTTCACGTTGCAGCAGGTGGGCAGCGAGCCCGCGCTGCTGCACCTCGAGCCGGACCTGTGGGGCTATCTCCAGTTCTTCTCCAATGGAGACCCGGCCACGGTGCCCGCGCAGGTGGCGAGCGCCAACGCCACGGACTGCTCGGGGATGGCCAACAACGCCGTGGGCGTGAGCCGGTGCATGATTGCGATGGCTCGCAAGTACGCGCCCAACGCGAAGGTGAGCCTGCACGCCAGCCCCTGGTCGACGCGCACGGACGTGTACCTCAACACCAACGCGTCCTTCGACATCGCCGGTGAAGCGCGCAAGGTGGCCGACTTCCTGTTGAAGCTCGGCGCGGCGGACACGGACTTCATCGTCGTGGAGGCGTCGGACCGTGACGCGGGCTTCTACGACAGCATCGGCGAGGACACGTGGTGGGACGCGAACAACACCACCCTGCCCCACTTCCGTCAGGCGTTCACCTGGGCGAGCGCCATCTCCGAGCGACTCAACAAGCCGAACTTCTGGTGGCAGCTCCCGGTGGGCAACATGAACCTGCCGAACACCAATGAGCGGTGGAAGGACAACCGCGTGGACTACTTCTTCTCGCACACGTCGGAGCTCGCCGCCGCGCACTCGGTCGGCTTCTCCTTCGGCGCGGGCGAAGGCCGGCAGACCTCGCCGGAGACCGACAATGGCAACCTGTCCAGCCGCGTGAGCGCCTACAAGCGCGCCGGCGGCCAAGCGCCCTGCACGCCGTAGCGAAGCGTCCGTGTCGCAGGTGTCCTCCGAGGGTTCTTCTCGGAGGCACCGACGCGCGGCTCAGAACAGGCGCGAGTAGGTGGGCTTCGCCTCGGGACGCGGTACCCACCGCTGACCGTCTCGCGGGAGCCACAGGAGGTGCAAGCGCCCCTCGGGGCCCTCGTACCGCACGGTGTGCTCGCCTCGCGACAGGGGGAACTCCGCCTCCGTCACGCGGGCCCCATCGACGAACAGCGCGCCCGACTCCAGCATGGACGCGGGCTCGACGAAGTAGCGCCCGTCACGCACCGCCAGGAAGCGACCCTCCAGCGCGCTCCCGGGGGACACGTCGTATCGCTGCCCCCACAGGAACAGGTCTCCGTCGTAGGGCTGGTAGTACGTATCGAGGAAACCTCGCAGCGATGGCGGCAATCCCGACGTCCGCAGGTCATCCACGCGCAGCACGCAGCCGCGCTCCACCAAGGCCCGGGGCACCTCGCGCGCCAGCACGTCCGGGATGGAGCCCCGCAGATAGGCATCCGTGTAGAAATAGAAGTGGGCGTGTGGCCGGCTCACATAGCCTCCCGAGTTGTCGTAGACGACGTCCTCGGGCCCGGTGAGCGTGGCGATGCGCGCGAGCACGTCTCGCTGTCTGGCATTGCCCCCGCCATCCACGAGGGCCTCCATCCTCCAGAGTTGAAGACAGAGCAACACCCCGAGCGCCAGGGCCGCGACGACTCGCGCCGGGGGCGTACTCCAGCCGCTGAAGATTGCCACCGTGCCTCGCGCCATGAACGGCGCGAGCGCTCCCAGGAAGGGCAGCAGGCTGTACGGAAACGGCGCGCGCTGGAGCGCATACGAGCCAAACGTCGCCAGCACCGCGAGCAGCAACGGCAGGTCCGCGCTCGCCCAGCGCTCCACGCCCGCACGCCACCACGCGCGCACGGTGACGAGGAACCCCAGCACCGCCAACGCGAAGAGCCAGGGCTGCTCGCGAACCATGGGCAGCAGATAGTCCCGCCACGAGAAGCCGGGGTAGTGCCGCTGATGCTCCGCGGCCCACGCGAAGCACCACTGCCACCAGGCGCCCCACGAGCCCGTCACCGTCAGATACGACGCCACCGCCGCGAGCCCCACCCCCGCGCCCGCGAGAAACGCGCCGGGCCGAGCCACGAGCGCCGGCCCCCTGCCCCGTCGCCAGACGATATCCACCGCGAGCACCGCGCCCACCACGCCGCCGTGGAACAACACCTTCTGCGAGGACCAGAGCGCGGCGGAGAACAACACCCCCGCCACGAAGCCGAGCCCCCGGGTGCCCGGCCTCACCGACAACGCGGCGAGCCCTCCCAAGAACAAGGCACAGGCCAATGCGTCCGGACGAATCTCCACCGCGAAGCGCGTGAAAGGCGTCAGCGCCAACAACAACACCGGAGCCAGCCACATCGACACGCGGCCCTCGCGTCGATTGAGCACGGCCACCGAGATACACGCGCCCGCCAGCGGCACGAGCATCACCAGACGCAGCGCGAGCACACCCCGAGGCGCATCCCCCACGAGCCAGAACAGCGGCGCCAGCCCTTGATAGACAAGCGGGAAGTGGACCTCGAAGAAGTCCCGGTAGGGCACCTGCCCTTTCGACACGAGCCAGGCCGCGTGCGCGTACTGGAACTCGTCGATGCTGAAGCCCTTGTGCAACGCCAGGCGCGCGGCCTGGAGGGCAAGTGCGAGGAGCGCCAGCGTGAGTCCCAGGCGCCCCCAACGTGCAGACGTCATTGGCGCCTCATACCTCGAAAGAGCCATTCCCAGATTCTGGTAGGGGGGAATTTTTTTGACCCAGTTGTGGCACCCATTCTTTCCGTGTATCTCTTCTTTACCCTGTGAGCTTCATAGGGAGCGGGCCGCCCTCCTCATCGTGATGACACCTCCAGGTCGGGGGCGGCCCGTGCCACATCCGTAGAGGGGGAACCACCGAAATGACTCAGACCCATCCGTGGGGCGCCTGGCGCTCCGCGATTGCTCGCTCATGTCGTAATGCTGGCGGCGCCGCGCTGTTGGTATTGGGAGTGGCCGCGCCGGGGAGCGCCCTGGCCACCCTGAACCTGCCGGGCATGAACCTCAATGCGTATTGCGCCTGGCAGTACGGCTCCGGCGCGTTCTCCACGCTGACGCAGCAGAATGCCTTTGGCTGGTCTTGCTACAAGAATGGGCAGTACCTGTCCATGGACCTCACCCAGGCCTGTCTGACGCAGCACCCGAACTCCAACATCTATCAGGCCGCCTACCAGACCTTCAGCGACCCCTATTCCTGGTACTGCCAACGCCGGGGGACGTACACCTCACAGCCGGGCGCCCAGCACACGCTCTACATCTGGAAGGGCCAGAAGGTCACGCTGCACACCCCCGATGTGACGACCTGCACGGTGTCGCAGATCAAGCTCGTGGTCGACGGGCTGGACAATGGCTACACCTTCTACCAGGACATGACGGGCCGGACTCCCAGTTCGGGCCGCAGCTACCAGGGCACGGACAGCCTCGCCATCCTCCCCTCGGGTGTCGCGACGGGCTGTGGGAGCGCTTCCGACCCGGCCTGCGGTGACCTCGGCTCGCATGGCATCGAGTTCAAGTTCGACCTGTTCCAGCTGAACATCTGCACCGATGCCGCCGCGGGCAAGCACAACCAGGTCGGCTTCTACGAGCTGGGTCGCAACTTCTGGTTCTACGGGCCCCAGCTCGCGTCCAACAATGGCAACTACGGCCACGCCATGGTGACCGGCTACGCGGTGCTGAATCGCTTTCTGGCCATGGAGTACTACGGGCTGCCCGTGTCCTCCAGCCACACCACCCTCTACACCAACGTCAAGAACCTGATGACCGCGTACCAGGCCGACGTGGCCTGCGGCACGGTGGGCGCCACCAGCACGCCCATCAGCCCGGGGAGCACCCGCTGCTTCAAGCATGACTGGGCCAACACGCTGCTGGTGAGGCAGGGCATCGGAGGGTTCGACACCACGGACCTGTTCGCGTCCTTCGTGCTGAAGCTCAAGAGCGTCCACAACTGGAGCTTCATCTTCCAGCTCTGGCGCAAGGTCGAGCAGCTGGGCAGCGTGACGAGCCCGTACTCGTCCGCGGACAACTTCGTGCTCGCGGCCAGCCGCGCCGCGAACGTCAACCTGTCCGACGTGTTCCAGTACACGTGGCGGTGGCCGGTGAGTTCCTCCATCCGCATCACGCTCCAGAACGAGCTGGGCAACCCGGTGAGCGGCACGCCGTACCTCTAGCCGCCACTCACCGGTCCAGTCGACGACGAGAGCGGGCGCGCGCGGCCTCCAACGCGGAGTCCACGCCGCCCTCTTTCGGCTTCGCTTCACCTTCGGGAGCGCGGGGCCCCGCCTCGGGAGCCGCTGGGGCCGACGTCACGGAAGTCACCGTGGAGGGCGCGGGTGACGACGGCGCCAGCACGCTCCCCGCCACGGACGCCTCCGACACGGTGCGCGCCTTCACGCGCTGCCGAGGCGCGGAGAGGAAGCGGCGCACGGCCACCTCCGACAGCAGCACGGCCACGGCCAGCGCCACCAACCACGGAGCCAGGGCCAGGTGTCCCTCCGACTCGGGGGCTTCCTCGAAGAGGCCCGTCATGGACAGGCGCTCCACGCCCCCTCCCACGGCGGCGACGGCTCGCAAGAGCGCCAGTCCTTCCTTGGGACTTCCCGGCTCGAACTCCGGGGCATACGGCAGCGCGACGGGTGGCGCACGCAGGGCGCGCGTGCCCACTCGCACCACCGGGTGCCACGTGCCGCTTCCTTCCAGAGGGAGCTCCGCCACCAGCCGGTCGTCTTCCTCCCAGCGCATCGGATGCTCGGTGGGCGCGGACGTCCCGTCGCCAGACAGCAACATCAGCGTGGGCAACGTCGCGGGCAGCGGCTCGTCCGGAGGCAGGTCCAACGTCACGCGCAGCAGGTGACCGCGGCGCTCCGAGCGCACCACCGCTTCTCCCAGGGGAGAGCTGCCCGCCAGCGTCCAGCGCACCATCGCCTCCAGCGTCGCGCGCAGCGAACCCCACTGGCGCAGCTCGCCGGTGAACGGGCCATCCACCTCCGCGGTGAAGGCCACCGTGCGTCCCGCGCCGCGCGGCCACATCGCGAGCAGGGGCGCGGCATGCGTGTCGAGCGTGCGCAGTGCCACGCTGGCCCGAGGTCTCAGATAGGTGAGGTTGTAACCGCCCACCTGGGGCAGTCCCTCGGAGGGCAGCTTCCCCAGGAGCGGCAGGTCCGGCGCGGCCTCCACCGAGACGGGCTCGTCGATGAACGTCGCGCGCGCGACGGCGAGCGTCTCCTGGCTGAAGATGCGTGGGAGGCTCATCGCGTCCTCCGCGAAGTAGATGCGCCCGCCGCCGCGCTGGGCCACTTCCTTCAGCAGCGCCGCGTCCACGTCCTTCGGCGTTCCCAGGCCGATGACGGACACCGTCACGCCCTCGCCCTGCAGCTCCGACAGGGTGCGACGGTAGTCGTCCGGCTCCTCGGAGTCGGCCGCGTCGGAGAAGAGGAGGACATGGCGGGTGGGCTTCTCGCTCTTGAAAATCTGCTTGCGCCCCGTGCGCAGCGCTTCGCCCACGTAGATGCCACCGCCGCCGCTGAAGCCCTTCGCCACCTTGTCGTACGGCAGGCCCGCCTGCACCGAGCGAAGGGGGAAGATTTCATGGGTCTCCGTGTCCACCATGTGCACGGAGGCTTCGTCCTGGGGGTTGAGCAGCGTGAGCGCGGCCACGACGCCCTCGGCGGCGACCTCCATCTTCGTGCGGCCGTCGGGCACCGTGGCGCCCATGGAGCAGGAGCAGTCCATCAGGATGCTGATGGCGATGGACGCGCGCCGCTGCTCCTCTCGCATCTCCAGCGAAACGGGCAGCAGCGGCTCCACGGGTGAGCGGCGATACCCCCCTTCGCCGAAGCTCTCGCGCCCGCCCGTCATCACGAGCCCCCCTCCCGCCTGCTCCACGTAGGCCGCGAGCGCGTTGAGGCCCGGCTCGCCCAGGGTGTTCGCGTCCACGTTCTCCAGGACGACGGAGCCCACGCCGTCCAGGTCATCCAGGGTGAGGCGGAAGGGCGCACGGACCTCCAGCACCAGCCCCGTCGCTTCGAGCGCCTTCGCGAGGGTGCCCTTGGGCTGGTTCGTCACCAGCAACACGCGGCGAGGACCTTCGACTCGCAGGACCGCGAGCCCCTTGTCGTTCTCCACCACGCCGTCTCCCGGGACTTCGACGGTGAGCTGGTAGCGCGCGAGTCCGGGCTCCTCGATGAGGTCCCTCAGCGGGAGGACGTTGGGGCCGGGCTGGAGATCGAAGGGGCCCTTCACCAGCACGCGGCCATTGCGCTCCAGTCGCACCGTGCCCGTCACCGCCGCGGAGGCGTACACGCTGGCGGAGAACTGGAAGGGCTCGCGGGAGGACACGGCGGTCGGCACGTCCAACGAGACGACGGCGACATCGAGCGGAGGCTCGGGCCGCGCGAGCTGACGCCAGTCCACGGCGATTCCACGGGCCGCGAGTCTTCGCGCGGAGCCTCGTGCATCCGTGCCCGTGGCGCGTCCATCGGAGAGGACGAGCACCCGGCCGGTGCGCTCCTGGGGGATGAGGGCGTTGGCGGCATCGAGCGCGGCGGACAGGTCCGACGACTCCGCATCCACCGGACGGGTGAAGCCACCGAAGGCTCCGCCCGAGGACAGGGGTTGCTCCACCCGGGGCTCACGGCCGAAGACGATGACGCCCACCCTGTCACCGGGTCGGCGCTGTGACTCCAGATGGGAGACGAGTTCCTGCGCGGTGCGGTCGATGTCCCGAGGCATCGAGGCGGAGCGGTCCACCACCACCACCACGTCGCTGCCCGCGTCGGCCCGTCGCAGCTCCGGCCCCGAGAGCGCACCCACGGTCAGCACCAGCAGCGCTGCCCGCAGCCACATGGGCGGACCGGGCCGCCGGCCGAACTTCCAGAGGAAGAGGCCCAGCGGCAGCAACAGCACCCACGCCTGGGGGAGGGAGAAGGTCATGACACCCGCCTCGTGACGTAGAAATCTCCCACCAGCGCGAGGAGCAACAACACCAGCGGCCAGCGCGCCCGGTCCGAGGCATTCGCGCGCGCCTCGTCGCCTCCCGATTCACGCGCCGGCACGTCCGCGCGCCCACGTCCCCGCAGGTCCGACTCGCGCGCGTCCAATGCGAGGACTTCCGCCGCGTCCACCACCTCCGCGTCATCGCGTTCCAGGACGTAGCGCCCCGGCATGGCAGGGGGAGGAAGGCTCACCGCGCCCGCGCCGAACACCGGCTTGCTTCCACTCGGACCCGTCAGCGTGTAGCGCTTCCCTGGCAGTGTCACCAGTTGGAGCGGCTCGCCCAGGGTGAGCTGTCGTCGGACGAAGCCCTCTCGGGCGCGACGCGACTCTCGCACCACATTGCCCAGCAACACGGGCCAGGCGGACACGCGCTGCACGTTGGAGCGAGACAGGTCCACGTTGAGGTGCAGCCGTCCGTCGTCCTCCTCGGAGACCAGCACCGCGTCACCCGCCGTGACGAGGGGATGCCCCGGGGGATTCTCTCCCGCCGACCACCTCACGCCCGCGAGCTGTACGTCGTCCAGCAACGGGTGTCCCTTCTCGGAGAAGAAGGGCCCCACGAAGGTGCGCACCTTTCCCGTCGCGCCCACCGTCACCTTCGCATCCGTGCCTCGTGGGCCCATGAGCAATGTTTCACCCGCGGCGCCGTCTCGTGCCACGTCGGGGGAGGCCGCGAGGAAACGCTCCAGGGCGTCACGTTCGAGCGGACCCAGGCCCTGGGCCAGACTCACCGCGAGGGGCCGTGTCGGAGAGGCCGTGAGCCGGGCCTGACCGTCTTCGAGCAACGCGTCGTCCGGCAGGGAGACCTCGACGTCACCCGCGTTCTGGAAGGTGAGGCGCACCGTGGCGGAGCCCTCGCCTTGGAGCGAGACCTTCTCCACGCGCTCCGTGCCTTGCTTCGCGTCGGGACCTGGGAGTGCGCGCAGCCGCACGGACACTGACTCAGGGCCCGCGCCGAAGCGGGCCACTCGCAGCGTCACGGTCGCCGTGCCGCCATCGTCCTTGCGCTGCGCGGAGACGAACGCCACGTTTTCGCGCGCCGTGCCCAGCGCCGTCCACCGCACGGGGGCTGGGATGACCAGTCCCTCCACGGGGGCGGCGTCGGTGAAGAAGGCCACGTGTTTGCCCGCTCCCGCGAGTTCCTGGGCCCACAGGAGCGTGGGCATCGGGTCGTGGTCCGCGCCTCGTGACTGGAAGGACTCGAGCGCCGCCAGGGCGCGGGACGGCTCTGCTTCCGGACCCGCGACGACACGCGGACTCAGCCCGGTGGCCAGCACCGTCACTCGCGTGGCGGCTTCGTCTTCCACCCGCTTCGCGGCCTCGCGGCGTGCGAGTTCCAGCACCGTCACGCCATCCGGCCCTCGCGCGGACATGGACAGGCTTCCGTCCACCACCAGCACCAGGTGCTTCGTCCGCGCCGTCTCGCCCAGGCGCACGTCCGAGAGGTACAGCGCCGCCGCGATGACCGCGAGCGCCTCCAACAGCAGCGAGGCTTCCCGCGTGAAGCGCTCCCAGCGAGGTCCTGCCTCCGCGCGGGGACGCGGCGTGCGCCACAGGAACAATGCGCTCACCACGACCGGCTTTTGCCGACGCCGCAGGAAGTACGCCGCCACGAGGGGCACCAGCGCGCCCAGGGCGAGCAATCCCCACGGGAAGCCGAAGCTCATGCCACACCTCGCGCGACGGCACGGGAGCACGACGCACAGGCCCGCAATCTCCACGAGAGGTCGGCGCTCATGCCGCACCTCGCGCAACGACGCGGGAGCTCTGCGCGCCATGCGCCCCTGAGCGGTCGAAGCTCACGCTCGACCTCCCGCGACGAACAAGGGCCGCAGCGGGCCCATCACCAGGGCGTTCAGTGTCTCCGTGGCGGGCGCCGTCAGGAGCGCTCCACGCGAGCGCAGGGCCGCCGCCCTCAACACGCGCTGGTGCTCCGCGAAGCGCCGTGCATACGCGGCCAACACGTCCTCGGTCAGCAACTCCTCCAGCGCCGCGCCAGTCTCCGAGTCCACCAATCGCGCGCCCTCGCCCCCCGTCGGAGCCAGGTCCTCCGCATCCAACACCTGCACCAGGAAGACCCCCGCCGCGCCCCGCGACAACCGCGCCACCATCGCGGGCAGGTCCGCCTCGAACAGGAAGTCGCTCACCACCACGCGCAGGCCACAGGACCTCGGCGGAGGCATCCGCCCCAGCGCCGTCACGAGGTCATCCTTCGCGTCGAACTCCAGCGCGCGCAGCGCCGCCCGACAAGCCGCCCCCTGCACCCGCTCCGACCGCACCCCCGTCGCAAGCAACGTGGGACTCAATCCCTGACGAGCCCCCACCTCACACGCGAGCAACGCCAGCTCCCGCGCACACGCCGCCTTGCGCGGTGACAACGCCATGGAGCGCGAGCCATCCAGCACCACCTCCACGCGCGGCGACACCTCGTCCTGCCGCACCCGCAAGATGAGCTCATCGGTCCGCGCCACCGCGTTCCAGTCGAGCTGCCTCAGGTCATCGCCCGGCTGATACGCCCGGAAGTCATGCAGCTCCAAGGCGCTCCCGGTGGACGCCGCGCGGACCTCACCCACGCGGCCCCGGTGAGGCCCTCGCGGCAACGCCAGCCCCAACCCGGGCGCCAGTCGTCCCACCGCCGCTTCATCCAGACGCTCGCTCACGGCAGATGGGCCCGCTTCTCACGCTCGACGAGCACCCGGTCCGCCATGAAGGCGACCAGCAACGCCACACCCACCACGAAGGCGACCAGCGGCCACGCCATCCCCGGCTCGGCCGTGGCGTAGTCATGCGCCCCGAAGTTCGCGATGCCCACCACCGGATTCAGGAGGTTCAGCAGCGGGTCCCCCATCTCGATTCCCACCAGCGCGGCCACCAGCGGAGGCAGGCCCGCCGCCACGCCCACCGCCGCCACGAAGAGCAACCGCACCGAGGCCGGCGACGAGAACCGGTCCGAGCGAGGCATCCTCCCGAGCACCAACGCCAGGGACAGATAGAGGATGACGTAGGCCGGCATCACCGCCATCAGCATCCGCATGGATTCGCTGCCGTGGTTCGTCTTCCCCGACACCAGCGCGAGCGCCGCCCACACCCCGGCCCACCCCACCAGCAGGAGCATCGTCAGTCGGAAGCCACGCAACGCGCCGGGCCGGAACAGGGACACCGGGCCGGTGGCCGCTCGCAACGCGCGCGCCTGCCCGTCCACGTCCGTCACCACGAAGAGCCCCACGACGGCGAGGTGCAGCGTGCCGCAGACGGCGAAGATCTCCGTCACCACGTGCCCCTGGTCCTCGTGCCACCAGAACCCCAGCCCCACCACCAAGGCCACCAGCATCTGCACCACCATCACCCGCCGGGGGCCGCGTGTGTAGTCCTCCGTGGAGAGCGACAGTCGCGACGCGGCCACCTCGAACAACAGCCAGCCATCCAGGAGCATCAACCCCAGCCCGATGCCCATGGCCAGATGAACCCCATCGTTGCTCAGGAGCCTGTTGCCCGAATCACTCAACGCGCCCGAGACGCCCAGCGCCGCACTGAAGGCCAGTCCCAACACCCCCAGCACCACGAAGTGCACGAAGGCGCGCCCCATGCGGCTGTCCGCCAGCGTCGCCGCGCACACCGCCACCACGGTGAGGAACACCAGCCACGCCCCACCCAACCCCAGCACCGCGAGGATGGACGGCAGGGAGATGCCATTGAGGTAGTAGCTGAACAACAGGAAGGGCCCCACCGCCGAGGCATACAGCGCCGCCTGCACCAGGAAGGAGGACACCTTGCCTCGCAGAATCCTCCGAGGCCCCAGGCCCGTGAGCACCAGCAGCACCCACGTGTCGTCCTCCCGCTCGCGCGCCAGGGAGCGATACGCGCTGTAGGGAATGACGAAGAAGTGCACCACGGCCAGGCAGATGAAGAACGCGAAGAAGTAGCCCTGGCCATGGTGGGCGAATGCCTCCTCCCGCGTATGCACGAAGGCCACGAGCGCCAACACCAGACAGGCCAGCAACATCAAACCGAAGCACGCCCAGAAGACACGCGTGCGCAATCCCTGGCGGACCTCCTTCACCACCAGCGGATTGAGGCGATCTCCCCACCGCTCCTGGAAGGACAGGCCCGCGGTGCTCGCGTCCGCCGTCTCCACGGATGCGGACACCTCCGTCCCCGCCCCCGTGCTCGTCTCCACCGGCGCGCTCACGCCAGCCTCCCCTTCGTCACCGTCATGAACGCATCCTCGAGGTTGCGCTCCCGCATGCCGAACGAGCACACCGGCAGGCCCGCCGTCACCAGCGCCGACAACAGCCCCGCCGCCGCAGCGTCCACCTGCCCCGCGCCTGCTCCCGCCTCCAACTCCAGCCCCACCCTCAAGGACTCTCCCTCTCGCGAGACGCGCGCCACGCGCGGCTGCTCCAGCAGGAGCCGCTCCGCTCGCGCCCACGCCGCGTCCGCATCCGCGCCCACCGCCAGCCGGACCATCAGCTCCACGGCGGCGACACTGGCGCCCTGCCGGAGGATGTCCTCCACCCTGCCCGTGGCCAGCAGGCGCCCCTGCTCGATGATGGCGCAGGTGTCACAGATTTCAGCCAGCTCCGTGAGGATGTGACTGGAGATGATGACGGCCTTGCCCTGGTCCGCCAGGGCGCGCAGCAGCTCGCGCAGCTCGATGCGCGCACGCGGGTCCAGGCCATCCGCGGGCTCGTCCAGCAGGAGCAGCTGCGGGTCGTGCAGCAACGTGCGCCCCAGCGCCACCCGCTGCCGCATGCCCTTCGACAGCGCCGTGGTGAGCTTGTCCGCCAGCGGGCCCAGCCCCGTGAAGCCCATCACCGACTCCACGCGCTGGCGCCGCTTCGCGCCCGTCAGCCCATACGCCCGCGCGAAGAAGTCCAGGAACTCGAAGACTGTGACGTCGTCATAGGTGCCGTACCGGTCCGGCATGTAGCCGATGAGCGGACGCACCCGGTCCGGCGTGTCCACCAGCGAGTGGCCCCCCAAGAGCACCTCTCCCGCCGTGGGCGAATCCAGCGTCGCGAGGATTCGCAGCGTGGTGCTCTTGCCCGCGCCATTGGGGCCGATGAAGCCCAGGATGCTGCCCGGCTCCAGATGGAACGACACGTCGTCCACCGCCCGCAGCGCGCCGTAGTCACGCCGCAGCCCCTTCACCTCCAGCAACGGACTCATGGCCTCACCTCGCCGCGGACCAGATGCACGGCGGTCTCCACTTTGGAGGGCATGCCACTGCTCGGCAGCGGCCCCTGCCCGCTCAGCCGCGCGATGAAGCCTCCCTCGGAGAGGTCCGCGCTGAAGGGCGTCAACGCATTCGACAGCCGGAGCCCCGCGCCATCTCCCAGGTGCCGCCCGACCAGGGTGTCCGCCACGTTCCCCGGCTCCGGCTCGGGAGCCCCCAGCGCGCCTTCCTCACCGTCGGACAAGGCAGGCAGCCGGCGCACCGTCCCGTCCAGCCGCACGTACCCCTCCTCCAGTCGCGCGCCCAGCGCGTTCTGGACACGGGGCGCATCACCCTCACGCTTGAGCACCAGCCGGGCCCGCGACGGGAGCACCGCGACCTCACCCCACTCGCGATAGGTCCTCGGCGGAAGGAAGCCGTCCCCCACCCTGAGGCCCGCCGTCCAGTCCAGGTCCGCCAGGGCGTCGTCCAGGTCGGGCGGCGGCAGGAGCACGCTGGAGGCGGGCAGGTGCAGCGCGTCGGGCGACAGGTTGGCGTACCAGGCGCTCAAGCCCGCCGTCACCGCGCGCGCCCGCGCTCCGTCCAGCCACGTCAGGCTGTAACGCGAGGTGTGCACGGCGAAGCCATCCACCAGCACGGACCAGAAGATGAGCGCCAGACACGTCACCACGGAGACGGCCGGCACCATGATGAGAACCGACACCGGCCCCCGGCGTCTCGCCAGCCACCAGGCCCCGGGGCCCACCACCAGCGCGAAGGCGGTGATGACCAGCAGGAAGCGCCCCACGGGCGTGCTGGCATTGGACAGCAGCGGCCGCGGGTCTTTCGTCTGCATCAAGGGCGCCACCCAGCGCTGCGTCATGCCCAGGGGAATCACCACGCCCCGCTGGTAGGCCTCGATGCCGACGGAGCCCCCTCGAATCAGCGACGCACACTCGAACTTGCTTTCCAGGCACGTCCACACCTGCCCGAAGCCATACTGTGACTGGGGGGTCGTCGCTTCCGGCAAGAGCGGCAGGCGCTCACGCAGGTCACGGGAGGGGCGCGTGACGACCAGCGTTCCTCCCGTCGCGGCGTAGGCTTCGAGCACGGCCCATACATCCGCCGGAACCGCCGCGGCCTCCGCCGTGACGACCACCAGTTGGAAGCCCACGTAGGCAGCCAGCTCACGAGGAGCATCCTTCGCGTCGAGGAAGCGGATGGAGAAGTAGGGCTCGTCCCGCTCCCCCGTCTTCGTCAATCCCGTGGAGGTCTCGAACTCCGACACCGTCCCCACCGACAGCACCGGCTCGAAGCGGTCGGAGTCGGCGTAGAGGGACTCCACGATGGGCTTCAATCCGGGTGAATCGACCCGCAGGGTGACGGAGTGCCACGCCACGGGCAACGGCACCCAGGTGACGACACGCTGCCGGGGCCCCACCTCCACATGCCGCATGGCGGAGCGCGACGTGTCTCCGTAGGCGGGAGAGAAGGCGATGCGCACCGGGAGCGCCTGCGACCCGCTGTTGTTCAGCACCACCTGCGCCGCCCAGTACCCACGCTGGGGCTTCAGCACGGCGCCGTGCATGGTGACCCGCAGGGGGCCCTCCGTGACGGAGTCCACGGTGCCCGTCGCGTCGCGATAGCCGTTCGGAGCGTTGGCCTCGGTCGCGTCCTCGGCCTCGGCCACGGCCTGCTCGACGGCGACGGCCGCCGGCGGGGGCGAGGTGCCCAGCAGGAGCCACAGCGAGAGCATCGCGACGCTAGTCACGCGGCACCTCGGGCACGGCCTGGAGCAGCGCGCGCACCACGTCCGGAGCGGACACCTTCTCGAGCGACGCCTCGTACGCGAGCACCAGCCGGTGATTGAGCGCGGCGGGAGCCGCGGCCACCACGTCGTCGAAGCCCACGTTGGGCCGTCCACTCAACAGCGCACGCGCGCGGCCCGCGGCGGCCAGGGCGAGCGCGGCGCGCGGGCTCGCGCCATAACGCACGAAGCGGCGAACGGCTTCGGGCGCGGACGCCTGGCGCGGGTCGCTGGCCTCCACCAGTCGCCCGATGAAGTCCGCCACCGGCCCCGGCAGGTGCACGCGGTCGGAGGCGGCGAACAGGCGCGCGAGCCCCTCCCCATCCAGGACGGGAGACAGCTCCGGCGGTGCGCCGCGCACGCGCGTGGTGAGCAGCGCGCGCAGCGTCTTCGCGCCCACGGGCGGCACCTGGATTCGGAAGAGGAAGCGGTCCAGCTGCGCCTCCGGCAGCGGGTAGGTGCCCTCCAGCTCGATGGGGTTCTGCGTGGCCAGCACGAAGAACGGGTCCGGCAGGGTCCGCGTCTGGCCGAGCACCGTCACCCGGCGCTCCTGCATCGCCTCCAACAACGCGGACTGCGTCTTGGGACTGGAGCGGTTGATTTCGTCCGCGAGCACCAGGCTCGCGAACAGCGGCCCCTCGCGGAAGACGAACTCGCGGCGCCCCTCGCCCTCCAGCACGTAGGTGCCGGTGATGTCTCCGGGCAGGAGGTCCGGGGTGAACTGGATGCGACGGAAGGGCAGCGCGAGCAGCTTCGCCAGCGACTTGCACAGCTCCGTCTTCCCCAGGCCGGGCAGGCCCTCCAGCAGCACATGCCCGCGCGCGAGCACGGCGACGACGACCTGCTCGACGACGGACTCCTGGTCCAACAGCACCGTGTTCAGGCTGTCCCTGAGCCGGGCCGCCACCTCCGCCGCCCCCTGTGCCTCGGCGGGACTGAGAAGCTCCGCTGCCACGTGTGTCTCCCCTTCCAGACTACTCGCCACCAAAGTACCGCTTCACCAGGTCGCGGTTGCGCGGCAACAGCGGCTGCGCACCAGGCCCCGCCGTCGCCTCACCCCGCGCGCTCGTTCCCCGCGAGCCCGCAACCCCCGCCGACCCCGTGCCGCGCCGAGGGTCCGCCGCCTCGAGCCCCCAGAGTTCTCCGGCCTCGCCACCCTGTCCCTCCGGAAGCGGCTCGAACGCGAGTCGGTCCGGGTCCATTTCCGCCTCACCGCCGAAGACGAGCGGACTCGGCCCTCCACCCTCCGTCCCCGTACCATGACGAATGCCCCGGCTCGCATGGCCCTCATTGCCTGTCTGCCCCGGTCCCTCGCCCTGCCCCTGTCCCTCGCCCTGCCCCTGTCCCTCGCCCTGTTGCTCGCCGTCCTGTCCGGGTCGCGACGCACCTTCGCTCCGCTGGCGCGCGCCCTGCTTCCGACGAGAGCCCGACCGTTGTGAGCTCGCCTGGGCGCCTTGCCCTTCGCGGGGCTCGAAGCGCTGCGAGAGTGACTGCTGTCGACGCTCCAGCGACCGGCGGAGTTCCGAAATCTGGTCCGGAGCGCCCGAGGCCTGGGCTCGGGCCTGGGCCTGCCGCCGCGCCTGGGACTGCGCTTTCGATCCCTCCGAATCCGCGGTGCCCTGCTGTCCCGACTGCGAAGTGCCCTGCTGCCCCGACTGCGAGGTGCCCTGCGTCCCGTTCGGGTCCTCTCCCTGAGGCCCCTGTTGTCCCTCGCCCGAGTGGGCCGATGCCTCACCCGGTCCCTGGGAGTCCTCACCCTCGCCCTCACCTTCCAGGCCCATGAGCGCGCGCTCCAGGGCCTCGCGCTCACGAGACGAGGACTCGGCGCCGCCCGCCGCCCCCAGGGCTTCCTCCAAGTCACGCGCGGCCTCGGAGGCCTGGGCCAGCTCGACGGCGGCCTCGGCGGCGCGCTCGGCGAGTCGCTGCTCCAGTGAATCGGCGGCCTCCCAGTCACCCGAGTCGAAGCGACCCGCGGCCACTTCCTCGGCCAGTCGGCGCAACTCGTCCTCCACGGCCTCGCCCAGAGGTTCCTCCCGGGCCAGGGCCTCCGCCTGGGCCTTCACGGCATCCACCTTCGCGGCGGCCGCGGCATGAGGGGCGCGCGGGCCCTTCGGCGCGGGCAGCGGGAGGAGGAAGCCGACGAGCAGGAACAGCAGCGCGCCCAGGAGGGCCCCCACGGGACGCCGCCACGCCACCACGGGGAGCTTCACGTCACGCACGAGCTGATTGACGCTGAGCTCCCACTCCCCCATGGGCCGCTCCAGCCGGGTGAGGAGCAGTCCCCCCGCGTTGGCCGAGCGGTCCGCGAGCACGGCTGCATGCTCCAGCGACACGCCCCGCGTCCGTGCGCGGAGGAAACACCACGCCAGTCCCGCGAGGACCAGCGGAGGCAGGGCCCAGACCACCGCGCCACGCAAGAGCAGCCGGGCAAGCACACACGCCGTGACGGTGGCCCACAAGGGAACGAGGCTGGCCTGTGCCCAGGCGAAGGCGTTGAGGCGCCGCTGCACACGCCGCACCGGGGCGAGCACGAGAGCCTGGAGGCGACGTTCTTCGCTGGCGGCCATGGGGAGGGGCCAGTGTCGGACACTCGGCCGGCCCCCACAAGCCACGCGGAGCGGTAACAACGCGCCGGGTTCCCCACGAAGGAGGACCCGGCCGGGAAGACAGGGACTACTGGGCGCGGCTCGGGTCCACGGTGAGGCAGGGCTCCATCTCGTCCGGGACGACGAGGAACAGCTCCTCGCGGTTCAGGTTCTGGAGGAAGCCCAGCCCGGGGTCACCAATCTGCCCGCCTCCGTCATAGAGCAGGGCCGTCCAGTCGTTCTGCGTCGCGGGGAACACGTCCGCGACGCCATTGCGATTGAAGTCCCGGGAGTAGTTGGCGACCGAGATGTCGCTGTCGCCATTGAAGTCGATGTTGGTGCTCGCGTTGCCGATGACCTGGGCCTCGTTGAAGCGCAGCCCGCTGATGCGCGCGAGGTCCGCCTCCTTGGAGGGAGCGACCGGCGCGAAGGCCGCGACCTCGTTGATGGTCGCTTCGTTGAAGGAGGCAACCCGCACGCGCGAGTAGTCGAGCACGTTGGCCACGCCGCCAATGGTGAAGCCGTTGAACTGGTACTCGTAGTTCATGATGCGCAGGTAGTTGGGCTTGAAGTTGGCGTGGTCGGTGCCGCCGTGGCGCAGGCCGATGTTGTGCCCCAGCTCATGCATGATGGTCCCGGCCAGTTGCAGCGCAGTGCTGTCTCCGGCGTCGCCCAGGGTCATCACCAGGTCATGGGCGGGGATGCCTCGGGAGATGCCACTGGAGTAGTCCCCGTCATAGTGGTTGGCGATCACCATGTAGTGGAAGAAGGGCCCTCGGCTCGCGGCGAAGTACTTGGACTTGGCCTTGAGCTTGTCGAAGTCCGTCCAGACGGGGTTCAGGTCAGGGTCCGCGTCCACCGCGGCGATCTGCTGGTCCACCACCAGGTGCAGCGAGACGCCCGTGGAGCCATCCGGGTTGCTCACCGGCGCGTTGGCAAACGCGCGGACTCATACCCATCCTTTGCGCTGCACCCATTTGCATCACGCCATGCAACGCATCCCTTACGGCTCACGGCCGCGCTTCGACTTATGGCATCCGCCGGCAATGAAGAACTCTCGCAATCTTGTATCACAGCAATGCCAGGGATTGGACAGGCACGAACCCTCCAGGACACTGCCGCTCCAACGGCGCGCTCAATGGCAGACAAAAGGCCGGGCCCTCGGAAGGAGGACCCGGCCTTGGGATGCGAAGGCTTCCGCGAAACGAGGGACTACGGCATGCGGCTCTCGTTCACGGTCTGGCAGGGCTCCAACGTTTCCGGGGCATCGAGGAACCGCGCCTCGCGGTTCAGGCTCCGGAGGATGCCCAACCCGGGGTCACCAATCTGCCCGGCCCCGTCATAGAGCAGGGCCGTCCAGTCGTTCTGGGACGCGGGATACACGTCCGCGACGCCATTGCGGTTGAAGTCCCTGGAGTAGGTCGGGGCATCGGTGACGCCATTGCCGTTGAAGTCGGTGTTGTTGCTCGCGTTGCCGACGACCGAGACGTTGTTGAAGCGAAGTCCGCTGATGCGGGCAAGGTCCGCCTCGGTGGTGGGGGCGACAGGCGCGAAGCCCGAGCCCTCGTTGACGGCCAATTCGTTGAAGGAAGCGACCTGCACGCGCGAGTAGTCGAGCACGTTGGCCGCCCCGCCGATGCTGAACCCATAGAACTGGTACTCGTAGTTCATGATGCTCAGGTAGTTGGGCTTGTAGTTGGCGTGGTCGGTGCCACCGTGGCGCAGGCCGATGTTGTGCCCCAGCTCGTGCATGATGGTTCCGGCCTGATCCAGTGACGTGCCGCCTCCGGCGAAGCCCAGGGTCATCACGAGGTCATGGCCGGGGATGCCGCGAGAGATGCCACTGGAGTTACCCCCGTCGTAGCGGTTGGCAATCACCATGTAGTGGAAGAACGGCCCCCGGCTCGCCGCGAAATACTTGGACTTGATCTTGTCGAAGTCCGTCCAGACGGGGTTCAGGTCCAGGTCCGCGTCCACCGCGGGAATCTGCTGGTCCACCACCAGGTGCAGCGTGATGCCCGTGGAACCGTTCGGGTTGGAGATGGGCGCGTTGGCGAACGCATTGATGACGCGGTTCAGCGTGGCCTGGGTGGGCTGGAGGCCGGGGTAGTAATCCACCTCCACGAAGACGTCCTTCTTGCGCGCGTTCGCCCCGAGCGCGGCCAGGTCCAATCCCCCGAATCCGAATGACTCCGCGTAGTCGCTCAGGCGGTCACCGTCCGTGTCGGTGCTGTTGGGGTTGGTGCCCAGCAACGCCTCGACGATGTCGCAGATGCCATCCTTGTCCGTGTCCAGGGAGGCGAGCAGGCACCCGACAGGGAGCGGAAGAGGCACGGCCTCCGCGGTCATCTCCTGGGCGGTGCTGTCCGTCTCTTCTCCCTGCACATCGGTGACGCCACACCCGGTCAACCCCAGGAACACCAGGGTGCCTGACAACAAGCGTTTGCAAAGCGGGTTCATACACGTCCTTTGTGCTGCGAGGATTCACATCGCATCGCGCAACGACTTCTTTACGACTTGCGGCAATTTCAGGATTTAGTCTATCTGCCACTTCTGACAAATCTTTGGAGACCGGAGGCCCCAGGGATTGGAGCAGGGTGAAACGCGGGGGCCACTGCCTGGAATTGAACGAGGGCCGGCCCTCCAGGGAGGATTTACCCTCGGGTCCTCCCGCTGTCGGAATGCGGCACATCGCGCGACGTCCGCGGTGCGGGGGAATGAATGTCGAACCGAGAAACGAATCCGAACGAAACACGTTCGCCGCGCAAGGACTTCAGCGAGTCCGCGTGCAGGGCTCGCGGAAACCAGGTGGTGGAGCGCACCGCGCGTTCTCGCGCCGCGCCGGAGCTGTTTGGCCCCGCGGACCAGCTCCAGGCTCCCGGCTTCCTCACGGCCTTCGTCCCGCTGGAGCCCCAGCCCGAGCCCTCATGGCGTCCCGGCATGGGCGCCATCCCCTTCGATGGCGGCGCGACGTTCCGCGTGTGGGCGCCTCATGCGCAGCGCGTACAGGTGGTGGGAGACTTCAGTCACTGGCACGCGGTGGAGCTTGCGCGCGAGCCCTCCGGCAACTTCTCCCGTGACATCCCTGGCGCGGGCAATGGCCAGCAATACCAGTTCATCATCCAGGGCCGTTACGGCGACTGGCGCTGGCGCAATGACCCGCGCGCCGCGGACGTCACGAACTCCACGGGCAACAGCGTCATCCTGGACCATCGCGACTTCGTCTGGCGCTACGACGGCCTCTTCCGGATGCCGGAATTTCACGAGGCCGTCCTCTACGAGCTGCACATCGGCACGTTCAACGACTCGGCCGGGTGGGGACCGGGGCATTGGCTGAGCGCCATCGACAAGCTCGACTACCTGCGAGAGCTGGGCGTCAACGTGGTGGAGCTGATGCCCTCGGCCGAGTTCGCGGGGGACTTCTCCTGGGGCTACAACCCCACCTTCCCCTTCGCGCCGGAGAGTTCCTACGGCACGCCCAACGACTTGAAGCGCTTCGTGGACGAGGCGCACCGGCGAGGCATCGGCGTCATCATGGACGTCGTCTACAACCACCTGGGGCCCAGTGATTTGCCGCACTGGGACTTCGATGGCGAGACGTTCGGACGGGGCGGCGTGTACTTCTACTCGGACTGGCGCGCGAGCACGCCGTGGGGCGACACGCGTCCGGACTACGGCCGCTCCGAGGTGCGCGACTACCTGCGCGACAACGCGCTGATGTGGCTGCGCGAGTACCACATGGATGGCCTGCGGCTGGATGCGACGAAGGAGATTCGCACCGCCAGCGGCGTGGACAATCCCGCGGGCTGGGAGCTGTTGCGCTCCATCACCGAGGCGGTGAAGCGCGAGTTCCCCTGGAAGCTGCTCATCGCGGAGGACATGGCGTCGGACCCCGCCGTCACGCATTCCCAGGGCGCGGGCTTCGACGCGCAGTGGGACGCGGCCTTCGTGCACCCGGTGCGCGCCGCGCTCACCGCGCCCTTCGACGAGTGGCGCGACTTGAACGCCGTCCGCGACGCGCTGTACTTCCGATACAACGGCCAGGCCTCCCAGCGGGTCATCTTCACGGAGAGCCACGATGAGGTGGCCAACGGCCGCAGCCGGCTGCCCACGGAGGTGTCGCCCTACAACCCGGGGGACATGCTCGCGAAGAAGAAGGCGCTGCTGGGCGCGGTGCTGACCTTGACGGCGCCGGGCATTCCGATGCTCTTCATGGGGCAGGAGTTCCTGGAGGACGGGCACTTCGACGACGGAGACCCGCTCGACTGGAACAAGGCGGGCTGGTTCGGCGGCATCCTCCAGGCGCACCGGGACCTCATCCAACTGCGCCGCAACTGGCATGACACCAGCGCGGGCCTGCGCGGCGAACACGTCCACGTGTTCCACCTGAACCACGAGGACAAGGTGATGGCGTTCCACCGCTGGGAGCACGGCGGCGCGGGCGACGACGTCATCGTCGTGGTGAACCTGGGACACCGGACCTTCACGGGGTACGAGCTCGGCCTTCCCACGGATGGCCTCTGGCGGGTGCGGTTCAACGGAGACTGGCGGGGCTACTCACCGGACTTCGGCGACACCTCCGTGCACGATTTCTGGGGCGAGTGGGGCGGACGGGACGGACTGCCCGCGCGCGGCGCGCTCTCCCTGGGGGCCTACAGCGCGGTCATCCTCTCGAGGAATCGCTGGTAGCGTCACCGCCGAATGCTGCTCGCGCGACCGCCCGACCTCGCTCCCCGTGCCCCGTGGCCGGACATGCCCCTGGTGGTGTGGCCGGCCGCGCTCGCCATGTGGGGCCCGGGTGACGCGTCGTCCAGGCACGCCCACCACGCGATGCACCTGCTGCTCCGTCGCGAAGGCACCCTGACCTTCCGCGCGGGCACCGCGAAGGGGGACTCCCGCGCGGCGGGAGTGCTCGTGGGCCCGGACGTGCCCCACGCCATCGACGCGACGGGGGGCGACGTCATCCTCCTGTTCATCGAACCGGAGAGCCAGGACGGCGAGCGGCTGCGCGCCTCGCTCGATTCCCCCGCGCGACTCTTCGACGAAGCGGCACGTGACGCCCTGCTCGCCCGGCTGCCGCGCAAGGGCCCCATCGCGCACGAGGCCATTGGCCCGTGGATGGAGGCCACGCTGGAGGCCCTGGCCGGTCCCACGGAGGTCCCCGCACCGCGCATGCACCCGCGCGTGCGCAAGCTCCTGCGGCACCTGCGCGCGGAGCCCGCTCCCGAGGACACCTCCCTGGAGGCCCTCTCCGAGGTCGCCGGCCTGTCCTCCGGTCGCCTGATGCACGCCTTCACGGAGTCCACGGGCGTTCCCCTGCGCCCCTATCTGCTCTGGCTGCGACTGCAGCGAGCAGCGGGCGCCCTCGCCTCGGGCCGCACCGCGGGAGAGGCCGCGCACGCCGCGGGCTTCTCCGACGCGGCCCACCTGACGCGCACCTTCCGCCGCATGTTCGGCACCACGCCCTCGTTCCTTCAACGTCGCAGCCAGTTCGTTCAAGCGAAGGCCCGCCCCACCGACGCATCTTGAGCATCGACCCGCCGGACCAGTCTCCGGCTCGCTGCCCTCGAGGTGCCTCGCCATGTCCTTCGCCCTGATACTCATCTCCACCTTCCTGTTGCTCCACCTGCCTCCGCTGCGCCGCCTCCCCTCGCTCTCCACGCCCACCCGTCGCGCCGCCGTGGCCGCGGGGCTCTTCTTCATCGGCGCCGGCGTCATGCACTTCGTCGTGCCCGCCCAGTACGACGCGATGATTCCGCCGCAGCTCCCCTCGCCGCGCTTCTGGACGCTGCTGTCCGGCGTGTTCGAGGTCGCGGGCGGCGTGGGACTGCTGATTCCCCGGACGCGGAAGCTCGCGGCCCTGGGGCTCATCGCGCTGCTGCTCGCCGTCCTCCCCGCCAACATCCACGAGGCGGCGTCGAATCAGGGCTCCCACGTGCTGCCCTTCCCGAACTGGTACTTCTGGCTGCGCATCCCCTTCCAGCTCATCTACCTGGCGTGGGTGGCGTGGGCCGGTGGACTGTGGCCGCTCGGAAGCCGTGCGAGCCGCCCTGTCACTGGTTAGGCTGGCGCCCCATGCACTTCCGTCATCTTGGTCGCAGCGGTCTGGCCGTCAGTGAGATTTCCTTCGGCAACTGGCTCACGCACGGCTCCCAGGTGGAAGAGGACGCCGCGCTGGCCTGCGTGAAGGCGGCGCAGGACGTCGGCATCACCACCTTCGACACGGCCGACGTCTACGCCGGCACCCGCGCGGAGTCCGTGCTCGGCCGAGCCCTGAAGGGTCAGCGCCGCGCCGGCTATGAGCTGTTCACCAAGGTGTTCTGGCCCACCGGGCCCGGGAAGAACGACTGGGGCCTGTCGCGCAAGCACATCATGGAGTCCATCGACGGCTCCTTGAGCCGCCTCCAGACGGACTACGTGGACCTGTACCAGGCCCACCGGTTCGACACGGCGACGCCGCTGGAGGAGACGATGGTCGCCTTCGCGGACATCGTCCGTCAGGGCAAGGCCCACTACATCGGCGTCTCCGAGTGGACCGCCGACCAGATTCGCCAGGGCGCCGCGCTCGCCCGCGAGCTGCGCATCCCCTTCGTCTCCAGCCAGCCCCAGTACTCCATGCTCTGGCGCGTCATCGAGGAGAAGGTCATCCCGGCGTCCCTCGAGGAAGGCCTGGGACAGATTGTCTGGTCTCCCCTGGCCATGGGCGTGCTCACCGGAAAGTACCTCCCCGGCCAGCCTCCTCCGGCCGGCAGCCGCGCCACCGACCCCACCGGCTCGCGATTCATCGCCCGCTTCATGAAGGACGACGTGCTCAACCGCGTGCAGCAGCTGCGTCCCCTGGCCCAGCAGGCGGGACTCACCATGGCGCAGCTCGCCGTCGCGTGGGTGCTCCAGAACAAGGGCGTCTCCTCCGCCATCATCGGCGCCTCGCGGCCCGAGCAGGTCCACGACACGGTGAAGGCCTCGGGCGTGAAGCTGGAGGCGGAGTTGATGCACCGCATCGACGAGGTGCTCGGCCCCGTCGTCGAGCGCAACCCGGCCCTCACCGAAGTGCCCGACCGGAAAATCTGAAGCAGGGCTGTCAGGCGTCAGCCCGGCTCTGTCCCCTCTTGCGACACGTGAGAGGGGATGGAGTCGAAGGCGACAATCCCAGACAGGAGCCGATGGGATAGTGCCGCTCCCTCGAGTTCGCCTGGGCTCAGCCTCCCTCGGAGGTCCCGCCACCGTTGCCGCAGGCATAGCAGGAGGGCTCGCTCCCGCACCAATTCGCGCCGCGCGTCGTCACGCAACTCGGCCCACACGCGTAGCAGTTGGGCTCGGCGCCGCACCACCAAGGGCTGTTCCGGCTCACGGAGCAGGCTGGGCATTCGTAGCAATCCGGCTCGGTACCACACCATCCCTCGCCACGACTCTGGGAGCACGCGACCGGGCACAGGACGCAAGCTGGCTCGATGCCACACCAGGTCGCGCCCCGGCTCGACGAGCAGGATTGGGGGTCACCCGGCTCCGGCTCCCATTCAGGTGGTGGAGGAGGAGAGCCAAGCTTGCTGCACCAGGGCTCCATGCCTCCCCATCCTGGCCCGCGCGTTTGGTAACACCAGGCGCCCGACACGTCCCGACAAGAACCCGAGGAGGCGTCCCACTCCTTGCCGGAGGGACAGTTCTGGAGAGTGAATGCGGCTTCGCCGATTCCCATACCTCCAAGGTATTCCTCATTCTGCTGAGTCCAGGACTCCTGCACGTCCATGTCCTCGCTGACACAGCCGGGCTGCAGGACGGCGAGCCCCAGACTCAGACAGACCATGAGTCCCATGCGTGGCAACACGTCGAGTCGCGTCCTCATGTTGTCTCCCTATCAGCCAAGAAGGGGGCTCCTGGAGAAGCCGTCATTGTTGTGCTGTTTGTCCTGACAAACAAGCCGAATTCCAGCGAAAGCCGAAAACTTCACTTATCGCGACCGGGGCACCTCCGTGAGGACCGCGCAGGCGGAGCTCCGTGGGCTGATGGCCAATCGCCGACCCTCCACGCAATCAATCCCTCCCACGGCGCGCCGCGTATACTCGTCCCAGGCGCTTCACCTGGAGGTGGCGTGTGCGTTGGTTCGTAATCACCGCGGTGCTGTTCGCGTCGAGTGCGTCCGCCCAGTCTCCTGAATGCAAGTCGGCGAAGAAGGAGTTCGCGGAGCGCGAGGAGCAGCTCACCACCTTGAAGAAGGCGCGCAAGGACATGCGCGACGTGCTGGTGACGGCCAAGAAGGGGCGCGCGCACAGCCGCGCCCTGGACTCACTGGAGAAGGCGGATGATGCCCTGGAGGACGCCGTCAAGCGGGCGACGGCGGAGCAGCTCCAGCGCGACAAGCTGACCCGGGAAATCTGCAAGTAGCCGTCGCGCTGTCCAGGCGGCGTGAGGGCCTCACGCCGTCTCTCACGTTCTCAAGTTCCTGATGTTTCAGGGCTACAGCTCCGCCCCCCTTGGGATTCAGCGGGGATTGAAGCATGGTCCTCGCCATGAATCGGCAAGAGTCCGCGATGTTCGTCGGGGTGGCGGTGCTGTGGGTCCCCTTGCTGCTGGGCGTGTTCATCGGGACGTGGCTCAGGAAGCACGTACATCCCAAGGTGATGGCGCACTCGGAGCTGCTCAGCAGGACGGCGAACTCCAGCGTCACCCGGCTGTCGAACATCGTGTTCGTCATCTTCTGGGTGGGAGTGACGCTGGCCTGCAGCGGCATGATGGCCCCGAGGACTCTCACGTGGCTCCAGTCACTGGGAGGGCTGCCCTTCGTGCCCACGCTCGAGCTGCTGCGAGGGGTCTCCCTGTTCGCGGCCTTCATGATTGGCTACACCGTTGGGGCCATGCCCCGGGGAGACTCCGCTCGGCAGCCCTCACAGGCGCATGGCAACGCGCCAGGGACGACCGCGTCCGGTCCCAGCAACGGCCAGCACGTCAACAAGTACCCCAGCATGCGGGTGCTCGCCATCATCGGAGGCACGATTGCCGTCGGACTGGGCGTGGGCGCGCTGAGCACGGGGCTCAAGAAGGGTGGCTTCCTGACGACCTCGGACGTGGGCGGGCTCCCCGAGCTGGCGCGCATCCAGGAGCAGCTGAGGCCGCTCGAGGCCTGCTCGCTCAGCTACATGAAGCGGGACCGGCGAGGCTCACGCAACTACCCGACCACGGTCTGGCTCAGGACCTGTACGCACAACGAGTACTTCTCCGTCATGATCACCGTCCCTGGGACCTGGGCGAGCCGAGGCGTCGGCTTCGAGATGGAGCGCGGTTCCAGCTCTGAGCCCTGGGAAATCCTGGTCGAGAAGAACGACGTGCCCTTCCCCGACCTCAAGGAGGCGCTGGAGCACTTCGCGCCCATCATCGCCGCGCAGTATCCGGAGGAGCTCCGAAAACGACGCACGAGCTCGGATGAGATGGACCGCCACCTGGAGGAACGCTCGCGGCTGGAGAAGGAACGCAAGGAGCGCGCGAAGACCTCCTATCCGGAGTGAGTTCGCTCACTCGCGTGGATTCCTCCAGCCCCGCTTCTCCAGCACGCGCACGTTGGGGACGTCCGCGAGCGTGGCCAGGTAGTCCGACAGCGCGAGCAGCTCGATGTCGTCCACCTGCCCCTCGAAGGGCCGCACGTAGATGGCATTTCCGTAGTTGTGCAGACACTTCGCGGGGGTGTCGTCGACGATGAGCACCCGCTCCAGTCGGAAGCCCCTGCGCTTCAGCTTGTGGAGCTTCTTCGCATATTCGTAATGAGAGGACGGGTCCATGAAGCCCTCCTCCAGCACGCGCGCGCGGTCCACGTTGAAGGTGCACCGGCTGCGGCCCCAGACCAGCTCAGGGCGGAGTTCCGGCGGGAAGAGGTGATGGACGATGGCCGCGACGTAGTCGTCCGCCGCGGAGGACCAGACGGCGAGGCGGAACCGGGCCGCGCACGCGGTGAGGAACCGCTCCAGGTGGGGCCGCGCGTAGACGTGGAAACCGAACACACGGAAGTCCGCCGCGCGCTCCAGAGGGGCCTCGCGGGCGTGAATCAGCGTCTCGTCCAGGTCCAGCACCAGGAGCAGCTTGTCCGGGTCCATGCGGGTCACCACTCGTCGCGCTGCGGGATGCGCCACATCGCCAGGAGACACATGCCAGGGACGCCTCCGTGCCTCCAGTGCTGACTCTTCCACGCATGCCCTGTTGGAACGCGCACACCCCGCTGTGAGGACAGGCGGCACGCCGCGCCCCGGGGCTAAGTGCTGTCGGGTTCATCCCTCTCATCCGCCCCCTGAGGAGCCCCATGCACCTGCGCGTCTTGTTGACGACCCTGGCCTGCGCCGCCGTCCTGTCCCTCGCCGGACCCGCCCGAGCCCAGGGCGCCACGGAGAGTCCTCCGTCCGAGCCCGGCGTGTCCTCGTTCGACCCGGCCTTTCCCGGCCAGACGCGCGCGCCCGCCGTGCAGACGCAGACGCCCTATCAAGTCACTGAAATCGCCTCCGGCTTCAACTACCCCTGGGCCGTCGCCTTCCTGCCGGACCGGCGCATGCTCGTGACGGAGAAGCCCACCGGGAAGCTCTTCATCGTCACACCCCAGGGCGTGAAGTCCGCGCCCGTCGCGGGCCTGCCTCCCGTGGACGGCCGCGAGCAGGGCGGCCTGCTCGATGTGGAGGTCGACCCCGACTTCGCCACGAACAGCCTCATCTACTGGACCTATTACGAGCCACGCGAGAACGGCAACGGGCTCGCGGTGGGACGCGGGAAGCTCAAGGACGGCCCCCAGCCGCGCATCGAGGCGCTGCGAATCATCTTCCGCATGAAGCCCACCCTGGACTCGCTGTGGCACGCGGGAGGCCGCCTCGTCTTCGCTCCCGACGGCACCCTCTTCGTCACCCTGGGCGAGCGCTCCATCCTCACCGGCCGCGTCCAGGCCCGACAACTCAACAGCCACTTCGGCAAGATTGTCCGCATCCACACCGATGGCACCGTGCCCGCCAACAATCCCTTCGTGAACAACCCCGCGGCGCGTCCGGAAATCTACTCACGGGGCCACCGCAACGTCCTCGCCGCCGCTCTCGACGGCCAGGGCCGCCTCTGGGAAGTGGAGATGGGACCACTGGGCGGCGACGAGCTCAACCTCGTCGAGCCGGGCAAGGACTACGGCTGGCCCACCATCGGCTATGGCAAGGAGTACTCCGGCGCGCCCATCCACGAGAGCTCCCAGGGCCCAGGCATGGAGCAGCCCGTCTACTACTGGGACCCGGTGATTTCCCCCTCGGGGTTGACCATCTATTCCGGGAACCTCTTCCCCGAATGGAGGGGCAACTTCTTCATCGGCGGGCTGTCCAGCCACGCCCTGGTGCGGCTCGTCCTGCGCAATGACCGCGTCGTGGGCGAGGAGCGCCTCAAGCCCGCGGGGAACAACCGGGTCCGCGACGTCGTCCAAGGTCCCGAAGGCGCGCTCTACCTGCTCACCGACGCGCCAAACGGCCGGCTGCTCAAGGTGACGCCCCGCCCGACGCCGCCGCTCTAATGGGGCCTCCCGCGAGGGGCGCTGGAACCAGAGGCGACGGCCAGGCGACAAATGTGTTTCCAGCCGTTGCCAGACGGCCCAGGAAGCGGACAAACCGGCCGATCCATTTGACTTTCAGGGCGGACGGAACAACAGATGGGCGCGCGAGTTGGCAACCGGGTTACTGACACCCGTCACCCACTTCCCCCCAGGCTTCCCTTCATGACGCTCTCCCTCCTCCTGGCCCAGACAGGGCAACCCGAGCTCGGCTGGCTCAGCAGCAAGCTGCTCGGTGTCACGCTCACCTCCGCCGAGTGGGTCCTCTGGATTCTGGTCGTCCTCTCCGTGCTCTCCATCGCCATCATGCTGGAGCGCACGGTGTACTTCGCCCGCAACCGCCTCCCGGACTCGGAGGCCCTGGCGGTCCGGCTGGCGCGCGGCGACTTCGAGGCGGCGCGCAAGGCCGTGGAGGGCAAGACGGGCATGGAGGCCGCCATCATCCGCGAGGCGCTCGCCTCCGCCTCGCAGGGCGCGGACACCGTGGAGCAGGTGATTGCGTCCACCATGTCCCGCGAGCGCCCCCAGTACGAGCGCTTCCTGTCCTTCCTGGGCACGCTGGGCAACAACGCCCCGTTCATCGGCCTGTTCGGCACGGTGCTCGGCATCATCAAGGCGTTCCACGATTTGGGCTCCGCCAACGTGAAGGGCGCGGCGATTCAGCAGACCGTCATGGCCGGCATCTCCGAGGCGCTCGTCGCCACCGCCGTGGGTCTGGCCGTCGCGATTCCCGCCGTCGTCGCCTTCAACATCTTCAACCGTCAGCTCAAGACGCTCACCAGCCGCGCCAACGCCCTGGGCTACGCGCTGGTGGGCAGCATGCGCGCCGAGGGCCGCACGCCCGACGCGGCCACTCGCACGGCGGAGGGCCGCTAGCCCATGGCCGGAGGCGCGCAGCAAGACGACGAGGAAATCACCGGCATCAACGTCACCCCGCTGGTGGACATCGTGCTGGTGCTGCTCATCATCTTCATGGTGACGGCCAACTTCATCGTCCGGGAGACGGTGGAGGTGGACCTGCCCCGCGCGGCCAACGGTGGCGAGACGGTGCAGGGGCTCGTCAACGTGGTGCTCGACAAGGAGGGCAAGCTCTACTTCGACGGCGCCGCGGTGAGCGAGGCGGACTTGAGGGCGAAGGTCGCCGAGGCCATCGCCAAGGACAAGGACACCCGCGCCATCATCAGCGCCGACCAGAGCATCGCGTATGGACAGGTGATGCGGCTCATCGACACGGTGAAGGGCCAGGGCATCGCCAAGTTCGCGCTCAACATCGAGAAGGACGTGGCCCCCGCGGCCGCGCCCGCCACACCCTGACGCAAGGCCCAGCGCATGAGCCAGGCGGTCGTCGACTCCCCTCCCCCGATGTTCCCCCGCCGTGAGCGCTCGCTCTGGGTGGTGGGCATCTTCCTGCTCACCTCGCTGGTGCTGCACGGCGTGGGCTTCTGGTACCTCAACCGCATCGCCGAGCGCCCGCGCCCCGTCGCCCAGCGCCCGGTGGAGCTCGTCATGGTGGAGGTCCAGAAGCCGCCTCCGCCGCCTCCTCCCGAGGAGAAGAAGGAAGAGCCCAAGCCGCCTCCTCCCAAGCCCAAGGCGGTGAAGCCCCCGCCCATCAAGGTGGCCGAGGTGCCCAAGCCCCAGCCGCCTCCGCCGGAGCAATTGCCGCCTCCGCCCAACGAGCCGCCGCCCACGCCGCAGGCCAAACCGCCGCCGCTCGTGGTGGGCATGACGATGTCCTCCACCACCAGCGCGGGCTCGTTCGCCGCGCCCGTGGGCAACACCGCCTACGGCAAGGCGGACGGCGTCGCGAAGGACCCCAAGGACGTGAAGGGCTACTCCGCGCCCAAGTACACGCCCATCTACCAGGTGGACTCCGAGCCCACCGTGGCCTCCGAGGTGAAGGTCCCCTATCCGGAAGAGGCCCGTCGCGCTGGCATCGAAGGCACGGTGACGCTGTCCATCACCATCGACAACGAGGGCCGCGTCGTCGCCGCCAAGGTGCTCTCCGGCCCCGGCTACGGCCTCAATGAAGCGGCGCGCGATGCCATCAAACGCTTCCGCTTCAAGCCCGCCATCAAGGGCGGCGAGGCGGTCTCCACGGAGATGAAGTACTCGTACACGTTCCTGCTGGACTGAAGCACGCCGGGGCCCCACCTCCCTGCTGGAGGGACGGGGCCCGCGCGAGCCTCACTGCGAGCGCAGCGCCCGGCGCATGATGTCGCGCAGCGCGCGCAGGTCATCATCCGACAGCGCGGCGATGAGCTCCGGCGGCTCCGCCAGCCGCTCCAGGAGCCGCTCGCGCAGCGCCACACCCGAGTCCGTCAGCACCAGCATCTTCACCCGCCGGTCCTGCTCGCTGCTGCGCCGCTCCACCAGGCCCCGCGCCTCCATGCGGTCCACCAGGCCGGTGACATTGGACGCGTCACACGACAGGTAGTTGGCCAGCGTGCTCATCGCCAGCGGGCCCTCGCCCAGCTGACGCACCACGTGCGCCTGCACCGGGGACAGCTCGAACTCGGCCGCCAGCGCCGGGAAGTTCCGCATGTGGGCGTGCATCAGCTCGAACAGCAGCGTCCACGCCTGCTTGGGCAGGTCCCCCTCCAGGGCCTCCGGCCCGGAGTTCGGCGGCTTGCCCCGTCGCTCCAGATTCTCGCTGCTTCCACTCATACCGCTCATGGTAATTCACCCCCATTACCTAAACAATTGACTTCATCAAATATTGAGGGTTACTACATTCCGGAGCTTCCAAAATCGAACGACATGGCCTATGTGGGGCCCGACCCGAAACAGGACCGTGGAAGAAGCCATGCGGCGGCGGATGACCTTCATAAGAGCCGGTTCGGCCCTTCGCGCTGAATTCCTGTCGTTCATGACGCGCTCGGGCAGAACGCCCGGAACGCGGACCCAAGACACACCCCCGTAGTGAATCCATCTAGGACCATTGGGGTTCGCGCCGGCGCGGACCCCACGAGGAGGCAGAGGCGGTTATGAGCTCACTTCTGGCGTTGACCCTGGCGGCCACCCTGGCCGCGGCACCGCCCCCCGTGCTGACCCTGGAAGACGCACTCATCCAGGCGCGAAAAGAGAACCTGGACCTGAAGGCGGCGCAGGCGCGGCTGCGTCAGGCGGACACGGCGTCCCGCAAGGCGTGGGCGGGCTATCTGCCCACCATCACCGTGGGCGCGGCCATCGTCCGAAACTCCAATGCCGCCGTCATTCCCCCCGGTCCCCTGGGTCCCGAGCCCGTGGTCATCCAGCCCCTGGTGCAGCGGCAGTTCCAGGCGGAATTGCGCCAGGCCCTCATCGCGCCCCAGCTGTGGGCGGGCATCCAGGCGGCCTACAAGAGCGAGACGGTCGCCGCGCTCAACGTGGAGCAGGCGCGCCGGGAAATCCTCTTCGGCGTGGCGCAGGCGTACTACGGCGCCGCCGCGCAGGCCCAGGCCGTGACGGTGCAGGAGCGGCTGGTGGAGCTCAACGGCGCTCGCGCGAAGGACACCAAGGTCCGCTTCGACGCCGGCACGGTGACGCGCGTCGCGCTCCTGCGCGCCGAGCAGGATTTGTCCCGCGCCGAGCAGGACCTCATCCGCGCCCGCAACGCGCTGGCGTCCGCGAAGCTGGTGCTGACCACGCTGCTGGCGTTGGACAGCCCGGACTTCGAGGTGGCCCCGCCGCCGGAGCCGCAGGTGCCGGTGAAGACGGAGTCAGAGGTGCTCGTGGAGCGCTCACTGGAGCAGCGCGCGGACGTGGCCGCGGCCCGTGAGACGACGGAGCTGGCGCGCATCAACAAGCGCGGCGTGTGGTTCAGCTACCTGCCCACCGTGGGCCTCACCGGCACCTGGCGCATCGCCAACGCCGCGGGCTTCGCGGGCCGGGCGGACGTGTGGCTCATCACCCTCGGGGCCAACTGGACGCTGTGGGATGGCGGTCTGCGCGAGGCCAACCTCGCGGACACCTCCGCGAAAATCGTCGAGGCCCAGGCCAACGCCCGCAAGGCGGAGCTGACGGCGCGCGAGGAAGTGAAGCGCTCGCAGCTGGATTTGGAGAGCGCCCTGGCCAACCGCCTCAAGGCGGAGCAGACGGTGGAGCTGGCGCGGGAGTCCCAGCGCCTCACCGACGTCTCCTTCAAGGCCGGCGTGGCCACGTACCTGGAAGTCGCGGACGCGAACACCGCGCTGACCAACGCCGAAATCGGCCTGGTGAGCGAGCGCCTCCAGGCTTCGGTCGCCGCCCTGCGCCTCTTGCGCTCGGTGGGTGCGTTCGAGGCTCGCCCGCTCGACTCCGACCTGAAGGACGAGAACGCGGTGCCGCCCACGGTGCAGCCGCTGCCCGGCGCGACGGAGCAGAACCCCGCGGGGATGCAGCCCCCGGAGCAGCCGAAGCCGGAGCAGCCGCAGCCCGCGCCGCAGCCGTAGAGACTCACCCGTCCGGCGCCTGAACTCCAGGCGCCGGACCGACCGCCTCCCGGGGCGGTGGCGCGGCCCCGCTTGTGAGGCTTCGCCACCGACCCCACCCTCGGAAGGAAGACAGCAGCACCCCTTTTTCCGAGGAGGTCATCATGGCGGAAGGACAGTGGGGCAACTGCAAGAGTTGTCGCTACTTCGCCAGCGGTAACGCGAACCCCAGTGACAATGAGACGCAGCGCTGCATGCAGGCGGACCTGCGTGCGTACGACCTGAAGGTCTCTGGCGCCAGCGGCTGCAATGCGTTCGAGGCCCGCACCGGCGTCGGACCCCAGCAGCGGCAGGAGCCCGCCCAGCCGGCGCACTGACACCGGCAAGCGGTTCCCGTCGAGACTTCGTGGAGCACAAGACTCCACGAAGCAAGACGGCCACGGCCCGTCGGGCCGTCCTCCCTCTCAACACCCTTTGACACCCGCTCCGTCAGAGCGAGCACGTCCTGCTCGCGGGCGCGCAGGTGACGCATGGACTGCTTTGGGGCCGCCTGGAGTCTGCCCTTGGAAGCGACGTGCGAAGGCGTCAGCACGACATGGTAGGAGCCTGCCGGGCCATTCACGAAGGCCCCCGTTTGGATTCCCCCATGAAAAGACTCCTGCTGCCGTTGTTGATGACAAGCATGGCTTGTACCCAGGCCACTCCTTCCGCCCCCGTCGAGACGGCCCAGCGCCGTGATGCCGTCCTGACGGACGCGCAGATTGGGAATGCCTGGAAGGACCCACCCCTGCCGTACCGGACCGTCTCCTTCACCTTCGATGACGGTCCGGATGACAATCCGATGGCCAGCTTCAATACCAGTTGGCAGATCGCGAAGTACCTGCAGCAGCAGGGGATTCGCGCGACATTCTTCATCAACGGGTGCCGCATCGACGCGGGTTGCCCGCGGTTCGACGGCGACCTGGGCAACACCACCTATCTGTCCCAGATTGTCGAGATGGGCCACCGGGTGGCCAACCACACGTATGACCACGAGGCGCTCACCAACCCTTCGCTGGGGGCCGCGGGGCAGATCGCCGAGCTGAAAGTCAACCAGGCCATCCTGGACCCCTACATCACGGATGGCATGTTTCTCTTCCGGGCCCCGGGCGACAACTGGGGGCAGTCCCCCATCGGTGAAACCCACGCGTGCGACGGCTCCTCCTCGATCGCGAACAACGTCCGGAGCGACCCCGCGTTGTCCAAGATGAGTGGCCCTTTCTGTTTCGACTGGGACGCCCACGATTGGGCTTGCACGAATAACGGCTGGACGCCGGAGGCCTGCGCGGACCACTACGTCGCCATGAGCCTCGAGCTGGATCCCGATGGGGACAGGACGGTGAATGGGCTCGAGCGAGGCATCATCCAGATGCATGACTTCAATCCCACGATGAACATCGCTGGGACGGACTGGGCCTACCGCTTCGTGGTCTCCCTGGTCGGAAAGCTCAAGGCCGTGTCTGGCACCCCGTACGTCTTCGTCCCGCTCGACGCGCATCCCGGCGTCCGGGGAATGTTCAGCTTTCCCGCTCCGACCCAATGGACCACGACCTACCTGTCCGACTGGGAGACGTGGAACAGCGACGTTGGCTACTACGGGACGGTCCGGCTGGGTGACATCAATGGCGACGGCAAGGCGGACGTGTGCGGGCGTGGCTCCGGGGGGATTCGGTGCGCGCTGTCGCTCGCGGACGGCTCCATGGACACCGCGACCAACTGGCTGAGCCTGGTGGCAGACACGGATGGCTACAAGCCGGCCCAGTACAGCACGACGTTCCAGTTGGCGGACATCGACAATGATGGCAACGCCGATGCTTGCATCCGTGCCGTGGTTGGCTACCTGTGCTTCAAGTCGAACGGAACGACGGCGTTCGCGACGTCAGCCTGGGACGCGGCGGAGTTCTCCAATGCGAACGGGTGGAATGCCTCGGAGGCGCTCTATGGCTCGATCCGGATCGGGAACGTCGACGGGGACCTCGATGGCTATGCCGACATCTGTGGGCGGAACGCGGCGGGTGAAATCGTATGCAGCCTCTTCAACGGGACGACCTTCGAGGCAGCGACGTCCTGGAGCTCGGACTTCACGGCCCCGTCGTGGGCCTTGGCGAAGCACGCCACGACGTTCCAGTTGGCGGACCTGGACAACGACGGCAAGGCGGACATCTGCGCGCGTGGGGCGGACGGCATGTGGTGTGGACTGTCCGAGGGCGTCGCCACGGGCTTCGCGACGGCGTCGCGCTGGACGCAGATGTCCTTCGATGACGCCCAGGGATGGGGAACCCTGCCGTCGCGCTACAAGTCCATCAAGCTCGGCGACGTCGATGGGGACGGCAAGGCGGACGTCTGCGGCCGGCACTCGACGGGGCTGGTCTGTTCTTTCTCGACGGGGACCTCCTTCAGGAACTACCGCTATGTCACCAACATGGACTTCGGTGACTCCGAAGGGTGGTCCGCCGACGAGTACGGCTCGACGCTCGCCCTGGGAGACGTCAATGGCGATGGCCGGGCGGACCTCTGTGCTCGCGCGAGCACGGGGTTGACCTGCACCCTGGCCCCCATGCTTCTGGCCACCTACAACACGACGCGACAGACCGGGCTGTGCTCGACGGCGCAGGCCTCCTGCGACTCGGGGATGTTCTATGAGGGCCGGGGGACGGTGTATCCGGAGGCACAGCAGCCCAACACGCTGCAGGGCACTTGCGCGGATGGCACCGCGTCCACCACCGTGGGCAATGTCGTCACGGGCGGCTACCTCAAGGATGGCTCGGTCGAACGCGTCCGGGTGATGACGCTCGACAAGACGCCGTTCGCTTCGGGAAAGACGGTGCGCGTGGAGGTCAGCGCCTTTGCCTCGGGCACCGGGGAGCAGTTGGAGATCTTCACCGCGGCCAACGCCGCCAGCCCGACGTGGGTCAGCCTGGGCGCGACCACCCTGTCGAGCGCGGGGTATGCGTGGGTGACGCGAACCTACACCCTGCCGGCGGGCGCGCAGCAGGCGGTGCGAGCCGTCCTCCGCTCCACGAGCCTCTCGGGTGCATGCCCCGGTGGCGGCTTCACGGACGTGGATGACCTCGCCTTCACGGTGCAGTGACGTGAACGACTGACCTACCAGAAGCGCCTGGGGCCGGAGTTCATCCCAGTCCCAGGTGCCGTTGGGAGGTGTGCCCTTCAGGCCGTGACTTCCGCGGGCTCCAACCGGCCCAACCCTGGCAGGAAGCGCCCCACCCGCGCCGCGTACTCGCGATACGCCGGGCCGTGCAGCCGCGCGAGGTGCTCCTCCTCCAGCCTTGCTTGAAGAGACACGAGCAGCACGTAGTCGGCGCACGCCATCCACGTCCACGCGCTCGGCGTCACGCAGGCCATCCCCACCACGACCCACAGCATGCCCGCGAAGATGGGATTGCGGACGACGGAGAACAGGCCGTCCGTCACCAGCGCCGTGGGCTCCCGGTCGATGCCGATGCGCCAGGACGCGCCCATCTGCACCTGGGCCACCAGCACGACGACGAGCCCCGCGAGCAGCACCGCCCAGCCCAGCCACCGGACGGCGTCCGGCACCGGCCACACGCCGAGCCGCTCCGAGCCCAGCGCCGCGTACAGCGCGCTCCAGGCCGTCAGGCCGAGGATGAACAGGCCCATGCACACGCCGATGACGCGCTGGAAGGGATTGGCGCGGCGGTGCAGCACGAAGGCAGCCTGGCCCGTGCGGCGGCGCAGCCGCGCGGTGGGCAGCACCATGGCGAAGAGGAGGAAGGCGACGGCGCTGGCGGGCAGCGCGAGGCGGTGGAGGGTTTCGGCGTCCATGAGAGGTCCTCGACGAAGGGGGCGAGCACCCGCCCGCCCCTGACGCCAGGGCTGACGCCCGGCCCCCGTGCCGCATTACACCGGCTTTTTGTCAGGCCTCTTCGGTGACTCGGGGACGCCCCGGCTCGCAGGCGCAGTCCACGCAGCCGTGGGTGCAGCAGGTGCCGCACAATTCGATGAGCCGACGGCCCAGGGCCTGCCGGGCGCGGTGCAGGCGGACGGCGGCGTTGTTCGCGGTGAGCCCTTCCTCGCGGGCGAACGTCGAGACGGGCGTGCCCTCCAGGTCCACGCGGCGGATGGCGGCCGAGTACTCCGGCTTGAGCGTGTCCGTCAGCCCCGCGACGCACGCGCACACGGAGGACTCCAGCGCCTCGGCGTCCTCGGTGGAGCGGGGAGCCTCCGCGTCCTCGACGGCCAGGGCGCGCTCTTCCCTGCGGGCGCGGCGGTGGCGGTCCACCAGGACATTGCGCAGCAGCCGGTAGAACCAGGCCACCGCGCTCTCCTCGTCGCGCAGCCCCTCGCCCTTCTCCAGCCCCTTCACCAGGGCGAGCTGGAGGACCTCCTCGGCTTCCTCCGGGCTGCCCACGCGCGGGGCCAGGAACGCGAGGAAGCGGCGCCGCTGGGCGACGAGGGTCTCCATGACGCGCGCGTCCAGGCTCATGCGGGCTTCAGCCTACCGCCTCGCGCGCGAGCGACACGGCGGGCAGTTCGTCCTCGGTGGTCGTCGTCCGAGGCTGACGGAAGTAGATGCGCTCCATCAGCCGGCGCTGGTGAACCAGCGGCTTGTCGTACCGGTCCAGGCGCATGCCCCTGTGGCTGTAGGGCGTGTCCGCGACGGTGGGGATGAAGCGCGCGTCGTCGACGACCTCCCAGCGGGTGAGCTCCATGGCCACGCGGGCCGCCACCGGCAGGAAGGGCTTGAGCAGCGGCTGCACGCAGCGCAGGAAGGAGAAGACATGCAGGCGCGTCGTCTTCGCCGTCTCCGGGACGAAGAAGATGTTGGCGCGGGTGATGAACGGACGCTGCTTTCCGGAGGGCGCCTCCCAGCTCACGGTGTACTGGCTGTGCACCGGGTCGAAGCGCGTCACCCACTCGTTGCGGAACAGGTCGCCGTCGCGCACGCCCAGAAGCTTCATGAGCGCCGCGGGCCGCTGGGGGGCGCGGTAGAACACCTCCGTGCGGTCCTCGAGGTTGTGCGCCTCGAACTCCACCTGGCCCGCATGAGGGTCATCCCAGCCCAGGCGGGTGTGGACGTAGGGCGTGTGTTCGTCCTCGCTGAAGTTGTCGAGCGCGACATGCAGCGGCGCCTCGAAGAGCACGGAGAAGCTGCCCCCGAAGAGGTAGCCGTCGTTGGCGGGAAGCTCCGGCAGCGAGGACAGCGGGGTGTCACGGTGGGCCAGCCACAGGTAGCCCCGGTGCTCCACCACCTGGAAGCTCTTCACGTCGCAGTGGCGCAGCTCCGGCTGACTGGGATTGGCGCCCTGTCCCTGCGCGTCGAAGCGCCAGCCATGGTACGGGCACTGGAGCCGACCATCCGCGCGCACGCGGCCCTTGGACAAAGGCGCGAAGCGGTGGGGACACGCATCCGCGAGCGCGGCGGGACGCCCTTCAGCGTCCCGGAAGAGGGCATAGGCACGACCGGCCACCTCCACTCGCATGGGTTTCTTACGGAGCGCGGTGGCTGGGAGCACGGGATGGAAATGACGGAGGACGTCGGGCAGTGGCTCCATACTTTCCAAGTATAGCGAGCGACTCAGGACAGGGGAGGAAGGCGCTCCAGCAACCGTCGCAAGTCGGGCTGAAGCTCATCCGGTGTTTCACCGGCCAGTTCCTCCACGGGGTGAGTGCCCCAGGTGACACCGTAGGTGCGCAGTCCGGCCGCCTTGCCTGCACGCAGGTCCAGGGTGGTGTCACCCACCATCCACAGTCCGCCCGTCTTCAGCTCGGCGAGGGCGCGGTGGAGCACGTCGGGTGCGGGTTTGTGCGGAAAGTCATCCGTGCCCTGCACATGGTGGAGCACGGAACCCAGGCCCATGGCGTCCACGAAGCGGCGGGCCATGGGGCTCTTCTTGGTGGTGGCCACGGCCAGCAGGTAGCCGCGCTCGCGCAGCGTGCCGAGGGCCTCCAGCACACCGGGATAGGGGCGCGAGCGGTTCATGTAGTTGAGGGGGTAGTGCTCGCGATAGGTGGCGCACAGCGCGGGCACGTGCTGGGGCGCGAACTCCGCGTACATCAAGTCGAGCGGGTAGCCGATGAGCGCGCGCACCTGGGCGTAGGTGGGGGCGGTGAGGCCATGCACGGGGAAGGCTTGCAGGAAGCTGTCGATGATATCCGGCAGCGAGTCCACCAGCGTGCCGTCGAGGTCGAAGAGGATTCCACGGGAGTCAGCGCGGCTCATGCGCTCCTGCATACGTGGTTCGTGCGCGCGGGGCACCTGTTCCCGACGTGGCCCTCACGGGCACCCGGCCTGGGAAGCGGACGGGTGCCCGTGAGGAGGTCGTCACCTTCGCCGTGGGGGCCTCGCGGGGGTGACGGAGGGGCTCACTCGAAAGCCGTGAAGGAGAAGGTCGATTGGAAGTCGACGTCCGCGCCCTTGCTCGTGAAGGTCGGCGCCGCCGTGCCTCGCAGGACCACATCGAACCGACCCGCGAGAAAGCGCGTGTAGTCCTCCTCCGCCATCGCCTCCGAGTCGAAGTCGACGATGAATGCCACCGGGCCACTGCCCGTGGGGTTCTCCCCGTGGCCCGCGACGTAGGTGTTGTTGGAGTCATCGATGAGAAAGAGGATGTCCACGCGGCCGGTGAAGACCTCGGCCAGCGAGCTCACGCCGACGCTGGACGCGCCCAGGGTGAGCGTGAGCTGGGTGAGTTCGATGCGCGCAGGGGACTTTCCGTCCAGCTCCTCGCGCGCCGCATCGACAAAGACCTTGAAGGGATTTCCCGACTCGGTCGAGATGCCCTTCCGCGAAGTCACGGTCGCATTGACGGTATCAGACGACTTGGCCTTGAGGTTGATGCCGACCGGCGCCGAATACGACACCGCATCGCCTCCACAACCCATGAGTGTCTGGGCGGCGAGCACCACCACCAGGAAGACCTGCTTCCACATGAAAGCTCCAAAAAGAGAGAACAGGGTGCGCTCGGCCCGGCGCGCCTCGCGTACTTGGGACGCTACCCATGCAGGACCCATTCGACAGGTCGACGGCCACATCGCCCCGCACTTGAAACGAAGGGTGCGGGCTGGCGACCTCCCGCGAGCAGCGCCGAGTAAGACAAACAATGGATGTCAACCGCGACCCTTGCCGTGACAAGGATTGACCCGCGAGACGGAACAACCACACTCCCGGTGCTACACTCGAGTCAACCCGAGGTCTACAGGGGGAAGGACCTGACATGCGACTCGATATCTTCTCGGAGATGCAGCACCCGAAGGAACACTGGACCCAGCCGGACCATGAGCATCGGCTCATCCGCGAAACACTGGAGCAGGCGCGGCTGGCGGATGAGATGGGCTACGGCGTCTGGTGGCAGGTGGAGCATCACACCGCGGTGGAGTTCAGCTACAGCTCCGCGCCGGAGGTCATGCTCACCGCCATCGCGATGGGCACGAAGAACATCCACGTGGGCCACTCGGCCGCGCTCGCGCCCGCGCGCTTCAACCACCCCATCCGCATCGCCGAGCGCTCCGCGTTCATCGACCACCTGAGCGGCGGCCGCTTCCAGCTCGGCATGGCCCGCAGCACCATCCCCGAGTGGCGCGTCTTCAACATCGACGCGGACGCCACCCGCTCACAGATGCAGCAGGCCTTCGAGATGGTCCCGAAGATGTGGACGCAGGAGAAGTTCTCCTGGGACACGCCGGACTTCCGCGTCAAGGACATCAGCGTCATCCCCAAGCCCTACCGCAAGCCGCACCCTCCCCTGTGGCAGGCGTGCTCCAGCCCCGCGTCCTTCGAGCAGGCGGGACGCAACGGCGTGGGCGCGCTCGGCGTGACGCTGTGGGCCTCTCCGGAGCAGGTGGGAGAGATGATTCACATCTACCGCGAGGCGCTGAGGACGCGCTGTGAGCCCGTGGGCGAGTTCGTGAACAACCAGGTGGCCTTCTTCACCTTCGTGCACTGCGCGGACTCGGAGCGCGAGGCCATGGAGAACGGCGCCGCCCAGGCCGCGGCCTGGTACACCAACGGCTCCTTCACCTTCTTCGAGGCCAAGGATTTCTTCGTCAAGTCGGCCGCGGAGCTGGAGGCGCTCGCCAAGGACCCCGCCGGTGGCGGCCTGACGGGCCAGTACCTGCGCGGCAAGGACCCGAACGCCCCCGTGTCCAAGGCCCAGCGCATCCTCGGCCGCATCATGTCCGGCGAGGACGTGCCGCACGAGCAGGTGTGGGAAGTCTTGAGCGCGCAGGACTCGCTCATCGTCGGCACGAAGGACCAGGTGCGGCAGGGCCTCAAGCGCTACGAGTCGCTGGGAATCGACGCCCTCATGTCCTTCCACCAGGTGGGCGCCCTCTCGCACGAGGCCGTCCTCAAGAGCATCCGCCTCACCGGCGAGCTCATCCCCGAGTTCAAGACCCCCGCCCCTCCCTGAACCCCAGCGGCAACGACGGGCCCCTTCCCCGCTTCCCAGCCGCGCCATCGTGCGCACCTTGGGGAGCGGGGTTTGTCCGACGGGAGGGGATGGGGATGAGGGTCAGCCAGCTGACACTGGGATGGGGCCTTGCCTGCGCGCTGTGGGCGTTCAGCCCCGCATGGGCGGCGAACACGAACTCGCCCGCCAAGAAGGAGGGCGACCAGGGGAGCGGCGACACCGTGCGGCACGCCACGCGCCGCCCGAAACAATTCTCCCGGGAGTGGCACGTGAGCACCTCGGGCTCGGACACGGCGGCGGGCACGAAGCAGGCGCCGTTCCGCACCATCGGCCGCGCGCTGAGAGTCGTGAGTCCCGGTGAGGCCATCCGGGTCGGCCCCGGCGAGTACGCGGAGGGCCTGCTCATCGACAACGCGGTGAAGGCGGGCCGCGCGGATGCCCCCATCACCCTGGTGGGCGAGGGGCGACCGCGCATCGTCCCGACGCCGAAAGGCGGGACGCTGGTCCAGGTGCGCAAGCCCTACTGGATTGTCGAGGGCTTCGAAATCGACGTGCGCGGCCAGCCCCGCTTCGCCGTCCTCTTCGAGGGCAACACCACGGGCTCCGTGCTCACCGGCAACGACCTCCACCACGGCACCCTGGGCGCCGGCGTCGCCACCTACGGCGGAGCCCGGGACGTGCTCATCGAGAACAACCACATCCACGACTTCCGCAAGCAGCCCAAGGGCGACTCGCACGGCGTCGTCATCCAGGCCACGTCGCGCGGAATCACGGTGCGCGGCAACGACATCCACCACAACTCGGGGGACTCCGTGCAGTGCCTGCTGCCGGACAAGAAGGAAGACGCTCCGGCGAGCGACATCCTCATCGAGAACAACCTGCTCCACGACAACGACGAGAACGCCGTGGACATCAAGACGTGCCATCGCGTCGTCATTCGTGACAACACGATGTACGGCTTCCGCAAGTCCCCCACGTCCTCCGGAGAGGCCGTCGTCATCCACTACTCCGCGCGGGACGTGCGCGTGGAGGACAACACCATCCACGACGCGGGCCGGGGCATCTCCGTGGGGGGCTCGCGAATCGGCGACCAGCCCAGCCCCGTGGGCGTGGTGGTGAGCGGCAACGTCATCCGGGACATTACCCAGAGCGGCGGGAGCGACGGCACGGGCATCCGCGTGGAGAACTCGCGCGAGGTGCAGGTGGTGGACAACGCCATCTCCGGCACGCAGGGCTACGGGATGATGCTCGGCCTGGGCTCCAACGGCGCGCCCAGCGAGAACCTGACGGTGCGGGGCAACAGCATCCAGGGGCGCAGGCTGGTGCGCCTGGGGCAGCGGCAGCACCGGCCCGGCCTGAAGATGGACCGGAACCAGTACGGCTCCAATGGGACGTTCAAGGTGGACCCCCAGGAGGAGACGAACCTCACCGACTGGCGCAAGTCCTCCGGCGTGGACCAGCAGTCCACCCCGCTCCAGTGAGCCCAGGTCCCCTTCCGCTCGACGAACAGCGGAAGGGGCCTGCGTCACCGACGCTCAGGGCGTCTCGTCGGACGGCACGTCACCGGTGAGCACGCAGATGAGCGCGTCCGGGTCACACTTCACGGGGAACAGCGGGTTGATGCCGGAGCCGCGCAGCCGGCCCACGGAGTAGTCCGCGTACGGGTCACACTTCGTCTCGTCCGGCGCGCCCTTCGTCGCACAGCCCACCACGGGCCAGATGCCCTTGGCCTGGTACGTCGCCGTGCAGCCGTTCTCCGTGTAGGTCAGGTCCGCCTTGAACTGCGTGCCCGGAATCCCAGGCGTGTTGTAGATGCGCAGGTTGGACCACTCGTAGCGGAAGCTCTGCGCGGGCAGCGTGGCCGTGGCGGGCACGTCCAGCCGCGTGGGGCTCAGCTGGGGCACGTCGCAGAAGTTGTCCGCGCCGGGCCCTTCGCTCGAGAACGGGCCCACCGAGAACGGCGTGTGCGAGGGGTCCGGGTCCGGCCGGTCCTCCTCGAAGTCCGCCACCAGTTCGCCCAGCCGCTCGCTGCGCACCGCGACGGTGTCCCGCGCGTTGGGGTCCTGGCTGTAGTACTTCTGCAGGCCCAGCGGCTCCGGCTTGAGCTGTGCGCACTGCTGGTCCGGATTCTGCCCGGGCAACAGCGTGTACACGGTGGCGAACGAGCCGATGGAGCCGTCGCTCACCGCGCGCGCCACGACACACTGCGGCTCCGGGTCCTCGACGCCACAGCCCGCGAGCAGAACCAAAGCGGCGACGCCGGGTCCCCATCCCATCCAACGAGTCTTCATGGGTGATTGTCCTTTCATGGTGGGGGCCTAGAAGCTGAGCTTCGCGCCCAGACGGACGGAGCGCGGCGCCTGGTAGGCGGTGGGACGCTTGAAGTTGGGGTTGATGTCGGAAGTCGTGATGGGCAGGTTCGTCGCCGTGGAGATGACCTTGCAGCCCGGGTTGTTGGCCGTGAGGCACGCCGTCAAATCCTCCGGCTTGCCGCCCTGCTCAATCGCATAGACGCGGGTGAAGGTCAGCGTCTGGTCCACCGCGGTGTACTGCTGGAAGTTGAAGAGGTTGAACACATCCAGCGACAGGCTCAGCGTGTAGTCGCGGGCCAGCTTCTGGCTGACGCCCACGTGGGTGTCGAGGTTGTGGACCCAGGGCAGCCGGCCGGCGCTGCCGCGCGGCAGGATGAACGTCTCGGAGCCGCTGCGCCGGGGGTGCGCGCCCAGGTAGTTGAGCGGCGTGCCGGAGCGGCTGCGGTAGCCACCGCCAACATTGACGCTCGTCGTCCGCGTCACCTGGAACTCCCGCGCGCCGAACACCTTGATGGCGTGCGTGCGGTCACCGGGCAGCGGACCGTCACGGTTGGTGGTGAGCGACAGCAGGTCGAAGTCGCGCGTGAGGTTGGGCGACAACTGGCCCGTGTCCGCGCGGAACAGGCCGGAGTAGTTGCCGCGCAGCTGGGACCACGTGTAGCTGGCCTGGGCCAGCCAGCCGTCGGAGAACGCCTTCTGGTAGTACAGGTTCACCGCGTCGTACTTGCGCACCGCCTCCGGGAAGTCCGTCGAGTACCCCTTGCCAGGGTTGCCCAGGAAGAAGGTGTTGCCGTCGTCACGGCTCATGTCCTCGATGACGTCGTTGAGCTGGCGGCGGGTGTACGTCAGGCCGAAGCGGCCGAGCAGCACCTCGTACTCGCCGCCCACCATGATTTCGTCCGCGGACTGGGCGCGGATGTTCGGGTCCACCGGCACGCGGTCGCCACCCTGCGCGTCCCAGGCCTGGTTGGGGCTCTCGCTGTTGCCGATGAGCTGACGGTTGCGGCTGGCCACGCAGTCCGTCACCAGCGAGTTGCGGTCGTCGGGGCGGCACGGCGGCGAGTCATACGTGGCCGACAGCAGCTGCTGCTGCGGGAAGGACAGGTCCGCCATGTCCAGCGGCACGTTCTCGAAGAAGCGCGCGAAGTTGACGAACAGCTTGGAGCGCCCCTGCTGCGTGAAGTCGTAGACGGCGCCCACGCGGGGTGACCACTGGTTGGGAAGGTGCAGGCCCACCTTGTCGTCCAGGCCCCACAGCGTCTGCACGTCGTAGCGCAGGCCCGCGTTGAGCGTGACGGTGTCCATGATGGACCAGCTGTCCTGCACGAAGCCGCCCACCGTCATCGACGTGGACGTGCCTTCCTTGCTGGCCAGGAACACCGGCGAGTCCGGCCCATCCAGGTAGCCGTACTGGTTCAGCGTGTAGAAGCAGTCGCCCCCGGTGCACTCCTGCCAGGGCGTGCCGCCGGTGCGCGCGCGGTTGTTGTAGAAGCTCATCCGCTCCGCGTCGAAGCCCGCCTTGACGATGTGGTGGCCCAACGCCTGGAACAGGTACGTGCCCATCACCTTGCCCTGGACGCGGTCCAACTCCTGCTCGCTGATGGTGCCGGGGCCGCCCGTGGAATAGGCGGTGACAGGACAGTTGCGGCGCTGCTCGGCCTCCGTGGCGCCACAGACAGACGGGTCCATCAGCGACTCGAACTCGGTGATGGTGTGGGGGCCGGGGTTGCGCGTGCGGCGCCAGGCGATGTTCGGCCGGGAGGACAGGCCCGAGTCCGACAAGAGCCCGGAGCCATCCGACGGCAGCTGGCTGTCCGACTGGTGGTGCCAGCCGACCGTCGCGTCGACGAGGAACTTCTTGTCGAAGAAGGACGAGGACTGCTTGGCGACGATGTCCATCACGCCGTTGGAGCGCCGGGTGGCGATGGAGTCGTAGGTGCCCTGGACGTAGGCCGTGCAGGACAGGCCCACGCAGACCTCCGGGTCACCGTCATCGCTGAAGGCATACTTGCCGTCGCCGCCGGAGGAGCGCGGCGTGCCGAAGACGGAGAGCGACAGGTTGTGGTCCGGGTTGAAGAGGTACGTCAGCTTGCTCATGTACTGGATGCTGCGCTCGTCCGCGAAGCGGGTGGTGCGCGAGCCTTCAATCGGCGTCACCTGACCGAAGCCCGTCTCCGGATCCCTGCGGCGCTGGCCCACCGTGGCGCAGCCGATCGCCGGGTCCACCTCCGTGCAGAAATCCAGCGTGCTCAACTGCCGGTCCACGCGGATGCGATTGAACGACGGCGCCACGCCCACGTAGAACCAGAGCTTGTCCTTGAGGATGGGGCCGCCCAAATCAAAGCCGAAGTCACCCTGGTTCCAGGGCTGACCCTGCGCGGAGATGACGGTGCCTTCCTGGCGGACCACCGTGCCGTTGCGCTGCAACGCACCGGGGGCCATGTTCGCGAACACCGAGCCGTGGAACTCGTTGGAGCCGGACTTGGTGACGACGTTGAGCACGCCACCCGTGGAGCGGCCGTACTCCGGCATGTATCCACCGGTGATGACGTTGACCTCCTGGACGAACTCGACGGACAGCGGCGTGCCCAGCGTTCCCACGCTCGGGTCATTCACCGACAGGCCATCCACCACGTACTGGCTCTCCGGCGAGCTGCTGCCGCTGACGCTCACGCCGTAGCGGTCCTCCGTGGCGCCCGGGGCCAGCTCCGCCAGCGACTCGAAGGAGCGCGACGCGGAGCCCTTCGTGCCGGGGCGGATGACGGCCATGGTGCGCAGGAAGTCCGCGTCCACGCTCAGGCCCGTCGTGCTGGAGCCCACGTCCACCGTGGGCGCCGCGCTGATGGAAATCTCCTCGCCGAAGGCCGAGGGCAACAGCTGGATGTTGACCCGGATGGTGCGGTCCAACCGCAGGACGATGTCGGCGCGCACGAAGGGCTCGAAGCCCTCGCGCTCCACGCGCAGCGTGTACGTACCCGGCGGCAACTGGGCGAGCCGGTACTGGCCGCTCGTGTCCGAGACAACCACCCGCTCACCCTGCAGCTTCGGCGACGTCGCCGTCACGACTGCGTCCGCGAGCGAACGCTTGTCATCCGCGCTGGTGATGGTGCCGGTGATGACCGAGACGCCCTGCGCGAATGCCCCCGCGCCAAAGAGCAGGACCGCGAGACACAGCCCGCGAGCAAGACCTACACGTATGGACAAAGCTGACTCCCTCCCGTGATTCAGGGAGCACTCTGTCTCAAGACACGAGAAAGCAACAATCCCTAATTAAACAGTGCGGATTGGCGAGCCGCGCCATGCGCGCTAGGTGGCGCAGGCGGCGGTTGCCTGCTCCAGGGAGCGATCAAACGCCAGCCGCAGGAAGGCATCCAGCGGGGCGCGGCCCTTCTCCACGCGGCTGCGCAGCACGGCGCCCTCCCAGGCCCCGAGCATGAAGGTGGCGAGCATCTCAGGAGCGACGTCCTTGGCGACCTCTCCGGAGCCCTGCGCCTCGAGCAGCACTTCCTCCAGGCGCGAGGACCACTCGGCGAAGGAGGCCGCCACGCGCTCGCGGATGAGGGGGCTGTGGTCGGCCAGCTCCGCGGCGAAGTTCGCCAGCAGGCAGCCGCACTCGAACCTGCCCGCGACGAGCACCTCCACCTGCGCGGCGAAGTAGGCGCGCAGCCGTCGCAGCGGTGTGAGGGACGTGTCGCGCAGCAGCGACAGGTCCGCGCTGCTGGCGCGCATGTACTGGTCCACCACCGCCGCGCCCAGCGCTTCCTTGCTTTCGAAGTGGTTGTAGAAGGAGCCCTTCGGCACACCGGCCGCGTCGGTGATGTCCTGCACGCCGCAGCCGTTGAACCCTTGAGTACGCAGGGTCTCCAGACCGGCGGCGAGCAGCTTGTCGCGAACGCTGGCTCTCGGCATCGCTCCCTTTTAGGGCCCGTGCCCCGGGCCGTCAAAACCCGCCTCGAATTCGATACAACCCCATGATACTCCACGGCTTTTTGTTGAATATGACCAGTCGTCTTGAATCCATGGAGGTCGCTCGCTAGCCTGCCGGCCGGGAGCGGAGCCCGGACTGGCGCGGTGCCGCCCCGTCACCTGCGAAGGAGTGGAGCGATGGGCAAGTCGAGCGTGTCGGACAGGATTCGGGTGGGCATCATCGGGGCGAGCCCGCAGTGGGGGTGGGCGACCTACGCGCATCTGCCCGCGCTGCAGTCCCTGCCGGGCTATCGCGTCACGGCGGTGAGCACCACGCGGCAGGTGAGCGCGGATGAGACGGCGCGCCGGTTCGACGTGCCGCATGCGTTCGCGAGCTTCGAGCCGCTGGTGGAGCATCCCGAGGTGGACCTCGTCGTCGTCTCGGTGCGCGCGGCCGAACATGCGCGGTTGGTGCGCGCCGCCATCGCCGCGAAGAAGAACGTGTTCTGCGAGTGGCCGCTGGGCGTTTCGGTGGAGGAGACGACGGAGCTGGCGGCGCTGGCGCAAGCGGCGGGGGTGCGCACCGTCATCGGGCTTCAGCGTCGGCTGGCGCCCGGCGCGCGTTATCTGAGGGATTTGCTCCAGGAGGGCTACGTGGGGCAGGTGCGCTCCGCGACGCTCCAGGTGTCCACGGCCATGCTCGGGCACACGCGGCCCAAGGCGTATGACTACACGGCGGACGCCACCAAGGGGGCCAACGCGCTGGCCACCATCACCGCGCACTTCCTCGACACGGTGCTGGCGGCGGTGGGGGATTTCCAGAGCGTGGCCGCGCTCGTCACGCGCCAGTTCGAGCACACCACGCTGGCGGAGACGGGCGAGGTCATCCCCGTCACCGCGCCGGACCAGGTGCTCATCACCGGCACGCTGAAGAGCGGCGCGGTGCTGTCCGCCCATGTCGAGGCCGGCAAGCGCAATGGCGGCGTCATCGGCTGCACCATCACCGGCACCGAGGGGGACCTGTACCTGTCGCAGGACCTCACCGTGTCCGGAGCGCGAGGCGACAACCAGCCGCTCCAGTTGCTGCCGACGCCGGAGAAGTACCTCCTGAGCGCCAAGGGCGCGCTGACCGACGACGCGCACCAGACGGCGCAGCTCTACGCGGCGTTCGCGAAGGATGTCGCGGAGGGCACGTCGCTCGCTCCCGACTTCCAGCACGCGGTGAAGCTGCACCGTTTGCTGAACACGTTCGCGGAGTCGTCCGCGTCGGGACAATGGCGGACGCTGTAGCGGAGTCTTCCGCGCGTCAGCAGCGGGGATGCCGGTGGCGCCCTCCTCGTCGGGACAGCGGCGGACGCTGTAGCGGAGGCCTCCGCGTCTGGTCACCAAGGTAGGTGGCCGGTGGGCATGGCGTCCTTCTGTGTGCTCGCCGGGCGGGAGACCAATGGGGGCAGGTGGCACAGGCTCGCGCTGGTCTATGCTGCGCGCCGCGTGGACGCTCCCCTGCCCTCCCGACGACGCTATCTGGTGGCCGCCGTGCTCTTCGCCAGCATGAGCATGCTGGCGGCACTGGCGGCGTTGCACGTGCAGGGCCTGCTACCCGCCTCCGTGCCTTCCGCCGACGAGCCCTTCCACTACCAGGGCTTCGAGAAGGTGCTGCGACACGTCCAGCCGGACGGCGATGTGGACTTCTCCTCGGTGGGGCGCGAGCGCGCGGAGCTGGACCTCTTCGTCGCGTCGCTCGCCTCGTTCTCTCCGCACAACCGGCCAGATGTCTTCCCGACGTCGGAGGACGCGCTCGCCTTCTGGCTCAACACCTACCACGCGCTCGTGCTCCAGCAGGTGGTGGATGGGTATCCCTATCTGGAGAGCGTGGAGCAGCCCTGGCCAGGGCGCTTCTTCTGGGCCCGCTCATGGCCCGTGGGCGGCCGGCGGATGACGCTGTGGTCGCTGCGCCATCGCGTCCTCTCCGGGGAGTTCGCCGACCCGCGCGTGCACCTCGCGCTCTTCCACGCCACCCGGGGCGGCCCGCGCATGGACAGCTCCCACTTCCAGCCCGAGTACCTCCACTCGCAGCTCAACGAGGCCAGCCGCCGCTTCATCGGCGACAAGCGCCACGTGCGCCTGGACAGGGACACCGTGCACCTGGCGCGCCTGTTCGAGACGTACCGCGAAGACTTCCTCGCCGCCCTGCCCGAGGGACGCCGGGGCAACGTGCTCCAGTTCGTCTGGGCCTTCCTTCCCGACACCTGCGAGGAGCGTCCCGGCTGCGACACCCGCGCGGACCTGGACCACGCCTGCGGACCCAAGCTGGACCGCTGCCACATCGTCTTCGAGGCCGAGGACACCTCGCTCCCGGACGCCGCCGCGCGCCCCTCGCGCACGGAGCGCTGAAGCACCTCACGCCGGCAGACGCTCGTGAGTCCCGGGAGGCGGCGTGTGCTCCTCATCCTCTCGCGAGCGGGGGCGGGAGCGGGAGCGCTCCACCGGACCGCCGTCCTTGCGTCCGCGCAGCCACTTCTCCAAACCCACCGCGGGCACCACCACCGCGCCCACCAGCACGGACAGGCCAATGGCCTCCAGCGACAGCGGCGCGGTGCCGAAGATGCGCCGCATGAAGGGCACGTACATGAAGGCGAGCTGCAGGAGCACCAGCGCCCCAATCCCCATGAACACGGAGGGATTGCTGAACAGGCCCACCTTGCGCAGCGAGCCGGTGAGCGTGCGGCACATCACCATGTAGAAAATCTGGAAGCTGATAACGGTATTCACAGCCATCGTCTGCGCCTCGGCCAGCGCCCGCGCATGCCCCACGTCCGGCACCTCGTGCTTGTACTCCCAGAGGAACAGGCCGATGGCGCCCGCCGCCATCAGCAGGGCGACGAGGCACGTGCGCATCACGATGAAGTGACTGAGCACCGGAGCGTCCGGATTGCGCGGCCTGCGCCGCATGACGTCCGACTCACGCGCCTCGAACGCCAGCGGCAGCGCGAGCGACACCGTGGCCACCAGGTTTATCCAGAGCAACTGCGTGGGCAGCATCGCCATCAGCGGCACCGGCCCCCCTCCGAAGTCCTGGATGGGAAAGAAGGCCACGCCACACAGGAGGATGAGCGCGAGCCCCAGGTTGGTGGGCAACACGAAGGCCAGCGACTTGATGAGGTTGTCGTAGACACGCCGTCCCTCCTCCACCGCCGCCGCGATGGAGGCGAAGTTGTCGTCCGTGAGGACGATGTCCGCCGCTTCCTTGGACACCGCCGTGCCGGTGATGCCCATGGCCACGCCGATGTTCGCCTGCTTGAGCGCGGGCGCGTCATTGACGCCGTCCCCCGTCATCGCCACCACGTGCCGCCGTTGCTGGAGCGCGCGCACCAGCCGCAGCTTGTGCTCCGGCGCCACCCGCGCGAAGACATTGGTGCGCTCGGCCACGTCCGCTAGCGCCTCATCGTCCAGCGCCCCCAACCTCGCGCCCGCGACACCGGGCGTCCCTGGCTCGTGCAGCCCGAGCCGCGCGCCAATGGCCTCCGCCGTCGCGAGATGGTCGCCCGTAATCATCTTCACGACGATGCCCGCCTCGTGGCACGCCCTCACCGCCTCGATGGCCTCCTCGCGAGGCGGGTCCATCATCCCCTCAAGTCCCAGCAGCTCCAGTCCCCTCTCCGCGTCCTCCGGAGCCAGGGTGTCTCGCGTCTCCGCCAGCTCGCGCGAGGCCACGGCCAGCACGCGCATCCCCCGCCGCGCCAGTCGCTCCACCTCCTCCAGCACGGCCTCGTTCGACGCGGCGCCGTCCGGTGCGCACCGCGCCAGCACGACTTCGGGCGCGCCCTTGAGGAGCAGCACGCGGCCGCCTCGTGCGTCCTCATGCAGGGTGGCCATGAACTGGCTCTCGGACTCGAACGGGATGGCGTCCAGCCGGTGGAAGCGGGCGCGGGCTTCGTCCACGCCGAGGCCCGCCTTCTCCGCCGCCACCACCAGCGCGCCCTCGGTGGGGTCACCCGTCATCCGCCAATCACCGCCCTGCCCGTGCAGCGCGGCGTCGTTGCACAGCGCGCCCGCGAGCAGCAGCTCCCGCACGTCCTCGGGCACCAGCAAAGCGCTGAGCGGCGGGCCATCCCTGCGCAGCTCTCCCCGAGGCGCATAGCCCACCCCGGTGACGGTGTAGCGCCCCGTCGGTGTCCACAGCGCCTGCACCGTCATCTCATTGCGCGTGAGCGTGCCCGTCTTGTCCGAACAGATGACGGTGGTGCTGCCCAGCGTCTCCACCGCCGGCAGCTTGCGGATGACGGCGCGACGGGCCGCCATGCGTTGCACCCCGATGGCCAGGGCGATGGTGACGATGGCGGGCAGGCCCTCCGGAATCGCCGCCACCGCCAGGGTAATCGCCACGACGACGGCCTCGCTGAGGTCATAGCCGCGCCACAGGCCCACCCCGAGCAGGAGCACGGACACGACGAGGATGGCCCCGGTGATGACCTTGGCGATGGTCGCGAGCGCCTTCGTCAACGGCGTCTGGAGGTCCGTCGCCCCTCGGAGCATCTCCGAGATTCGGCCCAGCTCCGTGGCACCGCCCGTGGCCACGACCACCGCCCTGGCCGCGCCGGACGTCACCAGCGTGCCGCCGAAGACGACGCTCGTCCGGTCGCCCAGCTCCGCGTCCTCCTCGACGGGCAGGGGCTGCTTCGACGCGGGGACGGACTCGCCGGTGAGCGCGGCCTCCTCGATTTGGAGGTTGCGTGAGGACACCAGCCGCATGTCCGCGGGCACCTTGTCTCCCGAGGCAATCTCCACCACGTCGCCAGGCACCAGCTCCGCCGCGGGCACCGCGCGCTTGTCGCCGGCGCGCACCACGGTGGCGTTCTCCGGCACCATCCGGCTCAGCGCCTCGATGGCCTTGCCCGCACGGAACTCCTGCACGAAGCCGATGACGGTGTTGAGCACCACCACCGCCGCCACCACCAGCCCGTCCGTCACCTTCCCCATCACCACCGCGAGCACCGCCGAGACGATGAGCACCCAGATGAACGGGCTGTTCACCTGACGCCAGAGCAGCCTCAGCGGCCCTTCACCCTTCTGGCGCTCCAGCACGTTGGGCCCGTGGCGCATCAACCGCTCTCGCGCCTGCTCGTCCGTCAGGCCCTCGGCGCCACTCTCCAACTGCTCGAACACGCGCTCGGGGGGAAGGGCATGCCAGGGCACGGCTCCGCGAGAAGACACACGGCCGTCCTCTCCAGAGGCGGCGGGTGGCGGCTCGTGCATGGGACTCCCCCTGCCAGACATCGGCTGTGATGGGAGGCGTCACCTCCACCTCACCCGGGAAAGCTATGTCCGCCGCTTCCGCGCGCTTCACGCCCGCCCTCGCAGGGAGCAGGCGTCGCGTCGGGCCCGTGACAAATCCGTTGCCATTCACGCATTTTCCAAGTAATCGAGAATTCTCAGTTTTAACCACCTATCGACTTTCTCCTGATGACCTTCAGAAAGCCTGGTTGGGCCCTGGTGGGCGCGGTGCTGGTGGGGGCGGCCGTCGCCCTGCTGCTCTCCCGAGGGACACCTCCCTCCGTCGAGGACAGCGCGCGCTCTGATTCCGCCGCGAGGCCGCCCTCCGCGAGTGGCGTGCTGGTCGGCACGTCTTCAGGGATGCCGTCTCCCAACGAGCCGAAGCTGGCGGTTGAACAGCTTCCCATGCCGGGGTGCTGGGACGGCCTGAGAGACCTCGACAAGACGGCCACGCTGGACTCGCTGCGCGAGGCGCTGGGTGTCGCGGTGGGCAAGCGGGACAACCTGCTGGCGACGTACCTCCAGGAGCGCCTGACGGAGGTGGTGGGCCAGGACGCGGGCCGCGGGCTCCAGGTGGTCGAGTGGGCGAAGCAAGCCAGTCCTCCCGAACTGGGGCTCTACCTGGACGCGCTCAAGGCGGCCCCGGCCGTCCACGACGCGAAGGTGTCGGAGGCGCTGCTGAAGCTGGGTGAGGACCGGAGCATGCCGCTCCAGAACCGCTCGGCGGCGCTGGACGCGCTGGAGACCCAGCGCCGCCTGTCCCCCAGCGATTTGGCGCGGCTGAAGGCCGTGGCGCTGGACGAGACGGCGGACTCCACGGCCTGGGTGGCCACGCGCACCCTGGGCCGGGTGATGAAGGAGGACTTCGAGCGCACCGGCACCCATGCCCCGTACTGGAAGGAGCTGCTCTCCATCGCCGGCAAGTCGGACGACATGGCGGTGCGGCTGCTCGCGCTGGAGATGCCGTCGTATTCCAATCCGCTCATCGGCTCGGAGTCCTTCGACGAGCTCCAGCGCATCCTCACCACGGACCGCGAGCGCGACGTGCGGGAGATGGCGGCCTTCCGGCTCGGCGTCACCCGCGAACCGGAGGAGGCCCTGAAAATCTACGAGGCGGCCTTCGAGAAGGAGCACGACGTCTGCGTGCGCTGGGCCATCTTCCGCTTCGCCGTGCGCGCCGCCGGAGAGAAGGCGCTGCCGCTGCTGGCGAGGCTCGCCGCGAAGGACCCGCGCTTCCAGCGCGACTACGCGGAGTTCAAGCAGCTCTACGCCTCCGGCACGGTGGACTTCGCCCGCATCTGGCTGGGCAAGGGCGAGCACCACGCGTGCCTCGTCGAGGAAGGAGCGCCGCACTGATGGACGCCCTCGTGAGGAAGCACCTGGGGCGCGCGCTGCTGCTGTCGGCCCTGGCGGCCGGGGGGATGTCCGCGAGCGCGGCCCAGCCCCTGCTGACGCCGTCCACCTGCACGGTGGAGACGATGCTGGTGGACGTGCGCGCCGCGCTGAAGGGCGGCTCGCCGGCGCTGCGGCGCTACGTGAAGCTGCGGCTGCGAGAGGCGGCGCTGGCCCTGCCCGTCGCCGAGCTACAGGCCGCGCTGGAGCGGGAGCGAGAACCCGAGGTGCTGGAGGCCCTGGGCGCGGCGCTGGCCACCAAGGCGAGCCACGCCGAGTCACCCACGCTGGTGCAGCCCCTGCTCGCACGAGCAGCCGGAGACGCGGACCCGGCCGCACGCGCGGCGGCCGTGCGCGCGCTGAGGGCCACGCCCTCCGTCGAGTTCATGGCGAAGAACGGCGGCGTGGTGACGTACGAGCAGCTCGCGAGGGATTCATCCCCCGAGGTGCGTCAGGCCGTGGCCGACAACCTGCGGGAGGAGAGCGCGCAGGTGTACTCCGGCCATGACCGCGCGGTGTCGGAGACTGCGGTGTCGGTGGCGGCGGCGACGGAGGACCCGGCGGTGGCGGCGAAGCTTTTGGGCGAGGTCTCCATGGAGGCCGTGGGCCACGACGCGGTGGAGAGCGTCACGCGGCAGCTCGAGGCGGAGGACCCGGGCCTGCGCGCGGCGGCGGCCACGGCGCTGGGAGGCGTGCCAGGGGCGGAGGCGGATGGGGCGCGGCGCTCGCTGGTGGAGACCTTCCGACGTGACGCGAATCCCGCGGTGCGCAAGGCGGCGCTCGAGGGAATCGCCCGGCTGGGTCAGGCCTCCGCGCGGCCCCTCTTGGAGTCGCTGCGGGGCGTGGACGCGAGCATGGACTTGGAAATCGACGCGTGGCTGTCCGCGCTGAAGCTCAACCTCCAGGAGTGGCACCTGCTGCTGCGTGAAAAGCAGCGGCTGCGGAGGTGACCCCTGCATCACCGCCGTAGGCAGTGCCACAGCGAAACAACCCAGAGGAGGTTTCCATGAAGGGAATGAAGTGGATGTTGGCCACGGTGGTGCTCACCGTGACGGGATGGGCCACCAGCGCGCTGTCCGCGACGGCGGTGGGCCCCATCTGTGACACGGCCGCTCGCGTGGGCTCCACGACGTACTACTCGTGCTCGGGCAGCAGCCACAACGCGCTCGACATGAGCAATGGCACGTGCAGCGAGTGGAACCACCGGGGGATGATCAACGTCAGCCGCTACTACGCCTACTACGGCGGCTGTGCGAACAACTGCAGCGGAGGCACCACCTGTAACGGCGGCGCGGGCAACTACTACGTCGTCACCGGCGCCACCGGCTGGGACTTCCGTCAGCTCCACCTGAACTCCAACGTGTCCTCCGGCTCCAAGACGTGTGACCGCTGTGCGCTGGGCCTCGTGGGCTCCACGGGCAACTCCACCGGCGCGCACGTACACGCGGACAATCGTCAGTACGGCACCCGCAAGACGGCCTGGTACACCAGCGTCGGCACCACTTGCGGCTCCAGCGCGTACTGCAGCAATCGCGTGGGTACGCCCACGCTGTAGTCGCGGTCGCCACACCCCGCGCCCCGCTCCGGTTACCCTATGGCCGGAACGGGGCGTCCCTATTTTCAGGCGTCGGTGTGTCGCGCCGCTTCGGCCGCGGCCTGGCGCAACAGCTCCCCCGTCGCCGCGTCCGCAGGGAAGAACGACTCAATCGCCAGCTCCGCCAGGGTGATGTCCACCGGCGTGCCGAACACCGTCGTCGTGCCGATGAAGGACATGATGCCTCGCGGCGTCTGGATGCGCAGTGGCACCACCACGCCCGCGAAGTCCGGCTCCGCGGACGCGCTTGGAGCCCCCATCGCGCGCAGCTCCTCGAGCAGCGCCGCCAGCGTCACGTCCGCCGTGCTCGACACCTGCCGCTGCAGCCGCGTCAGCACGTGCGCGCGCCACTGCTCCAGGTTGAGGATGCGCCGGCCCAGTCCCTCCGGGTGCAGGCTCAGCCGCAGCACGTTGATGGGAGGCTGGAGCAGCTCCATGGGCACGCCCTCCAGGAGCACCCCGATGGCACGGTTGGCCGTGACCAGTTGCCAGTGCCGGTCCACCGCGAGCGCGGGATAGGGCTCGTGGCCGGAGAGCACCAACTCCACCGCCTCGCGCGCCGCGCCCATCCGGGGCCCATCCAGCTCGTTCTCCGAATAGACAGGCGCGAAGCCCGCGGCCACCAGCAGCGCGTTGCGCTCGCGCAGGGGCACCTCCAGCTCCTCGGCCAGATGCAGCAACATGTCCCGGCTCGGCGTGGAGCGCCCCGTCTCCAGGAAGCTCACGTGCCGTGCCGACACATCCGCGCGGCACGCCAAATCCAGCTGACTCAAGCTGCGGCGCTGGCGCCACTCCCGCAGCAACTCACCCACCGGACGGCTCGGCATCATCATGCCCCTGACACTAGGAACCCGGGGGAAGCGCTCCAATTACCTCCCACGTAATCGACTTCAAATCCCCCGGCGCGCAATTTGTGTCCTCACACGGCGGCCGGATTCACCGGCGCCGCTCTCCAAGGACACACCCATGAGCGCCATTCCCGCTTCCCGCACCCTGCTGGGCCACATCCTGCTCGCCGACGGTCTCATCAGCGGCGCCACCGGGGCCCTGATGTTCTTCGCCGCGGGGCCCTTGAGCGACTTGCTGGGCCTGCATGTCACGCTGCTGCGCTCGGCGGGCTTCAGCCTGCTGCCCTTCGCCGCGCTGCTCGTCTTCCTCGCCATGCGCCCGCTCGTGCCCCGAGCGCTCGTCTGGGCCATCATCGTCGCCAACGTGCTGTGGACGGTGGACAGCTTCGTCCTGCTCGCCTCGGGCTGGGTGCAGCCCACCGTCTGGGGTCAGGCCTTCACCCTGGTGCAGGCCCTCGCCGTGGCGGGCTTCAGCTGCCTGGAGCTGATGGCCGTCAAGCAGGCCCGCGTGGTGCACGCCTGAGCCGCCTCACACTCCCGCGCCTGGAAGCGGCGCGGCGCTCGACGACTCAGAGCGCCTTGCGGACCGCTTCCAGCGCGGCGTCGTAGTCCGGCTCGTGCATCATCTCCGGGACGACCTCCCGGAAGACGACCTTGCCGTCCCGGCCCACCACGAAGGTGCTGCGCGCCAGGAGGCCCAGCTCCTTCATGTACAGGCCGTACTTCCGCGCGAACTCGCGGTTCTTGTAGTCCGACAGCACCGCGACGTTGTTGATGCCCTCGGCCGCGCTGAAGCGGTTGAGCGCGAAGGGCAGGTCCAGGCTCAGGTACCAGACCTTCACGTCCGGCCCCATGTCCGTCGCCTGCTTGTTGAACATGCGCAGTTGGATGGCGCAGACCTTGGTGTCCACGCTGGGCGCCACGCTCAGCACCACGACCTGACCCTTGAGCTCCGACAGCTGGTGGGACTCGAAGAACCCCTTGAAGACGGTGAAGTCAGGCGCGACGTCGCCCACCTGCACCTGTCCGTCCCCCTCCAGCGTCACCGGCTGTCCCCGGTAGGTGACCTGGTTCTTGAACTCGGCCATGAATCCCCACTCCTCTCATCACGCGGCCAGCAACGCCGCACCAATGAGGCCGCTGTCGTCACCGAGCTCCGCGTCGGCGATGAGCAGCCCCTCGCGGGACGTCTGGGACGCCCACGCCCGCACACCATCCAGCACCCGGCGCCGCATGCCGGGACAGTGGTTCAACACCCCACCGCCCAGGATGAGTCGCGCCGGATTCAACACCGTCACCTGGTTGGCCACCGCCAGCGCCAGGAACCGCGCGGCCCGCTCATACACCTCTCGAGCCGCCGCGTCGCCTGCTTCCGCCGCCTGCTCCAGCGTCACCGGCGTGAGCTTCGTGGCGTCATTCCCCACCAGCTCCGCCAGTGCGGGCGAGCTCCCGGCCGCCAGCAGCTCCCGCGCCTGCGCGATGAGGTTGTGTCCGCCGGCATACGCCTCCAGGCACCCCTGCTCACCACAGCCGCAGCGCCGGCCATCCGGCACCACCTTGATGTGGCCCAGCTCTCCCGCCACGCCGCCCGCGCCATCCAGCAACTGTCCGCCCGCGATGATGGCGCTGCCCACGCCCGAGCCCACGAAGACCACCAACAAATCCTGGGCGCCGCGCCCCGCGCCCGCGTGCAGCTCACCCCAGGCGGCGGCGGACAGGTCGTTCACCACCTTCACCTTCTGCCCCAGCCGGTCCGTGAGCAACTGGCCCAGCGGCACGTTGCGCCAGCCCAGGTTGGGGGCGACCGACAGCACGCCGGAGTCCTTGTGAATCTGCGCGGCCGCGCCCACGCCACAGCCGCCCACCACGACGCCCGCGGACTTCACCGCCGCGGACGCCGCCTGGGCAATCGTCTCCACCACCCCGGTGGGGCTGCGCTCGTCGAGGGCCACCTTCGCCGACGCGAGCATCTTTCCCGCCGCGTCCACCACGGCGGCGCGGGCGAACGTCCCACCCAGGTCGATTCCTAGCGTCGCCATGGCGGTGTCCTTTCTCAACCCTTCACGCGCTCGAACAGCTCGGTGACCAGCGCTTCGACTTCCTTCTTCCGCGCGTCGTCCTTCAGCGCACCCTCGGGCGTGAAGGCCTCCATCGCCCGCGCCAGGTGCACCTGGGTGGGCAGCACCAGCGCGCCCACCGAAGACATCACCTGCCGCAGGTGCGGCTGCATGCGCGACGTGCCGAAGTTGCCGGGGCTCGCGCCCATGAGCGCCGCCCACTTGCCCTGGAACAACCGGCCCGGCGCACGCGACGCCCAGTCGATGGCGTTCTTCAGGCCGCCGGGAATGGACGAGTTGTACTCGGGGCTCGAGATGAGGAAGCCCTGGGCCCTGGCCACCCGCTCGCGCAGCGCGACGACGGGCGCCGGCAGGCCCTGGGCCTCCACGTCGCCGTCATAGAGCGGGACGCCGAGCGACTTGAGGTCCACGACGTCGACCTCGGCCCCCAGCGCGCGGGCCTTCTGGACGCCCACCGCCAGGAGCAGTTGGTTGAAACTGCCGCTCCGGAGACTTCCGCTGATGGCGAGGATGCGAGGCGACGACATGCTCACCCGCCCACTTCCTTCTGCACACGGGCCACCGTGCCCTCGATGAGCGCCTGGATTTCCTTGAGGCGCTCGGCCGTGTTGGCCTCGAAGCGAAGGACGAGGATGGGCTGCGTGTTGGAGGCGCGGATGAGGCCCCAGCCGTCGGGGAACGTCACGCGCACGCCGTCCACGTCGATGATGTCGTGGCCCGCCGCGCGCAGCGTCTCCGTGGCGCGCTTGACCATCTCGAACTTCTTCTCTTCCTTCGTCTCGAAGCGCAGCTCGGGGCTGGCGTACGTCTTGGGCACGTCGGCGAGCAGCTCGGACAGCTTCTGCTTCTCGTGGGTGAGGATTTCCAGCAGGCGCGCGGACGAGTACACCGCGTCGTCGAAGCCGAAGTAGCGGTTCTTGAAGAAGATGTGGCCGCTCATCTCCCCGGCCAGCTCCGCGTGCTCCTCCTTCATCTTCGCCTTGATGAGGGAGTGGCCCGCCTTCCACATGATGGGCCTGCCGCCGCGCTTCGCGATGTCGTCGTACAGCGTGTAGCTGCACTTCACCTCGCCGACGATGGCCGCGCCCGGGCTGTCCTTCAGCACGTAGCGGCTGAAGAGGACCATGATCTGGTCTCCCCAGAGGATGTTGCCCTGGTCGTCGATGACGCCGATGCGGTCGCTGTCGCCGTCGTAGGCGATGCCCACCTCCGCCTTTTCGCGCTTCACCGCGGCGATGAGGTCCTGGAGGTTCTCCACCACCGTCGGGTCCGGGTGGTGGTTGGGGAACGTCGCGTCCATCTCGCAGAACAGGGGCACCACCTCGAAGCCCATGCTCTCGAACAGCGGGACGGCGATGGCGCCGCCGGTGCCGTTGCCCGCGTCGATGACGATCTTCATCCCCTTGCGGCCCACCTTCACCGTCTGCTTCACGAAGTGGTTGTAGGGGGTGATGATGTCGAACGGGGTGACGGTGCCGGGCGTGGCGGAGACCTCGAAGTCAGCGGCCTCGATGAGCTTTCGCAGCGCCTGGATTTCGTGGCTGTGGAAGGTCGTCTTCCCCGCGCCAATCTTGAAGCCGTTGTACTCCGGCGGGTTGTGGCTGCCGGTAATCATGGCCAGGCCATCCACCGGCAGGGTGTTGGCGGCGAAGTAGACCAGCGGCGTGGGCACGACGCCCACGTCGAAGACGTTGAGGCCCGTGGACGTCAGGCCGGCACAGAGCGAGTCGCGGAAGCGGGTGGACGACTCGCGGCAGTCGCGGCCCACGGCGATGAAGCGGCCGCCCTTGCGTCGGATGATGGTGCCCAGGCCCTTGCCCAGCAGTTCCACCACCTCGGCGGTGAGGTCCTTGTCCACCAGACCCCGGATGTCGTACTCGCGGAAGATATGCGCGTTCATGAAGGTGTCCCCGCCCTCGGAAGACCGGAGGGCATGACGGAGGGCGGCGGACTCTACACGAGCCCCGACCTTCCCGGCACCCGCCGAGACGGGGGCGCAACCTGCTGAACGGAGGCCCCTCGGGGGCCCTTCAAGTCCCTGGGGTGCCAATCAACCCCTGGATGTGCCCGCCTGTCGGGCGGGCGGCGGTACACACCGGGCCTCCACGCCCTCTGGAGGGTCTCCCGGAAGACACAGCCCTCAGTGCGTGAGGGCCTCCGCGCCAGGGGCCTCGACGGCCGGGAGGACCGCCAGACGCACCCGTCCGCGCAGCTCCTGGTAGTGCCGCAGCCAGGAGGCGTTGAGGGGGTCCAACGAGAGGGCCTCCGCGTAGCGCTCCAGCGCGGCGTCCAGCGAACCCCGCGCCTCCAACGCATGCCCCTGGGTGAAGAGCGCCCGGGCCCGCGTCTCGGCCAGGGGACGCGCCGCGAGGAAGGCCTTGCGCAGCACGTCCGCTTGCGGCTCCGACAGGCCCGCGGCGAGGCAGCGCGCCACTCCCGCGAGGTTGCCGCGCGTGGCGTCGAAGCCCGCGCGTGACACGGGCTCGCCCAGCACGCGTCCCGCGGCCTCCACCCGGCGCAGGAGCGACTCCAGGGCCTGACGTTGCCCCAGTGGAAGCGCGCGCTGACGGAACAGGTTCAGCCGGCGCAGCGCGGCGCTCGCGCGACGACGCACCTGCTCGAAGTCCTCGTGAGGCAGCGCGCCCAGGAGGGCGTACGGGTCCTTGGCCACGACGGCCGCGCGCGACAAGAGCCGCCCCAGCTCCGCGTCCGGCACGGGCTCCGCGTCCAGCTCCCCCGGCGTCACGCCCACGCCCAGCGCGCGGCCCAGCAGCGCCCGCGCCGCCTCGCCCGCGAACTGGACATAGAGGCCCGAGGCCCCGCCCCACGCCCGCGCTTCTTCACTCGTGACATGGCGGACCACGTCGCAGTCACACGCCACCTTGCGGCCCCCCAGTGACAGCTCCACGGGGAGCTGCGAGGCCAATTCCGGCAGCGGGCCCGCCCAGGTGGCGAAGAAGCCGTCCACCGTCACATCGCCCACGCGCACGGGCACCAGCTCCGTGTCCGTCGCCAGCCCCAGCCGGACGCCCAGCCCGCGCGGCGACTCCATGCGCGGCGGGTTGACCTCGGTCGGCGTGGCGTTCCCATGCGCCGCGTCTCGCAGCGCCAGGTGCAGCGGCGTGGCGCCGTCCTCGGGGAGGATGTGCCCGAAGATGGAGACGCCACCCTTCGACGTGCGCGTACGCGTCGACGAAGAGGGCTCCAGTCGCCCGATGCCCTGGCTCTCCAGCAGCGCCTCGCGGAAGGCCCTCGCGTTCGGGAAGCGCTCCCCGGGGCGCTGGGCCAGCGCGCGCAGCAGCACCGTGGAGAGCGCGGGAGGAACCCGAGGGTTGAGCACGTGCGGCTCCGTGGGAGAAAGCCCGCCCACGCGGCCGAAGCCGAAGGGCAGCCGGCCCGTGGCGAGCAGGTAGCCCACCACGCCCAGCGCATACAGGTCCGTGCGCCCATCCACCGCGTCCCCCGCCCACTGCTCGGGCGCGAGGAAGGCGGGCGAGCCCACCACCATGCCGCACGCGCGCTCCTCCGGAGAGAGGCTGGCGGAGAGCACCGCCTGCGTGCCGAAGTCGAGCACCTTCACCTGCCGCTCACCGCGCGAGTCCCACGTCAGGATGAGGCTGTCCGCGGACAGGTCCCCGTGCACCAACCCTCGCGCGTGCGCGGCCTCGAGCGCGCACAGCGCCTGGGCCAGGAGCAGCACCACCTCCGCCGAGGCCAGCGGCATGGGCAGGCGCGAGAAGGGCTCACCCTCCGCGTACTCCATGAGGAGGCACGGCAGTCCCTCGGGGCCCCGGCGCACATCCAGCACGCGGGCCACGTGGCGGTGCTTCAGTCCGCGCAGCGCCCGGGCCTCCGCCTGGAAGCGCGCGCGCACCGCGGGCTGGGCGGCCAGGTGCCGATGCAGCACCTTCACCGCGAAGCGATGGCCCGTGGGCTGGTGCTCGGCCAGGTACACCGTGCCCAGCGCTCCGGCCCCCAGCGGCTGGCGCAGCACGAGCGGACCGTGACGCTGCCCTTCCAGCGACGGCGCCTGGGGACAGCCCGTACCCACCGGATGCTCCACCGCGCAGTGCCTGCATGCCATGTTCGCCACCGCCCCTGCCGCCCCTGGATGGGGCGGGCGGCGGTGGCACTGCAACCCCCGTGCACCCCCGGCTTCGTCACCGACTGGACAGGACAACCTCCCGACGGGACGAGAACCCGGGGAAACCCGTTACCCACGAAGCGGAAAATGTTTCAGCCCCGAGAGTGGAAGTTTCTCCAGCGCACACTGGGCGCCTGCGCCTACAGATACTTCTGAAGCTTGCGGGCCTTGAGGGCCTCGACCACCTTGCGGACGTCCTGGCTCTTCTCGCGGGGGACCACCAGCACCGCGTCGCCGGAGTCCACCACCACCACGTCGGTGAGGCCGACGACGGCCAGGGGACGCTTGTCCGCGAGCACCACGCAGCCCTTGCAGTCCACCACCACCGCCGATGCGCCGGAGATGACGTTGCCGTTCTCGTCCGCGGGGCGGACCTCTGGAATCGCCGCGAAGGAGCCCACGTCGGACCAGCCGAAGTCCCCGGGCAGCACCGCGATGTTGGACGCCTTCTCCATGACGCCGTAGTCGATGGAGATGGAGGGCAGCTTGGGGAAGACCTTCTTCAGCACCGGGCCGAAGGTGCGCTTGCCCGCCGCCTTGCTCAGCGTGGCCAGGCCCTTCTTCATCTCCGGCATGTGCTGCTCGAAGGCGGCCAGGATGACGTCGGCGCGGAAGACGAAGATGCCGCCGTTCCACAGGTACTCGCCGGAGGAGACGTACGCCTTGGCCGTCTGCGTGTCGGGCTTCTCCTTGAACGCCTTCACGGAACGGCCGCCACCCGAGAGCGCGTCACCCACCTGGATGTAGCCGTAGCCCGTCTCCGGGCGGTTGGGCTGGATGCCCAGGGTGACGATGTGCCCCCCTTCCGCGATGCGGGCCGCCTCCTCCAGCGTGCGCTTGAAGCCGGGGACGTCCGCGACATGGTGGTCCGAGGGCAGCACCACCATGATGCCCTTCGGGTCTCTGGCGGCCACGTGCACGGCGGCCAGCGCAATCGCGGGCGCGGTGTTGCGAGCCACCGGCTCCACCAGGATGTTCGCCTTGGGCAGGCCCTTCACCAGCTTCGCCGCGGCCTTCGCGTGCGGAGGGCCGCACACAATGAAGGTGTTCTTCACCGTCGACAGGCCCTTGAGGCGGGCGGCGGTGTCGGTGATGAGCGGCAGCTTGGAGGCCAGGGGCAGGAACTGCTTGGGCCGCGCCTGACGGGACAGGGGCCAGAAGCGAGTGCCGGAGCCACCGGCCATGATGACGGGGTAGAGGGCCATGCGGGGTACGACTCCTGCGAGTGCCGGCTCGTCGCCAGCGGGAGGCGCCAGGGTCTTCCCCCAGCGTGAATGGCGGCGCACCATACCGTTTCGGCCTTTCCGGGAAAGAGGGGAGCCGCTTCCCATGAAGCCCCCGTCCAGGCCGTTGCGCCTCCCACCTTCCGGTCCAGACCGCCCGCCTGTCCGCCCCCCGGACGATGAAGCGGCCCCGAGCGGCGAGAGTTTTGACCCGCCCCCGAAAAGCCAGTCTCATGCCGCGCTGTTGGACTTCCTCAAGGCCAGAACCACCGGGCTGACGCTCACCCTCACCGTCGCGCTGGCGCTGGGGCTTTCGCTCGCCCCGATTCCGGAGTCGTGGCGCCCCCTGCCCAGTCTCCAGCGAGGCCCCCTGGGCCCGAAGCTGGTGGCGCTGGCGGTGCCGGCGTCCTTCACCGGAGGCCGCCCCGCCCCGCCCCCGGAGATTGAGGTGGTGGCGTCGGACACGCCCAAGCAGGGCGTCGTGCCGGAAGAGGACCCGGCCGACGACGCGGGGACGGAGGTGGTGGACGCGGTGCCCACGCCCGCGGTGCCCACCGTGCCCGGCATCGGCCTGGAGGAATTGAGCGCCCCCTCGCTGGCGCGCGCCGTGGAGCTGGAGGCGCTGCGCGAGCGGATGAGCGCCCAGCACGTGGATATCGAACCCAACTGCCGCAAGGCACGGGCGGACGGCACCTGTGAGGAGGATGGGCTCGCCCCCTTCCACCGGGCGCTGACGGAGCTGCGCGCGGATACGCGGCGCACGCCGGTGCGCGTGGTGCACCTGGGAGACTCGCTCGTCGCGTCGGACTACATCACCGACGTGGTGCGGGACAGGCTCCAGGAGCGCTTCGGCTCGGGCGGCAAGGGCTTCCTCTTCATCACCCGCCCCGCCAGCGCGGGCCGGTGGACGCGCTCCGGACGGGGCTCGGACGGCTGGGAAATCGCGCGGCTGGTGGACACCAAGTGGCCCCGCGACAGGGTGGGCTGGACGGGTGTGGCCTTCACCTCGGCGGGTGGCTCGCAGAACACGAAGTATGACGTGGAGGGCTCGCGGGTGGCGGAGCTGTTCTTCCTCGCCCAGCCCTCCAGCGGCTCCGTGCAGCTCTCCGTGGATGGCCGGCCGCTGCAGCGCATCCAGACGCGCGGCTTCTCCAAGACGAAGTCGGAGGCGGCCTTCGCGCGGGTGAACCTGCCCGAGGGCGCCAAGACGCTGACGCTCACCACATCCGGCAAGGTGGAGCTGCACGGCGTGACGCTGGAGACGGGCACGCCGGGCGTCATCTACGACACGGTGGGGCTGCTCGGCGGCATGGCGGAGGTGTACCTGCGCGCCCAGCCCGCGGCCTTCCGCGCGCAGCTGCGCCAGCGCAAACCGGCCATGGTGGTGTTGATGGTGGGCGGCAACGAGGCGTTCTTCTTCTCGAGAGACCGGACCACGCTGGAGGAAGTGCGCGCGCAGATGAAGGAGCTGGTGTCGCGCGTGCGCGCCAACGTGCCGGACGCGGCGTGCCTCGTCATGTCGCCCATCGACGCGGGCGTGCGGACCATGGGCGGCGAGCTGGTGCCGCGCCGGGGCTCCAAGGAGGTCTCCGACATCTTCCGCGAGGAGGCGCGCCTGGGTGGCTGTGCCTTCTGGGACGCGTACACCGCCATGGGTGGCGAGGGCGCGGCCCTGCGGTGGCTGGAGGCCGGGTTGATGTTGGAGGACCTGGTGCACCCGCGCGCGAAGGGCTCCGATTTGCTGGGCCACCTGTTCGACCTGGCGCTGCAGCGCGGGTTCGCGAAGGTGCACGCGCCGCTGGTGCCGGTGGCGGATGCGCCGGGCCTGCGGGACGCGGACACCGCGCTGACGAAGACGTTCGACCGGCTGCGCCGCCGCGAGTCCGGCGAGGCTTTGCGCGTGGGCATCGCCCAGCTCGGCGCGTCGCATACCGCGTCGCACTACTTCACGGACGCGGTGCGCGGGGTGCTGACGAAGCGCTTCGGTGACGCGGGCCGGGGCTTCATCGCCGCGGGCAAGTCCTCGCCTCGGCTCGAGAACGCGCGCGTGGCCCGCGAGCTGGTGGGCGACTGGACGGTGGAGGACGCGATGGAGGCACCGCCGGGCGGACTGTGGGGCCTCACGGGCATCCGCGCCGTGGGCGCGCCGGGCGCGAAGCTGCGCATCGAGTTCTGCAAGGACTGCAAGGACGCGAAGACCTTGACCGGGCGGCTCGACCTGTACGCGCTCGACGCGCCCGACACGAAGGCTCCAGACATTCGGGTGGACGGCGAGGCCATGCCTCCGGACGCACCGCTGCCGGAGCCGCTCTCCGCGCCGATGGTGCGCATCCGCTCCTTCCCCGTCACGGGCGCCTCGCACGAAGTCGAGGTGGTGGCGCCGGAGGGCAGTGGGGTCACCGTGCTGGGCGCCGCGCTGGAGTACGACACGCCGGGCGTGGTGCTGGACGCGCTGGGGCTGCCCGGGGCCATGGCCTCCACGCTGCGGGACATGGATGCGTCGGCGGTGGATGCGCAGCTCGCCTCTCGTCGTCCGGACCTGCTCGTCTTCTGGTACGGCACCAACGAGGCGGGCAAGGCGGACCTGGACGCGGCGGCGATATCGAACGACTACCCCGCGCTCATCGCCCGGCTGCGCAAGGCCACCGGCAACGCCGAGTGCCTGTTGATGGGCCCCACGGACCGGCTGGCGCAGGACGCGAATGGCCGCTGGACGGAGGCGCCCGCGCTGGCGTCGGTGCTGGACGCGTTGCCTCGGGTGGCGCGTGACGCGGGCTGCGCATACTGGTCTCCGCGCGCGGCCATGGGCGGCGAGCGGGCGATGCTGCGCTGGCAGCGGGCCCGTCCGGTGCTGGGCCATGCGGATGGCGTGCACCTGACGCCGGAAGGCTACGAGCGGCTGGCGGCGAGCTTCGCGCGGGACTTCCTGGCGGCGTACGAGCTGCGCAAGAAGACCGAGCCCACCGCGCGCATGGAGGGGAACTGACGTGCTGTCGCACAGCCTCCAGTACCTCGTCTTCGTCATCGCGGTGTTCGCCCTGTACTGGGCGGTGCACCGTCACTACTGGCCGCGCCTGTTGGTGCTGCTGGTGGCCAGCGTCTACTTCTACGCGGCCTTCACGCCCTTCCCGCTCATCATCTTCCTCATCGGCGTCACGGTGGACCACCTGCTCGTCAAGGGGATGGGACGCGCGACGTCGCAGGGCGTGCGCAAGCTGCTCGTCACGCTGTCGGTGGTGTCGAACCTGGGGTTGCTCGCGGGCTTCAAGTACCTGGAGCTGTTGCGCAAGACGGCGCTGGAGCTGGTGCCCGAGTCCTGGGGCCTCCACGTCCGCGAGACGCCGTTCAGTTTGATTCTGCCGCTGGGCCTGTCGTTCTTCGTCTTCCAGGCCATCAGCTACACGGTGGACGTGTACCGGGGGAAGGCCAGCTCCGAGCACTCGTTCATCGAGCACCTGCTGTACATGCTCTTCTTCCCGCGCGTGGTAAGCGGGCCCATCGTCCGCGCGTCGGAGCTGATGGCGCGCTTCAAGGACGTGCCCACGCTGACGCCGGACGAAGGCGGACAGGCGATGTTCCGCATCGCCGTGGGCCTGGTGAAGAAGCTGGTCATCGCGGACGTGCTGGGCAGCGGCATTGTCGACCCGGTGTTCGCCTCGCCGGACAAGTACGCCTCCGCCGAGTGCATCGTCGCGGCCATCGCCTACACCTTCGAGCTCTACTACGACTTCTCGGGCTACTCGGACATCGCGCTGGGCGTGGCGGCGCTGTTCGGATTCAAGTTCCCGGAGAACTTCAACCGGCCGTATCTGGCGAAGAACCTGGGCGAGTTCTGGAACCGGTGGCACATGAGCCTGTCCACCTGGCTGCGGGACTACCTGTACCGCCCGCTGGGCGGCAACCGGGTGTCGAAGCCTCGGGTGTTGTTCAACCTGATGACGGTGATGGTGCTGGGTGGCCTGTGGCACGGCGCGGACTGGCGCTTCGCCGTCTGGGGCGGCGTGCACGGCGCGGTGCTGGGCCTGTCACGGTGCTGGGAGTGGTGGGTAGGCAAGCCGGAGAAGCCGGGGGTCCCTCGCATCGCCATGGGGATGCTGGCCACGTTCACCATCGTCGTGCTGACGCGCGTGGTGTTCCGCGCGAAGACGATGACGCACGCGGGTGAGTTCTACGCGCGGATGATGGAGGGCGTGCCGGGCATCGCCAACGTCAGCCCGCTGGTGTGGGGCATGTTGGCGGCGGCGGTGTTCTTCCACGTGGTGCCGATGAAGCTCTACACGGTGACGTCGGAGCTGTTCGTGCGGATGCCGGTGCCGGTGCGCGCCGTGGCGCTGGTCGTCCTCGGCCTGGGCATCCGCCACCTGTCCGCCGTGGAGACGCGACCGTACGTGTACCTTCAGTTCTGACGCCGGCCGGGCGCGGCGAGCACGGACTCCAGGCCGGGCACCTGCGCGAGCTGCCCCAGGAAGTCGCGGAGGATGCGCGCGGTGGCTCCCCAGATGACGTGGGAGTCGTACGTGTAGAAGTACAAGTCCCGCTCGGCGCCAAAGACTTCCTTGCGCTCCACGCGGAGGATGGCCGGGTCCATCAGGGCGACGAGTGGCACCTCCAGGATGAAGGCCACCTCTTCTGGACTGGGCTGGTACTTGCCGTCGCCCGGAATCACGCCGACGAAGGGTCGCACGCGGTACTGGGAGATGGTGGGCACCTCGTCCAGCATGCCCAGCACGCGCACGCCGCGCCGGTCGATGCCCAGCTCCTCTTCCGTCTCGCGCAGCGCGGTGTGCAGCGGCGTGAGGTCCTCCGCGTCGCGGCCTCCGCCCGGGAAGCTGTACTGATTGGCGTGGGTGCGCAGGGTGGCGGGGCGTCGGGTGAAGACCACGTGCGGCACGCCGTCGCGCTCGAACAGCGGAACCAGCACGGAGGCCTCGCGCAGCACGAGCCCCGGCAGGTCCACGTTGCGCGCCGGACGCGTCGACAGCCGCGCCTCCACCCCCTGGAACAACGCCTCCACGCTCACGACGCCAGCCTCCCTAGTCGGTGATCTGCTTCTCGATTTGCTGCTTCCCCGGCTCGCGAGGCACGTCCACGTTCTCCACGCCCGACAGCGGCTTGAGCACGCCCGCCTGGAGCAACCCGAGGAGCAGCAGACCGAGCGCCACGCGGTACACCACGAACACCAGCGTCGTGCGCGAGCGCAGGTAGTTCAACAACCACGCGATGGCCGCCATGCCCGAGGCGAACGCCACCAGGGTGCCGACCCAGAGCGACACGGCGCTGGGCCGCTCGGTGGCTTCCAACAGGTGCTTCAGTTCGAAGATGCCCGCCAGCGAGGTGGCGGGGATGGACAGGAGGAACGAGTAGCGCGCCGCGTCCTCGCGCTTGAGTCCCAGCGACAGGCCGCCGGTGAGCGTCGTGCCCGAGCGCGACGAGCCGGGGATGAGCGCCAGCGCCTGCCACAGGCCGATGAGGATGCCGTCCCGCCACGTCATGTCGGCCAGCGTCCGCTGGTGTGAGGCGCGCTTCTCCACCACGAAGAGGATGATGGCCAGGATGATGAGGCTGCCGGAGATGACGTAGAGCGAGCGGAACTGCGTCTCGATGGCCTTCTTGAAGGCCAGGCCACAGATGCCGATGGGCAGCGTGCCCACCAGGACGAACCACGCCAGCCGGGACTCCACGGTGCCGAAGGGCTCGCGCTTCGCAAGCCCCCGGAAGAACGCCGTCACCAGCGAGACGATGTCCTTGCGGAAGTAGATGAGCACCGCGGCGACCGTGCCCAATTGGATGACCGCGGAGTACGCGGCCCCCGGGTCCTTCCACCCGAACAGCTCCGGCGCGATGCGCAGGTGGGCGGTGGAGCTGATGGGCAAGAACTCGGTGAGACCCTGGACCAGTCCCAGGACGATGGCTTCAAGGAGGCTCATAGGCGCGGTCCCCGGATGTATGCCCGGACACCGCCGCCAGCAAGGGCGAACCTCCGCGTGTGTGGCGGGGCGAGCACGCGGCGTCCCCCTTCCCCCTCGGTCAAGGTAGGCTCGGGTCCGCGACATGCCCCCTGCCCCTCCGTGCCCCTGCTGCTCCGGACTGCGCTACCGCGAGTGCTGCGCCCCCTTCCACCGGGGCGAAGCAGAACCGCCAGACGCCGAGCGACTGATGCGCAGCCGCTACAGCGCCTTCGCCCAGCGCGAGCCGACGTACCTGTGGAAGACACTTCACCCCAGCCACCCGGACCGCGCGCGGCCCGAGGACGTCGTGGTGCGCGAGCTGCGCGCCTTCGCGCAGGCCCACCAGTTCCCGAAGCTGGTGGTGATGGACCGTCAGGCCCCCGACGCCCAGGGCACCGCGCAGGTGCTCTTCTTCGCGAAGGTGTTCGAGAAGGGCAAGGACCGCTCCTTCGTGGAGCGCTCCGACTTCCGCCACGACGGCACCGGCTGGCGCTACCTCTCCGGGGACACGCTCGTGCTGCGCGAGCTGACCGTCCCGCCCGAGTCCCTCACACTCGCGACGTTTCCCAGGTAGGCCAGCTCCGCGCCTCGAAGGACCCTCGATGCCCACCGCGACCTCGAAGCTGTCTTCCCTGCTGAAAGCCGCGAGCCAGCACGACTGGAGCCGCGTCCTCGACGACCTGCTCGTCGCGTGGCGTGCCGCGCCCCACACCGCGCTGGCCGACCGCATCGTCACCGTGGGACAGAAGCTCTCCGGCGACATCCCTCCGCCCAAGGACTGGGATGCGCTCGCGAAGAAGCCCGACGCGAAGAACCTCACGACGCTGCTCGCCGCGTTGCTCGACAAGGGCTCGGTGAAAGGGAGGCCCCGGCTGGAGACGCTCGCGGACTGGCCCGAGGACCCGCGCATCGACCGCTGGGTCGCGAGCCAGTTCGTGGACCCGCCCTTCACCAGCACCGGAGCCCGTCCATACTGGACACGGCTGGCCCCCCTGGCGCGCCGCGTCCGGGATGCCCAGGCCGCGAGTTCGATGCTGAAGGCACGCGCGGGCTACGACAAACAGGATGACTTCGAGGAGTTCCTCGCCGGCCACGTCGACCGGATTCGCGCCGGGCTCGAGGCCGCGAAGGACGCCGAGCTTCACGCCGACGACGTGAAGGTCCTCGCCGGGTTCGACGCGGCCCTCCAGGAAGCCGCGCCACCGAAGCCCCGGAACGCCGCGGACGCGGAGGCATTGCTGGCCCAGGTGCTCGCGAAGCCCGAGGACGACGAGGCCCGCGCCGTGCTGGCCGACGTGCTGCTGGAGCAGGGCCACCCTCGCGGCGAGCTCATCGCGCTCCAGCTCGAGGCCGCCCGGCGCCCACTCACCGCCGCCGAGCGCAAGCGGGAGCAGGCGATTCTCAAGAGCGCCCGGAAGGAGCTGCTCGGCCCGCTCGACGAGGCGCTCAAGCCCGACTGCGTCTTCACGCGGGGCTTCCTGTCCCACGCCACGCTGAAGCAGGGCAACGCGCGCGCCACCCAGAGCGCCATCGAGAAGACCATCGGCCATCCCCTGTGGGCCACGGTGGAGCACCTGGAAGGTCGCGGCGACTACGACATCACCACCGACCCCGTGATGAAGTCGCTGCGTTCGCTCGCATACAGCGACGTGGGGCTCCGGGATCAAGCGAAGATGCCTCGGCTCGAATCCCTGGCGGTGCGTGGCGCCGTGGACGCCTGGATGGAGCTGGGCCAGGACCCCAGCGCGTTCCCCTCGCTGCGCCACCTGGACCTCTTCCTCTTCCCCGCGTGGGTCTCCCGTTTCCTGGCGACACCGCTCGTGTCGCGACTGGAGCGACTCCAGGTCCGCATCTACGTGAGCGCCCAAGACTCGTCGGCGGCGCGGGAGGTCTTCTCGCTCGTGCCGACGCTGAAGGTCCCTGACCTCACCTTCCGACTGGTGCACAACGACACCAAGGACTGGAGCTGCGGCTTCCGCTTCGTGCGCGAGCCGGATGGCAAGCACGCGGTCCACCTCTTCACCACGAAGATGAACGAGCCCTACGAGGAGCTCGTGCGCGACGACCTCGTCGCCGGACTCGAGCAGATCGCGCGGCTCAAGCGCTCGAAGCTCACCATGGCCCATCAGCTGCGCTCGGACGTGAAGGCGGACATCGAGCAACGCGTGAAGGCGCTCGGCGGCACGCTGGAGACCTGACGCGCCTGCGAGGAATTACGACGAGGCCCGGCGTGACAGCTCCGGGCCTCGTCCCTTCATCCGCGCTTAGCGGGGCACCGTCGTTCCAGCCGGCGGAGCAGTGGCCGCGGGCGAGGGGTCGCTGGTGTCATCGACGGCATTGGCGGTCCTCCAGGCCAGGGCCGCGAAGCCATCCGGCACCGCTCCCCCTTCATCCGTCGGGTCCGGCGGCGGCTTGTCGCCAATCTCGTCGGACTGGTTGGTGCAGGGGTCATACGGAGGTGGCGCGCTCTGCTCCTCGCCTCCTCCCTGATTGCCCTGCTGAGGGTTGGAGCCCGCGTCGACGGCGTCCGTCCCCACGGAGCCCCCGCTCCGGACCCTCACCGGCGCGGTGAACGTCGTCGTGGGGATGCCCTTGCGGCGGACGTTCGCGAAGAACGCGTCGCTGGAGGCACGGTCACCCGACACCGCGTACGCGAAGGTCTTCCCGCCGGGGTTGACGCCCAGCGCGAGGAACTTGCCCGTGCGGGGGCACAGCCCGACGACCATCTGGGTGGCGCCCTCGGGCAGCTGCGCGTTGGGCGGCAGCGGCTGGACCTTGGGAGTCTTCGGCATCGGGCCGGGCTCGGGGCACGGACTCGGCGTCGGTCGCGAGCCCATCGTGCGGCACCCCGTCACCGCACCCACCAGCACCAGGCACATCATCCACTTGTTCATGTTCTTCATTGTCTTCCCCCTCCACTCGAACCAGGCGGGCCCATCCCGCCTTCATTCAAAAACCAGGACGGAGCGCACCCAACTGCGAGGGTCTCGCCGCATCCACGTCATCCGCACATCTCGCAGGGCATTGGCCGCGCGCTCTCCACGCTGAATCCGCTCGCGCACCGCATTGAAGAAAGGTCCTGCTTCCGCATCGGGCACGTCCACGGTCGCCGCGAGCACGGTGCGCGCCCCTGCATCCAGGAAGGCGACGGGCAGGCTGAAGCGCTCATACGTCCAGGTGGCGCCATGCGCAGCCCGGCACGCCGCCAGGATGACCAGGGGCTGGCCTCGCAGCTTCGTCGCACGCACTTCGCCCGCGGTGAGCGCATAGCGACCGTTCGACTCGGGCGACAGCACCAGCAACGACGCCTCGGACACATCCGGGTTCATCAGCCCGTGGGCATGGACCTCGATTTGCGTGGCGTCCGCCATCGCCTCCAACACGCGTGAAGGTGTGGCCTGCCGTCCCAGCAACATCGTGGCGTCATCCCCGGGCAGCCCCGCCCACCCGCCGAGCGCTGGCAGCCCCAGCGACGCGGGCGCCTGCACCTCCGCCACCACCAACCGACGTCCCGTGCTCGGTGCCGGTTCGGCCGGCCCTGGCCTGACAACATGGTAGGCCCACGCCACATCCTCGGGCAGCAGCCCCGCTCGGCCATGAAGCGGAGGACGCGCCACCACCTCCACCGCCGGGCAGGCTCGCAGCATCGTCGTCACCGACTCGGGCACGAGTCCCTGAAGCTCCTCATCCAGGGGCGCGCGGCGGCTGGCATCGTGATGCTCCACGAGCTGCCCCTCCGGTCCTCGCGCCAGCACGAGGGTCCGCTCGACATCCACGGTGACGGCCAGGACACACCGCTCGGGAAGCGGGCCGCCCAACTCCTCGCCGAAGAGTCGGAACGCCTGTTCGGACTCACCGGCCCGGGCCGCCGCGAAGAGCAGGGACGTGTAGCTGTAGGCGCGGGCCTTGCGCGCATCGACGCTGGTGGAGGGAAGGCGCTGCGCCTCGGCGATGGACCGCCGCAGCAACGCCTCGCCCCGCACCCTGTCCTGCTCCACGAGGAAGCGCCCTTCGATGTGCGTGAGCAACGCCGCCTCGCCCGGGGTGAGCGTCCCCTGCTGGCGCCGCTCCGACATCCCCGCCACGAGCCGAGCATCCTGTTCCGGGTCCGGCCGCAACCGCGCCAGGTCCGCGAGCGTCTTCGCGCCCGAGAGCAGCAGGGGCGTCTTGCAGGAGAGCGCCTCACGCATGCGCTCCCGGGCCGGCGCCACGGACAGATTCCCCAGCAAGGCCAGCGCGTCGTTCGAGCGGACGAAGTGGCGGATGGTGCAGTCCTCGGGACGCTGCGCGAGCGCCTCCTCCAGATAGGCCCGTGCCTGCGCGCCATCACCCTGGTAGCGGGCGAGCTGTCCTAGATGGAGCAGCAGTTGCGCCTCGCCCCACCTCGGGTCCGTGCGGTACAGGGCGCGCGCGGCCTGCAGGTGACGATGGGACTCCGCCAGCCGGTGGAGCTGGCGATAGAGGTCGCCCAGGTCCGACTCAATCGGGATGCAGCGGTAACCCAATGGATGTTCCTGGCAGAGCGCGGCAGCGGCCAGGAGGTGTTGCTCCGCCTGGAGCAGGTCTCCTCGGGAGATGGCCACCCTGGCGCGCTCGTGCTCCAGCAGGAGCGTGAACCACGGGTCCCCCAATCGCGCGACGAGCGGGGTGAGCTCGTCCAGGCGCTCCGCCACCTTCCCCTCGCGCACCAAGGCACCCAGGTACAGGTCCAGCTCGCCGGCGCGCCGCAGCTCGTCCAGGAACGCGGCGAGCCCTCCGGCGACCTCGTGCGTGCGGTACAGCTCCAGGTAGCGACGGGCCAGGGGCGCGCGGACGTGGAAGTCCCGTCCGCTCGCCCAGCGGAGGGCATCTCGCAGCACCGTGCCACCGTCGCGTGCATCCAGGACCGTGGCCGCCGACTCCAGGGCGCGCAGCCGCTCCAGCGAGGGCGCCGCGCGGATGGCCTCGTACAGGAACATGCGGAAGATGCCGGGATGCGCCTGGAGGACCTCGGCGGACACGGGCTCGCCCTGAGTCACCAGCGCCTGTCCTAGCGCCGACGGCTTGCGCCAGTCCTCCGTGCTCATCAGCCGAGCGCGCGCCGCGTCCGCGCGGGTCCTCGCCTCCACCGCCCAGCCCGGCTCCCCCAGCGCGGCGACGGCGTCGAAAGACAGCGCGGCGAGTGCCCACAGCTCCAGGTCTCGCAGCACGAGCGCCCGATTCCACAGTGCCTGCGCATGCGTCGGCCGCGCCGTCAGCACGCCCTCCAACAGCGCCAGCGCCGTGGCGGAGTCTCCCTGGTCCAACGCCATGATGGCCCTGTCACTGGCCACGTCCGGAGACGTCCCCGCCTTCGCCAGATAGGGCGCCGCCAGCTCCGTGTCGCGGCGCACCAGATAGGCCGCCGCGAGCCCCTGCATGTCGCCCTCGGCCTCCAGCCGCGCCAGCTCACGCAGCGGCGCGGGAGTCGGCCCGCCGGCATCCCCCGAGCGCAGCGGTCCGTAGGGACGGTGTACATCCGCGCCGGGATAACTCACCCGCGCCTCCAGCGTGCGCACTGGAGCGCCCGTCAGGAACAGCTCCGGCGACACAGGCTCGGAACGTTGCCGCGAGCGCACGCCGGCCACGACAGCGGCGGCTCCCGCGACACCCACCACCACCACGAGCGCGGCCCACCTCGGCCGCGGAATCCAGGACCAGGACCCGTCATCCACCGCCGTACTCCCCGCGTATGTGCCCTGGCAGCCCATGCCCACCCAACGGCGGGTCGCCAGAATCTTCCCGCCGGGACGCTACGCCGCTTCTTTCGTCATCGCGATGCCGCCGCGACGTGAGGCTCCACATGCGCGGTCGACGTAGACGAGCGCGGGCGACGCTTCAGGGCTGACGTCACCTGCGCCGCGTGCCCAAGCCCGTGGCCCCGGCCCGGGTGCGAGGAGGAACGGGCCGAACAAGACGCGCACGAAGGAGCGCACCCCAGGTGGGCGCACGACGCGGGCTTCGAGCCACGAGCCCGTGGACGGGGCGCCACGGCTTCGTGTCCGGAGGACCACGCGACCTGCAGGTCCCCTCTCACGCGCCTCGCAACGAGCCCTGGCGCGAGCCTTGCTCTCGCCCCGGCCCCAACGCGCGAAGCTCGGCCCACGTCGCGCGGAACCGGAGCCCCATGTCCCGCAGCCCCTCGACACTGCTCGCCCTCATCACCCTCGCCACCACGAGCGCGCTCGCCGCCGCGCCGAAGGCTCCAGCGGCCCACCCGGGCTGTTTCCTGTTGATGGACCTGGAGACAGGCAAGGTCACTCGCAACGACGCGGTGAAGTGCGCCACGCGGCTGCCGCCCGCCTCCACCTTCAAGGTGCCGCACGCGCTCATCGCCCTGGAGACCGGCGTCGTGGCGAGCGTGGACGAGGTGCACAAGTGGGATGGCACCAAGCACTCCATCGCGATGTGGAACCAGGACCAGACGCTGGACACGGCCATGCGCCGCTCCGCGGTGTGGTTCTTCCAGGGCACGGCGAAGCAGCTGGGCCGCGAGCGCATGGAGGACTGGCTCGGCCGCTTCGACTACGGCACGAGGGACGCCTCCGGCGACATCACCCTCTTCTGGCTGGGAGGCCCGCTGCGCATCTCTCCCGACGAGCAGCTCGACTTCCTCGCGCGCATGTTCCGGGGCCAGCTCCCCGTCAGCCCGAAGGTGCTGGAGCAGGTGAAGGGCACGATGACGCACGGGCCGGACACCGTGGCCAGCGTCCGCGACGGCATCAACCTGGGCGGCCCCTGGAAGGACGGCGCGGTGCTGAGCGCCAAGACGGGCTGGTACCCGAACAAATCCGGTGACGTCACCTGGCTGGTGGGCCACGTGGCCTCGCCCAAGGGACGCCACGTCTTCGTCAGCGCCGTGCGCTCTCCCGCGGGCAAGGCCCCGTCGCGCTCGCCGGCAATCGCGTCGGCCATCGACGCGCTCAAGGCGCACGGGCTGCTCTGAAACGACGATGGGCCGCCCCCATGGTGGGAAGCGGCCCATCTCGGTCCCGCGTCAGCCCCCATCAGCGGGGCGAAGGCGCGGGTTTCAGACCACCTTCAGGCGACGACCCGTGGAGGTGCTGTTCGCCGCATCCCGGAGCGCGTCCTTCTTGTCCGTGCGCTCCCAGGTGAACTCCTTCTCCGTGCGGCCGAAGTGCCCGTACGCGGCGGTCTTCTGGTAGATGGGCCGCAGCAGGTCCAGGTGCTCCGTGATTTCGCGCGGCTTCAGGCCGAACGTGTTGCGGATGGCCTTGGCGATGCGCTCCTCGGGAACCGTGGCGGTGCCGAAGGTCTCCACCATGACGCTGACGGGCTCGGCCACGCCGATGGCGTAGGAGACCTGCACCTCGCAGCGAGTCGCCAGGCCCGCGGCCACGACGGTCTTCGCGATGTGGCGCCCCATGTACGCGGCGGAGCGGTCCACCTTGGACGGGTCCTTGCCGCTGAAGGCGCCGCCACCGTGACGGCCCATGCCGCCGTAGGTGTCGACGATGATCTTCCGGCCGGTGAGGCCCGAGTCGCCCATGGGGCCACCCACCACGAAGCGGCCCGTGGGGTTGATGTAGAACTTGGTCTTGTTGTCGATGAGCTTCTTGGGGAGCGCCTTCGCGATGACGTCCTCGCGGATGGCCTCCTGGATCTTCTTGTTGGAGACGTCGTCCGAGTGCTGGGTGGACACCACCACCGCGTCGATGCGCACCGGGCGGCCCTCGCGGTACTCCACCGTCACCTGGCTCTTGCCGTCGGGACGAAGCCAGTCGTGCTGCTTGCGGCGCACGTCCGCCAGCTTGCGGGTCAGCGCGTGGGCGTAGTGCAGCGGGGCGGGCATCAGCTCCGGCGTCTCGTCGCACGCGAAGCCGAACATCATGCCCTGGTCACCGGCGCCCTGCTCCTTCTTGTTGTCCACGCCGCGGGCGATGTCCTGGCTCTGCCCTTCGATGGCCACCATGACGCCGCAGGTGTTGCCGTCGTAGCCCATGGAGCTGTCGGTGTAGCCAATCCGGCAGATGGTGCTGCGGACAATCTTGGGGATGTCCACGTAGGTGTTCGTCGTCACCTCACCGGCGACGATGGCGAGGCCCGTCTTGACGAGCGTCTCCACGGCGACCCGCGCCTGCGGGTCCTTGGCGATGATGGCGTCGAGGACACCGTCGGAGATCTGGTCGGCGATCTTGTCCGGGTGGCCCTCGGTGACGGATTCGGACGTGAACAGGTAGTCGGTAGGCATGTCGTCTCAGTGCAAGGGGGGCGCATACCGCGCGCGCGGGCGGACACTAAAGTGTGGTCCCAAGGGAGTCAAACAGACATCCGGGCCGCTTCATTCGGGTGTCCGACATGCAGGGCGACCGGGCATGGTGCCCGCCCGCCAGGCGTCTGGGGTTGAATTTCGCGAAGCGCCCAGCGTTCTCCTGGGCTAACAGAACGCCGAGCATTCCCTGTGGAGGACTCGCCCGACATGAACGCCCGCTTCCGTACCCTCTCCCTCCTGGTCGCCTTCACCCTGTCCATGCCCGCGCTCGCCGCGGCCCCGAAGAAGGACGACCCTGTCGTCAAGCCGGTGAAGACGGTGGTGTCGTCCGTGCGCTACGAGCGCGACGCGGCGGCCCTCAAGCTCTTCGGGGGTGAGGAGCAGGGGAAGTACCTGCTTGGCGACGCGTGGGCCAAGGGCACCGACGAGCAGCGCAAGGAGTTCGTCACCCTCTTCCACGGCCTGTTCGCGAAGATCGCCTTCCCGCGCGTGCGGGAGAACTTCAAGTCGCTGGAGGACATCGTCTACTCCCCCGCCGAGGTGACGGGCAACGAGGCCACGGTGGACTCGGTCGTCTTCATCAAGCACCCGCTGAAGACGCAGGAGATGAAGCTCAAGTACCGGCTGGTGAAGGACGCGGCCGCGTGGAAGGTCGTGGACGTGACGGTGCTCGGCTCCTCCATGCTCCAGGACATCCGCGACACGCAGGTGCAGCCGCTGCTGGCCCAGGGCGGATGGGACCTGCTGCTGGGGCGCATGCGGCAGGAGCTGGCGAAGAAGTAGTCGCCGCGCCCACTCCCGACGGCCGGGCCACCAGGCCCTCGGCCGTCGGAGGGGTTCCGAGGGGGCGACGCATGGCGTAGTCTCGCCCTCCCCTCTCGTCGGGTCGATGACCACCACCTCCTCCTCCGCTCAGCTCTCCGTGAGCCGCACCTCCCACGCTCCTTCCGAGCGGGAGGTGGACGCGTTCTGCGTGCAGTACGCGCCGCGCGCGCCCGGGCACCCCGCGGTGAGGGACTTGTACCGGCTCCTGCGCGACGTGCCCGAGGACGGCCTGGAGTCGCGGCTGGACTGGGTGGAGCGCTGGATGGCGTGGCTGCGCGAGCGCATCCCCGCCCACGGGCTGGTGGACGCCACCGAGCCGGAAGCGCCCCCCACCGACACCCGCCTGACGCTGATGGTGCGCATCATGGAGGGCGAGCCGGCCATGCGGGCCGCGGTGACGCACCTGGTCTCCGCAGTCTGCGATGGCAGCCGGGGCCTGAAGCTCTTCGCGCAGGTGGGCCTGCCCGCGGGCCAGGGCTTCTTGTCGGAGGCGTCCGACCGGCTGGCCCGCACGCTGCTCCCCTCCCCGCCGGAGCCCGGCAAGCTGTCGGAGCTCCTGCTGCGGCTGTTCCCCGTACCGGAGGACGCGGTGTGGCTGGCGCTGCTGTCGCCCGCACTGCTGGCGAAGCTCGCGTCACTGGTGGGCGAGCCCCGGCCGCCGGACCCGATGCCCGCCGCCCGCGTGCGCGCGGACCTGCTGGACGCCCTGATGTTGCTGGCGGTGCAGACGGCGGCGCTGGGGACCATGGAGGACGTGAGGGAGCGCGCCCCGGAGACGGCCTTCCGCGCCTCGCCCTTCCTGCGGCTGCGGATGGTGTGCGACGCGGTGCTGGCGCGCGACGCGGCGGCGGACACGATGAGGGACCTGGCCACGTGCGTGGACGACTGCCGCCTCGTGGTGGGCAGCGTGTCACGGCACCTGGAGGCCTCGGGCGTCAGCGTGGACCTGGTGTACCGGCTGGAGCGCATCCGCCGGAGCCTGGAGCGCATGGAGGCCATCGCCCGCGTGCTGGGCGCGCCCCGGGGTGAGCCGCGCTGGCGCGAGGCGCTGGGGCTCCTGTCGGACCTCTTGCGGCGCGCGCACGCGGACCGCTCCGTGGGCGAGCTGGTGCGGCGCAACGTGCGGATGCTGGCGCGTAAAATCATCGAGCGCGCGGGTCACTCCGGCGAGCACTACATCACCAGCACCCGCTCGGAATTCCACGCCATGGTGCACTCGGCGGCGGGCGGCGGGCTGGTGACGGCCATCGCCGTGGCCCTCAAGTTCGCCCTCACCGCGCTGGCGCTCGCGCCGTTCTTCTCGTTTCTGGCCGTGGGCCTCAACTACGCGGTGGCCTTCCTGCTCATCCAGGCCCTGGGCTTCACGCTGGCCACCAAGCAGCCCTCCGTCACGGCGGCCACGCTGGCGGGCGCGGTGGGCGAGGGCGCCCGGGGAGACCGGCTGTCGAGCCTGGTGGACATCATCCCCCGCATCACCCGCTCGCAGCTCGCCGCCTTCACCGGCAACCTGGGCTGCGTGCTGCCCGCCGCGGTGGCCCTGGCCCTGGCGTGGCAGGCCGCGCGGGGCACGCCCTTCCTCTCCCCCGCCAAGGCCCAGGCCACGGTGGCCTCCATGCACCCCTGGCGCAGCGGCGCGCTCCCATACGCGGCCCTCACCGGCGTGCTGCTCTGGCTGTCCAGCGTGGCGGGCGGGTGGATGGAGAACTTCGTGGTGTACCGGCGGCTGCCGGAGGCCCTGGCCCACCACCGCATGCTGCGCCGCGTCCTGGGGGTGGGCGGCGCGCAGCGGCTCGCGGACGGGCTGGTCCACGCGGCGTCGGGCCTGGGCGTCAACGTGACGCTGGGCTTCCTGCTGGCGCTGATGAGCGTGCTCGGGCGCTTCTTCGGGCTGCCCCTGGACGTCCGCCACGTCACCTTCGCGCTCGGCTCGCTGGCCATGGCCGGGGGCGCGCTCGGCCCCCAGGCGGTGCTCCAACCCGACTTCCTCATGGCCCTGGTGGGCGTGGGGCTCATCGGGGTCATGAACTTCACCGTGTCGTTCTCGCTGGCCCTGGGCGTGGCCGTCCGGGCCCGTGACGTCCCCCTGGGAGAGGCCCTGCCCTTCCTGCGGGCGGTGGGGGTCCGCTTCCTCGCCGACCCCCGCTCGTTCTTCCTGCCCCCCCGCGCCCCGCCCGAGCCGCTGCCCGCCGCCCTCCCCGTGGAAGAGGGGCGCTGAGGGCTCGTCGGCACCCTGTCAAATATTCCCGAAGCCGCCTGGCGGGCTTCCCCGTGGCCAGGAAGCCAGCCGGGCAGGTGGGCCGTGCTTCCGGGGCAGCGCGTTTGTCGGTAGGGTCGCCCGCGAATGAGCGGCGCTCCTCGAAACCCGAACTCGCATTCTCGCTTCGCCTACGCCTTCGCCGAGCTGCTGGTCCGTCGTCCAGGCACCATCCTGGCCGTACTGCTGACCCTGCTCGCCGTGTCCACGTGGGCCACGCTGAAGCTGCGCATCAACTCCAACCAGCTCGACCTCATCTCCCAGGATTTGCCGGAGGTGAAGGACGTCAAGCAGGTCATCGACATGGTGGGGGGCAGCGGCTTCTTGATGCTCGCCCTGCGCTCGACGGACGAGGCCGCGATGAAGCGGACCGCCGACGACATCGCCGGCATGCTCGAGGCCGACAAGGAGAACGTCCGCACCGTCTCCTACAAGCTGCCCGTCGAGTTCATCCAGCAGAACATGGTCCTCTTCGTGAAGACGGAGGACCTGGTCGAGGGCAAGCGCCGCATCATGGCCTTCCTCGAGGACAAGCTGCGACGCAGCAACCCCTTCTACATCGACATGGGCGCCACCAAGCCGGTGGAGCTGAACATGCAGGACCTGGTCGACAAGTACTCGTCCGTCGGAAAGAAGAGCATCCGCGACGACTACAACATCTCCAGCGACAAGAAGATGGTGCTCATCCTCGTCAAGCCGATGTGGGACACCACGGAGATTGGCAAGACGAAGGACTACCTCGACAAGCTCAACAAGGACCTGGCCGCGTACTCCACGCAGGCGGGCAAGGTGAAGCTGGTCGAAGACTACAAGCTGATGGGCGACTCGAACCTCATCGCCTACGGCTACACCGGCTCGTACAAGACGACGGTGGACGACTCCTTCGCCATTGAGGAGTCGCTGCAGCCCGTCACCGTCATCGCGCTGGTGACCATCTTCGCCATCACCATCCTCTTCTTCCGCAAGCTGGCGCCGACCTTCATCGTCGTCAGCGGCACGGTGATTGGGACGATTTATACGCTGGGCTTCACCTACGCGACGATTGGCGAACTCAACATGATTACGTCCATCCTGGGCGGCATCCTGATGGGGTTCGGCATCGACTACGGCATCCACTTCACCTTCCGCACGAGGTTGGAGCTGGGCGCGGGCAAGCCGTACGACGTGGCCATCATCGACGCCTTCGTCAACGCGGGCCGCCCCGCGGCGGTGGCCGCCATCGTGACGGGTGGCTCCTTCTTCGTGCTGATGGTGAGCGAGTTCCGCGGCTTCTCCCAGTTCGGCTTCCTGGCCGGCTGCGGCACGCTCATCCTGGGTCTGACGCTCTTCGTGTGGAGCGCGTCGCTGCTGGCGCTGGTCGGCCGCATCAACCCGGAGTGGCCCAAGAAGCTCATCGGCGAGATGAAGCCGCCGCCGGTCAACTCCTCCATCAGCGGCCAGGAGCTGCGCATCCCCCGTCCCGGCCTGGTGCTGGGCGTGAGCACCGCCATCGTCGCGCTCATCTGCGCCGCCGCCGTCCCCTGGGCGGGCACGGGCGAGCCGCCCGAGGGCGCACTGAGCTTCTTCGACCGCGTGAAGCACGGCGTGGGCTTCAACTACAACACCCGCGCGCTCATCCCGGACGGCATGTCGTCGGTGCTGCTGCAGGACGAAATCAACGTCCGCTTCAACATCTCCAGCGACCCGATGGCCGTCTATACGAAGGACCTGGACGAGGCGGAGGGCGTGTACCGGGAGCTGACGCAGAACGCGCACAAGTACCCGTCCATCGACCAGGTGGTGAGCATCTTCACCTTCGTGCCGCCCGAGGCGACGGCGAAGGCGAACGAGAAGGTGCTCCAGGAGTGGAAGCAGGACATGGCCAACCTGGAGGCGCGCGGCTTCTCCATCTCCGCGCTCCCGCCGGACATGCAGGACAAGGCCACCTTCTTCATGAAGGTGCTGGATGCGAAGCCCTTCGACGTGCACGGCGTGCCGGACAACTACAAGGCCCAGTTCAAGAACCTGCCCACCGCGCAGAACAAGGGCTACCTCACGTTCATCTACTCGAGCGTGGACCTGTTCGACGGCCAGAAGATGATGCAGTTCGCGGACGAGACGCGCGGCATCCCCGTCACGTACAACCCGGGCCGCTTCGACAAGGACGACTTCGACCCGCCGGGCCCCACCGCGCAGAAGGAGTTCCGCGCCGCGGGCGCCACCCAGCTCTACGCGAAGCTGGCGCGCATCGTCCTCTGGGACGGCAAGGTGACGGTGGTGCTCACGGCGCTGTGGATTCTGGCCATGCACTTCCTGGACTTCCGCAACGCGAAGCTGGCGCTGGCGTCGGTGATTCCGCTGGGCGTGGGCGTGGCGATGATGCTCGGCATCATGTCTCTGACGGGCCTGCGGCTGAACTTCATGAACATCATCATCCTGCCCATCCTCCTGGGCTTCGGGGTGAGTCACGGCCTGTACCTCCTGCATCGCTTCCTGGAAGGCACCTCGCCGCTCGTCGCCCTGCGCAGCGTGGGCGCGGCGGTGGCGTCCTCCACGCTGACGGCGGTGGCGGGCTTCGCGGCGCTGCTGGCCGCCAAGCACAACGGCCTGCGCTCCATGGGCATGGTGGCCTGCATCGGCCTCATCACCACGCTGGTGGTGTCCTTCACGGTGCTGGCCGCGGTGATGCAGCTCATGCATGACCGGCGGCGGCGCGAGTCGGCCCCGGGGGGAGATGCGCCCCAGGCCGGCGGCGGCGAGGACAGCTCGACGCGGGCGGCCTGAAGCACGCGGTACGCGTCACGCAACGGCGCGGTAACGAGGCCCCCTTCACCCGAAGGGGGCCGGGAGAGGGACATCATGAGGATGATGCGATGGGCGCCCCTGCTCGGGCTGGGGCTGTTGGCGGGTTGCTCCGCGGTGAAGACGCACCGCGTACGAGGCGACTACGCGCAGGTGGACCGCAAGGCGACAAAGCGACTGGTGGTGGTGGCGCAGCCGCTCCCGGACGAAAAGCCCGCGGTGGGTGAGCTGTGGAGCCTCATCGCCCGCCAATGGGTGAACCAGAACCGCGACTTCATCGTGAAGGACAACGTCGCGCTGCCGGGCCGGCCCTCGGACACCACGTTCAAGGGGCTGTGCGTGGAGGGCGTGGAGGGCGTGCTCTGGCTGGACCCGAGTGTCAGCCTCAAGGGCGACGGCGCGGAGGCCGAGGTGAAGGCCCAGCTGTTGCGGTGCACCGACGGCCAGGAGGTCTGGGCGGCGGAGGCGGCGGGGAGCTGGAGCTCTCGCGACGAGGACTACGCGGCGCGCGTGACGAAGTTCAGCGAGGAGCTGGGCGAGGAAGTGGCCCCCTACGTCGTGCCCACCACGAAGCTGTTGGCGGCCACGCTGGAGACGCTGCCCAATCCCGAACTGACGGAAGCGGACAAGGACGAGAAAATCGAGCTGGGTGAGTAGGCTCGTCCCTCGTGGACGAGACACTCATCGCCCTGCGGCTCTGCGTCGCGGCGCTGCTCGGCGCCGTGCTCGGCCTGGAGCGGGAGCTGCGGGGGCAGGCCGCCGGGCTGCGCACGCACATCCTCGTCTCCCTGGGCGCCTGTCTCTTCACGCTGGCCAGCGTCTTCGTCGAGTGGACGCTGGGCGGCGACTCCCCGGACGGCTCGCGCGCGGACGTCAGCCGCATCGCCAGCCAGGTGGTGGTGGGCATCGGCTTTCTGGGCGCGGGCGCCATCATCCGCGACCAGGGCCAGGTGAAGGGCCTGACGACGGCGGCGAACCTGTGGCTCACCGCGTCCGTGGGGCTGGCCACCGGCATGGGCTTCCACTGGGCGGCCGGCACCACGGTGGTCATCGCGTTCCTGGCGCTCGCGGGCCTGCGCCCCCTGGAGCGCGCCATCCGACGACATCGTGTCCGCAAGGGGCTGAAGGTGGAGGGCGGGATTTCCGACCGCCCCGACGAGGAGGGCCCGGACTGAAGCGCGGTTACCGGTCCAGGTCTCCGGGTATGACGCCCAGCGCGCCCGTCGCGTCATGGTGGAGGACGGCGTGGCGGGCCGCCTCTCCGCGCGCCTCCAGCACGTCCGGGCGGACCCCTGGCAGGCTCGCCAGGTCCTCGCGCAGGTACACGTCGTCCCGGTCGATGTCCGACACGTCCGAGAAGGCCACCCGGTGATCTCTCGGGAAGTAGCTGCCTTTCTCGATGAGGAAGCCCATCTCGTCGACGGAGACGATGAGGCCCAGGTTCTCCCCGTCCCTGTCCCGCGCCGTCATGCCCTTCTGGATGTCCGCTGGATTGAACACGCCCGCCTCCCAGGTCAGGTGTTCGACCTGCTGACTTGAAAGCTGGGCATGGCCCGCGCGCTCCGGCATGGGCCACCCGCCGGGCAGCCAGACGGGCAAGCCCCCGCACCACGCCCCGGCCGAGGGCGTGGGGGTTTCAGCCCGTGGTGCGCCCGGAAGGCGCGTCACCGGTCAGCTCCGGCGCGCGGTCCGGCGTGTCGACGAAGCGCCGGTCCATCTCCGTGCGCATGAAGCGCTCGATTTCCTCGGCGGTGGTCAGCTCCATCGCCTCGCGCAGCAGCTCCGCCGCGTCCACGCGGCTCACCCGGCGGATGAAGCGCTTCACGGCCGGAATCTGCCCGGACGTCATCGACAGCTCGTCGAAGCCGAGCGCCAGCAGCACCAGCGTGTAGAGCGGGTCTCCCGCCATCTCCCCGCACATGGACACGGGGATGTTGGCGGCCTTCGCCGCGCCGACGATGGTCTCCAGCATGCGCAACACGGACAGGTGCAGCGGCCGGTAGAGGTAGGCGACCTCCCGGTTCTGGCGGTCGATGGCCAGCGAGTACTGGATGAGGTCGTTGGTCCCCACCGAGAAGAAGTCGGCCTCCTGCGCGAGCCGGTCCGCGATGATGGCCGCGCTCGGCGTCTCCACCATGATGCCCACCGGGAAGCGCTTGCCCACGGGCAACCCCGCGCGGCCCAGCTCGGTGCGGCACGCCTCCAGCTCGCTCCGGGCCTCGCGCAGCTCGCTCACCCCGCAGATGAGGGGGAACATCAGCCGCAGGTTGCCGTGCACGCTGGCGCGCAGGAGCGCGCGCAACTGCGTGCGGAACAGCTCGCGGTTGGACAGGCAGTAGCGGATGGCCCTCAGGCCCATCGCCGGGTTGGGCTCCTTCTCGTGCTTCGTCTTGCCCGGCACCTTGTCGCCGCCCAAATCCAGCGTGCGGATGGTGACGGGGCGCCCGCCCATGGCCTCCAGCACCTGACGGTAGGCGCGGTAGTGCTCCTCCTCCGTCGGCGCCGTCTTCCGGTCCAGGAACATGAACTCGGTGCGGTACAGGCCAATGCCCTCCGCGCCGTGCGCCAGGAGCGACGGAATCTCCTCCAGGAACTCCATGTTCCCGTTGAGCCGGATGCGGAAGCTGTCGGTGCTGATGGCCTCCAAATCCTTCGTCGCCAGCGCGACCTGCTCGGCTTCCTGGTGACGGCGCTGCTCCTCGCGGAAGCTCTGGAGCTGCTCCTCCGTGGGGTTGACCAGGATGATGCCCCGGGTGCCATCCATGGCCACCAGGTCCCCGGGGGAGATCTGCTCGCTGGCCCTTCCAGCGCCCACCACCGCGGGCGTCTCGCGCGCACGGGCGACGATGGCCGTGTGGCTCGTCTGGCCGCCCAGGTCCGTCACGAAACCCGCCACCCGACCGCTGCGCGCCATCATGGCGGCGTCGGCCGGGGGCAGGTCATGTGCGACGACGATGGCCTCCGCGGGGACTTCCACTTCCTCGTCCACCACCTGGCCCATCAGGTTGCGGATGATGCGGTCGGCGACGTAGTCCACGTCGGAGCGCCGCTCGCGGAAGTACTCGTCCGGGATGTTGTCGAAGAGGTGCTTGATTTTGCGGGCCACGCGGCGGACGGCCCACTCGGCGTTGATGCGGTCCTCGACGATGAGCTGGTTGACGGCGTCCACCAGCATCGGGTCGTGGAGCATCAGCCGATGCGCCTCCAGGATGAGGGCGTGGTCGGAGCCCTCGGTGCGCGTGATTTGATCCTTGAGCTCGGCGAGCTGGCGGTCGGACAAGTCCACCGCCGTCTTCATCCGCATCCGCTCGGGCTCGACTTCCGCCTCCGCCAGCCTCAGCTTCGGCGTGCGGATGCGTTTGCGGTCCAGGATGAAGGCGTGGCCTACCGCCACGCCGGGTGAGGCGCCGATGCCCATCAACCTCAGTGTGGGAGTGGCCTGGCTGCTCACGTGTCTTTCTTCCCTCCGAGTCCTACCGCATTTTCATTCTCACCCGTCACTTCGACTCGCCAAAACGGTCGGCGATGAGCTTTGCCAGCTCCTGGAGACACGCCTCGGCGTCGTCTCCCTTACACGTCAGCTTCACCTGGACCCCCTGGGCCGCCGCCAGCATCAGCACGCCCATGATGGACTTGGCGTTGGCCCGCTGACCCTGGGCCTCGATGAGGACGTCGCTCTTGAAGCGGTTGGCCACCTTGACCATCTGCGCCGCCGCCCGGGCATGGAGCCCCAGCTCGTTGATGATCTCGTATGTTCCTACAGCCTCGGTTGCCATCGCGACTCCTACCTCTCGTCTTAAAGGAAGGCACCCGCCGCGCCGGCCAATATCGCCGCGAGGTAGAGCACCACGTAGTTGGGCACCCGACGGCTGACCAGCACGTAGGATGCAACCCCCAGGGCCAGGCACCCGGCCGCCAGCAGGGGCGCATGCGCCCCACCCGCGTTGGCCCCAAAGGACACCGCCAGCCAGGCCGCGAGCCCGCCAGCGCACAGCGCCGCCACCGTCCTGAGCCGCGCCCCCCGGGCTGGCAGGTTCGCCCGCGCCACCGCCTCCACCAGCCGGTCTCCCAGGGTGAGCCCCAGCCAGTACAGCCGCACCCGCAGGAGCAGGTGCACCAGATTGTAGAACACCAGGAACACCGGCACCGCCCACAGCCCCATGAGCGGCACCAGCGCGGCGCCCACCGCCCCGGCCGCGGGCTTGAGCGACAGCCAGAAGAAGCCGTCCCCCAGCGCGGCCAGCGGCCCCATCAGCGCCGCCTTGAAGGCCACGACCTTGTCCGGGGTCTCCTCGCCCCGGGCGATTCGCTCCTCGTGGAAGACGACTCCGCCGACGATGGCCGCGGCCACGTAGGGGTGGGTGTTGAAGAAGACCAGGTGCCGGCGGACGGCCTCCTCGCGCGCGGCGCCGGACGCGTACAGCCGCTCCAGTGCGGGGAAGACGGCGTAGGCCAACCCCAGGTTCTGCATGCCCTTGGGGTTCCACGAGGCCTGGAGGAAGAGCGAGCGCATGAAGACGCGCAGCAGCACCGTCCAGGGCAGCGGGGCGTCGGGAGCGCTCACGTGCGCTCCTGGAGCAGGAAGAAGACGACCGTCACCGTCACGGCCGCCGCGCCCAGCGCCGCGTAGAGCGGAGCGCGCCTGGCGTGGCTGCCCTGCGCGGCGATGGCCGCCGCCACGGAGGCCATGGCGGGCCACGCCCACGCCAGCCCGCGCACGAGCATGGGGGGCATCGCCTGGAGCAGCGGCTCCACGAAGAAGCCGGCGAGCGCGCACAGCGACGTCAGCACGCCGTACACCACGAAGTGCGGCCACATGCCCCACAGGTTCTGCCGCATGGCGCGCGTGAGGTCGCCGGCCTCCGCGGACGACAGGGCCACGCGCGCGAGCCTCGCCGTATACCCCTCCAGCAGCCGGTCCGCGCGCCGCCCCACCCGGCCCATGCCGATGAAGAGCAGCACCGCCAGGGACCAGATGGCCGGCGTGGAGCCCGCGCCGGAGGCCAGGGTGATGGTGCCCGCGGCGGCGCTGGTGGCGGTGGCCGCCAGCGTGTCGTTCTCCGGCAGCGCCGCGCCCAGGTTGGCGGTGCCCAGGAAGAACAGCTCCAGCAAGAGGCCCACGCCCAGCCCGGAGGGCACGTCATTGAGGAGCAGCCCCATGACGGTGGCGGCCACGAGCGGCCGGGACAGCATGGCCTGGAGGAACGCCTTGCGCTCCACGGCCACCAGTCCGCCCCACACTCCCGCCAGCGCCACCTGGGTCCAGACGACGCTCACGCGCTCACCCGGCCTTCGCCCACCGCTCGGACAGGTCCGGCAGCTCCACCGGCTTCTCCGCCGGCACCGCGCGCGCTTCCACGCGCACGCCCTGCTCCGCCAGCTGCTGGAGGGTGCGCAGCTCCGCCTCCGCCAGGAACACGGACGGGGACACCTGCCGCCGGCCGGTGCCGAAGTGGACGTTGCCCAGGTTGAGCTCTCCCAGGTTCAGCCCGTGCGCGTACGCGAAGGGAACGGAGGCCACGTCGCGCAGGAGCACCAGCGTGCGCACCCCGTCCTTGGACAGGGCCGCGAAGTCCACCTGGGACAGGGGGAGAATCTGCACCTCGATGGCGCTCTGCACCGCCAGCGCCATGGCGGCGCGGATGAGCGGGCTGGAAGCAGCCTCGTCATCCGCGACCACGACGCGGGACACCTTGAGGTGGGGCAGCCAGGCCTCGACGACCTGGCCGTGGATGAGGCGGTTGTCGACGCGGACCAGGGTGATCACGGCAGTCTCGAATCGCCGACCCGCGCGGGTCCGTCAAGTTCGCGGTTGCTGCTGGGCCTCGCGAAGCAGGGCGGATGCACAGGTGATGTTGCGCTGACCATGGGATGCCAGCTGGTTGGCCATCTCAGGGAGGGTGAGCTGCTCGGAACGAAGCGAGTTGGCCTTGAGGAGCATGGGCAGGTTGACGCCCGCCAGGACCTCCAGGTTCATGCGCTGACACATCATCAGCGACTCCTTACAAGGCGTACCTCCGAACAGGTCCGCGAGGATGATGACACCGTCACCGGTGTCCACGCGCGACACTGCCTGCTTCATCTTCGCGCGGATGTCCTCGACAGGAGTCCCCGGCTCGATGTTGCAGGTTGCCACCGCGGGGAGTTTCCCCACGATCTGTTCCGCGGTGGAGACCAGCTCCTCCGCCAAACGCCCGTGCGATGCGACGACGAGGCCGACCATGTTCACTCCTGACCAACCCCCCGGAGATCGCGTCCTACGCCTGAACACGACGTTGCGCAACTCCGGCGAAAGTTTCCGCCCTGTACCCTAGATAAGCTCTCACGTCTTGTCTCGAAAGGTAAGACGCCATTGCCTCCCGTGCCCGAAATTTCGGGTCCGGCCTCGCGCAGGGCTGTCGCCTGCCGGACGGGGGAGCGCCGTCGCATCCCCCACGTTCATGAGATGCGGAGGGGGTGGTGGAGATGCTTCGCGCCAACAAGCGCGCGCCCACGCCCCCCACACCCTCGGGCAGCGAGGGTGCAGGCACCCCACTCAGTGGGAGGGCTCGTCCGCAAGCTCGCCCCTCCCCTCGGGGCATGGTTGACTGCCACACCTGGGGCACGCCGGGCCCCACCTCCGGCGATGCGGGAGGACTGCGTGGCGAACCAGAAGCTGCTGAAGGCCGGGGATGCGCTGCCGGACGTGACGCTGCCGGGAGCGGGCAACCAGCCGGTGCGCCTGCGCGACCTGGCCGGGCAGAAGGTGCTCGTCGTCTACTTCTATCCGAGGGACGACTCGCCGGGTTGCACGGTGCAGGCGTGCGGCTTGAGAGACCAGTACGAGGACTTCGTCGCGGCGGGCGCGGAAGTGGTGGGCATCAGCGGTGACTCCTCCGCGTCCCACCAGGGCTTCGCCGCCAAGCACCGCCTGCCCTTCGTGCTGCTCAGCGACGAGAAGGGCGAGGCGCGCCAGGCCTTCGGCGTTGGCACCTCCTTCCTGGGCATGCTCCCCGGCCGCGTGACGTTCGTCGTGGACCGCGCCGGAGTCATTCGCGACAGCTTCGAATCCCAGATTCGCGTGGGCGAACACGTGCGGCGCTCCCTGGAGCTCGTCCGCTCGCTCGCCGGTGAAGCCGCTCCCGCCACAGGGAAGTGATGGGGTGGATGCGCGGGTGCGCGCCTCGGAATGTCGCGGCCGCACGGGCGCGTCCCATGCGCGAACACGTTGCGCGGCCCCCGGGGCAGCGCACCCCCGCTCCACCGCGCCAACCCCGCGAAGCGCCTGGGTTTCCGCCCGCGTAAAGCCCGTGGCCCATGCCTTGCTCTTGTGTCCGGATGCCACGCGATGACCGCGCGGCACGACGCAAGGAACACGGCCATGAACACCCAACCCGAAAGCTTCTACGACACGGTCCTCTTCGCGCTCGGCCCCGTCGTCCTCGGCTACGCCGCGTGCATGGTGGCGCTGCTCGTGTCGTACGCGCGCCCCTAACCACGCCCACGTGTCGGGGCCTGGACGGGATTCCTTGGGAAGAGATATAAGCAGAATACCGCGACAGGACCGCATTCTCTGAATGAGGGCCGCCGCGCACTCCGCGAAGTCACTCCCAAGCATTCCCCGAAAGGAAGTCCGACATGAGCTTCAGCTCAGGTGGTCGCCTCAATTGGTGGATGGGTGCAGTTGTCAGTGTCTCGCTGCTGGGTGCCTGTGGTTCGCCAGAGGAGCGGGCGGGAGAGGTTCCCGTCGAGGGCGAGACGGCGCGAGACGCGGTCGCCGGAGATGTCGCCGTGAAGTTGTCCACGCCGCGCCAGTCGCTGGCCGCGCGTGAGGGCGTGAGCGTGACGGTGACGCTCACCAACGTGTCGAAGGACACGGTGCGCCTGCTCAAGTGGCACACGCCCACGGAGGGGCTGAAGGAGGACCTGTTCGCCATCACCGTGGACGGCGCGGCGGTGGAGTACCAGGGCCGGCACTACAAGTGGGCCACGCCGGTGGAGAGCGACTTCCTGCGCATGGCCGCGGGCGAGAGCGTCTCGTACACGGTGGACCTGGGCGAGACGTATGACTTCTCGCGCACGGGCAACTACAGCCTGCGCTACGACTCGGACGCGCACGACTCCACCGTGGGCCACGAGGGCATCTCCCAGCTGCGCTCGGACAGCCTGAACCTCTTCGTCGAGGGCCGCCCCTTCGTCGACCTGGGCGCCGACCAGGACGGCACCGTCTCCTCCATGGCGCTGTCCACCGCGAACTGCACGGCCGCGCGGACGACCCAGGTGACGACGGCGTTCGCCAACGCGAAGACGATGTCCACGAACTCCATCAACTACCTCGTCAATGGAGTGCCGCCGTACCTCCGGTACACCACGTGGTTCGGGACGTACAGCGCGGCCAACAAGACCATCGTCCAGAACCACTTCAACGCCATCCTGAGCGGCTTCAACAACCAGTCGGTCATCGTCGATTGTGGCTGCACGGACAGCGCCTACGCGTACGTCTACAAGAACCGTCCCTACCGCATCTACGTGTGCAACGCCTTCTGGCCCGCGCCCGCGACGGGCACGGACTCCAAGGCCGGCACGCTGATTCACGAAATCAGCCACTTCACCGTGGTGGCGGACACGGACGACCACGCCTACGGACAGAGCGCCTGCAAGAACCTGGCGAACTCCAGCCCGACGAACGCGCGCGACAACGCGGACAGCCACGAGTACTTCGCGGAGAACACGCCCGCGCAGTAGTGACGGGCCTCCAGTGACATGATGTGACGCGAAGCGGGGGCGCGGCCGGGCGCCCCCGTTTTGTTTTCCGGGCGGCGCGAGGCCTTGTGCCCCACGCCGTCTTCCGAGGGCGGAGCAAACCATGACGCGTGGACATGTGGGCCGCATCGCGCTGCTGACCCTGGCCATCACCGGGGCGGGCTGTGCGTCGCGCAAGGAAGAGACAGCGCCGCCAGCGGACGCGCGGCAACAGGAGGAGGCAGCCGTGGCGAAGACGCTGGAGTGCTCGCTGAGCGGCCCCGCGCAGGTGAAGGCGGGTGAGCCGGTGGAGCTGGTGTTCAAGCTCACCAACCCCACGAAAGAGCCCCTGTACGTGCTCAAGTGGCACACGCCACTGGAAGGCATCCGCAACGACATCTTCACGGTGACACGCGCGGACTCGGCGGCGGAGTTCTCCTACGGAGGTCCGATGATGAAGCGCGGGCCACCGGATGCGTCCTCCTACGCGACCATCGCCCCCGGGGAGTCGGTGGAGGGCACGGTGGACGCGGCGCTCGCATACGGGCTCCAGGAGCCGGGCACCTACCGCATCACCTTCCGGGGACCGCTGATGGACGTCACCTCCGACCAGGCGAAGGTCCCCGCCCTCGCGGGCGAATACCACGACGTGGCGCTGAAGTGCCCCGAGGTCGTCGTGACTGTCACGTAGGTCGCGAGGTGGAGGCGCGACGGGGCGCTCGCGCGCGGGCTACAGCGCGAGCACGCCCTGCACGGACTCCATCATCCGCACGCGCCGCTGGGTGACGGGGCTGCTGCCATCCAGCAGCGCCGCCGTCTCCGCCAGCACCTGCTCCAGCGGATAGCGCTTCACGTACGGGTCCGGCGTCGTCTGGCCGCCGGGCACCGTGGACTGCCAGCCCACCATCAAGTCAGTGGCGCCCTCCAGCGCGGCCTCCACGGCGGCGAACGCGAGCCGGCCCGCAATCATCCGGTCATGGTGGGTGGGACTGCCGCCGCGCACCAGGTGGCCCAGCACCATGCCGCGCGCCTCCACGCCCTTCAGGTCCTTCAAGCGCTCCTGGAGCCGCGAGACGAGCAGCGGCGTGGGCAGCTCCACGCCCTCCGCCTTCAGCACGAGCACCCGGCGCTTGGTGCGCCCCTCCGCGAGGTTGCGCCGCACCAGGTCCTCCAGCGCCTGGAGGATGTCCGCCTCGCCCCTGCCCTGCTCCCGGAACAGCACCGCGTCGGCGCCCGCGGAGACGGCCGCCGCCATCGCCAGGTAGCCGCAGTGCCTGCCCATCACCTCGACGATGAAGGCCCGACGGTGGGCGCGCGCGGTGTCGGAGATGCGGTCGCACGCCTCCACAATCGTGTTGAGCGCGGTGTCCACGCCGATGGCGGACGCGCTGCAGCCGATGTCGTTGTCGATGGAGGCGGGGATTCCGACGATGGGCGTCTTGCACTCGCGCGCCAGCAGGTGCGCGCCGGTGAGGCTGCCGTTGCCGCCGATGACGACGAGGCCCGACAAATCCTCCAGCCTCCGAGCCGCGTCCGCGCGTCCCTCCGGCGTCATGAAGCGCTGGCTGCGGGCGCTGCCCAGGATGGTCCCGCCCAACTGGCCGCTCGCATCCAGCTCCGGCTCCGGCACCAGCGGGCCACCCTCGCCGTCGGGCCGGGTCAGCTCTCGGAAGCGGCCCTCCATCAACCCCTCGTAGCCGAACTCCACGCCCAGCACGCGCACGCCGCGCACCGCCGCCACGCGCACCAGGGCGCGCAGCGCCGTGTTCATCCCCGGCGAATCCCCGCCAGACGTCATCACCGCGAGTGTCCTGGCCATGAGCCTCTCCTCGTGCGTGTTCCAGCGCGGGACGCCGCGAGCGTCCGTGAGGCCTCACCATAGCGCGAGGAACACGGCCCCCGTGAAGCTCAGCCCACCACCAGCCGCGCGCGCTGCCGCGCCGGACGGATGTGCGCCCGCGCCCCCGCGCCGAAAACCAGGAAGTCCTCTTCCATCCCGTCACTGAAGATGACGCCCCCCGACGGCATCCTCGACTCCAGCACCAGCTCCTGCTCCTCCGTCACGAAGCCGCCCACCACCTCCGCGCCCGAGTGACGACTCACGAAGGGCTCGCGCACCACGAAGGCCAGCCGGGGCTCCTCCCACCCCAGCCGCCACGGCGCGCCCGGCACGCCGCCCGTCTGCGCGGTGAGGCTCCGGGCCAGGGTGAAGATTGAGGACAGCCACCCGCTGGAGCCCGCCCCCGTGGACACCAGCACGCCACTGGACGACTGCGACTCCTCCTGTCCGCCATGGCTCAACCTGTAGCGCGCCGACACGTGCGTCCGGGCGCCGATGAACAAGTCATTGAAGGCCAACAGCCGCTGCCCATCCTCCAGCCGGGCCTCCGCCAGCGTGACGCCGCGCAGCCGGGCCTTGCCCTCGAGCACCTTGCGCACCGCGCCACGCGCCCCCGCGACTTCGTAGGGCAGGAGCACGCCGTCGAAGCGCTCCGGGTCCGGATTCACGCCCACCAGCGGCTGCTCCCCCACGTACTTGGCCACGTTCGCCACCAGCCCGTCCTGCCCGGCGACCACCACGATTTCCTTCCCGCTGAAGAGGAAGGTGGGCACCAGGCCCCGGTCCACGTGCTGCACGGGAAGCCCCACGTCCAGCGAGTCGCGGAGCCGGTCCACCGCGCGCACGTAGGCTTCGTCCTCGCGCTCGAACTCCTCGAAGTCCTGCCCGGCGTGCTCCACGTAGAACTTCGCCTGCTTCTTCGTGTTGAAGCGCTCCACCAGCCCCGCCAGCCGTGTGCGGCGGGTGACGAGCAGGATTTTCTCGAACATGGCCCGGCCCTCCCCTCGTGGTGACTCAGCGCTCGCGGGCAGGCCCCTGCGTGGCATTCCGAGGGGTGTCCCTCGGCGGCTTCGCACCCGCGTTCATCAGCGAGTTCAAGAGGTCCGGAGACACGTTCAGCTCGCCGATGCGGTGCGCGTTCTCCGCCATCTCCCGGAAGGCGAGCGCGATGTTCAGCGCAGGGTCCCCGCCGCTCGCGGACGTGGCCATCAACGTCTTCCAGTCCACCCCGCGCACCGGCGCCAGCGTCTTCTCCAGCGCGTAGGCCCGCGCGTCGGCGGCCTGCTTCTCGTTCTGCGCCCAGCGCTCCATCAGCGCCGAGCGCTGCTCCTCCACCGCGATGTCCCCCGCCATCTTCGCCTCGCGAATCTGCCGCTGCCGCTCCTGCACGGCCAGCTCCGTCGCCAGCTCGCTTTCCTTGATGCGGCGCTCCTGCTCCACCGCCGCGTTGCGCCGCGCGTAGATGGCCTCGTCCGCCTGGCGCTGCAGGCCCTCGCGCGCATCGGCCTCCAGCGCCCGCGCCATCTCCGGCGTCGGCTTCGCGGACAGGAGCGAGAACGCCATCACCTCCACCCCCAGCGCCCGGATGGGCTCCGCCGCCGAAAGCGACGCCAGCACCTGGGCTTCAATCGTCTGCGCCCCCACCAGCACCTCGCGCAGCGCCATCCCCTGCACCACCGTGCGCGCCCGCACCTGCGCCACCTGCACCAGCCGCTCCGGCAACTTCTCCGGGTCCTCCGAGCGATACCGCCCCGACGGCCCCAGCGAGTAGTCCAGGAGCGACGACAGCTTGCGCGCGTCCGCCACCCGGTACGTGAGCTGCCCCTGCAGCGTCACCGCCTGGAAGTCCCGCGTGATTTCGTTGAACGCGAAGGGCACGTCCACGCTCGACAGCGGCACGCTCACCAGCGTCGCGGACGGCTTCCAGTAGAAGAACGAGAGCCCCGCCCCCTCTCGCACCACCTGTCCCCCCTCGAACTGCATCACATACGACGTCGGTGCCGCCTTCATGTACCCGATGACCATGCGCCCGCCCTCGCTGCTTCGTGTACCTTCGACACATACTTAGTGTCCAATTAACACAAAATCAAATCAAAGCGACGGAGCGGTCCACCGGCCCACGCGCGGTCGGCGCCCGTCACCGCGAAGCGGGAGGCCGTGCGTCGCCTCGACAGGGGTCCAGGGCGAGGATGCGCTGCTCGGCCACCCCACTCCCGGCCCGGCACGTCATCACCGCGTCAGGGTCGATTCCCGAGCCGCTGAAAATCCGGGGGCGACAAAAGAAGGTCTTCAGTCGTGGACGAATGGGGCGCGCGTGCGCAGGGTTGCGGGGAAGCCCTGGTCCGGTTCCTTCGGGACGAAGTCGGCGGTGAAATCGCCAGGAGCAGCATGCCTCGACACCAAGGGACGACTCGACGCCCCAGGCTGGGAAGCCACGCGACACACCCGCTCGGGCGAATCATGCCGCTCGCGGCCCGCCGCCCCCGGCCCCGCCCTTGCAAATCCACGGGAGGGGACATGCCATGCACATCGCGGTGATTTCGGACCTCCACCTGGGCAGGCGCGACGTGGCGGACCATTTCGGCCACGAGGACTCCGCCTTCGCCCGCTTCCTGCGCGTGCTGGAAGGCAACTTCGAGCGCATCGTCCTGCTGGGCGACATCTTCGAGACGCTCACGTCCCGGGCTCCTGGCCACCATGCGGCCGAGCTGGCCGCCGCGCGCGCCGCCCATCCGGAGCTGGTGCGCCGCTTCGCCGAGCCGAGGTACCACTACATCCACGGCAACCATGACCTGGTGGCCGGCGCGGTGCTCGGCGCGCCCGAGCAGCTGGTGCTCGAGGCCGACGGCGTCAGGATGTTGTTCACCCATGGGCACCACCACGACTGGGTCATCCGCAAGGCGCGCTGGTTCTCGGAGGCCGCGGTGTGGACGGGCGCGTGGCTGCGGCGCATGCACCTGCGCGCGATGTTCCGCATGTTCCAGGCCATGGACGCGCGCCTGATGCACGCGGTGCCGGACCCGGCGCGCTGCACCTTCCAGCAGTGGGCCCTGGCTCGCGCCAGCGACAGCGCCGCGGACATCGTCGTCACCGGGCACACCCACCTGGGCATGCGCGTGGAGCACGGCAGCCGGCTGTTTCTCAACAGCGGAACCTGCTCGGAGGGCCAGTTCTCCTTCCTCAGCCTGGACACCCGCGCCGGCCAGTACGCGCTGCACACCACCTGGTAGTGCACAGGCCGGCCGGACGCGGAGGGGGCGACGGGCCGGGCCCCCTCACGTTCCGCTCGCTCCCACCCGGGACGGGCGAAGTAACATCGCCGGATGTTCAGGCGGCTCACCCAAGCGCTCCGGCTTCTCGCGCGGAGCATCCCGGGTCCGAGCTCCGACGAAGGGTCTCCACGCGGCGGCGAGGTACCTTCCGAGGAGGCTCCGGACCGCGCCCGCCGAGCACCCGCCGCCCGCCGCGCCTCGCAAGCTCCGGACCGCGCGGCCCGCTACTTCGACCTGCACGACGACTTCCGCCCCCCGGACCGGCGCGAGCTGAGCGACCCGGTGTCCCTGGACGGGCGGAAGATGAACTCCGTCTGGTTCTTCACCTCCGGCGCCGCCGTGCCGCACCGGGGCCGGCTGAAGCTGACCGCCGAGCCCCCCGGCCGCCCCCTCGACTTCTCCCTGGCGGGCGCGGGCCTCACCCCCGTCGTCCACGCCTCCGTGGCCGCCATCTTCAGGGAGCTCGCCCCCGACGACGTGCAGCTCATCCCCGTGGAAGTCGAGCGCGAGCCGGAGTCGTTCTTCATCCTCGTCGCCACCCGCCTGGTCCGCTGCCTGGACGAGACCGCCTGCGCGGAGGTCTCCCACTACACCGCCGAGGACGGCCCCCCCGAGCGCGTGGGTCACTACCGCACCGTTCGCGGCCTGCGCATCGACCCCGTGAAGACCGAGGGCGCCCGGGTGCTGCGCACGTGGGGCTGGCCCGTCAGCCTCATCGTCTCCGAGGGAATCAAGGAGGCCCTGGAGCACGCCGGCGTCTCCGGCGTCCGCTTCGCCGAAGTCACCCCTCCAGCCGCCCCCCGCAAACGCCGCCGCAAGTCCCGGAGCAAGCCGCGCCGGGGCTGACCCACCCGACTTCCAGAGTTTGATGCCCAAAGTGCTTGACACCGAGGGGTCGTGAACTTGTGGGGTAGGTAAACCAACTGTATCTTTCTCGCCTTACAGCTAATTCCTGAGGCGAAAGTTGGACAGGCTCGACGCGCCAGTGCCGGTTCCCGCAGAGGACGTTTACTTCGGGAAATACAGAATTCTGCAACGGCTCGCGGCGGGTGGGATGGCGCACATCTTCCTGGCCTCCATCGACGGGCCGGACGGCTTCTCCAAGCCGTGCGTCATCAAGCGGGTGCTGCCGGAGTACGCGAACCTGGAGGCGTTCAGCCGGATGTTCGCGGACGAGGCGAAGGTCGCCGCGCTGCTGACCCATCCGAACATCGTGCAGGTCTTCGACTTCGGGAAGATTGATGGCCAGTACTACCTGGCCATGGAGTGGATTCAGGGCCAGGCGTTGGACCGGGTGCTGCGGCACGCGTGGAAGTCGCACTTCCCGCTGGGCCAGCGGGTGGCGGTGGACGTGGGCATCGCCGTGGCGGACGCGCTGGCGTATGCGCACTCGAAGACGCTGCCGGACGGCACGCCCCTGAAGCTGGTGCACCGCGACGTCACGCCGGGCAACGTGCTGGTGTCGCGCGACGGCATCGTCAAGCTGGCCGACTTCGGCATCGTGAAGAGCGCGGTGAACGTCGAGCGCACCAGCGTGGGCGTGGTGAAGGGCAAGTACGCGTACATGTCCCCGGAGCAAATCACCAACCGGGAGTTGGACCACCGCTCGGACCTCTACTCCCTGGGCATCGTCCTCTACGAAGCGTCCACCGGACGCCGGCTGTTCAAGCGCGAGACCGTGGAGCAGACCATCATCGCCGCCACCCAGGTGCAGGTGACACCGCCTTCACAGGTGTCACCGGGTTTCATGCCGGAGCTGGAGCGCATCATCCTGCGCCTGCTCGAGAAGGAACCCGACGCGCGATACCAGAGCGCCCGGGAGCTGGCCATGGACCTGGAGCGCTTCCGCGCCGCGCAGAACTGGACGTCGGGCGGGCGCGAGCTGGCCACGCTGGTGACGTCGCTGTTCCCCGCCGACAAGACGGGCCACCACAACACCGCGCTGTCCGCGTTCGGCTCGTCATCCACCAGCGGCATGTCCAGCGGCGGCGTGCCATTGGAGCGCACGCCGAACCCCAGCGTGCGGCTTGGACCTCCCGTGGAGGAGCGGACCTCTCCCACCACGCGCGGCCCGGTCGCGGACGCCGCGCTGGCCATCCCCGTGGACCTGGCAGAGCCGCCGTTCCCCTGGCCCATCGTGTTGACCGCGGGAGCCGCGGCCTGCGCCAGCGCCTTGTTCTGGTACTTCGTCGCCTGAGAATGACGGCCTTCGTGCCCGGGCTGACGTGGCGCATGCGGTGAGACCGAGAAGCGGATGAAACAGAAGACCTGGATTGCCGTCATCGTCGTCGGAACACTCGCCGTCAACGCCATGGCGTACGTCGTGATGCGCAAACGCCGCGCGACGGAGGCCATTCCCGCCACCGCCTCTGTCACGCCGCCCCGGCCTCCGTCAGCGACGACCGCGCCGCCACCGCCCGACCCCGTCACCGCCCCGCCGGTGGATGACGCGAGCGAGGGACTGGCCCGCGCGCGCCGGGCCGCCGGACTCGCCGCCCTGGAAGACCGCGACTACGACACCGCCGTCAGCGAGTTCACCGAGGCGCTGAGCCTGCGCAAGACGCCCGGCGGAGACCTGGTCGAGCTGTTGCGCATCGCCACCGACCTCCAGTCGCGCGAGCGCAGCCGGGGACGCGGAGAGCAGGCCAAGGCGACCCGGGAGCCCCCGACGCGGCAGACCGCCCGCTCGCGCGCCTCCAGGGCCGCCGCCGCTCGCGCGCAGCAGCAGCAACCCAGGGAAGAAACCACCGTGCTGGAGGAGCCTCGCGGCGGTCTTCTGCTGGTGACGTCCACGCCGCCGGGCCTCGTGGTGCAGGTGGATGGGAAAGCCGTGGACCTGACGCCCGCGCGACTGCCCCTGCGCGCGGGGACGTACCGCGTGGCGCTCGCACAGGGCGACCGCCGGCTGGTGGAGGAGACGGTGGAGCTGGAGGAGGACGGTGTGCGCTCCATCAACCGCGACCTCAGCGAGCAGCTGGCCCCACCACCGCCCGTCGCCGCGAAGCCCGCAGCGCCCGCTCCCCCCGTCGCCGCGCCCGCCGCCGCCGTGGAGCCTCCGCCCACGTCCGTGGCCACCGCCGCGGTCGCGAAGAGCGCCGCGACGGGCAGGGGTGAGCTCGACATCACCTCTCCGTCCCTCTACGGCGAGGTCTGGGTCAACAACCGTCCCTATGGCTTTCCCCCGCTCGTCGCCCAGAACCTCCCCGCAGGCCCCGCCCGCGTGGAGGTCCGCGTCAACGGCGAGGTGAAGCGTCGCATGAGCGTCGAGGTCGAGCCGGGTCGTCGCACGGCCGTCCGGGTGCGCTGAAGCCCCGCCGCGCACCGCTGTCTCCCATTCCTTTTCAGACGCGGGCCCTGGCCGCCCACGCCCCGTCCTTGCCCAGAGGTCCGCCCCCCATGCCGTTCCGCCCTCGCTGGCCCCGCCCCGTCCTGCTCTCGCTGCTGCTCTCCGCCACGCCCTCCGCCCTCGCCCAGTGGGAGCCGGAGACCTCCGAGCCCACCACCGAGGCCGAAGTCGCTCCCCCGCCGCCCGCGTCGGGACAAGAGGAGCTGCCGCTCGACGAAGAGTCGGACGTGCACAGCCAGGTGGCCTCGTTCGCGATAACCAAGCTGCGCGACTCGCCCGCCGTGGTGACGTCGATGACGACGGAGGAGATTCGCAACTCGGGCGCGCGCGACTTGATGGACCTGCTGCTCCAGGTGCCGGGCTTCTTCTTCGGCGTGGACGTGCAGGGCGCCGTCGGCCCGGGCTTCCGAGGGCTGTGGGGCTACGAGGGCAAGGTGCTGCTCGTCGTCGATGGCAAGGAGCTCAACGAACAGCTCTACTCGACGATGCAGTTGGGCAACGAACTGCCCATCGAGCTGATTGAGCGCATCGAAGTCGTACGCGGCCCCGGCTCGGTCATCTACGGCGGCAACGCGGAGCTGGCCGTCATCAACGTCATCACCCGGGGCGTGCAGGGCAGCACCGACTTGATGGTGTCCGGCACGTACGGGCAGATGGAGAAGGTCAACGGACGACGGAGCCTGACGCTGTCGGGACGCAAGGTCTTCGAGTCCGCGCCAGGCCTGAGCGTCTTCGCGTCCGCGTCGCTGGGCCAGGGCCAGCGCAGCGATGCCCTGTTCCAGGACTTCTTCGGCAACACGGCGGAGATGGGCGGCAACACCAAGCTCAACCCGACGACGGTGCAGGCGGGCGTGGGCTACCGGGACCTCCAACTGAGCGTGCTGTACCAGCGCTTCGCCACGTCGGCCATCATCGCCTTCGACGAGGTGCTGGACGCCCCCGCGGCCACCGACTTCGAGTCCTTCCACGCGGAGCTGAGCAACCGGTTCCGTCCGAGTGAGCGGGTGGAAATCATCCCCCGCCTCAACCTGACACTCTCCGAGCCGTTCCGCGACGCGGACCAGGCCTCCGAGTTCTATTACGAGAAGCAGGTGATGCGGCTGCGCGGCCGGACGATGGCGCGCTGGGCGGCGCTGGACGTCCTGCAGCTCACCGGCGGCGTGGACGTGGCGTCGGACCAGGGCAAGCTCAGGGGTCCCGCGGACGTGGGGCTCCAGACGGCCTTCGGCGAGGACGGCGCCACCAGCGTCTCGTACCTCAACGTCGCGGGCTTCGTGGAGGCGTTCTCGGAGAACCCCATCGTCACGGTGGTGGCGGGCGCGCGGTATGAGAACCACAGCGACTTCGGCAGCTCGTTCGTCCCCCGGCTGGTGCTCTTGCGCGGCTTCGGTCCGTTCAGCGCCAAGGCGCTCTTCAGCCGCGCGTTCCGCGCGCCGGGCATCGAGAACATCAGCCTGGGCGCGGACGTGAAGCCCGAGCGCACCACGGTGTACGAGTTGGAGGGCACGCTGCGCTTCGGTGACGGCCACGCGCTGAGCGCCAACGCCTTCGACGTGGGCGTGTCGGACCCCATCATCTACTCGTACGACGCGGCGACGAACGAGGAGGCGTACCGCAACCTGGGACGGCTGGGCAGCCGGGGCGTCGAGCTGGACTACCACGTCAAGGGGAGCTGGGGCCGCGTCGCGCTCAACTACTCGTTCTACGCGCCGTCGGGCCGCAACGACGTGGCGGACTACCAGGTGCCCGGGCACTCCAACGCCTTCACCGGCATGCCCACGCACAAGGCCTCGCTGTCGGGCAGTCTCAAGGTGCAGCCATGGCTGTCCGTGAATCCCACGGCGGTGCTCGTGGGCCGGCGCTTCGCGGTGGACGTGCCCGACGACAACGGCGACTCGGCGGTGGAGGAGCTGCCCACGCAGCTCTTGCTCAACCTCTACGTGCGCGCGGAGGACGTGGGCACGAAGGGGCTGGAGATTGGCGCGGGCGTCTACAACCTGCTCGGCACGAACTTCCGCATCGCCCAGCCGTACAATGGCGGCCACGCACCGCTGCCCGTGTTCTCCCGCGAGTTCCTCGTCAAGCTCAGCTACCTGTTCGACCCGGGCCTGAGCGAGCTGTAGTCACGCCCCCGAGCCGGGTCCCACGCGGGCCCGGCCCCCGGACGCCGCCCCGAGCTCGGAAGCAGCCCGCGCGAGGCCGTCAGGCATGTCGCTCCCCAGACTCCGAGCCGCTGGCCTGTTGAACGGTGGGCGTCAGCGTCTCGGGAACTCACGGGAGAACACAGGCATGAACACCTCGCGAGAGGGGCCGGACTCGCGAGGGCGCCCACACCATCGCGACGCCAGTTCATCGTCATTGATCGGGTCTCTTCGGTCCCATTCTCGGGAACTTGTGGGGGCGCCTCGCGACGGGAGCGGACTCCCTCTCCTGCTCGTCTTGACTCGCGTCGTCTTCGACAGGAGCCGCGTCGTCTTCGACAGGCGCCGCGTCGTCTTCGACAGGAGCCGCGTCGTCTTCGACAGGCGCCGCGTCGTCTTCGACAGGGGCCGTGCCGTCTTCGACAGGGGCTTCGTCGTGGTTCACGTCGCGCCTGCGCTTGGTGCGCGCGCGCCCCCGGGCCACGCCCTCTCCAGCGGTGGTGGAAGAGGACAGGGAACTCGAGGAGCTGGCGACTTGCACCTCCTTGCAGCGCTGACACAGCCCCTCGAGCCGCCCGCGCAGATAGGCCAACGTCTTCGGCGCGTACACGTCCAGTTGGCCCAGCTCTGTTCCCAGGAGAATCTCGCCGTCGCTGTTCCGCGGGAGCACGACCCTGCGGAACTGGCGACTCTCCACGCGGTCAATCAGCGCCCGCAGGTCCTCGTCGAGAATCGCCGTGTTCTGCGCATAGGTGGCATCGGACCAGCGCCCCATCGCCGGTGACGTCCCGCCCGAGATGCGCAGCGTCCGCAGGGGGACGACATTGGGAACACCCACGACGCTCGTGCTGGAGTCCTCAAGGACGGACGGAGCCCGCTGCATCGCCTCCGAAACCTCCTGCACGTAGAGGTCCTCCTGATTGCGCGTCACCACCGACGGCACGAGCAGGGTCAACCGGGGGACGACCCGCACCTTCCCCAGCTGGGCGTTCGCCCAGTCGATGAGTTCCTGGACCTTCTTCTGCAAATGAGCCCACGTCCTGGGCGCGCCCTTCGGCAGGTTGGCGACCCCCGTGCCGATATCCAGCGTGTTGGACGCGAGGTTCCACGGCACGACGAGCGTCGTGTACAGGCCCTGCGTCAGGAGCCGGAGTGCCTCTGCGCAGTCGTCGTCGATGGCCTGCTGGTTCCTGGCGAAGTCCGTGTCGACCATGCCCACGCCGGGCACCCAGCACGTGCGCACCCCGAGCGCGTTCGGGTTCATGCGGATGATGGCCTGCGTACTGCTCTGGAAGTGTTTGTTCTTCTTCGACGCGTCGTTCTCACCGAAGAGAAAGAGCCCCCGTGGATGTCGGGTCGGCGTGTCGTGCTTGAAGTGGTTCGTGCTCGGCCAGAGGCACACGGGACCGGTCATCGCCGGGTCCGTCGAGGAGCCCCCCGCGCTCGAAGCCGTGCTGGACGAAGACGTGGCCGCTGACTGCGCGAGGGCCCTCAGCGCCCCTTCTCCACCTCGGCGGCGCCGCACGGCGAGGGCGGCGTACCGCTCGGGCGACCCCGCCACCGCGGGCCCCAACCCCTCCTCCGGGCATACCGCCTCGTAGTGCGCGTTCCTCAGGTTGGCGAGCCGCAGCAGGGGCGCCGCCTCATGCCCCTCCTCACGGGGCACGAAGTCCACCTCGTCGCTCCAATATGCGCGGGCGCTCGTCCTGGCGAAGGTCTGGAAACGCACGCGGAACAGGTTGGAGACCGCCGCCAGCACCACATGGTCTCCCCACACACCGTCCCGGCTCATCGCCCGCAGGTACTGACTCCAGGCATCCACCCCGTTGACGCGCCGGTATGCCGGCTCGTTCGGCCAGCCCGCCCGATGCCAGTCGAGCAGCAAACCCATGTCCCGCCGGAACGTCTCCACCGACACGGGCCCCACCCGTGCTCCACCGCCCCCTCCCCGCCCGGCGAGCAGGTCGTCCAGGTGATTGACCGCCAACTGGCGCACCGTGCCGTGGTGCCGCTCGTCGCCGAAGAGAAGCTGAGCCAGTGAGCGGAAGAGGCAGTCACCTCCCCCTGCGTTCGGCTCGCGCCGCTGATGGAGGGACGTCAGGTGTTCATCCATCGAGATGGTCCGGACGGCGCTCCTGCGCCCTCCATCCGACTCCAGGGTCGGCCGCTTGCCCCAATAGGCCGCCGTGTCGAAGCCCTCCGCCCGGAGCGCGACGAGCGTCAGACGCACTTGCATGGCATCCGCCACCAGGCTGCCGGAACGCTCGTGCTCGGCCTCACCGACCTGGGCCGCCGCCTCCAGAATCTGGTCGAGCGCCCTGGCCGCCACCTCGTCGGACTCCGTGGACTTCTGGTAGGCGAGACACAACGCCTCCAGCCTCCGCATCTCCTCGGAGCCCCTGGGCGCCTCCGGGACCTCGGGGGGCAGGGCGGTCTCCTCGACGACCAGCTTTTCGCGCCCGTCGTAGACCAGCCTCAAATCAGAGACGAGCGGCATGTGGTCGCTCATCTTCTTCGCGTCCGCCATCAGGTCGACCCAACGCGCGTCGTCGCTGCCCTTCAGCGTGACACCCGCGCCGCGCAGCTGCCCGAAGATGCGCTCCTCCTCCTCCAGCCGCGCATCCTCCCTCTGGATGAGCTGCCAGAAAGGTCTCAGGTGCTCGGGCAGGAGCTCGCCGTGGATGCGAAAGAGCTTTCGCTCCTTGTCAGTGGCGAGGACCATCGGGAACGGGATGACGAAGACCGAGGCCTGCTCCAGCCTCCAGCCATCCGTGCGCGGCGAGTACACGAGAATCTTGTCATAGCCACTCGCGCCATAACGTTGCTGGGGCGAAGTCGCGAACGACTCGATGAGCCCCAACACATCCTCGACGGAGTTGAGCAACGATACCGGCTCGCCGCGCTCCGTCGTGGAGGGGTTGAACGGAAGGGCCTTCACCGCCGTGTTCAGCAGCGCGCGCAGGGACTGCTTGGAGCCACTGCCAAAGTCGTGGTCCGCATCGGACGCCCAGGCCGTGAAATCACTCACCGCGAGGGTGGAGCGCTCATCGGCCAGTGCGTAGAGATGACTGGCATTCGCGCCGGGCCCCAGCAGCGTATCGAAGAACCGGTGGAACGAGAGCTTCGGCTTGCAGTCGGCGATGTACGGGGTGCCATCGGGCGCGAGGCCTTTTTTGGGCCTCGCGGTGTCGATGTTCAAGTCGGACAGGACGATGCCCAGGGCCTTGGCCTGGCGCTCGGCCTTGCAGTACTCGAGGAAGGCTGAAAAGTCCTTGCCCCGGGCAGGCCCATTGTCAGCCTTGGGCGAGGGCGGATGCCACGCGATGACGCCTATCTCCGGAGCCGCTTTCACCTTGGCGAGCCGCACCGGAATCCGCAGGGGCTCTCGCTTGCTGAAGAGGCTCCCGGCCTCCTTCTCTCCACGCGCCAGATAGGTGCTGACGTAGGAGACGGCCTCCTGGTCGATGCTCACCTTGGAGGCGCGCCACAGGACACCGTACGCCTCATCCTGCGTATAGAGCCCCTTGACGGCCCCTTCGGGCACCTCTCGGGGCCACGACTCGTAGACCTCCACATGACGGGCCCGGCACTGGGCGTTCAGCGCATCACGGATGCGCAAGAACTCGCGCAACCCCGCATGGGTCGACGGCCCGTCTTCGGTCTCGTTCTTGCGCCGGGCATAGGCCGCGAGCTTCGACTGATAGAGCCGATTGAGATGCTCGGTATTTGAACGAGACAGGATTTGTTCGAACTCGAACTCGCGCCCCTGCTTCCTGGAACGCGGCACCTCCTCCTTCGCGATGCTGAAGATGAACCCCTTGAAGAGTTCTCCGCAGTACGCGAGGAGCTGTTCGACGGCGAACTTCGCGAGCTTGTCGCGGGCAGTCCGCTCAGCTCCGAGTTCCGCATCCTCTCTCTCGGTGGTTGAGTAGCGCGGCGCGAAGGGCTGGAGCCAATCGTAGTACTCCTCTTCCACGAGCAACCGCACACAGTACGGGTGAAACTCCGCGATGAGCTTCGGGGTCTTGCGCTTCACATCGATTTCGGTCGCGACGAGCCGCGCGGCAGGGGCATCATCATCATCATCATCATCCGGCCCACCGAAGCGATCGATGAGCAGGGGCTCGCAAGCCTCCCATGCGGTTTCGATGCTCTCATTGAGTTCGTCGAGCCTCTCGGCATCGAGTTCTTGCGTCGTTTCGCTCCAATCCGGGTCAGGTGCTGATTCGGCCGTGACGCCCGGCCAGATGGCTCTGCGCACTCTCGTGGCGAAGATTTTCGCCAGGTCATTGGCGAACTCCGATTGCCACTCCCGGACAGCGGCATCCTCGGCATCCTGGGGGGCGACGTTCCTGACGGCGCTCGCGGCGGCCTTCTTTCTATAGCGCTTGGGCACCGGGAAGCGCTCCCACAGCGCGGTCAACGAATCGCCGCGCACGCGATTCGGCGGTGGCGGCACCGGTGGCTTGGGCTCAACCAGACGCTGGCCCCCCTTCTTCTTCAGCTCCAGGATGGTGACGAGGTCCGGGTTCGCCGCCCGGATGACGTGCGCCAGGGCGTCGATGGTCCACTGCTTGCGGACCGCGGGGGTTCCGCTCGGCCCTCCTCCCAGGTCCGCGATGTTCCACAGGAGCACCCGGAGCGGGAAGCTCCGGTCGAGCACGGGCGCGTCAGCCACGGTGGTCTCCGCGCCGAGCGGGACACTCCGGACCTCGGACCGCGCGTCCCTCAGCGCTTCGGGTGGCGACTCCAGGGGCGGGATGACGACTTCGGAGGAGGACACATCGAGCATCTGCGCATGCATCTGCTCGTTCGACAGCCGGTGCGAGTCCGTTGAGTCAAGGCTCTCCAGCACCTTGTCGTACTCATCCCCCATGAGCGAAGCGAGGGTTTCATCGTCATCGGAGACCGCCTGGGCCTCCACGTCGATGGGTGGGAGTTCGTCATCATCGCCGAGCGGCTGGAGGTCCGCGTCGTCATCGTCGTCGACCGGCTGGACCTCATCGTCCACATCATCCCAATCGTCACCGTCGGCGGCGGCCCAGTCGTTGTCATTCCCCTCGGCGGGGACGACAGGCAGGGGAGTGCCACAGGCGGCGCACCGGGGAGCGGCCTCCGCTCCGTCGTCCATGACTTCAGCGCGGCAGTTCGGGCATCGCATCGCGAAAGGCTCCCTGGATTACGAACGGTGAAGCAGGCCCAGCGCGGCGCGGGTCGCCTCGTCCACGTCACCGCTCGGAGGCAGCCCGAGCGCGTACTGAAACCACTCGACGGCCAGACGCGTCTTGGGCCCCAACTCCCCCTGCTCGCCTCCGCAGGAGAACCCCAGGTTCTCCAGGCGCTCCCGCAGCCCCTCCGGCGCGCTCGTCGACCGCAGCGCGACGAAGCGCAGCGTCAGGCGGCGCTCATCGGGGCGACCGGGCGCCACCGTCACCTCGCCCCTCACCGCGCGCTCCGGCAGCACCTGCACGACGCGCCCCTCGTCATCCGTCACGCCCTCCTGCGCGGGCAGCTCCTCCTCGTCATCCAGCCACACCTTCAGCAGATAGGGCTGGTGCGCGCGGGGTTGGTGCGCGCCGTCGCGCAGCACCAGCACCAGGGCCAGGGGAATGCCAATCCGGTGCACCACCTGCCGGTAACCTGTCTCCACGGTGACCCACTCCCGGGCGAAGGGCCGCGCCACGACGCGAGTCCCCGGCGCGGGTGCCACGTCGGACGCGAGCGCTTGTCCCGTTCGCGCATCCACGAGGCGCGATGGGCGCACTCCCCACCTCGCGGCGAGGACCGTGAGAGACTCGGTCCCCTCGCACGTCCAGGTGAGCGCCTTGGGCCGGGACGCCGGCCCCCATCGCGCGCTGGCCCCCGCCTCGCGAGGTGGCAGCTCCAACGCGCCGAGCACCCGCCACAGCGCGGGCTCCACGTCGAGCAACCGCAGGCGATAGCGGCCTTCCTCCAACCCCTCGAACAGCGCGACGCCCTGCTCATCCGTGCGCGTGCGCAGGGCTTCATCCCCTGTCAGCCGCGTCAGCTCGAGCGCCACGCCCGACAGCGGCGCCTCCCGGTCATCGACGACGACCACCTCCACCTGGCCCTTCCTGGACTCGAGTGGACAGGGGGCAATGGCGGCATCCGTCCCGGACGTGGGGAGTGGCATGGCAGTGGGTCCTCGCTCAGGCGTGCGTGTCGGGTCGGCCTGGGCGGCGGCGACATGCCCGTGCGACTCCGGTCAGGTGTCGGTCCCAGGCGGAGCATGGAGGAGGCGAAATGCCTCTTCCTTCCGTCGGTTCTGGAGGACCACGTCCTCGCGGCGGCGGCGCTCGTTCACCACCCTGCGAAGGCGCGCGACAGGGTCCGAGACGCCCGCGTCATCCAACCAGGTTCGCATCCAGGCATGAGGGCGTTGCTCCTCGAAGTCCGCGCCCAGCGACTCGGCGAGGCTGACGTAGAGCCGCACGTCCTCGAGCGCGAGGATGCCCCGGTCCACCGCCCGGCGAACCACGGGCCGCAGCCGCTCCCGCGTCCACGTCGGCTCCACACGAGCAGGCCCGGGCACGACAAGAGCCTGCTCCGCGAGAAGGTCCCCGACCCGCTGCTCGACCCGCGCATCCTCCGCGGAGAGCCGCAACGTGGTGATCTGCGACTCACGAATCCGCAACAACGGAGACACCCACGCCGGTGAAGTGACGCAGGATTATTTCCAGGACATCAGAGGAAAGCAAGGTACGGAGGCGTCTCGGACGGATTCATCCGGCGACGAGTCCTCCGCGACGGGGCAGGTGAAGACAGGCCTCCGCGTGGCGGACGACCAGGTGCCCGGGCACGCCAACGCCTTCACCGGAACGCCGCCTCGGCGGTGGAGGAGTTGCCCACGAGCGGTCGAGCAATCTGACCTCGTGGGTTTCACCGGAACACGAGGCGGAAGGACGCGCCGCCTCCGTTGCGGGACTCGTGAGGGACGCTTTATCGTTTCGCCTCAGTCCTGGAAGCACGGTTGCGCGGGGGGCCAGGAATTCAGGCTCGATAAGGCACCCCTTTGTTGATCATCCGTGACGAGCAGAAGCAGGTCTTCCAACAGGAGTCGCGTCGACGGTTCGAGGTCCTCCTCGCCGACTTCCTGCGAGAGCACTACCCCGCGGCCCGCCGCATGGCACCCGAGCTGCTCTCCGGGTTCGTCCACACGCAGGTCAGCAAGGCCGGGCCCTATGGGCTGGTGAGCCGGCGCGGCGCGGCGCTGTTCGTGGCGGCCGCCTGGCATCTGGGTGACGGCTTCGACCTGCGGTTGCGCGGAGGAAAGCGGCCCATCTTCGGCCGCGACACGTTCCCCTCTGAGCGCGAGGCGATGCTCGAGGACCTGCTCCACGAGTTGGGCGCGGGCGTGCCCGCCGGAGAGGGGGCCGGACGATGAGCGACACCTTCGACGATGACCCGCGCTCCAGACCCCCGTTTCGTCCCGCCCCTTCGTCCTCGAAGCCCCCCCATGGAGAGCCGCCCCACAAGCAGAGGACCCCCGCGAGTGGCACCTTCCCGCCCCCGTTGGAGGACGAGCCGAACCTGACGGACGACAGCGACTCCGAGACCGAGGCCGTCGTCCCAGGAGAGTGGCGCCCCTCCACCCGACTGAAGGGGCCCAAGGCCCTGGACGGTGGACAGAAGCGCGTTCACGGGAACTGGGATCCGCCTTCGGGCTCGGAAAGCGACGACAGCGACGACGACAGTGATGACGACAGTGGGGACGACTCCCAGTCCCCCATCATCCACGACAAGAAACGCACTCGGTACAGGTACGCGCGGACAGGAGAGCCCGAGTACCCATTCTTCCCTCCGCGGGCGTCGTCCTCGATGGACGTCGACCTGGTGGTCCTCCCCTGCGACCCCCCTTCACCGCCCCCCTTCGTCCCTGAGATGGAGGAGGACGAGGGCCCCGAGGAGACGGAGGGCTGGTTCTATGCCACCGCCAGCAAGTATGAACCCGATGACACAGGGGAGCGCGCCCTGGTGTGGTTGGACCTCGTCGAGGAGGAGTGGTTCGACGAGCGCGCGGAGCTGGAGCGACAGGATTTCCATCGCCAGAACCGGTGGACGCCCCTCTGGGAGCTGGAGTTCCAGGCGGACGGCTACCGCCATGAGGCGGGAGTCCCCACCGTCACCGTCGTCGTGGGGAACAGCAAGTTCCACATCCAGGAAGGCATCTGGTTCCGGGTCAGGGTTTCGTCCACCCGTCCCACCATGGACGTCGACAACGGCCCCCTGGAGGTGTCGTGCTACCGGCAGTTCCCCTCGCTGAAGTTCGGGCCCGAGCAGACCCGGTGGGTGCTGGAGCTGGAGGCGATTGGGGACCAGGGCAAGGAGCTGGCGCGCATCTATTCCATCCGCCCCGAGGACAGCACGGGCCAGCAGAGCACCAGCCTCAACCAGCACGTGTCCTATGTCGGCGTGTTCGACATCGGTCAGGGCAACTGCAACGCCCTCTTCGACGCGAATGGCCACCCGTTCGCCTACTTCGACTTCGGCCTGGGGGACGACAAGTCCCACAAGTACACGCGCCCGACGAACTACCAGCCCTGCATGGCCGGCAACCCCGTGGTCATCCTGTCGCACTTCGACACGGACCACCGGCAGCTCGCGGTGGAGAAGCCGCAGGCCATGCACCTGCCCTGGCTGGTCATCGAGAACAAGCCCGTCACCAGTGACAGGAACTTCTTCAACGCGCTGACCCACGTCCGCGTCATCTCCAACAACCAGCTCTGCTTCGAGGAATACCCCTGGGGCTTCGTGCTGCGCGCGGACTGGCCGGGCCACCACAACAGGGAGATCGACAAGAACGAGATTGGCCTCGCGGCGCTGGTGCGCGTGCAGGACGACAGCAACGCGCCGCCCATCGGCCAGCGCCGGGCGCTCGACGCGGGCGGCACGCGGCCAGAGCTGTTCCCGGAAGAGCGCTACGTCCTGCTCACTGGCGATGCGATGTTCCAGCACATCGCCTCGTGTCGCGCGGGAGACCTGGACGGCAAGGTGGTCGGCATCCTCGCGGCCCACCATGGCGCCAAGGACGGCCTGGAGGAGAAGTACATCCCGCTCGCCGCGCCGCCGCTGCACGGCCTGCCGCCCACGGTGGTGTACTCCTACGGCATCTTCTTCACGGGGAGCCTCAAGAACAAGGTCGGCAAGCACGGCTACGCGAAGAACGGCGGCGCGGGACACCCCTTCCCCGAAGCCGTCGACATGTACCGCGTGCGCGGCTACCACTACGTCCAGAAGACGGCGGAGGACATCGACGTCACCCTCATCAACACGAACACGAACGTCCTCGTGGTCCACCCCCGCCATGGAAAGGAACACAACGACAACGTCACCCTGAGCGGGGCCGCGCATGCGGTCTACAACGCGGGGCCGCACCCCATCCACAAGCTGGACGAGGACCACTACACCTTCCCGGTGCCTCGCGACGGCACGCCGAGGGTCGAAGCGGGCATCCTGTCCACCTGCGCCGTGCGCGTCTTCGACGCGGGTCCGAACACCTGGTGCTTCATTCGCAAGCCCGGGCACGGCCTCTCGGATGGAGACATCGTGGCCATCGCCGGGACGTCCAACGACAACCCGGCCATCGCCATCCACCGGTGTGACAAGAACTACGTCGCGGCGCCGCTCTCCGTCCTGGCCAGCCAGTTGGACGCGGATGGCACCCTGAATGGAGCGCCAGCCGCCGTCTACCACCTGCCCGCCAACCACTGCCTCGTCCGCCACGAGCGGCACGGCCTGGACGCCCACGGCGCGCCCCAGGTCAACCTGAACGGCGTGGGCCTGAACCCTGTCACCGTGCTGGACGAGGACCACTACATCTGGCCCCTGTCCACCAACGCCACGGCGACGCCCACCGTGAACAAGGTCGCCACCGCGGGCGTCACCGTGACGCTCATCGCGGTGCCCACCGGCGACGCGCTGGTCGTGGACCCGGGCCCCGCGCGCACACCCGGCATCCAGGTCCGCCTGCGCAAGTACGACGGTGGCGGCTTCCCCGCGGCGCTGACGCAGATGCCGCTGCAGCCCGTCCCTGGCGTCACCGGCTACTACACCGTCAATCAATGCCATCACAAGAATGACTCCTCCCCCATGCGCATGGAGCTCAACGGCGTGGTGGGCCAGCGTCGCCACTGCCTGCTGGGCTGGAGGGGACCCGGGACGCCGCCCGTAGGGCTCGCCGCGACGAACATCCAGGCGGCCACCACGGCGTATGAGCAGGCCGCCGCGCGTGTCTCCCACTGCTACGCCCAGGCCCAGGCGGCGACGCTCGTCGGGGGCGCGGCGGAGGCCGCGAGCAAGGTGACCGGCAACTCCGCGGCCGACGTGGCGGACGAGGCCGAGACGGAAATGACGGGCGCGGCCTTCGTGAACCTCCATCCCACGGCGGCGACCAAGACGGCCCTCCGCGACGCGATTCTCGCGGCGCGCGGCGAGCCCAATCGCAGCGCGGCCTCTCGCCTCATCAACGGCATCGTGCAGCGGCTGCGGCAGCCCGCCATCCTGGCCAGCCAGGAAGCGGAGCGACAGGCCCGCGCGTCCGTGCAGGTGGTCCACACGAACGGAGGCCCGCTGCCGCTCCAACTCGTGCATTGCCAGAAGCCGCCCGCGTCCCAACATCCCGTGGCCGCGAAGCCCGTCCCGGAGCCCGTGCTCGGCGTGGGGCCACGCGCCACGGGGACCTCCATGCCCCCGGGCGGCGGCGCTCCCGTCGTCGAGGCCACCGAGTTGCTCACCTTCCCCGCGGGCGAATGCCTGGTGCACCACCCGGCCCATGGGCTCGTGGGGACGAAGCAGGTGAGGCTGCGTGGCACGGGCGTGGCACTCCTGGATGGCGCGCGCAACGCCACCGTCGTCGACGCCCATCACTACCGGCTGGATGCCAGCGCGGGAGCGAACCACGTGCACACGCTGCCGAGCGTGGGCGTGCGCGTGACGCTGATGGACTTCCCCGAGGGCCAGTGCCTGCTTCACCACCCCGGCCAGGGCGCCACGCTGGGCTGCGTCCACGTCGACGGCTCCTCGGCCGGCGCGTGGGATGGCGACCACGAGGTGACGGAAATCATCGACGTGGACCACTACAAGCTGCGCTTCACCAGCGCGGTGGCCAACGGCGAGGCCGCCCAGGTGGACGGCACGGCGGTGACGCTGGACGATGACGGCACCGACACCATCGTCACCCACCTGGCCCATGGACGCGGGCTGGGTCCGGTGGTCGTCACGGAGAGCACGGACCCATCACTCGACGGGCCTCAGCGGGTCGTCGAGATTGTCGACGCGAACACCTACCGCACGGACAAGACGAGCCCGGTGAACGTGCATGCGACGGCGAAGCTGGGCGGGGTGGATGTCGTCCTGGACGCGGACCTCACGGGAAGTGTCGTCACCCACGCGAACCATGGACGAGGGCTGCGAATGGTGAAGCTCCAGGGCGCCAGCGTGCCCGCCTACGACGGCGCCCACCCTGTCGCCCGGAACCTGGACGCGGACTGGTCCCTCCTGGACGTGTCCCAGGGTGCGGCGGCGGAAGTCACCGGGCAGGTCGCCGGCAACAACGTCACGCTGCTGGACAAGGCCCCCACCGAAAGCCTCCTGCGCCAGACGCAAGCCGACGGCTTCTGGGGCACGGCCCAGGTGGAGTTGGTGGGCTCCACCGGCCACTTCCACGACGGCGAGCGCACGCTCGCGAACGTGGGCGGCACCCCCTCGCTGCGCACGCTTCCGCGCAACGAGAAGGTCTATCGCAAGGATGAGGTGGACCTCTTCGTCCCGGTGACGGTGGTGGACCACATGGGCAACCAGGCGGTGGCGCGTCACCCCAACCATGGCCTCAAGGGCGCGCCCATCGTCACCATCAACGGCGCCGCGGTCATCGCGCTGAACGCGGCGCATGCCGCCACCGTGGTGGACTCCAACCACTATGCCCTGCCCCTGGGCGCTCCCGCCGCCGCAGTCCAGAACATCACCTCGCAGGTGACGCGAACCCCGCTGGCCATCGCCGGACCGGCGGCTCCCGCCCAGGGAACCCCCAGGCATGGCGTCACCCTCAGCGTGATGGGAATCGCGGCGCTGAACGGGCACCACCAGACCGCTCAGGTCATCGATGAGACGAGCTACGAGTTGGCCATCACCACCGGCGCCGTCCACCTCGGCGTCGCCGGAATGGCGGACACCGGCATGGGGGCGGGCCCCGTGGCCATCACCCTGGATGATGACGGCACCTCCTGCACGGTGACCCACGCGGTGAACCACGACCTGGGCGCGGGCACGGTCACCATCACCGACGGCAACCACGTCGGAGGCACGTATGCCTATAATGGCCTGTATGCCGTTGCGGGCGTCACCGACGACGACTCCTACGACATCACCCTCCCGGTGTCGGGGGTGGTGAGGACCGTCAAGCTGAAGGCCAATGGGCGCACCGCCTACCTCGCGGACGACGGCGCGGGGGTGGGCACCCTGGAGCACTCGAATCCCCACGAGCGCGTCATCCACCTGGCCCCCGCGAACGCCGCGCCGGTCTCATGCCTTCCCGCCGCCTGCGACTTCACCAATCTCACCCAGGCATGAGCACCCACGCGGACAACGAAGGCCGACGGCTGCTCTCCGGCGAGCCGTTATGTGAAGAGGGCAGCTACCTCCAGGCGACGCTCGGCGGGTGGTTCCGCCTGAGCGAGTCCGGCGCCCCCGTGCTGCTCACCGTGGAGCACCTGTTGACGCCGGACCCCATCAGGGCCGCGTCCGCGTGCCTCGCGGTAGGAGGCCCGCCGCCGCGCCTGCGCTGGCAGGGGGAAGACGCCATCGTGAACCGCCGTCCCGAGGGGCGCTGGCTGTGCCACGCCACGTCGGGCGAGCGCGTCGCCCGGGTGCTGGCCTCGGGAGTCCGACCCGAGACGGGACACCAGGGTCCGCTCGACGCCTGCATCGCCGCGCCCGTGGCCCCGTCGCTCGGCTCGGACGAGTACCCGCCGCTGCCCTGGGTGCCCCGCGTCGCGGAGCCTCGCGAGGGCAGCACCGTGCTCAAGTTCACCCGGCGGGGCGGACTGCGTCACGGCCGCATCCTCTGCGTGAGCGAGTCTGGAGACGAGGTGCTCGTCACCTCCACCAGTGAGCAGCCCTTCGCGGTGGAAGGCGACTCGGGCGCGCTCCTCATCGACGTGGAGGCCCGTGCCGCCATCGGGCTGCACGTGGGTGAGGTCTACATGCGCTACGTAAAGGAGCGTCAGTGGGCCGTGTTGTGGCGGGCCCGTCCACTGCCGCTCCTGATGAAGGCCTTTCACCTGCGGCCCTACTGAACAGCCCTTACACGCGCACCGGGGACTCCGTCGCGAAGGACACACGGGCTTCAAGGTGCCTGCGCCGTCCTGCCCCACCCACGTCCGTGGCCCGAGGGTCGCGGTGGGGTGGCAGGGACAGCCTGCTCGGCGAGAACTTCCGCAGCGCCCAGCCGTACAATGGCGGCCACGCGCCCATGCCCGTGTTCTCCCACGAGTTCCTCGTCACGCTCACCGCCCTGTTCGACCCTGGCCTGAGCGAGCTGTAGCCACGCCAGGTCTTCCCTCTGGAGTCTCGCCCGACCATGAGCACGCACGGCCACGGCAAAGGCCCCCGGCTCATCGCCGGAGAGCCGCTGAGTGAGGAGGGCAGCCCCTACGAGACCTCCCTCGGAGGCTGGTTCCGCCTGCGTGAATCCGGCGACCCCGTGCTGCTCACCGTGGAGCACCGGCTGGGACCACCCGTCCTCCCACCGGCGCCCGGCGGCCTCACGATGGGAGGAGGACTGGTGCCACAACCTCCACCGGATTCGCGGAGAGAGGACGGCATCGTGGACCGCCGTCCCGAGGGGCGCTGGCTCCGCCACGTCATCACCCAGACCCGGGTCGCCCAGGTGATGGCCACGGAAGCCAGGCAGTGGAGCCCCTCGGGCCTGCTCGACGCCTGCATCGCCGCGCCCCTGGACCCGGCGGAGCGTGGCACGGGCGAGTACCCACCCGTGTCCTGGGTGCCCCGGGTGGCGGCGCCCCGCGTGGGCAGCACCGTGATGAAGTACACCTCCCGGGGAGGCCTGCATCGCGGCCGCATCATCTCCGTGGGCGAGGACGGACAAGAAGTGCTCGTCACGGCCACGGATGACCGGCCCTTCTCGATATCGGGTGAGCCGGGCGCGCTCCTCATCGACCTGGAGGCCCGCGCCGCCGTCGCGCTGTACCTGGGCGACGTCTACATGCGAGGCGTGAACGAACGACAGTGGGCCGTGCTGTGGAGCGCGCGCCCCTTGCCGCTCCTCATGGAAGCCTTCCGCCTGGCGCCGTTCTGAGCACCCCGCGCACGCGACTCAAGGGTGACGCTCCAGGACGATGTCCCGGCGCGCGAGCCACACGCCAGAGGCCGTGCGCGACAGCTTCACGATGCCACTTCCACCGCGAAGCTCCTGCTTCTCGCGGTAGCGCGGCGTCACGCCAAACTCGCCGTCGAACACGACGTCATCGACGTGGTACGCGGGCCGCCCCGGCTCGCCAATGAACAGGTGTACGTGCGCCGGCAGGGTGTCGTTCGGATAGGGCGCGGGCTTGATGGTTTCGAACGCATAGACGCCGTCCCCACCCGTCCTCGCCCACCCGCGCAACCGACCATGGCGACGGCTCCACTCGGACTCCCGCGTACCATTCGCATAGAGCCCGGCCGCGTTGGTGTGATGCGCGTAGATGACGACACCCGCGACGGGCTCGCGTGACTGAGCGCTCAACACCCGTCCCGTCAGCGTCATCCGCTCTCCGGCCTCCTCGGCGCTCGCCAGCCGAACGGTGGGAACCAGCCGCTCTGGTACCCGCTCCGCGACGGCTTCACATCCCTCGCAGGCGTAGAGCTGGGCCCTGACGCGGGGCGCCACGGGGACGGCTTCCGCTGGGACCGCGCAGGTGCAAGCCACCACACTCACGGCGCAGGACCCCAGCCCCAGCACGACGGAACGCCGACTCAGCTCTCGCATGAAGCCTCACAACAGGCGGCGCACCTCCGGATTCCAATCCCCTCGGACGTCCCGCGCGGACCTGGCTCCGTTCAACCCGGTGCATCGACACGACCAGCCTGGTGACGCGGGCCGGCGCGCTCCTGGCCCTCTCCATGACGCGCCCGCCAGCCGAGGGCGCGGAGCCCTTCCTTCTCGCGCTGGATGAAACTGTTCAAGGCGGCGGGCCCACGCTATGGTGGCAGCCGCTGTCGTCATTCCACTCGGAGCCGGACGTGAGCCTCACCCCGTCCAGCGCCCCACCTGGGTGACCCGGCACCTCCCACCCTGAACTTTGTTCGCCGTCCGAACAAAGTTTCGAGCGCCCCTCCAGGCGGCGTTCTCGCCGCGCGTGGCCACACTCGGCGGGCTCGAGGCGCCCCTCGTGCCCCCTTATCCCTCTCACGTCACCGTCGCCGCGACGCGTCAGGCAATGGGACGGGCCGCGTGCGGCGCCGTGTCTGGGTTTGGCGTCAAGGCCCTGTCACGCGGCGGCTTGCAATCCAACCAACGTCGCTGGTACTTTCTTCGTCACTCGAACGAATGAAGCACGGTTCGTGACGGAGTGACGGTGAGCCCCGGGGGTGTGGGCGGATGGGCACGGCGTGATTCACCTCACTCTCCTCTGAAGCAGAGCGCCTTTCTTGACGCATCGCACCACGCGAGCGTCGGTTCCTTGCGTCGTCTGGTTTCTTCGCAGTGCGAACGAAGTTTTCCAGCAGGGAGGGGAAGCCCATGCAACACAAGCGTTTCGCCTGGACGTGTGCCGCGGCGGGGTTGCTCGCCGCGATGAGCCTGCTCGGTGCGTGTGACCCGGAGGAGGACGACAAGACGCCCGACCCCCAGACTGACGCGGGGACGAAGCCCGACTCGGGAACTCCAGACGCAGGACAGCCGGACGCGGGGCCCGTGGACTCGGGGGTGCCGGACGCGGGTCCGCCAGACTCCGGGACTCCCGACGCGGGCGAGCCGGACGCGGGGCCTCCTGACGCGGGCCCCACCACGGCGCTTCCCCTGACGGTGGACGGAACGTGGGCGCCCAGCGGCTACATGGGCGACGGCGCGTCGGGCGGCATCGTCTCCGCGCCCGAGTGCGCCGCGACGCGGCCGGGCACGGGCAAGGGCGACTGCCACAAGTTCACCTATACGGCGGGCGGCGGCAACTGGGGTGGCGTGTGGTGGCAGTACCCCGAGAGCAATTGGGGTGACCTGCCCGGCTTCGAGGTCCCCGAGGGCGCGTCCGTCCTGTCCTTCTATGCGTGGGGAGCCACGGGAGGCGAGGTCGTCAAGTTCCTGGTGGGTCTGAGTACTACGGCCGACGGCTTCAGCCTCGATACCGGAGACCAGACGCTCACGGCGGAGCCAAAGGAGTACACAATCGACGTCAGCCGCGTCCGATACCGGAAGGTGGTGGGTGGTTTCGGCTGGGTAGCGGGGGGCAAGCCGACCCCGGTCGTCTTCTACGTCGACGACATCCAGTGGAGATGACACCCACCGCGCCTTCCGCGCGGCGGAATGGAGCGTAAGGGGACGATGAAAGTGGGAACGGCGGCACTGACGGTCGACGCGGCGGGCATGCGGGCGCAGAACAGCAGCCTGCTGCTCAACATGATCTGGCGCGAGCGCCAGATTTCCCGGGCGGAGATTGCCCGGAGGACGGAGCTGAGCCCGTCCACCGTGTCGGCCATCGTCGCGGACCTGGAGCACTCGGGGCTGGTGCGCAGCATCGGCGCCGGCGTCTCCCGAGGCGGCCGTCGCCCCACCCTCATCGGCTTCCGGGATGACGCCTTCAGCATCCTCGGCGTGGAGATGGGCGCCACCCACGTCTCCGTGGTGCTCACGGACCTGCGGGGCCGGGTGCGCACCCACCGCAGCGCCGCACAGCAGGTTCGCAACGACCCGGAGGGCACACTGAAGACGGTGCGGACATTGGTGCAGGAGTGCCTGGACGCCGAGCGCGTTCCCCGGCGCTCCGTCGTGGGCCTGGGCGTGGCCGCGCCCAGCCCGGTGCACCCGTCCGCGCCCGGGAAGATGTCCCCGCTCATCCTGCCGGCGTGGCGCGGCTACGACGTGCGGGAGGCCTTGAGCACCACGTTCGACCTGCCGGTGTTCGTGGACAACGACGCGAACCTCGGCGCGCTGTCGGAGTGCTACTGGGGCGCGGGCACCAGCGGCGAGGACCTGACGTACATCAAGCTGGCCACGGGCATCGGCTCCGGCCACATCATCCACGGCGACGTGTACCGCGGCGCCGGAGGCACGGCCGGAGAGATTGGCCACATCGCCGTCGACTCCGCGGGGCCCCCGTGCCTGTGCGGACTGCGCGGCTGCCTCGTCACCCTCATCGGCTCCGGGGCGCTGGTGGAGCGCGCGCGGGAGCTGATGGGCACCAAGGGCCGAAAGGCTCCGACGATTCGCGAGATTGTCGAAGGCGCGCGCGCGGGCGACCCGGCGGCGCGGCAAATCATCGATGGGCTGGGCCAGTACCTGGGCGTCGCCGTCGCGGGCCTGCTCAACCTGCTCAACCCCGCCATCGTCGTGCTCGGCGGGGAAATCTCCTCCGTGGGCGACCTCTTGTTGGACCCGTTGCGGGCGTCGGTGCGCAAGCGCGCGCTGTCCACGTCCATGGCGGAGACGCGCATCGTCACGTCCGCGCTGGGCGACAAGTCCATCGCGGTGGGCGCGGCCACACTCGTGCTCCAGGCGGCCCTCCGGGACCGCACGTTATTTCCCCTCCAACACGTCGGAAAAACCGCATGACGCCCAGCCGACTCCTCCCGTGGTTCGCGCTCCTGGGATGCATGGCCTGTGACCCGGCCCGCTCAGGACGCACCGACCCGCCCCCCACCACCGTCCAGCCCTCGCATCAGGATTGGAAGCTGGTGTGGCAGGACGAGTTCGACGGACCGGCGGGCACGCCTCCTTCCACCGAGCGGTGGAGCGCGGACGTCGGAGGAGACGGCTGGGGCAACGGCCAGTACGAGCACAACACCGCGCGGCCGGAGAACGCGTCGCTGGACGGCGAGGGCCGCCTGGTCATCACCGCGCGGCGCGAGCGATACCAGGGCAACGACTACACCTCCGCGCGCCTCACCACGCGCGGCAAGTTCGAGCGGACGTACGGGCGCTTCGAGGCGCGCATCCAGCTGCCCACGGGCAAGGGCATCTGGCCCGCCTTCTGGATGCTGGGCGCGAACTTCAACCAGGTGGGTTGGCCCACGTGCGGCGAAATCGACATCATGGAGCACCGGGGCCAGCTGCCCGCCATCGTCCGGGGCTCGCTGCACGGGCCAGGGTATTCGGGCGGGGAGAACGTGGGCCAGGAGCACGTCGTCGCGGGCGGCAGGCTCTACGAGGACTTCCACGTCTTCGCGGTGGAGTGGGACCCCGACCGCATCCGCTGGTTCGTGGATGACATCGCCTTCATGGAGGTGACACCCAGGGACCTGCCGGGCAACGCCCGCTGGGTGTTCGACCATCCGCACTTCCTCATCCTCAACGTCGCGGTGGGAGGCGGCTTCGTGGGCCCTGTGGACGGCACCACGCAGTTCCCCCAGCAGATGCGGGTGGACTATGTGCGCGCCTACTCGAGGGTGGAATGAGGCCCGCGGGCCTCGTCACCTCCGCCCTCCTCCTGCTTCTGTGCGCGGCGTGCTCGAACGAGCCCCGTCCGCGTCCGCCGGGGACCCTGTTCGTCTCCGTGGAGCAGCAGAGCGCGTGGGTGCGCAACTTCAACCCGCTCTTCCCGGGCGCGGGCTCTCGCTGGCCCACGCGCGCGGGCGTCTACGAGTGCCTGGAGCTCTACACACCGTCCAAGGGTGACTACCAGCCGTGGCTGGCCACGGGGCACGCGTGGTCCGAGGACCGCCGCACCCTGCGCTTCACGCTGCGCGAGGGCGTGCGCTGGTCCGACGGAAAGCCCTTCACCGCCGAGGACGTGGCCTACACCTTCCAGTTGCTGCGCAAGCACGCAGCCCTGGACGCGGGCGGCGTGTGGCGCTTCCTGGCGGACGTGCGCGCCGAAGGGCCGCACACGGTGGCCTTCCAGTTCTCGCGCACGTTCATCCCCGGCTTCGGGGACCTGGCCGCGCAGCCCATCGTCCCGCGCCACATCTGGGAGCGGGTGGCGGACCCGGTGACGTTCACGAATCCCAACCCCGTGGCCACCGGTCCGTTCACGCAGGTGAGTGTCTTCCGCAATCAGGTGTACGAACTGAGCCGCAACCCGTACTACTGGCAGCCCGGCAAGCCCGCCGTCAGGGCGCTGCGCTTCCTGGCCTTCCCCACCAATGACCAGGCGAACCTGGCGCTGGTGGAGGGCGAGGTGGACTGGGCGGGCAACTTCGTCCCCGCGGTGGACCGCACCTTCGTCGCCAGGGACCCGAAGCACCACGCGCGCTGGTTCCCGCTCTTCGGCAGCACCGTCTTCCTCTACCCCAACACCACCCAGCCCCCGCTGAACGACGTGCGCGTGCGCAAGGCGCTGAGCATGGCGTTGGACCGGGAGCGGCTGGTCGAAATCGCCATGTATGGCTACACGCGGCCGGCGGACGCCACGGGCCTCAACGACGCGTACACCGGCTGGCGGGACGCGGACGTCGCGGACGACGCGTGGGTGCGCCACGACGCGAAGGAGGCCGCGCGACTCCTGGACGAGGCGGGGCTCACGCGGGGGCCCGACGGGCTGCGCCGCCAGGCGGACGGCAGCCCGCTGACGCTGGACATCGAGGTGGTGGGCGGCTGGTCGGACTGGGTGCGCGCGGGGCAGGTCGTCGCGCGGGACTTGCGCAAGCTGGGCCTCCAGGCGCAGCTGCGCACGTACGAGTTCAGCGCGTGGCAGGCGCGACTCCAGAAGGGGGAGTTCCAGCTGGCCATCTCCTGGTCGCTGGACGGACCCACGCCGTACACCTTCTACAAGTGGATGCTGTCGTCCGCGACGGTGCGTCCGGTGGGCGAGGTGGCTCCCGCCAACTGGCAGCGCTACGGCGACAAGGAGACGGACGCGCTGCTGGAGCGCTTCGAAGTCACCGACTCGCGCGAGGAGCAGCAGGTGCTGATGGCGCAGGTGCAGCGGCGCTTCTCCGAGACGGCGCCGGCGATTCCGTTGTTCCCGAACCCGTCCTGGGGCGAGTCCAACTCCAAGCGCTTCACGGGCTTTCCCACCGAGGCGAACCCCTACGCCCGGCTTTCGCCCCACGCCGAGCCCGACAGCCTGCTGGTGCTGACGGCGCTCGCCCCGAGGGAGGCGCCCTGACCATGCGCTACGTGCTCCGCAGGCTCGGCTTCTACCTGCTCGCCGCGTGGGCCTCGCTGACGATGAACTTCGTCATCCCGAGGCTCGCGCCGGGAGACCCGGCCACGGCGATGTTCGCCCGCTTCGAGGGCCGCATCTCCCCCGAGGCGCTGGTAGCCCTGAAGACGGCGTTCGGCTTCACGGATGCGCCGTGGCACGTGCAGTACTTCACGTACCTGAAGCACCTGCTGACCGGGGATTTGGGCCTGTCGTACGCGTACTACCCGTCGCCCGTGTCGGAGGTCATCGGCACGGGCCTGTTGTGGACGCTGGGGCTGGCCGGGTGCGCGGTCATCATCAGCTTCGCGGTGGGGACGATGCTGGGCGTGCTGGCCGCGTGGAACCGGGGCGGCTGGCTGGACTCGGCGCTGGCGCCCGCGCTCGCCTTCCTGGGGGCCTTTCCCTACTTCTGGCTGGCCATGCTGGCCCTGTACCTCTTCGGCTTCGGGCTGGGCTGGTTCCCGCTGCGCCATGCGTACTCGCACGACGTGGAGCCCGGGGCGACGCTCACCTTCCTCGCGGACGTGGGACGGCACGCGGTGCTGCCGGCGACGTCCATCGTCGTGGCCACGCTCGGCGGGTGGATGCTGAGCATGCGCAACACCATGGTGGCGGTGCTGGGCACGGACACGCTGCGGCTGGCGCACGCGAAGGGCCTGCCGCCCCGCCAGGTGATGCTGCGCTATGCGGCGCGCAACGCGCTCTTGCCCAACGTCACCGGCTTCGGCATGGCGCTGGGCTTCGTGCTGAGCGGCTCGCTGCTGACGGAAATCGTCTTCTCGTATCCGGGCACCGGCTACCTGCTCATCCTCGCGGTGCGCAACCAGGACTACCCGCTGATGCAGGGGCTCTTCCTGGTCATCACGCTGGCGGTGCTTGCCGCGAACTTCGCCGTGGACCTGCTCTGCCTCTGGCTGGACCCGAGGACCCGCGCCCATGCGTGACACCCTTCGACGCTTGCTCCGCCAGCGCAAGGCGGCGGTGGGAGGCACCCTCCTCTTGGGCTTCCTCCTCGTCGCGCTGGTGGGCCCGTGGTTCGTGATGGACCCGACGGAGCTGATGGGCCAGCCCCACCAGCCGCCTTCGAGTGCCCACTGGTTCGGCACGACGGGCCAGGGTCAGGACGTGCTCGCGCAGACGGTGGTGGGCGCGCGGGAGACGCTGGCCATCGGCTTCGCGGTGGGCGCGCTCGTCACGCTGGTGGGCGCGCTGGTGGGCATCACCGCCGGCTACCTGGGCCGCCGCGTGGATGACGCGCTGACGCTCACCACCAACATCTTCCTGGTCATCCCGGGCCTGCCGCTGGCCATCGTCCTGGGCGCCTACCTGCCCTCCGGTCCGTTCCGCATGGTGGTGGTGCTCACCTTCGCGGGCTGGGCGTGGAACGCGCGCGTCTTCCGCGCGGAGGCGCTGTCGCTGCGAGGTCGGGACTTCGTCGCGGCGGCCGTCGTCGCCGGAGAGAGCCACCTGCGCATCATCACCCGCGAGCTGTTGCCCAACATGGCCTCGCTCGTGGCCTCGTCGTTCATTGGCAACACGCTGTACGCCGTGGGCGCGCAGGTGGGCCTGGAGTTCCTGGGCCTGGGTGACGTGGGCTCGGTGACGTGGGGCACCAACCTCTACTGGGCCGGCAACGACGCGGCGCTCCTGACGCGCTCCTGGTGGATTTTCGTCCCCACGGGCATCTGCATCGCGCTGGTGGGCTTCTCGCTCACGCTGCTCAGCTCCGCCATCGACGAGCTGACCAACCCCTCGCTGCGCGCCCCTCCGAAGGCGCCCAGCGCTGCGGCGGTGCACGCCGTTGACTCGCCTGCGCAGGAGACCGCCACGCCCGGCGCGCTCTTGAGCGTGCGTGAGCTGTCCATCGAGTACATGACGCAGGCGGGCCCCTCCCGCGTGGTGGACCAGGTGTCCCTGGACATCGCCCCCGGCGAGGTGTTCGGCCTCGCGGGTGAGTCCGGCAGCGGCAAGTCCACGCTGGGCTCCGCGCTGTTGCGCCTGTTGCCCTCGTCGGCGGCCATCACCCACGGACGCATCCTCTTCGACGGAACGGACGTCACCGCGTTGTCGCCGGAGGCGCTGCGCGCCTTCCGGTGGAGCCGTGTGTCCATGGTGTTCCAGAGCGCGATGAGCGCGCTCAACCCGGTGCTCACGCTGGGCGAGCAGTTCCACGACACGCTCGCGGCGCACGGAGGTAACTCGCGCGCGTCCTCGTACGCGCGGGCCCGTGAGCTGTTGAGCATGGTGGGATTGAAGCCCGAGCTGGTGGACGCATGGCCGCACCAGCTCTCCGGTGGCATGCGCCAGCGCGTGGGAATCGCCCTGGCCCTGGCCCTGGAGCCCCGGCTGGTGGTGATGGACGAGCCCACCACCGCGCTCGACGTGGTGGTGCAGAAGGAGCTGCTCCAGCGCGTGGTGGAGCTGAAGGAGCGGCTGGGCTTCGCGGTCCTCTTCATCACGCATGACCTGCCCCTGCTGCTCGCGCTGGCGGACCGCGTGGGCATCCTCCAGGCCGGCAAGCTGGTGGAGGTGGACACCGCGCAGCGACTGCGCACCGACGCGCGTCATCCATACACGCGCCTGTTGCTGTCGTCCTTCCCTCACCTGGGCGCGGCCGACGCACCGACGCCGTCACCCGACGTGCTGGAGCAGGCCACCAGCGCGCTCAAGCCGCCGCTCGCCGCGTCCCCCGGAGGTCGTCGATGAGCCCTCCCCTGCTGGAAGCCTCGCGCCTGAATCGGAGCTTCCCCGTGGGCGGCTTCCTGTCCCACGCGCGCCGCAAGGTGCTGACGGATGTGTCCTTCTCGCTGGAGCGCGGAGAAATCCTCGCGCTCGTCGGCGAGTCTGGCAGCGGCAAGTCCACGCTGGCCCGCCTGCTGGCGCGGCTGGACACCCCGGACTCGGGCGACATCCTCCTTGGCGGAGAGAACGTGCTCGCCCGCGAGGGCGGCGCCGCGTCACTGGCCTACCGGGGCCGCGTGCAGATGGTGTTCCAGGACCCGTTCGCCTCGCTCAATCCGGTGCACACGGTGGCCTATCACCTGGAGCGCTCGCTGGTGCGCCATGGGCGCGCGCGAGGCGTGGAGCTGACGCGACGGGTGCACGCGCTGCTGGAGTCGGTGGGACTGACGCCGGCGGAGCAGCTGGCGAAGCGCTATCCGCACGAGCTGTCCGGAGGCCAGCGTCAGCGCGTGGCCGTGGCGCGGGCGCTGGCGGTGGAGCCCGACGTCATCATCGCGGACGAACCCACCTCCATGCTGGACGTGTCCACGCGCCGGGGGGTGCTCCAGTTGCTCAAGGGCCTGACGCGCGAGCGCGGCATCGGCATCCTCTTCATCACCCATGATCTGGCGAGCGCCCGTCACCTGGCGGACCGCGTGCTGGTGCTCTACGCGGGCTCCGTCGTGGAGACGGGCCGCACCAGCGACGTGCTCCAGGCGCCTCGCCACCCGTACACACGGCTGTTGTTGTCGGCCGTTCCGGATGGCGTGGACTTCCTGCGCACGCCCCTGCCCGCGCGCGTGGCGACCGTGCCCGCGCCTCCTCTGGGGTGTGCCTTCGCGCCCCGCTGTCCTCACGCCGACGTGCGGTGCCACGAGGCGCTTCCTCCCTTTCACCTTCCCGCGGCGGAGCACCACGTCCGCTGCCATCTCGAGTCCTCGAAAGGAGTCCCTGACGATGCGGCAGTTTCCTCATGACTTCGTGTGGGGTGTGGCCACCTCCTCGTACCAGATTGAAGGAGCCACCGACGCCGACGGGCGCGGTGAATCCATCTGGGACCGGTTCGCCGCCACGCCCGGTAAAATCGCCGACGGAACCAACGGCAACGTCGCCTGCGACCACTACCACCGCTGGCGCGAAGACGTGGAGCTGATGCGCTGGATGGGATTGAAGGCGTATCGCTTCTCCGTCGCCTGGCCGCGCGTGTTCCCCATGGGGCGCGGCAAGGTGAACACCGCTGGCCTCGACTTCTACTCGCGGCTGGTCGACGGACTGCTGGAGGTGGGAATCGAGCCTGTCGTCACGCTGTACCACTGGGATTTGCCGCAGGCGCTTCAGGACAAGGGCGGCTGGGCCTCGCGCGACACGGTGAGCGCGTTCGTCGAGTACGCGGACGTGATGAGCCAGAAGCTCGGGGACCGGGTGTCGCGGTGGATTACGCACAACGAGCCCTGGTGCATCAGCATCCTGGGCTACGCCAACGGCGAGCACGCCCCCGGCATCAAGGACTGGGGCCAGGCGCTGGCCACGGCCCACCATGTGCTGCTGTCGCATGGACAGGCCGTCCCCGTCATCCGCGCCAACGTGCCCAGGGCGGAGGTCGGCGTCACCCTCAACCTGGTGCCCGCGGAGCCCGCGTCGCCCAGCAAGGAGGACCATGACGCGTGCCGCTCCTTCGACGGCGGCTTCAACCGCTGGTACCTGGACCCGCTCTACGGGAAGGGCTACCCGCGCGACGTGATTGACGACCATGTCGCCGAGGGGCGACTGAAGTCGGACACGCTGCCCTTCGTGCGACAGGGGGACATGACGGACATCGCCGCGCCCATCGATTTCCTCGGGGTCAACTACTACAACCGAGGCGTCATCCGCAGCGACCGCATCCCCGAGGCGCAGAACGCCCCGCGCACCGTCCACGTCAGCCCCGAGAAGACGGAGATGGACTGGGAGGTGTCGCCCCACGGACTCACCCAGCTGCTCGTGCGGCTGAACCAGGACTACAAGCCCGGGCGCCTCTACGTCACGGAGAACGGGGCCGCCTACGGCACCACGCCGGACGCGGACGGCCGCGTGCGGGACACCAAGCGCGTGCACTACCTGCGCACGCACCTGGAGGCCTCGCTGGAGGCCATCAAGCAGGGCGTGCCGCTCAAGGGCTACTTCGCGTGGTCGCTGCTGGACAACTTCGAGTGGGCGTACGGCTATCAGAAGCGCTTCGGCATGGTCTACGTGGACTACGCGACCCAGAAGCGCATCCCCAAGGACAGCGCGCACCTGTACCGCGCCGTGGTGGCCCAGAACGGGCTGGATGTGGAGCTGGCCGCATGAGAGCCCTGTTCCTCGCACCCCTCCTCGCGGCGGCGCTGTACCAGGCCCCCGTCCACGCCGGGCAGGACGCGCAGCCCGTCCAACCCGGCGGCGCGCAACCTCAAACGGCGCCGGTGGAAGCAACTCCGCCGGCCGCCGCTCCTCCCGGTGGCGCGCCGCCCGCGGCCACCACCACGACGCCCTCGGGTCCTCCGAGCCCGGCGCCGTCTCCCGCGCCGCAGCCCCTCACCCTGCAGCCCGTGGACGTCACCGCGGGCGCGGAGCAGGCCACCGTCGTCAAGCTCCAGCGCGACGAGCGGGGCTTCAAGCTGAAGGTGGACGGCCGCGACTTCCTGTTGCGCGGCATGAACTGGGGCTACACGCCCATTGGAGAGAACTACCGCTATTCGCTCTGGAACCAGCCCGACGACTTCGTGCGCGCGGTGCTGGCGCGGGAGATGACGCTGCTGCGCGACATGGGCGTCAACGCCATCCGCCAGTTCGACGACATCCCCCCGCGCTGGGTGGAGTTCATCTTCAAGAACTACGGCATCACCACCGTGGTGAACCCGCTGATGGGCCGCTATGGCGCCACCGTCAACGGCGCCTTCGTGCCCAACATCGACTACTCCAACGCCGCGCACCGCAAGGCGCTGCTCGAGGAGCTGGCGAAGAAGGTGGAGGTGTACCGGGGCGTTCCGGGCGTGTTGATGTGGCTGCTCGGCAACGAGAACAACTACGGCCTGCACTGGACCAGCTATGAAATCGAGGCGCTGCCGGGCCAGGAGGACGCCGCGCGCGCGGTGCACCTCTACACGCTGATGGGCGAGGCGGCGCGGACCATCAAGGCCCGCGACGTCAACCACCCGGTGGCGATGGCCAACGGCGACCTCCAGTACATCGACCTCATCGCCATGCACGCCACCGACATCGACATCTTCGGCGCCAACGTCTACCGAGGCCCCAGCGTCCGGGACCTGTACGAAGAGGTGCTGCGCAAGGTGGACAAGCCGGTGCTCTTCTCGGAGTTCGGCGCGGATGCGTTCAACGCGCGGGACGGTCGTGAGGACCACCTGTCGCAGGCCGAGTACCTGCGCCAGCAGTGGGAGGAAATCTACACGCAGACGTACGGCCAGGGCCGCGTGGGCAACGCGCTGGGCGGCTTCGTCTTCCAGTGGGTGGATGGCTGGTGGAAGGTGGGCCAGGAGGCCAACCTCTCCCTGCACGACACGACGGCGTCGTGGCCCAACGGCGGCTACGCGGCGGACTTCGTGGCCGGTCAGAACAACATGAACGAGGAGTGGTTCGGCATCTGCGCCCTGGGCACGCCGGACGACGCGGGCATCTCCCGCATCCAGCCGCGCACGGCCTACTACGTGTTGCAGGCGGCCTTCCGCCTGGACCCGTACGCGGAGGACACGGACCTGGACCGCATCCACGCGCACTTCGCGGGCCTGCGGCCCTCCGAGCTGTCGAAGAGCTACGAGTCCTCCATCGCCCTGGCGAAGGCGGATGAGCTCAGCGCGGTGCGGGTGTCGAACCTGCGCCTCGTCATGGACAGCTCGCTGTCGCGTGGAAGCATCGCGACGACGCGCCCGAACCTGACGGCGGCGGACCACACGGAGTCCATCTTCTTCGACCTGGCGCTCCAGCCCGCCACCGGCGTGTACGGACGCGCGTCCTTCAACGTGGTGGGCAACGTGGCCACCAACCGCCTCAACAACCTCTTCTACGAGAACCGGGGCACCACGCCGACGCCGACGACGCCGGCACCGGGGGCCTCGCCGACGCCGGGCGTCTCCCAGCCGGGAGTGAATGGCTTTGACCGCTTCGCGCTGTACCAGGCGGAGTTCAAGCTGGACCGCGCGGACTTCGCGCTGGAGGGCTTCTACCGCGTCGGCCACTACCACTGGGGCGAGGAGGGTGACTTCTTCGGCCTGTACCGCGAGGCCAACTACGGGCCGAACATCGACATCTACCACGGCAACGCGCCCTTCGGCGTGGTGCTCAGCGGCAAGCGCTCCTTCGAGGGCTTCAAGCTGGCGGTGGGTCCGGAGCTGTACTGGGGCGCAAACCCATCCGTCGTCGCCAAGTACCGCAAGGGCTTCGGGGACATGGCGCTGACGCTGGTGCATCAGGAGGACATCGCCCGGGGCGCGACGCAGCAGACCGCCTCCGTCATCCGCGAGCGCGTGGCGCGCCGCACGGCGCTGACCTTCGAGTGGAACCGGGGTCCGCTGGCGCTCGACATCGGTGGCATCCTGGCCGCGCCCCAGCGCATCGGCGAGGAGTTCACGTGGACGCGCGAGGCGACGGGCGGTGCCAGCTACATGGGCAGTGGCCAGGAGGTGCTGCGCGACAAGGTGCAGTTCCTCGACACGCTCGGCGCGAAGGCGCGGGCCACATATGACCTGGGCGGCGTCCGGCTGTTCGCCCAGGGCTCGTTCCGCGGGCTGGTGGCGGACGGTGGTCCCGAGCCGAGCATCGTGCTGACGGGCTGGAGCCTGCGGGAGAGCGGTCGCGGCAACCACTTCGGAGCGCAGGCGGGCGCGGCCTTCCAGTTGGGCACCATCGAGGTGGCGCCCAACGTGCTGTACCAGAAGCCGCTCATCGGCCCGAATCCGAACATCCCCGACACGTATGACCAGGACTCGGGCACGTACTTCCCCGCCGTGCGCGCTCGCAACGTGTTGCAGGATGCCTTCACCGTCCTGGACAACCGCGAGACGCTGGGCGCGGAGCTGCTCATCACCTTCGACCCGACGCCGGGGACGTGGTTCTGGGCGTGGGACCGGGAGATGCGCGAGGACGCGCCCTTCGCCGCGGGCCTGGACCTGGTGTACCGCCGACAGCCGACGTCCCGGGATGCGAGCATCGCCATCCTCGCGGACGGCAGCGCGGTGGCCTTCGCCGGGGCGCCTCCCGCGCGCGACGAGTGGGAGACGACGCTGCGCATGGTGGGCAATCCCACGCAGCGGCTGAAGCTGTACGGCACGGCCTTCGTGGGCAGCGTGCAGTCCGGAGGCGAGGACGCGCGGCAGGTGCGCCGCTTCGGCCTGGACGCCAACGTGCTGTACGACACGCTGCTGTTGGCCACGCAGCTGCGATTCAACGACTGGGGTCCGTACGACTACCACCGTGTGTTCAACCTCACGTATCCGGTGCAGCTCGGGGGCGACGTGTCCTACGGGCTCAAGCGGCCGGTGCTGGGCGCGGTGTCCACGCGCTTCGGTCTGCGGGGGCTGGTGCGCATGCTGGATGAGTACTCGGAGGGCATGAGCACGACGGCCATCGCCGAGGGACTCAAGGGCCGCGAATACGAGGTGGGTGCGTATGCAATCCTTTCGCTCTGAGGGACAACGTATGAGGACGTGTCTCGTGCTCCTCGCGGTGCTGGGCACCTTCGGGTGCTACGACCGCGCGAGCTATGTCTATGGCGAACCGCTGGAGGACCTGACACTCGAGGTCTACGACCCAACCATGGGCGTGTATCCGAGCACTGTCATCCTGGACGACCCGAACAATCCGTTCGCGGACTCGACGCCGGGGACGGAGACGAAGTGGGTGCTCCAGGCCAACGCGGGGCCGGTCGCGGCCTTCTACTCGTGGGCCACCGTGCTCGCGCGGGGACCGTATGGCGAGGCGCAGTACTACGTCGGCCTCAACCTGCTCGGCGTGTACCAGAACGGACTGGCGAAGCAGGAGGACCTGCCGGTGGTGCGGGACATGGCCATCCGCTCGTACCAGTCGGTGTTGGACAACTTCCCGGACGCGGTGACGTACGACTCGACGGGGACGATTCCCTACGAGCTGTTGACGCCGTCCTACAAGGCCATCGTGGAGATGGGTGGGACGGTGACGGGCGGTTGGGTGCTGGTGCGGACCTCGAGTGGTGGTGAAAGGGCGGTGCGGCCATGAAGCGGACCGTGGGAGTGCTGCTGTTGACGTTGGCCGCGTGCCGGCCGGACCCGGGTGCCTCCGACTACGAGAACCACCAGCCGTCCTCGCAGGACGACGCCGGGACGAATCCCCAGGACGAGGTGCTCCCGGGGCCGTTCCCGTTCGAGGCGGGCCAGCGGCGCCTCTTCGTCGGCTTCTACGAGGGAGGCCGGTCCGAGGAAATCATCATCAACGACGTGGACACGCACATCTACCTGTACGAGGGCACCGTCACGATTGAGTCCTCGAGCACGCGCATCGAGGGGAAGACGGCGGACCGCATCGTCCACGCGGGCAAGGGGTGGTTGGGGTTTGGCATCCACTGGGATACGGGCCACAACCTGGACGCGTGGAAGACGCTGCACGTGAGCCTCAACTCGTCGGACCCGGGGTTCGCCTCGGTGAAGATTGGGATGAGCGACACGGAGGGCGTGCAGCTCGACGTGGCGAAGTATGGGTATGTGAACGACGGGCAGTGGCACCACCTGGCCATTCCGTTGTCGGACTTCACCGCCGCGGGCGTGAGCCTGGGCGCGGTGCTGTCGCCCTTCGTGTTCATCGCCGGCGGTGGGCCCTCGGGCAACGCTCTGCTCTTGGACAACCTGTACTTCACGACGAACTAGAGACTGTGCGACGGGCCCGCTTCCCTGCTTCCGGGGAGCGGGCCTGGGTCGAGGCCATGGGCAGCGAGCGCCTCCGAATCGAGCCGTGGCTACAGCGAGGGCAGTTCCCGCATTTCGTAGGGTGCATGCGCGAACGCCAGACGCTCAGAAAAACAAGCCACACGCCAAATTTGCAATTCAGGTGCTTCAACCATTCAGAACCAACTGATTGACAGTTGCCACCTGACGAAGGGCTCGCGACGGGAGGGGCCTCTGGTTTGATTCCCCTCAGGAGGCCGTCCACCATCCCAGGCTGACGGGCCCAAGGCCGACCGATGGGGTGTTCCTGGAGCAACAGCAGGCGACGGACCGTCTTCGTCCACTGTCTCCATCCACTCCCCAACACAGGCACCAGGCCATGGTGCCTCCGGAGTTCTCCCGTCATGTCGCGAACTGGCCGCACACTCTTCAGCGCCGCCCTTCTCTCCGCGCTCTTCGCCGCTTGCAGCCCCGACCCCACGGAGGGGACGCCGGTTTCCAACGAAGAAGTCACCCTGGATGAACAAACGCAGGGACTCGAGTCCAACGGCGGAACCCTGGCGGCCTGTACCGCCACGGCCATCTGCGGCACTTGCACGACGTTGACGTGCAGCGGCACGTCCACCTGCTCGGCGCTGAATGGAACCACGGGCTTCGTCACCTGTGATGGCGTCACGAAGTCCTGCCGCACGTGCACGTACGGCGGCATGACGTTCAACGATGGGGAGGGCTACCCGATCGACGGCAGCACCAGCTGCTCCGCCAAGGACGACGGCTACTGTCTTGGCGGTCCCTTCTCGGGCAGGTCCTGCGTCGGCAGCGGAGAGTGCTACGCCCGATGCTGCAATGGCGAGTGGCAGTAGCGCTGCCCAATCGTGCATGACCAGGCCATCGCGGGTCCGCACGGCGTGAAAGCGGGCGGTGACACGGAAGTGGACTTTCGAGCCCACCTCTTCGTCACCGCCTGTTCCACCGCGCATCCCCCTCCTCCGCGGTGAGGAGGATGAGCGTCGCGGTGATGGCGGCCCGCACATCCGGCGGGTCGCCCGTGAGCGCGTCCCGGTACAGGAAGAACTGCCCCACCCTCACGATGACGTTCGACAACGCATCCAGCCCCATCGCCGGTCGGAGGTGCTTGTCCCTCACGCCCTCCTCCAGCGCTCTCCGGATGCTCGCCGCGCAGCGCTCCTCCACCCGGCTGCTCTTCGACATCAGCACGCGCATCGCGTACTCGGAGTCCTGCTGGATGAAGCGCCGCAGGGGCGCGTCCTCCACAATCAGGTGGATGAGGCGCTGGGTGACGTCCGCCACGTACGCCGTCCCCTCCCCCTGGAACTCGCTCCTCGCGGCGGTGAGCGCGGCCTCGAACCGAAAGGACAGCACCTCCCCATAGAGCAGCTCCCGCGTCCCCGCCCAGCGGAACACCGTCGCCCGACTGACGCCCAGCTCCTGCGCCATCCGGCCGATATCGAAGCGCTCCCCCTCGTTCCACCACCGCATCGCCAGCGCGAAGAGGTCCTGCGGCGTCGCCCGCGTGGGCACCTCCAGCCGCTGCGAGAGCGGCGTCACCCGCGCCCGCGCCTTCTCTCGCGAGGCCGGCCGACGCGTCCTCGAAGGCGCTTCCTTCGTCGCGCGCCGCGAGTCCTTCACGCGCGTGCGCTTCATGTCGCCGCGCTCAGCATCTTCCGCCGCCGCCGCCGCATCCCCGCCACCAGCACCCGCTGGTACAAGGTCGGCAACAACCGCTGGAACAGGTCGATGAGGACCGCGTCCCCGCCAATGAGCTGCCTCCGCCGGTTCTTCCGAATCGCCGTGAGGATGTCCTCCGCCGCCCGCTCCGGCGTGGTGGCCAAGGCCTTCTCGAAGTCACTCGACGAGCGCTCGTCCGTCCACCCCCGACGCACCGTCACCCGCGCATTGCGCGCGATGTTCGTCTTGATGCCCCCAGGATGCACACAGGTGACGCCGATGGTCCCCGGATCCACCTCCAACTCCTGCCGCAGCGCCTCCGTGAAGCCCTTCACCGCGAACTTCGCCGAGTTGTACGCCGCCTGCGTCGGCACCCCAATCAGCCCGAAGACGCTCGACACATTGACGATGTGCCCCTCGTCCACTGCCTTCAGGTGAGGCAGGAACGCCTTGGTGCCGTACACCACCCCCCAGAAGTTGATGTTCATCAGCCACTCGAAGTCCTCGTACCGGGTGTCTTCGATGGTGGCGCCCAACGCCACGCCCGCGTTGTTGATGATGATGTGGACCGCGCCGAACTCCCGCGCCACGTCATCCGCCCACGCATGCACCTGCTCGCGCTTCGCGACATCCACCCGGTCCGCCCGGACACGGACGCCGTGCGCACGGCACTGTGTCTCCGTCTCGGAGAGTCCCTGCACATTCACGTCCGACAGCGCGACGTGACACCCCTGACGCGCAAGCAACACCGCCGTGGCCCGGCCAATGCCCGAGCCCGCTCCGGTAATCGCCGCGACCTTGTCCTTCACCGATTTCATCCGTTGGCTCCGTTCCGCGTCCACCGCCACCGCGTCAGCCGTGCGCCTGCTTCCGGGGGCTCGCCCCGGTTTTCAAGGACGCGCGCCGACGCCGGGTGATGGCGACATATTCCGAGGGCTCGAAGGTGGCGACGCGGCGCCTGTAGTCGAACGTGAAGCCCGGCCACAGCGTCGAGTTGCGCCCCGTCGCATCCAGGTACCAGCTCACACACCCGCCCTGCATCCACACCGTCCGCGCCATCCGCGTGTCGACGTCCCGGACGAACGCCTCCTGCGCCTCCACCGTCGGCTCCACCGCCGCCAGCCCCCTGCCCTCCAGGTAGCGCAGCGCGCTGAGCACATGCGCCAGCTGGCTCTCAATCATCAGGATGACGGACGTGTGCCCCAGCCCCGTGTTCGGCCCCAGCAACATGAAGAAGTTGGGGAACCCGCTCACCGACGTCCCCAGGTGCGCCTTCATGCTCCCCGCCCACGTCTCCGCCAACGTGCGCCCGTCCCGCCCCCGGATGTGCCGGGCGAATGACGGCTCCGTTATCTGGAAGCCCGTCCCGAAGATGAGCGTGTCCACCGGATGCTCGACGCCCGATGCCGTGACGACGGAGTGCTCGCGCACCTCCTGGAGCCCGTCCGTGACGACCTCGACATTCTCCCGCGTCAGCGCCGGCAGGTAGTCGTCCGACACGAGCACTCGCTTGCAACCCATGGTGTAGGAGGGCCGCAGCTTCGCGCGCAGCACCGGGTCCGGGACGGACTGCTTCAAGTGCCGCCACGCACCCCGCTGGGCCCACCGGATGATCCACGGATACATGAACGCCAGCGCGGACAGCTCCTTCACCGCGTAGAGGCCCGCGCGCATCAGCCACCGCGCTCCGGGAACGCGCGTGTACAGCCACTGCTTCCAGCCGGCAATCGCGTGGTCATTGCGCGGCAGAATCCAGGGAGGCGTGCGCTGGAAGAGGACCAGCCGCTCAACCTTCGGTTGGATGGCCGGGACGAACTGGATGGCGGACGCGCCCGTGCCCACCACGGCGACCTTCCGGCCCGTCAGCTCATGCGAAGGGTCCCACCGCGCCGAGTGCATCACCTTGCCCTGGAAGCGCTCCAGCCCCGGGAGCGCGGGCTGTACCGGCTCGCCGAACGCCCCCGCCGCGAGGATGAAGACGTCCGCGGTGAAGAGCCCCTCCGACGTCTGGAGGCGCCAGTGCCGCGCATCGTCATCCCAGCGCGCGTCCTCCACGGCGTGACGGAAGCGCACGTGGGGGAGCACGCCGAAGCGCTCCGCGCAGTCGCGCAGGTACGCGTGAATCTCCGGCTGGGGCGAGTACGCCCGGGACCAGCGCGGGTTCGGCGCGAAGGAGAACGAATACAGATGCGACGGCACGTCGCACGCGCACCCCGGATACGCGTTGTCCCGCCAGACGCCGCCCACGTCGTCCGCGCGCTCGAAGAGGACGAAGTCCTCCAGCCCCTCCTGCTTGAGCCGGATGGCCATCCCCAGGCCGCCGAACCCACTGCCCGCGATGGCCACGTGGAAGTGTCGCGTCGGGGGAAGGGACATCCAGGCCTCCAGTGGGAATCCGCGCTACGGACTCCCAGCATGGCGCGCCATGAGTCACTTCACAAGGATGACGCACACATGCGGTGGCCCGCCAGGGTGTCGCATGAACGACAGGCTTAGGCGGAGGCTTCGGGCCCACCGCCGGGAGGCCTACGCGGACAGGTGCTCGACGAGCGTCTTGAGGCCGATGCCGATGAGCACCAGGCCGCCAAGGATTTCGATGCGGGTGCCGAAGCGCTCGCCCAGCCGCTTGCCGGCCCAGGCACCGCCGATGGACAGCACGAAGGTCATCACGCCGATGAGGGCGGTGGAGAGGACGATGCCCAGCTCCAGCGCGGGCAGCGTCACGCCGACGGCGAGCGCGTCGATGCTGGTGGCCACGCCGAGCGTCAGCAACATGGGCAGGGGGATGCCGGTGGCGGCCCGCGTCTCCTCGTCATGGGAGAACGCTTCCCAAATCATGTGCCCGCCCACGAGCGCGAGCAGCCCGAAGGCAATCCAATGGTCCACCGCCGCGAAGTGCGTGAGGATGGCCTTGCCCCCGAGCGCACCGCCCAGGGACATGCCGAACTGGAACAGGCCGAAGGTCAGCGCCAGCTTGAGGACATCCGGAGGCCGAGCCCCCCGGATGGCCATGCCACTGGAGACAGCGGTGGCATCCATCGCCACGCCGAGCGCGAGCAGAAGCAGGGTCACGGAGGCCACGGACTACTCTTTCTCGATGTCGCGGTCCCAGAGCTGAACGCGGGTGTTCTCGTCGGCCAGCCGTCGGGTCAGCTCCGCGGCGATGGCCACCGAGCGGTGCTTGCCACCCGTGCACCCCAGCGCCACCGTGAGGTACGCCTTCCCCTCCTTCTGGTAGCGGGGGAAGAGGAAGCGGCACAGGTCCACGACCTTCTCGAGGAACTGCTGCGTCTCCTCGCGGTCCAGCACGTACGCGGCCACCTTGGGCACCTTGCCCGTCAGCCCCTTCATCTCCGGGACGAAGTACGGGTTGGGCAGGAAGCGCACGTCCAGCACCAGGTCCGCCTGCGGCGGCACCCCGTACCGGTAACCGAACGACATCACCGACAGGCTCGGCCCCGCGGCGGGCTCCGGGCTGAAGCGCGCCTGCACCATGCGCTTCAAGTCGTGCACGTTCAGCACCGACGAGTCGATGACCTGGTCGGCGATTTCGCGCAAGTCACGCAGCTCCTGGCGCTCCGCCTTGATGCCGTCCGCCACGGTGCCGTTGGGCGCCAGCGGATGGCGGCGGCGCGTCTCGCTGAAGCGACGGATGAGGCTGTCGTCGCTCGAGTCGAGGAAGAGCACCTCCACGTGGTGACCGGCGCGGCGGACCTCGTCCAGCACCCGGGGCGCGTCCTTGAGGAACACGCCTTCACGCACGTCCATCACCAGCGCCATCCGCTCGATGTTGCCCCCGCCCGCGAGCTCCGTGAGCTTGGGCAGCAGCAGCACCGGCAGGTTGTCGATGCAGAAGAACCCCGCATCCTCCAGCGCCCTGATGGCGGTGGACTTGCCGGAGCCGGACATGCCGGTGATGACGACCAACTGTTTCGCGGGCGCGGTCACTCGACCTCTTCTCCCAGGGTGCGGCGCATCGCCCCTTCGGCGATGGCTCGGTTGAGCCGCTCGGCGAATTCCCTCGCCGAGTGGTGGCCCTGAAGCTTCAACAACTGGTTGCGGGCGGCCACCTCGATGATGGTCGCCATGTTACGGCCTGGACGCACGGGTACCACCGACAGCGGGATGTCCACACCCACAATCTGGAGATGTTTGTCCTCCACGCCCAGCCGGTCGTACTCCTGATGGGGGTCCCATTCCTGCAGCTCGATGACGAGCTCGATTTTCTTCTGCTCGCGCACCGCCGCCACGCCGAACAGGTCCTTGATGTTGATGATGCCCAGGCCCCGGATTTCCATGTGGTGCTTGATGACCGGGTTGCCCGCGCCGTAGACCGCCCCCTTGCGCCGGGTGACGTCGACGATGTCGTCCGCCACCAGCCGGTGGGCCCGCATCACCAGGTCCAGGGCAATCTCGCTCTTGCCGATGCCGCTCTTGCCGAGCAGCAGGATGCCCACGCCGAAGACGTCCATCAGCACGCCGTGCAGGCTGCTGGACTCGGTGAGCGCTTCCTCCAGGAAGGACTGCACCCGGGTGATGAACTCGCTGGAGAGCAGCGGCGTCTTCATCAGCGCCAGCCCGCCGGACTCACACGCCGTCACCAGGACGGGCGGAATCTCCAGCTCCTTCGTCACCACGACGCACGCCAGGTCCTCTTCCTCGAAGAGCTTGGAGAGCGCCTCGCGCTGCCGCGACTCCGGCAGGGTGGCCAGGTACGAAATCTCCGTGTTTCCGAACACCTGGACCCGGTGGGGGTGGAGGTGCTCGGTGAAGCCCGCCAGCGCCAGCCCCGGCTTCTGGATGCGCGGCGAGTCCACCGTCCGAGTCAGCCCGCTCGCGCCCGCGATGAGCGTGAGCCGCAAGTCGTAGTCGTGGTCCTCGATGAGCTGGGAGATGCGGATGGATTTCATCGTCGGGGCCTGGAATATCACTGGTGGGACCTTTTGAGGCGAGGTGCCCACCTGGCATGTCGTCCCCTACCTCTACCCCCGATAACCCACCCGAGCGAAGCCCTGGTCGCCCGCTGGGGGAATCGCTTGGGACTTCAACAATGAGTGCCGAGGCCATTTCCCGCCGCCTCGTGCGTTGCTAAGCCCCCGGCCATGTCCGACTGCCTCTTCTGCAAGATTCGAGACGGCCTCATCCCGGCCAAGGTCGTCTATCAGGACGACGCCTGCCTGGCCTTCGAGGACATCAATCCCCAGGCGCCCACGCACGTCCTGTTCATCCCCCGCAAGCACATCGCCACGGTGAACGACGTCACCGCGGAGGACGAGGCCACGGTGGGCCACCTCTTCGTGGCGGCGGCCAAGCTGGCGAAGCAGCGGGGCCATGACAGCAACGGGTACCGGGTGGTGATGAACACCCACCGCGACGCGGGGCAGACGGTGTTCCACATCCATCTGCACCTCCTGGCGGGTCGGCCGCTGCTCTGGCCTCCAGGCTGAGTCACCGCGGAGCGGGCTTCGCCATGGGCACCTTCGGCGGGCCCGAGGGCGCCTCCACATCCACGACGTTCGCGTCGGGGCCAATCTGGCGCAGCACCCGCAGCACGCTGCTGCGGTCATCCGTCCAGGCGAAGTCCTGCTCGTCACGCAGCCCCAGGCGGCGCACCCGCGCCTTGGCACGGGTGAAGGTGGGGCCCCAGGAGAACTCGCGGTCTGGACTGAGCAACATCCAGTTGCTGCGCAGCGCGCTTCCTTCCGTGTCGTGGAAGACGAAGGCCGCGTACATCCCCAGGCGGCGCGCATGCGACAGCGTCACTGGCACCAGGTCCAGGTGCACGTTGCTGATGTGCAACGCGAGGACTCCGTGCGGGGCCAGGTGCCGCTTGTACAGGGCGACGGCCTCCTCGGTGAGCAGGTGCACGGGGACGGAGTCGGAGGAGAAGACATCCAACGCCAGCACGTCGAACCCACCGGGCTCGCCCCGCTCCAGCTCGCGCTCCAGGGAGATGCGCGCGTCCCCCTCCACCACCTCAATCGTCGCGGGCGAGTCGCCCAGGTAGCTGAAGAAGCCGCCCTCGCCTCGCGCCAGGGAGATGACCACCGGGTTGATTTCATAGAAGCGCCCCCGGTCCTCCTTCTCCAGCAGCGCCGCGCTCGTCCCCACGCCCAGCCCCAGCACACCCATGCGCAGACCCGGAGGCAGTCCCACCGCCGCGCGCAGCCGACGCTGCTCGGCGACAGCCAGTCCCAGACCGGCCTCTCGCGTGTAGTAGGTCGTGGGCCACGAGCGCAGCTCCGGTTTGACGTACTGCATGCCATGGGTGATGGCGCCGTGGCGCTGACTGTAGAGGTGCTTGTCCGGCGACTCCTCGTTCTGCTCCGTCACCCTCACCACGCCGAAGAAGTTCCGCTCGCTGAACAGCGCCTTGTCCAGCTCCCGGTTCACCGACAGGAACAGGTTCACCGTCACCATGACGAGCATCGCGCCGCGCAGCACCCGTCGGCCGCGCTGACTCCACGTCTCTGCCGCCGGCCCGCGCACCATGCCCGCGAGCGCCACCGCGCAGCAGCCTCCCAAGGACAGCGGGTACTCCCAGTACGCGCGGAAGAAGGCGGTGGCCACGCCGCTGACGAACAGCGCTCCGAGCACGCCACCGGCGGACACCCACAGGTAGAAGGCGCTCAAATGGCGCGGTGACGGACGCAGCCGGTACAGCTCGCCGTGACACACCATGCAACCGGCGAAGAGCGACGCGGCGTAGGCGATGAGCTGGAGGGTGAGCGGGAAGTGGGCCCCCGCCGCGTGCGCGTGCGCCACCATCGCTCCGGAGCCGATGAGCAGCACCGAGTAGACCGTGCGCGAATAGAAGGACTCTCGCGAGAAGGCGATGATGAAGGTGAGCAGGTAGACGGCCAACGGCAGCACCCAGAGGAAGGGACCCGCCGCCACGTCCTGCGAGAGCTGGTTCGTCGTCGCGAGCAACAGCACGGACGCGCACGTGGCCAGCCCGAGCCACGCCAGTGTCCGGCCCACACCGGGTCGAGCCTCGGAGTCGGCGGGCGCGGCCTCCAGTGAGGCGCCTCGTGCTTCTCGCCGCATCGCCTCGAAGGCGGCTTCCCGGGCCGCCTCCGCGTCCGTCTGAAACCGTGACGCCGACGCTGAACCTGCGCCTGCATCCTGCGTGGCCATCGCGCCGACTCGGGCGCTGACGTCCTGCGATGCGAGTTCGCCCGCTGTCACTCGGGCCGTGGCGCCCTCCACGAGGGAAGCCTCTCGTGGACCTGTCGCTTCCGTGCTCGCCACCACGCGCTCGTGCCGCAACACATCCAGCGCGCACACCGCGCAGGCCCCCACGAAGAGGACGAAGCCCACGCCCCAGCCCCACGCCTGCGTGGCTCGCCCCACCCACGGCTCCACGAGGAAGGGGTAGCCCAGCAGCGCCAGCAGCGAGCCCACGTTCGACAGCGCATACAGCGCATACGGTGAGCGGCCGGGCCTCGCGCGAGCGAACCAGGACTGGAGCAGCGGCCCCGTCGTGCTCAACACGAAGAACGGCAGGCCGATGGTGGCCGCCAGCATCGCCAGCAACCTCGGCACCGCCAGGTCCGTGCCCACCGGACGCCACTCCGGCCCCGGTGCCACCGGCGAGCCCACCCACAAGGCCCGCGCCCCCAGCACCGCCACCGCCACCGCCAGGACGCCCAGGTGCACCTTCGCCTGCGTCCGTGGCGTCAGCCGCGAGGCGAGCCCGTGCGCATACGCATACCCTCCCAGCAGCGCCGCCTGGAAGAACAGCATGCATGCGGTCCAGACGCCGGGCGTGCCGCCGTACCACGGCAACGCATACCGCCCCGCCAGGGGCTGCACACCAAACAGAAGGAAGGCACTGGTGAAGATGGCGACGGCGTAGCGGAGCATGGCGAACCTGGAGGCTGAATCAGACCGCGGGCGCGGTGGCCGGAGGTGCTCGCCGGGAGCGCAGCGCACGCGCCCCCGCGGTGAAGAGAGACAGGGCCAACGCCAGCAACACCACCGCCACCACCCCGTTCACCCGGGAGACGGCGGAGCTGGCCGGCTGCAGCGCCTCGCGCACCAGGAGCACCAGGCTGGTGAGCGTCACGGCCCCCACGAACAACATGGGCACCAGCGCGTACACATACGGCCGGCTCGTGCTCTTGAGCCACACACAGACGCCCAGCAGGGACAGCGAGGCGAGCAACTGATTGGACGTGCCGAACAACGTCCAGAACGAGCGCCACGCCCCCGTGCCCGCCAGCAGCACGAAGGCCAGCGGGACCCCACACGTCACCGCCGTGGCCACCATCGCCGACACCCGGCCCTTCCGCCCCGTCAGCTCCTGGAGGATGTAGCGCCCCAGCCGCGTGGACACGTCCAGCGTGTCGAACACGAACGTGGAGAAGGCCATGGCGCCGAACGTCGTGGCGAAGACGAGGTGCTCCTTGCCCAGCACCGTGACGAGTAGGCGTCCCAGCCCCGCGCCGTACACCGCGCCCGGCGCCTTGCCCGTCAGCTCCCCCTTCGTGGCAATCATCACCGTCGCCAGCGCGATGACCGCCACGAAGCCCTCCAGCAACATCGCCCCGTAGCCCACCGGCTTGCAGTGCGGCTCCTTGTCGATCTGCTTCGACGTGGTGCCCGAGCACACCAGCCCGTGGAACCCCGAACACGCTCCGCAGGCGATGGTGACGAAGAGGAAGGGAAACAGCGCGCCTCCCGCCCCCGGCACGTTGAAGCCCGCGAAGGCCGGCTGCTGAATCGACAGCTCCCCGCTCAGCCCACCGTAGAAGATGCCCACCACACCCACCGCCAGCGCCGCGTAGAGCACGAAGCCGCCCAGATAACCGCGCGGCTGCAGGAGCACCCACACCGGCGTGAGCGACGCGACGAAGCAGTACGCGAGGATGAGCGCCGCCCAGCCCCGCGCATCCAGCACCAGCAGCGTGGAGAAGCGCGTGCCCAGGTACACGACCCCCAGCGTCGCCGGCACGAAGATGAGCGTCTGCAGCCACAGCGGCGGCTTCAGGTACCGGTCCACCAACCCCATCACCACCGCCAGCGCCAGGTATGCAATCGACGCGAAGGCCACCGCGCCGCCCGGGTTGAAGCGGAAGGTGAGCCCCTCCAGCTCCGCGTCGCCGCTGACGAACGTCGCGGCCGTGGCGTCCGTGAAGGCGACGATGACGTAGACGAGCGCCACCCAGATGAAGGCCAGCATCGCCAACCCCGCCGTTGCCCCCAGGTGGGTGCGCACCACCTCCGCGATGGAGACGGCCCCGTGGCGCACGCTGGCCACCAGCGTGGCGAAGTCATGCATCGCCCCGATGAACACCGCGCCCACGGCAATCCACAACAGCGCCGGCAACCAGCCGAACTGCTGCGCCGCGAGGATGGGACCCGCGATGGGACCCGCCGCGGCAATCGCGCTGAAGTGCTGACCCAACAGGTAGAAGGGCTTCGTCGGCACGAAGTCCACGCCGTCGTTCTTCGCGTGCGCGGGCGTCTGGGCCTCACCGTCCAACCGGAACTGCCGGGCGATGAAGCCACCGTAGAAACGATAGCCGAGGGCCAGCACCACCAGGAACACGCCGGCAATCAGGGGGAGGCTCATCCCTGAAGGCTTTCCCGCCCGGGACTTCCGGTCAACTCCATGACTCCTGGACGCTCGGGGAACGAATCAGCGTCCTCACTGCCCCACTTTGTCCAGCTGTCGCTGCGCGGCCTTCTTGAGCCGCTTCACCTTCCCGAGGAGCTCGGGGTCCACCTCTCCCTCGGAGGCCTCCACCAGTTCCTTCAGGTCGTCCCGCTGCTGGCACAGAAAGCCCAGGTCGTCGCAGGAGCGGAACTCCTGGAGCGTCTTGAACACCGCAACGGACTCCTTCCACTCCTTCTTGAGCTCGGCCTGGGACTTGTTCGTGCTGCCGGAGATGATTCGCACGCGCGGGGCCGCCGCGCGCTTCGGCGGGGTGGACTTCGGGGGCGCGGACTTCGGGGCGCTGTTCAGCGGGGCCAGGAACAGGTCGTCGGACAGCTTCTCGTCCGAAGGCTTCGGCGGAGGAGGCGCGGGGGGACTGTCGGCAGCGGCCTGTGGGCTGTTCACGGCGGCCACGTCACCCGTGGCTGGAGGCGCCGCGGCCCCTTCGCCCGGCGCGGCCTCTGGAAGCGCGGGCTCCCCGCGGGCCACGGCGCTCTCGGAGGGCAGCGGCGGGGTCCGCTCGATGGGCCTGGAAGGCGGCGGGCCCTCCAGGACCTGGGTGAGCCCCAGTTGCTGCGTCAGGCGCCTGCGCAGCACGGGGTCCAGGGTGAGCGCGGCGGCTCCCGCCAGCAGCGCACCCAGTCCGCCCAGCACCACCACCCACGCCACGACGGACCTGCGCTGGGAGCGCCTGGGGATGGTCGTCCGCCGGGTGTCCTCTCCCGGGCGGCGCGCGGCGGGCTGCGCATTCGGACGGACGGGCACCGCCGTGCGGCGCGTCTCGTCATGCGAGGGCATGGACACGCGCACGTCCACGTCCTCCTCCTCGTCCTCGACAGGCGCGGGCGCCGGGGCGGGCGCGGGGCGGATGACGGAGGCGGACCCCGTGCGCCGGCCCGAGACGGGCGCCATGCCGGGAGACGAGGGGCGAACGCGGCGTGAGCCCGTCTTCGGACGCGAGGGACCGGACCGCTCCTCCTGCTCCCGCGCGGCGCCTTCCGCGTCGCGAAGGAAGCTCTCGTCCAGCACCACGCGAGGCTGGGTGTCCTCATGAAGGCCGGCGGCGGCACGGGGCTGCGTGTCGGCCGCGCGAGGCCCCCGAGGGTCCGTGTCCGCGTCGCGAGGCCCACGCGGCTGCGTGTCGTCGGAGCGCTCCGCGCGCGGCGGCCGGGACGCGCGCGGATTCGTGTCCATCTCCTCCACCCGCGCCGCCTGCTCGTCGTGCCCCATCTGCTCGGGCGTGAGCACCGGCAGCTCGGCGCTCTCCGGCTCGGAACCCGTGTCCGAGACGACCACGCCCGGCTCGGCACTTCTAGAGGGAGGCGCACCGCCCGGGTTCGTGCGCACCGGCGTGCTCGCGGGGATGGAGATGGCGGGCATCACCATCGCTCCCGAGCGCGTCGGGGCGCTCGGAGGCGGCGAGGAGAACGGTCCGCTCGTCGCGGAGACGGCGGGCATCACCAACGCCCCCGAGCGCGCGGGAGCCCCGGTCGGAGGCGAGCCCGCGGGAGCGCTCAGCGCCTGCCGCTGCGGCATCACCGCGGAGGCAGGAGGCACCGGCGCGGCGGGCGGCGGCTGGGACGCGGGAGGCGCAAGCCCACCGGGACGAAGACCCGACGCGGGCACCGGGGGCCGGGACATCGGCGCGCCGGGACGAGGCTCGCCCCCCATCACGCGCAGCGGCTCCGCGCGGGGCTCCGTCGGCTCCACCGGCCACGGAGAGGGCTCCGAGTCGGCGGGGCCGACCACGGCGCCAATGGGCAGCAGCTCCAGCTCGGTGGGCCGCATGTCCGGACGCGCGGGCATCGGGGGCGGCGGCGCGGGCGGGGACCAGGGGGCGGGTGGAATGGCCTCCGGCGGCACGGTGGCCAGCGGTACCTCCCGCGTCTGCGAGGGCGGACGCATCACGGGAGCAACGGCGGGCGGCGGCGTGGGAGGAGGACGGTTGAAGGCCTCCGGCTCCACCTCCACCGAGGGCGACGTGTCCGGATTCAGCCGGCTCGCCCGGGCGCGGGCCTCTTCCTCCAAGGCCTCCAGCGGGAAGGCGGGCCGCGTGGCCTCGTCCATGGGAATGCCCGGACGCGTCTCGCCGTCATTCACCGGACCGCCGGCCTCGCGGCTGCGCGGCGTGGGGTGGAAGGAGAGCGCCTCCACCGGGCCATCCAACCGGATGGTCTTCGCGGGGAGGATGGCCCCCGCCGGCAGCGTCGCGCGGGGCGCGGTGCCGCCGTCGTCCTGCTCCTGCGCCGCGGCCCGTGGCTCGGGGACACCTCCGCGCGGCACGTCCTTGAGGCTGGCCAACAGGCGCCGCTCGGACTGGAAGTCCGCCGTGAAGAGCTCCCGCATGAAGCGGCTGACGCTCTCCGGGCCCGCGCTGGCGTCAATCTCCATCAGGCACGTCTGCAGCCGGCCACGGAACTCCTCCGCCGTCTGGAAGCGCTGCGTGGGGTCCACCTCCAACGCCTTGGCCACCAGCGCCGTCACCGAGCGCGGCGTGAGCGGCTCCACGTTGTCCAGGGGGGCGACCTTGGGGTTGGCCACCACGGACATCAGCTCGCCGGGGTGGATGCCGTCGAAGGGGTTCTTGCCGGCGATGAGCTCGTAGAGCGTGAGGCCCACCGCGTACAAGTCACTGCGCCGGTCCACCGGCTGGTGCCGCGCCTGCTCCGGGGACATGTAGAGGAACTTGCCCAGGATGATGCTCGGGTTCGTCTTCGCCGCGGACAGCCGGCTCTTGGCGAGCCCGAAGTCGACGACCTTCACCTCCCCCTCGTAGGAGATGAGGATGTTCTGCGGAGAGATGTCCCGGTGGACCAGCTTCAGGTCCTCGCCGTCGTCATCCTTCTTGCGGTGCGCATAGGCGAGCGCGTCCAGCACGCGGCCCATGATGTAGAGGATGAAGGTGAGCGGCAGCGGCACCTGCCTGTCCCGCACCCGAGCGGCCACCTTGCGCAGGTCCTTGCCGTCCACGTACTCGAGGGCCATGTAGGCCTCGCCCTCGTGCAGCCCCATGTCCAACACCTGGGCGATGGAGCCGTGGCTCAGCCGGACCAGGGTGCGCGCCTCGCCCACGAAGCGCTCGACGAAGTCGCTGTCCTCCGCGAGCTGCGGGAGGATTTTCTTGATGACGCACAGCTTCTCGAAGCCCTGCGCGCCCTCCAGGCGGGCGAGATAAATCTCTCCCATGCCGCCCGTCGCCAGATGGGACAGGAGGGTGTACCGGCCAAAGGGCTGGGGCCGGAACGGACGCAGCCGGGCGGAAGGGTTATGGGCGTTCATGGAGGCGGGGGTCCACCACTCGGGCCCCATTGAACCCCGTCCAGGGCCACGGCATCAACCCGTCAACCTGCCGCGAGGGGTTTTCACCGCAGTCCCGGGTTGGTGAGCGTGCCGACATCCTCGTCGAGCACCTCGAAGACGGCCACCTTCTCCCGGGGTGCGCGCACCATCCGCTCCCCCAGGGGCATCACGTCGAAGCGGGCCCCCACGGAGGCCAGCATCTTGCCGGTCATCAGCACCTGGCCGGGGTTGCCCGTGGCGGCCAGCCATCCGGCCACGGCCATGCCCTCGCCCACCGCCGTGTAGTCCGAGCGCACCTCGTTGCCGATCATCCCCACCAGCGCGCGCGTGGTGTGCAGGGCCAGCCGCAGCTCACAGCGCTCGTCCAGGGGACGGCGGCTCATGGCCCGCTCCCAGTCCGCGCGCAGGGACAGGGCGGCGCGCACGGCCCGCACGGCGTCCTCGCCCTTCACGTAGGGCACGCCGAACAGCGCCCGCATGGAGTCGCCCTGGAAGCCCTCCACCGTGGCCTCGAAGCTGAACACGATGCCGGTGGCCCGCGAGTGGAATTCGTTGAGCAACTGGGTGGCCTTGGCCGCGCCGATGCGCGGAGCCAGCGCGCCAAAGCCCACCAACTCCACGTGCAGCACGGTGAGGGTGCGCTCCTCCAGCCCCGGCAACCGTCCCCCCTGACGCAAGGCCTCCGACGCTCGGCGCTCCGCGATATCCGGCGGGTGGAAGCGCTCCAGCATCCGGCGCATCCGCTCCAGCGTGGCGCCGCCCTCCTTCGGGGAGAACTTCTGCACGCCCGTGGCCACCAGGTGCGCCACCGCCGAGCACGCATCCAGCATCGGCTCCAGCCCATCCCCCTTCGCGGAGGTGTTGACGTAGAGCACGCCCGCGTACGGGGGCTCGGCGCCAATGGGGATGCACAGCACGCTGTCCACGCCGTAGAGGATGACGCTCTCGCGGGCGGCGAAGCGGCGGTCGTCGCGCACGTCACCCACGGCGAGCGCGCGGCCCTGCTTCAGCGCCTCGTCGACGATGGCGTCGGACACGGGCACCTCGCCCTTGGCCAGCTTGCCCCGGTGACGCACCGCCGCCGGCACCAGCGCGCCCGTGGGGTGCTTGAGCAGCACGACGGCCGTCGTGGCGTCCGTGCGCTCCAGCAGCCGGTCCATCGTCATGTCCAGGAAGGTGGACAGCGTGGTGGCGGTGGAGAGCGCCTCCGCGGTGCGGAACATCAGCACCAGCGTCTCCTGGCCCACGCGGGGACTTGCGGGCGCAATCGGCGTGGACGCGCTGCTGAAGTCCTCGAAGGGCATGGGCCCCACGTTGTCCAACAGGCGCAGCACGTCCGCGTCCCGCACGCTCTTGGCCAGCAGCACGGAGGGACCCACGTCCTGCCCATGGCCGAAGCGCACGACGCCGCCCGCGCCCAGGTCCACCATCTCCGTGGCCGCGTTCTCCACCGTGTTGGGCTGGCGGACCGCGAGCGTGTTCTCGCCCAGCGCGACGGTGTCCCCGGGGGACAGTTGTCGTGAGCCCTGCAAGGGCGCGCCGTTGACGCGACTGCCGTTACGGCTGCCCAGGTCCTCGATGCGGAGGATGTCCGCCTCGACGTACAGGCGCGCGTGCCGGCGCGAAACGAGGTCGCCACCCAGGACGATATCGTTCTCGTCCGCGCGGCCGAGGCTCGTCACGCCCTCGGGCAAATCGTAGGACGTATCGAAGTAGCCGGGCCCGTTGATGATGATCTGCCACATCGAATGCCCGACATTACACGACTCTCCCGTCTCATGAGAGAAGGAGACACCGCTTCGAGAGGGGGGACAGGAGTGACCCGGACTGCCGGCGCAAGTGCTTCGCGCCGCGTCAAGACTGACAGTGCTCCGGGCGACTCGCAAGTGCCCGCCAGGGCGAGTCCTCAGCGCGGCCGGTGGATGAAGACGGACTGTCCGTGGCGCACCGCGGTGAAGGCCGTCAGCGCTCTTTGGGCGGGGCCTTGGAGCACCGCGCCATCCAGCGCGAAGCGGGAGCCGTGACAGGGACACTCCATGACGCCCTCGGCCGGGAGCCAGTCCACGGCGCAGTCTCCGTGCGTGCAGATGCGCCACAGCGCCACGAAGCAGCCGGGCCGCGTGTGCACGAGCACCACGTCCAGGAGCGCTTCGGGCACGCGCACCTCGGCGTGGCCTCCTGGTGATTGCAGCGCCGGGTGGTCCGCGAGCCGCACCTCCACCCAGCCCTCTTCGGCCGTGCCCGGCACCGGCGCCCCGGGACAGGCGGCGCCGTCGGGCGGGAGGTCCAGGACGATGGCCTCCCGCCACTCCCCGCCGCACCCCACTCCCAGCGCGGCCAGGGCACAGCCACCCTGGGCCAGCGTGAGGAGCGCGGCGCGGCGGTCCAGCTTCGTCATGGCGCGGCCGTGAGCGACACGCCGTTCACCACGGCGACGCCGTCCAAATCGAACCCGGCGGACGTGCCGACGGAGCCGCTGGTGCCAGAGTCCTGGATGCGCACGTAGCGCGCCCGGCTGAGGCCCACGGTGGCCAGGTCGAACCCGTCTCCGCCCGCGACGGCGGGGTCCGTGGCGCTGATGCCGGCGGCGGGGTTGGCCGTCACGGGACGTACGCCCGCGCAGCCCGGGTAGTTGTTCGCCGCGTCCGAGGGGGCGCAGGGGAACTCGAACCACTGCACGCCATTGTCGCTCACGGACACCTTCGCCCGCTCGGTGAAGGCACGAGGGCCTCCGGCGATGAGGAAGGCGTTCTCGAAGACGAGCAGGTCCACGCCCGGCCCGTCCATCACCGCGAGGTCCGTGAAGCGCAGGGTGATGGAGCCCGACTTGCCCAGCGAGAGGACGTCGAGCGAGCCGCTGTCCAACCCCGAGCCCACCGGCGGGCCCAGGACGATGGACGGGAAGCGGTCCTGTCCGAAGCCCGCGCCGGGGCCCGGAAGGAACTCCACGACCTCGTCCGCGTACGGGTCCGCGGGCACGGCGACGCTCGCGTCTTCAGGCGAGCCCGAGTCCCCCGGCCCCGCGTCCTCCGAGGGCGAGGACGGGTCCTCACCACCGCAGGCCGACAGGCTCAGGAGCAGGGCGAGCGCCGCGCCCCGCTGGTGCGGCCAGGACACGCGGCGACTCACGGGGCCACCTGGAGGCGGACCAGTCGCTGGCCGTTCTTGTCGGCAACGCCCACCAGCACGTCCGAGCCGAGCGGCTCCAGCATCGTGACGGTGGTGCACTGGTCCACGTAGTCGAGCACGGCGGCGCGCGCGCCCACCGTGACAGTGTCGCTCCCCGTGCTGGTGGACAGCGCGAAGCGGGACACATCCGTGCTCACGAAGCTGAAGTTCTCGTCATACCCGCCGCGGTTGACGACGACACCCGCGCCGAAGGAGGACGCACTGTCGAAGTCGCTGCCCACCTCGATGGGCGACTGGCTGCCCAGCTCCAGCGGCGTCCCGCTGGTGATGGCCTGGGCGACGACCGACGGCGCCACGCCGTAGATGACGTTGACGAAGTCTCCGTTGAAGAAGCCCAGCGCGGCGACGCCATTGTCCGCCACGGCGGTGAAGCCGCTGGCGACCACGCCTTCGGCCGGGAAGTTGGCCACGCGCACCGTGCCCAGGGGATTCGCGGACGTCACCACGCCGTAGATGCCGAGCCCCGTGGGCAGGGTGCCCAGGCCGCCACCGTTGAGGAGCACCGCGCTCGTGTCCCCGTTCGAGAAGGCCGCCGCGGAGTAGTTCTTCGGCGCGGTGAGGAAGGACGACGAGGCCGGCGTGGCGATGTCGTAGAGCGAGAGGGAGCCCGGAGACCCGGAGGCGCCCGTGGTGTAGCCGGTGAAGACGCGCTGCCCGTCGTTGATGAGGTAGCCGCCCGCGTAGACCGCGACGCTGCCAGCGCGGTCCTCGGGGGTGACGACGTCATAGAGCTTGGTGGGGGACAGTTGGAGGTCGGGCCACGTGCCCATCGAATACAGCGCGGCGTCCTTGCCGCCTCCCTGCACCGCGTAGAACGAGTACGTCGGACCCGGCGACGAGCCCAGGGCGGAGATGCCATCCGGCAGCGGGGCCGTCTCGGTGGCGACGAAGCCCGCCTGGAGCTGGAGCGTGCCCAGCTTCGCGTCGTGCGGCGTCGTCTCGCAGGTGACGGGGCCCGCGTCCGGCGTACCCGCGTCCGGCGTACCCGCATCCGGCGTGGGGTCCACGGGGCCGGCGTCCGGCGTGCCCGAGTCCACGGGGCCCGCGTCCGGCGTGGGGTCCACCGGGCCTGAATCCGGAGTGCCAGAGTCCACGGGACCGGCGTCCGGCGTGCCCGAGTCCACCGGACCTGAATCCGGCGTGCCCGAGTCCACGGGACCCGCGTCAGGCACCGGGGGCTGGCCAATCGGCTCCGTCTCGCACTTCTCGTCGACGCAGACCCACTGCTGGCCCGCGGGGGGCTCGCCGTTGTCGGCGCGGCAGTCGAATGTGTCCACGCACTCGGGGTTGCAACCCGTGCCAAGCAGCGCCACCGCGAAGGTGGTCACAGCCAGCGAAACAGACTTCGTCCAGGGAGCTACGCGCTTCCAGTCAGCGGTCTTCATCGGCGTCCTCAGTCCCTCTCCGCCCCCACGGGCGGGTGGGCATCCAGGAGGACGCGGTCGAAGGCGGGCCCGGGCACACCCACGTGCACGGAAGAAAGGCTGACGCCTCCGCCGCCTCCCCTCGGAGGCCTCGGTGATGTCCGTGCCCGAAGGGCACGGGTCCTTGGCAGGTTTTCGGACTCGCAGGCGCGGATGCCCCGGGGGCACCCACCTAGTGGCCGTCGCTTCCCAGCCCCATGGAGGGACCAGTGCTTCGTGACGGCGGTCGTTCCTGCACACCGCTGCGGGGCAGTCCCGGATTCACACCGGGTTCCCTAGAGCCGCCGTGTTTCCACGTCAGCACCGAGGACGCCGGCGGGGATATGGCGGGTGACCGGCATTGTCAATGGAGCGCGGTGACGTCGATGGCATTGGACACGGGGCGACGCGGGTCCAACGGGCACGCCTCCAGCGCGGGGCCCTTCGCCTCGGGCGTGGAGTAGCCACGACGCTCGGTGAGGCGGCCGTCTCCCACCTCCACCACGAAGACGCGGCCGGCGTTGGTATCCGCCAGGTACACCGAGCCCTTCGCCACCGCGAAGCGACTGGCCACGGAGAGCACACACCCGGGCGCGCCCGGCTGACAGCCAGGGTTGAGCGCGTAGGAGGCCACGACGGTGTCGTCCTTCACCAGCACCAACCCGGTGGAGCGCACGGACGTCGCGATGTAGCCATTCTCCGGGTCATAGAGGGCCTCGCCGATACAGGCGACCACCAGCTGGTCCCCCACCGCCTCCACGTAGCCCGCGTTGAGGCAGCGCTCCGCGCCCAGGTCGATGGCGCTCATCGCGCCGGTGGAAGGGTCGATTCGCGCGAGCATGCCCGGCCCGTTGGGACGGTAGTCATTGGCGGGATTCAGATTGGTGAGCGCCACGTACACGGCGGAGCGCGTCGCCGTCACCGAGTACGGCAGCGGCATCACCGGGCCTCCGCCAAAGGGCTTCAGGTCCAGTCCCGTGAGCGACAGCGTGTCCACCTTGCGCGGCTGCTCGGGGTTGGAGATGTCCACCCGCGCCACGGCGTTGCCGTGCTGGAAGTTGGAGCTCGCGGTGCCGAACAGCGGGATGAAGAGCGTATCGCCGAAGCGCGCGAGCGCCTGGGGACTGGTGTTCGCGCCCAGGTTCACCTGGCCCACCGTGCGCAGGCCCAGGCCATTGCCCTGCGCCGTGCCCTCGCGCTTGAGCACCTGGAGCGTGTTGTTCACCGAGTCGACGACGTACACGTAGGGCGGGTCCACGAGGATGTCGTTGGGCGAGCCGGAGACCACGCCCAGCGAGTCCTCCTCGACGAGGGTCCCCAGGTTGCCTCCCGCCGCCTGGAGCAGCTTGCCGTTCGTCATGTCCGCCGCCAGCACGAAGCCGTCCCATGACGCGAGCGACTGCACACCCGCGCCGAACTCGCGCCGGGGCCCCAGCTGGTCCGTTCCCGCCTGGATGCCCACGAGCTGTCCGTTCGTGAAGCACGCCGTCACCACGTCGTATGCGCACCGTCCGGCGTGACACGACTGCACGTCCGGACACGCGACGCCGCACGCGCCGCAGTTCAGCACGTCCGTCCGCGCATCCACGCACGCACCACCGCAGCGCAGCAGCCCCTCCGAGCAACCTTCGCGACACGCGCCCGCCTCGCACACCTGACCTGTGGCGCAGGCCGTGCCGCAGGTACCGCAGTGGGCCACGTTCGTCGCGGTGTCGACACAGGCGCCATCACAGGACTCGGTGCCAGCGCGACAGCCGCAGACGCTGTCCTGACAGACTTCGCCCGTGGAGCAGGTGTTGCCACAGGCGCCGCAGTGGGCGGTGTCGCCGCGCAGGTCCACGCAGGTGCCCTCGCAGACCGTGAGGCCGGCGGTGCACACCACGCCTTCATCCGGGCAGCCGGTGAGCACGAGGGCCAGGAGAGAGACTGACAGCAACGCCAGCGGCGTGGACTCAAGGGGACGGGGCGCGCGGGGCATGGGAGTCCTCGGAGGAGGGAGGCGACGGGGGGTTCGGCTCGAGCGACACCGCGAGGGTCGCGTAGGCCGCGCGCCCTGGCAGTGGGAAGCCAGTGAAGTCCTGGGCCCGCGAGTCGAGGAGGTTCTTCACCTCGACCGACAGGGTGACGTCCGGAGCGTGCAGGAAGGTGCTGGAGGCACCCACACTCCAGAGGGTGCGTGACGGAAGGTCGCGCGTGCCGGTGCGGTTGACGAGCTGAGAGGCCTGGTACAGCACCTCCGTGCGGGCGTTGAGCCAGTCGGGCCCGGCGCGCACGCGGCCCACCCACTTGTGGCGCGGGCGATAGGGCAGGTCCTGATTGTAGAAGCGTGGGTCGCCCAGACGATTCTGCGTGCGCAGCCACGTGTAGCTGCCGCTGGCGGACAGCCAGGAGAAGGGCCGGGCCTCGCCCTCCAGCTCCACGCCCCACACTCGGGCGGCGTCGAAGTTGTAGGGCCGCGCCATCATCGGGGGATACAGCTCGTAGGCGATGAGGTTCTCGTACAACGCCGCGAAGCCGCCCGCCGTCGCGCTCCAACGGGGCGCACCCGAGACACGCTCTTCGGAGTCCCAGACCAGGGCCGCGTCCGCGTACAGGGCGCGCTCGGGCTTCAAGCCGGGGTTGGGCAGGAGCGTGCCCTGGCGGATGTACAGCTCCAGGAACGAGGGCGCGCGGTGGGACTGGCCCGCGTTGGCGCGCAGCCCGAAGCCACCGCCCAGGGACACCGCCGCGCCGAGCTTCGGAGAGAAGAGCCAGTAGGGCCCCACGCGCTCCAGCCGCAACGAGGGCACCACCTCCAGCACGCCGCCCAACAGGGCCCACTCGTCCATGACCATGACGCTTCCGCGCCACCAGCCCGCGGACTGCGCGCCCCGGGCCTCGGTGACCTGCTCGCCGGAGGAAGCCACGGTGGTGGTCAGCGTATGAGCGCCGCCCAGCGGAGTACGCCCCTCCAGTTCGACGCCGCCGACGAGGTGGCGCTGCGGGCCTCCCGCGCCGAGGAGGCCGCCCGTGACCTCCAGGCCATCGCGCCGGAAGAAGCCTCGCGCGCTGCCTTGCGTGCCAGTGCCACCGAGCGCTCCCGACCAGCGCACCCCGAGCGAGAGCCGGTCCAGGTCCTGTCGCCCGGCGGACTGGGGATTCTGCACCGTGCCGGGAATGGCACGGTCCTCCAGGGCCAGCTCGGAGAGCACATCCAGACGCGAGCCTCCGGGCAGTCGACGTCGGTAGCGCAGCAGCACGCCACCACCCTTCGCGTCGTTGCGGGCACGGGCCTCGGCGGTGACGGGGTTGTCGTCCACCGCTGGCAGCTCGTCGAGTTCGTAGGCGAAGTCTCCATCCGAGCGCCCCGCATGGAGCAGCACCAGTCCATGTCCGTCGAGCAGCGGGCCCGTCACCGCGACGTGTCCCAGCGCCGTGTTCCAGCTTCCGTAGGTGACCTCACCACTGCCGCGCGTGTGCGAGGAGGGCGCGCGCGTGACGATGTTCACCGCACCGCCCAGGCCTCCCGAGCCATAGCGGGCGCCCGCGCCACCGCGCAGCACCTCGAAGCGCTCCACCAGCGCGGCGGGAACCTGGGACAGGTCCGCCATGCCGCCCGCGCCGTTGAGCGGGATTCCATCGAGGAACACCAGTACGCCGTTCGACGCGGCGCCTCGGACGACGAGGCTCTTGCTCTGGCCGTAGCCCCCCGAGTCCTGCACCGCGAGGCCCACCGAGCCGACGAGCAGCTCCGCCGTGTCGCGCGCTTCACCCGCGCGAGCGGTGGCATCGATGACGGTGATGGCGCCCGTCGGGTCCCTGCGCTCGGGCGAGTCCGGCGGTGGCGGCGACTTGCCGCGAACCACGGTGGAGCGCGCACGGGAGCTGTCCGGCTCCGCGGCGGCATCGTCCGGCACCTGGGCGCGGACTTCGACAGGGAGGCTGAGCGCCAGGCACACCAGGTGCCCGACGAGGAAGGTGCGCCGCATGCTCCGCCTTCCGCTCTCTCCATCGAAGAGAGAAGGCCGTCCGCACGTGTCGCCACGCGACACGTTCGCACCCCTGGGCAGGTCTCCTGGCTGATGGGCTCCGGCCTCAGGCGCACGGCGCGTCTGGCTGGAAGGGGGCTTCCGCCTTCCCCCGGAGCGCCTCAAGGCCGCTGCCGAAGTGGCGACTGTCCGAAGTCCCCGGCCCTGTCCTCAGGGCTGCCCAATCACAGTGGCGGGACCGCACCGGATTCGCACCGGCTTCCCTCTTGAAAGCCCGACATGGGCACCCAAGGGCGCACCCCTTCTAGGGGGTCACCTCCGTCGCGTCAAGCGCACCCGGGACAGCGCGGCACACGAGCGCACGTACTGCTCGAAAGCACTCGCTTGGAGGAACACCACCTCCGCGCCACCCAGTCGCAACGACGCGCGGCTGAACAGCGGCGAGGAGCGGCCCGGCACTATCAACACGCCTTCCTGATACGTGCCGCCGTGGCTCTCCAGGTCCGTCACGCTCCACACCTCCGTGTGCGGCTCCGGACGAAACCGCGCGTGCTGACGCGACACAGTGGGTTCGGGCAGGACGATGTCGCACTCGGGGCTGCGTCCCACCGTCACCTCGGGACCACTTCCCCGAAGGCGCGGCCGCAGCTCGAACACGACGGGCTCCACGACACGCGAGGGCGACGGGCCCATCAAGGTCGGCGCATCCACCGGAGACACCGGGCGCGGGCGACTCGGCATCGAGTCCCACACCAACACGGGCCACCCGACATCGCGCAGCAGCGCCTCGCGGTCCTCCCGAAGCTGAGCCGTCAGCGCGGACAAACGGTGGAGCACGAGGGTCCTCCAGGCCGGAAGGAAGGTGCGCTCGCAAAGCTGTGCACGCCCCTTCCGTCTGTCCACCCCCACACGTCCACGAGGACGCCTTCGCGGGGGGAACCTCGCGGGTCGCACACGCGACCCCAGCGCCAGCCACGGTGAAACAATCCGGGCCTCACTTCTCGGGGCCGCAGGCGCTCCCCAGCGTGGCCACGTCCGCGTCGTAGTGCAGCGCCAATGCGCCGGAGGACTCGATGTGGCGCACGAAAAGGGAGCCGTACACCTCCGCGTTGCCACTGAGTGTCATCGTGGCACCGGGCGCGTAGAAGTTCCCCGCGAGCACGCTGCCCGCGGAGATGCCCAGCGTCCCCGTGCCCGCCGAATAGACGCGGACGCGGGCCGGCGCGTCGATGGAGCCCAGGAGGAACTGCCCTGCCACCGTCACGTCGCCGCCGATGAACAGGTCCAGCTCTCCGGGCGGCACCACTTCCACCGAGAGCCGCTCGCCAATGACGACGTCGTCTCGCACGAACAGCGCGGTGCGCTCGCGCACGACGAGGTTCAACCGTCCCTGTCCCTCGATGTTCGTCAGGAAGAAGCGCCCGCACGGCAGCTCCAGCGTGCGCTCCCCATTGAAGCCCGCAAGCGACGAGGCATCCAGGCCGATGGCCTCGTTGTGGTTGTTCTCGGCGTGGCTGCTGATGAGGCCGCGAATGTCCACCCGCGAGGCGTCATCACACGCGCACGGAGCCACCGAGTCCACCGGCTCTCGCAGCACCTCCGAGGCCGTCACCGTGCCGGACATGATGCGCTCGGCGGGCACGGCCAGCTTGCCCTCCACCGTCAGCGACGCCAGACCCACGTCACCGCGCACCCACGCATCCCCCGTCACCTGGGCGGACACGTTGCCCGTGAGCGGACCTCCGCTGTACAGGCCACCGCCCACCGACAGGCCGCGTCCCAGGGAGATTCCATCCGCGCCGCCCGCGCTCAGCCCACCGCCGACCTTCAGCGTGTCGTTCGCCGCGACGCCGCCGTTCGTCGCCACCGCGCCGCCCTGCCCTCCTGGCACGTACTTGCCCATGGAGCCGCGGAACGCATCCGTGGTGAGCGTCGCGCTGAACGCGAGCCTGTCGCACGAGCACAGCGCGTAACGGAAGGCGCGCTCCGCGAGGTGACCGCTGCACACCTTGGCGCCCGTGACGCTGTCACCCACCAGCAGCAGCGGGCCCGTGGAGGCACAGAAGGCCGCGGGGTCATCGGAGGGGTTCTCGCCCTCCCCTGTCGTCCCGCTGTCCGACGAGGCCACCGGGCCCGCGTCGCTGTGCGGCGTGTTGATGAAGGCCACCGGGTCCCTCACCGTGCACGCGGCCCCCACCACGAGCAAGCCCAGCAGGACAAAGCTGCCCGGAGAACGCTTCCACCGCGATGCGAAGGCGCGAGTCATCGACCTGAAATCTCCCTCAGTCGGGTCCGAGCCGCCACTCCATGGGGCGAATCGGGGTGGCGCGCGAGAAAGGACTCCAGCGCCCGCGCCTCGCCGTCCCTGTCGCCCAGGGCCCGCAGGGCCTCCGTGACGCCGTGGCTCGCTTCTTCTTCCAGCACGCCCCCAGGCCAGCCCCGCTGGGCCTCCTGGTACTGACGCAGCGCCCCTCGCGCATCGCCCAGGTGCTCCAGCCGCAGCGAGCCCGAGGCCACGCGCGCGACATACGCGGACATGCCCTGTGGGTCGGTCCGGATGACGCGCAGATAGAGCGCCTCCGCGGCCTTCCACTGTCCCGTGGCGCGGTGACCATTGGCCCGGCGCAACAAGTCCTCCGGAGCGGGCGCGCTGGGGAGCATCTCCGTCCCACGGGGCTTCGCGGACGGCGAAGGGACCGCGACGTCCGGAGTGGTCCGAGGCACGCCGACCTCCGTCCCTCCGGTCGCGGTCTGCTTCATGCCAACGCCAGCCACGTCGGGTTCGGCCCGTGCCACGCCGACCTCCGCGCCGGTCCGCATGACTCCGACGCCGGCGACCTCGGCCCGCTCCACGTCGACGCCGACCTCCGCTCCGGTCCGCGTGACTCCGACGCCGGCAACCTCGGCCCGCTCCACGTCGACCGTCGGCACCACCGGCTCGGGACGCACGGGTTCGACGACGGCGGGCGCTGCCACGACAGACGTCTCGACGGGCGCCAGCGAATCGCTCCGGCGGGACAGGTGCCATGTCGCGACAGCCGCCGCGCCCACCACGAGCAGCGCCCCTCCCATCAACCACTCGTGCCGGCGACGGGAACGCGGAGGCGGCGAAGGCGCGTCCAGGGCGGCGAGCACCGCGGCCTGCACCAGCGCCGCGGACTTCTGCCGAGACAGTCGACGAGCAGGCCCCGGGTCCTCGTCCAGCGGCGCGAGCATCCCCGGAGGCAGCCCTTCTTCATCCAGGAGCCGACTCATTCCGCGCCTCCATCCGGAACGCCGCCGTCCTCGGTCGCCAGTGCGCGGAGCGCCGCGCGCCCCAGCCGCAGACGACTCCGAATCGTCTCGAAGGGAATTCCCAGCTCGTCCGACACCTCCGGCACACTCATGCCGAGCACATGATGCAACACCATCGCATGTCGCTGCTCGTCGGGGATACGGTCCAACAACATCACCATGCGACGGCGATGCACGTATTCATCCGGGGGCGCATCCTCGGAAGGCACCGCCATCAACTCCGCGGACTCATCGACGCGCCGCGCCTCGTTGCCCCGGGCGCGCTTCAGCCATGCGAACGTCGTGCGAGCCACCACCCGGTCCACCCAGGACTGGAACTGCCCCTCGCCCCGGTACGTGGAGAGCCCCCGCAGCAAGGCGATGAGCGCCTCCTGGGCGATGTCCTCCACCTCCCCATCCCCGTGCACCAGATAGCGGACGAGGTTGCGCACCCGAGGCAACAGCTCCATCAACAAGGACTCGGCGGCCTCCCTGCGCCCCTGGATGGCCGCCTGGATGCGGGGGTCCGCTCCAGGACGTGCTCTGCCGATGGCTTCCCGTCCCGTGCTCGTCATCGACCCCATGGAGGAAGGTCGAGCCGAAAACGGGTCATCCCCACTCACGGCAACAACACCAGCGCCAGGGCGAACCTTGGCCGCACCGCCCAGCCTTCGTTGCGTGGCACGAAGTTTCCGTCCTCGGAGTAACCGAGCCGGGGCCGCCCCAGGACGCCATCGGCGGCGACGGTGGCCTCCACGCCCATCCACTGGGAGAAGCGCCAGCGCAGGGAGGTGTCGGGCCCCGCCAGCAGCGCGGGGATGAAGCGCGGCTTGGCGGCTTCGATGCCCAGGAAATACGACTCCGTGCTGCGACCGAAGATGAGCAGGCCCACTCCCGCGCCCACGCCCCAGCGCAGGCTCCCCACTTCGAGGAGCGGGGTGTCCACCCACAGCCCTCCGGCGTACTGCTCCAGCTTCACGTCCGTGCGGCCATCCGGCAGCTTCGCCTCCAGTCCCGCGAGGACCTGAAGGCGAAGGCGCACCCTGCGGAACTCCCAGCCGGAGGCGAGCAGCAGGCCCCGATGGCCGGACCGCTCATACCCATCCAGCGTCATCATCCCGCCCACCATCACCTCCCAGCGCAGCGGCACCGAGTCCAGGGCAGCCGGCGGCATGGCCCAGAGCTCCGGCGGCATGGGCGTGGGCTCACGCTCGGGCTCGGGGGTGGCGGGCGCGGACAGCGGGGCGGCGACCTCGACGACCTCCCCCAGGGGCGTGCCGGCCTCCACCGCGCGCAGGGCGGAGCGCACGACGAGCGCCACGGCCTCGGCGCCCGCGGACCACTCGAGCGCGCCGGGCTGACCTTCCAGCCGCGCGGTGCGCACGAAGAGGTGACGGCTGCCGGGTTCGGCGAAGTGGACGCGCAGCTCGGAGCCCGAGCGCTGGAACCAGAGGACGGCGCGGGCCTGGTGGACATCCGCCAGCTCGACGACGGAGCGCCACTGCGCCTGGGGCGAGCCTTCCATGGACGGGCCCGGCATGGCGCGCAGCTCGACGGGCAGGTCGCTGCTCTGGCCGCGCACGCGTTCGAGCAGGGCGCCATCCTCCTCGGAGGCCACACGCGCCACGGCGAGCCACGAGCCGCCGCGGTCCGCCGCGCGCGCCTCCCCGCCCAGGCACAGGGCGGCGACGAGCCCCAGCCGAATCAACACGACGCCCGATGCCATGATTTGAAGGCTAGCGTCTCGTGTGTGCGCGCGGGAAGCCCCGGGGACAAACACACTTCACCGCACTGACGCACTCTGGCAGGCGCACCGGAAAAGACGCGCTGCGCCTGCAATCCTCCGGCGGACGGGCGGCATGGGCCTTGGACTCCAGTCTGCCCTCGCGCCCGTCGCGGATGACTCAGCGCTGGACGCTCGGGGGGGCGCGCAGCTCACGGCTGACACGCTCCGCCTCGCGGAAGACGCGCAGCAGGTTGCCGCCCAGAATCTTGTGGAGCTGCTCGCGGGTGTAGCCCCGGGCCACCAGCGCCTCGGTGATGCGCGGCAGGTCCGCCACCGAGTCGATGCCCTGCGGCGAGGAGTTGATGCCATCGAAGTCCGAGCCCAGGCCCACGTGGTCCACGCCCGCGACCTTGGCGATGTGGTCGATGTGGTTGATGAGGGATTCGAGCGGAGGGCGCTGCACCTTCGCGGCCCACTCCCAGCTCGCCTGGGAGTTCGCGCGGTAGCGGGTGACGGGGTCCGAGGCCTTGTGCTTCGCCTCCACCGCGTCCTGGGCGGCTTTCCGCTCGGTGGCCATGGCGGCGTAGGACGTGCGGTAGGTGTCGTCGATGAAGGCGGAGAAGAAGTTCACCATCACCACGCCGCCGTTGGTGGCGACGGCCTTGAGCATCTCGTCGGTCATGTTGCGCGGGTGGTTGGTGAGCGCGCGGGCGGACGAGTGCGACGCGATGACGGGCGCGCGCGTCACCTTCAGCGTGTCGAAGAACGTCTTGTCGGACACGTGGGAGATGTCCACGAGCATGCCCAGCCGGTTCATCTCGCGGACGACGTCGCGGCCGAAGTCGGTGAGGCCGTCGTGGTGCTTCACCGACGCGTCACTGATATCGCCCGACGAGTCCGCCCACTCGTTCGTGTTGGACCAGGTGAGCGTCATGTAGCGCACGCCCAGCCGGTAGAAGTCGCGCAGCACGCCCAGGTCATTCTGGATGGAGTGGCCGCCCTCGACGCCCATGAGCGTGGCGAGCTTCTTCTGCTTGCCGGCGCGCGCGGCGACGATGTCCTTCGAGGACAGGGCGAGCACCATCTGATCCGGGTGCTTCTCCACGGCGCTGAGCACCGAGTCGATGATGCGCAGCGACTGGTGGGTGAATTGGCCGGCGAACTCCTTGGGCTCCACCCAGATGGAGAAGAAGGCCGCGCCCAGGTTGCCGGCACGGGCGCGGGACAAGTCCAGGTGCCCCTGGCCATTGGGCGGCTGGGAGCCCACGTCGAAGCCCTCTCCGAGCATGCGCAGGGGCGTGTCCACGTGCGTGTCGATGATGAGCGCCGACTCGTGGATGGCGCGAGCCTTCGCGGAGCTGGGCGACGGCGCGGCGGGAGCGGCGGCGAGGGAGGGCGCGCCCAGGAGGAGCAGGGCGGCGAGGACGGAGCGGTTCACGCGGACACCTCGGAACGACGGGACGCGGGGGACTCTCCCACGGAGCCAGGGCGGGATGAAGTCGCGACGGTCCACCTTGGACTCATCAGGGGCGCTTGCCCTGCCCCACCAGCCCCAGTCCCGTGTAGACGACCTCCAGCCACTTCTCCGTCTTGACGTGGCCCTCGCCGAAGCTCCGGTACTGCTCCGGCAGGCCCTCGGCCTTCACCTGGTCGAGCGTCAGGCCCGCCACCTTCTTGCGACGCACGAGCGCCGTCGTCTCCCGCAGCATGGCGACGAAGCGCTCCAGGTCCTCGCGCCCCGCGAGCGCGCCGTGGCCCGGGATGATGCGCACGCCGGAGGGCAGGCTCGCGAGCACGCCCTCCGCGTTGCGCACGTAGCCCTCCACGCTGCCTCCCGCCTCCAGGTCGATGACGGGAAAGCGGTCCGTGAAGAACTGGTCGCCCAGGTGCAGCACGTTGCTGCCCACGAACAGCACCGCGCTGTCGCCATCCGTGTGGCCCGATGGCAGGTGCGTCATCCGCACCTCCTCGCCGTTGAACCAGAGGCTGAGCCCCTGCTGGAAGGTGAGCACGGGGCGCGCATGCTCCGGCGCGGGAGGCAGCGTCTCGCCCCGGCGGACCCTCGGCTTCGACATCCGCGCGCGAACGGCGTCATGCGCCACCAGCGTCGCCTCGCGCCCGAGCACCCCATTGCCTCCCGTGTGGTCGCTGTGCACGTGCGTGTTGAGGACATAGACGAGCTTCTGCTTGCTCAACGTCTTCAGCGCCGCGCGCACCTTGTCGATGACCGGGGCGAAGTCGTCATCCACGAGGAGCACACCGTCGGGCCCCACCGACACGGCCATGTTGCCGCCGGCCCCCTGGAGCAGGTGGATGTTGCCCGCCACCGGCGTGGCGCGCACCTCCACCTGGGAGAAGTCACGCTCCTGCGCGAGCGCGAGACAGGGAAGCAGGACGAGCACGGCGGCGACGGCCTTCATGCGACCTCCAGACGACGGGGGATGCGTCGGCGGGCGTCTTAGCAAACCGGGAGCCCATTCATTCCCGACGCAGGTGCACTTCTCTCACGCCACCCCTGCCGTCGAGCGGAATCCCCCGAACCTCCACGCCAAAGCGCGTGCACCGTTCGCGAGCCCCATGCCGTCGCGGAGTGGTGCCGGGTGCCAACGAGCGGAATCCCCCAACCTGCACGCCGACACGCGTGCACGGTTCGCGTGCCCCCGCCCCTGATGCGTGGAGCCGGGTGCCGTCGAGCGGAATCCCCCGAACCTCCACGCCGACTCGCGTGCCCCCACCCCTGATGCGTGGAACCGGGTGCCGACGCGCTCTTGCCTCTTGAGAAGCCACTGGAGCCTCTTCGCCCGTCCTCGCGGTGGGACACCTCGCGGATGCTTGCACGGGGGCCAGGACGCTCCTCCGGGGGAGACGGCCCTGGCACGGCGACTGCTCAAGCAGGTGTCGACCTCAGGCGGTCGAGCCGGCGAGGCGGTCGCGCCGTGGTGGCGCGGTGTGGAGTGTGGAGGCGGAAGATGCTGATGGCGGGGAAGCGACTGGCGGTGTTCTCCATTCGCGAGGGCAAGGGCGGGAGCATCTGGGTGCGGGCGGGAAGCGCGTTCGTGAACAAGGACGGCTCGCTGAACGTGTTGCTGGATGTGCTGCCGCTGGACGGCAAGCTGCACGTGCGAGAGGCGGCGGAGAAGCGGGACACGCCGGGGGTGGGCGGACGGTACGCGCCCGAAGTGGGGCTGGACGCGGCGCCAGTGGGGGGCCACTCGTGAGAGCCGCGTGGGGACTGCTGGCGCTGGTGCTCCTGGTGGGGAAGCCCGGCGTGGCGGACGCGGCGCGGCTGCGCACCCAGTACTCGGGCGTGGTGAACCTCAACGAAGCGACGGCCGCGGAACTCGACTTGCTGCCGGGGGTCGGTGACTCGGCGGCGCAGCGCATCATCCAGCACCGGGGCAAGCGCCCCTTCCAGCGCGTGGAGGAGCTGGTGCGGGTGAAGGGCTTCGGGCGCAAGAAGTTCCTCAAGCTCAAGCCGCACCTGACGCTGAGCGGGCCCACCACCTTGAAGGTCGAGCAGGTGCCTCCGCCTCCCGAAGGAAAGGAGGTGGTCGCCACGAACAACTGACACGACGCATCCATTCACTGGGGAGTGGGGTCGCCGCCCGGGTCTACCTCGTGGCCCGGGCGGTGGCCCTGTCGAGGAACGCGAGTCCGGCTTCGCGCCGGGGGAGCGGCCAGGCGCGGTGCACGTGAGGTTTGTATCTGGAACCCGGCTGGTAGAGCATCCGCCGCCATGAACCGACGACTGCCCCGACTGCTCACCGCGCTGCCCGTCTCGGCCGCGCTGGTTGCTCCGCCCGTGCTCGCGTGTACCAGCATGCTGGTCAACAAGGGAGCCACGGCGGACGGCGCCACCCTGATGACCTACGCCGCGGACGCGCACGAGCTGTACGGCGAGCTGTACTACACGCCCGCGCGCCGCCACGCCGCGGGCGCCATGCGCGACATCATCGAGTGGGACACCGGCAAGCACCTGGGGCGCATCCCCGAGGCGCCGGTGACGTACTCCGTCGTCGGCAACATGAACGAGCACCAGCTGTCCATCGGCGAGTCCACCTTCTCCGGCCGCAAGGAGCTGGAGGGGCCGGCGGGCATCGTCGACTACGGCTCGCTCATCTACATCGCGCTGGAGCGCTCCAAGACGGCCCGCGAGGCCATCACGGTGATGACGAAGCTGGTGGCCGAGCACGGCTACGCGTCCACCGGTGAGTCCTTCTCCATCGCCGACCCGAAGGAGGCGTGGCTGCTGGAGCTGATTGGCAAGGGCGCCGGTCAGAAGGGCGCGGTGTGGGTGGCCCGTCGGCTGCCGGAGGGGCACATCACCGCGCACGCCAACCAGGCGCGCATCGAGCAGTTCCCGATGAACGACCCGGACAACGTGCTGTTCTCGCCGGACGTCGTCTCCTTCGCGCGCGAGAAGGGCTGGTTCAAGGGCGCGGACAAGGACTTCAGCTTCGCGCAGACGTACAACCCGCTCGACTTCGGCGGGCAGCGCTTCTCCGAGGCGCGGGTGTGGAGCATCTTCCGGCGCGCGGCGCCGTCGAAGAACTACGGTCCGGAGTACGCGGATGGCTCCGCGCCGGCCAAGCGGCTGCCCCTGTGGGTCAAGCCGGACAAGAAGCTGTCCGTGCAGGACGTGATGTCGCTGATGAGGGACCACTTCGACAACACGCCGCTCGACATGTCCAAGGACGTGGGCGCGGGCCCCTACGCGGCGCCCTACCGCTGGCGGCCGATGACGTGGGAGGTGGACGGCAAGAAGTACGTCCACGAGCGCGCCATCTCCACGCAGCAGACGGGCTTCTCCTTCGTCGCGCAGATGCGCGCCTCCATGCCGGCGCCCATCGGCGGGGTGCTCTGGTTCGGCGTGGATGACACGTCCATGACGGTCTACACGCCGATGTACGCGGGCATCCGGCAGGTGCCGAGGAACTTCTCCCAGGGCGTGGCCAGCCGTGGGGCGTTCTCCTGGGACTCCTCCTTCTGGGTCTTCAACTGGGTGTCCAACCAGGCGTATGCGCGCTGGAGCGACATCTCCGTGGACGTGCACAAGGAGCAGGGCGCGCTGGAGGGCCAGTTCCTCGCGGACCAGGCCGACATCGAGAAGACGGCGCTGGAGCACTACAAGCGCAGCCCGGAAGAGGCGCGGCAGTACCTCACCACCTACTCGGTGCAGCAGGGCGAGAAGGTCCATGCGCGCTGGAAGAAGCTCGGGGAGACGCTGCTGGTGAAGTACATCGACGGCAACGTCCGCGACGAGCAGGGCAAGGTGAACCACCCCAAGTACCCGGACAGCTGGTACCGGCGCATCGCCCAGGAGCGCGGAAAGAGCGTGGAGATGCCTCCCGAGCCCGAGGAGCCCAAGCCCGTCGCGGCTCCGGCCCCCGCCCCCGCACAGAAGGCGCCGGCGCCCGCGTCGAAGCCCACGGTGGCGCCCGCCCCGTAGGCCCGCTGGCCCCTTTCCCGGATCCGGGTCCGGGAGGGGCGCCCAGGGTTGTTCCACCGAGCGGGGGCGCTCGGGCAGGGCGCCCCCGCCTCCCACCCCACGAGGTGGGCAGACGGGCGCCCCCTTCGAGGGCTTCCGGGCGTGGGCTTTGGAAGGCAGACCTGGCGGGCGCTGAATGCCTCACCCACGTCTTGCCGGTGACTGATACACAACGAAATCTACACGGCAGGGGGGACCGCGAAGAGATAGACCTCCTGCGACTCAAAAGACTTGGCAGAGACAGGGAGGCGGCAGGTGAGGGAAGATGAAGTCATGAAGGACACGGCCAGTGGGGAGCCTGAACCCCAGGAAGGTGAGCGGCCCAAGGGCCCGCCGCTCGGAGAAGTGCTCGAGTTCATGCGCCTGCTGTGGGCCGTGGACCACGGGCTCCAATCCACCTCGAAGCGAATGGAGTCGACGCTGGGCCTCACCGGTCCGCAGCGGCTCGTCATCCGCCTGGTGGGTCGCTTCCCGGGCATCACCGCCGGCACGCTCGCCCAGATTCTCCACGTCCACCCGAGCACCCTGACGGGCGTGCTCAAGCGGCTGGAGAAGCGCGGCCTGCTGGAGCGCAAGTCGGACCCGCTGGACGGACGCAAGGCGCTGTTCGCCCTCACGGAGACTGGACGCGGGCTGGACGTTCCCTCCGAGGGCACCGTCGAGTCGGCCGTGGCGCGCGTCCTCTCCCGGATGTCGCGCAACCGCATCCTCTGCACCCAGGACGTGCTCACCGCGCTCGCCCAGGAGCTGGGTGGCGTGCCGCCTCCGGAAGAGGACCTCGCCGACCCGACCGCGAAGAAGTCGGACGCTCGCTGAACAGGCGTGTCACGGCCCGCCCCTTCGGCGGGCCTCCGCTCGGTCGCTTCAAACTCCACGAGCGTCGACCGGTGCCGCCTCCGCGCAGGCCCTCGACGCTCCCGGCCCCCTCCCCCTCTCCACGAACCCCTGGCCCGTTAGGGCCGCGTTCAGCGTGGGCGACGCGCCCCATCACCGCCGTCAGGGCGCGTTCAGGGCGGACCCTCGACGCGCCCCACCCCACCGCCGAGAGACCCGAGGCTGGGTGGGACTCCGTCTCGCGGCCCCGCCGACCCGGCGTCCGTGTCCCCCGGTGCCCAGTCCGAGGGAAGGGGCTGCGTCCCCCACTCGCGAGTCATGACGGGCACTTGGCGGACTCGAACGGGACGAACGGGGGCATTTGCCGCGTTGCCTCCCGGACCCTCCGCCGGTCGCGTGCTTCCGGCGGCGGACAGCCCCGCCCATCCTGGGTGAAATCCGTGGGCCCAAGCACCTCGCGGCCCGTCGGACGTTGCTAGAGAATCGGGAAATAGGCACCTCCGCCGGGAGTTGCCTCGCCACTGAGCGGACAGGACAGCGTGAACCTCGACACCCCGCAGAGCCCAGGCCCCGAGCTGCCGCCCCCGCCACCTCCGCCTCCGGCCTCGCCCACCCTGGTGGGCAGGTCCTCGCGGGGCCGTGGCGTGGAAGCCCTGCTCTCCGCCGTGCGCACCCGGCAGCGCCGGTACCTGTGGCTCCAGGGCCTCGCGCTGGGCTTCATGGCCGCCTGCCTCCTGTGGGTGGGGGGCGGCCTGCTGGGACTCGTGGCCCCGCGCCTGGGCGGGTCGCTGCTCGGCATGGCCGTGCCCGTGGGCGCCGCGGTGGCATGTGGCTTCGGCCTGTGGCTCGCGCGGCGACGGGTGGGCGACGACCTGCTCACCGCCCGACTGGTGGGCCAGCGCCGGCCGGAGCTGTCGCTGGACGTGCTGGCCGCGGTGGAGCTGCGGCGCGAGCAGGGCGGACACGCCAACGGCTCGCCGGAGCTGGCGGAGGCCTTCCTCGCGCAGATGGACACGCGGGTGCGCACCGTGGACGTGCGCTCCATCGTCGACGGACGCCCCGTGCAGCGCAGCGCCCTGGCGGCGTGCGGCGTGCTGCTGGTGCTCGCGCTGGTGTTGGGGCTGTTCGGTGAGAAGTGGGCCGCGGGCCTGAAGCGCATCCTCGAGGTGGCGCGCGCTCCGGAGGCCCCGACGCAGGTCGAACCCATCACCGGCGACATCGAGCTGACGTACCGCTACCCCGCGTACACCGGCCTGTCCCAGCGCACCGTGCCCGGCACCGACGGCGCCGTGAGCGCCCCGGCCGGCACCGAGATTCTCATCAAGACGCGCTCGGACCGCCCCGTGGAGCGCGCGGAGCTGGTCATCAACACCGAGTCGGTGCCGCTCAAGGTGACCGGCAACCGCGACCTGGAAGGCACCTTCATCGCGAAGCAGACCGGCCACTACCACTTCGTCTTCTACGCCCGGCGCGAGAAGCCCCTGGCGGTGGGCCCCGACATCCCCCTCACCGTGGAGGCGGACAAGGCGCCCCAGGTGACGCTGATGACGCCCGCCGCGGAGCTGGAGGTCGACCCCAACCAGAAGGTGACGCTCAAGTACGAAGCCACCGACGACTACGGCCTGTCCGGCCTGTCGCTCGTCTTCCGCACGCCCGGCGCGCAGAAGGACACGCGCGTGCCGCTGCGTCGCGAGGACGGCCGGCGCAGCCGCGACACGTACACCTGGGATTTGGGCTCGCTCAAGATGGACGCCGGCGACCGGATTACCTACTTCGTGGAGGCGCAGGACAACGACGCGGTGGACGGCCCCAAGAAGGGTGTCAGCCGCACGCAGGTGCTGCGCATCTACTCCGCCGCCGAGCACCACCGCGCCGCGCTGGAGAAGGCCGAGCAGCTGTGGGGCCGCATGGTGGACCACCTGGCGGACCGGCTGGAGGGCCCGGACCGCGACAAGCAGAAGGACGCCCAGGCCATCGCCACCGCCGCGTCCGTGGACACCAGTGGCCAGCAGCTCATCACCGACATGCGCACCCTGGCGCAGGCGCTGTCGCGCGAGCGCGATGTGCCCACCGAGCTGGTCTCCGCGCTCGCCAACATCTCCGAGTCCCTGGGCAGCCACATCAATGGCACCGCGGACTTCCGCCGCCTCTACCTGCGCACCCAGCGCGCGCGGGGCGAGGACTGGGGCACCGGCAACCGCCTGTCCGGCGTGGTGACGGAGGAAATCGCGGAGCTGGAGAAGGACATCCTCTACCTGGAGGCGCTGCTGGACCGGCAGAAGCTGGAGGCGCTCCAGGAGATGGGCAAGCAGTTGGCCGGAGAGCGGCGAGAGCTGTCGCGCCTGATTGAGCAGTTCAAGGCCAACCCCGACGAGGCCGCGCGCCAGGCGGTGATGGAGCAGATTCAGCAGCTCAAGGCGCGCATCCAGGAGCTGATGCAGCGCATGGCGGAGATGCGCAAGGGCATCCGCGACGAGCACCTCAACGCCGAGGCCCTGTCCGAGATGATGAAGGACCAGGACATGCAGAGCGCCCTGGACGAGGTGGAGAAGCTGATGCGCGAGGGCAAGACGGACGAGGCGCTCGCGAAGCTTCAAGAGCTGGGCATGCAGATGGACGAGATGCTCAAGGGCCTGGACGAAGCCAACGAGGAGTTCGGCGGCGAGCAGTACCCGGAGCTCGCGGAGAAGTTCGGCAAGTTCATGGAGGACCTCAAGGGCACCGTGGACGAGCAGCAGCGCGTGGCCGAGCAGACTCGACAGCTGCGAGACCAGGCCCGCGCGCAGAACAAGGAGCGGCTCTCCGAGCGCGGCGAGTCCATCAAGAACGACCTGATGCGCAAGGTGCAGCAGGCCCAGCAGAGCTACGACAAGCTCAACCCGGAGCACCTCAACAGCCGCGCCGCCCGGCCGCTGGAAGAGGCCCAGTCGGAGCTGCGCAACGTGGAGAGCGCGCTGAAGGTGAACGACTTCGACCTGGCCGCGGAGGCCGCCGCCCGGGCCGAGGACGCGGCCCGGCAGCTGGCCGGCATGGGTGAGCAGCAGAAGCAGCTCGACGAGATGTTCGGCAACCCGCCCGAGGTGCGGCAGCAGTCCTCGGAGCTGGCCCAGCGCCTGGACCGCGACGCGCGCAACGTGCAGGACGTGAACAAGCAGCTCCAGTCGCTCTTCCCTCCCCCGGGCTCGCAGCTCTCCCAGCAGGAGAAGCAGCAGCTCCAGCAGCTCTCCGAGCAGCAGCAGCAGTTGGAGCAGCGCGCGCAGAACCTGCGCCAGCAGATGGAGGAGATGGAGCAGACGGCGCCGCTGTTCGGCGAGGAGGCCGCGCAGCAGATGGAGGGCGTGGGCCAGCGCATGGGCGAGGCCGCGCAGCGGATGCAGGGCAAGGACCCGGGCCGGGGCTACGGCGAGCAGCAGGCCGCGCTGGAGGGCCTGCGCCAGTTCCAGCAGCAGATGCAGCAGGGCCAGAAGGGCCGCAAGGGCGGACTGCCGCTTCCCGGTGGGATGAGCGGGCGCAAGCAGGGCAACTCCGGCAGGGACCCGAAGGACGAGGTGGAGCTGCCCGATGAGGATGCGTTCCAGGCCCCCAAGGAGTTCCGCAAGGACTTGCTGGACGCGATGAAGCAGGGCGCGCCGGAGAAGTACCGCGAGCAGGTGAAGCGCTACTACGAGGAGCTGGTGAAGTGAGAGACCGCCGGATGAATCGCTGGGTGGCCCTCGCGCTGGCCCTGGGACTGGGCGTGGCCGCGCCCGCCGTCGCGCAGGACGCGTCCTCCCTCAAGGACGAGGTGAAGACGCGCCTGGGCCAGGTGGAGCAGGGCCTGGACGACTGGGACGTGCCCGGGGCGAAGCGCGAGCTGGCCGCGGTGGAGCAGCTGATTCCCTTCGACGTGGAGCCCTTGAAGTACTACCAGGGCCGCGTGGCCTTCGAGGAGGGCCGCTACGACGACGCGGTGGGGCTGCTGGAAGGCGCCAACATCGAGGACAAGCCGGGCAGCTACCTGCGGCTGGCCAAGGACACGCGCGACATCGTCAAGAGCCACGAGCGCGCGGAGAGCGAGCACTTCATCTTCTTCTACCCGAAGGGCAAGGAAGCGGTGCTGGTGCCCTACGCGCTGGAGACGCTGGAGGCCATCCACCGGGCCATGGCGGAGGACCTGGGCTGGACGCCGCCGGGCGGGAAGATTCGCGTCGAGGTGGTGAACAACGCGCGCGAGCTGTCCAAGGTGAGCACGCTCACCGAGAAGCAGATTCGCACCACCGGCACCATCGCCATCTGCAAGTTCAACAAGCTGATGGTGACCAGTCCCAAGGCCGTGGCGCAGGGCTACGACTGGCAGGACACGCTGGCGCACGAGTACATCCACCTGGTCGTCAGTCAGATGAGCCGCAACACGGTGCCCATCTGGCTGCACGAGGGCCTGGCCAAGTTCCTGGAGTCGCGCTGGCGCGGCAAGGCGGGCCTGGCGATGACGCCGTCCACGCAGGCGCTCCTGGGCAAGCGCGTGAAGGCGGACACGCTCATCCCGTTCGAGAAGATGCACCCGTCCATCGCGCTGTTGCCCACCGCGGAGGACGCGGCCACCGCGTTCGCGGAGGTGTTCTACGCCATCGACTACGTGCACCAGTCCAAGGGCTCGGCCGGGCTGCGCGCCGTCGTCCACGAGCTGAAGGCCGGACAGACGGACAAGAAGGCGGTGGAGGCGGCCATGGGCATGCCCTTCGCCCTCTTCGAGAAGACGTGGCTTTCGCACATCAAGAAGCAGCCCTTCCCCTCGGAGCTGGTGCCGCGCGACGACCGCGTGGTGCTGAAGGAGGACGCGAAGAACAAGTCGAAGGAGGACGGCGAGAAGAAGGGCCGTGAAATCTCCTTCGGCGACTTCAACGAGGTGGCGGAGGTGCCGGCGCGCAAGTTCGCGCACCTGGGTGAACTGTTGCGCGAGCGCAACCGCGTGAAGGCCGCCGCCGAGGAGTACGCCAAGGCGCACAAGCTGGTGGGCGACAAGTACGAGTCCGTCTCCAACAAGTACGCGCTGGCGCTCCTGGAGTTGAAGCGGCTGGATGAAGCGGAGTCCGTGCTGCGCGGCAGCCTGCGCGTACACCCGGGCTCTCCCGCCACCAACGTGCACCTGGGCCGCATCCTCCTGCACCGCAAGGACTACCCGAAGTCGAAGACGGCCTATCTGGAGGCGCTCGCCTCGGACCCGTTCGACCCCGAAATCCACGTGGCGCTGACGCGCATCCACGGCGCGCTGGGCGAGACGGCGCTGGCGACCCGCGCGAAGGCGGCGACGGTGGTGCTCACCGGCCTGGAGCCCGCCGAGGTCGACCAGCTGGCGCAGCAGTTCCTGCGCGAAGAGGGCGTGCTGTCGGAGACCAACGTCCCCGCCACCGGAGGCGCTCCGAGCAAGCCCGCCGCGCCCGCCACGGGACCGACGGACGCGGGGCGCTGAGGCGCGACACGGAAGGCAGGGCGCGCGCTCGTCCCTGCGGCGCGCCTCGGCGTGGAGCCTGGAGCAGGCAGAGAGCGAGCTGACAGGCAGGGGCCTGCCCGCCACTGAAGGCCCGCCCTCGCAGTGTCCAGGTTCAGCCGGGGAGGCGTCGTCATGGACATCCGGCCGCTCGTCTTGCTGTCCGCCCGGCTGATGGAAGCCGCGGGCGTCGGCGCCATGGTCCTGGGCGCGTTGATCGCCCTCGTCGCGATGCTGTTCCGGCACCGGGGGCTCCCGCCCGCCGAGGCCTATCGCCTCTTCCGGCTGAACCTGGGCCGCGCCATCCTGCTCGGCCTCGAGTTCCTGGTCGCCGCCGACATCCTGCGCACCGTGAGCAACGAGCCCACCTTGCGCGATGTCCTGGTGCTGGGCCTCATCGTCCTGGTGCGGACGTTCCTCAGCTTCACCCTGACGGTGGAGCTCGAGGGCCGCTGGCCCTGGCAGCCCGAGCGCGAACACGCGCGTCCCACCGCATCCCCTCCCCGCCCACCACCGCCCCCTCCGCGTCACGTCAAGGTCGTCCGACCTCAGCCCCCACGGCAGGCCGCTCGACACTGAGCAAGAAGGGCTATTTCCCGAAGACGACTGGGTGCGCTAGGACACCGCCCCATGTCCATCCGAAACCTCGCAGTGACGACCCTCCTGGCGCTCAGCGCGGTGCTCACCGGCTGCTCCAGCAACGCCGACACCATCTGTGACCATCGCAAGGAGTGCTTCGACTCCAAACTCGACACGGGAAAGTGCGCGGACACCATCAACGACTGGGTGGATGACCGCGACTCCGACGACCGGAAGGACGCCGTGGCGGAGTGTGCCGACTGCGCCGCCGACAAGAGCTGCTCCGAGTACCTGGAGCGCTGCATCGACGACTGCTTCGTCGTTCCGTAGGGAAAAGCAACCGGGGCCCGCTCGCCTGACGCGGGCCCCGGGGTGTCACGCGCCTAGTTGCGCGTCCACTGGTCCAGCCAGGCCAGCACCTCGTCGTGCCACTGGATGCTGTTGGCGGGACGCAGGACCCAGTGGTTCTCCTCCGGGAAGTAGAGCAGCTTGGAGGGGATGCCCTTGCGCTGGAGCGCGGTGAAGGTGCCCAGGCCCTGCGTCTCCACGACGCGGAAGTCCTGGCCGCCGTGCACCACCATCATCGGCGTCTTCCACTTCGCCACGTGGTTGATGGGGCTGTGCTTGCCGTAGCCCTCCGGATTCTCCCACGGCGTGCCCTTGTGCTCCCACTCCGGGAACCACAGCTCCTCGGTGTCGAAGTAGCCCATGCGCTCGTCGAGGATGCCGTCGTGGTTGACCAGGCACTTGAAGCCGTCCGGCCAGTTGCCGGCAATCCAGTTGATCATGTACCCGCCGTAGCTGGCACCGAGCGCGCACTTCTTCTCCTTGGAGATGAAGGGGTAGCGCTGCAGCGCGGCGGCCAGGCCCTTCTGCAAATCCTCCAGCGGCTTGCCGCCCCAGTCGTCACGGATGGAGTCGGTGAACGCCTGCCCGTAGCCGGTGGAGCCATGGAAGTCGACCATCACGGCCACATAGCCCCGGCCCGCGTAGACCTGGGGGTTCCACCGGTAATGGAAGTGATTGCCGAAGGAGCCCTGCGGTCCGCCGTGGATGAGGAAGGCCAGCGGGTACTGGCGCTTCGGGTCGAAGTCCACCGGCTTCACGACGTAGGCGCGCACCGTCTCGTTGTTCCAGCCGGGGAACTCGAACTGCTCGAAGCCGCCGAAGCGGATGCGCGCGAGCGCGTCCTGGTTCACCTGGGTGATTTGCTTGGAGGTGCCGTCCGCGTTGAGGACGTGCAGGTCCGCGGGCGAGTCCAGGTCGTCATGCACGTAGACCAGGCTGCCGTTGGCCGCGGGCTGGGGTGAGTCGTCGGTGCCGTCCTTGGTGAGCTGGCGCACCTGGTTGCTTGCCACGTCCAGCGCGAACAGGGGCACCAGGCCGATGTGGCCCGCGGACGCGTACAGCGTCTTGCTGTCCGGGCTCCACGCGAGCGAGCCGGCGGAGCGGTCCCAGTCCTCGGCGAGCACGCGCTCCTGGCCACCCGGCCAGGTGCGCAGGATGACGCGGTAGCGGTCCGCCTCGAAGCCCGGGCGGGCCATGGCGAGGTACGCGAGCGTCTTGCCGTCGGGGCTGAAGACGGGGCTGGTGTCGGTGGCGCGGTTCTTCTCGGTGAGCTTGCGCGGCTTCGCCTTGCCGTCGACCGGGGACACGAAGAGGTCCAAATCCGTGGACCAGGACTCGGTGCGACCCACGTCGCGCGCGGTGAAGACCACGCTCTTGCTGTCCGGGGTGAAGGTGTACTCCTCCGGGCCGCCGAAGGGCTTGGTGGGGCCGTCCGCGTCCATGCCCTTCATCACGTCCACGGGCGTGCCGCCGGCGACGGGGACGACGAACACGTGCGAGCGCTTTCCGTCCTTCCACGTGTCCCAATGACGGGCGAAGAGCTTGTCGTAGGTGCGGCCGGTGGACTTGCGCTTGGAGCGCTCCGTCTCGCGCTGGGTGTTGCACTCCAGCCCGGAGGTGCAGTCGGGGAACACGTCCATGGACACGGCGAGCCGCGTGCCGTCGGGGGACAGGCGGAAGCTGCCCACGTCCAGGGGGAGCTTCGTGACGGCGAGGGGCTCGCCGCCGTCCACGGGCAGGCGCCACACCTGCGAGGAGCCGCCGCGCGAGGAGAGGAAGAAGAGGCTCTTGCCGTCCGGGGCCCAGGTGGGGTCCGAGTCCGAGTCGGGATGCGAGGTGAGCTGGCGCGAGCCGCTCCCGTCGATGTTGACGAGCCACAAGTCATTGCGGCCCCGGTTGGCTTCCAGGTCGGTGGAGCGCAGGACGTAGGCGACCTGTTTGCCGTCCGGGGAGACGCGCGGGTTGCTCAGCCGGCGCATCGAAATCATGTCGTGGTGGGTGAACGGCTGGGGCCGGGCGGGCGCCGGAGAGGCGGCGATGGCCAGGGCCGCGACAAGCGACAGCGACAAGGTGTCCTCCTGGGGTGGACCCAGGCGCTGGCCTCCAGGCGAGCGCTCGGGTTGGGGGCATACGGGGGTGGACCGTGCCCGCTCCTCTGGACGCTGTCCACCCTGGGGCCTCGGAACATGCGAGCGGCCCGTGTATGCCCGGGTTAATGAGAGGGCCATGAGCGAACCCGTCACCGTCCGCGTCTGGTCCGATTTCGTCTGTCCCTGGTGTTACGTCGGCCTGCAGGAAGTCAAAAAGCTGAGCCAGGAGTACGACCTCCAGGTGGACTGGCGTCCGTTCTTCCTGCGCCCGGAGACGCCGCCCGAGGGGCTGCCCCTTCCCGCGCACATCCGCGAGAAGATGAAGGACCCCAACAACCCGCTGAAGCTGCGCGCGGCGCAGGCGGGGTTGAAGATGGTGGACCGGGACGTCATTCCGTCCACGAAGCGGGCGCACCAGGCGACCGAGTACGCGCGAACCCAGGGCAAACTGGAGCCGTACCATGCGGCCCTGCTGCGTCGGTACTGGAGTGAGGGACAGGACCTCTGGCAGTGGGAGACGCTGCGCGGCGCGGCGGAGGAAGTGGGCCTGGAGCCGGACGCGCTCCAGCAGGCCGTGGAGGGCGGACACTTCGAGAAGGTGGTGGACGACGCGGTGCGCGAGGCGCGGGAGATGGGCGTCAGCGCGGTGCCCACGTTCGTGCTCGGAGACCGCTTCGGCATCCAGGGCGCGCAGGACTACGCCGTGTTCCGTCAGGCGATGGAGCGGCTGGGCGCGAAGCCGCGCTCGGCGACCTGAGCGCGCGGAGACTCCCGCCGAAGGTCGGCCGCGTGTGCGGACACGCGCGGCGACCTGAGCCCAAGGCTCAGAGGCCCTGGAGGAGCACGAGCATCCGGGGCAGCGAGTCCGGCCCCGCGCCGCCCGAGAGTCCCTGGGCGAGCGTGTGCAACTCGGAAGACTGTTCGAGGTGCTTCGCGCTCAACTGGAAGCACTCCACCGCCGCCGCGTCGAGCTGGGCGCGGACCTCTGGCGTGGCCGCGAGGTCGTCGCGCTCGCACAGCGCCACCACCGTCGGATGGCCGAGAAGCACCCAGCGCAACACCGCCGCCCGCAGCGCGAGCTTGAAGACATAGTCGAGCACCGACGGCGCATCGGTGAACGGATGGCGCAGCCAGTGGTTCACCGCGTGGTGCCGGAAGTACTGCTCCACGCGCGCGCCCAGCACGGGCTCCAGTCGAGCCCTGCGCGCCGCATAACGGGCCCAGACGTCATCCGGCGCCGCTTGCGGCCCTCCGTAGGACGCCAGCACCGCGCGAGCCCAGCCACTGAATCGCTCGCTGCCCACCGCCCCCACGCGCGACCTCAGCACCATGCCGCAGATGCCCGCCCACGGTCCTCCAGGCAGCGACACCTGGGAGACCGCCGCATGCAATGCGGCCAGCGTCTCCGGGTCCTCGAACGTCGCGAGCGTCTGGGTCAACAGCGCCTCCGCGCCCTCCTCCCGGAACACCTCGGTGCCCCGGAAGTAGAAGGGCCCCAGCCGCCGCGCCAGTTCGCCCAGCATGAACAGCCGCGAGGCGAACGGATGCTCACGCCGCTCCAGGATGCGCAGCGCCACGGCGCGCACCCGCTCCGAGTGCACCGACCACGCGTCCTCGTCCCCCAGCACCCGGGCAATCTCCGGCCGCGCCGCGAGCGAGGCGTCCACCGGCACCTGCTCCAGCGCATCCTCCGCGAGCAGACACAGACGCACCACCTCGGGACAGCCGAACGAGCCCGTCACCTCCAGCCGCCCTGCCCTGCGAGTCGCCACGCGCGGAAACATCGCGCACGCATCCGGCAGCGCGACCTCGCCATACTTCCGGTGCAGCGCGCACAGCTTGCGCTCGTCGAGGAATGAGCAGTTCCCATCCTCGCGCTTGGTGATGTACGCGGCCTCCGCGCCCGAGCCGCTGCCCGGGTCCGGCAGCACGAGCGCTTGGACCCGGGCCGCATCGGGCCCACCGGCCACCACGTCGCGAAGGATGCGCCAGCGCGCATCACTCACCGGCACGACGAGCCCCGCGCAGCAGGTGTCCTCGCACGCGTCCGCGAGGCACTGGAAGCGCGTCAGGTACCGGGGCGCTGAGACGGACGACATGGAACTCCCGAGGTCAGGCGTCGTCCGAGCCACTGTGGAGCGTGGCGGTGTTTCCCTTCGGATTCGGGCTGGGGGCGAAGGCTTGCCGGTCCAGTTCGGCGAACAGACGCACCACGCACGCATCGCAGATGGTGGCGCCGCCGGTGCCCTGTCGCAGCGGGCCCGCCTGATGCTCGGGGGCGCCGCAGAAGGAGCAGCGCCGACGGGAGGGAGTGTGCTGGCTCAAGACGTACGGTCCTTTCGTCCCTCGGCGTGCCCGCTACTTGCGGCCCAGCGCTTTCTTCACGAAGCCCCAGAAGCCACCCGCGCGCTCCTTCAGGTCCGCGCCACGGCGCTCCTCGGCGGCCTTCACCGACTCCTTGCTCACCTGGAGCTGCTTCTGGAGCTCCTCGGGTGAGTAACGCGTGGCCAGCGTGGCCTTCACTTCCTTGCGCGTGGAGTACTCGCGAGCCTCGACATGCAGCACGCACTCCGAATCGAGCTTGATTGTGACGGCGACTCGCACCGAGCCCTTCGGCCCCCGAGGCAGTCCCTCGATGCGCACCGTGCCCAGGTACTCGTTGGCGGAGATGTGGTTGTCCTCGCCCTGGAAGATGGACAGCTCCAGGAACTCCTCGTTGTCCTTCGTCGTGTTGAGGGCGAAGGAGCGCTGCGCGGGCAGCGGGCTGTTGCGCTCGATGACGCGCTTGAAGACGCCACCGGGCATCGCCACGCCGACCGTCATGGGCAGCACGTCGATGAGCACCACGCTGCTCACCTTGTCCACCGAGCCCGAGTAGAGCGCCGCGCCCAGGGCGACGGCCTCGTCCGCGTTGACGCTCGCCTGCGGGCCCTTGCCGAACAGGCCCTTGAGCTTTTCGCGCACCAGGGGCATGCGGCTCATACCGCCCACCAGGATGATGTCGTCCACCTCGCTGGCCTTCAGCTTCGCGTCCAGCAGCACGTCGCGCACCACGTCCACGGTGCGGCTGAGCAGCGGGTCGCAAATCTTCTCCAGCTCCTGCCGCGTCATCACGACACGCAAGTCACGAGGGCGGCCCGCATCGTCCATCATCAACATGGGGATGTGGACCTCGAAGCTGGCGCGCTCGGAGAGGGCCATCTTCGCGCGCTCGGCGGCGTCGCTGACGCGCGACAGGGCGATGCCGTCGCCGTTGAAGGCCATGCCCTCCTTCTCCTGGAAGCGCTGGAGGAGGAAGTCGACGATGAGGTTGTCGAAGTCGATGCCGCCCAGGAAGATGTCGCCGCCGGTGCCGAGCACCTCGAAGACGTTCTTCTCGATTTTGAGGATGGTGGCGTCGAAGGTACCGCCGCCCAAATCGTAGACGAGGACCTTCTTGTTCAGCTCGCGGTTGAGGCCATACGCGAGCGCCGCCGAGGTGGGCTCGTTGAGGATGCGCTCCACCTTGAGGCCCGCGAGGATGCCGGACTTGCGCACCGCTTCGCGCTGCGGCTCGGAGTAGTACGCGGGCACCGTCACCACCGCGCGCTCCACCTTCTGGTTGAGGTGGGCCTCCGCCATCTCCTTGCACTCGCGGAGGATGATGGCCTGCACCTCCTCCAGCGAGAGCACGCTGTCCGCCAGTCGCACGGCGGCGCGGCCGGCGGCATCGGGGACGATTTCGTAGTGGAAGCGCTCGCGGACCTGGTTCACCACGGCGCTGTCGTAGGGACGACCCACCAGTCGCTTCGCGCCGTAGATGGTGTGCTGCGGGCGCAACACGAGCTGGTTCTTCGCGCGGTGGCTGACGAGCAGCTTGTTCTGCGCGTTGAGCGAGATGACCGACGGAATCGTGTTGTAGCCCTCGCGCGAGCGAAGGACCATGGGGCGCCCGTTGGACAAGAGCGCCACGCACGAGTTGGTGGTGCCCAGGTCGATGCCGATGACGGGCCCCGTGCCCACGATTTGCGGAGGCGGCGGGAGGAAGACCGTCTTCGGCAGGCCCCGCTCATCCAGCGCGGGCGCGGCGAGCGGTGTCGCGGGCTTCGCTGACGCCGGCGAGAGCAGCGTGGGAGTCCCCACCGGCTCGGGAGCCCGAGGGGCCTCGCGGCGCACATTGGGCAGCGACGCGGCCGCCACGGGTGACGGAGGCGGCGGCTGGAACGAGGGCGGCGGCGGTGGAGGCTGGAACGCGGCGGGCGGAGGCGGAGGACGGGCCGCGGCGGGAGGCGGCGCGGGCATCCGAGGCGCCGCGACTCCGGGAGAGGGCCTCGCGCCCATCCCCGACAGGTCCAGGTCGAACTCGCGGCCGCCACCAGCGGGGCGAGTGGCGGACGGAGGCGGCGGAGGCGAGGTCCGCGTCGGAGGCGGCGCCGCCGGAGGGAGTTCCTCCACGGCATCGCTGAAATCCAGCTCGAACTCGAGGCTCCCACCGCTCGGCTTGGACGCCGGAGGAGGCGGCGGCGCGGCCGGGCGCGGAGGCGGTGCGCGAGGGGACTCCTCCACGGCCTCACTGAAGTCCAGGTCGAACTCGAAGGCTCCACCGCTCGGCCTGGCGGCCACGGCGGGCGGCGGCGCGGCGGGGCGCGCGGGAGGGGACTCCTCCACGGCCTCGCTGAAATCCAGCTCGAACTCGAAGCTCCCACCGCTCGGCTTGGAAGCCGGCGGCGGCGCGGCGGGACGCGCGGGAGGCGGGGCTGGGCGCGAGGGCGGTGTGGGAGGGGACTCCTCCATCGCCTCGCTGAGGTCCAGGTCGAACTCGAGCGGCCCGCTGGCCCGCGACGGCGCCGCGCGTGGAGCGGGAGGAGGCGGCGCGAGGGCCGCCTCGGACATATCCAGGTCGAACTCCAGCGGTCCGCTGGCGCGCGACGGCGCGGAAGAAGCCGACTCCTCTTCCACGGTGATGCCGACCTCGATGGGCGCCTCGTCGAGGCTCACCGGCTCATCGAGCACCTCCCCGAAGGCCAGGGGTGCGTCACCCGGTCCCGCCTCTATCTCGAACTCGAACCCGGGCAGCGGCTCGTCATCCGGAAGCGAGACGGGCGGCGGCGTGCTCGCGATGAGCTCCTCGAGCGGAATATCCACGTCGTTCTCCGCGGAGGCGGGCGGAGAGAAGTCGAAGGGCTCATCCAGCGTGGGGGTGGGCGGGGCCTCGATGTCGTCGAAGAGCGAATCGAGCGCCACGCCTTCCGTCGCGCGAGGCGCGGGCTTCGCGGCGGGACGGATCTGCACGGGCGCGACAGCCGGCGCCAGGGGCGCGATGGCGGGAGCCAGCGGGGCGACGGAGGGCGCGATGGCGGGCAGCGGCGAGACGACGGCGGCGGCGGCCTCCGACCTGCGCTGCAGGAGCATCATGTCGACGAGGGCGCGGCTGGCCGGGTCCAGTTCGTGGAACTGGAGGCCCATGCCGGGAGGGCCCGAGGGGTCTCCCACTTCGCGGATCCACCGGACATCGGCGGTGCCATGCAGCACGCGCACGCCGCCGGCGATCTGCACCTCGAATTTGACGGGTGTCCCCACGGGCTGGGGGGTGCGCGAACGGATGAACATCCCGCCCGGGCTCAGGTTGGTGGCGAACTCCTCCGCGAAGCTCCCCACGCTTTCATGCTTGAGCTTCACCAACAGACCGACTGCCTTCCGGTCCGTGGTGCGCCTGCCTTGATCCATAACGCACCACCATCGCGGTACGCAGCGCCCGGCTCAAGAGGGTTTTGGGCCCTTGGTCGGTCGACCGGCCAATGGACGGCGACAGGTGGGCCTGCGGCCTACCTGCACCTTCCTGTATCTTGTGGAGTCCCCGAGGAGCCTCATGAGCACTCTGCCTCTCACCGCCTCCGAGGCGCCACGCGCGGGCTGGCTCGTCGACCGCCAGCACGACCTGATTTCCACGGTGGGCGGTGCCTGCGCGAGCCTCGCTCTTGTCGGGCTTCACGTCTGGGGTGGCGTGAGCAGCCTGGCGTTGTGGTGGGCGTGGGTGCTGGTGCTGGACGGGCCGCACCTGTTCGCAACGGTGTCGCGCACGTACCTGGACGCGAGGGAGTGGAAGACGCGGCGCGGGTTGCTCTTGGGGAGTCTGGGGTGGTTCGCGCTGGGGCCCCTGTGCTTCGCGGTGTCGACGGTGGTGGGCAGCAAGCTGCCCTTCCTGTTGTTCCTCACGTTCGCCGCGCTGTGGGCGTACTGGCACGTGGTGCGACAGCACTACGGGCTGATGTCGCTGTACCAGCGCAAGGGTGGCGAGACGTCGCTCGTGGACCGGAGGCTCGACAGCGTGACGCTGTACGTGGGGTTGCTCGCGCCCTTCGTCGCGTTCGCGGTGACGCATCCGGGAGCGCGCAAGCAGTTGGGGCTGACGGGGACGCCCACCTGGGAGCCGGTGGTCGCGGCGGCGTGCTTCTCGCTGGTGCTCGCGGTGGGGGTGCTGAGCGCGGGGCGGCAGGCGTGGCGGTGGAGGACAGGGCAGCGGGTGAACGGGCCCAAGCTGTTGATGATGGGGGCGGCGGTGGGGCTGTCGGCGGTGGTGTTCTGGCCGTCGGTGTCGGCGCGGATGGACTTCATCATGTTCGCCGTGGCGGTGACGGCGTTCCACAACGTGCAGTACCACGGCGTCGTCTGGTTCTATCACCGCAATCGCTATCACTCACCGGGCGCGGATGCGGCGTCCTTCGGCTGGGCACCGAAGGTGAGTCAGCGCTTCCTCATCTACGCGGTGTGCGGCGTGGTCTTCACGTTGGTGTACCGGGGCGTGGGGTGTGGCTTTGGCGCGCATCCGGGCTGTGGCGGGTTCGACGCGAAGCTCGCGCTGGGAGCGGGCCTGACGCTGAGAGATTTCATGTCGGGCTTCATCTGGGGCTTCGCGCTGCACCACTACTACCTGGACCAGAAAATCTGGCGCGTGAGTCGCGACGCGGGGCTGCACAAGGATTTGAAGCTGGGCAGCGCGCCGCTCAGCAGCGGGCCTGGACCCACAGTCGCTTGAGCAGGCGCACCACCGTCTTTCGAGACACGCCGAGCACCTCGGCGACCTCGCCTTGCGTGTGTCCCTCGACGAAGTGCAGGCGGGCGGCGGTGAGGACCTGGGCAGGCGTGGAACGGACCATCCAACGCAAATCCCTGGCTGCCTCGACGCGCTGAAGGCTCTCGCCCCCATCATCGGAGCGGGCCTCACTTCCCAGTCGGGCGTGCCAGACCAGACGGCGCGCTCGCGCCCGGTACCGGTCCAGGGCCTTGTGCGTCACCATCTGGGACAGCAGCGTGAAGACCGACGCCTCTCCCCGGTGCAGCTCCGGGCTGGCCAGCATGGCCAGGAAGACGTCCTGGAGCACGTCTTCGGATTCGTCCACGCCTCCGAGCAACGCCCGCGCCCGCTGACGCAAGGCCCGCCCATGTCGGAGATAGAGCTCACTCAACTCCAGACATGGGGGATATGCCCCCGCTGGGATTCGCCGCCGCGCTGGCGGAAAGGACATGGCTGACCACCCGGGTCGTCGGCGCACGGTTCGGAAACATGAAGCGTCACGACCGCATCGCGACCGGAGTCCACCTTCCACCAGCCAGTCGACGAAGACCTCTCTTCATAATCCAGACTGCAAGACATTGGCAAGACAGCCAGTCCCATGGATGACGGGCACGCTGTCCCAGGAAATCCATCTCGGGCGACAAAGGCTCCGCCTCCCGCTCCCTCCGGTTCGCAACCATATCCGGGGTATCTCAGACACCCCGAAGGACCTGTCTGACTCAGGCCTTATCCGGCGGGACTCCCCCAGCAAAAACATCCATGACCCGAGGGAGGCCGGGTCTGGGTTGGCCCTCAGGAGCCGTGCCTTGAAAAGTCCATGTTCTGAAGCGTCACGAGTCCGCGTGTTGTGCGCGGTCCTCGTCGTCGTCGCATCCGTGAGCTGCGGGGAAGAGCCGGAGCTCGCCCCGAAGGTCTCCGAGGAGACAAGCCTCACCACGAAGCGACAAGGGCTCTCCTCCGTGCGAGTGCCGCGCATGGTGGCGACAGGCGCCTATCACTCCCTGTTCCTGAAGAAGGACGGAGAGGTCTGGGCCTGGGGACAGAACTCGTTCGGACAGGTGGGGACGGGCAGCATCACCCCCGCGGCCCTGCCGCAGCCCACCCGGGTGTACGGGCTTCCCCCCATCAAGGCCGTCGCCGCCGGCACGGCCCACTCCCTGGCGCTGGATGTGGATGGACATGTCTGGACCTGGGGCCAGAATGCCTCAGGTCAAGCAGGGCTCGGGAACACAGGCGGCCTCGTGTTGGTGCCCACCCAGGTGCCCGGGCTGTCCAACATCCAGGCCATCGCGGCCAATGGCAGCTTCTGCCTGGCCCTGTCACTGGACGGACAGGTCTGGGCCTGGGGACAGAACGCCTCGGGACAGCTGGGCACGGGGGCCACGAGCGCATCGGTGCCCTCGCCCTTCCAGGTGACGCGACTGCCGACCATTCGCGCCATCGCCGCGGGCTTGAATCACACCCTCGCACTGGACGCGGACGGGCAGGTCTGGGCCTGGGGCTTCAATAGCGCCGGGCAGGTGGGCACCGGAAGCACCTCGCCCTCGATGGTGCTGACGCCCACGCGGGTGGCGGGAATTCCGCGCGCCAGGGCGATGGCCGCGGGAGCGGGCCACTCGCTCATCATCGACGAGCAGTTCGGCAATGTGTGGGCCTGGGGCCAGAACACCTTCGGGCAGACAGGGACCGGCAGCGCTACCCCCACGCCCGTACTGTCGCCCTCGCCGGTAGGAGGCGTGTTCGCGGCCACGGCCATCGCGGCGGGCCACAACACGTCCACCGTCATCATGGGCAACGGCTTCGTGAAGGTGTGGGGCCACAACGCCTCGGGCCAGCTCGGCAATGGCACCACGGTGAACAGCGCCACGCCGGTGGACGCGACAGGGCTCACTGACGCCACCTCCATCTCCGCGGGAGCCCAGCACGTGGTGGCGGTGAGACCGGGCTGTCCCGTGTGGGCCTGGGGCAACAACAGCCATGGACAGCTCGGCACCACCACCCTCGCGTCCACCACGCCGACGACGACGCCCACGTCCACGCTGCTCACCAACACGTTCTATTTCGACGGGGACATGGATGGCTTCGGAGATGAGTTCTTCTTCGAGTCCGCCTGCACACCGTCTCCCGGTTTCGTCGAGGAGATCGACTGCGACGACTACATGCCCACCACCTATCCGGGCGCACCGGAGCAGTGCAACGGCGTGGATGACAGCTGTGACGGACAGGCGGACGACGGCAACCCGAGCGGCGGCGAGGGCTGCGCCACGGGACTGCCCGGCGTGTGCGCGGCGGGCACCACGGCCTGCACGCAAGGAAGCGTGGTCTGCACACAAAACCAGGCTGCGTCCACGGAGGCGTGCGACAGCCTGGACAATGACTGTGATGGACAGGCGGACGAGGAGAACCCTGGCGGCCTGGTGGCGTGCCCCACGGGTGCCCAGGGCGTCTGTGGTGACGGCGTGACGCACTGCTCCCATGGTGCCATCGAGTGCGTGCAGAAGCAGGCCGCCTCGTCGGAGACATGCGATGGCCTGGACAATGACTGCGACGGTCAGTCGGACGAGGAGCTCACCTTCCAGGCGTGGTACCGGGACCAGGACGGCGACAACTACGGCGTGACGTCCCAGTCGACGCAGGCGTGTGCTCGGCCCCTGGGCCATGCGCCGAACGCGGGTGACTGCGACGATGTCCAGCCGAGCCTGCACCCCGGCGCCACGGAGGTGTGCGACGCCGTGGACAACAACTGCGATGGACAGGCGGACGAAGGGCTGGCCACGCAGGCGTGGTATCGCGATCAGGACGGAGACGGCTTCGGCGCTGTCGGGCAGGCCGTCCAGGGTTGCCGTCAACCTCCCAGCCACGTGTCGAACGCGGTCGACTGCAACGACGGCGACGCGGCCATCAAGCCCGGTGGCAGCGAGGTCTGCGACAGCGTGGACAACGACTGCGACACCCAGGTCGACGAAGGCCTGATGAGCGCGTGGTACCGCGACGCGGATGGGGACGGTTACGGCAGCGCGGCGCAGTCGATGCAGGCCTGTGCGCGACCTTCCGGCTACGTGTCGAACGCCAGCGACTGCAACGACGGCAACGCGAGCATCCAGCCGGGCGCGACGGAGGCCTGTGACGGCGCCGACAACAATTGCAACGGCTCCGCTGACGAGGGCCTCGCCACCCAGACGTGGTACCGCGACGCCGATGGCGACGGGTACGGCATGGCCTCCAGCACCTCGCAGAAGTGCGACCAGCCCGCGGGGCACGTGTCGATTGCCGGTGACTGCAATGACACCAGCGCCAGCATCAGGCCGGGCGCGACGGAGACGTGCGACGCCGTGGACAACAACTGCGACGGCTCCACGGATGAAGGGGTGACGTCGACGTTCTATCGGGACGCGGATGGGGACGGTCACGGCAACGCGGGTCTGCCCACCCAGGCGTGCTCACGGCCCGCTGGATACGTGACGGACACCACTGACTGCAACGACGCCAGCGCGAGCGTCCGTCCTGGCGCCTCGGAGGTCTGCGACTCGGTGGACAACAACTGCGACGGCGTCACGGACGAAGGCGTGACGTCGACTTTCTACCGGGACGCGGATGGTGACGGGTACGGCAACGCAAGCCAGCCGACACACGCTTGCGCCCAGCCCGGTGGGTACGCGGCGAACGCCAGCGACTGCAACGACACCAGCGCGAGCATCCGCCCCGGGGGCACGGAGGTCTGTGACGGTGCGGACAACAACTGCAACGGCGCCACCGACGAGGGCGTGCAGTCCACCTTCTACCGTGACGCCGATGGTGACGGGGCTGGCAACGCGGGCCTGCCGACCCAGGCCTGCTCGCGGCCCGGTGGTTATGTCGCGGATGCCACCGACTGCAACGACGCCAGCGCGAGCATTCGTCCCGGCGCCACGGAGGTCTGCGACTCGGTGGACAATAACTGCAACGGCGCCGCGGACGAGGGGGTGCAGTCCACCTTCTATCGTGACGCCGACGGTGATGGGTATGGCAACGCGGGCCTGCCCACCCAGGCCTGCTCGCGGCCCGGTGGATATGTCGCGGATGCCACCGACTGCAACGACAGCAGCGCGAGCATCCGTCCCAGCGCCTCGGAGGTCTGCGACTCCGTGGACAACAACTGCAATGGGCAGGCGGATGAAGGCGTGATTCCCACGTGGTACCGGGATGCGGATGGCGATGGATACGGCGCCTCGAGCCTCTCCGCGTCCACCTGTGCCCGGCCCGGCGGCTACGTCGCGAACAGCTCCGACTGCGACGACGCCCGCTCGAATGTCTCTCCCGGGAGGACGGAGAGCTGCGACGGCTTGGACAACAACTGCAACGGCTCCGCGGACGAAGGCGTGCTGCTCACCTTCTATCGGGATGCGGATGCGGACGGCTACGGCAACCCCACCCTACCGACCGCCTCCTGCACCCAGCCTGGCGGCTATGTGGCGAACGCCGATGACTGCAGCGACTCCTCGGCGAGCCGGAATCCCGGAGCCGCCGAGATTTGCGACTTCGCCGACAACAACTGCAATGGGGAGGTGGATGAAGGAGCCCTGCGCAGGCTCTATCCGGACGCGGACCACGACGGCTACGGCTCCGCCAGCCATCCGGGCACGATGGGCTGCCTCATCCAGTTCCACACCACTCAAACCGGGGACTGCCACGACGGCAACCCCAACATCCACCCCAACGCGACGGAGACATGTGACTCCATGGACAACGACTGCGACAGCGCCGTGGATGAGGGGCTTGCCACCCAGACCTGGTACCGGGATGCGGATGGAGACGGCAATGGCAATTACAACATCTCCATCCAGGCCTGCGGCCAACCTTCTGGCTATGTCGACCTTGACTCTGACTGCGATGACTCGAACGGAGGCGTCTTCCCTGGCTCGATGGACATCTGCTACGACGGCCTCGACAACGATTGCAGCGGCATCGTGGACCAGTGGTGCGCGGAGTGTCCCTACATGCATGAGTGCGCACCCCAGATCCCCCCCTATTGATAGCCAATCACCAGGGGACCTTCCTGAACCGGGCTCAACTCAACGCCCCGTGACGCACGGATGAAATGAAGGGGCCGGCCTGTCTCGCCGGCCCCTTCTGGACTGAGCTGGCCACTCGACTCTCAAGAATCGGGCATACGACTCACGCCCATTCAATGACTTACGAAAACCCCGTCCCCGGGTGCTGGCCAGTTGAATCCTCGCAACGGAGGCCTAGCTTGGCTGCCCAAGCGGGTCTCGGTACGCCCGCGCCCACCCCCGGAGTTTCCATGTCGCGTCGAACCAGCCTCTCCTTCCTGGCCATGCTCTCTGTCTTCACGTGTCTGTATGCGGGCGAGAGCTTCGCGCAGAACGCGCGCACCGGAACGGCCTCCGACGGCAACTACATCACCGTCCCCTCCGGCTCGGTGAATGACTGGGTCATCCACGTGTCCCCTCGGGACATGGGGTTCGAGGAGCCCGGCTCCGAGGGCGACAACGCACTCCTGAAGTTTGAGTGCTACGTGGTGCAGATCAACCAGTACACGTGGCAGGTCGTCGCCCGGTACAAGCTGCGCCCCTGGAACAACCGGGACGGCATCTGGCACAGCGGCACCGCCAACTACCTCCTCGTCCACAAGTAGGCCGGCGCCTGCTCACGAGCCACATCGAACTACATTTACAATCAAGGTTCTTGAGCAAGTCAGATAACAGCCGGGCAACAGGGCATGTCAGGGCCGTCGGGCAGGATGGCCCATCCGTGCGGAGCCGCGTGGACTCCGTTCACCAACCCCAGACACCCACTGCCCATGACACCCCATCATCGTACTCCCTTGCGCTTCGCGAGCGTGTTGCTCGCCTCCCTGGTCCTCTCACTGTTCGCGTGCGGAAGGGAGGACGACTCGGAGACGGCCCCGGACCGGATGCGGGGCGCGCAGGAAGCCCCCACTGTTGACCTGGAGCCGGGCTGCGGAGAGCCAGGCGACGACGCGGGAACTGACGCGGGCGTCGATGCCGGAACAGGGACCGAACCCGATGCCGGCCCCGCTGTCTGCGGTGATGCCCTCAAGCACCCCTCGGAGGAGTGCGACGACGGCAACAACGACCTGGGCGATGGCTGTACACCGCTGTGCACGCGCGAGCCTGTCTGCTCCAACGGAGTCTGCGAGAATGTGTGCGGCGACGGCCAGTTGAGGTCCGAGCAGTGCGATGACGGCAACACGCTCGCCAACGACGGTTGCTCGCCGACCTGCGAGTTCGAGCCGGGCTTCGTCTGCATGGCCGTCGACGACCTCCCTCCCGCGCAGCTGTCCCTCCCCATCGTCTACCGCGACTTCCGCGGGTACGACCTGCTCGCGACGGGCTCACTCCCCCGGGGCCACATCGACTTCGAGAACGCCCTCGGCAGTGAGAAGGGCATCGTGGCCACCACCCTGGATGCCCAGGGCAAACCCGTCTACGCGAAGACCTCCATGGCCTCCGCCACCACCCACGGCAAGGCGGCCTTCGACCAGTGGTTCCGAGACGTGCCCAACGTGAACCAGACCGTCATTGGCACCCTGGACCTCCCCCGGCAGGCCATTGGCCAATACCTGTTCGACGACCAGACCTTCTTCCCCCTGGACACAGCGGGCTGGGTGGCCTCCGGACACGAGCCTCTCCGGGCGGACAACAGCTCCCCCGCCCAGCTCCACAACTTCAACTTCACCAGCGAGACGCGCTACTGGTTCGAGTACCGGGGTGACGAGGTCCTCACCTTCCGTGGCGATGACGATGTCTGGGTGTTCATCAACGGCATCCTCGCGGTGGACCTGGGCGGAATCCACGCGGCCGAAACCGCCTCCCTCACCCTGTCACAGCGCGCAAGCCAGCTGGGCCTCATCGTGGGCGGCACCTACCAGCTCGCGGTGTTCCAGGCCGAGCGCCACACCCGGGCGTCTTCGTATCGGCTGGGGCTCAACAACTTCTTCCGTCCCTCGCGACGCACCCAGTGCGTGCCCGGGCCCGACCCGGAGCCCCTCTGCGGCAACGGAACCACGGACCCCGGTGAGCAGTGTGATGACGGCATCAACGACGGTGGCTACAGCCAGTGCGCCCCAGGCTGCGTCAGGGGTCCTCGCTGCGGCGATGGCATCGTTCACCTCGTCGAAGGGGAACAGTGCGATGACGGCAACCTCCGGAGCCTCGACGGCTGCAACGCCACCTGCCAGCTCGAACTGCCCTGAGCCATGAGCATCGCGTGAGCGGGCCGGTGTCACCCGACTCGACGGGCCCGCTCACCTCGCAGGTGCTTCGACGCCACGAACGCCGGTGCGGCTTCAGTCAGGCGAGAAGGACAGCTCAGCCACCCGGCCCGCTTCGAAGCGCACGATTCCCCAGTCAGAGTCGCCCCATCCCTGGTGGGTGTGCCGGTAGACCACGCTGTCCTTGAGCTCCAAGGCGCCACCCGGGCTCCGTCTGGCATCTCTCGCGTGCTCGCTCCCCATTCCATGAGGCGCTTCTGGCCGCACGTAGGGATTCGCGGGCCAGCCCGTTCCCTCGATGTAGCGGCCCATCACGGCTTCGACCTCACCGCGCGTCATGCCAATCCGAAGCAAGGAGAAGTCTCGGAGGAAGGGCTTGCGGGAGTTCCACTCGGTGAGGCGGATGCCCACCACGCCACCGACGAAGGCCACCAGGAGCCCCACACGGAACCCCCGGGGGGCCGACCGGGAGCCATAGACCCCGAGCCCCAATCCCAGACTGAGGATGACGGCATTCCAGGACAGCAGATACGACACCGCATCCACGGAGTCGCACAGCGCGAAGAAGCCAAGAAGGCCTCCCAGCAGCACGAGGGTGAGGAGCAGCTGCAGGTGTCGCCTCGGCATCATCAGCGAAGCTTACGGCGCCACCGATGCGGTGTCTTGTCCCCTGGGTGTGCCTCTACCGGGAGGACTGACAGGACACGACGGAGGAAGGGGCCGGCCTGCTGGCGTGCCGGCCCCTTCGCTTCGTCAGCGCACCCAGTTCACGTTGGAGATGGTGAACTTCGTTCCATCCTGCTTCTCCACGTTGGTGTACGGCAGGTACACCCGCGAGGAGAACGTGTTCGCCGCGGTGTCGATTTCGATGAGCCGCGTCGGGTTCGACGACCCGTCATGGTACGTGGTCAGCATCTGGTAGATTTTGTTCCCCTGCGTGCCGGTGACTTCGCTGTACGCCGCCGTGCCCACGTGCCCGGAGAAGATGAACCGCACGTTGGCGTACGGCTTGAGCGCGGTGTCGAACACGTACTGCGGGCTGTTGTTTCCATACCCGCCATTGCCCTGCTCGATGCCGCCCCCACTCGTCTGGTGCGAGTGCGTCAGCACGATGACGTTGTGACGCGGGTGCTGCTCCACGACGCTCTTCACCCAGTTGACCGCATTCGTCCGCGCCCAGAGTTCCACGTTGATGACCAGCCAGTTCAGCCCGCCCGCCGTGAAGGTGTGATAGGCATTGTCGCACTTGCCCGCCTCGAACACGCCCGCCAGCGCGCGGAACCGCGTCGTCGGAAAGTACGTGTTGAAGGTGGTGGTGTTGCGGAGGTTCGCATTCACATTGCCAGGGCACGCGCTGCCACCGGGGCACGTCGCCGCGGTGTCATGGTTGCCAATGGCGATGGCATAGGGAATCTGCGCGGCATCCAGCTTCTGGAACGCGTTGCTCGCCCGAACGTACTGGATGTGGTCCGCCGTGTCCCAGTTCGCCATGTCGCCCGTGTGGCCCACGAAGCGGATGTCGAGCGCGTCCTTGTTATCCGCCAGCCACTGCATCCGGTGGTCAATCAGCGTGGACTGCGAGATGAGCTCGTTCTGCGTGTCCGGGATGATGACCAGGGTGAACTTCGTATCCACGGGCTGCGCCGTCGTGGGCGCCGCGTGGAACTTGATGCCCTCGTCCACCCACCCCGCCGCGCTCAGCGCCGAGCGCTCCGCCGCCGTCGTCGCGAAGCGGTGCTTGCGCAGCGTGTCGTTCGCATAGCGATAGACAGGGACCAGGCACGGCTCCGCCGTCGTCGACGCGAAGAAGCCCGTCCCCTCGTCCGTGGTGAACCCGCCCTGCGTCGCGAGCTGCTGCTTCTCCGCCGCGTCGATGGTCCAGAAGTGCTCGTTCCGGCTCGGGCTGTACAACCGATACACCGTGGACAGGCCCGGGCCCGCGACGGCGGCGGCGCGGAAGGCCACGCCCCGGTCATCGGTGTAGCCGTAGTTCGTCGCGGCGCTGGCCGCCTCGTTCGCGTTGAGCGTGTAGAGGCTGTCGCCGTTGCTCGCCCGGATGCGGTGATACACCGGCGCGCTCATGGCGGCGCAGTCCAGCGCGGCCTTGCTGGAAGCTGTCTCGGATACCTCGTCGGGTGACGTGCCGCCGCCACAGGCTGACAGCACGCCCCACAGCGACAGGGATGCAACGACTCTCAAGGGACTCATGGTGTCTCTTTCCAGGATGGGATGAATACAGGGCTCGTCGGCTTCGACTCGGTGTTTACCGCGAAATACCGAATTCCGGCCTTGGCTATCGCTTGAGTTCCATCCCAGGAACTCCATGTGTCCGACTGCGAGCAACACACAACACCGTCACGACGGAGCAGTGAGCAATGTCTCTCGAATTTTACACAAACATCCGAGCAACCCCGAGCGTGCGCATGGCACCTGAGGTCCGCTTCAGATTGATGCGGAGACGTGGAGGGACGCTCGCGGGCGAACGTCCGGGCCCACTCACTCCGGCGTCACCACCCGCAGGAACGCGTCCTGGTTCCACCCGTCCCCGCCGCCATCGCGCTGCCAGCCCGCGACGGCCAGTCCGCGCCCGGGCACCATCGCGAGCCCCGTCACCGCGAGCGAGCACTCGCCACTCGCGCAGCCCTCCGCCGGCAGTTTGCGCTCGCCCTGCTGCGTCCCATCCGCCGCGTAGCGCGTGAGCACGTCACCGCACGCCACCATCACCGCGCCCGCGTCATCCACCGCCGCCGCGACACCCTCCGACGCCTGGTCGCCGCACTCCGGCTGCTTCAGCCAGCGCACCTCGCCCTCCGCGCCCACGCCGAGCACGAACGGTCCTTGAGTCCCCAGCGACGTGCCGCCCCACACGAGCAGGCCCGTGAAGTCCCCCGCCACCGTCACCGCGCCATCCGGCCCCACCGCCACCGACGTCACCCGCCCCTTCGCGCCCGGCAGCTCCCGTCCCCACACCAACTTCCCCGCCTCGTCGAACGCGAGCACCACGAAGCCGCGCCGGCCCTTGGCGCCGAATGACTCGCCATCCACCTCCAGCGTGTCGGAGAGCTGCCCCGCGAGCACCGTCTGCCCCGACGGCGCCAGCGCCACCGCGTGCAGCGCCGTGCCCTCGCCCGTCCCGGTGAGCCGCCGCGTCCAGCGCACCGAGCCGTCCTCCGCGTAGTGCGTCAGCACCGGGTCCTGCACCTCGCCTTCCCACTCCTCGCCCGCCACCACCACGCCCCCGGCCGGGTCCGCCGCCACCGCCCGCGCCTTCTGCCCCACGCGCTGCTGCCACGTCGCGCGCCCCTCCGCGTTGAAGCGCACCACGAAGCCGTCCTGCGCCGCGCCCAGCCCGAAGTTCGCCGGATACAGGAACGCATTGCCGGTGAGGAACACCGCGCCGTCCGTGCCCGGCGAGGCCGCCACCCTCAGTTCCGAGAGCCGCTCCCGGGGAAAGTCCTGCACCCAGTGCGACGTCCCCTCCGGCGAATACCGCGCCAGCTCCACCGCCAGCAGCTCTCCCTCCACCGGCTCGCGGTCGGCGTCCTGCCGGGGTGTCTGCGACACCACCATCACCACGTCGCCGCCGCGTCCCACGGCGAGGCCCGACGGCGTGTCGTCCTGCGGCCCACCCACGCGGGTCTCCCAGAGGGTGCCCTCCGGCAGCGCGCCCGAGGGCGGCGAAGTGGACTCCGAGGGCGGCGTTTCCGGCCCGGACGGCGCCACCCCGTCGGCTCCGGGCGCGGCGGTCTCCCCGGGGGGCTCGGGAGCGTCCTGCTGGGAGCCACACGCCAGCCCGGCCCCCCAGAGGAGGGCCACGGGCCCCATCACCCGCCAGCCGTGGAACCAACGTCCCGCTCGCTCAAACCGCATGCGCGCACCCCGGAGACGGCCGCCGTCCGTCGGAGGCCGGTTCTCCGGAGACGGTAAGCAGCGTGTCCGCGAGGCGGCATTCCCCCTGCCCCTCGGGGGGCTGGCCCTGCTCGGGGGGCGTGCAGGCACGGAGGGGGCCCAGGCCCCTTACGGGCCTGTTCCAGAGTGTATGGCAGCGGAATAGCCCCCCGCTCCAACGGTTGCCACCTCACGACTCGGCTGCTCGGAAGGAGGAAACCGTTGGTCCGGGCGCCGCCCGCGAATTAAGAGACTCCTTCCATGGAAAGCGCCGCCCCCGCCCCACGTCCCGTGCCCGACCCCTCGAGCGACGACCTCCGCGCAGTCGAGGAGCTCGCCGAGGCTCGAAACGCCATCGTCGGCCAGATTGAGAAGCGCGTCGTCGGCCAGCGGGAAGTCGTCGAGCACCTGCTCATCTCGCTCTTCAGCCGGGGCCACTGCCTCTTCGTCGGCGTGCCCGGCCTCGCCAAGACGCTGCTCATCTCCACGCTGGCGGACGTCCTCAACCTCTCCTTCAACCGCATCCAGTTCACTCCGGACCTGATGCCGTCGGACATCACCGGCACGGACATCCTGGAGGAGGACCGCACCACCGGCCGGCGCAACTTCCGCTTCGTGCAGGGGCCGCTGTTCGCCAACATCATCCTCGCGGATGAGGTGAACCGCACGCCGCCCAAGACGCAGGCCGCGCTGCTCCAGGCCATGCAGGAGTACCGCATCACCGCGGGCGGTCGGACGTATCCGTTGGATTTGCCCTTCCTCGTCTTCGCCACCCAGAACCCGATTGAGCAGGAAGGCACGTACCCGCTTCCGGAAGCGCAGTTGGACCGCTTCATGTTCCTCGTCGACGTGGGCTACCCCACGGCCGAGGAAGAGGTGCAGATCGTCAAGAGCACCACGGGCGGCGAGCAGCCGAAGCTGGAGAAGATTCTGTCGCCCGAGCGCATCCTCGCGCTGCAGGAGCTGGTGCGGCGCGTGCCGGTGCCGGACCACGTGGTGCGCTTCGCGGTGGAGCTGGTGCGCAACACCCGCCCCAAGGAGCCCGGCGTGCCGGACTTCGTGGCGAAGAACGTGTCCTGGGGCGCGGGCCCTCGCGCCAGCCAGTACCTGGTGCTCGCGGCGAAGGCGCGCGCGATTCTCCACGGCCGCTTCGTGGCCACGGTGGAGGACGTGCGGGCGCTGTCGCGGCCGGTGCTGCGTCACCGCGTGCTGCCCAACTTCACCGCGGAGAGCGAGGGCATCACCTCCGTGAAGCTCATCGACCAGCTCCTCACGGTGGTGAAGGGCTAGCGCCGCGTGCTGCTCGATGCCCAGACGCTGGCCCGCCTCAAGGGCGTGAAGCTGCGTGCCCGCGCGGTGATGGAGGGGGTGCTGTCCGGCCTCCACAAGAGTCCCCACCAGGGGCAGAGCGTGGAGTTCGCCGAGCACAAGGAATACGCCCCCGGCGACGAGCTGCGCCACCTGGACTGGAAGGCGTACGGCAAGTTCGACAAGTACTACGTCAAGCGCTTCGAGCATGAGACGAACCTGCGTTCGGTCATGGTGGTGGATGCGTCCGCCTCCATGGGCTACGGCAGCGGCGCGTTGAACAAGCTGGAGGTCGCCACCACGCTGGCGGGAGCGCTGTGCTACCTGCTGGTGCGTCAGCAGGACGCGGCGGGGCTGGCGCTGCTCACCGGCGGCAAGTGGAAGGACGTGCCGCCGCGCGCTTCGGCAGGCCACCTCAACGTGCTGCTGGAGACGCTGGACGCCACGACGCCGGGCGGAGGCACGGACCTGGGCAGCGCGGCGGACCACCTGGCGGAGGTGCTGCCCCGGCGCTCCACCGTCATCGTCCTGTCGGACCTGCTCGACGAGAAGCAGGACGCGCTCAAGCGGGTGCTCGCGCTGCGGCAGCGCAAGAACGACGTGTCGCTGTTCCATGTCGTGGACCCGGCGGAGCTGACGTTCCCCTTCGATGACCCCACGCTCTTCCTGGACATGGAGGGTGAGGGCCGCATCGAGGTGAATCCGCGCGAAATCAAGGAGAGCTACCTGGAGGAGTTCCACGCCTTCCTGGCCAGCGTGAAGGCCTCGTGCGCGGAGGCGGACGTGGACTACGAGCTGGTGCGCACCGACGAGAAGCTGGACGACGTGCTGCTGCGCTACCTGGGGCGACGCGGGAGGCGCGGGTGACGTTTGGCAATCCGTGGATGCTGCTGGGCGCGCTGGGCGCGCTCATCCCCCTGCTGGTGCACCTGTTCGACCGACGTCGGCCGAGGCCCCATCCGTTCGGCCCGCTGGCCTTCGTGCTGCGCAGCCAGAAGCGCACCGCCAGCCGACTCAAGCTCAAGCGCCTGCTGTTGTACGCGCTGCGCACGCTCATCCTGCTGGCGATTCCCATCGCGCTCGCCCGGCCGGAGCTGAGCCGTGACGCGCACGCCGCGCAGGTGGTGAAGGGCCCGGCCGCCACGGCCATCATCCTGGACGCGTCGCTGTCCATGCGTTGGACGGACGGCACGTCGCTCTTCGAGCGAGGACGGGACGAGGCGCGCGACGCGCTCAAGGACCTGCTGCCCGAGGAGCCCGCCACGGTGCTGGTGTGCACCAGCTCCCCCGCCGCGCCTCCGCCGCCGGGCTTCGACCGGGCCCGGTTGCGGGGACTCGTAGATGAAGCGAAGCCGACCTATGGGGCGGCGGACCTGTCGCGGTGCATGGAGATGGCCTCGCGCTCGCTGGAGGAGAACCCCATGGCCGCCAAGCGGCTGGTGGTGGTCTCCGACATGGCGGCCTCGGCGTTCCGGCTGGAGGCGCCGCCGCCCACGGTGAAGGGCCCCACGGGGGCGCCGGTGAAGCCCGAAGTCGTGCTGCGCGACGTGGCCGAGGGACGCGAGGCGCTCAACAACCACGCGATTGTGGACCTGAAGGTGGAGCCCGCGCTCCAGGCGGGGCCGCGCTCGTTCCAGTTCACCTTCACGGTGCGCAACTTCGGGACGGAGGCGGCCAAGGATTTGGAGGCCGCGGTGCGCACGGGCGAGACGACGCTGGCCAAGGGCTTCGTCGACGTGCCCGCGGGTGGCACCACGCAGAAAGCGCTGACGGTGCGCTTCCCGCAAGGCGGCACGGTGGTGGGCCAGGTGACGCTGGCGTCGGACTCGCTGGCGGAGGATGACCGACGGGCGTTCGTGTTGCCGGTACCCAAGGCGCTCAAGGCGCTGGTGGTGAATGGGGCGCCCCATGCGACGCGCTACCGCGACGAGGCGTTCTTCGTGGACGCGGCGCTGACGGCGCCCGGCTCTCCGGTGGAAGTCGCGGTGCGTGACTCGGAGGTGGGGCTGCGCGAGGACTTCGCCGCGTACGACCTGGTGCTGCTGTTGAACGTGCCGGCGCCCACTCCAGAGGAGGCGGCTCGGCTGGCGGCCTTCGTGGAGAACGGCGGCGGGCTGTTCCTGAGCATGGGCGACCGGGTGAACACGGAGGACTACAACCAGCGGTTGGGGGCGGTGTTGCCCAGGCCGCTGCGCGTGGTGCGCACCAGCGCGGAGCGCGAGACGGACCCGGAAGCGGAGACGAAGGCGGCGCGGCTGGCGCAGGTGAAGCAGGAGCACGTGCTCTTCTCGCCCTTCACGGGGCGGGCGGAGGAGGGGCTCATCGGCGCGCGCTTCTACCGGTACGTGTTGCTGGAGGCGGACAACCCGGCGTCGCCCGGCGCGAGCCAGGTGCTGGCCACGTACGAGGACGGGGCGCCCGCGGTGGCGGTGATGCGCAAGGGCAAGGGCCGCGTGGCCATGTTCACCAGCACGGTGGACCGTGACTGGAGTGACTTCGCCATCCGCACCAGCTTCCTGCCGCTGATGCAGCGCTTCGCGGCGTACCTCACCGGCTCACTGGAGGAGCGCGAGGAGGTGCGCGTGCGCGTGGGTGAGCAGGTGACGCTGCGGCCGGAGGGCTCGCAGAAGGTGACGGCGGTGAAGGCGCCGGATGGGAGCGAGTTGCCGGTGAAGGAGCAGCCGGACGGCTCGGTCGTGGCGGGGCCGGTGCTGGAGCCGGGGGCGTACTCGGTGCTGGGCGCGGACGGGAAGATGCAGCCGGCGCTGTCCTTCGCGGCGATGCTCGACCCGGCGGAGAGCGACCTGACGCGCGTGCCGCAGGACACCCTCACCGCGTACTTCGGTGAGGAGACGGTGAAGGCGTCCAGCGGTGACGAGGACCGGCCGACCGTGCCGCTGTGGACGTGGCTCATCCTGGCCGCGTGCGTCGCGTTCTTCTTCGAGGGGACGCTGCTGCGCAAGTAGCTCCCGACACGCGTGCCCACGCGGACTGTCGCGTGGGGTGCATGCCGCCGTGCTGAAAGCAGACGTGGTGTGACTGCGTGAATCCCTGGGCGCGACGTCGCGAGGCCCACGCGGAGCCGCCATCACGTCCTGTGTTGGCCTTGTGATTGGACGGTGTCACCGCCCTGCTCGGACGTCAGCTGGAGAAGACAGCCCCGGAGCCCAGGCGGTTCATCGCCCGGACTCCTGGCGCGCGTCACACAGGCGGGTGCTACCGCGTCCCGGGGGCAGCGAGGAAGCCGCGCTGCACCAGGGACGAGAGGTAGGTTGAAATCAGGGAGGCATCCACCGAGGGACAGGCCGTCCCCGTTCCTCCCAGGGCCTTCAGCGTGTTCCCGCTGTCGCAGACCACCATCCGCGGCCCGCCCACGCTCCGGTCCTCCGGAGGCACCTGCTGGAGGAACATGAGCAGATCTCCCAGCTCGCTGTCGGACGGAGCCGCGACGCCCAGCTCGGCGAGCCATTCGTCATACGGGAGGACTCGCAACCCGTACCCGAAGGAGCGCATGTGGCTCCACATCTCATCGGCGCGCACGAACCGCGGGTTGACCAGGTGATACGTCTGTCCGAATGACGCCGGGCGCAGGGACAAGTCCACGATGGCGCTGCTGACGTAGTCCACGGGCGTCACGTCGAGCAGGGCCTCGACACGAGGGGCGCTGCCCATCCGCACGCAGCCCTTGAGGGTCCTGCACACCAGGTCATCCGTGTTCCAGGCCCCCGTGCGGCTGTGCCCCGTCACCCGTCCCGGTCGATGGAGCGTCACGGGGAGCCCACGACGCGAAGCCTCCCTCACGAGCTTCTCGGCGACCCACTTGCTCTGGGCATACCCACCCACGAGGCTCTCGGCCCCCTCCAGGGGCTCGTCCTCCAGAATCGGTGTCTGGCGCCCCAGCGGCAACACGGAGACGGTGGAGACGTAGTGCAGGGGCTTGATGCGCGTGCGCATCGCCAGCCGGAGAATCTCCCGCGTGCCGAGCACATTGGCCGCGCGCATGGACTCGTAGGGGTAGAGGAAATTGACCAGCGCGCCGTTGTGGTAGACGGCGTCCACCTCCTCCGCGAGTCGCTGGAACTCCGCTTCGGACAGGCCCAGCAGGGGCAGGCCGATGTCCCCCTGGAGGGGAACGATGCGCGACGCCAGCGCCTCGCTCCACAGTGAGTAGCTCTCCAGATTCTTGCGAATCCGGTGCATGCCGTCCTGCGCTGACTTGGAGCGCACCAGGCAATAGATGCGCGCCTCCGTCTTGCGGCAGAGTTCCTCCAGCAGGAAGGCCCCGAGGAAGCCCGTGGCGCCGGTCAGCAGGAGGGTGCGCGCGGCGCCCGTCAGGGGCGGCAGTGCGTCGCCTGGCTCCAGGGCCGCATCCAGCACGGCATCCGCTTCCATCTCCGCCACCACGTCGTGGGTCGGCAGCGAGCCCGTCTTCGCGGCCTCGATGGTCCGTGCCATCTCCTCCAGCGTCGGCGCCTGCAGCAAGGCCCGCAGCGGAATGTCCGCTCCAGACTCCGCCCGCGCGAGCACGAGCACCCGGTAGAGCAAGAGCGAGTGCCCGCCCAGTTCGAAGAAGTGGTCATGGACACCCACCTGCTCCACCCCCAGGACCTGGCGCCAGATGGCCGCCAGCGACACCTCCCCGGGAGTCCTGGGCGCGACGTGCTCCTTGCCGGCCCCCGAGCGCGGACGCTCCGGCGCCGGAAGCGCGGCACGGTCCACCTTTCCGTTCGGCGTGAGCGGCAGTGCCTCCAGGCTCACGAACAGGAAGGGCACCATGTACTCCGGCAACCGGGACTTCAGGTGGTCGCGCAGCTCCGCCGGCTCGGGAGCCTTCTGCTCGCGTCCGACGACGTAGGCGACGAGCTGCTTGTCCGCCCCCAGTCCATCACGCACGACGACCACGGCGTCACGGACCTTCGGGTGCTCCATCAGGGCCGCGCCAATCTCGCCCAGCTCGATGCGGAACCCCCGCAGCTTCACCTGGTGGTCCATCCGGCCCAGGTACTCGAGCTGTCCGTCCGGCAACCACCGCGCCAGGTCCCCCGTCCTGTACAGACGCTCGCTGGTGCCTCCGGCGAAGGGCGACGCGATGAACCGCTCCGCGGTCAGCTCCGGCCGGTCCAGATACCCTCGCGCCACACCGTGGCCGCCGATGAAGACCTCGCCCGGCACGCCCACGGGCATCGGCTCCCGGTGCGCATCCAGCACGTACACCTGGGTGTTTCCGACAGGGCGCCCGATGGTCGGCGTCTGTCCACGGCTCACGCGGGTGAACGTGGAGTAGGTCGTGGTCTCGCTCGGGCCATAGAGGTTGAACACGTCCCGCACATGGCCGAGCTGGTAGATGTGGTCGACCAGTGACCCCGCGAGGGCCTCACCCGCCAGGTTCACGATGACCACCGAGGACGGCACCGCGCCCGCTCGCAGCAGCGCGCCCATGGCCGAAGGCACGGTGTTGATGAGCGTCACCTCCCGCGCCGCGGGGAGCTCCGACACCTCCAGCGCGTTCTTCGCCACGATGACCTTCGCCCCCAGACACAGCGGCGCAAAAATCTCGAAGACTGACAGGTCGAAGCAGATGGACGTCGAGGCCAGCGTCCCCGCGAGCACCTCCGGGGAGAAGACGCTCAGGGCCCAGGTCAGGAAGGCCACGGCGTTGCGGTGGTCAATCATCACGCCCTTGGGCTTGCCGGTGGAGCCCGAGGTGTAGATGAGATACGCGAGCGCGTCGGGACTCGTGACCTGCTCGGGGTTCGTGTCGGGCTCCGCGCCAATGGCCGGCGCGTCCGTATCCAGGCACACCACTCGCGCCTGGGTGGCGGGCAGCTCCGGGACGAGACGCTGCTGCGTGAGCAGCACCGGCACCCGGGCATCCTCGAGAATCAGCGCCAGCCGCTCTTTCGGATAGGCGGGGTCCAACGGGACGTAGGCGCCTCCGGACTTGAGGATGGCCAGCAGGCCGATGACGAGGTCCTCGGTGCGCTCGACACAGAGGCCCACGCGAGCCTCGGGCTGGACACCGAGCCGTCGCAGATGATGCGCCAGCTGGTTCGCCCGGCGATTGAGCTCGGCATAGGTGAGCCGCGTGTGCCCGCTCACCACGGCCACGGCCTGGGGCGTCCGCTCCACCTGGGCCTGCACGAGCTGCTGCATGCACAGCGCGGGGACGTCGAGCACCGGACCGTTCCAGTCGGTGAGGAGCCTTCCGCGCTCCGCCGGGGACAGCAGCGGCAGCTTCGACAGGGGTGCCTCCGGCCGGGCCACGATGGCCTCCAGCAGGACCTGGAGGTGCTCCACCATCCGCTCCGCCGTCGAGGCGTCGAAGACCTCGCGCGAGTACTCGAGCATGCCGCCCAGGCCGTTGTCGCCCGAGGCCAGGATGAGCGAGAGCTCGAACTTGGCGACGCCCTCCACGCTGCCGTCCGGCGCGCCGTTCAGGAACGACCAGCGCGTCCCCGGCAGCTCCAGCACGGGCGCGGGGATGTTCTCCAGCGTGAAGCAGGCGCGCACCAGCGGGTTGAGTCCGCCCTCTCGCGAGGCGCCCACTCCCTGCACCACCTCGCTGAACGGCAGCGACTGGTGGTCCAGCGCCTCCAGCACGACCTTGCGCGCGCGGGCCAGCCACTGCGCGAAGGTCGGCTCCCCCGAGAAATCACAGCGCAGCGCGAGGGTATTGGCGATGAAGCCGAGGAGGTCCGCGGGCGTGTTTCCCCGGTTCGCGATCACCGTTCCCACACCGAAATCAAGCTGTCCTGAGTAACGGTGCAGGAGCGCCGAGAACGCGGCGAAGAGCACCATGAAGAGGCTGCAACCCTCCCGGTGGGCCAGCTCCCTCAAGGCCTCGCTGAGCGCGGGTGAGAAGGCGACGGGAATGGTGGCGCCACGATGGCTCGTGGACGTGGAGACCGCATGGTCCACGGGGAGCTGGAGCGGCGGCAGCCCCTGGAGCTTCCCCTTCCAGTACGTCCGCTCGCGGGCACCCGACTCCCCCGCCAGCCACGCACGCTCGCGCAGGGCCGACTCGGCGAACTGCATCGACACGGGCGGCAGCACGGGCGTCTGTCCCCGGACAAAGGACGCGTACAGCGCCGACAGCTCGCGCACGAAGACGCCGAGCGACCAGCCATCCGTGATGATGTGGTGCTTCGTCACGAAGAGGGCGTGGTCGTCGGGGCCCAGGGCCACGAGGGTGACTCGGAAGAGCGGTCCTGCCGCGAGGTCGAACGGCTGCCGGGCCACCGCATCCGAGCGCCGCTGGATTTCCTCTTCGCGCCGCGCCTCGGTGAGCCCTGGCAGCTCCACCACGGTCAGCGCCACGCCCGCATCAGGTGACGCGATGACCTGCCGGGGACTGCCCTCCACCTCCGGGAAGCGCGTCCGGAGCACCTCGTGTCGCCGGACCAACTCCTCCAGACTCCGGCGAAGGGCCACGGTATCGAGCGCGCCTCGCGCCCGGAGACCGAGATGGACGTTGTACTGCGCCGTGCCGGGCGAGAGGCGGTCCAGGAACCAGAGCCGCTCCTGCCCGCTGGACAACGGGATGACCTCGGGCCTCGCGAGCGGCAGCGCCGGCGCGCTCGACGACACCTCGCGCGCGGAGTGCTTCCCCAGGAACGCCAGGATGTCACCCTTGTTCGCGGACAGCTCGGCGCGCAGCTCCGGAGTGAGGACGGCCTTGCCCGCCTCGACCACCAGCTTCTCTCCGTCGACACGCAGGCGCACACCCCTGGCGGCGAGGGTGCTCAACAACTCACGGACACTCATAGAACGAAGACCTCGTTATCGTCAGCGGCGGCCGCATCCATCACCGGCCTGGTACCCTCGTCCGCACGCGCGAGCGTCTCGGCGAGGTTGCGATCCATGACTTCACTCTGGAGATGCGCGCAGAGCGCCTCCAGCGTCGGGTGCTTCCAAATCAACGAGGCGGGCAGTGACAGCGCCAGCCCCGCGGCCAGCCGGTTGCGCAGCTCCAGCCCCATCAGGGAGTCCAGGCCGAAACCCTGGAGCGGCGCATCCGGAGCAATGCGCGCCGAGTCCAGTCGCAGGACACGGGCAAGCTGCTCGCGGACGAACTGCTCCAGGGCCGCCCGTGCCTCTTTCGGAGACGCGGTCTTCAGCGTCTCCAGCAGGGCCTCGTTCCCCGGCTCGCGGGCCTCCGCGCCCGAGCCGGCGGGGACCAGCTCCGACAGCCACGGGGACGACCGCGCGCGCGGATAGAACTCCACCCACTTGCGCAGCTCCAGCGGCATGACCGCCATCTGCGTCACCTCACCATCCAGCAGTCGCCCCAGAATCGCGTGGCCTTCCGCGGGCGTCAGACTGTCCGAGCCTCGCTGCGCCAGGCGCTCGCCCCGGTTGGACTGCGCCGCGGCCAGACCGACCTCCGAGAAGGGCCCCCAGTTGATGCTCAGGCCCGGCAACCCCAGCGCTCGACGATGGTGGGCGAGCGCGTCGAGGAAGGCGTTGGCGGCCACGTAGTTGCCCTGCCCCGGTGCTCCGAACAGGGAGGCCGCCGACGAGTACAGCACGAAGAAGTCGAGCGGCGCCTCGCGCGTCAGGACATGCAGGTTCCAACCTCCACGCACCTTGGGCGCCATGACGCGCTGGAACCGCTCCACCGTCTGCTGCGACAGCACACCATCGTCCAGCACCCCAGCCGCGTGGATGACACCTCGCAACGGGGCCTCATCCCGGACTGTCTCCGAGAGCACCCGGGCGAGCTGCGCGCGGTCGGACACGTCCGCCCGAGCCACTCGCACCCGCGCTCCGGCGGCCTCGAGCGCGGCCACGTCCTGCTGCTGCTCCGGTGTCAGGGCCGTGTCGCGGCCGATGAGCACGAGGTGACCGGCGCCCTGCTCCACCATCCACTTCGCCACCGCGAAGCCGAGCCCACCGAGCCCACCCGTGACGAGATACGTCCCATCGGCGCGAAGCCGCTTCGCACCCACCGAAGGGACCACCACGCGCGCCTTCGGGTGATTCAAGGTGAAAGAGTTCACCCTGGAGGCGACGGAGGGAAGGCCTCTCACCTCGAACGCGTCCTTCACCTCCTGCCACAGACGAGCAAAGCGCTCGGGCCTGCGTCGGGCGAAGGCAGGCACGTCCACTCCGCACCAGGCGACGTTCGCATCCCCCACGGGAGCCGGCACGGAGGACGCACGCAGGTCGAAGACGCGCGCGCCTTCGCCCAGCACCACGAGGCTCCGGTCGAGTCCGACAGCGCCCGGCGCGACCACGGCCAGCTCCACTCCGCTTCCTCCCGTCGCGGCCAGGAGCCGGGTGACGAAGGTCTCCTCGCCCGGGTCCACGACATGGTCGGCTCCGAGTTCCCGCAGCGAGGCTCGCTGCTCGGTCGTCGTCGCCACGGCGAAGACCTCCGCCCCCACCCACCTGGCCAGCTTGACCGCCGCCCTCCCGAGCCCGCTCGAAGTCCCCAGAATCAGCACGCGGCCCCGCTTCTCCAGTCGGCCCAGGTGGAACAGCGCGTACCAGGCGGGAAGGATGGCCGCCGCGAGCGCCGCTGCGTCCTCGTGTGATGAGGACGACGGGCGGAGGGCCGTGCACACCACGGGCACACACACGTGAGACCCGAGGCGCGACGCCACCAGCGCGACCCGCTCCTCGCCGAGCACGACATCCTTCACACCTTCGCCCACGGCGACGACGCGCCCACTGCACCCGATGACGCCACCTTCTGCTTCCCACGGCTCGGACTCGAGCCCTCCATGGGAGGCCACGGAGACCTCCAGCTCGAGTTCGCCGGGCCCGGGTGGGCGACGTGTATTCGCCCTGCGCTCCAGGCGACCTCGCGCGTCCCGCTCCAGGAGGAACGGGTGTCCCGCCGAGGGGACCACGGCCTCGCCAACGGGCCGGCCGGGAACACCACGCACGATACGGGCGACATGGCGCCCATCCGCGCGCAGGGAGATTTCCTCCTCCGCGTCCGCCACGAGCAGTTCTCGCACCAGCGCGACGCCCGCATCACCCGAGCCCAGGGCAGCGGACACATCCACTCGCGTGCACTTCAGCTCGGAGTGCTCGTGCGCGAGCGTCCGGCCCAGGCCCCACAGCGGAGCCTGGAGCACGTCCGATGCGGACCGACCGTCAGAGCCATGATGGACGCCTCGCGTGACGAGCCACAGCCTGGGCGGGCTCGACAGGCCCGCACGGCCAAGCGCCTGGACCAGATGCAGCACGCCACCACACCCCATCAGCGGGTCCACCTCGCGAGGCTCCTGGCCCGTCAGGTGAATCACGCCGCGTGGCTGCGAGCCCGCGCCGAAGGCCTCTGACAGCACCGCATCGAAGGCCTGGGGCGAAGCCGTGTCCACGACCCGGCGCCCCGGGCCCGCGCCCGCGATGTCGACCCGGAGGACCTCGCCCTGTCGCTCTCGCAGCAGGGACTCGACCGTGTCGGAGAGCTCGCTGCCGTCCGCGATGAGCAACCAGCGCCCACCCGCCTCGGTGCCCGAGGACGGGACAGGCTCGACAGCCGGCGCATGTCGCCATTCCTGCGCGAAGAAGAGGTCTCTCCCCGTGCCCTCCGCGACCGGCATGTCCAACTGCTGGACGCGCAGCCCGAGCGCCTCCACCTGGAGCCGGCCAGACGCATCACGCAGCTCCAGGTCGAACGTGTAGACACCGCCGCGCGCCCCTTCCAGTGGACGCAACCGCACGTGGCAGAAGACCTCCGTCCCCGGCTGCTCGTGGAGCCGCAGGTTCGCGAGCGCCACGGGAACGGCGGGGCCCGCATCCTGGGCGAGGTCTTCCTGGGGAACGGCCGCGGCCACCAACTGGAAGCACGCGTCGAGCAACGCGGGATGGATGCGATACGCCGACGCCCGCGCCACGAGCGGCTCCGGCAGACGGACATGTCCGAGCGCTTCGCCTCGGCCACGCCACACCTGCCGCACACCCTGAAACGCCGGTCCGTAGGCCACGCCCCCGCGCGCCAGCGCCTCGTAGTGCGCCGCCGACTCCATCACCTCCGGGCAACGCGCCCGAATCGCCTCGAACGACTCGGGTGTGGGGACGGACAGCGCTTCGTCCATGGGACGCAGGTGCCCCACGACATGCGCCATCCAGCCCGCCGGGGCACTCGCCTCCGTGCCCGCCTTCTGGCTCGAGAGCTGGAACGAGAGGACACCCTCGCGCTCGCCGCTCAGCGCCAGTTGCACGGTGCGCTCATGTCCCTCGGGGAGCAGCAGGCCCTCCTTGAAGGACGTGTCGACGAGCTCGTGCGCCGTCCCACCGGTCAGCTCCCGCGCCGCCGACAGCGCCATCTCCAGGTAGGCCGCGCCCGGCACCACGCACTGCCCGCCCACGCGATGGTCCGCCAGGAACGATGGCTCCCGCGCGCTCAGCGTGGATTCCCAGAAGCGGCTCTCCGTCTGCACGGAGGTGGTGAACGACGCACCCAACAGCGGATGCCCTCCCACTCGCGCGACGCGACCGCGCGAGATGGCCGGCTTCAGCTCCAGCCAGTGCCGCTCGCGCTGCCATGGATACGAGGGGAGCGCGACGCGACGGCGCTTGTCCGGATGCAGCCGGAGCCAGTCCACGCGGTCCACGCGGGTGGAAATCGCGCCCAGGGACGAGAGCAGGCTCGGCCACTCTTCCTGCTCCCGGAGCAGGCTCGGCACCACGAGCCCGCGGCCCGACGTGTCCCCTTCCCTCAACATCGCATCCACGAAGGGCACGAGGATGGGGTGAGGGCTCAGCTCGATGAACAGGACGTTTCCATCCTGGATGAGGCGCTGCACCGCGTCCGCGAACAGCACGGGCTGGCGCAGGTTGCGCACCCAGTACGAGGCGTTCAGCTCCTGGCCCTCGATGGGGGCACCCGTCACCGTGGAGTAGAGCGGCACCGTGCCGCCGGTGGGACGCACGGCCGCCATCCGCTCCAGCAGCTCCTGCCGCAGCGGGTCCATCTGCGGGCTGTGCGAGGCCACGTCCACCTTCACCCAGCGGCAGAACACCTCGCGACGCTCCAGCCGCTCCATCACCTCTTTCAGCGCCGCGGGGTCTCCCGACAGCACCGTGGCCTTCGGGCCATTGCTCACGGCGATGGCGATGCGGTCCTCGGCGCCCCGAATCTCCGCCTCCGCCTGCTCGCGGGAGAGGTCCACGACGGCCATGGCGCCCTTGCCACTGACGCGCCGGAGCAGCTTGCTCCGCTCACAGATGATGCGCGCCGCGTCCTCCAGCGAGAGCACCCCCGCGACGTGCGCCGCGGCCACCTCTCCCATGCTGTGGCCCACCACAGCGTGAGGCTCCAGCCCCCACGAGCGCCACACCGCCGCGAGCGCTACCTGCAAGGCGAACAGCGTCGGCTGGACGACGTCGATGTCATTCCATCGAGACTGCTGCCCGGGCTTCGTCAGCAGCTCGCGCAAGGACCAGTCGACATGACGGCCGAGCGCCTCGTGACACCGGTCGATGGCCTCCCGGAACGTCGCGTCCCGCGCGTACAGCTGCTGTCCCATTCCCAGCCACTGCGAGCCCTGGCCCGGAAAGACGAAGACAATCCGCTGGCCGGCTCCGCTGCCCCGGCGTCCCACCGACAGGCCCGCGTGGCTCTCCCCGGCGGCGAAGGCGGCGAGCTGCGCGAGGAGCTCCTCCCTGGACTTCGCCGCGAGGGCGAGCCGGTGCTCATGGTGCGTCCGGCCCAGCGTGGACGTGGCGCTGATATCGGCGAGCGAGCCCGGCTCCTCGCCCTTCAGGAACACGCTCCAGCGCTCCGCCAGCGAGGACAGTGCTCCGGGCGTCTTCGCGGACAGGACCACGAGCCGCGCCTGGGCCTCCTCGTCCGACGCGGCGGGGACGGTGGCGGAGGGAGCCTCCTCCAGCACGACGTGCGCGTTGATTCCGCTGAGCCCGAAGGAGCTCACCCCCGCGATGCGCCGTCCCTCGTGGGCGGGCCAGGGCATCCGCTCGACGGGGACGCGGGCTGGAATGCGGTCCCACTCCACATGCGGGTTGGGGGTGCGGAAGTGCAGATGTGGGGGAATCTCCTGGTGCTGGAGCGAGAGGATGGTCTTGATGACCCCGGCGATTCCGGCGGCGGGCTCCAGGTGTCCGATGTTCGTCTTCACCGAGCCGATGAAGAACGGCCGGTCCTCCGGACGCCCCTTGCCCAGCACGGCCCCCAGCGCCCGCAGCTCTATCGGGTCACCCAGCGGGGTGCCCGTCCCGTGGGCTTCGACGTACCCCACCAGGGCCGGGGCGATGCGCGCGTTGTCGAGCGCCCGCTGGACCACCGCCTGCTGCGACGGCCCGTTGGGCACCGTCAGCCCGCCGCTGGCCCCGTCATGGTTGACGGCGGAGCCGCGAATCAACGCGAGGATGGAGTCACCGTCCCGCTGCGCATCCGAGAGCCGCTTGAGGACGAGGACACCACACCCTTCGCCTCGCACGTACCCGTCCGCGGCCGCGTCGAAGGTCTTGCACCGGCCATCACTCGCGAGCGCCTGCATGCTGCACAGGCAGATGGTCGTCTCCGGCGAGAGGATGAGATTCACGCCGCCCGCCAGCGCGAGGTTGGACTCTCCCCTCCGGAGGCTCTCACTGGCCAGATGGAGCGCGACCAGCGAGGACGAACACGCGGTGTCCACCGGCATGGCCGGCCCCTGCAACCCGAGCACGTACGAGACGCGGCCAGGAACGAAGCTGTAGCCGTTCCCCGTCGCCATGTACCCGTCGAAGCGCGTCGCGTCGTTCTCCTTCAGCAGGCGCGCCATGTAGTCGCTGGACATCACGCCCATGAAGACGCCGGTCTTGGTGCCCGCGAGCTGATGGGGCGCCAGGCCCGCGTTCTCCAACGCCTCCCAGGCGACCTCCAGGACGAGCCGCTGCTGCGGGTCCAGGCTCGCCGCCTCCCGGGGAGAGATTCCGAAGAACTCCGCGTCGAAGTTCTCCACGTCGTCGAGGAAGCCTCCCCGCGTCCCGTACATCTTTCCGGGCAGGCCCCGCGTCTCGTCGAAATGACCGGGCACATCCCAGCGGGACTCGGGCGTCTCGCGCAGCGCATCCACGCCGTCGCGCAGGACCTTCCAGAAGGAAGGCCCGTCGACGGCGCCCCCTGGGAAGCGGCACCCCATCCCCACGACGGCGATGGGCTCGGTCCGGGCACGCTCCACCGCGTCGAGGCGTGACTGCATCTTCTCCACGAGCAACGCGGCGCGCTGGAGCGCGGACGGCTCGGCTGACTTTTCCTGCTGGCTCATGACCCTTCTTCCATCAGTGCGGAGAGCTTCGCCTCCAGGGAGGCGGCGAGCTCATCCTGCGAAAGCTCCATGATGCGTTCGAGCAGCGCGGAGTCCTGGACCTCTCCCCGCGCCTCGCCAACGGGCTGCGTCTCCAGGCCGTAGACCTCGCCGAGCAGGTAGCTCGCGATGGCCTCCGCCGTCGGATAGTCGAAGACGAGCGTCGCCGGCAGCGACGTCCCCACGGTCTTCTGCAAGCGATTGCGCAGCTCGAGCGCCATCAGCGAATCCATGCCCACTTCGAACAGCCGCTCCCGGGGCTCCAGCGGCGCCGACGCATCCAACCCGAGCACGCGCACCGCCTCGCCCTGCACGTGCTCCAACAGCAGCGGCATGCGCTGGCGGGGCTCCGCCGACTCGAGCCGGCGCCGGAACTCGGAGGCCGAGGGTCCGGTGTCCTCGGTCGCCGACGCCGGGCTGACCAGCTCCGCGAGCAGGGTGGGCGCCGTGCCTCGCGGGTACTGCGAGAGGTAGCGCTGCCACTGGATTCGCAGCAGGGTGAGCTGCGGCTGCTCGCGACCGAAGGCCCGGCTGAAGGCCTGGAGCGCCTCGGCGGGAGTGAACGCCTCGATGCCCTGCGACTGGTAGCGGGCCGCGAGCTGCGCGGCCATGCCGACCTCGGCCCAGGGGCCCCAGTTGATGCTCAGCGCCGGAAGCCCCAGCGCCCGCCGGTGATGCGCCAGCGCGTCCAGGAAGGCATTGGCCGCCGCGTAGCTCCCCTGCCCCGGCGCGCCGAGCAGCGTCGACGCCGACGAGTACAGGACGAAGAAGTCGAGCGCCCTGTCCTTCGTCAACGTGTGGAGGTGCCAGGCTCCGTCCACCTTGGGTGCGAGCACCCGGGCGAACCGCGACCAGTCCTGCTGCAGGAGCATCCCATCGTCCAGGATGCCCGCGGCGTGGACCACCCCGCGCAGCGGCGCCAGCCGCTCTGCTTCCTCGGTGGCGCGGCGGACGTCTTCCAGCTTCGACACGTCCGCCTGGACGACCAGGACCTTCGCGCCCGCCGACTCCAGCGCACGGAGGGCCTGCTGGGCTTCGGGCCGGGCTCCGCCACGGCCGACGAGCACGAGGTTGCGCGCGCCCTGCTCCACCATCCACCCGGCCAGCGACAGTCCCAATCCACCGAGGCCACCCGTGAGCAGGTAGCTGGCGTCCGGCAGCAACCGGGGCATGCCGTTGCGTGGCTCCTCCCGCGAGGCGCGAAGCCGGGCGACATGGCGCTGGCCTTCGCGAATCACCACCTGTCGCTCTCCGTCACCCGCGCTCAGCTCGCGCCAGATGGCCGACGCGTCGTCTCCGGAGCCGGAGGGGTCCAGGTCGATGAGCGCGCCGCACCGCTCGGGGTGCTCCTGTGAGAAGACTCCGCCCAGGCCCCAGAGGGGCACCTGGCTCAGCGCGAGCGGCGCCGCATTGGACGCCAGCGCCCGGGCACCCCGGGTCACCATCCAGAGACGCGCGGTTGAAGCCGAGGCCACCAGCGCCTTGGCCAGATGCAGCGCGCTGCCTCCGCCCAGCTGATGCGCTTCGCGCAGCGACTCCACGTCCTCCTCTTCGGACCCGCGCATCGCCCAGAGATGGACGACGCCCCCGAGTGACTCGCCGGGCAGCACCGCTTCCACGAGCAGTCGCTCGTAGTCCTCAGCGGACCGGGCATCGAGGGTGAAGCGGTCCTCGCCGTGGCGGACGTACGCCGCACCCGGTTGGACCAGCACGGGACGACGGCCACTCTTCATGAGCCGCTCCGCGAGCGCCTCCGCGAGGCCCGACTCGTCCGCGAACACGAGCCAGCGGCCCGTCGCGGGCGCTCCCTCGGGCAGGGGCTGACGCTTCCAGGCGAGTTCGTAGAGGGTGTCACGCTGGCCATGGCGGAGCACCGCCATCAGCGCTTCGCGCGGGGCGCGCTTGTGCTTCAGCCCTTCAATCTCGATGAGCACCCGGCCTTCGGCGTCCACCACGTACACGTCGCCGGTGATGACCTCACCCACGGCCTCCTCCGCGTCGCGGCGCACGGCATAAGCCCACACCGGCCCGGTCGGCTGCTCGTGGAAGCGGAAGCGCTCCACGGAGATGGGCACGTAGACGGTGCTCAACTGCGCGTCCTCGCTGATGAGGTCCGTGCCCATCGCCTGCAGGAAGGAGTCGACCAGTCCCGGGTGGACGAACAGGCTCTGGTCATCGCCCTCCGTCGGCGAGCGCATCTGGCAGAGCGACTCGCGCCCGCCATTCTGGACGCGCTCAATCCAACGGAACGCGGGGCCGAGGTTGAACCCGATGTCCCAGTTGCGCTCGTAGAGTCCGCCTCCGAGCTGGCGCGAGCAGCGCGCCTCGATGTCTTGCCGGGAGATGGGCGCCGGGCGCGCGGCCCCTTCGCCGCCCACCTGGAGCGTCCCCGTGCCGTTCAGCAGCCACCCCTCGGTGTGCTCGTCGGCGGTCGCGGAGAGGCTGTAGATTTCGAAGTCGTACCGGCCCTCTCCCTTGGGGGCGAGGACGAGTTGCACGAGCTGCTCCTCCTCGTCCGCGAGCACGATGGGCTGGGAGAAGAGGCACTTCTCGATGGTGTACGGCCCCGTCCCGAACGACTGCGCCGCCGTCGCGATGATGCGCGCGATGTGGCACGAGCCGGGCACGACGATGGTTCCGTAGAGCCGGTGGTCTTCCAGGAACGGCAGGGAACGCGCGCTGTAGCGGCCCTCGAACACGAGCGACTTGCTCAGGGGCGAGCGCACCCGCTGACCGACGAGCGCCTGCGCGCTGGTGATTGACGAGACGGGGCGCGGGGCCTTGGCGGCCTCCAGCCAGTGCCGCTGGTGCTGCCACGGGTAGACGGGAAGCGCGACGCGCGAGCGGTGACGCTCACCGTTCAGCGCGGCCCAGTCCACCGCCACGCCCTGGGTGTAGAGCGAGCCCAGGCTGAAGAGGATGTGCGGCTGCTCGGGCTGCCCCTGGCGCAGTGACGGCAACCAGGTGCCCGCGTCGTCCCCGAGCCCCTTGAGCGCCATGCCGGTGAGCGTCGGATGCGGGCCGACCTCCACGAACACGGTGCCGCCGAGCGCTCGCAAAGCCTTCAGTCCGTCGTGGAAGCGCACCGCGCCCCGCACGTGGCGGCGGAAGTACGCGGCGTCCAGCACGGCATCCTCCGCGAGGACCTGGCCCGTGACGTTGGAGGCCAGGTGGATGCGCGGCGCGTGGAGGACCACCTCGCCCGCCACCTTCTCGAACGCCTCCAGCATCGGGTCCATGAGCGGCGAGTGGAACGCGTGGGACACCGTGAGCCGCCGGGCCTTGATGCCCTTGGCCTGGAACCCGGTGGCGAGGGCCTCAACCGCCTCACGCTCGCCGGAGATGACGGTGTCCGCCGGTCCGTTGACCGCGGCAATCGAGACCCGGTCCGCATACGGCGCCAGCGCCAGCGTGACCTGCTCCTCGCTCGCGGAGATGGCCACCATCTCGCCATCGCGCGGGAGGGCCTGCATGAGCCGCGCGCGCTCGGTGATGAGCCGCAGGGCGTCCTCGAGTGTCATCACCCCCGCCACACAGGCGGCGACGTACTCGCCGACGCTATGCCCCAGCACCGCCCAGGGCTCCACGCCCCAGGAGCGCCACAGCTCCGTCAGGGCGTACTCCAGCGCGAAGAGCGCCGGCTGCGTGTACGCCGTGTCGTCGATGCGCGAACCCGTCCCGTGCATCACGGAGAGGAGCGACTCCTCCCAGGTGCCCGCGAGCAGGGCGTCGCAGCGGTCCAGGGCCGCGCGGAAGACAGGCTCGGTCTCATACAGCTCCCGGCCCATGCCCGCGTACTGGGAGCCCTGGCCGGTGAACACGAAGACGATTTTGGGAGGCTCGCCCTCGAAGCGGTGCTGGGCCAGCCGGGCCACCTCTTCTCCCCGCGCGAGCGCCAGCAGCCGCTCCCGGGCCTGCTCCGCCGAGTCCACGACGACCGCGAGCCGGTGGGAGAAGCCCGTGCGCTGCGTGTTCGCGGCGTGGCAGACATCCGCGAGCGACAGCTCCGGGCGCGCGGTGAAGTGCTCACCGACCCGCGCCGCGAGCTGCGAGAGCGCGCCCTTCGTCTTCGCCGACAGCGCGAGCACGTGCAGGCTTCGCTCGGGCTGCGCCGCAAGGGGCTCGGTCGCGGGGGCCTCTTCCACGATGACGTGCGCGTTGGTGCCGCTCAGGCCGAAGGCGCTGATGCCGGCGATGCGCGGACGCGCGCGCTCGGGCCAGGGCGTGGCCTTCGTCGGGATGTCCAGCGGGAAGCCGTCCAGCTCGATGTGCGGGTTGAGGCGCGTGAGGTGCAGGTGCGGTGGCACCACGCCGTGCCGATGGGCGAGCACCACCTTGATGAGCCCGGCGATGCCCGCCGCCGCCTCCAGGTGGCCGATGCTGGTCTTCACCGAGCCCATCAACAGCCGCTGCTCGGACGTGCGGCCCTCACCGAGCACCTTGGCCACGGCCTGGACCTCGATGGGGTCGCCCAGGGACGTGCCCGTGCCGTGCGCTTCGATGTAGTCCACCTCCGAGGGGGCCACGCCCGCGTTGGCCAGGGCGGCGCGGAGGACCTGCTGCTGCGCATCCCCGTTGGGGACCGTAAGCGCGCTGCTCGGGCCGTCATGGTTGACCGCCGAGCCACGGATGACGGCGAGGATGTCATCCCCGTCCCGCTTCGCGTCGGACAGGCGCTTGAGGACCACGATGCCGCAGCCCTCGCTGCGCACGTAGCCATCCGCCGAGGCATCGAACGTCTTGCACCGTCCGTCCTGAGACAGGGCCCGCAGCTGCGCGAGGTAGATGGTCGAGTGCGGCGCGAGCGTCATGTTGACGCCACCCGCGAGCGCCAGGTTGGCTTCTCCCGAGCGCAGGCTCTGGCAGGCCAGGTGCACCGCCACCAGCGACGAGGAGCACGCGGTGTTCAAGCTCATCGTCGGCCCCTGGAACCGGAGCAGGTAGGCCAGCCGGCCCGCGGCGAAGCTCGCGTCGTTGCCCGTGGCGATATACGCGTCGCCCGCGGCCGAAGCGCTCCCCACCCCGTTGAGCATCGCGTACTCGTTGCTGCCAATGCCGATGAACACACCCGTGCGGGTGTTCGCCAGTCGCCCCGGCGCGAGCCCCGCGTGCTCCAGGGACTCCCAGGCCACCTCCAGCAGCAGGCGCTGCTGCGGGTCCATGTTCGCGGCCTCTCGCGGGGAGATTCCGAAGAACTGCGCGTCGAACTGGTCGGCGTCGTCCAGGAACCCGCCCCAGCGGGTGTAGGTCTTCCCTGGAACGCCCGGCCTCGGGTCGTAGTAGTCGTCGACCTTCCACCGCGAGGCAGGCACCTCGCGGATGGCGTCCACGCCGCCCTCCAGCAGTTGCCAGAAGGCCTCGGGGCCCGAGGCCTGGGGCACGCGGCAGCCCATGCCGACAATCGCGATGGGCTCCGTCGCGTTGCTCGCGGACCGGACCGTCTCCTCCTTCGCCACCACGTCCAGTTGGAGCACGTCCTGAAGGAGGTAGGTCGACAGGGCCAGCACCGTCGGCTTGTCGAAGGCAATCGTGGTCGGAAGCTGGACGCCGAACCGGGCCACCAGTCTCCGCCGCAGCTCCACGGCGGTGATGGAGTCCATGCCCGTATCGAAGAAGCCCTGCTCCAGCTTGACGGAGGCGCTCGACGGGAAGCCGAGCACCCGGGCCACTTCGTCACGCACCCAGGCCGTCACCAGCTCCCGGCGACGCGCAGGAGAGGCGTTGCGCAGCGGCGCGAGCTCGTCGCTCCCGGAAGGCAGCGACACCGGCCGCGGCGCGGGCACGGAAGCAGGGCCGAGCGCCTCCAGCATCGGCTTGCGCGACCGCGACTCGTACACGGACTTGAAGAGGCTCCAGTCCATCTGGGCGACGGTGCGCTGGGTCGCATCCGTGGTGAGCAGTGCCCCGAGCAGTTGGAGCCCGCCCTCCACCGAGAGACCGCTGACGCCCATCCGCTCGAACCAACGCAGGCCTTCTTCGGCGACCATGCCTTCGGCGGCCCACGGCCCCCAGTTGATGCTCAGCGCGTGCTGGCCCTTCGCACGACGGTGGTGGGCCAGCGCGTCGAGGAACTGATTGCCCGCGGCGTAGTGGCCCATCCGGGCCGACCCCCACACGGCGGAGACGGACGAGAAGTAGACGGTGAAGTCCAGGTCCAGCCCTTGCGTCGCCTGGTGCAGCACCCATCCGCCCCACACCTTCGGACGCAGGATGGAGGCGAGCGCCGCCTCGTCCATCGTCTCGAGCGGCTGGACGGTGGACACACCCGCGGCGTGGATGATGCCCTTCAGCGGCGCGGGCCCTTGCTGGATGAGCCCGATGACCTCCGCCATGCGGGTCGGGTCACCCACGTCCGCGCTGAGGGCGTGGACGACGGCGCCCTCCGCTTCGAGGGCCTCGATGGCCGCCACCTGCCGGCCCACGTCGCTCTCGCGAGACAGCGCTGGCCAGCCGGCACGGTCAGGCAGCCCCCTGCGGCCCAGCAGCACCAGGTGCCGCGCGCCCTTGGAGACCAGCCACTTCGCCACATGCAGCCCCAACCCACCCAGGCCCCCCGTGACGAGGTACGCCGCGTCCGCGCGAAGCGCGACAGGCGTGAGCCCGGGTGCCGGAGCCGAGGGGACGAGGCGCGCCACGTAGCGGACTCCGCCACGGAAGGCCGACTGGTCCTCTTCATCCGCGCCGGACAGCTCGCGCCACAGCGTCTCCACTTCACCCTCGGAAGCGCTTGGGTCCAGGTCCAGCAACCCACCCCAGACCTCCGGGTGCTCCAGCGCCATGACGCGACCGAGGCCCCACAGGGGCGCATACAGCGGCGAGCCTCCCGTGACTCCCCCCACGGCCTGGCTGCCGCGTGTGCACAGCCACAGCCGGGCGGCGCTCTCGGCGCCCTTGCGCATGAGTGCCTGCGCGAGGCGCAGCGCCGCGTGGACTCCGAGCTGCTGCGCGGACTCGACCTGCGCGAGCGTGGGCTCGGAGACCGGCGCGACCTCCGCGCCCCACAGGTGGACGACGGCGCGGACGGGGCCCACTTCCTGAAGCAACCGGTCGAACTGCTCGGGGCTTCGCGGATTCAGCGACCGCACCCCGGGGCCCTGGACCGCCTCTTCGTCACCCGGGATGACCAACCAGCACGGCTCGCCCCGTTTCTCGAGCAGGGCCGCCAGCGCGGCGCCCGTGCCCTCGCGGTGACCGAAGACCAGCCACGTCCCCTCATCGCGCGGCGCGCGCGGTGAAGCGACTCCACGCTCACGCACCTGCCACGTGAGGTCGTAGACCCAGTCCTCCGGCCGCTTCGCCTCCGAAGCAGGCGCGGCGGCCACCAGCGAAGCGGCCTTCGCGTCGGCGGCCTCAATCCAGTACCGCGAGCGCTGCCACGGGTAGAGCGGCAGCGCCGCCAGCCGGCCTCCCGACGGGAAGAGGCGCCCCCACTCCACGGGGAACCCCTTCACGTGGAGCCCGCCCAACGCGCCGAGCATCACCGTCTGGCCATCCCGGCCCTTGCGCAGGGACGGCACCGCCGCGCCTTCCAGCTCGCGGCGCTCCAGCATCTGGAGGACATACCGGCCCAGCGCGGGCTGCGGCCCCAGCTCCACGAAGAGCCGTTGGCCCTCATCGAGCAGGGCGCTCATGGCGTCGGAGAAGCGCACGGCCTCCCGGATGTTGCTCGCCCAGTAGGTCGCATCCAGCGACTCACCTTCGATGACCTGGCCCGTCACCGTCGAAATCATCGGGATGGACGTCGGCCGCGTCTCGAGCCGGCCCAGTGCCTGGACGAGTTCGGCCTGGAGCGGGGCCATCTGCTGGCTGTGGAACGCGTAGTTCACCCCCAGGTCGCGCGTGGAGACACCCCGCGCGCGCAGGGCTTCGAGCACCTCTCCGAGTGCCGCCGGCTCTCCCGAGAGGACGACGGCGCGCGCGTCGTTGATGGCGCCCACCGACAACCGCCCGGCGTAGCGCGTCAGCTCCCGCTCGGCCTCCTCGGGCGACAGCTCGACCGAGGCCATGCGGCCCTGGCCCGTCACCCGCTGCATGATGCGGCTGCGATGCGCCACCAGGCGCGCGGCCTCCGCGAGGCTCAGCGCCCCAGCCACGTGCGCGGCGGCGATCTCACCCACGCTGTGTCCCACGACGGCGACCGGGACGACCCCGAGCGCGCGCCAGGCCGCCGCGAGCGCGACCTGGATGGCGAAGATGGCGGGCTGTGCCACCTCCGTCTCGTCCAGCCGCGACGCATCCCCTTCGACTTCGAGCGCCTGGATGATGGAGGCACCGGTGTGCGGGGCCAGCAGCGAGTCGCACTCGCGCAGCGCGGCGGCGAAGACCGCGTCGCGTGCGAGCAAATCCCTGCCCATGCCCCGCCACTGCGAGCCCTGACCACCGAAGACGAAGACGACCTTCTCCCGTCGGCTCTCGGCGAGCCCCGTCGTGAGGTACGGCGGCGCCGCGCCCTCCAGGAAGGCCTGAAGCTGCTCGCCCCACTCCTGCCGTGAGCGGCCCGCCACCGCGAGCCGGTGCTCGTAGGGGTTTCGTCGGAGCGCGGCGGTGTAGGCGACGTCTTCGAGATTCGGTGCCTGGTCCTCCGGTAGTTTCAGCAGCTCCTGGTACGAGCGCGCCAGCGCCCGCAGCGCACCCTCGCTCCTCGCGGACAGCGCGAGGAGCTGGGCTCCCACGTCGGTGGCCTCGGGCGCGGGCGGCGGCGTGGGGGCCTCCTCCAGGATGACGTGCGCGTTCGTCCCGCTGATACCGAAGGAACTCACGGCCGCGTAGCGACGCCGCTGGGACACGGGCCACGGCTGCTGCCGCGTCGGGATGACGAAGGGCGTGTCCTCGATGGAGATGCGAGGGTTGAGCGCCTTGAAGTGCAGGTGCTTCGGGATGGCCTCGTGCCGCAGCGCGAGCAGGACCTTGATGAGGCCCGCCATGCCGGCGGCGGCCTCCAGGTGTCCGAGGTTCGTCTTGGCGGAGCCCAGGTAGCAGAGAGAGCCGTCCTCGCGCCGCGCGCCGTAGGTCTCCCGCAGCGCCTCCACCTCTATCGGGTCACCGAGCGGCGTCCCGGTGCCGTGCGCCTCGATGTAGCCAATGTCCTTGGGCGACAGGCTCGCGGCCGCCAGGGCCTCGCGAATCAGCGCCTGCTGGGACAGGACGTTGGGAGTCGTCAGGCCGGTGGAGCCACCATCCTGGTTCACCGCCGAGGCGCGAATCACGCCGAGGACGTTGTCTCCCTGGGCCAGGGCATCGGAGAGCCGCTTCAGCACGACGACGCCGCAGCCCTCGCCACGCACGAAGCCGTTCGCTCGCGAATCGAACGTCCGGCAGCGACCGTCGGGAGACAGCGCCGTCAGCTTGGAGAGCCAGGTGCTGGGCCGCTGGGAGAGCAGCAGGTTGACGCCGCCGACGAGCGCCGCGTCGCACTCGCCGTTGCGCAGGCTCTGTCCCGCCAGGTGCAACGCCACCAGCGAGGACGAGCAGGCCGTGTCCACGGACAGCGCCGGGCCGCGCAGGTCCAACAGGTACGACAGGCGTCCCGCAATCACGCTGTTGGAGCAACCGATGACCGAGTAGACGTCGCCCGCGACATCACGCTCCGCCTGAAGCATGGCGTAGTCATTGCCGCAGACGCCGACGAAGACACCCGTCCGGCTGCCCACCAGACGCGACCTGGGCAACCCCGCGTCCTCGAGCGCCTCCCAGGCGACCTCGAGCAGCAGTCGCTGCTGCGGGTCCATCGCCACGGCCTCGCGAGGGGCGATGCCGAAGAACTCCGGGTCGAAGCCATCCACCCGGTCCAGGAAGCCACCCCAGCGCGTGCCCTTGTGCTCCGCCGCGTCCGTGCTGCTCCGCCAGCGGTCCGAGGGGACCTCGCGGACGGCGTCCACGCCTTCACTCAGCAGCCGCCAGTACGCTTCCGGAGCGTTGGCGCCACCCGGGAAGCGGCAGCCCATGCCCACGACGGCGAGCAGCTCGGGGCCCTGTCCGGAGGAAGTCTCCGGGGCGGACGTCCGCGCCTGCTTCACCGAGGGGCGAGCCGCGGGACGCGCCTCGGCGTCGAGCGCGGGCTCCAGCTTGCTGAACAGGTACTCCGTCAACGCCTGCACCGTGGGGTAGGCGTAGACGAGCGTCGCGGACAGCGTGAGCTTCAGGCCCGATTCGATTCGGTTGCGCAGCTCCAGGCCCGTCAGGCTGTCCATGCCCACGTCGCCAAAGGGCTGGTCGGCTTCGATGCGCGCCGGCTCCATGCGGAGGATGCGCCCGAGCTGTTCGCGTAGGTAGGACTCCAGGAGCCCCCGTCGCCGGGCTGGCTCCGCCGCCGCCAGTTGCTCGCGCGCGTCGCCCTTGCGCGACGGCTGCGTGCTCGCCCGCTCCTGCATCAGCACGGAGAGGAAGGGCGACTGCGCCGCGCTCAGATAGAACTCACGCCACTGCCGCAGGTCCAGCGGCACCACCGCCACCTGCACTGCCTCGCGCGCCAGCAGCCGGCCCAGCGCATCGAGGGCCTGCGACGGCGGCATGTTGCCTACGCCCCGCAGCGCCAGACGGTCGCCCCGGCTCGTGGCCACGGCCGCGAGCCCCACCTCGGCCCACGGCCCCCAGTTGACGCTCAGCGCGGGAAGGCCCGCCGCGTGGCGGTGATGGGCCAGCACGTCCATGAAGGCGTTGGCCGCCGCGTAGTTGCCCTGCCCCGGCGAGCCCAACATCGACGCCGCCGAGGAGAACATCACGAACAAATCCAGGGGCCGCCCCTGCGTCTGCGCGTGCAGGTTCCATGCGCCCTGGACCTTCGGCGCCAGCACCGTGCGCAGCCGGGTCTCATCGAGTTGCGTCAGCACACCATCGGCGATGACGCCGGCCGCGTGGACGATGCCTCGCAGCGGTGGCAGCTCCGCGTCCATCGTCCCGAGCAGGCGCGCCACCTCGGCGGCGCTCGTGACGTCCGCTCCGTAGACGCGCACCTCGACTCCGCCCGCTCGAAGCTCTCCGAGCACGCGAAGCGCCTCCTCGGAGGGAGCGCTCCGTCCCGTCAGCGCCAGGTTGCGAGCCCCTCGCTGGACGAGCCACTTCGCCACCTCCAGCCCCAGTCCGCCCAGGCCGCCGGTGATGAGGTAGGTACCCGCCGGGGAGAGTTCATGCGGCTCCGACGCCACGTGCCCGGAGGTACCCCGCTCCAGTCGCGCGACGTGACGAGACGTCCCACGCAAGGCGATGCGGTCTTCCGCGCCATCCGCCAGGAGTTCCTCCGTCAGCGACGCCAGCTCCTCGGGTGAGGGCTCCGCGCCCAGGTCCACGTGCGCGCATCGCAGCTCGGGATGCTCGTGGGTGATGACCGCTGCGAGCCCCGACAGGAAGGCCGCGGCGGGCGCGCCAGACGGCTCGCCCTGGGCCAGCACCTGCATGCCCGCCGTCACCAGCCACAGTCGAGGGGTGTCGCGCCAGCCGCGCTGTGCCCACGCCTGAAGCAGGTGAATCACGCTGGTGCCACCCAGGGAGACCGCGCGCTCGAACGCCTCGGGCTTCGACACGTCGGACGCCACGTCGAGCCCGAAGAGGTGCACCATGCCCCTGCACGGCGACTGCTCGCTGAACGCATCCCGCAGCAGCGCCTGGAAGTCCTCGAGCCGGGAGGGATTGACGCGGTAGTGCTCCGCGTCGAGCCGCTCGTAGGCGGCGCCCACCTCCACCACGACGCTGCCTCCGGAGCGCTCACCGAGCCCCGTGGCCAGCGACGCGCCCAGGCCCCGCGTGTCCGCGAGGACGAGCCAGCGGCCCTCGCCGCGCGCCCCCACCGTCCCCGTCGGACGCGGCTGCGACCGCCACTGGACGGAGTAGAGCCAGCGGTCCACTTCATCGACGGGGGCGCTGGTGACGGAGACCTTCTTGCACACCAGCCGGCGCACCTCCGCCACCACCCCACCCTGGTCATCCAGGAGCGTGACGTCGCACTCGATGGCGCTCGAACCCGTGGCTGCGCCACTGACGATGCGAACGTGGCTCCAGAGCCCGGCCGACGGGGGGCGCGACAGGACACGCAGGTGCTTCAGCTCCACGGGGACGTAGACGCCCCCTTCGCTGTCGATGCTCTCCAGCGCCGCGCCCAGGACCTGGAAGCAGCCGTCGAGCAGCGCCGGATGCAGGCTGTAGTGCGCCTCCGAGGCCGTCAGCTCGCCTTCGAGCCGCACGCGGCCCAGCGCCTCACCGTCCGCCCGGTACAGCTCCCGCACGACGCGGAAGGTGGGGCCATAGTCCAGCCCGATGTCCCGGAGCGTCTCGTAGTGCGCCTCGACCGGGGACTGCTCACCCAGCCGCTCGCGAAGCTCCGCGAGCACGACGGGGGCTGTTTCCACCGCGACCTCTCCCTGTCGCAGCGAGCCTTCGGCGTGGAGCGTCCAGTTCAGCTCGTCCGAAGGCACCTCGCGCATGACGGGTGCGCTGAAGAGGCGGAACGTGTGGGCCCCCGAACGCTCCGTCGACAGCCAGAGCTGGAGAACCCGCTCCTCGTCCTCGGGGAACGACATCAGCGCGCTGAAGGTCACATCCTCCAGAGAGACGGGCTCTCCGAGCGTCTGCCTCGCCGCGCTGAGCGCCATGTCGGCCATGGCCGCCGCCGGCAGCGCGGGCACGCCCTGGACGCGGTGCTCCGCGAGCAGCGGGAAGTGCTTCGGTCCCAACTGCACCTGCCACAGGCGGGAGACGTCCCCCTGCGCGGACAGGTCGATGCGCTCACCGATGAGCGGATGCCCGGAGGCGCTCCGCGACGAGCGCGCGGCACGGGAGACAGGCTCCATCCAGAAGCGCTCGCGCTGCCAGGGATACGCGGGCAGTGGCACGAGCTGCCCCTTGCCCGGATACACGCGGTTCCACGCGACGCGGTGACCCGAGGCATAGAGGGAACCCAGTGAACCCAGCAGCGTGTGCCGTTCGTCCTCGCCCCGCCGCAGGGAGGCGAGCACCAGGCCCTGCTGCGTGCCCTCCGCGCTCATCGTCTGCTCGACGGCCGGGAGCAGGACGGGGTGGGGGCTCACCTCGATGAAGAGGGTGTGCTCGCTCGCGAGGAGCCGCCTCGCCGCCGCCTCGAAGCGCACCGGGAGCCGGAGGTTGTTGCCCCAGTGGGCCGCGTCGAGCTTCGCGCCGTCGAGGAACTCGCCCGTCACGGTGGAGCAGAGGGGCACGTCCGAGGCGCGCGGAGTGATGCGTGCGATGCGCCCTTCCAGCTCCCGACTGATGACCTCCACTAGCGGGGTGTGCGACGGCACGTCCATCTTCACCCAGCGGGTGAAGACACCCCGCTGCCCGAGCGCGTCGACCGCTTCCTTGACCGCCTCCGGGTCTCCGGACAGGACCTGCGAGCGGGGGCCATTCAGGCCTCCCAGCCAGAGCCTGCCACTCCAGGGACGGATGGCCTCCTCGGCCTCCTCCGCGGAGAGCTCGACCATCGCCATCGTCGCGCCCCGCCCGCCCAGGGTGCGCATGAGCTTGCTGCGGTGGCAGATGATGAGGACGGCGTCCTCGAGGCTCAGCGCCCCGGCCACGTGCGCGGCGACCACCTCGCCCATGCTGTGACCCATCACCGCGTCCGGCTCGATGCCCCACGAGCGCCACAGCGCCGTGAGGGCCACCTCCACCGCGAAGAGCACGGGCTGGTTGACGTCGATCTCCGCCAGACGCGAGTGCTGCTCGTCCGCGGCGATTTCGTCGAGCACGCTCCAGCCCAGGTGGGGCCGCAGCGCCTGGTCCACCTTGACGAGCGCGTCGCGGAAGACAGGCTCTTGCTCCATCAACGCCCGCCCCATGCCGGCGCGCTGCGCGCCCTGCCCCGGGTAGACGAAGACGACCTTGCGGCGCGCGCCGAACGACTTGCGGCCCGTCCAGGCATCCGCGGGCTGCTCTCCGCGCGCGAAGGCTCGAAGCCGCTCGGCGGTGCGCTCACGAGAGTCCGCCAGCACCGCGAGGCGGTGGGCGTGGTGCGTGCGATGCGCGGAGGCCGTGTAGCAGACGTCCGCGAGGCTTCCGCCCCCGTCCCGACCCAGCCGCTCCGCATGACGCTCCGCGAGCGCCTGGAGCGCCTCCCGGCTGCGCGCGGACAAGGGCAACAGCTCCGGACGCTGGGGCAACACGTCCTTCACCGAGGACGCCGGTGCCTCTTCGAGGATGACGTGGGCATTGGTGCCACTGATGCCGAAAGAGCTGACGCCCGCGCGGCGCGGCTGCCCGGACACCTCCCACGGGGTGAGCCGCGTGGGAATGGTGAGCGCGCTTCCCTCGAGCTGGATGCGCGGGTTGACCTGCTTGAGATGCAGGTGCGCCGGGATGCGCTGATGCCGCATCGCGAGGACGACCTTCATGATGCCCGCGACGCCCGCCGCGGACTCCAGGTGCCCCAGGTTGGTCTTCACCGAGCCGACGCCGCACACGCCGCCGTCAGCGCGCGGGACGCCGTAGGTCTCCCGCAGCGCCTCCGCCTCTATCGGGTCGCCGAGCGGCGTCCCGGTGCCGTGTGCCTCCACGTAGCTGACGTGCTCCGGCTTCAGCCCCGCGTTCTCCAGGGCCTGACGGATGAGCGCCTGCTGCGAGAGCACGTTGGGGGTGGTGAGCCCCGTCGACTTTCCGTCCTGGTTGATGGCCGAGCCGCGAATCGTCGCCAGGATGTGGTCGCCGTCGGCGAGCGCGTCGGAGAGGCGCTTGAGGACGAGCATTCCGCAGCCCTCGCCTCGGGTGAAGCCGTTGGCGGAGGCGTCGAACGCCTTGCTCCGGCCATCCGGAGACAGGGCCTGCAGCTTGGACACGAGCAGCAGGGACTGCGGCGAGAGGATGAGGTTCACGCCGCCGGCGAGCGCCAGGTTGCACTCGCGGGCCCGCAGGCTCTGGCATGCCAGGTGGAGCGATACGAGCGAGGACGAGCACGCCGTGTCCACCACCAGGCTCGGCCCCTGGAGGTTGAAGAGATAGGACAGGCGGCCGGACAGGACGCTCGCGGCGACGCCCGTGGCGCTGAACGCGTCTCCCGTCTCCGGCTGCTCCACCTGCATGCAGTGGTAGTCGTCGTTGCAGGCGCCGATGAAGACGCCGCTGCGGCTGCCGGAGAGCTTGTCGACATCCAGCCCCGCGTCCTCGAGCGCCTCCCACGCCACCTCGAGCAGCAGGCGCTGCTGGGGGTCCATCTGCACCGCTTCACGCGGGGAGATGCCGAAGAAGCCCGGGTCGAAGCCATCCACCGCGTCCAGGTAGCCGCCCCAGCGCATCGCCCCTTCACCCAGGCCGGAGACCTCATCCCGCCGCCAGCGCTCCAGCGGAATCTCCCGCACGGCGTCGACACCGGCCTCGAGCAGCCGCCAGTAGGCGTCCACGTCGTCGGCCTGGGGGAAGCGGCACGCCATGCCCACGATGGCGATGGGCTCCTTCGCGGCGCCTTCCACCGCGTTCAGCCGCGTCTGCATCTTCTCCAACGCCACCAGCATGCGCTTGGCGGGGGACAGCTCGCTGGACTCGTCGTTGCGGTTTGCCATGGGGGTTCTCTTCACTCAGCCAATGCGGCGAGCTTCTCCGCGAGGAGCGCCTCGGCCTCTTCGTCCGAGAGCTGATTGACGTTGTTGACGAGCACGGCTTCGAGCGCCGCCGCTTCATCGCGGGGCTGCTCGGCCTGAGTCGTGATGGGAAGTTTCAGTTGCTCGGCCAGGTGCTCGACGAGTGACTCCACCGTCGGGTAGCGCCACACCAGCGTCGCCGGGAGCCGCAGCCCCAGGCTGGCCTCGAGCCGGTTGCGCAGCTCCAGCCCCATGAGCGAGTCCAGCCCCATGTTGCCGAAGGGCTGCTGCGGGTCGATGCGGGAGGGCGCCAGCCGGAGCACATGCCCGGCCTGCTCGCACAGGTGTGTTTCCAGCAGTTGTGCCCGCTTCGGCCGTTCCGCCGCGCGGAGCGTCTCCACGAAGGCGCCCCGGTCCGCCGGGCCTTCCGCGCGACGGGACTGCTCGCCAGCGAGCCGTGACAGGAACGGCGACTTCGCCGCCGTCAGGTAGAACTCGCTCCACTGGCGCATGTCGAAGCGCATCACCACCACCCGCGCGTGGGAGCCCGTCAGAATCCGGCCCAACGCCTCGAGCGCCTGCGCCGGCGGCATGCTGTCCACGCCTCGCTGGGAGATGCGCTCGCCGCGAGCCTCCGCCGCGGCCGCCAGTCCCACGCCAGCCCAGGCGCCCCAGTCGACGCTCAGCGCGGGCAGGCCCAGTCCCCGCCGGTACGACGCCAGCGCGTCGAGGAAGAAGTTGGCCGCCGCGTAGTTGCCCTGTCCCGGTGAGCCCAACAGCGAGCCCGCCGCCGCGAAGAGCACGAAGCTGTCCAGCGGCAGGGCCTGCGTCAGCACATGCAGGTTCCACGCGCCATGGACCTTGGGCTCCATCACCTTGCGCAGGCGTTCCGCGGTGAGGTTCGCCAGCACGCCGTCATCGAGCACCGCCGCCGCGTGGAAGACTCCCCGCAGCGGAGGCATCTGGGCCGCGAGTTCACCGAACACCCGCTCCAGGTCCGCTCGCACCGCCACGTCGGCCTTGCACACCCGGACCTCCGCGCCCGCCGCGCGCAGCCCCTCCAGCGTCCGCTGCGCCTCCTCGGAGGCACCGCCCCGGCCCAGCAGCGCGAGGTGGCGGGCGCCGCGCTCCACCAACCACTCCGCGAGCTTCAGGCCCAGACCTCCCAGGCCGCCGGTAATCAGGTACGTGCCATCGGCGCGAAGCTCCGCCGGCGCGGCCTTGCTTCGCTCCATGCGCGACAGTCGGGCCACGAACCTCGCGGGCCCCCGAAGCGCGACCTGCTCCTCCGGCGTCGACGCGAGCAGCTCACCCGTGAGCCCGCGTGCCTGGTCCTCGTCGAGCGCGCCCAGGTCCACCGAGCAGCACCGGAGCTCGGGGTGCTCCAGCGAGAGCACCCGGCCCAGACCCCAGATGGGGGCCTGCTCCACATGGAGGACCTGCTCCGAGGGACGGGGGGCCTGGACACCTTCCGTCACCAGCCACAAGCGAGGCATGTCACGGAAGCCCGAAGCCACCAGCGCCTGCGTGAGGTGGAGCGCACTGCCCGCCCCGAGCATCCGCGCTCGCGCCAGGGCCTGGGGCCCGTCCTCGGGACGAGGCGCATCCAGGCTGAAGAGGTGGACGACGCCCCGGCACGATTGCCGCCCGGCGCCGAACTCGGCCTCCAGAATCCGCTCGAAGCCTTCCACCCGGGACGGGTCGACCACGTAGTGCCCGGGCTCGATGAGGCGGGACTCCTCGCCGTGAGAGACGAGGATGCACCGCTCGCCGCGCGCGCTCAGCGCCGCCTGCAACTTCCGGCCGAAGCCCTGGCGGTCCAAGAGCACCAGCCAGGCCCCAGGCGTGGAGTCCGGAGCGGGCGTCACCTGCTCACGCGGCATCTCCTGCCAGTCGACCTGATACATCCACGAATCGACCTCGTCGGAGGACCGCCGCCGCATCGCCTCCAGCCGGCGGCACAGCAGCCCCCGGGCCTCCATCAGCACGCGGCCCTCGCCGTCCAGCAACGTCACATCCGCTTCGAGCGAGCCCGCGCCGCTGCGAGTGCCGGGCCGGATGCGGGCGTGTCCCCACAGCTCCCCGCCGGGGCGCCCGTGGGCGCGCAGGCTCTCGACAGCCATCGGAACGAACGTCTCTCCCGGCCGGTCGCCCAACCCCGCTCCGTTGATGACCTGGAGGCAGGCATCCAGCAGCGCCGGATGGAGCTGATGGGCCGCCATCTCCGAAGCAACCGACGACGACAGCTCCAGGCGCCCCACCGCCTCCCCGGGCCCCTTCCACAGCTCCTTCAGCAGTTGGAAGCTGGGACCGAAGTCGACGCCTCGCTCCTTCATGAGCTGGTAGTGCGTCTCACCGTCCATCCGCTCCGTGCACCGCGCACGCGCCTCGTCGAGCGGGAAGGCCTCCGCCGCCTCGGCTTCACGGAGCCGGCCCTCGGCGTGCAGCGTCCAACCACCGCCCGCTTCCGTGGACCGGCTGAAAATCTGGAACCGCTTCGCTCCGCCCTCGTCCGGGGTGAAGCGCATCTGCACCGCGAGCGGCTCGTCGCGGGAGAGCACCATCATCTCCTGGAAGCTGACGTCCTCGAGCGCGTGACGCGTGGGCCCCAGCGCCTCGGCGGCACCCGCGAGCGCCATCTCGAGATAACCCGTCCCAGGAAGGACGACCTCTCCGTGCACGACGTGGTCACCCAGATACGCCGGGCTGTCCGCCAGCAGCCCGGTCTGCCACAGGTGCGCGCCGTCCTCTCCGGCCAGCGCCACGTGGGACCCCAGCAACGGGTGCTGCCCGGCGACCAGGACCTGACGCGCACGCGGGGATGACTCGAACCAGAAGCGCTCGTGCTGCCAGGGATAGGTGGGGAGCGCCGCCCGGAGGCCCCGCACCGGGTGCTGGCGCTGGAGGTCCACCGCGTGTCCCATCGCGTACAGGGAGCCCAGCGAGGACAGCATCGAGCCCCGCTCATCCTCGTTGCGCCGGAGCGAAGGCAGCACCGCGCCCTCGCGCCCGAGGTGCCTCAGGTGTTGCTCCACGGCGGGCAGGAGGATGGGATGCGGGCTCAGCTCGATGAAGATGTCGTGTCCGTCGACCGCGAGTCGCTCGATGGCCGTCGAGAACAACACCGGCTCGCGGAGGTTGTCGGCCCAGTAGGAAGCGCCGAACGCCGCGCCATCCGTCAGCGCTCCCGTCACCGTCGAGCAGATGGGGACACGCGACGCGCGGGGTGAGATGCCCTGGAGGGCCGCGAGCAGCTCCGGCCGCAGCGAGTCCATCTGCGGGCTGTGCGACGCGACGTCCACCTTCACGAAGCGGCAGAAGACCTCCCGCTGCGTGAGCGCGCCGGAAATCTTCTCGAGGGCACCAGGGGCTCCCGAGAGGACGGTGGAGCGCACGCTGTTGCTGACCGCGACGGAGACCTGGTCCTCGAAGCCGCGCAGGGCCTCCTTCGCCTCTTGCAGCGTCAGGTCCACCAGGAGCATGGAGCCCTGTCCACTCACGCCGCGCAGCAGCCGGCTTCGGCGGCAGATGATGGTCGCCGCGTCCTCCAGGCTCAGCGTGCCGGCCACGTGTGCCGCGGCCACCTCGCCCATGCTGTGGCCCACCACCGCGTCCGGCTCGATGCCCCACGCGCGCCACAGCTCCGCCAGCGCCACCTCCATGGCGAAGAGCACGGGCTGGATGACGTCAATCTCGTGCAGACGACCCTGGCCCTCCTCGGCCGCGAGCTCCGCCAGGACACTGAAGTCGGCGCAGGCCCGGATGGCCACGTCGCACCGCTCCAGCGCGGCGCGGAACGTGGGCTCCTCCTGGAGCAGCCTCCGACCCATGCCCAGCCACTGCGAACCCTGGCCTGGGAAGACGAAGACGACCCGGCGGCGGACCTGCCCCGAGCCGCGCCCGATGGCCGCTCCAGGCACGGACTCGCCCCGCGCGAATGCCTCCAGCTTCTCCACGAAGTCGGCGTGCGTGCGGCCCGCGAGCGCGAGCCGCTGCTCGTGGTGGGAGCGCGACAGGGCCGCCGTGGCGCACACGTCGCGCGGCGACACGTCCGGGTGCTCGGTGAGCCAGCGCGCGTGACTCGCGGCCATCGCCCGGAGCGCGTCAGCGCCGCGCGCCGAGAGCACGAGCAACTCCGCGCCTCGCGAAGGAAGCGGAGGCTGGGGCGCCGGAAGCGGAGGCTCCTGCAGGATGACATGCGCGTTCGTTCCACTGATTCCGAACGCGCTCACCCCCGCCAGACGCGGCTGCCCGGCACGCGGCCACGGCTGTACCTGCGTCGGGACGACCACGGGCGCGCCGTCCAGGACGATGTCCGGGTTGAGCCGCTGGAAGTGCAGGTTCGGAGGAATCGCCTCGTTGCGCAGCGCGAGCGCCGTCTTGAGGACACCGGAGAGCCCGGCCGCCGCCTCCAGGTGGCCGAGGTTCGTCTTGACCGAGCCCACGAAGAGCGGCGACTCGGCGCTCCTGCCCGTCGCCAGCGCCCGCGCCAGGGCCTGAAGCTCGATGGGGTCGCCCAGCGAGGTGCCCGTCCCGTGGGCCTCGACGTAGGAGATTCGCGAGGGCTCCAGGCCACCGCTCGCCAGGGCCTGGGCGATGACGCGCTCCTGCGCCGGGCCGTTGGGAACCATCAGTCCACTGCTGGCGCCGTCCTGGTTCACCGCCGAGCCTGCGACGAGCGAGAGAATCTCGTCACCGTGGGCCAGGGCATCGGAGAGCCGCTTGAGCACCAGGACGATGCAGCCCTCCGCGCGCACGAAGCCATTGGCGGAGGCATCGAACGTCTTGCAGCGCCCGTCAGGCGCGAGCCCCCTGCTGCTGGACAGCGCGATGGTCGCGTCCGGCATCAGCATCAGGTTGACGCCCGCGGCCAGCGCCACGTCGCTCTCGCGGTTGCGCAGGCTCTGGCAGGCCAGGTGGAGCGCGACGAGCGACGACGAGCACGCCGTGTCGATGGCCATGCACGGCCCCTGGAGGCCGAGCGTGTAGGAGAGCCGGCCCGCCGCCGCGTTCAGGGAGGTCCCCGTCAGGTGGTAGATGTCCGGGGCCCCGCCGAGCTGCCGCGCCTGGAGCTGCGCGTAGTCACTTCCGATGATGCCCAGGAAGACGCCCGTCTTGCTTCCGGCGAGCTGGTCGGGCGGCTGGCCCGCGCGCTCGAGCGCCTCCCACGCGACTTCGAGCAGCATGCGCTGCTGCGGGTCCATGCGCGCGGCTTCGCGAGGCGACACGCCGAAGAACGCGGCGTCGAAGTTCTCCACGCCGTCGAGGAAGCCTCCCCAGCGCGCATAGGTGCGGCCCTGCTTCATCGGGTCGGCGTCGAACAACGCCTCCGCGTCCCACCGCTCACGGGGCACTTCGGTGATGGCGTCCACGCCCTCGTGCAGCAGCCGCCAGAATGCCTCCGGCGTCCGCGCGCCCCCCGGCACGCGACACGAGGTGCCGACGATGGCGATGGGCTCCGAACGCGTCCGCTTGAGGGCCTCGCTCTCCGCGTGCAGCTCGAGCGCCAGCAACACGAGCCTCTTGGGAGGGAGGCTCGAAATCTTCTCGTAGAATTCTTTGCTCATCGCCGTCGTGCCCGCCGCGTCAGCTCAACTTCTGTGCAATCAACCGCTCGACTTCGTCGTCGGACAGCTCCGTGACCTGCGACAGGCGCGCGGAGAGGTCATCGATTTGCGCGGGCGCCACCTGCGCTCGCGGCTCTTGCGCCACCGCCACGGTGGGCAGGGGGATTTCCACCGCGGTGACACTGCTGGCCAGACGCTTCGCCAGCGCCATGACGGTGGGGTGGTCGAACGCGAGGCTCGCGGGCAGCTCCTTCTCCAGCCCCCGCTGGAGCACCGCGCGCAGCTCCACGGACATCTGGGACGTCATGCCCATCTGGAAGAAGCCCCGGTCCGTGGGGGGAAGCTCGGAGGGCGCGAACCCGAGGATGCGCCCGACCTCTCCCTGGATGCGGAGCACCAGCGTGTCGAAGCGGCGGTCGGGCGGAAGCGACTGGAGCTCCGCGAGCAACCGCGCCCGCGAGGACGACTCACCCACCGACGCGGACGCGGACTCGCCCATGTGTCGCAGGAAGGGCCGGCGGCGCCGGGCCTCCCAGATGGGCTTGAGCACGCTCCAGTTCACCGACGCGACCGTCTTGTGGCTCGCGCCCGAGCCCAGCACCTGGCCCATCGCATCGAGCGCACGCTCCGAAGCCATGGGATTGAGGCCGAAGCGCGCGAAGCCGCGCACGCTGTCGGCGCGCTCGCCGCCAATCTCGTCCCACGTCCCCCAGTGCAGGGTGGTCGCGGGCAGTCCCGAGGCCCGCCGGTGGTGCGCCAGCGCCTCCAGGAACTGGTTGCCCGCCGCGTAGTGCGCCAGGCCGGAGGCCCCCCACAAGGTCGACGTCGACGAGAACATCACGAAGAAGTCGAGCGCCAACCCGCGAGTCAGCTCATGCAGCACCCAGGTGCCGAGCACCTTCGGCCGCAGCATCGCCGTCATCGCCGTGAGGTCCAGGTCCTCCAGTCGTCGCTCCGTCAGGAGCGCCGCGGCGTGAATCACCCCGCGTAGCGGAGGAAGCGTCTCGGCCGTCTCGCGCAGGAGCGTCGCCATCCGCTCGCGGTCCGCCACGTCGGCGGCCAGCGCGGTGACAGTCGCGCCGAGTGCCCGGAGCGACTCGAGTGCCTCACGGCGCCGCTCCGACGCCGCGTCGCCGGAGCCCGACAGGCCCCCACGGCCCAGCAGCACGAGGTGCCGCGCGCCCCGCTCCACCAACCACCGCGCCACCTTCAGGCCCAGTCCTCCGAGCCCACCCGTGACGAGGTAGGTCGCGTCCTGGCGCAGCCTCAGCGGCTCCGTGGGTGCCGTCACCCGGCCACGAGTGAGACGGGCCACCAGCGAACGCCCCTCGCGGAGCGCGAGCTGGTCCTCGCCATCCACGCCGAACGCGGAGACCTCGCGAAGCACCGCCAGCACCTCCTCGGGATGACGCTCCGGAGACAGGTCGATGAGGCCTCCCCACACGCCGGGCTGCTCCAGGGACACGCTGCGACCCATGCCCCACAGCGGCGCCTGGGCCAGCGACACCCGCTCGTCGCCCACGCCGGTGACCTGTGCGCCCCGGGTGACCATCCAGAGCCGCGCGCGGCCAGGTGCGCCCATGAGTGCCTTCACCAGGTGCAGCGCGGCCACGCAGGACTCCGGCGTCCCCGTCTGCTCGTCGAGCACCGCGTCGAGGCCCCACAGGAAGAGTGCACGGCCCTCGTGTCCCGAGGGCAGCGCGGGCAACTCGCGCAGCAGACGCTCCATGTCCTCCGGCCGCTTCGGGTCCACCACGAAGCGCCGTGCATCCAGCCGCTGGAATCCGCCTCCCGAGGTCACGGTGACAGGCGAAGCACCCTGGCGGCGCAGCGCCTCCACGAGCCCGGCGCCCCAGCCCCCACCATCGACGAACACCAGCCAGTCCGCGGGCACAGGCGGGGCCACGCACACCGGCCTGGGCTCCCACGTCACGTCATGGAACCAGTCCTGGGTGCGAACCTCGCCCAGCACTTCCAACAGCCGCTCCGTCGCCACGCGACGCAGCCGCACCCCGCGCGCCACGGCCACCTGGCGACCGGCTGCATCCAGCAACGTCAGCGTCCCCACGCGCTCCTCGGAGCGGACCGTGGGCGCGATGGACACATGGGCCCACTGCACGTCCGCGCGGCCCGGAAGGCACTCGAACGACTCGAGGCTCAGGGGCATGAACAGGGCGGCCTTCTCGGGCTCCGCCGCGAGGGCGAGCGCCAGGGTCTGGAGCCCCGCGTCCAGCAGCGCCGGGTGGAGCTGGTAGCGCGCGGACTCCTGCATCCGCTCCGGTCCCATCACCACGCGCCCGAGCGCCTCACCGGGCCGCCTCCAGGCTTCGCTCAGCGTCCGCAGCGGCGCGTCGTACTGGACACCGCCGCGCTCCAATTCTTCGTAGAGGGCCGCGCCCTGGACGTGCTGCGCGCAGCGTGAGCGCACCGCCTCGATGACGTCCGGCACTCCCGTGAGCACTCCCAGCGGCCGGACCTGGCCCCGGCAGTGCCGCACCCACTCCGTCTCGGACGCGGCTCCGTCCACCGCCCGGCTGTGGAGATGGAACACGTGCCGCCCCTCCGAAGCCGAGGAGAGGTGGACCTGCACGAGGCGCCGCGAGGACTCCGTCAGCACCAGCGCGCGCTCGAACTCCACGTCGGAGAGTTCCCGGGCGCCTGAGCCCAGCGACTCGGACGCGGCGCTCAGCGCGAGTTCGACCAGGGCCGAGGCAGGGACCACTGCGACGCCGCCCAGCCGGTGCGCGCCCAGCCACGGCAGGGAGGTGCTGCCCAGCTCCAGCTCGAAGACCTGGCCGTCGACCCCATGCGCGACACGGACCGGTCGGCCCTTCAGGGACGTCACCTGCTCGGTGGTGGAGACGACGGGCGTCGCCACCGCGTCGAGCCAGTACCGCTTGTGCCGCCAGGGATACGTGGGCAGCGGGACGACCTGTCCGCCCTCCGGGAACAGCCGCGTCCACGCCACGGGGCAGCTCGCGCGGTACAGCGCGCCCACGGACTCCAGCATCACCGTGCGTTCGGACTCCTCGCGGCGAAGGGAAGGAGCCGTCACCCCTTCGCGTCCCGCGTGCTGCATGCACCGCTCGACGGCGGGCAGCAGAATCGGATGCGGGCTCATCTCCATGAACACGGTGTGCCCGCTCTCGACCAGGCCGAGCACGGCTGAGGAGAAGAGCACCGGCTCACGCAGGTTGCGCACCCAGTACGCCGCATCGAAGCCCGAGCCATCACAGCCGGCGGCCGTCACCGTCGAGACGATGGGCACGGAGGCGGAGCGCGGCCGGACCGAGGAGAGAACGGAGAGCAGCTCTTCTCGCAGGCAGTCGACCTGCGGGCTGTGAGAGGCCACGTCGACCTTCACCCAGCGGCAGAACACGTTGCGGGCTTCGAGCGACCCACGAAGCTCCTCGAGCGTCACCGCATCGCCGGACAGCACCGTGGACGTCGGGCTGTTGCTCACCGCGATGGCCACACGCTGCTCATGCCCCACCAGGACCTTGCGCGCGTCCGCCAGGGACAGCTCCGTCGCCAGCATCGCGCCCTGGCCACTGATGCGCTTGAGCAGCCTGCTCCTGAGGCAGATGATGGCCGCCGCATCCTCCAGGGTGAGCGCGCCCGCCACATGCGCCGCGGCCACCTCGCCCATGCTGTGCCCCACCACCGCGTCCGGCTCGATTCCCCAGGAGCGCCAGAGGGCCGACAGCGCCACGGCCATGGCGAACAGCACCGGCTGCACGACGTCGATTTCCCCCAGGCGCGACGACTCGGAGGGCGCCCGGAGCACGTCGAGCAACCCCCAGGACACATGGGGGCGCATGGCCGCGTCGATGCGCTCGAGCGCCTCGCGGAAGACAGGCTCCTGGTCGAGGAGCTGACGACCCATGCCGTGCCACTGCGAGCCCTGGCCCGGGAACACGAAGGCCACCTTGGGCCGCTCGTCCGTGCCCTTCATGGCGGCGGTGACGCCCGACGAGGCGAGGTCCTGGAGCTTCTCGGCGATGGCGGCCGGGGACTCGCCCGCGACGGACAGGCGGTACTCCTGGTGGGTGCGCCGCAGCGAGGCCGTGTAGCAGACGTCCCGGAGCGACACGTCCGGCGACGCCACGAGGAGGCTTGCATAACCACGCGCCAGGGCCTGGAGCGCGGCGGGCGAGCGCGCCGACAGGGGCAGCAGGTGGGCACCCGCCGCGCGCTGGGACGGCGCGGCCACGGGCGCGGGCGGCTCCTCGAGAATCACGTGCGCGTTCGTCCCGCTGATGCCGAACGAGCTGACCGCGCCCCGGCGCTTGCGCTCGGCCTGGACGGGCCACGGGTGGAGTGACGTCGGGAGGGTGATGGACTCGCCGGTGAAGTCGATTCGCGGGTTGAGCCGCTGGAAGTGCGTGAGCGGCGGAACGGCCTCGTGCCGCAGCGAGAGGACCATCTTGATGATGCCGGCGATTCCCGCGGCCGACTCCAGGTGGCCAATGCTCGTCTTCGCCGCGCCCACGACGAGCGCCTGCCGCGCGGACCTGCCGCTGGCGTAGACCTCGTGGAGCGCCTCCATCTCGATGGGGTCACCCAGCGACGTCCCCGTCCCGTGCGCCTCGACGCAGTCGATGTCGGCGGGCTCCAGGTTCGCGCTCTGGAGCGCCTGACGGATGAGCGCCTTCTGGGCGAGCACGTTGGGCGCCGTCAGCCCCGCGGATTTGCCGTCCTGGTTGACGGCCGAGCCGCGCACGAGCGCCAGGATGGGGTCTTTGGCGGCGATGGCATCCGACAGCCGCTTGAGGACGACCACGCCACAGCCCTCGCCGCGCACGAAGCCGTTGGCGCGCGCGTCGAAGGTCTTGCAGCGCCCATCCGGCGACAGCGCCTGGGCCCTGGAGACGCTGCTCGAGGAGAGCGGCGAGAGGATGAGGTTGACGCCGCCCGCCAGCGCCATCGAGCACTCCTGGTTCCGCAGGCTCTGCGCGGCCAGATGCAGCGCCACCAGGGACGAGGAGCACGCGGTGTCCACGGTCAGGCAGGGGCCCTGGAAGTCGAGCAGGTAGGACAGGCGCCCCGGCACCACGCAGTTGATGGCGCCCGTCACGCTGCTGGAGTCACGCGCGGACGGGTTGCCCACCTGGAGCAACGCGTAGTCGTCGCTGTACACCCCGATGAACACGCCCGTGCGGCTGCCCGCGAGCCGCGACATGTCCTGCCCGGCGTCCTCCAGCGCCTCCCAGGCCACCTCCAGGAGGATGCGCTGCTGCGGGTCCATCCGGTGCGCCTCGTGCGGCGAGATGCTGAAGAAGTCCGCATCGAACTGGTCCACGTCCTGGATGAAGGCCCCCCACCGCGCCCCCAGCTTCTCCAGGGCCTCGGGGTCCATCCGCGCCATCTCCTCGCGCGTCCATCGCGAGGAAGGCACCTCGGTGACGGCGTCCCCGCCATCGCGCAGGAGGTTCCAGTACGACTCCGGGTCCTTGCCTCCACCCGGGAAACGGCACCCCATGCCGATGATGGCCACCGGCTCCGAGCGGGTGCCCTCCACCGCGTCCAGGCGGGACTTGAGGTCCATCGCGAGCAGCGCGAGCCGCTTGGGGGAGTACTGCGCGATTTTCTCCGCGAAGCTCGTCATGTGCCCTGCCCCATGCGCTGAGCGAACAGCCGCTCGACTTCCTCTTCGGACATCTCGTCAATCGCGCTCGCCTCGGCGATGGCCGGCGGCGCCGCTTCGTCCAGTGGCTCCGGAGCCCGGTCCTCGAGCGGAAGCCCCAGCTTCTCCGCCAGGAAGGGCGTGAGCGTGGCCACCGTCGGATAGGTCCACACCACCGTCGCGCTGAGCTTCAGCCCGAGCGCCGCCTCCAGGCGGTTGCGAATCTCCATGCTCATCAGCGAGTCGAGCCCCAGGTTCATCAAGGGCGTCCTCGGGTCGATGCGCGCGGGCGCCATGCGCAGCACGCCGCCCACCAGCTCGCGCAGGTGGCCATCCAGCAGGGCCCGGCGCTCGGAGGCACGAGCGGCGAAGAGCTGCTCGCGAATCCGGCTCCGTCCGGCGCTCACGGAGGGCCGGGCAGAAGGCTCCTGGGCCAGCCGGGTGAAGTAGGGCGACTGCGCCGCGGACAGGTAGAAGCCCAGCCACTGCCTCGCGTCGAACGACATCACGCTGAGCTGTGGCCGCGTCTGTCCCATCAACATGCCGAGCACGCTGAGCGCCTTGTCCGGAGACATGCCCCGCAGGCCCCGGGCCTCGAGCCGCTCACCCCGGTTGGACTGCGCCGCCGCGAGCCCGACGCTCGTCCAGGTTCCCCAGTTGATGCTCAGCGCGGCCAGTCCCCGCGCGCGGCGGTCATGGGCCAGCGCGTCCATGAACGCGTTGGCGGAGGCGTAGTTCGCCTGCCCCGGCGTGCCCAGCGAGGCGGCCACGCTGGAGAAGAGCACGAAGTGCTCCAGCGGCAGGTGGTGCGTCTGGGCGTGCAGGTTCCAGGTCCCCAGGACCTTGGGGGCCATCACCGCGGCGAAGCGCTCCTCGGTGAGGTTGAGCAGCAGGCCATCCTCGAGGAGCCCCGCCGCGTGGAACACGCCGCGCAGCGGTGGCATCGCCTCGTCCACCCGGGCCAGCGCTCGCGCCACGTCATCCGCGACGGCGACATCCGCCTGGAAGGACTCCACGCGCGCGCCCGTCTGGCGCAGCTCCGTGAGCACGTGCTCGGTGGCCTCGGTGGGAGCACGGCGCCCCAGCAGGAGCAGGTGACGCGCCCCATGGGAGACGAGCCAGCGGGCGACCTCGAGCCCCAGTCCGCCGAGTCCCCCCGTGATGAGATAGGTGCCGTCGTCGCGAAGCAGCGTCGAGGGCTCCCGAGCGACCAGCGCGTCCGGGGCCCTGGACAGCCGCGCCACGAAGCGCGTGCCACCGCGCCAGGCGGACTGGTCCTCGAACGTCGTGGACGACAGCTCGCGGAGGAGCGCGTCGGCGCAGGCGTCCACACCGCCCTCGACATCCACGCGCGTGCAGCGCAGGTCCGGCTGCTCCACGGCCAGCACCTGCCCCAAGCCCCAGAGCGGCGCCTGCGCCACCGCGACGCGCTCCGGCGACCCGCCGACGGACCGCGCGCCCCGCGTGGTCAGCCAGAGTCGGGGAGCATCCCTCCAGCCCACCTGGGAGAGCGCCTGCGTCAGGTGCAGCACGCTGGTGGTGGTGGACCGGCGCGAGTCCTCCAGCGCCCGCGGCGTGAGCGCGTCATTCGCGGCGACATCGAGGCTCCACAGGTGCACCACCCCGCGGCAAGGAGGCGTCCCGGCCCCCAGCGCTTCCCCGAGCAGCCGGCGCAGGCGCTCCGCGTTCCGGGGGTCCACTTCGGCGCGCCCCGGCCCCGTGAGCCGATACGTCTCTCCAGGGACGACGAGCACGCACGTCTCCCCGCGGGCTCGCAGCAGGGTGGACAGCGCCTGCCCCACGCCCCCCTGGTCACCGAGAATCAGCCAGCTTCCCGGTGTGCGCTCCGGCCACGTCGGCTCCACCGGCAGGGGCTGCTTCTCCCAGTCCACCTGGTAGAGCCACTCACCGAGCGCCTTGCGGGCCGCGACGCCCGCGTCGAGCCGGTACAGGCGCAGCTCGTCGAGCTCCAGCAGCACCTGTCCCTGGTCATCCAGGAGCCGCAGGTCGAAGGAGCGCTCCCGCTCGTTCGCCGCCCCGTCGCCCACGGAAGTCACGTGGACCCACACCGCGCGCCCAGGCCGCTGGAAGAGCCGCACCCGACCCAGTCCCACCGGCACATAGGTGGGCGCCACGGCCGACGCCTCCGCCACGGATGCAATCAGCTCCACCGCGACCTGGAGGCTCGCGTCCAGGAGCGCGGGATGAAGCCGGTACACTCCGCTCTCGGCGGCCACCTGCTCGGGAAGCTCCACGCGGCCCAACCCCTGCCGCTCGCTTCGCCACAGCCGCCGCAGGCCCTGGAACGTGGGGCCGTACATCAGCCCCTGCTCCTGCCTGCGCTGGTAGTGGGCCTCGGAGGAGAGCTCCACGGGGAGCCGCTGCCGCAGTGACTCGGGCGACTCGGAGACGGGCCTCGTGGCCGCGTGCTCCTCACGCCGCAGGCGCCCCGCCGCATGCTTGCGCCAGCCCGCGTCGCCCTCGGCGCGGCTGGAAATCTGGAAGGAGGCATGCCCCGCCTCCTCCTCGTTCAGCACCACCTGCACGCGCCGCGACTCCGCCGGCTTGAGCGCGAGCATCTCGCTGAGGGAGACGTTCTCGAGCACGAGCCCCGCCTCACCCAGCACCTCCGCTCCGGCGGAGAGCGCCAGCTCCAGATAGGCCGCGCCCGGGAAGACGACGTCCCCCCAGACGCAGTGGTCGGAGAGATACGGGAACGCCGCCGTGCTCACGCTCCGCTCCCAGAAGTGGGTGCCGGGCTGCACGGAGGAGGACAGCGAAGCGCCGAGCAGGGGATGTCCCGCGCGGCCCTCATCCCCGGAGCCCCTGAGCTCCGGGTCCGTCTCCGCCTCGTCCATCAGCCAGTAGCGCTCCCGCTGCCACGGGTAGCCAGGCAGCGCGACGACCCGCCCACCCGAGGGGTGCAGCGACGACCAGTCGACGGAGCACCCCCAGGCGTACAGCGCCGCGAGCGACTCCAGGAGGCTGCGCCGCTCAGGCATCTGTCGCCGCAGCGACGCGAGCGCGAGGGCCTCCCGCTTCGACTCGCGCAGCGTCTCCTCGATGGGCGCGAGCAGCACCGGATGCGGGCTCACCTCCAGGAACACGCTGTAGCCGTCCTCCAAGAGCTGCTCGACGGCGCCGTGGAACAGCACCGGCTCGCGCAGGTTCCGGACCCAGTAGGCCGGATGGAAGTCGCCCCCGTCGCTCGTCTGCCCCGTGACAGTGGAGTAGATGGGCACCAGCGCGGGCTGGGGCGCGAGGCCCTCCAGCACACGCAGGAGGTCGTCCTTCAGCGAGTCCATCTGAGGGCTGTGCGAGGCGACATTCACCTTCACCCGGCGGCAGAAGATGCCCCGCCCTTCCAGCGTGGGCAGCAACGCCTCCAGGGCCTCGGTGTCACCGGAGAGCACCGTGGAGCGAGCGCTGTTGCTCACCCCCACGGAGAGCCGCGCCTCGTAGCCCGTCAGGGCCGCGCGGGCCTCTTCCAGGCCGAGCTCCACCACGGCCATGGCCCCCTGCCCGCTCTTGCCGCGAAGCAGCTGGCTGCGCAGGCAGATGATGCGGGCCGCGTCCTCCAGGCTCAGCGTGCCGGCCACGTGCGCCGCGGCCACCTCGCCCATGCTGTGGCCCACCACCGCATCCGGCGTGATTCCCCGCGAGCGCCACAGCGCGGCCAGCGCCACCTGCATCGAGAACAGCACCGGCTGCACGACGTCGATGTCCTGGAGGCGCGAGCGCGGCTCCTCGGCGAGGAGCTCCTCGGTGAGCGACCAGTCCACATGGGGCCGCATCGCGCGCTCGCAGGCCTCGATGGCCTCGCGGAACACGGGCTCCTCGCCGAGGAGCTGGCGGCCCATGCCCAGCCACTGCGAGCCCTGACCGGGGAAGACGAACGCCACCTTGGCCTTCCCCTCCGGACTCACCTTCCCGTGGCTCACGCCCGGATGGGCTTCGCCTCGCGCGAAGGCCTCCAGCGCCTCCGCCATCTCCCGCCGCGAGCCACCCACCACCGCCAGGCGGTGCGAAAGCTGACCGCGGCGTACGCCCGCCGTGTAGGTGAGGTCCTCGAGCGACGCACCCGAGTCCTCGGCCAGCACGTCACGGAAGGCGGAGGCCAGGGACGTCAGGGCATCGGGGCTTCGGGCCGACAGGGGCAGCACCCGCGCCGACGCCTCGCCCTCCTCCACGCTCCCCCTGGAAACCGACTCCCAGCGGACCGGCTGGCCGTGGACATACAGGACGCCCAGGGTGTCGAGCATCGTGCCCCGCGCGTCCTCCTGTCGACGCAGGGTGGGGACGAACAGCCCCGGCTGGCCGGCGTGGCGCAGGGTCGACTCGATGGGGTGCTTGAGAATCGCGTGGGGGCCCACCTCCAGGAAGACGCGGTGCCCCTCGCCAAGCGCGTGGGTGAGCACGCCCGTGAAGAGCGTGGGCATCGCGATGTTCTTCTGCCAGTGGGGGGCATCGGCCTGCGCACCCTCCAGCACCGCGGCGGTGACACCGGACACCATGGGGAGGCGCGCGGGCTCGGGACGAATTCCCCGCAGCTCCTCGGTGAGCACCTCACCCAGCACGTCCATCTGGTGGCTGTGCGCCGCCACGTCGATGTCTCCCTGGCGGCAGAACACGCCACGCGCCTGCAGGGCGGCGAGCACCTCGGCGAGCGCCGCGGGCTCCCCCGACAGCACCGTCGAGTCCGGGCCGGAGTCGATGGCGCGGTCCAGCCGCCCCTCGTAGCCCACCAGCAGCCCGGCGGCCTCGGTCCAGGGCACGGCCACGAGCGCCATCGCGCCCTCGCCGCTGCGCCGGTGCATCTGCCGGCTCTGGAAGCAGACGACGCGAACGGCGTCCTCCAGGCCCAGGATGCCCGCGGCATGGGCCGCCGCCACCTCGCCGATGCTGTGCCCCATCACCATCGCGGGCTCGACGCCCCAGGAGCGCCAGAGCGCCGTCAAGGCCATCTCCAGGACGACGATGGCAGGCAGCGCGAGGTCGATTCGCTTCAGCCGCGCCGCCGAGTCCTCCGCGCCCAGCACCTCCAGCAGCGACCAGCCCACGTTCTGCTGGATGAGCCGCTCACACCGCATCAGCACGGCCCGGAACACCGGCTCGGTGCGCATGAGGGACAACCCCATGCCGGGCCAATGCGCGCCATGGCCGGAGAAGACGAAGACCGGCTTCCAGCCGTGCTCGGGCCCCACGCTGCCCACGCACACGCCCGCCCGGGCCTCTCCGGACAGGAAGGCCTGGAGGCTCGCGCGCAGGTCCTTGCGCGACCGGACCGTCATCGCCAGGCGATGCGCGTGCGCCCCGTCTTCGTCCGCCGCCGAGCGCAGCAGCTCGGACCAGGGCTGGTGGATGGCGCCGTCCAGACGCTCGAACAGCCGCTGCGCCGCGGCCCGGAGCGCCTCCGGACTCTCCGCCGACACGCGCACGAGTTCGGCTCGGGGCGCGTCCGGCTCCTCGAGCAGGACGTGGCAGTTGGTGCCGCCGAAGCCGAAGGAGCTGACCCCCGCGAGGAGCTTCCGGTCCGGCTCCGGCCAATCCGTCAGGGTGTGTTGGACCTCCAGCCGCAGCGCCTCGAAAGGGATGAGCGGATTGGGCGTCTCGAAGTGGAGGCTCGGAGGGAGCGCCCGGTGCCGGATGGACAGGGCGACCTTGATGAGCCCGGTGATGCCCGCGGCGGCCTCCAGGTGGCCGACGTTCGTCTTGGCCGAACCGATGTGAAGGGGCTTGTCGACGGGCCGCCCCTCACCGAGCACTTCGCCCAGCGCGAGGGCCTCCATCGGGTCACCGAGCTGCGTGCCGGTGCCATGGGCCTCGACGTACTGCACGTCGGTCGTCGCGACCCCCGCGCGGGCGCAGGCCTGGCGAATCACCTCCGCCTGGGCGCTGGTGTTGGGCGCGGTGAGGCCGTTGCTTCCACCGTTGTTGTTGAGGGCACTGCCTCGGATGACACAGCAGATGGAGTCGCCATCCGCGAGAGCCTGGGAGAGGGGCTTGAGCACGACCACACCGCCCCCCTCGCCCCGCACGAACCCGTTGGCGCGGGCATCGAAGGTGTAGCAGCGACCGTCCGGAGAGAGGGCGCCGAGCTTGGAAAGGGCGACCGTGCTGTCGGGCGCGAGCGTCAGGTTCACGCCGCCCACCAGGGCCAGGGTCGACTCGCCCCTGCGAAGACTCTCACAGGCCAGATGCACCGCCGTCAGTGAAGACGAGCACGCCGAGTCCATGGACAGACTCGGCCCCCGCAAACCCAGGACGTAGGAAATGCGGTTGGCGACGATGCTGTGGTGGTAACCCGTGGCGGTGTACGAAGAGATGCGCCGCAAGCCGAGCCGTTGCAGCTGCGCCTCGTAATCCATCCAGACGGCGCCGAACATGACAGCCGTGGGCGAGCCCCGCAGCCGGTCCGCTGGGATGCCCGCATCCTCCAATGCCTCCCAGGTCAGCTCCAGCATGAGCCGCTGCTGCGGGTCCATGTGGAGCGCTTCCTTGGGTGAGATGCCAAAGAAGAGCGGGTCAAACCCATCCACCCGGTCCAGGTACCCGCCCCAGCGGGAGGTCACCTTGCCGGGAGCCGCGGGGTCGCGATCATAAAGACGGTTGACATCCCATCGCTCGGCGGGGACCTCGGAGATGGCATTCGTCCCGCCCGCAAGCAGACGCCAGAACGCCTCCGGATGGGGGGCCTGGGGAAGACGACACGCCATGCCAATCACCGCGATGGGCTCATCCTCCATCGAGTGTCTGGGAAGGACCTGCGAGGTCGGGCGAGCCCGCGCTCCAGAGAGGTGCGCGGCCAGGGACTCCAGGGTAGGGAATTCCCAGGCGAGCGTGGGTGACAACGGCCGCCCGAGCATCACTCCCAGCTCCGCGATGAAACCCGTGGCCATCACGGAGTCCAGCCCATACCTGCTGAAGCTCTCGCGCACGTCCAACTGGCGCGCATCGACTCCCAACCGTTGTGCAAGCACACGGGCCAGACGCGCCTGGATCCCAGCCAGGCCGTCCTTCACCACACTATCGTTCGCTGACACTGGAACCTCTAACTCGCGCGCCCGCAAGCCAATGACGTTTTCCTGGAAAGCGAGACGTAAACGGGCATAACCCGTTTCCCCTCTATTTGACGCGATGCGGGAAAAATAGATGCCAAAGATTGTCGTGCGTTGCAAGTCATAAAGCGGCACCGCCTGTTTTGCTGGAAAACAAAACAGGGTTGCGAAAACCGTGGCCCCCCAACAAATGGGGCCACGTCTGTATGAATTTGCCTGATGACCCCAGTCAGACAACCACGAGGCGAGTCTGGCGTCTCTCGTCGGGCAAAAACATTGCACAACTGCCATCCATGACTTGCGCCCTCGGAGATACCCGCACAGGACAGGCAGACGGTGGACACCGCCGCGTCCAGGAAATTCGACCTGCCTTCTCGAGAGCGCCACGAACGAAGGCCGTCACGCGGTCCTCGGGCCGGGCAACACACTCATAGAAATTTCATCGTGTCGGCAGAGCGACGCCCTCTCGCGATTGCCTTTACCTGGCATTCGTCAGACAGCCATCGCAAAGACTCGAAGCTGATGCACGGACGCCACAAATTCATGCGGGCTGGAAGCGGGGAGTCCCGTCACCCCGCCGCGACACGTGACACGGCCCGGGCCATCCACCTCGTTCCCAGGTCGTGCGAGGCACGAGCCCGCATCAGGTCATGCGCCGTGAGGGCACCGGTCCTCGGCGCCACCGCACGGCAGGGTGCTGCCCTGGCGCGGCGAACCTCCACGGGAGGCATCCCGCCCAGAAGCGGCAAGCCACTCAGCACTGGAGGATTCCCGCATGACGGAGTCACCCGTCGCGGGTGGGAGGGCCAGAAGGTGCGGGCCTGGCCCGTTCCGCGTGCGGGTTCGTTCTCCGCGGGCGGCTACTTCACGCGCTCAATCTTGTGCTTGCGGCCCTTGATCTTGCCCTCGCTCAAGCGCTGGAAGGCCACCTTGATCACGCGGCGCGCGACGGCGACGTAGGAGATGTGGTCCTGGATTTCAATCTTGCCGACGTCCGTGGCGGCGAAGCCACCCGCCTCACCCGTCAGCGCGCCGAGGATGTCTCCCGGCCTCATCTTGTCCTTGCGCCCGGCGGAGATGTAGAGCGTCTCCCAATCCGAGCCGAGCGAACCCGGCTTCGACGCCGCGGCCTCCAGCTCCGCCGCGTCGCCCGGCTCCAGCTTCAGGCCCAGGGACTGCTCAATCTCTTCCACCTTGCGCTTGTCGTTCGGCGCCACCAGGGCAATCGCGAGCCCCGTGCGCCCCGCGCGTCCCGTGCGTCCGATGCGATGCACGTACGGCTCCGGCTGGAAGGGCATGTCGAAGTTGACGACGGCGTCGAGCGCCTCCACGTCGATGCCTCGCCCCGCCACGTCCGTGGCGACGAGCACCCGCGTGGTGAGGTTGCGGAACTTCGCCATGACCCGGTCCCGCTCGAACTGCTCCAGGTCCCCCTGGAGCCCGTCCACGCTGACGCCCGCGTCGGAGAGCGCCTTCGTCAGCTCCACCACCGTCGCCTTGTGGTTGCAGAAGACGATGGCGGAGGACGGCTGGTAGAGCCGGAGCACGCGCAGCAACTGCTGGGTCTTGTCCTCGGGCTTCGTGTCGTAGCGGACCTGACGAATCGCGGGCGTGGCCTCGGTGTCCTCCACCGTCACGCGCACGGGGTCCTTCTGGAACGCGCGGCTCAGGGCCGCGATGTCTGGAGGGAACGTCGCGGAGAAGAGCACCGTCTGACGCCGTGACGGCATCGCGCCGATGATGCGCTCCATGTCCTCGCGGAAGCCCATGTCGAGCATCCGGTCCGCCTCATCCAGCACCACCGTGCCCAGGCGCTTCGTCTCCAGCGCCTCGCGCTCCAGCACATCAATCACCCGGCCGGGCGTCCCCACCGCGATGTGCACGCCCTTCTCCAGCGCCTCCAACTGCGGCCGGATGGGCTGTCCGCCCGCCAGCACCAATATCTGAAGGCCCGGCAGCCGGCGCCCCAGCTTGCGAATCTCTCCCGCCACCTGGGCGCACAGCTCTCGCGTGGGGCAGAGCACCAGCCCCTGAAGGCGTCGGTCCTGGAGCTGGACGTGCTGGAGCATGGGCAGCGCGAAGGCCGCCGTCTTGCCGCTGCCGGTGCGCGCCTGGCCGACCAGGTCCTTGCCCTTGAGCAACACGGGGATGCTCTGCGCCTGGATGGGCGTGGCGGCCTGGAAACCCAGCTCGGCGATGACCTGGAGCAAGGGTGGAGACAGCTCGAGCGTGGCGAAATCCATCAGGGCCTCGATTGAACGGAGGCGCGGAAGGTGCCTCGGAATCCCGGGGCCCTTGTAGCAGCCGTCCGTGGCGGAACAAGCCCCTGTGTCAATGCACCGTCGGGTGCTGGCGCGAGCGCCGCCTGGCTGGACGCAGCCCGCGCTCCAGATGCGCCTTCAGGACGACGGCGCTGTTGTGGTCCTCGTCCCGCGCGCTGAACAGCAGCGTCACGTCTCCCCGTCGGGCCGCCTCGACGAGCGGCTCCAGGGCCTCGCGATGCTCCCGCAGCTCCTGGGCGTACCTGCGCTGGAACTCCTCCCAGCGCGCGGGCTCATGGCCGTACCACTTGCGCAGCTCCGTGCTGGGCGCCACGTCCTTGAGCCAGCCATCCAGCTTCAGGTGGGTCTTCTTGATACCTCGTGGCCACAGTCGCTCGACGAGGAAGCGAGCCCCCTCCGAGTCGTGCGGCTCCAGGTGGTGATACACCCGCTCGATTTGAATCATCGTCCCGTGCTCCCCCGACAGGTGGACGGGCAGGCGCCCTGGCATCCCGCGCTGGCGCCTCGCCGCCGTGCCTCAACATGACGATGCGAGGAGCCCGCCGGAAGCCACGTGGAGGAGCCGGGCGACCCCTGCCCCGGGCGGACCGGGATGGCGGCCAGCGGACATGACCGCCCCGGGAGGTGACGGGCAGACGACGCCCGGTGCGGACCTCGAAGGAACGGTATCCAGCTGAGGCCCGGGTTCTGCGACACTGCGTCCCGTGACCGCCTCCGCCCTCTACCGCGACTGCGCCCGCCTGTTCATGGTGGGCTTTCCTGGGACTCGCATCGACGCCGACCTGGCGGCCCTGATGGATGACGGCGTCTATGGCGCCATCCTCTTCAAGCGCAACGTGGGTACGGCGCAGGAGACGGCGACGCTGTGCCGCGAGCTGAAGACGCGCGCGGGTCGGCCCTTCATCCTCTCGGTGGACCAGGAGGGAGGACGGGTGGCGCGGCTGCGCGGGGCGCCGTTCACGGCCCTGCCCCCGATGCGCGAGCTGGGACAGCGCGGGGACGCCCGGTTGGTGGAGCGCGTGGGGCGGCTGCTGGCGCACGAGCTGCGCGCGGTGGGCTTCGACTGGGACTTCGCGCCGGTGCTGGATGTGGACACCAACCCGGCCAATCCCGTCATTGGGGACCGGAGCTTCAGCCGGGACGCGGAGGAGGTGGCGCGGCTGGGTGTGGCGCTCGCGCGGGGCCTGGAGGCCGGCGGCATCGCCTCCTGCGGCAAGCACTTCCCCGGGCATGGGGACACGACCACGGACAGCCACCTGACGCTGCCCAGGCTGGCGCATGATTTGGAGCGGCTGCGGCGTGTGGAGCTGGTGCCCTTCCGGGCCTTCGCGCAGGCGCGGCTGGCCTCGCTGATGACGGCCCATGTCCTGTTCGACGCGCTGGACAAGGGCGTGCCCGCGACGATGAGCGAGCGCGTGCTCACGGGGGTGCTGCGCGAGGAGCTGGGCTTCGACGGCGTGCTCGTCAGCGACGACCTGGAGATGAAGGCCATCGCGGACCACTACACGGTGGAGGAGGCGGCGGTGCAGGGCACGCTCGCGGGCGTGGACCTGTTCCTCGTGTGCCACCACGCGGAGGTGCAGCGTCGCGCCATCGAGGCCGTGGTGAAGGCGGTGGAGTCCGGCAGGATTCCGCGCGAGCGCATCACCGAGGCGCACCGCAGGCTCGACGTACTCGCCGCGCGCTTCGCGCACCCGGCGGAGGACCGGCTCGCCACCCTGGGAGGCGCCGAGCATCACGCGCTCGCCAAGGGGCTCGACAGCGCCTTCGCGGGCAAGGACCCCACCGAGGTCATGCTCGCGTCTCGCTGAGCGTGACGGCCACGGGGCACCACCCCGTGTAGCGAGCCCAGGCCCCACCAAGGTCATGCTCGCGTCTCGATGAGCGCCACGGGGCACCGGCCCCGTGCACCGAGCAACTAGTGCGGGACCTTGGAGTCCTCGCGTGGAGGAGCATCCCCTGGCTTCGGGGCCGACGTTCCATCCGGCGTGTTCTTCGCGGGCGGGGCCCCCTGGGGCGGTGCGTCCTGCTCCTGCTGCTCCTTCTGAATCGCTGTCGGTGAGCCCGCGGCGATGCCGGGCTCCACACGCGGAGGGACATTGCCCACCGCCGTGGGCGGCAGGTTCGTGCCCACGATGTCCTGCACGGGCGCGATGTCGGGCGTGCCCGAGCCACCCGTTCCCGGGCCGAAGCTGCTCAAGGGCTGCGAGTCATTGGCGACGCCCTGATAGGGGCCGCCCGTCCTGGGAATCTCCCGACGGACGCGCTCTTCCTCCCGGTGACACGCCGTGCCCACCAACGAAGCCACGGCCAGCGCGCCGGGTAGGAGCCAGCGGCGAATGTTTCCCTGGTTCATGTGTCCATCCCTCCGGCGAGCCATTCAGGCCCCAGAGGGATGGATACCCATCCTCGTACGCGGATGCCGGCGAAGAATCAGCCGTCCGCCCGAGTCGAACCTAGCGCCGCAGCCGAGCGTTGCGGTCCTGCCAGCCCAGCGGCCGGTAACCCCAACCGTGGTTGAAGTCAGTCGAGCCGCTCTGAAGCGCGCCATCCTCGCCGCCCAGCCCCTGTGCCGTCGGCGCGAAGGTGGCGCCACCCTCGCTGCCGTACCGGTCCTCCATCATCTTCCCCTTGTCGTCCCAGAGAGACTTGTTCTGCTGTCCCTCCAGCTTGGGCGTGCGCGGGTCGATGCTGGAGCCAATGTCCTTGATGGTGCCGTTGTGGCCCCGGTCCGCGACCATCAACCAGGGCGGGGACTTCTCGGGGTGCACGTTGCCCTGCATGTCCAGGAGCGCATCCGGCTGGATGCCACGCTGAGCGAACGGCCCGCCGCGACTCTCGCCCGGCTGCTTGCCCCCTGTCTCGGGCAGGCCACCGCAGCCCACCGCGCCCATGACACCCACCGTCAACGCCGCCACCTGAGCCCACCGCCGGAAATTCCGCTCGCGCATGTCCCACTCCTCGGATGTCTGTCTTCAAGTCCCCCGCATCCCAGGAGAATGGGCACGTCTGGTGTCCAAACCACGAGGCGGGTACACGGCGGCCGCTTGGGCCGCTTGCTCAGTTACGCCCTCCTCGGCGCTCGCGCACCGTCTTCTTCATGGTCACGGTGGATTGAGACTTCTTCGGGACAGAAGCCCGCGTCTCGCCGCAAATTTTGCGCGGCGAGTCCCTGCTCCCTTGCCTGGTTCAAAGCACCGTGCGTCCGAGTACGACGGTCGTCGCCGCACAGGCAGTGCTCCGTGGCGCCTCATCCCTAGATACGGGGACGAGGCTTGAGGCGCCGCGTCCACGCATCTGGGAAGTGGCCTGCTTCACGGCAGCGCTCCGCTACTTCCGCTTCGCAGCGGACTGCTTCTTCGCGGGCGCGGACTTCTTCGCGGGCCCGGCCTTCTTCGCGGGCGACTTCTTCGCAGACGCCTTCTTCGCGGAGGTCTTCTTCGCGGGCGTGGCCTTCTTCGCAGACGCCTTCTTCGCGGCTGCCTTCTTCACAGGCGCTGCCTTCTTCGCGGAGGTCTTCTTCGCGGGCCCGGCCTTCTTCGCGGCCGCCTTCTTCACAGGCGCTGCCTTCTTCGCGGAGGTCTTCTTCACAGGCGCTGCCTTCTTCGCGGAGGTCTTCTTCGCGGCCGCCTTCTTCACAGGCGCTGCCTCCTTCGCGGAGGTCTTCTGCGCGGGAGCGGCCTTCTTCTCGGGCGCGGCCTTCACAGGCTCGGTCTTCACAGGCTCGGCCTTCTTCTCGGAGGCCGGCTTCTTCGCGGGCGAGGCCTTCACAGGCTCGGTCTTCACAGGCTCGGCCTTCTTCTCGGAGGCCGGCTTCTTCGCGGGCGCGGCCTTCTTCTCGGGCGCGGTCGTCACCGCGACAGCCGCTCCGGCCGGGGTCTCATCCTGCGACGCGGCCTTGCTCGCGGGAGCCTTCGTCGCCGCGGACTTCCGCTTCGCGGGCTCGAACTTCGTCACCTGCGCCGGCGCCGTCAACGGAGTGCCCGAGAGCGGAGTGAGTTCATCTACCCACTCCGAGTCCTTCACGGACGCCGCGGGCAGTTCGGGCGCCGCCGCCTCCACCTCTAACGCGGACCCGCCCGACACCGGAGCACTCGGCTTCGCCCCCAGCGCGGCGAGGACCTCCACCACATGGCCGTTCACCTTCACCTTCGGCCACACCTGCTTCACCTTGCCGTCCGGTCCAATCAGGAACGTGGCGCGGTTGATGCCCAGGAACTTGCGTCCATACAGCGACTTCTCCCCCCAGACGCCGTAGGCGTCCGACACCTGGTGCTCGGTGTCCGCCAGCAGCGGGAAGGGAAGGTTGAACTTGGTCGCGAACTTGCGATGGCTCGCGGTGCTGTCCGCGGAGACGCCGAGCACCACCGCTCCAGCGGCCTCCAGCACCGAGTGCTCGTCGCGGAAGCTGCACGCCTCCACGGTGCATCCGGGAGTGTCATCCTTCGGATAGAAATAGAGGACGACGTTCTTCCCCGCGAGCTGCGAGAGCGTCACGGAGTTGCCGTCCTGGTCCTGAAGCACGAAGTCGGGAGCCGCGTCACCTGCTTGGGGCATGGGCATGCGCGCTCCATAGCCACAAACCCGACGTGTTCTCAATCATCCGTGAGCGACGTCACACGGCGTCAATGCGGCGGACTCCCATGCTCGTGGCCTTCTTCCCCGGGAGGGTGGCTCTTGGCCTCCAGCCGGACCAGGTCCGCGTGACACTGCTCGAGCGCCTTGTGCAGTGGCTCGCGAGTGGCCTCGTCCGACGCCTGTCCCAGCTTCTTCGCCAGCGCCTCGCACGCGGCGCGCTTCACGTCCGCCTCGCTGGTGCCGGGCCCCGTCGCGCCGGGGGTCGCCAACGGACGCGGAGGCAGGCTGCCCCGCAGGCCACGAATGGCCGAAAGACGCTTGTCGGCTTCCGGACGCGAGCGTGAGCCGGCGGGCACCTTCTCCAGCGACGCGACCACCGCGTCCCACGCCGGGTCCGTCGGCGGCACGCCCCGGTCCACCAGCGCCTCGTACTGCGCATTGGCTTCCTGGAATTGCTTCTTCCCCGAGTCACACCCGGTGAAGAGGACCCAACAAAACACGAGTGAAAGCGCGGCCGGCAGCGGTCGGAAGGCAGTCCACATGACGCGTAGGTACCTCTTGCTGGCCTCCGGAGGGAAGCGCGGGTAGGGTCCGCGTCGTGCAGCCCATTCTCCTTGCCTTCCTGCTCGGTCTGTCCCAGGGCCTGCTCCACGCCGTGGGGCCGGACCATTGCGCGGCCGTGGCCACGCTCGGAACCCTGAATGGGGGCCGGCGTCGAGCGGCCATCGCCACCGCCTTCCGCTTCGCGCTGGGGCACGCGGCCATGCTGGGCGGCATCGCCTCCCTGTGCCTCCTGGCCGGCGTGGGCCTGTCCGAGACCTTCGAGCGCTGGGCCGAAATCTTCGGCGGCGCGGTGCTGGTGGCCCTCGCCGTGACGGCGCTGTTGTTCCCCAACAGCCTGAACCACGGCCACCCCCACCTGCCCGGCCACTCCAAGGAGCCGCACGAGCACGTGCACACCGTCAGCACCGCCGCCGGCGCGCTGATGGCCGTCAGCGGCGTGCGTTCGTTGCTGCTCGCCCTGCCCCCGCTGCTCGTCGGCGGAAGCATGAGCCTGGCCGCGTGGACGTACCTGCCCGGCTTCGCGCTGGGCATCCTCATCGGCATGGGCACCGTGGGCCTGCTCTTCGCCGAGGGCCTCACCCGCCTCAACGACCGCATCACCACCTGGGTGCAGCGCGTCGTCGCCGTGGGCTCCGGTGCGCTCGGCCTGTTCTGGATTGGCTCCCGCCTGACGGGCGGCTGAGCTCGAGCTCCAAGCCACCCCGGGCGCCCCAGGCTCCAAGCAGGCGCCCGCCCGGCGACCCGCAGCCGCGCTACGAGCGCTTGTCCAGGATGCCCAGCGCCATCATCGCCACCAGGAAGCCGTAGACGACGTGCTCGGGGCGGTTGGCGAACGCCAGCAGCTCCGCGACGGTGCGGTTGCCGTCAATCTTGGGCAACAGCTCCGCTTCCCACCGCTCCAGCTCCACTTCGTTGAGCTGGTACGCCGGGGCCACCGCGGGGATGAGCCGGTCCTCCGGCTGCAGCAGCCGGCGCAGGCGCTCCGGCTTGTAGAGCTTCTTGATGCCGCGGACGATGAGGTTGGCCGGGTGCACGTCCAGCTTGATGGACTCCGAGCTGGCCTTCTCCCGGAAGCTCATCAGATAGGTGCCCTCTTCCCACGCGAAGAGCGAGTAGATGACGGCCTTCACCTGCTGGCCCACGTAGTAGAGCCGCTCGGTGTCCTTGAGCAGCCCGCGCTCCACCAGCACGTCGCCGGTGCGCCGGTTCGTCGCTCCCGCCACGGCGGAGGCATCCTGGAGCTGCTCGGGCTTGATCTTCCCCACGCGGACGAGGAACTGCCCGAAGCGGTCCGCCAGCAGGTTGGAGAGGGCGAACACCGGCATGCCCTTCTCGAAGTAGACGACCTTCTTCACCTTGCCGCGCTGGATGCCCAGCTCGCCCGTCTCACGGGAGAGGTAGTAGGCGGTGAGCAACGAGGGCAGGTTGTCCTTCAGCTCGCCCCGGCGGCTGCCCGGCGCGCCCGAGCCCGCGGGAGGAGAGTCCGGCGGATGGCCCGGCGTGGGCCGCCGCACCTGGGTGGCCGGCACCTTCTGCATGGGGCTGGCGGTGAGGTTGGCGCCGCGAATCTCCGCGGTGATGTTGCCGCCACCCGTCACCTTGATGCGGCCCGTCAGCTCCATCACATCCTGGGGGCCCTCCTCCTCCACGTCGATGTCCAGTTCCACCTCGAAGGCGTCCTGGAGGGAGCCGGCGGGCGGGGCCTTCTTTTCCGGAGGGAGGACCTTGGTGACGGCCTCCAGCAGCTTCTGCGCCTCGAACGGCTTCTCGAAGTAGCCGGCGGACTGGTACTTCTGCCGGGCCTCCAGCGCGTGCTTGCCGCCCTTGAAGACGCCGGTGATGAAGAGCAGCGGGAGCTGGGGGTTGTCCTTCCGCAGCGCGTCCGCCAGGTGGTAGCCCATCATGTCCGGCAGCAGGATGTCCAAGACGGCCGCGCCGGGGGGATTGGCCCGAGCGACGTCAACCGCCTGCCTGCCGCGGCTGGCGCCGACGACCTCGTAGCCCGCGTCCTCGAACAGCTGCGTGAGGAGGGAAAGAAGCTCCGGGTTGTCATCGACGACGAGGATTCTGGGGGCGGCCATCGCGGGTCGTACGCTACCAGATGAAGGCGGTGGGGTGGGACAATCTACCCCCGAGTTCCGGTTTCCACGGTGGATGCATCTGTGCGGCGGGGCGGTTAGGGTGACGACCCCGTCATGTCCCTTCGTCACCTTGTCCGCGCCCAGGGCTTGTCTCTGCTGGCCTGCCTCCCCCTCTTGCTGCCCGCCGTCGCCCTCGCCCAGTCATCGGGGGACGGAGGCATCATCATCCCCCTCCCGGACGCATCCACTGGAGAGGGCGGACCCGACCGGGACAACCCGGAAGGGGAGGACGGGACGGGGCGGGTGAACACCGTCTGTCGCAGCAGCGGAGACTGTTCGCCGCGCTTCTCCTGCGAGGACGGCACCTGCCGCTACACGGGGGTGCGCAAGGCGGAGCAGGTGGGCTGCCTGATGGGCGTGGAGGCCGCGCTGGTGATGGTGGGACTGGCCGGCCTGGCCCTCCCCCGGAAGAAGCGTTAGGGGGCGCGCGCATGCGGCTGGGGCTCAAGGCGGACAACCTGCTGGAGCGAGTGGCGGACTGGTTCAACCTGGCCCCCCAACCCCTGGCCCATGCCTTCTTCGGGATGATGGCGTCGCGCACGCTGATGGCGGGCGTGCGGCTGGGCATCTACGGCGCGCTGGCGGACGGCGCGGCCACGTCGGAGGCGCTGGCGGCGCGGCTGAAGCTGTCCCCGGAAGGCACCCGCTCCCTGCTGGAGGCGCTGGTGGCGTGCGAGGCGGTGGAGCGTCAGCGCGACGGCCGCTACCGGCTGGCTTCGCGCTCGAAGCGGTGGCTGGACCCGCGCTCGCCCAAGTACGTGGGCGCCTTCCTGGAGTTCAACTACGCGCAGTGGGACTGGTGGACGGGGCTGGAGGGCGTGGTGCGCTCGGGCGAGGCGGTGGACATCCACGACTTCGCGCCGGAGGACCCGCGCTGGCGCGACTACATCCACGCCATGCACCAGCTCGCCCGGCTGGCGGCCCCGGAGGTCGTGGGCGCCATCCCCCTGCCCCGAGGTGCCAGACACCTGTTGGATTTGGGCGGAGCGCACGGCTGGTTCGCCGCGGAGCTGTGCCTGCGCCACCGGGGCCTCAAGGCCACGGTGCTGGACTTGGAAGGCAGCGTCCGAGTGGGCCGGGACATCATCGCCTCCGCGGGGCTGAGCCACCTGGTCACCCATCAGGCCGGGGACATCCTCTCCGCGGAGCTGGGTGGCCTCTATGACGGCGTGCTGTTGTTCCAGGTGATGCACCACCTGACGCCCGCGCAGAACGTGGCGCTCCTGCGCCGCATCCGCTCCTCGCTGGCCCCCAAGGGGACGTTGGCCGTGCTGGAGTATCTGCGCGAGGACATCCAGGACCCCGCCAGCTCCGCGCCCCTCATCGGCCTGCACTACTTCGTCACCTCCGGCTCCGACGCCTACACGCCCGCGGAGGTGGAGGGCTTCCTCGACGACGCGGGCTACCGCATCGAGAGCAGCCGACCCATCCGAAACCTCCCCCTTCAAACCCTGCTGATCGCCCGACTCGACTGAGCGGTGCCCTGGCGGGCGGGGGGGCGCGCGCCCTTCCCGCTCCAAGGAGCGGTCTGACAGGGTAGCCTTCGCCCCCGTTGCCCATGCTTCCCGAGACACCCCTCACCGCTGACTCGCCCGACGTGGCGCTCGCCGTCGACCTCGACGGGACACTGGTGCGCACCGACACGCTGCACGAGAACCTGCTCGTGCTCTTCAAGCGCGCGCCGTGGCTGCTCCTGCTGCTGCCCCTGTGGGTGCTCAAGGGCAAGGCGTACTTCAAGGCGGAGGTCGCCCGGCGGGCGGGCCTGGACGCCGCGCAGCTGCCGTACAACGAGGAGCTGCTCGCGTTCCTCCACGAGGAGAAGGCGCGGGGCCGCCGGCTGGTGTTGGCCACGGCGGCGGACCAGCGAATCGCGCAGGCCGTCGCCGCGCACCTGGGAATCTTCGCGGAGGTCCACGCCAGCGACGGCACGGTGAACCTCTCCGGCGCGCGCAAGCTGGCGAAGCTGAAGGCCGCGCTGGGCACGTTCGACTACGCGGGCAACGACGCGGTGGACGTGCCGCTGTGGCGCGAGTCGCGAAACATCGTGGTGGTCCACGCGCCGGCGGGCGTGCTCGAGAAGGCCCGCGGACTGGGGCGTCAGGTCCACCGCGTCTTCGAGAGGCCCAAGGTGGGCCCGCGCGTCTGGGTGAAGGCGCTGCGCGTGCACCAGTGGGCGAAGAACGCGCTCGTCTTCGTGCCGGTGCTCGCCGCGCACAAGGCCGCGGCGCCGAATCTGTTGGCCCAGGCGGTGCTGGCCTTCGTGGCGTTCAGCCTGTGCGCGTCCAGCGTGTACGTGCTCAATGACTTGCTGGATTTGGACTCGGACCGGCGGCACCCGACGAAGAAGAAGCGCCCCTTCGCGGCCTGCTCGCTGCCGGTGAGCGTGGGCGTGGTGCTGGCGCCGGTGCTGCTCCTGGCCGGGGCGGCGGTGTGCCTGCTCTTGCCGCCCGCCTTCGCGGCGCTGCTGGCGACGTACTACGCGCTGACGCTGGCGTACTCGCTGCGGCTCAAGCAGGTGGTGATGCTGGACGTGCTGGTGCTGGCGGGCCTGTACACGGTGCGCATCTTCGGCGGCTCGCTGGCGGTGGGCGTGCCCACGTCGAGCTGGCTGCTCATGTTCAGCATGTTCCTGTTCCTGTCGCTCGCGCTGGTGAAGCGGCTGAGCGAGGTGCGCCGGCTGCGTCTGTCCAACGAGACGTCCGCGCATGGGCGCGGGTACCTGGCGCAGGACTACGAGCAGCTCGCCAGCCTGGGCGCGGCGGCGGGCCAGGTGTCCGTGCTGGTGCTGGCGCTGTACATCACGTCGAAGGAAGTGACTGTCTATTACGACCACCCGGAGCGGCTGTGGCTGTTGTGCCCGGTGATGCTCTACTGGGTGGGCCGCATCTGGGTGCTGGCGCATCGCGGGCAGGTGAACGAGGACCCGCTCGTCTTCGCGCTCAAGGACAAGGTGAGCTACGCGGTGGGGCTCGTCTCCGCCCTGGTCTTGTGGGCGGCCACGTGAGAGGGCTTCCGCGATGAAGTCACTGGAGTCCTGGGGGCGTTACCCCCAAGTCGAGCAGCGCACGCAGGCGCTGACGTGGCGCTCGGACGCGCTGCCGCAAGTCTCTGGCTCCGTGCTGCCGCACGGGCTGGGGCGCAGCTATGGCGACTCCTGCCTCAACGGGGGCGGGACGCTGCTGCTCACCTCGGGCCTGGACAAGCTCATCGCCTTCGACGCGGCCACGGGCGTGGTGCGCTGCGAGGCGGGCGTCACGCTGGACACGCTGTTGCGACTGGCGGCGCCTCGGGGCTGGTTCCTGCCGGTGACGCCGGGCACCAAGTACGTGACGGTGGGCGGCGCCATCGCCAACGACGTGCACGGGAAGAACCACCACCGGGGCGGGACGTTCGGCCGCTATGTGCGCCGCTTCGAGCTGGTGCGCTCGGATGGCAGCCGCCGGGTGTGCGCGCCGGACGAGAACCCGGACTGGTACGGCGCGACGATTGGCGGCCTGGGACTCACGGGGCTCGTCACGTGGGCGGAGGTGCAGCTCAAGCCCATCAGCAACCCGTACGTGCTCCAGGAGACGGTGCCCTTCGGCAACCTGGACGAATTCCTCGTCGTGGCGCGCGAGTCCGAGGCGGACCACGAGTTCACCATGGCGTGGGTGGACTGCCTGGCGCGCGGCAAGAAGGTGGGACGGGGCCTGCTGTACCGGGGCAACTTCGCGCCGCCGCAGTTCGACGGGCTCCCGCTGACCAAGAGCCACCTGTCGCATGGCATTGGCCTCGCGGTGCCGATGGACATGCCGGCCTTCTGCCTCAACCGGCTGTCGGTGTCGGCGTTCAACTGGCTCTACTTCCACCGGCAGAACGGCAAGCCCAAGCAGCGGCTGACGCACTACGACCCGTTCTTCTATCCGCTGGACGCCATCTACGCGTGGAACCGCATCTATGGCAGCCGGGGCTTCCTCCAGTTCCAGTGCGTGGTGCCCTACGCCACCGCGCGTGACGCGCTGAAGGACATCCTGGAGCGAAGCTCGCGCGGCGGACTGCCCAGCTTCCTGTCGGTGCTGAAGACCTTCGGTGACCTTCCCTCGCCGGGGTGGATGTCCTTTCCGCGCCAGGGTGTGACGCTGGCCATGGACTTCGCCAACCGGGGGGAGAAGACGTACCGGCTGGTGGAGGAGCTGGACCGGGTGACGCGCGAGGCGGGCGGCGCGGTGTATCCGGCGAAGGACGCGCGGATGAGTCCGGAGAGCTTCGCCGCGTACTTCCCGCGCCGCGCGGAGTTCGCGGGGTACATCGACCCGGCGTTCTCCTCATCGTTCTGGCGGCGGATGAATCCGGTGGCCATGCCCTTCTCGCTGGAATCGGAGCGCGCTTCCGGAGCGCCGCATCCCAAGTCCCTGCTTGCGCTTCGCTGACCTCTCTCCGAGATTGCCGACCCCATGAAGAAAGTGCTCGTCCTCGGCGCCACCAGCGCCATTGCCCAGGCGACGGTGCGGCTGCTCGCCGCTCGCGGTGCCTCGCTGTACCTCGTGGGCCGCAACGCGGAGAACCTGGACGCGGTGGCGAAGGATGCCGCCACGCGGGGCGCCGCGAAGGTGGAGTCGAAGGCGGTGGACCTGAACGACTTCGCCGTGCACGAGGCGCTGGTGGACGGGGCGTTCCAGGCGCTGGGCGGGCTGGACGGCGTGGTGCTGGCGCACGGCGTGCTGGGAGACCAGGCGGAGGCGCAGCGCTCGTGGACGGCGACGGAGGCGGTGCTGCGCACCAACTTCCTGAGCGCGGCGTCGCTCCTGACGGTGCTGGCCAACCGCTTCGAGGCGCAGAAGGCCGGCACGCTGGTGGTGATTTCGTCGGTGGCCGGAGACCGCGGCCGGCAGAGCAATTACGTGTACGGCACGTCGAAGGGCGCGCTGACCGTGTTCCTGCAGGGCCTGCGCAATCGCCTGGCGAAGTCCAACGTGGCGGTGGTGACGGTGAAGCCGGGCTTCGTGGACACACCGATGACGGCGCACCTGCCGAAGAACAAGCTGTTCGCCTCGCCGGAGAAGGTGGCACGCGGACTGCTCAGCGCCGCGGATGCGCGCAAGAACGAGGTCTACGTTCCCGGCATCTGGGCGCTCATCATGCTCATCATCAAGAGCATCCCGGAATCCGTGTTCAAGAAGTTGAAGCTCTAGCTGTAAACGGACGCCGTCAGCGGCGCGGCTTGTCGGACGGCCCTGCTATCTCCACACTCGGGGCATGGCCTACGGCAAACGCGAGACAGAGGGTGTCGCGACCCTCGCCGATATCGAGGCTCTGCCCGAGGGCGTCGTGGGCGAGATCATCGAAGGAACGTTGTATGTGCATGCCCAGCCACGTGCTGGGCATATGAATACCCTTGGAAGTCTGCATGCCCTGCTCTGGAGCCCCTTCCAGCATGGGAGTGGCGGACCTGGGGGCTGGTGGATTCAGGTGGAGCCCGGCATCCGGCTGGAGGGTTCGCCGGAGTTCATTCCGGACGTCGCGGGCTGGAGGAGGGACCGGGTGGCACGGCTACCCACGGGTTCCTGGCTCGTAGCACCTGACTGGGCCTGCGAAATCCTGTCACCGTCGACACGTGCGTATGACCTGCACATCAAGCAGCCGTTCTACGCGCGGATTGGCATCAAGCACTTGTGGTTCATCGACGTGGACGCACGAACCCTCACGGTGAGCGATCTGCGCGACGGACTCTGGATGGAAGTAGGGACCTACGGTGATGAGGACGTCGTCCGCGTGCCTCCGTTCGAAGACCTCGAGCTGAGACTCGGCGCGCTCTGGCCGTTCGTGGAGCCCTCCGCCGGGATATAGCCTCTCGCGTCCGCTTGTCAGACAGCGCTGCTATCTCCACACTCGGGGCATGGCCTACGGCAAGCGCGAGACAGAGGGTGTCGCGACCCTCGCCGATATCGAGGCTCTGCCCGAGGGCGTCGTGGGCGAGATCATCGATGGAGCGCTGTACACGCATGCCCGCCCCGGTGGTGGGCATGTCTATTTCGGGCTGAGACTCTTTGGTGAGCTGGATGGTCCGTTCCAGCTCGGAAACCCAGGGCCGGGCGGCTGGTGGCTCATGGTCGAGCCCGGCGTGCAGGCCGGAGGCTCCCCGGAGTTCATCCCAGACCTCGCGGGCTGGCGGAGAGAGCGCGTCGCCCGTCTTCCCGAGCGACAATGGACCACGGAGCCCGACTGGGTCTGTGAAATCCTGTCGCCGTCGACTCGTGCGTATGACCTGCGCATCAAGCGCCCGTTCTACGCGCGACTCGGCATCAAACACCTGTGGCTCATCGACCTGGACTCACGCTCGCTCACCGTGAGCGAGCTGCGTGAAGGACAATGGGCCGAGCTGGGCGTCTACAACGAGCACGACGCCCTCATCCGAGTCCCACCCTTCGAGGACCTGGAGCTGCGCTGGGGCTGGCTCTGGCGCTCCCTTCAGCGCACCGACTGAAACCAGCCTCCAGCGCGCACCCGAACTTCAGCGCACCGCCGGACGGAACCACGTCGGCTCGGCGCGCACGGACGTGCCACCGGTGAACATGCCGCTGGTGAAGAAGGCGTTCTCGAAGAAGATGTACGGGTGGACGAGCTCCGGGCGACCGGCCGCGTCCAGCTTCGCCGCCTGCGCCTCCGGAATCTCCACGTCCAGCGCACGCAGGTTCGCCTCGAGCTGCTCCAGCTTCGTCGCCCCGATGATGGTGGAGGCCACCCCCGGCCGCCGCGTCACCCACGCCAACGCCACCTGCGCGGGCGGCTTGTCCAGCTCCCGCGCCACCTCCATCAGCGTGTCCACGATGCGCCAGTTCTTCTCCGTGAAGAGCTTCTCCATTCCCGGGTTGCCTCGGCCCTGCACCGCCGGCAGTCGCCCCTCTCCCTTCGCGACCAGGCCCTCTCGCGTGTACTTGCCCGACAACAACCCCGACGCCAGCGGGCTCCACGGCGTGATGCTCGCCCCCAGCTCCAGCGCGGCCGGGATGTGCTCCCGCTCGATGTTGCGCTCCACCAGCGAGTACTCCAGCTGCAACGCGACGACGCGCTCCCAGCCCTCGCGCTCCGCCAGCGTCTGCGCCCGCGCGAAGTACCAGGCCGGCACATCCGACAGGCCGATGTAACGAATCTTCCCCGCCCTCACGAGGTCCGTCAGCGTGCTCATCACCTCCTCCATCGGAGTGATGCCGTCCCACGCGTGCATCCAGTACAGGTCCAGGTAGTCCGTCTTCAGCCGGCGCAGAGAGCCCTCCACCGCGCGGTGGATGTTCTTGCGGCCGTTGCCTCCCGCGTTCGGGTCTCCCGGCGACGTGTTCACCGTGAACTTCGTCGCGATGACGGCGCCGTCACGCCCGCCCTGCTTCGCGAAGTAGTCCCCGATGATTTCCTCGCTCGTCCCGTTCGTGTAGCCGTCCGCCGTGTCGAGGAAGTTGCCCCCTGCCTCCAGGTAGCGGGCCAGCAGGCGGTGCGCCGTGTCCTTGGGGCTCCCCCAGCCCCACTCCGTGCCGAACGTCATGGTCCCCAGGGCCAGCGGGCTCACCCGCAGCCCCGAGCGCCCCAACAGGTGGTAGCGAGAAAGCGAGTCGATGCGGTTCGTCGTCGTCATGTGTGCCTCCGTGAATGACCTCAAACTGCCGCCCGAGGGCCTTTCGGAGAAGAGGCACGGCGCGAAAGCACTGTTTAGAATGGCTTCACAATGGCACTGACCCCACTGAACGAGCTGGCCGTGTTCGTCTCCGTCGCACGGCACAAGAGCTTCACCCGGGCCGCGAAGGAGCTGGGCGTCTCCACCTCCGCGGTGAGTCAGTCCGTGCGGCTGCTGGAGGAGCGGGTCCAACAGGCGTTGTTCTTTCGCACCACGCGCAACGTGTCGCTCACCGACGCCGGCCAGCGACTGCTGGAGCGCGCCGCCCCGGGACTGGAGTCCGCCCTCAACGCGCTCGAGCACCTGTCCGCCGATACCACGCAGCTCACTGGCACCCTGCGACTCACGGTGCCCAGCATCGCCCTCGCCAGCATCATCGAGCCGGTGCTGCCCCGCTTCCTCCGGGACAATCCGCATGTCCACGCGGAGGTGCGCTTGTCCGACAGGTTCGTGGACATCGTCGAGGAGGGGCTCGACGCGGGACTGCGGCTGATTGAAGCCGTGGAGAAGGACATGGTGCAGGTGCGGCTCACGCCCGCCTTCCGCTTCATGGTCCTCGCCTCCCCCTCCTACCTGAAGCGCCACGGCACCCCGATGCACCCCGAGGACCTGGCGAAACATGACTGCATCACCTACCGCGCGCCCACGACGAGCCTGCCCTATCACTGGGAGCTGGAGCGGGGTCGCAAGGAGCTGCGCATCCAGGTGAAGGGCCGGCTGGCCACGGACCATTCGGAGGTCATGTACCGCATGGCGGTGGCGGGCGTGGGGCTGACCTACCTGGCGGAGCTGCAGGTCGCCCCCGCCCTGCGCGCGGGCACCCTCGTGCCCGTGCTGGAGGACTGGGCGCCCTCCGTCCCGGGCATCTTCCTGTACTACCCCCACCGGGCCCGCGCGTCGGCGCCGCTGCGCGCCTTCATCGCCCTGGCGCGCAAGCTGCTCCCCACGAATTGACACGGGGGCATCGCCACGTCACGCCGCCGGCGCGGGCTCCTCCAGGAACGCCAGCGCCGTTCGCGCGAAGTCCTCACGCTGCTCCCCGAAGATGGGGCCATGGCCCCCGCCCGGGACGACCCACAGGCGGGACGCGGGAATGGCGCGATACAGCTCCACCGACAGCTCCAGCGGATAGAGCGGGTCCTGGTCTCCCTGGACGAGCAGCGTCCGCGCGCGCACCGTGCCGAGCAGCGGCGGCGTGAAGTTCATGTCGTCGAAGCTGTCCGCGAAGCCTCGGCCGTGTCGCCAGAGCGCGCGAATCTGCGCGTCTCCGTGGACGTGTTTGGAGCGCATGTCCGCCCACTCGGCCTCGGTGCGCGATTCCTCCGTGAAGGTGGCCATGATGCGGCGCGCCTGCGCGGGGTAGTACGGCGTGCTGGAGACGAGCACCATCCGCTCCACGCGGCCCGGTGCACGCGTCGCGAGGTGCAGCAGCGTGTTGCCACCCAGGCTCATGCCGATGGCGCGAAACCGCTCGATGCCCAGCGAGTCCAGCAGCGCGAGCACGTCCACCCGCACTGGCGCGTGGTGAAGTCCTCTGACGGGTTGTCGGTCCGGCCGTGGCCCCGCAGGTCCGGAATGATGAGCCGGTACTCGCGGGCGAGCATGTCCAGGTCGAACACATGGACCCAGTCCACGCCCGTCCCCGTGAAGCCGTGGAGCAGGACGAGAGGAGGGCCCTCGCCCATCAGCGTGCAGTGCATTCGCAGGCCATCGAGCGTGACCGTCCGCAGATCTTTCGTCGCGTTCATCCCGTGACTCCCGTGAGGGACCGGAGGTGTTCCAGTCACACGGGGAAGTACGGGAGGCTTTTGCAACTTGATAGCTGCGTTCTTTTCCGCAAAACTGCTTCGCGGCATCACGGCATGGGAGTTCACGCCGGGCCGGACGTCGCAGCGCTAGTCGAGTGCTCCGTCGATGATCTTCTTCGCCACGCCGAACGAGAAGCCCGCGCGAGCCAGCGACGCGAGGTCGCGCTTGCGATTCTCCTCACGCGTGGCCAGGTCCTTGCGAAAGGGCCCCAGTCGCTTCTTCCGGGCCCAGATGCGCGCGGCGTCCTCGTCGGAGACCTCCGCGGTGGCCAGCGCCAGCTTGCGCTGCACCAGGTCCGAGGCCACGCCTTTCATCCGCAGCTTCTGGGCAATCATCCGCGTGCTGCGCCCCGAAGCGCGCAGCGACTGCGCCTTCATCCCCGCATAGGCGTCGTCGTTGACGAGGTTGTTGCGGACGAGCTTCTGCGTGAGCGCGTCAATCCACCCGAGCGCCTCGGCGCGGTCTCCGCCATGCTCCTTCACCGAGCGGTCCACCCGGCGCACCAGCACGCGTTTCAACTGGCTCACCGTGGAGGCGTAGCGCTTGAGGTAGTGCAGCGCCACGTTCTCCAGATAGCGGGCGGACACCTTCCGGGGTCGCTTCTGTTTCCTGGGGGGCCTGCTGTCCTGTCCGGTCCGGTCGTCGTCCACGTGGCCCCCTATCTACCAGGGGCGTCTGACCCGGACGCGAAACAAGAGCTGTCAGGTCCAGGAACACCCGAGCGGGCAGTCGAGCGGCGCCACCGCCTCCTCACTCGCCCTCATCGCGCGGCGGCGGCATTCGCGGCGCAGCTCGCGGGCACGGCCGTCCCAGGCGCCAGGGCCTCGCAGAGCGGACTTCCCGAGGCATCCGGCAGCGTCACGCCCAGCCACGTCGCCAGCGTGGGCGCCAGGTCGAGCGGAGTGACGGGCCGCCCATGCCGCGCGGCGGGGAGGCCCTGGCCGAAGAGGATGAGCGGCACGTGGATGTCGTACTCGTACGGCGTGCCGTGCGTGCTCGCATGGTCTTCCCCCGGCTCCAGCAGCACATGCGGGTCCGCGATGATGACGAGTTCCCCGGACCGCGCCGGCACGTACTCCCCGCGCACCCTTCGAGCGAAGCCCCGCTCACGGCCCGCGCTCACGTCCGAGGCGGAGACGACGTCGGAGATGCCGGGCAGCGCCTGGACCGCGGTGCGGCTCACCTCGACGGCATCTTCCAACCTCACCTTGCGCGCCTTCAGGCGCGACTGACGCAGATACAGGTGCGGCACGCTGAAGGCCTCCACCCAGTCCTCGGGTCCGAACGCCCGGTCCAGCGCCGCGTCCACCGCGTGCGTCACGAGCACACCTGGCATCCGCTGCTCGGCTCGCGCGGGCGCGGGCGCCATCCCGTGGTCCGCGCTCATGGCCACCAGCACCCGCGACAATCCGAGTTCCCGCTCCAGCGTCGCCAGGAACGCGGCCAGCGCCCTGTCCATTCGGAGAATCATGTCCGCCGTCTCGTGACTCTCCGGACCGAAGGCGTGGCTCACCACATCCACACTCGACATGCCGATGGCCAGCAGGTCCCTCGCACCAGGACGCTTCCCCAGCGCTTCGGCGCGCAGGCCCGCCAGGGCGAACTCGAACAGCTTCTCCGCGCCCAGCGGTGTGTAGAGGAAGGCGTCCTCCGTGGAGAGGGGATGCGGAAACGTCCGCCCCAGGCCCTCGGGTGGACGCTCGCGCGCATCGTCATCGGGCCCGAGCGCGCCGTACGCCCCGGGCTCCGCGCCTCGTGCCCAGACTCCACCCTTCTGGAAGACCTGCGCCTGGTTCCAGGTGGAGACCCAGGACGGCAGTTGCTCCGCGTGGTGACGGCTCGTCGTGAAGCCCTTCGTGCCCCACCAGTACGCTTGTCCCCGGTGACCTCCGAGCATGATGGCGGCGCGGTCCTTCAAGGAAACGGACAGCACGCGCGACGAGGCCCCGTGCGTCGCGAGCAACCGGTCTCCCAACGTCGGCACCAGCAGTCGCCGGGGTGACACGCCCTTTCCCTTCGGGTCATCCAGCGGTGGGCTCGCGGCGTCCTTCACACAGCTCACCTCCGCGCCGGACTCCCGCTCGTACCACTCGTTGGAGATGATTCCGTGCGCGCCAGGAAGAGCCCCCGTCGCGAGCGTGGCGTGTCCCGGGCACGTCTTCGTCGTCGCGTAGGGATAGCGCGCGGAATCGAAGACGGTGCCGCCCTCCAGCAGTCTGCGGAAACCTCCCGGCCCCATCCGATGGCGCCACCGCTCCAGGTCGTCGTAGCGCAATCCGTCGAACACCAGGAACACCACCAACGACGGGCGCGCCTCTTCCGCGGCGGATACCTGTGCCCGCGAGGAGCCTCGGGCTGGAGCCACCGTGCGTGACCCCACCTTGCCCGAGGACACCTCTGGCTCACGTGCCTCGCTCGGGCTCGAGCCCAGCACCACCCATAGACAGCCCAGCGACACGAGCGTCCGACTCCATGAACCCGTCATGATTCCACCTCCGACACCGCGCACCTCGCGATGTGGAGGGCATCCTGCGAGCGCTCCGCTCCATCAATCCAATGGATAGACTGGATGGAGCCGATAGAATGGTTCGATGGACCTGGACCCTCGCTATCTTGAGACCTTCCTGACGGTGAGCCGTGAGCGGGGCTTCAGTCGCGCGGCGACGGTGCTGCACCGGACGCAGCCGGCGGTGAGCTACCAGATTCATCAACTGGAGCAGCAGCTGGGCACCGTGCTCTTCGACCGCACGACGCGGCGACTCACGCTGACCGACGCGGGCACGAAGCTGCATGCGCTCTGTGAGCGCTTCTTCGACGAGTTCGGTCGACTCGCGCGCACGTTCAAGGAGGGCGACACCCAGCCAGCACCGCTGCGCATCGCCTCGGTGAGCGGCTTCGGACGCTATGTGCTCTATCCCCTCCTCTCCCGTGAGCGGGCCTCCGCGCCGTACTCCCTGCGCTTCCCCACGGCGGACCAGGTCTTCTCGTCCCTGGAGGACGGCGTCTGTGACGTGGGCTTCGTCTACCTGCCCCACGTATCAAGCCGCCTGCTGACCGCGCCCGTGTGGCGCGAGGAACTGGTGCTCGTCGGTCCGCCCCAGGCACGGGGACGCGCGTTCCCGTCGCTCGCGGCCTTCGAGGACCTGGCCTTCATCACGTATGACGAGTGTGAATACGTCTTCGGCAAGTGGTTCGAGGGCCACTACGGACGACAGCCGCGCTCCGTGCGGGGCACGTACCACTTCGAGGAGCTGGAAGAGGTGCTGGGCACGGTGGCCGCCGGCCACGGCTGGTCCATCCTCCCCGACCACTGCGTCGCCCAGGCCGCCCGTCAGGGCACCGTCGTCGTGCCCCAGGCCCCGAGCCGCCAGCAGGTCGTCAACCTCATCTATTCCGTACAGCGGGCGAGCGCCCCGGAGAACCCCGCGGCGCTCCGCCTCATCGAGTCCCTGCGCACCGCCAGCGAGCAGCGTGGACTCACCGCGCCCAAGACACGCCGGACAAAGGCACGGCGCAAGGCGCGGTAGGCGCCTCGGATGACCCGCGTCGCGTTCAGCCCTCAATCAGGGAGACAGCCACACCGGGTACGGCACGTCGAGCCACCCCTCACGTAGCCGCCAGTCGAACTGTTGTAACAACTGGCGAACTCCTCCTCGATGCCATAGGGGCACGCGCTCGACGTCCGATTGGTGCAGAGCCAGACATACTGATGGAACGAGGTCCCTGCGGGGCAGGTCGCCGGACACAACGCCTGCTCGGAGGACTCGAGCGAGGCCTCTTCTTCAGGAGAGACGGGACCACAGGCGACCACACCCACCGCGAGGCAGAGCCCGACAAAGAGTTTCTTCATGGCCAATCCCTCTCCGAATGAGGCATGGAGCCTGGGAAAATAGACAATCAACCCCACCTCACGAAATACGTGGAAGGCCCTAGACCCAGCGCGAGCCCCCTGTCCACTCCAACCCTGTCAGTCACCAGGCAAGCATCGTTTGGGCTGTCTGGCGTTCTCTCGCTACGCTCGCCCCAAGAGCCCTTCATGACCACCGCCACCCCTCTTCACTCCGAGCCAGGGCCCGTCGCGCCAGTGCCAGCGGCGCCCGTCCCCGCCCCTCCGGTGCCCGAGTCTTGGAGCCCCGCGAAGCGCATCGCGTTCCGCTTCGTCTGCGCCTTCGTCCTCATCTACTGCTTCGCCTTCCCGCTGGACGCGCTGCCCATCATCGGCAGGCCCCTGGCCACGGCCATCTCGGGCTTCTGGCAGGTCGTCGTGCCCTGGGTCGCCCGACATGTGGTCGGCTACGAGCAGGAGCTCTCCATCGCCACGTCCGGCAGCGGAGACAAGGCCATCGACTACGCGCAGACGGCTCTCTGCCTGGTGCTCGCCTTCATCGCGGCGAGCGTGTGGTCCGTCATCGACCGGCGTCGCACCCGGTACGTGAAGGCCCACGACTTCCTGCGCGTCTACGTCCGCTACATGCTGGCCCTCGCCATGCTGTCCTATGGCTTCGCCAAGGTCTTCAAGTCCCAGTTCCCCTTCCCCACCGTGGACCGACTCACGCAGCCCCTGGGCGAGTTCTCTCCCATGGGGCTGCTGTGGACCTTCATGGGCTTCTCCCCGGGCTACAACCTCTTCACCGGAGGAACGGAGGTGCTGGGAGGCCTGCTGCTCCTCTTCCGACGCACCACCACGCTCGGCTCACTGGTGGTCGTCGGCGTCATGTCCAACGTGGTGGCGCTGAACTTCTTCTACGACGTCCCCGTCAAGCTCTACTCCACGCTGCTCCTGCTGTACGCCGTCTTCCTGCTGCTGCCCGACCTCCGACGCCTGGCCGACGTCTTCGTCCTCAACCGCGCCACCCAGCCCGCCGTGCTCGACATGCCCTTCGCCTTCTCCTCCCGCGTCACCTGGGCGCTGCGAGGCGTGAAGCTCGTCTTCATCGGCTGGATGATCTACTCCAATGCCAGCCGGACCCTGGAGGGCCACATGAAGTGGGGAGATGGCGCGCCGCTGCCGCCGCTCTACGGCCTCTATGAGGTCGAGTCCTTCACGAGGGATGGCCAGGTGCTGCCCCCGCTCCTTGGCGACACCTCGCGCTGGCGCAGCCTCGCTATCGGCCGCTTCCGGATGACCCTCCGGAAGATGGACGACTCCACACAGCGCTACCAGGTGTCGGGCAGCCCGGAGACCCGGACGCTCGTCCTCGCCGAAGGCCGGGGCGAGGACGCGAAGAAGACGACCTTCACCCTGGAGCAGCCAGACCCGGAGCACCTGGTCATCCAGGGCACCTTCGAGGGCGCCGCCCTCCACGTCCGCGTGCGCAAGGTGGACACCTCCCAGCTCCAGCTCCTCAACCGAGGCTTCAACTGGGTCCAGGAAGTTCCGTTCAATCGCTGAAGCGGCTACTCGGAAACCACCGTATCCGGGTGGCAGATGCCCGCGAGGGCCGCGGCGGTCGTCGGCAGCGGCTCCACGTAGCGTCCCTCGCCGAACCCCAGCGCCCAGAAGCGCGGTCGCACCTCTTCGCGCGCCAGCAACCGCAGCAGCAGGAACTTCGCCTCGTCCTGCCCGTCGAAGGCCATCGGGAAGGTGTTGTGGTGCATGGCCACGGACGTGGAGGAGTTCAGCACCTTGTGCGCATCCAGGGCCTCGCGCGGCCCCATGTGCACCTTGTGGATGATGCGCGGACGGAACGCGCCAATCGGCAGCACCGACAGCCGCATGGGCCCGAAGCGCGCGGCCATCATCGAGAAGTGCGGACCGAAGCCCGTGTCCCCCGCGAAGAGCACCGGCCCTCCCGTGGTGGAGACGACGTAGCCCGCCCACAGCGTCTCGGACAGGTCCGTGAGGCCCCGGTTGGAGCGGTGCTGCGCGGGCACCGCCGTCACCTTCACCTCCGGCGTCACGTCCGTGGACTGCCACCAGTCCAGCTCCTCCACGTTCCGGAAGCCCTCGCCCTTCAGCAGCGCCTTGTTGCCCAGGCCGACGATGAAGCGCGGATGGTGCGCTTCCTCCAGCCGGCGCAGCGTGGGCAAATCCATGTGGTCATAGTGGTTGTGACTCACCACCACCACGTGGATGGGCGGCAGGTCCTCGAAGCGGATGCCCGGCGGATGCACGCGCTTGGGCCCCACCCAGGGCACCGGGCTGGGCCGGTCCGAGTAGATGGGGTCCGTCAGCACATTCACCCCGTCCGCCTGGAGGAGCACGGTGGCGTGGTTGATGAGCGTCACCCTCAGCCGGCCCGGCCCCACCCGCGCCGGAGGAGGCCTGCCCGGCGTCAGCTCCTCGTACTCCCGCCACTCTCCGCGAGGCTCCTTCAGCGCCGCCTCCACCAGCTCCGTCGTCTTCAGCTCCGGCGCGTCCCCGAGGTTGTGGAACTTCTCGCCATCGAAGTGCGCGAGCGGCGGCCCCTGGTGACTCGGGCCCGCGAAGAGACAGCCACCGACGAGCGGCGCGCACAGCAACAGGAACAGAACCGTCGAGGTGGGGGACTGGCGGTCCAGGGGCATGGGCACGACACTCCATCGAAGCGACCGAGCCCTCCGGCCAGGGCGCGCTGGGGACCCATCGTAACGGCCGGCGTGACGACGCGCAGGCCTCTTCAAGGGGAAGTGGCGACCTGGGGCTTCTCCAGCACGGGCGCGGCCTTGAGCGTGTGCTCGCGCAGCCACGCCACCGTGTCGCGCAGCGTCTCGTCCAGGGGACGGAACGACGCGCCCAGCTCCCGCTGCGCCTTCGTCGAATCCACGCTCAGCTTCGCGTGCATGACGCGCACACCCTCCACCGTCAGCGACGTCTGGCCCCCCGTCAGGCGGGCCCACGTCTGCCCCAACGCGCCCAGCACCACCGCCAGCCCATGCGGCAGCGTCCGGCGCGGCCCCTTCACCCCCGTCACCCGCTCGAGCGCCTGGGAGAGCGTCACGAGGTCCACGAATTCACCGCCCACCAGATACCGCTCGCCCGCACGGCCCTTCTGTGCCGCCACCACCGTGGCCTCGGCCACGTCGCGCGCATCCACCAGCGACGAGCCGCCGTCGAGCAGCGCCGGCATCTTCCCCGCGAGGAAATCCAGCACGAACTGGCCCGAGCCCGTGGGGCCCGCGTCCCCCGGCCCGAACATCCACCCCGGCAGGATGTAGACCACCTCCATGCCCGAGCGCGCGCTGAAGGCATTCAGCTCCCGCTCCGACTCCACCTTGCTCTTGAAGTACAGGTTCGCGGAGGCGACGGGTGCGGGCGGCGTCGCCTCATCTCCGGCCGAGCCGTCCGGCTTCGTCCCCACCGTCCCCGAGGAGCTGATGTCCAGGAAGCGCTTCACCCCGCGTCGGTGGGCCTCCTCGGCAAGCTCCACCGTGGCCTTCACGTTGATGGCATACAGCTTCGGCCAGTGGTCGCCGGGCGCGTAGTATTCACGGAAGTAGGCCGCCGTGTGGATGACCACGTCACATCCCTCCAGCGCGGCCGCGAAGCTCTTCACGTCCAGCATGTCCCCTTCCACCACCTCCACGCCCGCAAGGCCCCCCAGCACCTGGCGCGCCTTCGACGGCGAGCGGGCCAGCGCCCGCACCGTGTGTCCTCCCGCCACCAACGCCCGCACCACGTTGTTACCCAACAGGCCCGTGCTACCCGTCACGAATGCGCGCATCCCGCGTCTCCCAGTCTATATGAGCACTGTTCAGATAAGAGGCAATCTCAGCAGTGTCAAGATGAACGACATTCCAGGAAGGGGGCAGGGGCGATGACGACTCGGGTCGGGAAGAAACCGGCGGCGCCGCGAAAGCGCGCCTACCACCACGGAGATTTGCGCCAGGCCCTGGTGGACGCGACGCTGAAGCTCATCGCGACGGAGGACGTGGGTGCGGTGTCCCTGCGCGAGGTCGCCCGGCGGGCCGGTGTGACAGCGGCGGCGCCCTACCACCACTTCCGGGACAAGGATGCGCTCCTGGCGGCGGTGGCGGAAGAGGGCTACCGGGCGCTCAACCAGCGGATGGACGAGTCGCTGTCCAGCATCCGAGCCCCCCGGACGGACAACCAGCTGCGGGCGCTCGCCCGGTGCTACGTGCGCTTCGCCGTGGAGCACCCCGCGCACTACCGCGTCATGTTCCGGCAGGAGTGGGGGGACGAGGAGAAGTACGCGAGCCTCCACGCGGAGGGCATGCGCGCCTACGGGCGGCTCCAGGAGCTGGCGAAGGAGACCACGGGCGGCAAGGTGGACATGGACACGCTCGCGTTCACCGTCTGGGCCTGGGTGCACGGCCTCGCCTCGCTGTGGAACGAGGGGCCCCTGCGCAAGAAGACCCGGAGCGACTCCATTGAACCCCTGCTGGAGCGCTCCGTGGAGCTGTTCGTCGGGTGGGTGATGGCGAAGTAGGCCCCGTCACGCCACGACGGCATGGAGGATTCTCTCGAACATCCACGGGCTTCGCCCCAGCAGCCGGACGATGGGGCGTCGCAACCCGGGCCTTCGCGCCAGCATGAGCAGCGCGCGCGTGGCCCAGGCGTACTTGCGGAACACCTGCTGGAAGCGCTGCTCGTAGGGACGCAGCACCTGGCGCGTCGCCCCCTTCGTCAGCGCGTCCGGCAGCAGCGTCCCCAGCGACTCCGCGCACGCGAAGGCCAGTGACAGGCCCTCGCCCGTCAGCGCGTCCACGTAGCCCGCCGCGTCGCCCACCAGCGCGAAGCGGTCCGCCACGCGCACCCGCGCCACCCTCGCCAGCGGCCCCGCGCCGCGCACCTGCGAGTCAGGCGCCGCGACGAGCAGTCGCTCCTGGAGCCGAGGGAAGCGCGCGAGCAGCGTGTCGAAGCCCACGCGCCCCTCCACGCCACCGTCTTCCCACAGGAAGGCCAGCCCCACGCGTCGCGCTCCGGCGGGCGTCACATACGCCTCCACGCCGTCCGCGAAGTGCACCTCCACGTAGGGCGTCCACGGCGCCAGTTGGAAGTGCCTGCGCAACCCGAAGCGCCGAGGCCCCTCCGAGGCCACCTCCAGCCCCTCCGCGCGCCGCAGCGGCGAGCCCAGCCCGTCCGCCGCCACCAGCATCCGCGCCTCCACGGGCCCGTCCGCCGTCTCCAGCGTCACCCCGTCCGCGCCGCGCCGATGCGACAGCACCTGCGTGCGCTCGCGCAGCTCCACGCCCACGTCCCGGGCCCGCGCCACCAGCGCCGACGCGAGCGCCACCCGCCGCACCCCCAACCCGCCCGGCCCCGGCAGGAGCCCCTCCGCCATGCTGCCATCCTCCTGCACGTAGCGGATGCCCACGAAGGGCGAGCACTCCGCGCGGTCCAGGTGCGCCAGCGCCCCCAGGCGCTCCAGCGCCGCGAGCCCCGAGGGCATCAGCCCCTCGCCGCACGCCTTGTCCGCGGGCAGCGTCGCGCGCTCCAGGACGACGGTGTTCAGCCCACGCGCCGTGGTGTGGATGGCCACCGCCAGTCCCGCCGGCCCGCCTCCCACCACGGCCACGTCATACCGTCTCACGTCTCGTGCTCCGCCCGCGCCATGGCCAGCGCGCTGCGCGCCATCTCCACCGCCATGCCCACCATGCCCACCTTCTTCGGCGGCGACAGCTCTCCGGACAGGTAGCGCCGCAGCGCCTCGCCCCGGCGCAGCTTCCCGCTCGACGTCCGGGGCAGCGTCCCCGCCTCCAAGAGCTTCACCGTGTGCGGCCGCACCCCCGTCGCCTCCACCACCGCCGCGCGGATGCGCTCCTCCACGTCCGCCTCCGCCGCGTCGCCACCGCGTTCCGCGAGGATGAGCAGCGCCTCGTCCTGGCCTCCCTCGGGCGTGAAGCCCAGGGCCACCGCGCACCCCGTGCGCACGCCCTCCACGGACTGGAGCGGCTCCTCGAACGCCTGCGGCGCGTGGTTGGCGCCCCGGATGATGACCACGTCCTTCGCGCGGCCCGTCAGGTACAGCTCGCCGTCCGCGATGAAGCCCAGGTCTCCGGTGTCCAGCCAGCCATCCAGCGTCAGCGCGCGCCGCGTGGCGAGCGCGTCACCGAAGTAGCTCGTCATCAGCGACGGGCCTCGCGTGAAGACCCGGCCCACGCGCCGGTCCGGCTGCACCGCGCCCTGCTCGTCGCGCACCTCCACCTCGAAGCCCGCCACCGGCGCGCCCACGCTCACCAGCATCCGCGCGCCCGCCTCCGCCCGCCCCTCGCTCGCCAGCACCGTCGGGTCCACGCCCAGCGAGCGAGGCCCCCGGCCCTCCGGAGGGAAGGTCACCGCGAGCGACGCCTCGGACAGCCCATACACCGGACGCAGCGCCCGCGCGGAGAAGCCCCAGCGCTCGAAGCGCTCGACGAACCGCTGCAGCGTCTCCGCCGACACCGGCTCCGCGCCGTTGAGCGCGTGCTTCCACGACGACAGGTCCACGCCCTCCATCTCCGCGTCCTTCACCCGCTTCAGGCACAGGCCATAGGCGAAGTTCGGCGCGGGCGAGATGAAGCCCCGGTGCCGCGACAGCGCGCGCAGCCACAGCGCGGGCCTCGCCAGGAAGACCTCCGGAGGAATCAGCACCAGGTGCCCGGGATAGTGCAGCGCGGACAGCAGACAGCCGATGAGTCCCATGTCGTGGTACAGCGGCAGCCAGCTGACGCCCACGCGCGGCGTCTCGGGTGACGACAGGGGCATCGCCACCTCCAGCGCCATCACCTGCGACAGCAGCGCTCCATGCGTCAGCGCCACCGGCTTCGGGTCCACCGTGGAGCCGGAGGAGAACTGGATGAGGCCCAGCGCCTCGGACGCCACCGCCACCTCGCGCACCTCGTCCCCTCGCGACACGTCGTCCACCGTGTGACAGCCCAGGCGCGGGCGGGACTTCTCCACGCTCGGCCCCAGGAGCAGCCGCACGCGAGAGTCCGTGAGGACGAGGCTCGCCTCCGTCACCTGGAGCATCCGCGCCGTGGCCCGGTGGTACTCATCCAGGCGCCCCAGCCGGACGGGCGGATACAGCGGCACCGGCACCGCGCCCGCGAGCAGCGTCCCGAAGAAGGCATCCATGAAGCCCGGCGAGGTGGGCAGGAGCAACGCCACCCGCTCCCCCTCGCGCACCCCCAGCCGCGCCAGCCCCGCCGCCGTGCGACGCGCGCGGCGGTACACCTCCGCCCAGGACAGCGACTCCTCGCGCTCGGCCGCGTCGACGAACGTCAACTGGAAGGGCGTCCGGCTGGCCGCCGAGAGCATCGCGTTCACCGTGGGGAACCGCACCTTCGGCAACGTCGGACCTCTCACGAGCGGACCTCCGTCGGCGTGCGCGCCGTCGTGGCGACGCGGCGCTCCACCAGCTTCGCCAGGTCCGCCACCGTGCGCACCCCCTGCGCGTCCTCCTCCGACAAGCGGATGCGGAAGCGGTTCTCCAACCCCACCGCCAGCACCGTCAGCCCCAGGCTGTCGAGTTGCAAGTCCCGGACGAGGTCGTGCTGGGGCTCCACCACGCCCTTCCACTCCAGCTCATCGGCGGCGATGCGACGAATCTCCGCCAGGACTTCCAGTTCGAGCTCAGCCACGGGGCACCTCGGGAAGGAAACGGGGGCGGTGGGAGAAGGCGCGCGCATACGCGTCCCCCAGCGCCGCTTCCTCCGCGCGGATGCGCACGGAGAGCAGCACCAGGTTTCCCACCGAAAAGAACACGGCCGTCCACCACGCGCCGTGGATGAGCGGCACACACGCCAGCTCCAGCACCACCGCGACGTAGTTGGGGTGACGCAGGAAGCGATACGGCCCGCCCACCACCGGCGGCAGGTCCGGCACGACGATGATGCGAGAGTTCCAGCGCGGGCCCAGCGTGGAGATGGCCCAGTAGCGCAGCCCCTGCGCCACCACCGCGCCGCCCAGCGCCGCCCCGCTCCAGCCCCCCAGGAAGGGCCGGTGCAGCAGGAACACCTCCGCCACGCACGCCGCGAGGAAGAGCGAGTGGAACACCACCATGAAGCGGTAGTGGCGCTGTCCCGTCTCCACCCCGCCCCGCGCGAAGGCCCACGCGGCGTTGCGCTTGGAGAGCACCAGCTCCACCAGCCGCTCCACCCCGAGCAGGCCCATGTACCCCAGGAAGACGGCCTGTGTGGCGGTCACCATCGCAAGAGCACCATCTCCGCGCAGAAGCCCGGGCCCATGGCCATCATCAGTCCATACTCTCCGGGCTTCGCCGTCACCTTCTCCAGCGTCTCCCCCAGCACGAACAACACCGAGGCCGAGGACAGATTCCCCACTTCGCGCAAAGACGCCCACGAGCGCGCCAGCGCGTCCTTGTCCAGCTCCAGCGCCTCCTCGAAGGACTCCAGCACCTTGGGCCCGCCGGTGTGCGCCACCCAGTGACGGATGTCACCGCGCTTCAAACCCTGGGACGCGAGGAAGCCGTCCACGTTGCCCTGGATGTGGTCCTTCACCAGCTGGGGCACCTTCGCGGACAAGACCACCTTGAAGCCGGAGTCGACGACGTCCCAGCCCATGATGCGCTCGGAGTCCGGATAGAACACCGAGCGCGACGCCACCACCCGGGGTCCCTTCGCGCCAGGCGCCTGGGCGCCCCTCAGCACCGCGCAGGCCGCGCCGTCACCGAAGAGGCCGGAGGCGATGATGTTGGGGATGGACAGGTCCTCGCGCTGCAGCGTCAGCGAGCACAGCTCCGCGGAGACGACGAGCGCGGTGTGCGTGGGGAAGGCGCGCAGGTAGTCCGCCGCCCGCGCCATGCCCGCCGCGCCCGCGACACAGCCGAGCCCGAAGATGGGCGTGCGCTTGAAGTCCTCGCGGAAGCGCAGCCGGTTGGCCAGCCGGGCCTCGATGCTGGGCGTGGCGATGCCCGTCACCGTGACGAAGAAGACGTGGTCCACGTCGGCCGGCGTCAACCCCGCATCGTCCAGCGCCTGTCGCACCACGACTTCGCTGAGCGCCGTGGCCTCGCGAATCCAGGCGTCATTGCGCTGCTGGAAGGTGACCAGGGCCGGATACGCGTCGATGGGCAACGCCAGGTAGCGGCCTCCCACCTGCACGGCGCGGTGCAGGTCCTCCAGCCGCTCCAGGTTGAAGTGCCGTTTGGCCCACAGCTCCCGGAAGGCCGCGATGAGCTGCTCCTGCGAGGCGTAATGAGGCGGGAGTGCGCGCCCCACCGAGCGGATGAAGGGCGCGCTGCTGTCCTGGCCGGATGCGCTGTACATGAAGGTCTCGGGTCCGTGCGGCGGTCAGGAGGACACGCTTAGCTGGAACTCGGGACAGACGCGATATGCCTCGCACCCACTTGAACGAGTCCTGACGCCTCGCTCGCCTCGTAATGTCGCGCGGTCGACGGCGAATTCCTCCCCAGGGAAGGGGAGGCTGGACTCCCTGTCACACCCCGGACAGCACCTCCCCGCCCGCAACCTTGGACATGCCTTGGGCAAGGGCTAGCGTGGGCGAGGATGCGTCCACTGCATGTCGTTCTCTGTTCGCTGCTGCTCGGAGCCACCGCGTGTGGCCACTCCGCCCGCATTCCCTCGCTGCCCGCGAGCCATGGGCACCTGTCGCGCGCCATGGCCCACTACCTGGACCCGCGGACCGAGGACTCCAGGCTCTTCGGATCCGTCGTCAGCCCGCCCGGAGACTCCGCGCCGACCACCGAGGTGGAGCCCGAGCAGGCCCCCAGTGTCTTCGCGGAAGCGGTCCAGAAATTGTCGGGCACGCTCACCCAGGAGCAGTTCCGCCAGGCCTCCGCGGGCATCGGCGCCGCGTGCAGGGCAGGCTTGAAGGAAGCGTGCGACTACCTCCGCACGCGGTTCCAGCCACCCAAGCGCATCGCGGGCCAGGCACCTGTGGTTCCGCTGGAAGCCCGCCTCAACAAGGGGGTGGCCATCGTCGTCCTCACCGCCCTCCTGGGGGCGGACGGGCAGGTCCGGAACATCCGAGTGGTGGAGTCCGCGCCGTATGGAGTCACGGAGGCCCTGGTCGCCTCGGTGCGGACGATGCGGTACAAGCCGGCGAATCTGGCGGGACACCCGGTCGAGACGGAGTACGTCTTCCAATTCAACACGATGCTCAGCGACGTGGAGCTCACGGCCCAGGAGGAGCTGGACTGGGCGCGGACTCGGACCGAGCAGTTTCCGACCAGCCCCGCGGCCTGGGCGCATCTGGCCCGGGTGCTCGCACGGGACAATCCAAAAGACGCCACGTACGAGAAGGCGCTGCGCCAGTTGAACCGCCTGTCGCCCAGGTACTGGTGGGCCGCGACGGAGTTGGCGTGGCTGCATGTCCAGGCCGGCCGTTACGTCGAGGCCGAGCCCCTGACGCACACGGCGAAAGAGACCGCGTCCCACAATTCCTATGTGCTGGAGACAGCGGCTCGGGTGGCCTACCACCGAGGCCGCTGCGAGGACGCGCTGCGCGAGCAGCAGCAGGCCATCGCGAAGCTTCCGGCCGAGTGGCCCAAGGAGGAGCAGGAGCGCTTCCAGCGTGCGCTGACCGAGTACCAGCGCCAGTGCCCCTCAGGGACGCCCGCGCCGACACCTCAGCGGGCACCTGCTCCCCAGGATTCAGCGCCCCAGCAGCACACCTCCGCCCAGGGCTCCTGACTCGACTCGGGCTCGCGTGGCCTCGGCCTCGCGGGGCGAGGCTCACGCCCCGGCGATGACGTTTCGTCCAAAGCCTCCAGCTCGATGCGATGCCGCGACGCACGCGCTCCCGGCGACGTGGCCTTTGTCCGGGGGCACCAGCTCGACGCGGGGCCACGACGCGCGCCCCAGCGAGGCGGCCTTCGTCCGGGGAGCCCGGCTCGATGAGAGGCCTCGACGCGCGCCCCAGCGAGGCGACCTTCGTCCGGGGGCGCGGCTCGACGAGAGGCCGCGACGCGCGCGGCCCCAGCGGTGACGTCTCAAGCCAGGTCAGGTTTCGCTCAGGCCAGGAGCCGCCACACCGCGCTCACCGCACGGAGTCACGGCGCACCACGACTGCCCGCCGAAGCGCCTGCCTCGGACGTGCACCGAGCGCAAGCAACGCCAGCACCAGCGCCATCCAGCCAGGTCCGCTCGGCGCCGCGCTACAGCCCCCTTCGTCCTCGGGGTCCTCGGGCTCGGGCGTCACGTCGACACACGGCGCACCCGCGGGGTCCGCCGTGAGGCAGAGCGTCCCGTAGCGGCCCACGCCCTCGTGGCGACCATCCACCACCGCGATGATGACCTCGCTCGCATCCGACGCGTCCACCTTCGCGGACAGCGCGCCCGTCCCCTCCGCGCGTGACACGCGGAGCACCGATGTATCCGTCACCGCCGCCACCAGCAGGTGCAGCTTCGCGGGGTCCTCACCGGCCTTGAGCACATACGTGGCCAGCACCTCCGCGGAGCCACCCGGGACCGTGAAGTAGCGCGTCGACGCGGTCGTCACCCGGACATCCGCCTCCTCGGTGGGCAACGTCCGGGCCGACGGCGCGAGCCCGTCATACCCGCCCCCTCGCGCATAGCCCTGCTCGACGCGCGCCCGCGCGCCGGTGGAGAGGTTCCACTGCGAGAACTCGGCGAAGGCCGTGTCAAAGTCCGCGCCCCACTCGCGACGCAGCACCGTGTCCAACAAGATGGCCCAGGGCGCCGTCGGCGCGACGAGGCTCTCCTGCCACATCGCCAGGATGACCCTGTCACCGAAGCGCTCACCCAGGTACTGGAAGAACACCCCCGCGCCATAGCTGAACGACGCGGCCGGCCCCGTCGGGTCCAACACGAGGCTGCGGTCCGTCCGGGACAGATACGACGACGTGAACTGCTCCAGGTCATCGAGCGTCGCGTCGAAGCGCTCGCTGGCCCACACCGCCGTGCCCTCCGACGCCACGCTGCCCAGCCCCGGTCGATAGGCCGCCTGCACCGCGTGGAAGAACTCGTGGCTGGCCAGGATGCTCACCGCCTCCTCGAAGGAGGGGTAGTCGTACCCCGCGAAGTCGTTCTCCTGGAGCATGTGCCCCGCGCACTTCTGGTCCGCGCTCTCGCAGCCATCCAGCCGGAACGCGCCATCCGCCCGGCCCGCGAAGTCCACGAGGTACACGTCGAACAACCCATCACCACCGTTGTCCGCCCCCACCGACGCATCGTCGCGCGGCAGGAGGAACCCCAGCCCGACATAGAAATCCGCGACGCGCTCATAGGCCCGTCCGACGACGTCCACCGCGTCGGGCACGCCATTGCCATCCGCGTCCCCCGGCGGCACCGCGTTGAGCCCGACGCGCGAGAAGTGGACCCGGAAGCGCCCCCCCGGGGACACCGCCGACTCCACCTGCTCGTCCACGCCGAAGCTCGGCGGCACCGCCTGGGGTGAGGTGGGGCGCGCTCCAGCCTGCTGCCCCGCTCGCGACCCGGCGAACGTCTCCGGAAGCTCATGCGGCTCCCGCGATGCCTGCACGGGGCCACAACCCAGGGGAAGAAGCAGGAGCCACGCCCCGAGCCTCATGGCAGGAACGCCCACTTGATGCGGATGGAGCCGGAGCCGCTCGGCTGCGGCACCGAGTGCGTCTCGTTGCAGACCTGCTGCGCCGCAGGCTCGTAGTACCCCGTCACCTCCAGCTTCACGTGACGGCCGTCCGCCAGCCGGACGATGAAGATGCGACCCGTCATCTCCACGCAGCTCTGGTACGTCCAGAAGCCACCCAGGAGCGTCGCGGGCCCGCCCAGACCGGAGTCGTCGGGGATGAGCGTGCAGGTGGAATCAAACCACGCCTCCGTCTTGAACTCCCCGGCCGCGCTCTTCGACGTCACCGAGGCGAACGTCGTGCCCTCGGGCGTGTTCGCCACCGAGACGCAGGACGGCCCGGACGTGCCGCTGTTGACGCGCATCGTGTAGCGACGCACCGCCAGGTCCCACTCCGTCGACGCGAGCGCCGCCTGGTCACTCACCTGCACCTGCGTCAGCCCCGTCGGCGTGAAGCGCAGGTACGTATAGGACATCGTCGGCGTCAGGCCACCCGCGCGCGAGTCCACGAAGGTGTGGAACTCACCAGCCGTCGTCCCCTCCTCGCGAACCTCACCCGTGGAGACCGCCGTCAGCAGCGTCAGCCGGTCGATGGTCTGCTCGGTGCAGGTCACCTGGCTCGCCTCACAGACCTCCGGCTCGGGCTCCACCTTCGGGTCGTCCTCGCCGCAGCCCGCCAGCAACGCCAGCGACATCCCCACGGCCACGAGGACCCACAACCCCTGCTGTCCGGCGCGCCTCGGCAGCGCCTGCTCGTTATCGCTCATCATTCTCTGATTCCTCTCCCTGTGCGGACTGCGTGACGTGACTCCCAGAGCACGCGACTCCGGGTTTTCTTGTCGAGGGCCCCGCCGCGCTCTCCGACGCTCAGGCACCACTTCCACGCTTCCGCGAAGCACTGCCCACTCGACAGGACGACAGCCTACTTGATAACGATTCTCATTTTCAATATTAAAGATTGAACACCGAAACCCCGACGGAGAGAGCCATGCCGGAGATGCCCGCGGTCCTCGCGAACACGTTGATGCCCTGGTTCGCGAAGCCCTCGCACATCGTCCGGGTGGAGACGCTGGCGGCCCGGTTGCGGCGGGTGCGCTTCGAGGGAGAGTCCCTGCGCGGCGTCGTCCACGAGCCCGGACAGGAGGTGGAGTTCCGCGTCAACGCGACGGCGTTCCGCCACTACACGCCGTCGATGATGGACCCGGCGACGGGGGCGATGGAGGTCGTCTTCTTCCTGCATGGGCAGGGGCCCGGCAGCGCGTGGGCCTCGGCGCTCCAGCCGGGAGACACGGCGGACATCCTCGGGCCCGGAGGCCGGCTCAGCGTGGACGAGGAGGCCCCCGCGCACGTGTTCCTGGGCGACGAGACGTGTCTGGGGTTGTTCCAGGCGATGATTCGCGCCCTGCCCTCACCGCTGAGGCTGCTGGGCGCCATCGAGGTGGAGCCGGGAGCGGAGGACTGGCTGGAGCGGGTGGGCGTGCCCCTGACGGCCGTCACGCGCGAGCACGGACAGCCGCGAGGCGAGGCGCTGCGAGCGTGGCTTGGGCGCAACGTGCTTCCGGGCGCGACGTGTTACCTGGCCGGGCACGCGGGCTCCATCGTCGAGCTGCGCAAGGAGCTGCTGGAGCGGCACGGCGTCTCGCGCCGCTCGGTGCGCAGCAAGGCCTACTGGGCGGACGGCAAGCGCGGGCTGTGAAGCGCGCGGCTCATTCGAAGCGGTAGCCCTTGGGCACCACGACGATGCCGCTCTCGGTGACGGTGAAGCCGCGCGCCTTGTCGGCCTCCAGGTCGTAGCCCACCTTCGCGTTGGGAGGCACGCGCACGCCCTTGTCGATGATGGCGTTCTTCACCTGCGCGTGCCGGCCGATGTCCACCTCATCGAAGATGACCGAGCGCTGCACGCTGGCGTAGCTGTTCACCCGCGCGCGGCGGAAGAGGATGCTCTCGCGCACCACGCCGCCGGAGATGATGCAGCCGCCGGCCACCATGGAGTTGAGCGCGCGCCCCACCCTGTCCCCGGCCTCGTGGACGAACTTGGCGGGCGGGCTGTACTCGCTGGCGGAGCGCAGCGGCCACTCGGCGTTGAAGATGTCGAACTCCGGGTTCACCGACACCAGGTCCATGGACGCCTCGTGGTACGCGTCCAGCGTCCCCACGTCGCGCCAGTAGGTGTTGGGCGCCGTCTGGCCGGGGATGGGGTTCTTGGCGAAGTCGTAGGCCTGGATGTGATAGCCGTCACGCAGCGCGCGCGGCAGCACGTCCTTGCCGAAGTCGTGCTGTGAGCCCTCCGTCTTCGCGTCCACTTCCAACAGCTCCGCGAGCACCTTGCTGCGGAAGATGTAGTTGCCCATGCTGGCCAGCGCGGTGTCCGGCCGGCCGGGGATGGCCTTGGGGTCCTTGGGCTTCTCCTGGAACTCCGTCACCCGGCCCCGCTCGTCCACCTGCATGACGCCGAAGCGGTGGGCGTCCGCCAGGGGCGTGGGGTACGCGGCGATGGTGATGTCCGCGCGCTGGGACTCGTGCTGCTCCAGCATGTGCGCCACGTTCATCTTGTAGATGTGGTCGCCGGAGAAGATGGCCATGTGCTCGGGGCGGTGGTTCTCCACCAGATGCATGTTCTGGTAGATGGCGTCCGCGGTGCCCCGGTACCAGACGGGCCCCAGCTCCTCGTACAGGTACATCTGCGCGGGCACGAGGGTGATGAAGTAGTCCGACAGCAGCACCGAGCCGAAGCGCCAGCCGCGCTGGATGTGCTCCGTCAGCGACTGCGCCTTGAACTGCGTCAGGACGTAGATGGAGTAGATGCCGGAGTTGATGAAGTTGTTGAGCGCGAAATCGATGATGCGGTACTTCGAACCGAAGGGCACCGCTGGCTTCGAGCGCCTCAGCGTGAGCGGCGACAACCGAGTTCCCTGGCCTCCGGCCAGCACCATGCCGAGGATGCGCGTACCCATGCTGAGATGTCTCCCTGAGTGGCCCCCAGTATAGGGCTCCACGAAGGGTTGTCCGTTTTCACGGCGCGCGCCCCAACAGAAGTCCTCGTGCGTCAACGCGCGGGGCGGCGAGGGCAGGTCCGACTCAGGTGGCGTCCTTCGAGGGACGGACGGAGAAGCCGTTCAGCAGCGAGCCGCCGGCCATGAGCGCGATGCCGAGGAACGACAGCCAGGGTCGCACCGGGAGTTGTTGCCGCGCACCCAGGATGACGACGAGGCCCACGAGGCTGAGCATGAAGGGGACGTAGCCCTTGCGCGGCGCCCGCCGCAGCAGGAGCCCCAGGTGGACGCCCGAGAGCCCCAGCAGCACGGGGAAGAGCCACTCCACGGCGGGCGCGCTCGCCAGCCCGACGCTTCCGAACAGGCTGAGGTACGCGGCCCAGCACATGGCGCACTTGGGGAAGAACGCCATCAGGACACTCAAGAACACGGTGAGGACCGAGCGCGCCGTCGCACCGGACAGCGGGTGCTCCGCCTCCTCATGCGGCCTGGACATGCGTCACCTCCAGCCCGTGAGACGTTGCGGGAAAGACTGTCGAAGCAAGCGCTGGAGCACCTGCGTTCGACAGGGGTTGTCCTCCCTGCCTAGCCTGCGCCCCAGGCGGCGCGTGCCGAGGCACGGCGGACACATTCGCACTCACGGAGCATGACCATGCGGGGACAGTGGCTCAAGCAGGTGTGTGGAGGGCTGACCGTGATTGTCGGACTGGCGACGCAATCCCTCGCGGCAACTCCTTCCCAGACAACACCCGCGCGCGTGGGGCCCGTGCTGGTCAACGTGGAGGCTCGCGCCGGACAGGACTTGTCGGGTGCGTGGCACTGGTCCGTGGACCCGTACCGAGACGGCCTCGCAGGCTTCCATGGCGCGGAGGCCGGCCCCGGACACCGTCGCCATGACGACGTCGATGTCGATGCCGTCACGCGCGCGAATCCCCAGGCGCTCTACGAATACGACATGCGTCGCTCGCCCGTGGTCCACCTGCCCGCCTCGTGGATCTCCCACGACGAGACGATGCGCTACTACGACGGGCTCGTCTGGTACCAGCGGACCTTCACCGCGACCAAGACCCCGGGCCAGCGAGCGTTCCTGCGCTTCGGCGCCGCGGACTACGTGGCGCGTGTGTATTTGAATGGCAAGCCCGTGGGGATTCACGAGGGCGGCTTCACGCCCTTCGCGTTCGAGGTGACCTCCTTGCTGCGCACGGGGGAGAACCAGGTGACGGTCGGCGTCGACTCCGTGCGCTCCGCCGATACCGTGCCGCCCACCGTCACCGACTGGGAGACCTATGGCGGCCTCACCCGACCCGTGCGACTGGTGCTGACGCCGGCCACGTACATCGACGATGCGTGGGTGCGCCTGGGCGACGACGGCCGCCTCCGCGCGACGGTGCGGCTCCAGGGCACGCGGCCCGGGGACACCGAGGTGCGGGTGCGCATCCCCGCGCTGTCCCTGACGTTGAAGGGACGCACCGGCGCGGATGGGAGCTGGACGGGCGATGCGGCGGAGCCCTCCACCCTGAAGCGCTGGAGCCCTGAACAGCCCTCGCTCTACGAGGTGACGGTGGAGGCCGGCGAGGACCGGTTGGTGGACCGCATCGGCTTCCGGACGTTGGAAGTGAAGGGCCACGACATCCTGCTCAACGGCAAGCCTGTCTTCCTGCGCGGCATCAGCCTGCATGAAGAGGAGCTGGGCAAGAACCCCACCCGCGCCATGACGCCCGGGGCGGCGCGCGCGCTGCTCGGCGAGGTGAAGCACGGCCTCCACGGCAACTTCGTGCGGCTGGCCCACTACCCCCACTCGGAGGTCATGACGCGCATGGCGGACGAGCTGGGGCTGCTCGTCTGGAGCGAGATTCCCGTCTACTGGCGCGTCAACTTCGCCCGGGGCGAGACGCTGGAGACCGCGCGGCGGATGCTCGCGGAGAACATCCTGAGGGACCGCAACCGCGCCTCCATCGCGTTCTGGAGCGTGGCCAACGAGACGCCCGTGAGCGATGCGCGCAACGCCTTCCTCGCGCGACTGGCGGCAGATGCGCGAGCGCTCGACGACACGAGGCTGGTGACGGCGGCGCTGCTCATCGACCGTGTCCAGGAGAAGGGCCAGTCGGTGATGGTGGTGAAGGACCCGCTGGTGAGCCACCTCGACGTGGCGGCGGTGAACACCTACAACGGCTGGTATTCCGACGACGCGCTGGCGGACCTTCCGGGCATCGGCTGGCGCAACGACACGGGCAAGCCGCTCGTCTTCTCCGAGTTCGGCGCCGACGCCCAGGCGGGCTTCCACGAGCCCGGGCTGAAGCGGAAGTTCTCCGAGGAGTTCCAGGCCGAGTACCACCGGCAGACGCTCGCGATGAGCGAGAAGGTGCCCTCGCTGCGCGGCCTGTCTCCCTGGGTGCTGAAGGATTTCCGCTCACCCCGGCGCCAGCATCCCGTCTACCAGCAGGGCTGGAATCGCAAGGGGCTGCTCTCGGAGACGGGCCAGCGCAAGCAGGCCTTCGATGTCCTCGCCGAGCACTACCGCAAGCTGGAGGCACGACAGGCCCAGCCCGAGCAGGCGCGCGCGCCCTGACAGCGTGCACACGGATCGCATCGTCGTCCCTGCCCAGTGCCTCGCGCCCATGGTGAATACCGTCCAGCACAGGGCCTCCCTCGGACTCGGAGGCCACTGCTGGCGTGAGGAGGCACCGCGCTACTGGGGCCGCAGTCGCTGGATGAGCTGCTTCGCGCTGAACGGCGTCGTCGAGGTATCGACGTCCGCGTCCCCCGTGAGGGAGACCTCGCCCGTGGGGTGGTACGTCAGCTCCCACGCGGCTCCGTGGAAGGGCCCGATTCCCGCGCCCCAGAGTCGACTTCCTGCCGGAGAGTAGAGCCCGAGCACTCCATCCGTGCCGCCGAACTGGACCTCGGGCGGCGGACACGTGGCGTCGCACGCCCCCAGCACCGCGACACCCAGTGGTCCCGTGGAGACGTCCTTCAACCAGGCCCCCAGCAGCGTCATCCAGCGCTCCTCTCCGGTGAGCGAGTACGCCGCGATGTTGCCGCGTCCCCAGATGCCTCCCGGATAGTCCTGTCCCTTGAAGCGCATGGTCCCCGAGAAGCTGCCCACCGCGACGATGTCGTCACCGAGCGCCGCGACGGCATAGAAGCCACCGGGGGCCTCCGGGTACTCGCGGAACCAGCGGTGCGGACCGTTCCGGGCGAACTTGGACACGAAGGCCACCCGCTCCGGCGAACGGTTGAAGACATAGCGCCACCCCACGACGACGACGCCATCGTCCGAGGAGGTCTTCAGGTCCATGACCTCCACGCGGTCACCCCTGCCACCAATGGCGCGGTCGAAGACGTAGTCGCCATTCGCGTCGAACTTCGCGATGTAGCCCTGCCACCCCGGGACCTCCAGCACCCACCGGACGCCGCCGCCCACGTTGCAGTTCAGGCCCACCTGGCCTCCGAGCCACACCGCGCCCTGCGAGTCGACCGCCACCGCGCGGATGCCCAGTTCGTCACACAAGGCGTGCCGCCACAGCAGCGTCCCCGCTGGAGAGAACTTCGCCACGAACGAGCGCTTGCCCAGCGCGCCATCTCCCAGGTCCATCGTCTCCGGCGCATGGCCCGCCATCAGGATGTTGTCGGAGGCATCCACCACCAGGTCCGGGAACGAATAGAAGTCCGACTCGGCGGGCTGGAGCTGCGCCACGGGCCACGCGAAGACCTTGCGCCAGACCTCCTGTCCGAGTGGATTCAGCTTGAGCAGCTCCAGCGTGCGCTGGGAGCCGTTTCGCCAGTAGCTCGCCAGGGTGAGCACGTTGCCCCCGCTGTCCCGCACGATGCGCGAGGAGCGCGTGTTGCCGCGATAGATCATGCCCGTGTCCAGCACCTGCCACGCCCGCACGCTCGGCGGTCCCACGGCCTCCTGGGATGCCATGGGGCGCCCCACGTCGTCTCCCCAGGTGTCCGGCGTCATGCCCTCCTCGGGTTGCCCGCAGCCCGAGAGCACCACCCAGCCCAGCAGCACCACGCCGAGCGTGACTGTCTTCGTTCGCAAACTCCGCATCACCTGACTCCTTTTCCATGCACGGGGGCACGCCCCAGGCGCTCGCTCAGCGAAGGGGGCTTCACGGAGTTGTGAGGCACACGCCGGGAAACAACCCCCGGGCCCGGGGCGCACACGACGGGTTGTTCAATCCAAGGCGTGGCGCGGGCCGGGAGCACCTCCAGGCACGCCGGCCAGGGAGCCACATCCCGCGGGCCTCGCCCGTGCAGGCAACTCCGTCGGCCTCGCCCCGAGGATGAGGTTCAGAGCGCGAGCACCGCGGGTTCGGGGCGCCGCGCATCGCCATCGCGGGCGGCGGCGGTCCTGAATCCGACAGGTGCCGGGGTGGCTCAGGCTTGAAGCGAAGCGCCACGCCGGGCGACGAGCACGCGCAGGTGGGCCCGCCCCAACCGGAGTCGACTCCTCACCGTCTCGAAGGGAATCTCCAGCGCATCCGCCAGCTCGGGCACGCTCATTCCCTGAAGATGGTGAAGCACGAGGGCGCGGCGCTGCTCGTCGGGGAGCTGCGCGAGGAGCCCCTCCACCTGTCGACGCAGCAGGCAGTCCTCCCTCGCCAGCTCGTCGCAGGACTCGAAGTCCCGGGCACTCGCTTCATCGCGCTGACGTCGTTCGATGCGGGCCCTGCGTGAGGCCGCGAAGCTCACCCGTCGCACCACCTGGTCCGCCCAGGACGCGAAGGCGCCGTCGCCCCGGTAGCCGCGCAGGCCGCGCAGGATGGCGACGAGCGCCTCCTGCGTCACGTCGTCCACCTCCGTGTCGCGGCGAACCAGGTACCGCACCCGCGTCCGGACCCGGGGCAACAGCTCCGTCAGGAGCGCGCCGACCGCGTCACGATTCCCCCGACTCGCTTCCCGGACGCGAGGTTCATCCACACCGAGCTTGGCAGTCGCCATGGCCTCTCCCAGCCTCATCCGCGCAGGGGCGTCGGGCCCGGCGCTGCCCGGCCCACCGGGCGCTCCCGGTGGGCGGTGTCACCTGTCGAGGACGCGGCACCCTCACCCCGCGAAGCGGAGAAGCAGAAGGGTGCCGCCCCCGTCAGTTCAGCTCGACCTCGCGACTGCTCCGGCCATCACTCGCCCGAGCGCGCAGCAGCACCCGGCCCTGGGCACTCACGGGCTCCGAATAGACGGCCCAGCTCCGGCCGCCATCCGCCGAGTACTCGATGACGAGGCCCGGGAAGCGCACGTTGGCGTGCACCTTCCCGCCCGTGCGCCGAGCCCCGGGCAAGGGGATGCGGTAGTTCACCCCCACGCTGTCGGGCAGCTCCCCGCGCACGTCCACCGGACGATAGGCGCCCAGCCGAGGCAGGACGGACTGTCCCAGGCTGTTGGCGAACCGAGCCCACAGCGCGGGCATCTGGTCAGGCGCGGGCAGCTCCGGGTTCCAGGCGCGCTCCGCCACGCCGAGTATCTTGGGGAACGCCAGATACTCCATCACCTGCGGCGTCTTGACGTTCTCCCCGAAGAGCAACCCATGCATGCCAAGGATGTTCTTGCGCCCCGCCTCGGTGAGCCGCTCCTTCGTCGCCCAGGCGCTCGGGTCGATGGGGTTGCCCATCCGGTCCGCCGTGCCATTCACATACACATCGAACGGCCGGTACTCGAAGGTCTTCTTCTCGTCGACGAAGTTGGCCCAGTAATAGCCGGGCTCGTCCGGGTCCTTGTTGTACGCCAGGTCCATGTAGAGGTTCGTCGCGTGCGACAGAATCACGCGGGAGCCCTGGTTCGCATACCGGTACGCGTCGTCCTCGCGCCCCCAGCCCCACACGTTGCTCCACGGCATGGGGATGAAGCCCGGCAGGTCCAATCCGTGGTGGATGATGTCGTCCCAACCCGTGGCCGCCACGCCCGTCGCGGTGATGAGCCCGCCCCAACGCGTGAAGAACCGGTTGAAGAGCTGCACGTCCGTGAGGCCACGCGTCTCCGGGTTCTGCTGGCACACCGGCGAGCCCTGCCACCACACGTTCGCCGCGAGCGAAGGCAACTCGTCGCCCCCCGCGTGGATGGCCAAGAGCCGCGCCCCGGGCACCGCGTCGTGGCGAGCCTTCAGCTCCTGGGCCACCTTGGCCAGGAAGGCATAAGTCGACTCCAGGCAGGGATTGACGAAGTTGTCCGTGTAGCCCTGCACGCTGGTGTGCACCGAGGTGTCGGCCGGGTCCACCAGGCGGTACTCCGCCGCGCGCACCGGGTCCGTGCCCTGGTACTTCCGGAAGCGGTACTCCATCGCCTTCACCGCCGCCCGCGCGTGCCCCGGCATGTCGATTTCCGGAATCACGTCGATGTGCCGCTCGGCCGCGTACGCCAGCAGCTCCTCGTAGTCCTTCACGGTGTAGTAACCATGGCCCGCGCCCACGAAGTTGAGCGTCGCCCGCTCGAAGCCCTGGTAGCGCGGCGCGACTCCACCGTTGGCCTCGGTGGGCGACTCCGGCTTGAAGGCCACACCGTCTCCCTGCGCCAGGTCGCCGCCACTGCCCAGACCGATTTGCAGCATCTGGGCTTCCTGGAGGGCATAGCCGCGCCGCGCGCCGTAGGTGGTCAGCTCGGGGATGCCGGGCACCTCGATGCGCCAGCCCTCGTCATCCGCGAGGCGCAGGTGAAGCGCGTTCACCTTGTAGTGCGCCAGCACGTCGAGCAGCTTCTTCACCGTCTCCTTCGTCTGGAAGTGTCGTGCCACGTCCAGGCTCATGCCCCGGTAGGCGAAGCCCGGCACGTCGGTGATACGCACGCGAGGCAGCGACAGCACGGCGGGCCTGCTCGTGGGATTCACCGAAGCCGCGTAGGCCTCCACCGGCACCAACTGACGCAGCGTCTGGATGCCGTAGAACACCCCCGCCGCGTCCGAGCCCACCACCGACACGCCGTCTGCCTCGACCTCCAGCACGTACCCTTCGGCGTCCTTGTCGCCATCGCCGTCGACATCGAGCGCCGAATCGATGCTCAAGCGGATGCGCTCCGAACCCGCGTCTCCCTGGGCCTCGCGCGTGGTGATGGACGCCGAGAGCACGTCTCCGAGCGCCGCGGCGAGATAGGCCGCCTCGCCTCCGAGCCCCGGCGCGTGGAGGATGCCCACCGCGCCACCCAGCACCACCTCGCCCTCCCGGACGTCCACCTGACGCGGGGTCGGCAGCAGCCGCGCCTTCAAGTCCAACGACTGGAAGGAGGGGTTCTCCGCGTAGCGCAGCGCCGGCGTCTGAACGGGCAGCACGTCTCCCTCGAAGCGCGTCGTCTGCTTCGGGTCCGCCGCATCCAGGCGCACCGTGGCGGGCACCGCGAGCGAGAGGTCCGCCCCGAACGGGCCACCCTCGAACACGATGTGGAACCCGGCGGGCGCGTCGGACTTCAGGACGGCCCAGTCGGAGGCCAGCACCGACAGCTTCCGCTTCTCGCCAGGGCGAAGGGGTACGAAGCCCGGCAACGGCTCCAGCACATAGTAGTCGCCGCTCTTCGCCACTCCGGCCCTGGAGAGTCGGATGCCCTGCGCCGCGAGCGCCTGGATTCCCGTCGCGTCACCCTCCCCTTCGTCGAGGATGCGGCGCACGAAGCTGAAGTAGAGCTTCCAGCCCCGCGAGCCCAGCTCCCGCTCACCCCGGTTCTCCAAGGTGAATTCGGAGCGGAAGAACTTCCAGCTGCCCACCGAGTTGTCCACCGGCTGCCACTCGACGGCCAGCTCCGTCGGGCGACGGCACGCGGACAGCAACAACGTCACCATCGTGAGGCACAACACGAGCCGCTTCATCGGGTCTCCCTTCGCCACGTCGAGCGTGGCCCTGAAACGAAACTGTGGATGGGGTGTCGCGCGGGAGGTCAGAGCCACCACTCCACGCGCGCGCCCAGGTAGTGGCCCACGGTGGAGCCGCCCACCGTCTGGAGGTACGGCGAGATGAGCCGGTCGACCGACGCCTGGTTGTAGACAGCCAGCGTGTAGAACAGCCGCAGGTGCGGGCGGGCCCAGACGTCGCGCTTGCCGGTGGGCACCAGCGTGGGCACCAGCGACAGCTTCAGCGCCGTCCCGTACCGCTGATGTCCCTCGCGGAAACCCTGGAAGCTCGCCTCGTTGACCAGGTGGAACTGGTCATGGAGGTACAGCGTGCTCTGCGCGCCCAGCGCGTACTCGACATAGCGGTCCGTCACCGCGCCGCTCGCGCCCCGGCCCGCGTGCAGGGTGCCGTAGGCGTTGACGCTCAAGAGCGGGTTCACGTTGTAGAGCAGGTGGTTCACCACCTCCACGCCATACGCGCCCGAGTACCGGCCATTCGCCGCGGGAAGACCATAGGTGTTCCACGTCGGGAGCCCCGCGAGGCTGCCATTGGCGATGCGGCTGCCGATGCGCACCGAGGTGTCGTTGAAGCTGCCGTTACCGAGCTCCACGTGCCCCTTGACGCCCCCCACCACGCCCACGTCCGGCGGCAGGATTCGCGCGTCGGCGGGAGCGAGCGAGGCCGCCTCGGGCAGCGCGTGAATCTCCGTCAGCAGATGGATGGCGTGCTTGCTCTGGAAGGTGTGCGTGTACTGGCCCACGATGACGGTGCGCTGACGGCGGCGGTCCGGCTCGCCATCGCCATCCGTGTCCACCGCGTACTCCGCGAGCGTGGCGGAGGTCTGGAGCAGCACCGCCACGTCGATGGGCCCGTACTGAACTCCCAGCCCCTGCGCGGACAGGTTGTTGAAGTACCAGTAGTCCGCCAGGTACACGTTCGTGCCGCGATAGAAGCGCACGCCGCCCCAGAACTTCAGGCCGGGGACCAGGATGTTTCCCGCCGCGACGTAGGCCTCTCCCAACTCCAGCGCCAGCGTGGAGCTGAAGCGATTGCTCGTCAGGCCGATGAACAGGCCGTTGTTGGCCCACATCGCGGGCGTCAGCACCGCGTAGGCGTAGGGCGCATCCACGCTGCCCTCGGCCGGCTTGAGCAGGTGCAGCTTGAGGGAGGGCTCCAGATAGTCGCCCTCCTCCAGTCGTCCTCCCACGGAGCGGCCCGTGAGGTTGAACGTCTTGCCCTGGATGAACTCGCCGCTGGTGGGCGCCCAGCCCACGCCGACGCGGCCGTACATGGAGAAGTCGAGCCGGTCCGCCAGGGATTGCGCGCTCGAGGGAAGTGCGAACAGCAGGCAGAGCGCGGCCAGCAGCGGACGCGAGGAACGACCGAGGAACAACGGGACTGAGGGGCCACCGGGAATCATGTGTGAACCTCCGGGCAAGGCACGGCCAGCACCCCTCCCGAGAGAGGGGTTCATTCGGTTGGAAGAGAGAATGGGGAGTCGGGTGCTAGAGCATCGCGCGCAGCTCGTCCGCGACACGCTCCGCGGTGGGACCGAGGATGACCTGCACGCTGCCGCTGACGGGCTTCACCACGCCTCGCGTCCCCAGCCCCTGAAGCTTCGCGTCATTCACCAGCAACGCGTCCGCGACGCTCAGCCGCAACCGCGTGGTGCAGCTGTCCACGACGCGCACGTTGGCGGCGCCACCCAGGGCGTCGAGCATGGCCCTCGCCAGGGTGCGGTGCTCGGCCCCGGGCGCCGCGGCGCCCTGGAGCGCCTGCTTCACCTCGGCGGCGAGCTGGTCCGCCTCGGGACCGATGATGACCTGCACACTTCCTCGCGCGGGACGCAGCACACCGCGCGCCCCGAGCTGCTTGAGCGTGGCCTCGTCCACACGCTCCGAGTCCACCACCTGGAGCCTCAGGCGCGTGGTGCAGGCGTCCACTTCCTTCAGGTTGGCCACGCCTCCGAGCGCCTTCAGGTACGCCTCGCCTCGGGCCAGGGCCGGAGCGGGAAGGCTCCGGCCCTCACTCGGGGCACTCACGGCGGCGAGCTCATCCTCGCGACCGAGTGTCTTGAGGTTGAAGCGGACGATGATGAAGCGGAACACGCCGTAGTAGACGCCGAAGTAGGCGAGTCCCACGGGCAGCAACAGGAGCGGCTGGGTGGACTTGCCGTAGTTCAGCACGTAGTCGAACAGCCCCGCGGAGAAGCCGAACCCGAGCTTCACGCCGAGCACGTTCATGATGACGTGCGACATGCCCGTCAGCACCGCGTGGAGCAGGTACAGCGGCGGGGCCAGGAACATGAAGGCGAACTCCACCGGCTCGGTGACGCCCGTCAGCGCGGAGGTGAGCGCCATGGACAGCAGCACGCCGCCGACCCTGGCGCGATTGCGCTGGGGCGCCGCGTGGTACATGGCGAGGCACGCCGCCGGCAGACCGAACATCATCACCGGGAAGAAGCCCGCCATCATCGCGCCGGCCGACGGGTCCCCGGCGAAGAAGCGCTTCAGGTCTCCCGTCACGCCGTTGAAGTCACCGAGCACGAACCAGGCGAGGTTGTTGATGATGTGGTGCAGCCCGGTGACGATGAGCAGTCGATTGAAGAAGCCATAGAGGAACAGCCCCAGTCCTCCGGCGGAGACCACCGAGCGGCTGGCCCCATCCAGCCCCAGCTCCACCACCGGCCAGGCGAAGCCGAACGCCAGGGCGAACAGCAGACAGGCGAAGCCGGTGACGATGGGAACGAACCTGCGCCCTCCGAAGAACGCCAGGTACTCCGGCAACTTCGTGTCCTTGAAGCGGTTGTAGAGCAGGCCCGCGCTCAGGCCCGCGAGGATGCCGGCCGGCGTGCTGATTTTCGCCGCCAGCCGAGTCTTGAAGGTGGACAGCGCCAGGTCTCTCGCCGCGCCCTCCAGACCCGCCGTCACCTCGGGCGGAATGGTCACCAGCGCCTGCGTGCCCTGGATGATGATGAAGTAGCCCACCGCGCCCGCAAGCCCCGCCGCGCCATGGTTCTCCTTGGCGAAGCCGACGGCCACGCCCACGGCGAACAGCAGGCCGAGGTTCGAGAAGATGGCGTCTCCGGCCGCCGCGACGAAGGCGATGTCCAGCAGGTCCGGCTGCCCCAACCGCAGCAGCAGGCCCGCGATGGGCAGCACGGCAATGGGCAACATCAACGCACGCCCGAGTTGCTGCACTCCAGCAAACGAGTTGCTCACCACGACGTACCTCCAGGGTTGGGAGCCGGGCTACAGCCCGGGCCAGGTGCTCGACACCAGAGCGCGCACCGCCTCCGCGCTCTCCAGTTCCAGGGCCTCACGCGCGACCTGCTCGCAGCGCGCGAGGGACAGCGTGCGGATGAATGCCTTCAAGTCGGGAATCACCGAGGGCGTGGCGGACAGCTCCGTGACGCCCAACCCCAACAGCAGCGGCGCGGCCCGAGGCTCCGACGCCACGCCACCACACACCGCCACCGGGCGCCCGTGGACCCGCGCGCCCTCCACCGTCTTCGCCACCAGTCGCAGCACTCCCGGATGAAGGCCATCCAGCCGCGCCGCGAGGTGCGGGTTGCCTCGGTCCACGGCCAGCACGTACTGCGTGAGGTCATTGGTACCGATGGACAGGAAGTCCGCCTCCGCGGCGAGCTGGTCCGCGAGCACCGCGGCGGCGGGGACCTCCACCATGGCGCCCAGGAGAATCGGCGCGGTGAGGCCGAGCGCGCGCTGCTCCGATTCGAGAAGGGCGCGCACGGCGCGCAGCTCCGCCCGCGAGGAAATCATCGGAACGAGGATGCGGCAGACCCCCACGGGACGGACCCGGAGGATGGCGCGCAGTTGGGTGCGCAGCAGCTCGGGCTCTCGCAGCGACACCCGCACGCCCCTCAGGCCCAGCACCGGATTGTCCTCGTGTGGCAGTGGCAGGTAGGCCAGCGGCTTGTCACCGCCGACGTCGAGCGTGCGGATGACCACGGGCCGCCCGCCCAGCGCGTCCGCGATTTCCTGGTAGCGCGCCAACTGCTCGTCCTCACCGGGCGCGCGGACCCGCTCCAGGAACAGGAACTCGGTGCGCAAGAGGCCACAGCCCTCCGCGCCCTTGTCACGAGCCGTCACGGCCTCACCCGGGCGACCGAGGTTCGCGAGCACCTCGATGCGGACTCCATCCGCGGTGCGGCAGTCCTCGTGCGCGGTCAACATGTGGACACGGCGGTGGGCCGCGCGCGACGTCATCGCGCGACGGGTGGCCTCACGGGTCTCCTCGGACGGGAAGACCCGCACCTCGCCCCGGTCTCCGTCGAGGACGAGCGGCGCGCCCTCCGGAATGCCCAGGGCCTGATTCCCCAGGGCGACGACGGCGGGCAGGCCCATGCCCGACGCGAGGATGGCGACATGCGAGGTGGGCCCGCCCCGCGCGGTGCAGATGCCGGCGATGCGATGAGGCTCGAGCGCGGCCAACTCCGAAGGCAGCAACTCATCCGCGACGAGGATGGCCTCCGGCGGCAACGTCGAGGGAATCCGCGAGCTGGCCTCCCCCGTCAACGCGGCGACGACGCGGCGCGCGAGGTCATGCAGGTCCCCCGCGCGCTCCGCCAGTCGCGCGTCCTCCAGGCCGAGCAGCACGGCGGCCTGTCGCTCGACGACCGCGCGCCACGCCCAGGCCGCGCCACGTCCGGCGGCGAGCTCGCGATTCGCGGCCTCGATGAGCTCCGGGTCATCCAGCAGCGCCAGGTGCGCCCGGAAGATATCCGCGCGGGCGCCTCCATTCCCGGGCGTCGCGGACATCGCCTCTTCGAGCTCCCTCCGGACGCGGGCGAGGGCCTCCGACAGGCGCTGTTCTTCCAGCGTCACGCCGAGTCCCTGCTCGGGCAGGTCGACGGGGAGGTCGATGACCCGGACGGCCCGCCCCACGGCGGAGCCCGGCGACGCGACGATGCCCTCGAGCAGCAGCTCCTTTCCAGGTGAGAAGGTCGGAGGCGCGACGGGCACGGGGGTGATGCCGCGCGCGGTCATCACCGACTCCGCGACGGGCGTCGTCGGGTCGCCCAGTCCACTGGCCACCCACTCCGCCAGCTCCTGCGCCACGCGCTCGGCCGCCTCTCCCTCCACGTGAAGGGTCAGCAGGTCTCCGTGCGTGGCCCCCAGACCCATGAGCGCGGACACGCTCTTGCCGTTGACCACGCGCCCATGACAGGCGACGCGCACCGTGCCCGGGTGTTGCCGCGCCCGCTGGGCGAGCGCCGCCGCGGGACGGGCGTGCAACCCATGCGCGATGAGCAGCCGGACCTGCCTCGTCGCACCCTCTTCACGCGCTCCCTCCGGCGCCACCGGCGCGCTCCCCGTGACGGCGAGCAACGGCTCCCCGACGGACACCGAGCGACCCTCCACTCGCTCCGTCACGGTGTAGCCCTCGGCGTTGACCACCAGCATGAGCGTCTGGAGGCTGCGCGCCTTGCGTGCGAGCAAGTCCAGGTCGAAGCCAATCAGTACGTCTCCGGTGCGCACCTTCTGGCCCGTCTGGACATGGACGGTGAAGCCCTCGCCGCGCAGCTCCACCGTGTCGATGCCGATGTGGAGGAGAATCTCCGCCCCCGTCTCGGCGCGCAGGGTGCACGCGTGGCGCGAGGCGTGGATGGAGATGACGACACCGTCGCAGGGAGCGCGCAGCTCGGCGGAGGTCGGGTCCACCACGATGCCGTCACCCGCCAGGCGCTGGGCGAAGGCCGGGTCGGGCACCTCTTCCAGCCGCGCCGCCCAGCCCGACAGCGGCGAGGAGAGCAGCAGCGTGGCCGAGGAAGGACGAGCGGTGACGAGCTTCAGCGGGAGTCCGGTCATGAGGGGTCTACCTCCTCCGAGGAGAGCGCCGACAGCGCGAGCCGCAGGTTGCCCCCGGCGCGCTCCAGGGCCGCGTCCGCTCGCGCGACATCCAGCCCCGCGAGTCCCAGCACCGCGCGTTTGACGGTGCCGTGTGCCGTGAGCGCTTCGGCGGCGCGGAGTTCATCCACCTGGGCAAGCCGCGCCACCATGGCCACGCAGCGTTGACGCAGCTTCGCGTTTTCCGGCCGCACATCGACCATCAGGTTGTCGAAGACGCGCCCCAGCCCCGCCATGACGGAGGTGGAGAAGAGGTTCAACATCACCTTCTGCGCCGTCCCCGCGCCCAACCGCGTGGAGCCCGCGATGACCTCCGCGCCCGAGGCGACGACCACCTCGTGTGCCGCGACACGCGCCAGCGGCGACTTCGCGCGACACGTCAGCGCCACCGTGAGCGCGTCGCGACCGCGCGCCACGTCCAACACGCCCACCGTGAAGGCGCTGTGCCCGCTGGCGGAGACCCCCAGCACCACGTCCTCGGGTCCCAGCCGCGCCCGCAGCGCACGCTCCCGACCCGCGCCCTCGTCATCCTCCGCGACAGCGTCGAGCCCGTGAGAGAGGTCCAACCCTCCCGCCACCACCACCGCCACCCGCGACGCCGGCCAGTCGAACGTCGGCCCCAACTCCACCGCGTCCAGCGCCGCCAGCACGCCCGACGAACCCGCCCCCGCGTACACCAGCCGCCCGTCGCCCCTCGCCAGCCGGTCGACCGTGGCCTCCACCGCCGCGCCCAACGCCGGCAACGCGGACAGGCAGGCCGCCACCGCCCGGGACTGACCGCCCCAGAGCGCCTCCAGCGTCTCGGCCGTCCCCCAGGTGTCCAACCCCTGGAAACGACGAGCCATGTGCTCCGTCTCCTCCGCCATGACTGTGCCCCCCGGCAACAACTGGTATCAAACTGGACTCAATGACAATACCAGCAAAAATCCGGATTTCAAGGAGTAGTCGGCTTTTTCCAGAGACGCAGTGCGACATGCGACTTCGTCCATGCCGATATTACCAAGTACATTCAGCCACTTGGGATGGCTGGCTGACCGAGCTTTCTGGTTGGTCGGGAATACCGGCTGGTGCTATAGTGGTATCCGACTGGTTCGACACCTGAGAGGAGCGATGTCGGTGGACCCACGTAGAGCCGACCCTTTCGACAAGGGCGCGATTTCAAACGCGCTGCCGATGCCGCTCTATCTCCAGCTCGCGCGGCACCTGCGAGGACTCATCGTCGGTGGGCAGCTCGGACACCTGGATGCGCTCCCCGGGGAGCGGGAGTTGGTGGAGCGGTTCGGCGTCTCGCGCGTCACGGTGCGCAAGGCGCTGCGCGAGCTCCAGACGGAAGGACTGCTCCAGCAGCGACAAGGCGCGGGCACGTTCGTCAATCGCGTGCCGTACGTGGAGCAGCGGCTGTCCTCGTTGACGAGCTTCTCCGACGACATGGCCTCGCGCGGACTGTCGGCGGGCTCGGTGTGGCTCCAGCGCGTGGTGACGGTGGCGACGCCGGAAGAGACGATGTCGCTCGGGCTGAGTCCGGGAGCCACGGTGAGCCGGCTGCACCGGCTGCGCACGGCCAATGAGACGCCCATGGCGCTGGAGCTCGCCGTCATCCCCACGCGTTTCCTGCCGGACCCGCGCACGGTGGAGGGCTCGCTGTACGGAGTGCTGCGGAGCCGGGGCTTCACGCCGTTTCGCGCGCTCCAGCGGTTGACCGCGGTGCGGCTCACCGCGGAGCAGGCGGAACACCTGCGCGTGCCGGAAGGCGCGGCGGCGCTCTACATCGAACGCCGCACGCTGATGGAAGACGGCACGCCGCTGGAGCTGGTGCGCTCGCAGTACCGGGGCGACGCCTATGACTTCGTCGTGGAGCTGAACATGAGCGGGGGCGCCGGGCCCCAGGAGCCGAACCGATGACCCCGTCAGCGCACCTTCCCATCATGGCGCGCGAGGCCGCGCAGGCCGCGGACGTCGCTCGGCTCCAGTTGTCCCACGGAGAGGATGCCTTCGCGGAGCTGGGTGAGCGCCTGCGCCGCCATCCTCCGCGCTTCGTCGTCACCTGCGCGCGGGGCAGCTCGGACCACGCGGCCGTCTACGGCAAGTACCTCATCGAGACGACGCTCGGACGCGCTGTCGCCTCGGTGGGCCCCAGCGTGGCGTCCATCTACGGCGCGCGCGCGTTGGACTTGCGCGACGCGCTCTTCATCGCCGTCTCCCAGTCCGGGCGCAGTCCCGACCTGCTGCGGATGACGGAGGCGGCGCGCGCGGGAGGTGCGCTCGTCGTCGGCTTCGTCAACGAGCCCGCCGCGCCCCTGAGCGCGCTGTGCGACGTGAGCCTCCCGCTGGGCGCGGGCCCGGAGCGGAGCGTCGCCGCCACCAAGTCCTATCTGCTCTCCGGCCTCGCCTTCCTGCGACTGGTGGCGCACTGGTCCTCGGATGGGAGGCTGCGCGAAGCGGTGGCCGCCTTCCCGGAGGCACTGGACGCGGCGCGCGCTCTCGACTGGTGGCCCGGGCTGGAGACCCTGGCCCCGGCCCAGAGCCTCTACGTCGTCGGTCGGGGCAGTGGGCTCGGCGCCGCGCTCGAGCTGGCGTTGAAGCTCAAGGAGACGTGCCGACTGCACGCCGAGGCGTTCAGCGCGGCGGAGGTGCTTCATGGACCGCTCGGGCTCGTGCGGCCGGGCTTCCCCGTGCTCGCGCTGGGACAGGAAGACGGTTCAGCGGAAGGAACACGCGGCGTGGTGCGCCGCATGCTGGAGCTGGGCGCCGACGTGCGCTCCGTGCTCCCCGTCCCCGGCGCCGTGACACTTCCCACCGTGCCCGGAGTGCCGGTGGCGCTGGCCCCGCTGTGCCAGGTGCAGAGCTTCTACCTGGCGGTCCACCGACTGGCCACCGCGCGCGGGTTGGACCCCGATGCCCCCGCCCATCTGCGCAAGGTGACGGAGACCGTGTGATGAGACAGGTCCTGCTGGGTGCCCGCGTGTTCACCGGGGAGCACATTCTCGACGGGCACGCGGTGGTGCTCGAAGCCGAGCGCATCGTCGCCGTGGTGCCACGACAGCAAGCCCCCGTGGGCGTCACCGCGCGCACCCTGCCCTCCGAGTCCCTGCTCGTCCCGGGCTTCATCGACCTCCAGGTCAACGGCGCGGGCGGCGTGCTGTTCAACGAGTCGCCCACCGTCGACGCGGCGCTCGCCATCGCCACGACGATGCGTCGCACGGGGACCACGGGCCTGCTCCCCACGTTCATCACCGACGCACCCGACCTCACCGCGCGCGCCTGCGAGGCCGCCTCCGAGGTGATGGCGCGTCCCGGCAGTGGGGTGCTCGGCATCCACCTGGAAGGCCCCTTCATCAGCCCCGAGCGCGCCGGCGTCCACGCGCCGCGCTACATCCGGCAGCCAGAGCCGAGCGACCTCGAGTCCCTCACCGCGCTCGCCGAGCGCCTGTCCCGCGCGGGCGGACGGCTCCTGATGACCCTGGCACCGGAGCGCGTGGAGGACGCCTTCCTGCGGCGCCTCAGCGACGCCGGCGCCGTGTTGTTCGCGGGCCACACGGCGGCGAGCTTCGAGCGGACCCTGGAGTCCGTCGCGGCGGGCGTGCGCGGCTTCACGCACCTGTTCAACGCGATGCCCCCGGTGCTCAATCGCCAGCCCGGCCCGGTGCTCGCGGGCTTCAGCGCCGACGAGGCATGGTGCGGCGTCATCGTCGACGGCCACCACGTCCACCCCGCGAACCTGCGCCAGCTCTTGAAGGCCAAGCCCCGCGGCAAGGTCCTGCTCGTCACGGACGCGATGCCTCCCGTGGGAACCCACGAGACCACCTTCACGCTGTACGGCCACACCATCCTGCGCCGGGACGGGCGGCTCGTGACGGAGGATGGGACGCTGGCGGGCGCGGACATCGACATGTCAGCGGCGGTGCGCAACTGCATCCACCTGCTCGGTGTCCCGCTGGAGGAAGCGCTGCGCATGGCGTCTCTCTATCCCGCGCAGGTGCTCGGGTTGGAAGGGCGACTGGGAATGCTCGCCGCCGGACATCGCGCGGACCTCACCTTGCTGCGCGAGGACCTCTCCGTGCAGGCCACGTGGGTGGGTGGAATCGAACAGTGGCATTGAGGCCGCTTCCGGCGGGCGCGTGTTCTTCCATCCACACCGTCCACCGCAAAGCCTCACATTCCTTTCGCATCCTGATGCTGCAAGGCATTAACCCGGAAAAATAGGTCCAAGCCTCCCTCCTGGAAACGAGTTCCCGAGTCGACCCCGCGTGAACGACGCGCGGTGCGCGTGGGGCTCGCACCGAGGAGAGCACGCATGCGTCGCAGCAAGTGGTTCATTGGACTGATGGTGACAGCCCTGTCCGCGAGCGGTTGTGGACAGGACGTTTCCTCCTCACAGGGTGAGGGCCCGGGCAGCGTGATGAAGGCCCCGCTCCTCGCGGAGTGGGCGGTGGGCGTCGCCTATGCGGTGGGGGCGCAGGTCACCTACGGCGGCCGGCTCTACCAGTGCCGTCAGCCGCACACGTCACAGGCGGACTGGACGCCTCCGGCCGTCGCGGCCCTGTGGCTGGACCTGGGGCCCTCGGGAGGCGGTGACACCACCGCGCCCGCCGTCACGTTGAATGCCAGCGCGACGAACATCACCGCGCCGGGCTCGCTCACGCTGACGGCCACCGCCACGGACAACGTGGGTGTGTCCCGCGTGGAGCTGCTGGAGAACGGCACCGTCGTCTCCACGGGCAACAGCTACACGCGCAGCTTCTCCGGCTCCGCGCAGAACGGCACCTATACGTACGTCTTCAGGGCCTTCGACGCGGCCGGCAACGTGGGCACGCAGCAGGTCAGCGTCACGGTGGCCATCACCATTCCCGGTGACACCACCGCGCCCACCGTCACGCTGAATGCCAGCACCACGAACATCACCGCCCCGGGCTCCGTCACGCTGACGGCCACGGCCACGGACAACGTGGGCGTGACGCGGGTGGAGCTGCTGGAGAATGGCACCGTCGTCTCCACGGGCAACAGCTTCACGCGCAGCTTCTCCAGCTCCGGGCAGAACGGCTCCTACAACTACGTCTTCAGGGCCTTCGACGCGGCCGGCAACGTGGGGACCCGCGAGGTCCCCGTCACGGTGGCGATTCCCGGCGGCAACCCGAGCAAGCGCATCGTGGGGTACTTCACCCAGTGGGGCATCTACGGCCGCAACTACCAGGTCGCCCACATCCCCGCGGCCAAGCTGACGCACATCAACTACGCGTTCTCCAACATCTCCGCGGATGGCAGGTGCGTGCTCGGTGACGTGTTCGCGGACATCGACAAGGGCGGCGGCTGGGCGGGCGAGTGGGACCCGGGACAGCTGCGCGGCAACTTCCGCGCCTTCAAGGAGCTGAAGCGGACGCAGACGCACCTCAAGGTGCTCATCTCCGTCGGTGGCTGGACGTGGTCGAAGTACTTCTCACAGGTGGCGGCCTCGGCGGCGTCCCGCACGGCGTTCGTGAAGTCCTGCGTCGACCTGTTCATCAAGGGCCAGTACCCCGGCGTGGACCCGGTGAATGGCGCGGGCGTCTTCGACGGCATCGACATCGACTGGGAGTACCCGGTGGGCGGCGGCCTGCCCGGCAACACCAACAACCCGGCGGACAAGCAGAACTACACGCTGTTGATGGCGGAGTTCCGCAGCCAGCTCAACGCGGTGACGACGCAGACGGGCAAGCCGTACCTGCTCACCATCGCCACGGGTGCGTCGCCGGACCTGCTCGCGAACAAGCAGGAGACGAAGAACCTGTCCAACATCCTCGATTGGATCAACGTGATGAGTTACGACTATCACGGCGCCTTCGAGAGCACGGTGAACTTCCACTCGGCGCTCAACCGGGTGACGGGGGACCCGATGGCGAACACGGGCTTCTACACGGACGGCTCGGTGGCGAAGATGCTCGAACTGGGCGTCGCGCCGAACAAGATTGTCGTCGGTGTTCCGTTCTACGGCCGTGGCTGGGGCGGCGTGCCGAACGTGAACAACGGCCTGTTCCAGAGCGGCGTGCCAACGCGCGGCACCTGGGATGATGGTCAGTCCGGCCTGACGGGCGTGTTCGACTACAAGGACGTGAAGGCCAACTACGAGCGCGCCGGCTCCGGGTACACCAAGTTCACCCACCCCGAGGCGAAGCAGGCCTACGTCTACAGCCCGTCCACCGGCGTGTGGATTGCGTATGACGACCCGCAGACGCTCCACGCGAAGTCCGACTACATCCTGAGCAAGAACCTGGGCGGCGCGATGTTCTGGGAGCTGAGCGGCGACGACGGAACCCTCGTCGACGTCCTCTACCAGCGCCTGCACTGAGCCTGTTCGTCTGTTGTGACAGCCCGCTTCCAGGGGACGGGACACCCGGTCCGGTGTCTCGTCTCCCTGGGGTGAACAGGCCGTGGATTGCGAGGCGGGCCTGAATCCGGCGAACGCACCACGGCATGTCTCCCGCGAGCAGCCGAGCCCCAGCGATCACCGCAACCGGCGACACGCGGCGGTCTTCACCGCCAGATGCACACGTACTCCCGAGGCCACGCCCAGCTCACGCACCGAGGCCTCGGTGAGTCGCACCACCCACCGCGTGCCCACGATGTCCACCGTGGCCGCGGCCTCCCCTGCCCCCGCGCCCTCCACGCCCACCACGGTGCCCGCCAGCACGTTGCGCGCGGACACGCCCGACAGCGGTCCCATGGACAACAGGATGTCCTCGGCCGGCACCGCGTAGGCCGCTCTCGTGCCTGGCGGCAGCTCCGGTGCATCGGGAACCCAGAGCGACAGGCCCTCCGTCACCCGCAGCCGGATGCCACCCTCGGACGGTCGCTCCAGCACTCCTTCGAGGATGTTCTCCTCACCCTCGGACTCCGAGGCCAGCAGTCCGCGCGCGGACGCCCCGAGCACCTCGGACGCGGGCCCCGAGGCGCGCATGCGCCCGTCCTCCAGCAGCAGGGCTTCCTTCGCCAGCACCCGCGCCTCGCCAAGCTGATGCGTCACGTACAGCATCGGCACGCGCGCCTCGTCCCGCACGCGCAAGAGGTACGGCAGCACGCGCTCCTTCAGCGTCACGTCCAGCGCGGCCAGCGGCTCGTCGAGCAACAACAGCGCCGGGTCCGTGGCCAGCGCTCGCGCCAGCGCCACGCGCTGCTTCTCGCCTCCCGACAGCGTGGCCGGATAGCGATGCAGCAGCGGCCCCAGCTCCAGCAGCGCCACGGCTTCCTCGACACGCGACGGCCGGCCCGCGCGCGCGCCATAGCGCACGTTCTGCTCCGCCGTGAGGTGCGGGAACAGCAGCGCGTCCTGCGGCACGTACCCCATGCGCCGTGCCTCTGGCGCCATGTCCACGCCCGCCGCGCTGTCCAGGAGCACGCGCCCGCCCACGACGACTCGCCCGCGCGCGCCGCGTCGAAGCCCCGCGAGAATCTCCAGCAGCGACGTCTTCCCGGAGCCCGAGCGGCCCAGCACCGCCACCGACGCGCCCTCCAACCGCACGTCGACCTCCAGCGCGAAGCGCGCCAGCGGCAAGCGCACGGACAACTCCAGGCTCACGCGCTCACCCGCCGTCCCCGCCATCGCGTCAGCCCCTCCGTGGCATACACCGCCACGAAGGCCAGGAGCGCCGCCACACCCGCCAACCGGAGCGCCTGCGCGTCCTGCCCCAATTGCGTGTACTGGAAGATGGCGAGCGACAACGTCTGCGTGCGCCCGGGGATGTTCCCCGCCACCAGCACCGTCGCGCCGAACTCACCCAGCGCGCGCGAGAAGGCCAGGAGCGCGCCCACCGCCACCCCGCGCCACGCCAGGGGCAGCGTCACGCGGAAGAACGCCCGTGCCCGCGAGTCGCCCAACGTGCGCGCCACCGCCACCAGTCTCGGGTCCACCTCCTCGAAGCCCGAGCGCGCCGAGCGCACCAGCAACGGGAACGCCATCACCGCGCTGGCCAGCACCACCGCCCCGGGCGTGAAGACCACCTCCACGCCCACCGCATCCAGCAAACGTCCCAACGGACCATTGCGGCCCAGGAGTTCCAGCAACACCAGGCCCACCGCCGTCGGAGGAAGCACCAGCGGCAGCGCGAGCACCGTGTCCACCACGCCCCGCCCCGGGCCTCGCCAGCGCGCGAGCGCGTACGCCGCCGCCACTCCGGGCGGAAGGATGATGAGCGTGGCCACCGCCGCCACCGTCACCGTGAAGAGCACCAGTCCCGTCGTGTCGTCCGTCACTTCGCGGACTCTCCACCATCTGGAGCGAGCACGACGAAGCCATGTCGCTGGAAGGCCGCTTTCGCGGGCTCGGACTGGAGGAAGCGCACGAAGGCCCGGCCGACCTCGGGTGCCTTGCCCTTCGTCAGCGCCGCCACCGGATAGACGATGCGGGGCGCGTCCGTCGCGGGGACCTCGAAGGCCACGCGCACCTTCTTCGACTGCGCCGCGTCTGTCGCATACACCACACCCGCATCCACGCGGCCCGCCTCCACCGCCGCCAGCGCGGCCCGTACATCCAGCGCCGGCACCACCCGGGGCGCCAGGTCCTTCCACAGCCCCGCCTTCTCCAGCCACGCCTTCGCGTACACCCCCGCGGGGACGATGGCGGGGTCCGCCAACACCAGCCGCTTCAGCCCCTTCAGTGACTCCGGCCCGACGAGCTTCCGCTTCGAGTCGAGCGGGATGACGACCACCAGCCGGTTGGACAACAGGTCGACTCGCGTCCCGGGTTGCACCAGACCCGCTTTCTGGACGGCCTCCATCCTCGCCACATCCGCCGAGAGGAAGGCATCCGCCGGAGCTCCCGCCATCGCCTGACGTGCCAGGTCTCCAGACGAGCCCAGCGCCAACACCACTGAATGCCCCGTGGCCTTCGTGAAGGCGGGCCGCAGCTCCTGGAGCACGTCCGTGGTGCTGGCCGCGGCGAAGACGAGCCCTTCTTCGGCGTTCGCGGCTCCTCCCAGGAGCATCAGGGTCAGCACGCACAGCCTGGACATGGTACGCACTCCTGGACGCTCCTCTTGCTCCCCCCAACGGGGAGCGCATTGTCCGCACGGCTGCCCACGCCGTGACAACGGGTTGACCCGTGGGGCCCTGCCCGCTAAGCCATACTCCGTGTCACGGAATATCCACCCTAAAGAGGATGAGGACATCTCGGCGGACGTGCTGAAGCTTCAGCAGCTCCTGCTCGCGCTGGGCCGGCGCCGTTCGCTCCGTGACCCCATCGCCAGCACCTGCGAGCAGCTCCAGTTCACGCCCCCGCAGGTGCATGCGCTGCTCTGGCTCGGCCAGGACGGCTCGCTCACGATGGGCGAGCTTGCTCGCCGACTGGGCGTCACCGAGAAGACCGTCACCGGGCTCGTCGACCGGCTGGAGCGCGAGGGCCACCTGATGCGCGAGCGCAGCGCGGCCGACCGCCGCGTGGTCCGCTGTCGGCTCACGCCCGACGGCCTGCAGACCTACCAGCGGCTCGAGCGCTTCATGACGCAGGGCATGGGGCAGCTGCTCTCCATCCTCGACGGCGTCGACCGCAAGGCGCTCTTCCGCATCCTGGAGAAGCTGCTGCGCCGGATGGACACGCTGGGGCCTCCGAGCGCCGCGACGACGGCGCGCGAGCGCTCGGCCTGAAGCCCGTGGAGCGGGCGAGCAAGGCCCGCTTCCTCGTGCCTTCTCCCGCCAGGGGCCCCACCTCAAGTGACACGCGGCGTCTTTCGCGCCGGCAGGGCCCGGTGCTTCTTCCGACGGACGACTTCCGCACCATGGCAGCGCGGCGTTGATGCGAGGGGAGGAACGCGATGAAGGGAAGCAGACGCGTCGTGGCCGTGGGCCTGGTCCTGACACTCGCGGGCTGCCGCCGGGAGCAGGAAGAAGCGCCGCCCGCCCCGCCGCCCTCCGCGCAGCAGGAGCCCGCGGCGCCGTCACCCGAGGCGGCTCCGGAGGGCACGCCTCCCGCGAAGCAGCCGATGCCGCCGGACATGCGCGGGGCGCTCGCGTCCATCGCGCCGCTGGTGGAGTCGGTGAAGTCGGCCGTCGTCAACGTGGAGGTGCGGGAGGCCTCACCCGCGCGCGGCCCTCGTCGGGGCTCTCCCTGGAATGGAGGGGGGCCGGGCTCTCCGTTCGGCGGCGGCATGCCCTTTGGTTCTCCATTCGAGGACCCGCGTGAGGAAGGGCCGCGCCAGGGCCTGGGCTCCGGCTTCGTCATCGACGCTCGGGGGTTGGTGCTCACCAACAACCACGTGGTGGCGGATGCCACGGAGATACGCGTTCAGTTTCCCGACGGACGCGAGCTGGACGCGAAGGTGCTGGGGACAGACCCGCTCACGGACGTGGCGGTGCTCCAGCTCAAGGGAGATGTGAAGGGGCTCCCGGTGGTGAAGCTGGGCGACTCGGACGCGCTGCGCGTGGGCGATTGGGTGGTGGCCATCGGCAACCCCTTTGGACTCGCCTCCAGCGTCAGCCTGGGCATCGTCTCCGCCAAGGCCCGCGACATCCAGGTGGGGCCCTTCGACGACTTCCTCCAGACGGACGCCGCCATCAACCCGGGCAACTCCGGCGGGCCGCTGTTCAACCTCCACGGCGAGGTGGTGGGCATCAACACGGCCATCGTCGGCCAGGGCTCCGGCATCGGCTTCGCCGTGCCCAGCACGCTCGTGAAGGAGCTGTTGCCCCAGTTGGAGAAGGATGGCGCCGTCACGCGGGGCTGGCTGGGCGTCGCCGTGCAGGATTTGACGGCGGACCTGGGCAGCGCGCTGGGGGTGTCCAAGGGCGAGGGCGCCATCGTCACCGAGGTAAACGAAGGCACGCCCGCCGCCGAGGCCGGGCTGAAGCCGGATGACATCATCGTCGCGGCGGGGGGACGCCCCGTCACCTCTGGCCGCGCCCTCACGCGCACGGTGGCGCTCAAGGCGCCGGGCTCCGAGCTGCCGCTCACCGTGTACCGAGGTGGGAAGAAGACGGAGCTGAAGGCGAAGCTGGGCACGCGGCCGGACCTGGAGGGCGTGGCCTCGCGCAAGCCGCCGGAGGAGCACGCGGAGCCGCCGCACCAGCGCGTGGGACTGAGCCTGTCGGACATGGACCCCAGGCTCTCGCGAGCGCAGGAGCTGCCGCGCGCGGGCGCGTTGGTGACGGACGTGGTGCCGGGCTCCAGCGCCGAGCGCTCCGGGTTGCTGCCGGGCATGGTGGTGGTGGAGGCGCGAGGCCAGCCGGTGCGACGGGCGACGGACCTGGCGCGCGTGCTGAAAGAGGCCGAGCCGGGCGAGTCCGTGCTGCTGCGCGTGGCGGTGCCCGGAGGCCGGCGCGAGCTGCGCGCGCTCACCGCGCCGGAGTCGTGACGTCCGGCCCCGCGTCCCCAGGCGCGCGGGCCCACAACACGCGAGGGTGCAGCACCAGCGCGACGGCCTCGCGCACCGTCCAGTAGAAGCGGTCCACCCAGTGCAGGTTGCGCTCGGTCTCCAGCGCGGGGCTCGTGCTCACCTCGAAGCCATTGAGCCGGAAGTACTGCCGCGCGCGCAGCAGGTGGTACGGGTCGGAGACGACCACCACGCGCCGCGCGCCCAAGTCGCGCAGCAGCTTCGCCGTCAGGCGCGCGTTGTCCTCCGTGGAGTGGCTCGACTCCTCCAGCACGCACGCCTCCTCGGGGACGCCCAGCTGCGTCGCGAGCGTCAGCATCACCCGCGCCTCCGACGGCGGATGCACACCCACGCCACCGGAGAAGACGAGCCGGGGCGCCACGCCACGTCGGTACAGCTCCACCGCCTTCTCCGTGCGGGCCCGCAGCGCGCCGGACGGCACCCCGCCCGCCAGCACGCGCGCGCCCAGCACCACCACGGCGTCGGAGGGCTCCGCGCGCTCGCGCTGCCCGAAGCGGTCCACCACCCACGCCAGGCCGAACACGCCGCACGACGCCACACCCACGGACACCACGAGCAGTCGACGCACGCGTCCGGGCCGCGCGCTCAGCGAAGTTGGAGGCACGAGCCGCACGTTAGCCGCGCGCAGCCCGCCTCGACGATTTTCCTCAAGGCTCGAAGCCTCCGAGGAACAGCTCCCGCCCACCGCCTCCGGGCTCGCCCAGCGCCACCGTCCCGAACTCCATCGCGGAGAGCCGCGTGCCCAGCAAGGCGCTCGCCCCCTTCTTCGACGACGAGACGAAGAAGCGCTCCTCGGAGACCTCTCCGACGCCCGACGGCGCCATGGCGAAGCCTCGCGCCCAGCGCACCCCACCGTCCACGCGGTCCAGCTTCACCATGAAGAGATTGAGCGTGCTGCCCGGCGCGCCCACCACGGCCCCCGCGCCCAGGTCGTCACCGTGTGCGTAGCGGCCCACGACGACGGCGCCGTCGTGCTCGTCCATCGCGATGCCCAGCCCCTGGAAGCCGAAGGCCCGAGCCCAGCGCGGTGTGCCCTCCCGGTCGAACGCGGCCACGAAGGCCTCGCTCCCGCCCGGCTCCACTTCGTGCGTCTTCCCCTCGAACGTCAGCGGTTCGGAGAACGCGCCCGTCACCAGCACGCGGTCGCCGTGCACCGCCACCCCGGTGGCCCCGCCGGACGCAGTGTCGAGTCGTCGCTCCCACAGCGGGCGCCCGCGAGGGTCCAGCTTGAGCAGGAACGGCTGCGCGTCGAGCGTCACCGGCGAGCGCGGGGGATGCAGCAGCCCCGTGACGTAGAGGGAGCCCTCGCGGTCCGCCGCCACGCCGGTGGCCGCTCCCGGCTCCGGGTGCGCGTACGTCCACAAGTAGCCGCCCCTCGCGTCCACCTTCACCAGCGCGGCAACCCCGCCGAGCTTCGCGTCGGGAAGCGTGCCCGCCAGCACCACGTTGCCCAGCAGGTCCACCTCCGCGCGCTGGAGGACGAAGTCGGGCGAGACGCCCAGCGACACCAGACTCCGAGCCCAGACGAAGTCTCCCTCCCGTCCCAGCTTGAGCAGGAAGCGTCCCGCCGGCAGGGGCCCTCCGCCCAGGTCCGCGCCCGCCGGATTGCGGCCCGCGACGAACACGTGTCCGCGGGAGCTCACCGCGACGACCTCCGCGAAGCCCGGCAGGGAGACGGACCACATCCGCTCTCCCCCCGTGCCGTACTTCGCCACGCCGAAGGTCTTTGGCGCGGCGGTTCCGGAAGCGGGTACCAGCAACGGACCGAAGAGGTCCGCCACCGCGTCCTCCGAATCGAGGGCCAGCACCAGGTTGCCGCGCGTGTCGTGCGCGAGCCCCACCGCGGACTCCCGGCCCGCGCCCGTCAAGGCGCGCAGCCAGCGCGTCCTTCCCGTCAGCGACCCTGCCTGTGGGGCGCGCACGACGGCCGGCGGGCTCTCCACGGAGGGACTCGGGCCCACCGCCTCGGACTGCTGACAGGCCATGACCAGCAACGCCAGCGCCTGGCAGGCCCTGCTGCCCCGTGCCCCATGAAGCATTGCGTCGTGCCCCCACCCGCCCCGTACAGGCCCGTGGAATCTCGAAGAAGTGACGGGCAGGGTGGGGATGCGACCTGGCGGGCGCGAGGTGCCCTCGAGTCCGAGAAGACGGCTCGCCGCTGGACGGAGGGCCCATGCGTGGGCTCCAATCCGACAGGTGATGACCCAGGATGAAGTGACGAAGGTGCTGTCGGACGTGGAGTTGGTGCCGTGCGCGGAGATGGCGCTGGCGGACGCCCGGCGGCTGGTGGAGGCCTGTCTGGAGGCGGACGTCCCCGCGCTGGTACACCGCGAGGCGTGCGCGAAGCCCGGGTGCAGCCCGAAGTTCCAGGTGCTGGTGCGCCCCGAGGACGGCCTGCGCGTGGCGACGCTGCTCCAGCAACGTTGGATGGACAGCATCCAGCGCGAGGGCGTGCTGGCGGACGGCGCCTCGCCCTTCGCATTGCCCGCGACGGAGGACGGTGAGCCGCCGTGTCCGGCCTGCGGCACCGTGGCGCCCCTGGTCGCCGGAGCCTGCGCCGACTGCGGTCTTCAGCTCGAGTAGCAGGCAGGCGTCGCCTGCGCGCGACGTTGTCGCACCCTATGCTTCCCGTGGAAGCCGGGACGGACTCCCCCGAGCGCGGCCCCGCGCGGGGTCAGGCAGTGGAGGCACACGGATGGAAGTCAAAGGCGTGGCGTTCCTGGCGCGACAGCAGATGGCGATGCAGTCCCACGGCGAGAAGGCGTGGAAGGACTTCATCGCGGACATCAAGAAGAAGGAGCCCGTCTTCGCGCAGCCCGTCCTCCCGGTGACGCGCATCCCGGTGGATGCGTTCCTGCGGCTCAACGAGGAGCTGCTCCAGCGCTTCTACGGAGGAGACCCCAACGCGTGGTGGCAGTTCGGCATCAAGTCCGCCGAGTACGCGCTGGGCCAGGGGCAGCTCAAGGCGATGTTCAGCCCGGGTGACTTCCGCCGCTTCCTCTTCTTCACGCCCGGCATCTGGAAGGGCTACTTCACCGAGGGCGAGCTGGAGGTGCTGCCGGGCGCGGGCCACACGGACCTGCACATCATCAAGGTGCCCAAGCCGCACGTGTACTTCGAGCTGTCGGTGATGGGCTTCGCGTGGGGCGGCCTGACGGTGCTCGGCGCGAAGGACCTGAAGCACGAGGTCCTCAAGGGCTACAGCCGGGGAGACCCGGACGTGCTCTACCGCTTCAACGTGAGCTGACCTTCCGCGTCCGTGGGAGGGAGCACGTCCAGCCGCAGGTCCGCGACGACGGGGTAGTGGTCCGACGCGGCGACCCGCAGCACGCGGCTGGCCACGGGCGTGAAGGCATCACAGGCCAGCACATAGTCGATGCGCAGCGTGGGCAGGAACAGGGGCATCGGGTAGGTGCCCCTGGCTCCGCCGGTGGCGGCGACGACGTCGCGCAAATCGCGGCGCAGCAGGCGCACCGATTGCGAGTCCGGGTCGTCGTTGAGGTCACCCAGGAGCAGTCGAGGCCGGGAGTCCTGGGCGAGCAGTCGGGCCACGTAGCCGCTCTGGCGCAGGCGCGTGGCGTTGTTGAAGGGGCGGCGGATGAGATGCGTGAGGTAGACGCTCACCTCGCGGCCATCCACGGACACGACGGCGTGCGCGAGCGTGCGCGGCTCCGCGCCCGAGGGCACGGGCAGCGGGTACTGCGCGAGCGACTCCAGTGGGAAGCGCGACAGGATGGCGATGCCGTAGGCGCCGCCATGCAGGTCCGTGGTGCGGAAGTGGGCGCGGTGAGGCAGGCCGGTGAGGCGGGAGAGGGCCTCCACCTGATCGATGCCGCCGGCGCGCCTGGAGCCGACGTCGACCTCCTGGAGCGCGACGAGGTCCGGCACGGAGGCACGGATGACGCGGGCCACGCCATCGAGTCCACGGGCACCGGACTGGATGTTGAAGGTCATCACCCGCAGCGTCCCAGGCTCGCGGTGTACGGCGGCGAGCGGGACTTCCGGGGGGAGGAGACCGGGGCCTGTCGCACACGCGAGCGGCCCCAGCATGAGCAGCAGGGAGAGGAGGCGGAGGTGCATGGAGAGCGAGGGCGGGATGTTAGGCCGCGCCGTCGCTCACTGTCTCCCCGCCCCCCAGGTGCCTGATTGAGGAGCAGCCAGCCGCTTACGCGTCGCGGCGGCGCAGACGCGCGCCGAGCAGCAGCAGGGCTGCGCCCAGGAGGGGCACGCCACCGGCCGCGGCGCAGCCACCGCCGTCGTCCTCACCACCGCCGCCGCCGTCTCCGCCGTCGCCGACCTTCACCTTGAGCGTGGCGGTGTTGGACGCGTCACCGGTGTCCTCGTTGTTGCCGTTGGTCGAGTTGCCCGCGCCGAACAGGGTGAGCGTGGCGCCGGTGGACGGGGCGACGAGGGTGAAGTCGAAGCGCACCGTGCCGCTGGCGAAGGCCTTGGGCTGGGTGTGGGTGAGCTCGCCGGAGACCTTCTTGGAGCCGGTGCCGGCGGTGAGGGTGGCGGAGCCATCCGTGGCCACGTTGAAGCCGCCGCGAACGCCGGGGCCGCCGGTGATGACGAGGGCGTAGGTGCCCGTCTGGCCGGGCTCGAGGGACGCGGGTCCCTCGAGGGTCACGGTGGGCCTGGTACCCGTGGTCGAGTGGCACATCGAGCTCGCGCACGTCAGCGAGCTGTCCTTGCCGCTGTGGCCCGTCTGGCCGGTGGCGTAGGCGAGGGCGGAGCCGGAGACGAGGCACGCCGTCAGCGCGCCAGCCACTCCGAGAGACGGAAGAAACGACCGCATGAAGCCTCCAGGTGGAAAACCATGAAAAATGGAGAGCACGTCATAGCGCGACGCGCCAACGCTTCCCAGCATCCGTCAGGGTGTGACGCTCGCGTTGCATCCACGCGAGAGGACTCCAGATAGCCGGTATCAAAAAGGGTCGGCGGCGACCCGCGCCAAGGCCCTCGCGTCGCCCGTGTATCGCAAACACCGTGTGAGCCCTCAGCCCGCGAGCCGGTGGAACGCCTCGCGCAGTGCCTCGCGCGCGCCCGTCTCCTGCACGTCTCCGTGGCACACCACCACCTGCTTCACGTCCCACGCGAGCACCCGCTCCAGCGACGCCTTCACCGCCACCCGGTCCTTCACCACCGCCTTGGTGATGAACGTGGGCGCAAGCCGCTGCCACGCGCCACAGAGCTTCAGATACGTGCGCGTGAGCCACGAGCCCGTCTGGTGAAAGTTGAACGCCAGGTCCGTGAGCAGCACCGTGCCAGTGGGCCGGTGGAAGAACACGAACTCGTCCAGCTTCGGCATTCCCTTCACCTGCACCTGGTCGATGACCCCCGCCCAACCCGCGTCCGCCGCGTCCCCCAACTCCAGGTCGATGCGCAAATCCTTCCGCTTCGCCCTCAGGCTCGCCGGCGCCACCACGCGCGCCTCCGGATAGGCCGCCGCCCATTCCCCCACCCGCAGGTGGTGCATCAGGTTGGGCGCGACCAGGAAGCGCACCGGGCCCAGCGCGTCCACCGTCGCGCGCGCCTCGGGCGTGCAGGCGACCGGCGAGTGCACCCACAGCCCCCCGCCCGGCAGGCGGATGACCGTCATCCGTCCCCCCAGGTCGAACGCCCCCATCCGGAAGGGAACCGCCAGGGAATGAACCTCTCCAGCCACGGCGCGCAGCATGTCTTCCTCCTGGGACGACCACGGGACAGCCGGGGCATCCTCGCCGCCCTCCGAAAGCCCTCGCAACGTGAACGACCCACCCTGGGACGAGCCGAGGGACGTCCTGGGACGACTGGAGCGTTGATTTCCGGGTGGCCAAAGCGTAGGCAACCGTCCTCTTTCAACGACTTGAAAAGGTGCTCAGCACATGGCCGATAAGCTCACGCCCCGAGAGAAGGGCTTTTCCGAGTGGTACGTCGACCTGGTCCAGAAGGCGAAGCTCGCCGACTACTCGGACGTGAAGGGCTGCATGGTCATCCGTCCCAACGGCTACGCGCTGTGGGAGAACATGCAGCGCGTCCTGGACAAGATGTTCAAGGACCTGGGCCACAAGAACGCCTACTTCCCGCTGCTCATCCCCGAGAGCTACCTCAAGAAGGAAGCCGAGCACGTCGAGGGCTTCAACCCCCAGCTCGCCGTCGTCACCCACGCGGGCGGCGCCAAGCTCGAGGAGCCCTACGTCATCCGACCCACGTCGGAGACCATCATCAACCGCAGCTTCGCCAAGTGGGTGCAGAGCTATCGGGATTTGCCCCTGCTCATCAACCAGTGGGCGAACGTGATGCGCTGGGAGATGCGCACGCGCCTGTTCCTGCGCACCACCGAGTTCCTCTGGCAGGAAGGCCACACCTGTCACGAGACGGAAGAGGACGCGGAGAAGGAGACGCTCCAGATGCTGGAGGTCTACCGGACGTTCTCCGAGGACTACATGGCCATGCCCGTGATGACGGGCCGCAAGTCGGAGTCGGAGCGGTTCGCCGGCGCCCTGCGCACCTACAGCATCGAAGCCATGATGCAGGACAAGAAGGCGCTGCAGGCCGGCACCAGCCACAACCTGGGCCAGAACTTCGCCAAGGCCTTCGACACCAAGTTCCAGGGTCGCGACGGCCGCGAGCACTTCGTCTGGCAGACGTCCTGGGGCGTGTCCACGCGCCTCATCGGCGGGCTCATCATGACCCACTCGGATGACTCGGGGCTCATCGTCCCGCCGAAGCTGGCGGCCACGCACGTGGTCATCATCCCCATCTTCGGCAAGGCGACCGACACGGAGAAGGCCCAGGTCCTGGAGAAGAGCCACGCGCTCGCCGCCGACCTGCGCAAGTCCGGCCTGGGCGTGGTGGTGGACGACGACGACAGCAAGGGCCCCGGCTTCAAGTACTTCGAGCACGAGCTGGTGGGCACCTGCGTGCGCATCGAGATTGGCCCCAAGGACCTGGCCAAGGGCACCTGCGTCATGGTGCGCCGTGACTTGAAGGTGAAGGAGTTCATCCCGCTGGGCGAGGCCGCCGCCAAGGCCCAGTCCATGCTGGACCAGATGCAGAAGGACCTCTTCCAGAAGGCGAAGACGTTCCGCGACGAGCACACCTTCGAGGTCAACTCCTACGAGGAGATGAAGGAGAAGGCGGACGCGGGCTTCCTGCTCGCGCACTGGAACCTGGACCCCAAGGTGGAGGCGCGCATCAAGGAAGAGACGGGCCTGACCACGCGCAACCGTCCCTTCGCGCTCAAGCAGGAGCCGGGCAAGTGCGTCGTCACCGGCGAGGACTCGCCGGGCCGCATCGTGTTCTCCAAGGCGTACTGAGCCCCACCGCGAACGCGGCGTCATGACAGAGGGCCGTGGAGGGACTCCATCAGTCCCCCCTCGGCCCTTTGTCACACCTCGAAGGGCGTCTCCCGCTCGAACTCGCGGCTGGGGACGCCGACGATGGAGTAGTTGGGCGACTGGAGCGGTGGCATGCGCCGGACGATGCGGCGGTGGAACGTGCGGTGGCCGCCCCGGAACTTCCCGCTGTTGTAGACGCGCAGCAGGTTCGCGGTGAACAGGCCGTTGAAGGCTCCGTCGCTGGAGAGCTGGTTGTCCTGGCACCCGGAGATGAGCAGCACCGTCGCCTTCGTCTTCGCGATGGGGTCATCCTTCGGGAGCCCCGCCATGACGTCGTCGTAGAAGGCCTTGTTGTCCCGGTACGTGCGCAGGGCAATCGCCGTGGGCATGTCCTTGAAGCGCCGCTCTCCCGGCGTCGGGTCATGCAGCGTGTCCGCCAGCATCTCCAGGCTGCCGCTGCTCCTCAGCGCCGAGTACGCCACCCGGCTCACCGTGCCGCTGTGGCAGCTGTCGGAGAACATCAGCACGCGCACGCCCTGCTTCAGCTTGGACAGCGCGAGGTGGATTTCGTCGTCGATGAGCTCTCCGTCGTAGAGCACCCACGTCTCGTCCTGCGCGTCCGACTCGTCGCTGTTGCGGTCCGGGAGCTGCCCGCCGTGTCCGGAGTACGTCAGCAGGAACAGGTCTCCGGGTTGGAGCACGCGGGACGCCTCGTCCAGCTCCTTCAGGATGCGGCCCCGCGTCGCATCCCGGGTGAGCACCTTGCGCACGGTGGAGAACTTCCGCTCCGTGGCGATGGCCACCATGTCCTCGGCGTCCGCCTCGCAGGCGACGAGCGCTCCGTCCCAGCCCGCGTAGTGCGCCGGGTCCACCAGATTCAACCCGATGTTCAACGAATATCCCTGAGCCATGGTCACACTCCTCCTGTCACCGGAGGGAGCGCGAGGCTTCCAGGTGTGAGCCCACCGGCCCCAGGGCGCCGAGCCTCCCCGCCCGGCCCCCGTCCGCTCAGCCCACCTCGCGCAGCGCCTGCTTGCCCGGGACGAAGGTGGCCACGGGCTCGGCCTTGCCCGCGACGGGCAGGGGCGCCGCGGGCTCGAAGCGCAGCGACGCATCGTCCTGGCAGAAGCGGCGCGTGGCCTCCGACACCAACATGGCCACGCCCACCTTCTTCGTGAGCCCTTCGATGCGGCTGGCCAGATTCACGGCGTCGCCAATCACCGTGTACTCGCGCCGCTGCGCGCTGCCCACGTCCCCCACCACCACGCGCCCCGTGTGGATGCCGATGCCGATTCGCAGCGGCTCCTCACCGCGCGCCACGCGCTCCGCGTTGAGCGTCTCCAGCGCCTCCAGCATGGCCAGCCCACACGCCACCGCGGCCTTCGGGTGCCCCGGCAAATCCAGCGGCGCGCCGAAGTACGCGAGGATGCCGTCACCGATGAACTTGTCGAGCGTCCCTCCATGGCGGAACACCACATCCACCATGCGCGACAGGTACTCGTTGAGCAGCGCGACGACTTGAGGGCTGTCCATGCGCTCGGACATGGAGGTGAAGCCTCGGATGTCGGAGAACAGCAGCGTCACCTCGCGGTGCTCGCCGCCTCCCGCCTCGGTGCCGTGCTGGGCAATCTGTCGGGCGACCTCGGGGGAGAAGTAGCGGCCCAGCCGCTCCAGCCGCACCTCCTCCTGCGCCACCTGCGTCACCAGCCCCAGTACCTGCCGGCTGATGAAGGCCGCCGCGAGCGCGCCCAGCGCCAGCACCAGCACCATGCCCGGCAGGAACGCCTGCCACTCCACCTGGGCCTGGAACACCAGCATCTTCTCCAGGCCGATGGCCACCACCGTGGCCAGCACGACGATGACGCGCGACAGCGTCACCAGCGACACGAGCACCACCAGCACGATGTACACGCCCAGCGTCAAGAGCGCGGTGGGCACCGCGTTGTCGTTGTTCGCCGTGCCGATGGCCAGTGACTGGAGGGCGAAGACAGCGGGCATGTCCAGGAAGACGAGCCCGAGCGCCGGGCGCCGCCCCAGGCGGGGAAAGCGGCGCGCGCCGGCCCACAGCACCACCGCCAGCGCCAGGTACGCGGCGAGCACCCCGAGCGGCGTGCGCCACTCGAACTGCCACGTCATCACCAGCCAGCTCGCCGTGCCCGCCGCGCGGACCCGGTTGAGCCACTCGCCCACCTGCGCGCGCCACCCTTCCAGGCGTCGCGCGAGCGTATCCTCGACATGGGAAAGCACCCGCATGAGGTCGCACGCTACCACCACCCTCCAGGGAGCCACCCGCGTGCGAGCCAAGAGGCCCAGGTGCGGTATCTTCCGCCCCAGGAAATCATGGCGAGCATCGGTCACGTGGCGGTGGGCATGGCCCTGGGGCGGTATGAGGCGAACGGTGGGTCGACCCGTCGCCTGGTTGCCTCCATGGCACTCTTCTCGATGCTGGCCCTGCTGCCGGACGCGGACGTGGTGGCCTTCGTCTTCCGCATTCCCTATGCGGCGCCATGGGGACACCGGGGCGCGTCGCACTCGTTCGTCTTCGCTGCGGCGGTGGCGCTCGCGGTGGCGGGGGTGGCGAAGTGGGCGGGGGCGCCCGCGGGCCGCTGGGGTGGGCTGGCGTTCCTCGCGGTGGCGAGCCACGGGCTCCTGGACTCGCTGACGGATGGCGGGCTGGGCGCGGCGTTGCTGTGGCCCTTCTCGAATGCGCGGCTGTTCGCGCCCGTGCGTCCACTGCCGGTGTCGCCCATTGGCGCGGGCATGCTGTCGCCGCGCGGGCTGTATGTCGTCGGCGCGGAGCTGCTCGCCTTCATCCCCTTCTGGGCCTACACGCTCTGGCCGCGCGGGTCCGCGAGAAAGAGCTGAGCCATGCGACTGTTCACCGCCGTCACGCTGGGGAACAGCATCGAGGCCCGGGTCGCCGCCGAGCTGAAGCGGCTGCGCCAGTTCGCGAACCATGCCCGCTTCGTGCGAGTCGAAGGCATCCACCTCACGCTCGTGTTCTTGGGGGAAGTGGAGTCCTCGCGACTGCCCGCCATCCGTGAGGCGCTGGCCTCGGTCGGCCCCCGGCACGCGCCCTTCACGCTATCGGTGGGCGGAGGCGGCACCTTCGGGACAGCCACGCATCCGCGCGTGCTCTGGGCGGACGTGCATGGAGAGACCGACGCGCTCAAGGCCCTGCAGGCCGACACGGCGGAGCAGTTGCAGCCGCTCGGCTTCGAGTCGGAGTACCGCGACTACGCGCCGCACCTGACGCTGGCCCGGAGCCACACGTCGTCCGGAGACCCGGCGCTGCTCGAGTGCGTGAAGGCCCTGTCCGGCACGGACCTGGGCCAGGGCCGCGTGGACCGGCTCATCCTCTTCGAGAGCCGTGGCCCGGAGTATCACCGCGTGGCCGAAGTGCCGCTGACGCGCACCGCCTGACAGCTGCACGCGCGCTCCCTTCTCCAGGGAACACCGTCGGCGCCAGGGACGTCACATGCCTCTCGGATGGGGGCGTGGGAATGAGCCCTGGCATCGGGGCTGCATCGTGAGACAGCGGGCGTGGCAAACGCCGGAAAGGACAGGGTCCATGCGTTGGCTCGTGTTGTGGGGAGTGTGGTTGTGGGGACTCAGCGCGGTCGCGGCGCCTCGGGAGGAGCTGGCGGCGAAGCTCCAGACCGGGGACGTCGTGCTGCACACCTCGCGCTCGCGGCAGTCCCAGGCCATCCGGGCGGCCACGCACAGCGCGCTGTCCCACGTAGGGCTGGTGGAGGTGACGGCACAGGGCGTGTTCGTGGTGGAGGCGGTGCAGCCGGTGCAGCGCGTCCCGTTCTCGAAGTGGAAGGCGCGCGGCGTGAAGGGCCACATCCTCGTGCTGCGCCCCCAGGGACTCGACGCCGAGCAGCGGCAGCGCGCACTGACGGCGGCGAAGTCCCACCTGGGCAAGCCCTATGACTGGCGCTTCGGCTGGGGCGACGAGGCGATGTATTGCTCGGAGCTGGTACGCAAGGCCTACGCCCAGGGCGCGGGCGTGGAATACGGAGCAATGGAAGCCCTGGGCTCGCTCGACGTGGCCGGCCTGAAACAGCAGATGCGCGAGCGCTACGGCGCCCAGGTTCCGCTGGAGCAGGAACTGATAACACCCGCGAGCCTTGCTCGTGATGCGCGGTTGTCGGTGGTTCACTCGGATTTCCCGAGTGAGCGCCAGCCCGGGTCATGAATATCCAGGGGTGTATTCAACCCTGACTCGGAGAAGGTGAGCCGAGCCGGGAAGCGCGGATACACTTCGTTTCATGCGACGCCTCCTGCTCGTCCTCCCCCTCCTCCTCCTCGCTGGCTGCAAGAAGGACGTCACCCAGGGCGCGGTCAAGGTCACGGTGAAGTACGGCCCCTTCCTCCCGGGATGCCTCCGGGTGGAGGCGTTCGACGTGGCCAGCGGGCAGACACGCGGCAAGGACATCGTGGGCACGGACGTGAAGGGAACTCGCGCCGACGGCGGCAGCATGATGGTGGCGCTGATACCTCCTCTCGACTGGGGAGCGTCCGTGGGAGTGCGCGCCACGGCCTTCGAGCAATCCTGCGAAGGCAAGGCCGTGGTCTCCGACTCGCAGCGCGTGACGGTGGAGCTCGACACCGTGCATGCCGTCACGCTGTCCCTGCAGGCCACGGACGCGGACCAGGATGGCTACGTCGGAGAGAGCAGCAACGGCACCGACTGTCGGGACGACGTGCTCGCCATCAATCCAGGCGCCGAGGAGCTCTGCGACGACGTGGACGACAACTGTGACGGCGTCGGCGACACGGTCCACTTCCAGCTGGGAGAGGCCTGCTCGACGTCGGCGGACTGCTCCGGTGTCTTCCGCTGCGGCACGACGGACCGCGCCCGGTTCTGCGACACCCCGCCCAGCAGGAATGTGTATCTGGACGGGGACCAGGACGGCCACGGCAAGAAGGACTCGACGCCCCTCATCGTCTGCGGCGCCACGCCCGACGGCTACACCACCGGCGCTCCGGACGATTGCGACGACACGAACCGCGACATCCGCCCAGGGCTCACCGACCTCTGCGATGACGTGGACACCAACTGCGACGGAGTGAAGGACGAGGGCTTCCCCACGCTCACGCAGCAGTGCACGGATTCGTTCCAGTGCCAGGGAACGAATCAGTGCAACAGCGTCCAGACGGCCCTGGAGTGTGTGACATCCTCGGTGGCCACCCTGTGGTACCCGGACGAGGACGGCGACACCTTTGGTGGCAACACCGGCATCGTGCAGTCCTGCGTGAAGCCCGCGGGCGCCTATGTCACCAACAGCTCGGACTGCAACGACGGCGACTCGCGGACCCATCCCGGCGCCACCGAGCTGTGTGATGACCTGGACAACGACTGCGACGGCCAGAAGGAACTCCAGAGCGTCTGCCCGGGCGGAAACGCTCCCGCATGGACCAGCAGGAACGTGGGCTCGGGGGGGATGAAGGACTGGTACGCGGCCTCTTCATGGACTCGCGGCGGAGTGTGGGTCGGGGGTGATGACAACCGTCGCGCGCGGCTGCTGCCCACCGGCACGAACTTCACGGTCATCACGGATGACAGCTGCGGCGCCGACGACACCCAATGGCGCGCCATCTGGGCGGACCCCACCACGGGCCGCGCGTGGCTCGGCTCCGAGGGCGGCAAGAAGGCCCACCAGGACACCACCGCCGCGGGCTGCTCCGACATCAGTGACGACAACCGGTGGATTTTTGGAATGACCGGGCTGCGAACCAACAACGTCCTCACGCTCTACGGTGCCAACTCGCCCACGGGCGAGGACAACGAGACCACGGGCACGTCCTTCACCTGGGATGGCGGCGGAACCCTGAGCTACAACGCCGCGAACAACGCGCTCCCCAGCGTCTACAACATCCACGGGAGCGCCCAGAGCCACCTGCTGTTGGTGGGTGGCGCCTCGAACACGCCTCGCGTCTTCCGGTTCAACCCCGCCAACAGCCGCTGGGAGACGGAGAACGCGGAGCAGAACACCTCCGGTGCACGCCCCCTGCGGGCCGTCTGGGTGGTGAACGAGCAGGTCGCTTTCGCCGTGGGCGACGGAGGCACCGTCCTGCGCAAGGTCAACGGCACGCAGTGGGTCAAACAGGGCTTCCCCAACGCCCATGACCTGACCTCGGTCATCGCCTTCGGCGCGGGGTCCGCCTATGCGACGTGCGCGAACGGCCACATCTACCGCTACAACGGACAGACGTGGACGGAGATTCACGCGGCCTCCGGAGGGCGCCTCAACGACATCACCGGCACGGGCCCCGACGACCTCTGGGTGGTGGGCATCGGCGGGCGAATCCTGCGCTGGCCCGCCTGGCCCTGAGGACGCGAGCGCTCAAGTCCCCCGCCGCGCCACCACGAAGCGGCGGGTGAACAGGAACGGAGTGCCCCGCGAGTGAGCGGGGTACGCGTCGCGCAGGCGCGGCCCCAGCTCCTCCAGGAACGCCTGTCGCTCCGCCTCACCCAGCGCCGCCAGCACCGGCCGCAGCGTCGTCCCCAACAACCACTGCAACACCGCGTCCTCGCCCGGCAGCAGGTGCAGGTACGTGGTCTCCCACGCGTCCACCGTCATCCCCCGCCCCGCCAGCAGCGACTCGTACGTCTCCAGCGTCTCCACGGGCCGTCGCCTCACGGGCTCAAGCACCCGGGCGAAGCGCGGCAGCGCCTTCACCTCGTCGACGAGGCGGTGCGAGGGCGCATCGAAGTTGGCCGGCACCTGGAAGGCCAGCACGGCGTTCGGCGAAAGCTTCGCCACCAGTCGCGCCATCAGCGCCGCATGGTCCGGCACCCAGTGCAGCGCCGCGTTCGACACCAGCACGTCCAGCGGCACGGGAGGCGCCCAGCCCGCGAGTTCCCCCACCTCGAAGCGCAGGGAGCCCGGCGCGGGGCGGCGGCGCGCCTCCTCCACCATCTCCACCGAGGAGTCCACGCCGTACACCGTCGCGCCAGGCCAGCGCTCGGCCAGCACGCGCGTCAAATCCCCCGTCCCGCACCCCAGGTCGGCGACGTGCGTCGGGGCGGCCACGTCCACCCGCGACAGCAGCTCGAAGAAGGGCCGCTTCCGCTCATCGCGGAAGCGCGTGTACTGCGACGGGTCCCACATGCCAGCCTCCCGGCGGCGTGCTCGCGCCGCGCACCGGGAGGTCTAATCCACCCGCCCGCTCAGCGCTCGATGCGCAGCACCTGAAAGCCCTTTCCCGCGCTTCCGAAGCCGCTCACGTTCTCCATCCGCACCACCAGCTCCCCGGAGGGCAGCACACCCCACACGTCCGCGCGCGCCAGGTCGGCCCCGCTCACCCGCTCGTGGCGCCGCGCCTCCATCCACGTCTGCCCATCCCCGCTGGTGAACAGTCGCGCGGAGACATCCCCCGGCACCTGCACGTCCCCCGCGCTGGACCAGGCCGTCCCCAGCACCCAGCCGCCTCCGGGCGCGGCGACCAGCGAGTACGCGGGCCCTGGCAGCTCCCGCACCGTGCTCACCCGGCCGTCCACGGACAGCCGCAACAGCTTCGGGTGCTCGGGCTCGAACAACGTGGACTGCCCGAGCAGCAGCGAGCCATCCGCCATCACCACGCCCGCCACCGCGTTCGCTCCGTAGCCCTGGAGCAGGGACTTCCACGTCCGCCCGCCGTCCGTGGAGCGCAGCACCGCCGCCTGCGTCTTGTTGCTGCCCATCAGCGCCCACAGCGCCCCCGTCACCGGGTCCGCGACCAGCGCATAGCCATGCCGGTGCGCGGTGAGCGTGGAGCGCACGGACCAGCTGGCCCCGCCATTCGTGCTCGCCCACACCCGCACCGGCGCGGACGACGAGGTGAAGCTCTGGTACTCGAGGAAGAACCACGTGCCGCCCAGCTCCGCGAAGCTGCGAGGCCCCATCGCCCGGTAGTTCCCCAGGCTCACCTCGCCCGTCCACGTCCGCCCGCCATCCGTGGAGCGCTGCAGGTTGTACACACCGCTGTGGCTGGCCACCGCCACCAGCGTCCCGTTCGTCATCGCCGCCAGCGTCCACAAATTTCCCCCGTCCTGCCCGCGCGCGGAGAAGGTGCGTCCGCCATCCGTGCTCGCCATCAACCGCGAGCGCTCGCCTCCCGCCGCGAGTCCGTAGAGCGTGCCCGCGCCATCCACCGCGAGCAGTTCATGACTCGCACTGGAGCGCACCAGCTCCAACGTGAAGGGCTCCTCGGAGGGCTCCTCCGGCGGCTCCTCATCCAGCACCATCGCCACGCGCGACACGGTGCCTCGCGAGCTCGCGTCCACGGCCTCGCCGTACAGACACGGCACCTCGCTGCTGCCCTCCGGCAGCACGTCCACCGCGTTGGGATACCCCTTGAACGTCGAGTCCCCGTCGAGCGTCACCGCGGCGCTCAGGCTGCCGTCCTCGAGGAGGGCGCGCACACGCAGCTCGCTGTGTTGATTGAGCACGCGCATGCGGTTGTAGAAGATGTACAGGGTGTCGCCGATGCGGGTGGTGGCGGCCTGGAGCGCCCAGTCGGATGTGCCCTCCACCAGCTTGCGCGGCCCGAAGGACGTCCCGTCGAAGCGCCGGTGGTACAGCCGCTCCTGCTCGTCCTTGTAGACCAGGTGCATGCCGCCCCGGCCGTCCGCCACCGCGCTCAGCGCCGCGCCGTGGTAGATGCCGTCGGAGAAGGCCTCGCGCACCGGCCCCCAGGCCTCCACGGGGTCCGCGTCGTTGCGCACCCGCATCCGCGTGGGCACGAAGCCATCATGCATGGCGTAGACGAAGACGAGCTTCGTCCCCACGCTCAACAGGCGCCCGCCGCCTCGGCGGCGAACCTTGTCCAGCACCTGGGGCGCGCCAAAGTCCTGCCCGCCATCGGTGGACACCGCCACCACCGCGGTGGAGCCGCCATCCGACTCCACCCGGAAGGCCTGCACCCAGAGACGCCCCCGTGAGTCGCGCGTCAGGAGCGCCCGCGAGTAGCCCGTGCGGTCATCCGCCGAGTCCAGCACGCGCACCGCGGGCTCCGGTGTCCAGGTGTCCTCCGAGGACTGGTAGCGCCACCACTGGAACCAGACGTCATGGCGTCGGGAGGGCGCCAGCTGCGGACCCTCGTACGAGTAGACGAGCGCCACATCCCGGCCCACCGCCAGGAGCTCCGCCCGGTCCGTGTGCGTGAAGTCCGACTGGATGTCCCCCACGCGCCGCACGGTGCGCAGCGCGTCCTCGGAGCGGTACAGGACCAGCCCCTTGCCCTCGGTGCCACCGTGCTGGATGGCCACCAGGAAGCTGGGGGAACGACTTCCACCTCTGTCGATGCGAACGATGTGGCGCTGAGCCGGGAGCGTCAGGGCATTGCCCCCACTCACCGGAACCAACGCCGAGCCGCCCGCCGCGAGCACCACGGCGAGCAAGGCCCCAGTCAGCCCTGTCATGAATCCCCTCCCCCGAACACCGAGGAGGAAGACTGTGGGCGGTCAGGGGGAGAAGGAAGCCGCCCCGCACCACCAGGGCGCCCCATTCCTTTTCAAGTGAACGGGGCGCCTGTCATCAAGCACACGCTCCCGCGAGCGCGGGCGTGCACCAACGACGAACTACTTCGTGCGACGGCGCTTGGCCGGAGCGGCCGTGCCCGCGTCCTGCGGACCCGCGTCGGGAGCAGTCGCCTCGACCGCGGCACCCTCCGCGGCGACACCCGCGTCACCCGAGCCGGCATCCGCCGCGCCCGCCGCGCCCGCGCGCGGAATGGCCGGAGGCGGGTTGACGAGCTGGAGCGAGCCCAGGAAGTCATCCGCCGCCGGAGCGCCGATGCTCGGGTTGTAGAGAACGAGCATGGTGTAGAGGCGCGGGCCCACCAGGTAGTTGCGCGCGCGCACCTCGCCGTTGGGCGAGGACACCGTGTAGGACTTACCGGGGTAGCCATCGAGCGTCAGCTCCTGCTCGTTGCTGACGGTGCCCTTGAGCTGGTTGGTGAGGCCGTCGCGGCCCTCGTTCAGGAACGCCTCGGGCGGCCGGCTGGCGACGACCTTCTCCGGGTAGTCGGCGATGCTGACCGAGTAGATGACGCCCTCGGGGGTCTGCAGCGAGTAGGCCGCCGTGGACACCTCGCCCGCGGGGATGTTCACCTTCTGGCGCTGGACCTGAGGCTGGCCCGGCATCTTGACGTTGAAGCCCTCCTCGGCGCTCACGGGGTTGAGCTGCGGGCCCGCGGCGGCCGGCTGCGCGCCGCCCGTCTCTCCACCCTCGTTGGGCAGCTCCTCCACCGTGGAGGTCGCTTCACCAGAGTTGTTGGAGCTGCTGTCGGTCTTCTGCGGACCGACGCACGCGAGGGCCATCAGCGCAAGGGTGGCAATCGAGGCAAGGAGGCGGGACAACGAAGGCATGGGCGCGCTTCCTGAAATGAGTTTGGGAGAGTTGAACGCGGTGCGTCGGACGACGCTAGACGAACTGCTCGACTTCTGACTACCCGAGATTCGGAGACCCGCCAGTTTCCAGGTGTCACGAGGACCCCAGAAGCGTCGGCGGCAGGACGAACGTGGTGCGCCGGGAGGCGGAAACTCGGCCTTCCAGAGCCTACTCGCCCAGATAGGCGCGGCGCACCTCCGGGCTCTCCAACAGCGCTTTACCGGGGCCGGCCATCACCACTTCACCCGTCTCCAGCACGTAGCCGTAGTGGGCGGAGTTGAGGGCCAGGTGCGCGTTCTGCTCGACGAGCAGCACGCTGACGCCCGCCTTGTTCACGTCGCGCAGGGTGCGGAAGATGGTCTCCGTCACCTGCGGCGCAAGGCCCAGCGAGGGCTCGTCGAGCAGCAGCAGTTGGGGCCGGCTGAGCAGCGCGCGAGCGATGGCGAGCATCTGCTGCTCTCCGCCCGACAGCGTCCCGGCCATCTGGTTGCGCCGCTCCTTGAGCACGGGGAAGAGCGTGAAGTTCTTCTCCATGTCCGCGCGGATGTCCGCGGTGTCCCGGCGCAGGTAGGCCCCCAACTCCAGGTTCTCCAGCACGGTGAGGTTGGGGAAGATGCCGCGCCCTTCCGGTGCGTGGGCCATGCCCCGGGGCACCAGCTGGTGCGCCTTGAGGGACGTGGTGTCCTGCCCGCTGAAGCGGATGCTCCCCGCGCTCGCCTTGAGCATGCCGCTCACCGCGCGAAGGGTGCTCGTCTTGCCCGCGCCGTTGGCGCCGATGAGGGCGACGACTTCACCCTTGCCCACCGTCAGCGACACGCCCCTGAGGGCCTGGATGGCGCCGTAGTGGACCTTGATGCCCTCCACCGCCAGCAGCGGGGGGAATGCCTGGCGCTCACCCAGCGTCTTCACCTGCGCCTCGCTCACGCCGCTCCTCCGTGGCTCTCCAGGTAGCTGTCACCCAGATACGCCTCGATGACCTTCCGGTCGCTTCGCACCTCGGCCGGAGCGCCGCGCGCAATCGTCTCGCCGTGGTCCAGCACGGTGATCTGCTCGCAGATGCCCATCACCAGCTTCATGTCGTGCTCAATCACCAGCACGCCCAGCTTGAAGTCGTCGCGCAGCTTGCGGATGAGGACCATCAGGTCCGCCTTCTCGCGCGTGTTCATGCCCGCGGCGGGCTCGTCCAGGAGCAGCACGCGGGGCTGGCTGCCCAGCGCGCGCGCGATTTCCAGCCGGCGCTGCTCGCCGTAGGGAAGGTTGCGCGCCTCCTCGTCGCGGCGGTGCGACAGGCCCATGACCTCCAGGAGGTGCTCGGCCTGCGCCGTCAGCCGGCGCTCCTCGCGCTGGAAGGACGGGGTGAGCAGGAGCGCCTTCCACCAGTCCGCGTAGTTGTGGGCCGCGTTCGCCAGCTTCGCGCCCACGCCCATCCGGGACTGGTGCAGCGCCGTCTGCGCGCGGCAGGCCACCTTCACGTTGTCCAGCGCGGTGAGCGCGCGGAACAGACGGATGTTCTGGAAGGTGCGCGCCACGCCCAGCAGGTTGATTTGATGCGGCTTGCGCCCGTTCACCTTCGTGCCGCTGACGAACACCTCGCCCTGGGAGGGCTGGTACACGCCGGTCAGCACGTTGAACGCGGTGGACTTGCCCGCGCCGTTGGGGCCGATGAGGCCCTGCAGGTCGCCCTGCTGGATGGAGAGGCGGAAGTCCGTCAGCGCCTTGAGGCCACCGAACTGGATGCTCACCCCGTCCGTGCGCAGGAGCGCGGCGGACTTCGTGGCCGGAGCGACAGGGGCCACCGGCTGCGCGTTCGCGCTCATGCCAGCCCCCTGCGCTTGCGAGGCAGCCACCGGGGCAGCACGTCCCAGATTTCCTTCGTACCGAACAGGCCCTGGGGACGCGACAGCATCAACACGACGAGCAGCAGGCCGTAGATGGGCATGCGAATCTGGTCCACCCGCTGCGCCAGGCTGCCCTCGGTGCCCAGCGCGCCGAACAGCGAGCGCATGCCTTCGGGTAGCAGCGTGAGGAAGATGGCCGCGACGAACGCGCCGGTGGTGGAGCCCAGGCCGCCCAGCACCACCATGACGACGATTTCCATCGAGCGCACGAAGGTGAAGGAGCCGGGGTTGATGATGGGCACGAAGTGGGCGAACAGCCCGCCGGCGATGCCCGCGAAGAACGACGAGAAGACGAAGGCGCGGACCTTGTAGCCGGTGGTGTCCACGCCCATGGCCTCGGCGGCCACCTCGTCCTCGCGGATGGCCCACAGGCTGCGGCCATGGCTGGAGCCGGCGAGCCGGCGCGCGGCCAGCACCACGAGGAACACCCAGAAGAACACCATGCCCGGGCTGGAGTACTGGGGGATGCCCGACAGGCCCAGCGCGCGGCCGAACGCGTCCGTGTTCTGGACGAAGACGCGGATGATTTCGCCGAAGCCCAGCGTGACGATGGCCAGGTAGTCGCCCCTCAGGCGCAGCGAGGGCAGCCCCACCAGGAAGCCGCACGCCGCGGCGGCGGCGCCCCCCGCGAGCAGCGCCAGCATGAAGAGCACCTGGTCGCTGGCGGCCACGGGGAGGAAGGACAGCGCCACCTCCTTGAGCTGCAGGGAGGTGTAGCCCGCGATGTACGCGCCCACGGCCATGAAGCCCGCGTGGCCGATGGAGAACTGGCCCGTCATCCCGTTCACGATGTTGAGGCTCACCGCGAGGATGATGTTCACCCCGACGACGGACAGCAGATACGTCGCGAAGTCGGAGCCGGTCAGCGACCAGTGGAACAGCGCGAGCGTGGGAATCGCGATGACCAGCGGAAGGATGCCGCGCAGCGCGGGGGGGACGAGCGACGGTGCCTCGGGGATGGAAAGCGCGGGGGTCTCCATCGTCACACCTTCTCCGCGGCGACCCGGCCGAACAGGCCACCCGGCTTCACCAGCAGCACCAGGATGAGGAAGCCGAAGGCCACCGCGTCCCGCCAGGTGCTGGCCGCGTAGCCCACCACGAACTCCTCCACCAGTCCGAGCACCAGCGCGCCCACCACCGCGCCCGGCACATGGCCGATGCCGCCAATCACCGCGGCGACGAAGGCCTTGAGGCCCACGTACAGGCCCATGAGCGGGCTCACCGACGTGTCCTTGATGGCGTAGAGCAGCCCCGCGCCCGCGGCCAGGCCGCTGCTGAGCATGAACGTCAGGGCAATCACGCGGTCGGTGGGGATGCCCATCAGCGCCGCCACCCGGTGGTCCCAGGAGACCGCGCGCATCGCCCGGCCGAAGCGCGTGCCGAAGACGAGGTACTGCAGGGCCACCATCAACCCCACCGCGATGAGGAAGCTGATGACCTGCCAGTTCCAGACGACGACGTCCCGGTCCCCGATGATGAGCCACTCCTTGGGCTCGATGATTTCGGGGAACGCGCGGGGGCTGGCGCCCGGCAGGAAGCCGATGTCCAGTTGGAAGCCGTAGGAGAGCGCGAAGGAGATGCCGATGGCGGTGATGAGCGCCGTCAGCCGGGGCTTCTCGCGCAGGGGCCGGTAGGCGAAGCGTTCAATGAGGAAGCCGAACAGCGCGCACCCGAGCATGGCCACCGCGAACACGGCGGCGATGCCGAGGAACGAGCCGCGCGCCTCGCGTCCAATCGCGAAGGCGGTGGCGTAGCCCATGTAGACGCCGACCATCATGACGTCGCCGTGGGCGAAATTGATGAGCTTGAGGACGCCGTAGACCATCGTGTAGCCGAGCGCGACGAGCGCGTAGATGGTTCCGGCGGCCAGACCGTTGATGAGGTGCTGGAGGAGCTGCGCCATTTAGGGAGAGATGGTCGTCACATACTGCGTCTTGCCGTCCCCGACCTTGAGGACGACGGCGGACTTCACGGCATTGCGCTTGTCATCCAGGGTGACGGTGCCCGCCACGCCCGGGAAGTCCTTGGTCTGCGCGATGGCATCCCGCACCGCCGGACCGCTCAGGTCCTTGGCGCGCTTGAGGGCCTCCACCGCCACGCGGGCCGCGTCGTATCCCAGCGCCGCCAGCGCGTCCGGCACACCGCCGTACGCGGCCTTGTAGTCGGCGATGAACTTCTGCACGCGGGGGTCCGGGTTGTCCGGCGAGTAGTGGTTGGAGAAGTAGCTGCCAGAGATGGCGCTGCCGCCCAGCTCGAAGAGCTTCTCGGAATCCCATCCGTCGCCGCCCATCAGGGGGACCTTGAGGCCCACCTCGCGGGCCTGGCGCGCGATGACACCGACCTCGCTGTAGTAGCCCGGGACGTAGATGCCGTCCGGCTGCGTCTTCTTGATGGCGGTCAGCTGCGCGCGGTAGTCGGTGTCGCCCTGGCTGTAGCTCTCCGTCGTCGCGACCTTGCCGCCCATCTCCGTGAACTTGCGCGTGAAGACGTCCGACAGGTCGATGGAGTAGGCGCTCTTGTTGTCCTGGAGCACCGCCACCTTGCCCAGCTTCAGGTCCTCGCGGGCGAACTTCGCCATGACGAAGCCCTGGAACGGGTCGATGAAGCACACGCGGAAGATGAAGTCGCCCTTCTGCGTCACGGTGGTGTTGGTGGACGAGGGCGTAATCATGGGCACGCCCGCCGCCTGCGCCTTCTCCGCCATGGCCAGCGAGTTGGACGAGGCCACGTCGCCAAGGATGAGCACCACCTTGTCCTGCGTAATCAGGCGGGTGGCGGCCTGCGCGGCCTCCTCCGGCTTGCTCTGATTGTCGTAGACGCGAATCGCCAGCTTCTTGCCATTCACGCCGCCCGCGGCGTTGGCCTCCTTGAGCGCCAGCTCGATGCCGTTGCGCGTGGAGATACCGAAGGTCGCCTGACCGCCGGTGAGCGCGCCCACCTGGCCCAGCAGGATGGTGTCGGAGCCAGCGGCGGGTGTGCCGCTCACCGTGCTCCCGGACTGACCCTGCGCGGCCTGCGTGCCAGCCTCACCGGAGGGAGTGGGCTGCGTCTTCTTCTCACAAGCGCCCGCCATGACGGCGAGCGCGGCGAGCAGCATCGGGGCAAGGCGTCGCATGCGGAGCAATCCTCCTCAACAGGGGGTGCTGCGATTCAAAGCCCCGGTTTTCTAGGGGAGCCCTCTCCATGGGTCAAGCGCGCTGCCAGACAGGCCCTCCCCCCACGTACCCTCCGTGCGGCGCGTCACGTGGGGTTCCGGGCCCGGGCGCCGGAGGGGACCGAGGCGTTTCGCGCGCCCATCCCACCCCCAAATGCCGCGGTCCTCGGGGGGAAAGGGCCCGTGAACCTGGAGGACGACGCCCCTGGAGGAAGAAGCGATGCACGCCGGGAGAGGGCAGGCAACCCCCGTCGGGGGCAACCACGGGACCGAGCCCCTCGCGCTCGTGTTGCCACGGCACTGTTCATCCCCGGACCTGTTCCCACCTTCCGGTTGATGGAGTGGTGGACCGCGCCCTCCATCCAGCCAGCCAGCAGGAGGAGCCAGCCATGTTCCAGCGCAAAGACGTCAGGGAAGGAATGGCCGTCCGCAGCATCGACGGCGAGAAGCTCGGCAAGGTCTTCGCCATCGGCGACGACGCATTCCACATCGAAAGGGGCCTGTTCTTCCCGAAGGACTACCGGGTCGCCTTCACGGAGGTCAGCGAGATTCGCGACGGAGAGGTGATTCTCAACCGGGGCAAGGAAGCGCTCCAACAGGTCTCCGACGCCGAGCGCGCCAAGGCCACCGCGGGCACGGGCGTAGCGGCCGGAGCCGTGGGCCTGGCCTCCGAGCGCACGACGACCACGACGGAGACGCGGGTACGCGACACGGACCTGGGCGCATCCCGGGGCTCCGTCACGTCGCTGCCTGGCGCGAACCTGGGCACGGACGCCAACTACGCGGCCAACATGCGGGCGGACACCGACCTCCGCAGGGGCGACACCCGCCTGGAGACCGACAGGCGCCTGGAGACCGACAAGCGCCTGGGCTCCGAGAGGCGTGACACCGACGACATCTCCATCCCCGTCCACCGGGAGAAGCTGACCGTGGAGAAGCGCGACACGCAGGCGGGCGAGCTGCGCGTGCACAAGGACGTGGTGGAGGAGGAGGAAGTGGTGAAGGTCCCCCTGCGCCACGAGCGGGTCCGCGTGGAGCGCCGGGCAGCGACGTCGGACAAGCCCGTGGTGGGCGCGACGTTCAAGGAGGAGACCATCGTCGTCCCGCTGCACGCCGAAGAGGTGGACATCACCAAGCGCTCGGTCCTGGACGAGGAGGTCGTCATCCACAAGGACGTCGTCGAGGAGGAGCGCCGCATCACCGAGAGGGTGCGCCACGAGAACGTGGACATCCGCACCGAGGGCGAGGTCGACGCCCCGCGCACGCTCAACGCCACGCCCGACGACCCGTCGCTGCGCCGCTCCTGAAGTGACGCCCGGGCACCTTCCGCCTGGGCGCTCGTTCGGCCTGGAATGGGGCGGGAGCCCCACTCCGCCTGGAGTGGGGCCGGCCCCCCTCTGCTTCGACCCAGGTGGGGCCACAAGCCTTGCTCCATCTGGAGTGAGACCGGTGCCCGCCCGAGTCAGGGCGCGGCCTTCTTCTGGGGCACGGGGCGAGGCTCCGTGTCGATGTCCTCCTGGGGAGGCCACCCCTCTGGGGGAGCCCGCACGTCGCGGGACGCCACCGGAGGCTGTCCTCCTGCCTCCGTGCGGTCCAGCCGGTTCAGCTCTCGCAGCCGGTCCGGAAAGTGCCGGGCCATCAGCCGCGACAGCTCCGTTTCCTTCGCCGGCGTGACGATGTCCAACAGCCGCTCCGCCATCTCCTGCGCGCTCGCGAAACGCGCCGTCGGAGACTTGGCCAGCGCCACCTCGAGCACCTCCCACAAGGGGCGGGAGATGGTGTCCGGCCGCGTCAGGCGCTCGTCACAGATGGCCTGCATGGACCGCAGCTCGTCCCCCCGGTCAAAAGCGCGCCGTCCGGTGAGCGCCTCGTAGAGGATGAGGCCCATGGCGAACAGGTCGCTGCGGGCGTCCAGCCGCTGCCCCCGGGCCTGCTCCGGCGACATGTACAGCGGCTTGCCCTTCACGATGCCCGGCAGCGTCATCGTCCGCTGCGCGCGGACTTTCGCCACGCCGAAGTCCAGGACCTTCACCTGGCCGTCGAAGCCCACCATCAGGTTGTGCGGGGACAAGTCCCGGTGCACCAGGTGCATCGGCTTGCCGTCCTCGCCCTTGAGCAGGTGCGCCGCGTGCAACCCGTGCAGGGCCTGCACGACAATCGCGGCTGTCTGCTCGGGCGTCAGCGGCCCCTTCTGCGCGCGCAGCAGCCGGTCCAGGTCCACGCCCCGCACCAGCTCCATGGCGATGAAGTACGCCCCCTGGGCCTCGCCGAAGTCATAGACGTGAACGAGGTTGGGGTGCGACAGCCGCAGGCCGATGCGCGCCTCGTCCAGGAACTGCTGGACGATGGCCGGTTCCGCCGTCAGGTGCGGGAGGATGCGCTTGAGGGCCACCAGCCGCCCCAGCCCCTCCGGGCCTCGCGCCCGAGCCACCAGCACCTGGGCCATGCCCCCGGTGCCCAGCGGCGTCAGCACCTCGTACTTGCCAATGCGCCCGCGCGGCACCGGCGTGTCGTCCAGCGCCAGTTCGTCCAGCCGCTCCAGGGGCCCCTGCCCGTCCATCAGCGCCAGGAAGGCCAGCACGGCCGTGTCCAGCTGCTCGCCGATGGCCTCCACCAGCTTCATCACCAGCCCGCCGCCGTCCGCGAAGCCACCCTCCACCGCCAGCCCCAGGCCGCCCAGCTCCAGGTTCCCCAGCTTCAGCCGGGTGCAGAACAACATCCGCCCGTTCTTCAGCCGGTGGGGCCCCCGCCAGCTCGCGGCCTCGAAGACGTCCGCGCCCAGCTCGCCCAACACCCGCGTCAGCACCGGCCCGCGCGTGCCCCGCAGGGACACGAAGCCCGCGGGCGCGTGCACCATGCGCGCGCACTGGGTGAGGAAGACATCCAGCCCCGCGTCCAGCGTCAGGCCGCGCTGGAGGCAGTCCTCGAGGATGTCGTCCGACATCCGATGAACCGCCACCAGGCCGCGCAGGAACGCGACCTCTGTCTCCAATGAAGGGAATTCCACGGGCCCATTACACACCCGCACGAGCTTCCCCGGAAAGTCTGGGGTTGCCGCTAGACGCGCTCGCGGTCCTTCAAGGACCCGCTACCGGACACCCGCTCGGCGGTGGCCGAGGGCAGCGGCAGGGCGCGACGGTCGTCGATGAGGCCGTGGATCTCCAGCATGTGCTCCAGGTGGGCCACGCGCGCCTTCAGCATCGCCGTGTCCGGGTGCTGGCCGAGCTGGGCCTCGCGCAGCCGGATGAACGCCTCCATCACCGGCTTGAGCGAGAAGCGCAGCGTCAACCCGAGAAAGGGGATGCCGACCGTCATCGCCACCACCGACGTAATCACCACGGCTTCGACTGGATCCATGACTCGCTACCTCGAAACGGACAGGGGGTGATTCACCTACGCGGGAGGCGCGGAGATGATTGCACGCCCCCCGTCCGGAATCCGGGGGTGCTCGTTCAGCTCGCCTGGCCGGTGTAGATGGCGTCGGCGATGCGATAGGCGCTGCCCTCCAGGCGCTGGAAGGCCTCCTTGAGGGCCACCGCGTCGGAGGTGTTGAGCATGCCCTTGAGCCGCTCCAGGTCCGTCCTGATTTCCTCGCGGTCCTTCTCCGACAGGAGGCTGGCGTACTCCTCCAGGCTCTTCTCCGTCGTGTAGATGAGGCCGTCGGCGTTGTTGCGCAGCTCCGCCAGCTCCTTCTTCTTCTTGTCGTCGGACGCGTGCGCCTGCGCGTCGGAAATCATCCCCTGGATTTCCGCCTCCGACAGACCGGAGTTGCTCACCACGCGCACCTGCTGGACCTTGCCGGTGCCCAAATCCTTGGCGCTGACGTGGACGATGCCGTTGGCGTCGATGTCGAAGGACACTTCAATCTGCGGCACGCCGCGCGGCGCCGGGGGGATGCCCACCAGTTCGAAGCGCGCCAGCGTCTTGTTGTCCGCCGCCATCTCGCGCTCGCCCTGGAGGACGTGCACGCTCACCAGCGGCTGGTTGTCCACCGCGGTGGAGAACACCTGGCTCTTCTTGCAGGGGATGGTGGTGTTCTTGTCGATGATCTTCGTGAAGACGCCGCCCGCCGTCTCCACGCCCAGCGACAGCGGCGTGACGTCCAGGAGGAGGACGTCCTTCACCTCGCCCTTGAGCACGCCACCCTGGATGGCCGCGCCCACGGCGACGACCTCGTCCGGGTTGATGCCCTTGTGCGGCTCCTTGCCGAAGAACTCCCGCACCTTCTGCTGCACGCGCGGCATGCGCGTCATGCCACCGACAAGGAGCACCTGGTTGACGTGCTGCGCGCTCAGGCCCGCGTCCTTCAAGGCAATCTTGCAGGGCTCAATCGTGCGGTCGATGAGGTCCGCGACCAGCGCCTCGAACGTGGAGCGGTCCACCGTCTCCGTCAGGTGCTTGGGGCCGGACGCATCCGCGGTGATGAACGGCAGGTTCACCTCCGTCTCCGGCGCGCTGGACAGTTCGTGCTTGGCGCGCTCGGCGGCCTCCTTGAGCCGCTGGAGCGCCATGCGGTCCTTGCGCAAATCCAGCCCGTTGTTCTGCTCGGCGAAGCGCTTGGCCAGGTAGTCGATGAGCCGCTGGTCGAAGTCCTCGCCGCCCAGGAACGTGTCGCCGTTGGTGCTCTTCACCTCGAACACGCCGGCGGTCAGCTCCAGGATGGAGATATCGAACGTGCCGCCGCCCAGGTCGTAGACGGCGACGCGCTCGGTGCCGCCGTCCTTCACCTTGTCCAGGCCGTACGCGAGCGCCGCCGCGGTGGGCTCGTTGATGATGCGCAGGACGTTGAGGCCGGCGATGCGGCCGGCGTCCTTGGTGGCCTGACGCTGGCTGTCGTTGAAGTACGCGGGGACGGTGATGACCGCCTCGGTGACGGGCTCGCCAAGGTAGTCCTCCGCCGTCTGCTTCATCTTCATCAGGATGATGGCGGAGACCTCCGGCGGGCTGTGGCCCTTGCCGCGAATCTCCACCCACGCGTCGCCGTTGGGGCTGGTGGCCACCTTGAACGAGCTGACGCTGATGGCCTTCTTCGCCTCCGGCGAGTCGAACTTGCGGCCGATGAGCCGCTTCACCGCGAAGACGGTGTTCTCCGGGTTGGTGATGGCCTGCCGCTTGGCAATCTGGCCCACCAGCCGCTCACCGGAGTCCGTGAAGCCCACCATCGAAGGCGTGGTGCGGCTGCCCTCGCTGTTGGGAATGACCACCGGCTCGCCGCCTTCCATGACGGCGACGCACGAGTTGGTCGTTCCGAGGTCGATTCCTATCACCTTGCCCATGACGCTTACTGACTCCCCCCGGAAGTGCTGTCCGACTGCTGCTCGGTCGCCTCGGCACGCGGCTCACCGTCCGGCGAGGACGGCGCCTCCGCGGACTCGGGCGGCGTGTTTGACGTGGTGTCGATGGGCGCGGGTGCCTCCGGCGCGCGCGCGACGACGACGAGGGCCGGACGCACCAGCCGCTCGTTGAGGAAGAAGCCGCGCACCACCTCGAAGGCCACGTGGCCCACGGGGACGTCCGCCGTCTCCACCTGCTGGATGGCCTCGTGCATGCGCGGGTCGAACGGCTGACCCTTGGCGCTGAAGGACTTCACGCCGTGGCGCGCGAGCGCGTCCTCGAAGGACTTGCGCGTCATCGCGACGCCCTTCTGGAAGCTGTCGATGTCGGTCGACTTGGCCGCCGCCTCGAGCGCGCGGTCCAGGTTGTCCATCACCGGGAGCAGGTCCTTGAGCAGCTTCTCCGAGCCGAAGCGCTGGACCTCCTCCTTCTCCTTCTGCGCGCGCTTGCGGTAGTTCTCCAGGTCCGCGGCGGCGCGGACCATGCGCTCCTGCGCATCCTTCGCGCGCTCGTGCGCCTCGCGCAGCCGCTCCATCGTCTCGCGGCCCTTGGCCTGACTGAATTCGACCTGCGCCTTGAGCGACTCCACCTCCTCGCGCAAGGCGGCGACCTCTTCGGCTGTCGCCGGAGTCGCCACGGGGTCTTCGGGAATCGCGGAAGACTCGGGGGAGGCGGCGAGGTCCTCGTCAGAGGCGGCGGCCTGGGGGGCCTCCACCTCGATGACGGTCACTTCGTCATCCTCCATTCGACGCTCGACGCTGCGGACCGCCGCGTCGATGACGTCCTGCCCGATTTCCGCCTGGATGCTGTCCTTTTCGCTGGAGCCGGCCACGGCGCGCACTATCTCACGCGCCGCACACCGTTCCAACTGGCGGGAACGACTGGCGGAACCCGGACCCGAGGTATGTGCGGGCGCGATTCAGGAGGAACGGAACTTCACGCTCCGGCGGTGGGCTTCTTGGCGCGGCCCATCGTCTTCTTGGACGCCGGGGCGGCCTTCTTCGCCGCCCGCCCGCCCGCCTTCTTGGCGCGGCCAATGGACTTGGTGCCCGCCTTCTTCGCGGCGCGAGGCTCGGCCTTCGGAGCCGGGGCCTCGGCGGCCGGGGCTTCGGGGGCGCTGGCGCGGGAGGCGCCCTTGGCCTTCTTGCTGGCGGGAGGCTTGGTGGTGGCCTCGTCTTCCGGATGGAAGGCGCGCTCCACGGCGCCCTCGACCTGGCGCACGGCGGTCTCAATCTTCTCCGCCGCCACCTTGGTGGTGCTGGCCGCCCAGGTGCGCAGCTGCTCCAGGCCCTCCTTCACCTTGGCCTGCTTCTCCGGGTCCTTCACTTCCTTGAGGAGCCGCTGCGCCTCGCCGCGAAGGTCGTCGGTCGTGCGCTTGAGTTCGTCACCGGTGCGCTTGAGGAACTCCATCAACTGCTTGTCCCACTTCTCGGCCATTGAGCGTGTCCTCTCGTCGGGCGGCGGCAGCCCCCCATGGTTCCCGCGACTCTCGAATATGTCACGGACGACGCGGACGGCCATTGCCGTTCCAACGCAGCGCGACTTCCTGGGGCTCCGTCCGCGTTCGAGGGTGTCATCGTCGCGCAACAGGGATTTCGCTAGAGTGTCTCGTTTCAAATGCGGGCCCGGCCGATGGCTCGCCCTGCTGGAGCCCACATCCATGTCTCTCATCCGCGCCGCCGGGACACTCGTCCTCCTGGCCTTCTTGAGCGCCTGTTCGGGAAGCCGCCACGATGACCCAGGCGGGGGCCCCAAGCTCCCCACCTCCGAGCTGACCGACACCACGGTGGGCGCCACCTATGAGGTGCACCTGACGGCCACGGGTGGCACCGCGCCCCTGAGCTACACGCTGGAGACGGAAGTGCCCCCGGGCTTCTCCTTCTATTCGGCCGACGGGAAGCTCACCGGCCCCGCCAGCGCCTCTGGAGAGTTCTCCCTCCGGGTGAGCGTGCGGGACGTGGAGAAGAGCGTGGATACGCGGACGTACAGCCTCAAGGTGTGGCCGGCGCCGGTGCTCTCCGCCGTCGCGCCGTCCGCCGCGTTCACCGGCAACGGCTACACGCACACCTTCTCGGTGGCGGGCGGGCGTCCCCCGCTGACGTTCTCCGTGGCGGAGGGTTCGCTGCCTTCGGGCCTGTCGCTGACTCAGGACGGAGAGGTGACGGGCGTGGCGGAGCTGGCGGGCACGAAGACCTTCACCCTGCGGGTGCAGGACGCCAGCGGCGTGAAGGCGGAGGGCCGCTTCTCCCTGGAGGTGAAGCCAGGCACGGGAATCCCCGATGGGGGCCCTTCGACGAGCTTCCCGCTGGCGGTAGGCAACTGGAACATCGAGTGGTTCGGCTCCCCGACGGAGGACCCGGCGGACGACGCGCTCCAGCTCGCCAACGTGCAGTCCGTGATTGGCGACGCGGGCGTGGACGTGTGGGGCCTGGGGGAGATGGTCAACACGGCGCAGTTCAACACGCTGAAGGACCAGCTGCCCGGGTACGAGGGCTTCCTTTCCAATGACCCCACCGTGACGTTGGGACCCACCTACTACTCGTTCAACGAGCAGAAGGTGGGCCTGCTCTACAAGACGGGGCTGGTGGAGGTGCGCCAGGCGCAAATCGTCCTGAGCGAGTACGAGAATGACTTCGCCGGCAGGCCGCCGTTGCGCGTGGACCTGCGCATCACCCGAGGCGTCTCCAGCGTGGACCTGACGGTGCTGGTGCTGCACATGAAGGCCATGACCGGGGCGGACGACTATGCACGGCGGCTCGCGGCCGGGCAGCACCTCAAGGACTACCTGGACTTCAACCTCCCCACGCAGAAGGTGATGGTGGTGGGTGACTGGAACGACGACGTGGACGGGTCCACCACGACGAACCCCAGCACGGGGGGGAAGTTCGACACACCCTACCGAGACTTCGTGGACGACACCGTGCGCTATGCCTTCGTCACCCAGGCCATGTCGCTCCAAGGGGTCGCCTCCACCGTGAGCTTCTCGACGTTCATCGACCATCAGCTCGTCAGCAACGAGATGCTGGCCCACTACGTCTCCGGCTCGGCCGCCGTGCTGCGGCCGAACATCCCCAGCTACGGCTCCACCACGTCGGACCACTACCCCATCATCAGCCGCTACAACTTCGGGGAGGTGCCGGAGCACACCGTGAAGCTCACCGCGCCCAACGGCGGAGAGTCATTGAGCGCGGGCGTGGCGTTCGACGTCACCTGGACGTCGGCCGGGGTGAACACGGTGCGGCTGCAGTACTCCCTGGATGACGGGCTCACGTGGAGCGACATCGTCGCGTCCGTGCCCGCATCGCCCGCGACCTACACCTGGACGGTGCCCGCGGTGGAGTCCTCCACGGCGCGGGTGCGCATCAGCGACGCGCAGGATGGCACCCTCGCGGATGTGAGCGACAACGTGTTCCTGCTGAACCGTCCGGTGCCCACGTTGTTCATCAACGAGTACCTGCCCCACCCGAACAACGTCTCGGGGACCACCACGGTGGACTTCGACAAGATGTTCGTGGAGATCCGCAACACCGGCACCACGGCCGTGGACCTGGGCGGCTACTCCATCCACGACGAGGAGTCGCGGCGGGGCGACAAGCCCGCGCGGCACGTCTTCCCCGGGGGCACGATGCTCCAGCCCGGCAAGGTCTACACCGTCTACTCCGGCGCGTCGGCGGTGCCCTCGGGCGTGCCCGATGTGGCGTTCGCCAACGGCGGCGACGGGCTGCGCTTCAACCGGGGCGTCAACACGGGCAGCTCCGGCGACACCGCCTTCCTGGTCCGCCCGGATGGCTCCGAGCAGGACAAGGGCAAGTACGGGGACGCGATCCAGGGTGTCTCCTACAACCGAAACCCTGACGGCTCGGCCGCGGGGAGCTGGGTGCTGCACAACACTCTGTCCTCATCGACCGCGTCTCCCAGAACGCGCGTCGGCGGCTCGGCGTTCTGACCGGCCGAGGGTGAAGTCCGCTCGACGCCATGACGGCGGCCCGTACCCACGGGCCGCCCGGCGTCGAGTGACTTCAAACTGAGATCTCCCCGAGGTCGGCGGCTCATGCCTGAAGACTCGGGGACGCGCCTTCGCGGCAATGGGCCGGAGTGGCTGGACGCGAACTCGGCCGCCACCTCCGCACCGTCAGGGCCTGCCTTCGCGCCGCGTCGGCGGGCCCTTCGGGCCCGGGCAGCTCCCGACGCCGCGCGCCCCCGCCCCACAACCCGCTCGATAGGAGAGACCCCATGACGGAGACACTCACGCTGTACCGCCCGGTGGGGCTGAAGGAAGCGGAGCTCGTCCTGGCCAGCGACTGTCGCGGCTTTCCTCCCCGCCTGCCGGACCAGCCCTTCTTCTACCCGGTGATGAACGCGGACTACGCGCGGCAGATCGCCCGGGACTGGAACGCCCCAGACGCCGGCTCCGGCCACGTGGGCTTCGTCACCGCCTTCGACGTGGAGTCCTCCTGGCTCACCCGCTACCCCGTCCGGACGGTGGGCGCCGCGCGACACCAGGAGCTGTGGGTGCCCGCCGAGGAGCTGGAGGACTTCAACGCCCACCTCGTCGGCCCCATCCGCTTCATCGAGAGCTGGTACGGCCTGGACGAAACCCACCGCGCCACCGTGCTCGCCCAGCTCCAAGCGGCCTGGACCCAGGTCCATCCCCACTCGCCCCTCCCCTTTTCTTGAGGCCGGCCCAGAAATAGTTCGAGGGCATAAGACCGCGTCCCGACAACTATTTCTGGGTCGTGCCGCAAGGAATTCGGCGCCTCTTCGTTGACGTGGACAACCCAATTCGCGAGCAAGCTCCGTATCCCTTTCAAGGGTGACGGCTGGTCGGGCATTGGGCTCGAGCCGGCTCGCGTGGTGTCGGAGAGACCGTGCTGCCAGGCAATGACCGCTCCGTCCTGGAGTCCTTCCGTCGTGGGGATTCGTCCGTCCTCACCCAGGTGTACCGCGCGTATTCGCCGGAGGTGCTGCGCTACCTCTCGCGACGCTTCTCCGTGGGCCCGGATGGTGGGGCCACGCGCACCGTGTCCCTGTCCGCGCTGGACCTGGACGCGGCCCATCAGGAGACCTTCGTGCGCGCGTTTCGTCCCAACATGCGGCAGGCCTATGACGGGGTGCGGCCCTACCTGGGGTTCCTGCTGACAGTCGCTCGCTCGACGGCCATCGACCTGATGCGCGCGTCGGGACGGGTGTCCCGGGAAGCCGTCTCGCTGGACGAAGCACCGGAGCTCAACCAGTTGCCCAATGAGGGGCGCAGCCCGGAGGAAGAGGCGCTCGGCACCGAGGTCCGGACGCTGGTGCGCCGCTTCCTGGAGACGCAGTCCGAGGAAGGTCGCGCGCTGGCGCAGCTGCGGTTCGTGGAGGGGCTGTCCCAGGAGACCACCGCCGAGCGACTCCGACTCACCCGAGGCGAGGTCCGCGTGCGCGAGCGCAAGCTGCGCACGCAGTTCACCGAGCACCTGAAGTCCTCCGGCTGGCTGGAGACGACGGCCGAGCCTGGAGGCCTGGAGCTGGGCGTCCTCTTGGCCACCCTCGCCCTGTGCGCGATAGGGAGCATCCCATCATGAGGTGGTACGAGCGACACATCGACGCCAGCCTGCCGCGCTGGGCCCAGGGAGAGCTTCCCCCTGCCCAGGCCTCGCGACTGCTGCGCCATGCCCACGTCTGCCACCGCTGTGGCCCCCTCTACGAGCGCTGGGCCCAGGCGCACCGCGCGCTGGAGGACTCGCTGGACGCGCCCTCCTCCATGGAGCGGTTCGCGTTGACGGAGGGGGGACTGGAGGCGGCGCTGGCCGCGGCGGAGCCCCTGGCCGCCCCTTCACGGTGGCCGTCGATGATGGCGCTCGCGGGCGCGCTGACCGCCGTCGTCGCCGCCATGGTGCTGTCGCCCGCGCTGACCGACGAGTTCCGCGCCCGAGGCCTGGGCACGCCGCCGCCCGGCGTGGCGCTGCGCATCTTCTGCGCCACCCCGGGTCAGCCGCTGCGGGAGCTGCACTCGGGTGAAGCCTGCCCGGCGGGTGCCATGCTGGCCTTCGCCGCGGGCGGGCAGGCGCCGTACACGCATATCGCCGTCCAGGTGCGCGGCACGCAGCGCGCGGAGCTCACCGCCGGCCCCTTCCTCCTGTCCGGTGCGCCAGGCAAGGAGGCGCCCCTCGCGTTGACGGTGCCGCTGCCGGAGACGGTGGGCGAGGCGGAGGTGACGGCTGCGTTCGCCGACAGCCCGTCCGCGGCCCTGGCGGCCTTGCGTGGTGAGGAGCAGGGGGGGGCAGTGGTGCTCAAGCAGGCCCTGAGGGTAGAGGAAGGTCCATGAACAAGCTGGGAGTGCTCCTCGGGGTCGCCGCGCTCTTCGCCGCACGCGACGCCTCGGCGGATGCCCTGGTCCGCCGCGCGCTCGTGATTGCCCACAACGGCAGCGACGACCCGTCGCTGCCCGCGCTGCGTTTCGCTGACGATGACGGCGTGCTGTGGGCGGAGACCCTCCAGCGGCTGGGGGTGGAGACGACGCTGCTGGTGGACCCGGACGCCTCCACGCTCGCGGGCGCGCGGCCGGTGCTCGCGGGCGCGCGGCCTCCCACGCCCGACGAGGTGAAGCGCGAGGTGGCCCGGCTGCGCGCCGCCAGCCTCGCCGACGACGAGCTGGGCCGCGAGACGGACGTGCTCGTGGTGTACGTGGGCCACGGCAACACGGACGAGGCGGGCCGCGCCTACTTCACCCTGGCGGGAGGCCGGCTGGACAAGGCGAGCCTCTACGCGGACGTGGTGGACCCCCTGGGCGCCGACTACGTGCACCTCATCGTCGACGCCTGCCGCGCGTCCGGCGTCGTGGGCAGTCGGGGTGGGCAGACGGACGCGGCGGTGCTGGCGGAGCTGCGCGGCATGCTCGCTCGCGAGCAACTGGCCACCCGGCCCACCGTGGGCGCCGTCTTCGCGGAGAGCGACGATGGAGAGACCCACGAGTGGTCCCGCATCCGCGCGGGCGTCTTCAGCCACGTGGCGCGCTCGGGGCTCCTGGGCGCCGCGGACATCAATGGCGACGGACAGGTGGAGTACAGCGAGCTGGGTGCCTTCGTCTCCGCGTCGCTGCAAGGCGTGAAGGGCCTGCCGGCGCGGCTGAGCATCCACGCGTTCGCGCCCACCGGAGCACCTCGACGTCCCCTCGTCGGCCCGGCCCCCAGCGGCCCCAGCCTCACGCTGTCCAGCGGCTTCGGTCACTCGCGCCTCTCCGTGGAGGACTCGGACGGACGGCGACTGGCGGACGTGCGTCGCTCGGAGGACCAGTACGTGATGCTGCGGCTGCCGGAGCGCGACGTGTACTGGCTGCGCACGCCCACCAGCGAAGCCCGCGTCACCCTGGCGGAGCTGTCCCAGGAGCTGCTGCCGGACCTGAAGCCCCGCGAGCTCCAGGAGCGCGGTCCCGCCGAGGAGGCCCTGCGCCGGGGCCTGTTCGCCGTGCCGCTCGACAAGGACTTCTATGACCAGTACGTGGTCGCCGCGGGTCTGGTGCCGGTGGACTTCTCCCGCGCCTTTCCTCCAGCCGCGGGCGGCGGCGACTTCGTGTCCCGGCGCTTCGCGATGGCCACCCCCTCCGCCTTCTCCGCGTGGGAGGTGGGCCTCGTGGGGCACCAGGCGCCCCTGGGGCTGAGCAGGTTCTCCACCGGCCCGAGCCTCTCCTGGCGCGGTGACACGTGGCCGCACCTCTACTACGGCGCGCGCGCCACCTACTCGCTGATGCCGGTGGCGTTCGAGGGCATCCGCACGCACCGCACCACGGTGCAGGGCCTCTTCGGCCTGAGGGATGGGGAGCGCACGCCGCTGTTCCTCGAGGCGGGACTCGGCTGGGGTGTGCTGGGGGTGACGTCGCCGAACAAGCGCATGTGGGACCCGACGCTGCTGACGACTCACGCGGCGGCGGGCGTTGCGGGGCGACTGCTGGGACTGAAGCTGCGACTGGCCGCCACGGCCTCCGCGGACCGCGTCACGCTGGACGGTGACGACAGGTGGGACCGGATGTTCGGCATCGAGCTGGCGCTGAGACGCTGACACCGTGCGGCCCGGGGGAGAGCCTTCGTGATGCGACCTGTCTGGATGACGCTGCTCGTGCTCACCGTGGGCTGTGACGGAATCGACCTGGAGCAGCTCGTCCGTCAGCACAATCCCCTGTCCCGCTCCGAGCCCGAAGCCCCTGGCGAAAACTGCGAGCACGGCGGACGGCGCACGCTCACGGGCCTGGACCTGGACGACGACGGCGTCCTGGACGACGCCGAGGTGAGCAGCACCTCCTACGACTGTGCCCTGGCACCGCCGCGAGTGCTGGTGGTGACGCAGACGCTTCCTCCGGGGACACCCTGCCCGTTGGGCGGCCAGCGCTTTCGCGCGGGCCTGGACGTGAATGGCGACGGGCAGTTGGAGGACGCGGAAGTCACGCAGGAAGTCGTCACCTGTCGGGATGCGTCCACCGTGGTGTACCGCGTGAGCGACCTGGACTCGTATCCCCTCGCCTGCGACGAGGGGACGTCCCTCCTGGAGGCAGGGCCGGACCTGGATGGCGATGGCGCGCTGGGGGACACGGAGCGCCGCGCGCAAGCCATCGTCTGCGCTCCCGCGTCGATGGTCCGCGTGCGCCCGCAACCCGAGCCGCCCGGAGCCCGCTGCGCCTCCGGTGGCACGCGCCTCAACGTGGGCACCGATACGAACGGCAACGGCACACTCGAGGACTCCGAGGTGGCCACGCGCACCTACGTGTGCCTCTCCGAAAACACGTTCACCGGCGACTACTATCTGCGCGACGCGGTGGACCTGGAGGTGCTGCGCTCCCTCTCCCGCATCCAGGGCTCGCTGAACATCCAGGACACCGCGCTGGCCGAACTCGTCCTGCCATCGCTCACCGCGGTGGAGGGGCCGCTGTACGTGGGCGGCAACACGGCCCTGACGCGTCTGGAGATGGACGGGCTGCGCTTCGTGGGCGGCGACATCACCGTCTACGCCAACCCGGAGCTGGAGACGCTGACGCTCGGTGGCTCGACGGAGCAGGGCGCCCTGTGGGTGGAGCGGGACTTGTCCGTGCAGCAGAACCCGCGCCTCGCCAGCCTGGATGGGCTGAAGAACGTGAGGCCCCGGGGCAGCCTGGCCTTGTTCGACAACGACTCGCTCACCCTCCCTGCCTCGTGGAACCTCACGGAGCTGCCCGGCTCGCTCGATGTCATCGGCAACGCGAAGCTGACCCGACTGCCCTTCCGCGTCCTCAAGCAGGTGGGTGGCTCCATCGCCATCAATGAGAACCCAGCGCTGACCGAGCTGGAGCTGACGCAACTGGAGACGGTGGGCAACACCCTGACGCTCCGCCAGAACGGCTCGCTGACCGACCTGTCGGGCCTGCCCGTACTCCGGACGATTCAGGAGGGGTTCTACGTGACGGACAACGACGCCCTGGTCTCCACATCGGGGCTGGGCGAGCTGCACAGCGTGAGCTGGCTGTCCCTCGCCGACAACGACGCCCTGACGGCCTGCGACTTCCCCCGGCTGACGGCCATCCACGGCCGGTTCGACCTGACGCGCAACAAGGCGCTGACGCACCTGGGGACCTTCCCGGCCCTGTCCTCCCTGCCGCGACTGGCGCTCTCGGAGAACGACGTGCTGAACGACGTGTCGGGGCTGGGCAACCTCCGAAGCATGGAGGAGCTCGAGGTGACGGGGAACCCGACGCTCAAGCACCTGGATGGGCTCTCACACCTCAAGTCGCTGACGAAGCTCAAGGTGGACTCCAATCCCGCGCTCGAACGACTCGGGTTGGGCGGCCTCCTGGAAGTGCGCCAGACGCTGGACATCGTCTGGAACACGGCGCTGCCCACCTGTCTGGCCAACACCTTCGCGGACCGGGTGTTCATCGGAACGGAGCGCGACATCCGGGGCAACGACGACACGGCCACCTGCGCGACGCCGGTGCTCCCTGTCGGCGATACAGCAGCGCAGGGCGCGTGGGCCCCCCAAGGAAGCACTCGATGAGATGGTCATGGCTGGCGTTGCTGCCCCTGGTGATGGGCTGTGAAGCCCTCCGGTTGAGCGAGCTGTTCCCCGCGCTCTCCCGCACCATCGTGGAGCCTCCGGGGGAGCGCTGTCCCCTGGGAGGACGGGTGATGTTCGTGGGCACGGACCTCAACGCGAACAGCGTGCTCGACGACGACGAGGTGACGAGCACCGAGGTCCAGTGCGCCATCGTCCCCGACCTGCTGGTGATTGTGGAGCCGGTGCCCTTCGGGACGCGGTGCCTGGGAGACGGCCAGGTCACCCGCGCCGGGCACGATGCGAACGGGAACCACACCTTGGACCCGGAGGAGGTCGCCCGCGAGGTGTACACCTGCTGGAAGGTCTCCGACGCGCCCATCCTCTCCCGCGTGCGCATCCCCGAGCCGCCCCCGAGTTCCTGCCCCGAGCCCACCAGGCTCACCCTCGTCGACACGGGGCCCGACGAGAACGGCGACAAGAACCTCGACGACGACGAGGTGCGGACCACCCTCTCCCTCTGCGCGCAGGAGCCCCAGCTCCTGGTGGAGCTGGACTGGGAGCCGGCGGGTGAGAAGTGCGCGGCGGGCGGGACTCGCGTCTTCGCGGGCATGGACCAGAACACCGACAGGGTGTTGGACGCCTCGGAGGTCCTCGCCTCCAGCTTCATCTGCCGGGACCGGAACACCTTCGAGGGCGACTTCCTGGTGCGGAACGACACGGACCTCGCCGTGCTCCAGGGCATCGGCCGCATCCGAGGTACCCTCCAGTTCCGGGGCGGCGGTCCGTCGCTCTCCCAGGTGAGGGTGCCCTCACTGGAGGTCGTCGATGGCGCCGTGGTCATCGAAGGCAATCCCTCCCTGACGCGCATGCAGTTGCCCGGCTTGCGCTTCGTCGGACAGGGGCTGGAGATTCGCGGCAACGACATGCTGGAGACGCTGGAGGTCGGCGGCGCGAGCGGCGAGAAACTGTGGGTGACCACGAATCTGGCCGTCGAGTCCAACGCCCGGCTGACGAGCCTGGACGGCCTCCGGTTCGTGGTTCCTCGCGGCGGCGTGCTCCTGAAAGGCAACGCGGCGCTCACGCACGCGCCCGAGAGCCCGGGGCTGCATTCCATCCAGTTCCTCGAGGGAGCGTTGACCATCAGCGCTCACGGCACGCTTCCGAGGCTGCCCCTGCCCAACCTGGTGCGAGTGGCCGGGGACGTCGTCATCGAGGGCAACACCCACCTGGTCACGCTCGGGGGGACGAAGCTGGAGTCCGTGGGTGGAAACATGCGGGTGAAGGGCAACCCCCAACTGCCGAACCTCATGGGACTGTCGTCACTCCAGGTCGTCTCCGGCGAGCTGGAGGTGAGCGAGAACGCGGGGATGCTCAACTCCTACGGTCTCTTCTCGCTCCGGCATGCGGGGAGCATCACCTTCGCCCGCAACGACGCGATGACGGTGTGGGGGGACCTGCCCGAGCTGCGGAGCGTGGCGACGGGCATCTCGGTGGACTCCCTCCCGGAGCTCAAGACCCTGGGGGGCCTGATTCCACTCGTGAACGGGCCCTGGCTCTCTCTCGACAACAATCCCAAGCTGACCGCGCTACATGGGCTGGCGAACCTGGAACACCTGCGGGGGCTCTCGGTGCGGCGCTGCGACGCGCTCGGCAACCTGGGTGAGCTCGCGAAGCTGCGCACCATCGAATCGCTGATGGTGGAGGACAACGCCAACCTGACCCGCCTGGGGTTGGACACGGTGCAGGAGGTGTCCAGCTACCTGTCCGCCCAGCGCAACCCGCGGCTTCCCACCTGTCATGTCCTCGAGTTCGTGGGGCGCGCCTACACAGGCACTCCCGGCGTGCTCTTCGTGGCGGACAACGACGACCAGGCCACCTGCCCATGAGTCCATCTGGTGGGGACAGCGCGCGCGACGAGAAGCGACAAAGAGGAACTCCGATGCGATGGACCTGGGTTGTTCCGCTCTTCTTGCTGGGGGGCTGCGATGCGATTCGCCTCGGCGACTTCCTCGAACCCCACGCGACGCTCATTCGCAAGGAGCCGGAGCCCGCGGGCGAGCACTGCGAGCATGGCGGGGAGGCGATGCTCGCGGGCCCGGACGCGAATGACGATGGGCTTCTGTCCGACGACGAGGCGGACAACATCCAGTACTCCTGCGACAAGGCGCCCCCACGAGTCGTGCAGCGCACGCGGGAGGAGCCGGCGGGCACGCATTGCGAGCACGGCGGTCGCCGGGTGGAGTCGGGCATCGACACCGACCTGGATGGCGTGCTCGGCGACACCGAGGTGACGGCCGCGGAGTACGTCTGCGCCACGACCTTCCCAGGGGTCTTGGTGCGCACGCGGAGGGAGCCCCGGGGCGAGGCGTGTCCGCTGGGCGGCCAACTGACTCACGCGGGCAACGACACGAACCAGGACGGCATCCTGTCCGACGACGAAATCACCCGCGCGGTCTACGGCTGCCAGGAGCCGGACACGGTGCTCACGCGCGTGGTGGGGCTCGGGACGCGCGAGGACAGTGAATGCGGCTCCTCGGACGTCTACGCCGTGGAGTCGGGACCCGACCTGGACCAGGACGGCACCCTCGACGACGACGAGCTTCGCGCCTCCACCCGCATCTGCAGACCGCCGGGGAGCATCCTGACACGCCAGCACGCGGAGGCGCCCGGCGTGAACTGCATCGCTGGCGGCGTGGCCGTGGCCTACGGCGGAGACGAGGACGGGAGTCTGGTGTTGGAGGAACTGGAGGTCCTGGGCCGGCAGTACGCATGCCGGTCCGCCGCCACCCATGACGGCACCTACGAGCTGCTCGACGCCACGGACGTCGCCGCGCTCCAGAACATCTCCCACATCCGAGGAGGGCTCATCATCTCCTCACAGGTGGCCACGGAGGTGGTGCTCCCCGGGCTGGAGTTCGTCGAAGGCTCGGTGGACATCCACGACAACCCGCTGCTCGTGCGCGTGGCGCTCACGGGGCTTCGCTTCGTCCGGGATGACGTGGTCATCGCCCGCAATCCGCAACTGAACTCGCTGATGTTCGGCCCCGCCTCCTTCCCCCCGAGCCGCGCAGTCCAGGTGGGCCGGAGCCTGAGGGTGGAGCAGAACGCCCGGTTGTTCTCCCTGGCGGGAACGGGCGCCCTCACCCCTCGACAGGGCCTTGAAATCACGGACAACGCCATCCTCGAAGGCGCGGGGACCTTCAGTTTTGTCGAGAGCATCACAGGCACCGTGAGAATCACGGGCAACCCAGCGCTGAGAGACGTTCCACTGCCGCAGGTCGCCCTCGTCGGGGCCCTCCACATCGTCGACAATCCCTCGCTCCTTTCGCTGGCCGGGCTGCGCAAGCTGCGGACCATCCCGGGTGACGCCTCCCTCGTCCGCAATGAGGCGCTGGAAGACACCGCCCTGCTGGAGAACCTCCAGACCGTCGGCCGGGAGTTCGTGGTGTCGGGAAACCCTCAGCTCAAGCGCCTGGAGCTGCCCAACTTCTCCCGGGTGGGGGGCTTCACCCTCGAGAACAACAACAACCTGTCCGTCCTCGGCCCCATGCGGGCCTTGCGGGACGTGGGTCCCTACTTCCGCGTCATCGGAAATCCGAGGCTGTATCAAGTCACGGAGCTGGGCTCCCTCCAGAGCATCCGCGGCGAGCTGGTCATCACCAACAACCGGTCCCTGATGGACCTGTCGGGCCTGGAACGATTGACCATCGCCAGCAACCTCTACGCGGATGGGAACACGAACCTGCCGACCCTCGTCGGGCTGAAGGGCCTGCGCGAGGTGGACGGCCTGACGGTCCGGGACAACCCCAGCCTCACGGAGCTCCGGCTCGACTCCCTGGCCCAGGTCCGCGTCGGCTTCATGGTCACCGGCAACACGTGGCTCCCCTCGTGTCGGGCCACCCTGCTCGCGGAGGCCGTCCACACGGGCGCCCTCGACGAGCGCGTCATCGATAGAAACGACGAGGCGGCCACGTGCCCGCCGTAGCCCGCCTCGCGGGCGCTCGCTGACGCCAGGGCTCCGGGCGGCCCGCGCACGGCCCGTCCGCCCGCCTGGAGGACCTGCGCTGTCCGGTGCGTTCTCTCCCAAGGGGAGCGAACCGCATGGCCAAGCCCGTCATCCTCGCGGTGGACGACGACACGGAAGTGCTGCGCGCGGTGGAGCGCGACCTGCGGCGGCAGTACGGCCGCGAGTACCGCGTGCTGAGCGCGGACCGGGGTGAGGCGGCGCTGGAGACGGTGCGTCAGCTGCGGCTGCGCGGAGACCCGGTGGCCCTCTTCCTGGTGGACCAGCGCATGCCAGGCATGTCCGGCGTGGAGTTCCTGGAGCAGGCCAAGGCGCTCTACGACGAGGCCCGGCGCGTGCTGCTCACCGCGTACGCGGACACGCAGGCCGCCATCCACGCCATCAACGAAGTGCACCTGGACCACTACCTGCTCAAGCCGTGGGAGCCTCCCGAGGAGCGCCTCTATCCGGTGCTGACCGACCTGCTCGAGGAGTGGTGGGCGCACCACCCTCCGACGTTCGAGGGCATCCGCGTGCTGGGCAACCGCTGGGCGCCTCGCTCCCATGCGCTGCGGGACTTCCTGGGCAGCAACCAGGTGCCCTACCAGTGGCTCGACGTGGAGGTCAGCGACGAGGGCCGGCTGCTGCTGGCCCAGGCCGGTGGCGCGGCCGTGGAGAAGCTGCCCCTGGTCCTCTTCCCGGACGGCACGCGGCTGATGGGGCCTTCCACGCTGGAGGTGGCCGAACGCATCGGCCTGAAGGTCCGCGCCACCAAGCCCTTCTACGATTTGGTCATCATCGGTGGAGGACCCGCGGGGCTCGCCGCCGCCGTGTACGGAGCCTCCGAGGGCCTGAGCACCGTCATGGTGGAGCGCAGCGCACCGGGCGGACAGGCGGGCACCAGCTCTCGCATCGAGAACTACCTGGGCTTCCCCGCGGGCCTGAGCGGCGGAGACCTGACCCGGCGCGCGGTGGCGCAGGCGGCGCGCTTCGGCGTGGAAATCCTCACGCCCCAGGAGGTGAGCGGCCTGCGCGTGGAGGACCCGTACCGCATCGTCACGCTGGCGGATGGGACGGAGCTGAGCTGTCACGCGCTGCTGCTCGCAATGGGCGTTCAATGGAAGAAGCTGGAGACCCCCGGCATGGAGGCGCTCACCGGCGCGGGCGTCTACTACGGCTCGTCGCGCACGGAGGCGGTGTCCTGCAAGGAAGAGGACGTCTACATCATCGGCGGCGCCAACTCGGCGGGACAGGCCGCGCTCTACTTCGCGCAGTTCGCCCGGCAGGTGACGCTGGTGGTGCGCGGCGACTCGCTGGAGCGGGGCATGTCCCACTACCTCGTCGAACAGGTGCGCTCCCTGCTCAACGTCACCGTGCTGCTCGACACCGAGGTGACGCGCGTGGAGGGCGGCGCCCACCTGGAGCGCCTCACCCTGGCCACGCGGGGACAACCCGAGCGCACCGTGCCCGCCAGCACGCTGTTCGTGATGATTGGCGCCGTGCCCCGGACGGAGTGGCTGGACGGACTGGTGGCCCGGGACGCGCGCGGCTACGTCCTCACCGGACCGGACCTGATGCCCGGAGGCCAGCGCCCCAAGGGCTGGAAGCCGGACCGTCCACCGTTCCTCCTGGAGACGAGCGTGCCGGGCATCTTCGCCGCGGGCGACGTGCGCCATGCCTCCATCAAGCGCGTGGCATCCGGCGTGGGCGAGGGCTCCATCGCCATCTCCTTCATCCACCAATACCTGAGTGAGGTGTGACGTGTCCGCGGACGTGAAGGAGCCCCAGGAGCGTCTGCGATGCCTGGAAGGCACGCTGCTGCGCCAGGAGAAGCTGGCCGCGCTGGGCCGCCATGCGGCGGGGCTGGCGCACGAGATGAACAACCCCGCCTCCGCGGGCCGCCGCGCCACCGAGCAGCTCACCGTGGCCATGGACGCGCAGGAGGACCTGTCCCTCGCGCTGGAGCGCTGGAAGCTGACGGAGGAGCAGCGCGTGCTGCTCCTGCGCACGTGCCGGCAGAGCCAGGGCCGGGGCGCCACGCGGGACCTGGACCCGCTGACCCGAGGTGACGCGGAGGACGCGCTCGCGACCTGGATGGATGAACGCGGCGTGGTGAACGCGTGGGACCTCTCACCCACGCTGCTCGACGCGGCCATCGGACAGGAGAAGCTGGAGGCGCTGGCCCAGGCCCTTCCCGCCGACGCGCTGCCGGACGCGCTCGCGTGGTTGGAGGCGATGGTGCGCACGCGGGCGCTGCTCGCGGAGGTGAAGCAGAGCACCACGCGCCTGGCGGAGCTGGCCGGCGCGGTGAAGTCCTATACCCATGCGGGCAAGGAGCAGCTCGAACCCGTGGACGTCCACGAGGGCCTGGAGAACACGCTGCTGCTCCTCAATTACAAGCTGAAGCACGGCGTCGAGGTGAAGCGCGAGTACGACCACGACCTGCCGCGCGTCCAGGCCCTGCCCGGCATGCTCAACCACGTGTGGACCAACCTCGTCGACAACGCCATCGACGCCATGGGCGGCAAGGGCCACCTCACCGTGCGCACCGCGAAGGACGGTGACTTCCTGCTCGTGGAGGTGGTGGATGACGGGCCCGGAGTGCCGCCGGAGCTGCTGCCGCGCATCTGGGAGCCCTTCTTCACCACCAAGCCCATGGGCGAGGGCACGGGCCTGGGTCTGGACATCACCCGCCGCGTCGTCGTGGACCGACACCATGGCGACGTGCGCGTGGAGTCGAAGCCCGGACGCACGTCCTTCCAGGTCCGGCTTCCGCTGAAGACACCTCCGCCGGGGTGACACCGCTACGCGCCGCGCAGCTCCTCGAGCTCCGGACGCGGCTGTGGAGAAGGCGCACGCGGACGCGCGGGCTCGGGGATGAAGGCGCTGTCGAGTTCGAGGGGCAGGCGGACCCGGAAGCGCGTCTCGCCCGGCCTGGAGGTGACGACCACCTCGCCTCGGTGCAGCGTGGACACCACGCGGTGGGTGATGCTCAGCCCCAGGCCCGTGCCCTCGCCCACGCCCTTCGTGGTGAAGAACGGGTCGAAGACCCGCGGCAGCACGTCCTCGGGGATGCCGGGGCCGTCGTCCACCACCTCCACCTCCACGTGGTCCCCGTCGCCGCGCGTGCGCAGCAGCAACGTGCCCCCGCCGTTCTCCTTGATGGCGTCGGCCGCGTTCTCGATGAGACTGGTCCACACCTGGTTCAGCTCCGTGCCGTACGCGGTGATGGGCGGCAGGCTCCGGTCATAGTCCCGCTCCACGCGCACGCCGCGCAGCCGATGCCCCAGCACGGCCAGCGTGCTCTCCAATCCCTCGTGGACGTCCACGCGCTGCAGCGGCGCTTCATCCAGGTACGTGTACGCCCGGGCCGCGTTCACCAGCGCGGCGATGCGTCCCCCCGCCTGCCCCACCTCTTCGAGCAGCACCGAGATTCCCCGCGTCGCGGCCACCCAGCGCAGCGTGCCCTTCAGCACGTCGCCCTGCAGCGACTCCAGCTCGTGCTCCAGTCGCTCGAGCGACAGGCCCGACTCCACCAACTCCGGCGCCAGCACCCACGCGTCCTCCACGCCGCGCGCGCCCAGCCACCGCGCGAGCGCGTCCTCCGCGTCTCCCCGGTCCAGGGGACTGCGGGAGACGGGCTCCAGCGAGGCGCGAGCCTCCAGCGCCCGCACCTGGGGCTCGGACAGCGTGCGGCAGTCCAGGGACAGCGCCAGCGAGGGCAGCTCTCCCAGCCGCTCCCCCAGCTCGCGCACGCCGCGCATCACCGCCGACACGGGGTTGTTCAGCTCATGGGCCAGCCCCGCGGCCAGCGTTCCGAGCGACGCCAGCTTCTCCTGCTGGAGCGAGATGGACTGGAGCGCCTTCATGCGCTCGGCCATCTTCCGGAGAATCTCCCGGTTCGCCGTGGGGCACTCCGCGAGCATCTGCCAGAAGGCCTTGTGACTGAGCCGCACCAACCGGCAGTACGAGAGGGCACGGCTGCTGGCGAGGAAGCGCTGGCCGAGCAGCAGCGGCACCTCCCCGAAGAACTCTCCGGCGCGGAACACGGAGACGAGCGTCTCCACGCCTCCCACCGTCTTGGTGATGCGCAGCTCCCCCTGCAGGATGAGGTAGAAGGCAGCGGGTTCCCCTTCGTGGCCCAGCCACTCCTGGGGTTGAAGCTCCACGTGCGTGGACTCGCCGCGCAGCCACTCGGCCTCCTCGGGGTCCACGTCGGAGAAGAGCGAGACGGTCCGCAGCTCCGACAGGAAGACAGCCGCCGCGTCGCCTTCCTCCGCTCCTGCCGAGGTGGGCGGAGTGCTCACCGGCGACAGACCCGGGGCCTCCGTGCGCGGATGGGGAGCGGCGTGCGGCTCCATGCGGAGCTCCTTCCTGTCAGGGTTCCCCCAACATTGCGCCCCGTCCGCGAGTCTCGCTTCCCCACATGCTCCGTCGTCCGCCACCCTGCCGGACATGCGTCGCGCGGGAGCGGACAGCCAGGCGGTGGCCGCCTGCTCCCAGTCGGGTGAGGCCCCCCTCGAGCCCCAAGGCGCCGGGCGCCTACAGGGCTTGCATCCCACGGTCCATGTCGATTCCGGGTCCACGGGGCCATCCGGAGATGGACACCCTTCCTCGGACCCAGGCAGCATCGAAGGGACATGGGAAGCGAGGACATCGTCACAGCGCTGCGCCGGGTTTCACTGTTCTCCCGGCTGGGCGACGAGCAGCTCCACTGGGTGGCCAGTCATGGGCGCCAGCTTCACTTCGCCGCAGGGACTCGAGTCGCCGCGCAGGGAGACCCCGCCGACGGCCTGTCCGTCATCCTCGAGGGACGCACGGTGTGGTCCCGCCGGGTGGGAGACCAGGACGCCCCCACGGGCACGCTGGAGGCGGGCGACATCTTCGGGGAGCTCATCCTCTTCCTGAACTCCCCCTATCCCACCACCGGCCATGCGCAGACGGACGTGCGCTTGCTGAGGTTGGAGCCCGCCGCCTTCTGGGAGCTCTTGCGGCAGGCGCCCTCGCTGGGACGGGGGCTCATGGAGGTGGCGGCCCAGCGCACCCAGCCGCAGGAAGTGGTGTCCACGCAGCAGCCCGGGCTGCTGACGCCCGGGCAGATGGTGGCGGGGCTCGCACCGGAGCTGGGCAACCCGGCGACGGCGGCGAACCGGAGCGCGACACGACTGCGCGACACGCTGCGCCTGGTGTCCGCTCGGGCCATGGCGCTGGGGCAGCATGGCCTGTCCTCCGCGCAGCGTGGCGCGTTGCTCGCACTGCCTCGCGAGGCCGCCGACCGCGGCCGGGCGACTCCCGCGCTGGAGCCGCTCGCGCGGACGCGGCGCGAGGAGGACGTGGGCGCGTGGCTGGAGATTCGCGGCATGACGGACGCGTGGGACGTCGCGCCCGCGCTGGTGGCGTCCGGGCTGGACGTGGCGTGGCTGGACTCGGTGGCGCACCGCGTGGGCGAGGCGCTGCTGCGCGACACGCTGTCCTGGCTGGTGGCGGCGGTGAGCGGCGACGTGCTGCTGGCGGAAGTGGAGCGCGGCAGTGCCCGTGTCTCCGCCCTCGTGGAAGCGGTGCAGGCGTACAGCTTCATGGACCGGGCACCGGCCACGGAAGTGGACGTGCATGACGGCCTGGAGACCGCGCTGGGCGTGTTGCGCCACCGGCTGGACGGCGGCCACGTCACCGTGGAGCGACAGTACGAGCGGACAGCCCCGAAGCTGAGCGCGGAGGGTGGCGCGCTGGACGAGGTGTGGACGCAGCTGGTGTTGAACGCGCTGGAGGCGCTGGGTGAGCGCGGCGGGACGCTGAAGCTGCGCACCTGGACGGAAGCCGGTCAGGTGGTGGCGGAGGTCGCCGACGACGGGCCTGGGATTCCCAGGGACTTGATGCCGCGCATCTTCGAGCCCTTCTTCAGCACGAAGCCGCACGCGGCGGGGCTGGGGCTGGACATCAGCCGGCGCATCATCGAGCGGCACGGCGGTGACGTGCGCGTCCTCTCCGAGCCGGGCCACACGCGGGTGCAGGTGCGGCTGCCGGTGTAGCGCTCCGGGCGGGTGTCCTGCGGAGCACGCGCGGAGCATCCACCGGGAGACGGAAGACCTGTCCTCGACGCTCGCGAGCGTCGTGCCGTGCACGCCCGCGTGGGGGGCCCTCTGGTTCGCGAGGGGCCACGCGGGTGGAGTGCTCTCCAGTCAGGGGAGCAACTCATGTCCGGCGAAATCCAGGGCGCCTGGTTCAAGGCCATCCTCGGCGCGATGACGGCAGCGTCTTCGCGCTTTCCAGCGCACCAGCGCACCATCAACAGCATGCGTGACGACACGTGGTACGCGTGGGAGGACTACGTGCGCATGACGGGGGAGCTGCACGCGGCGCTGGGAGACAGGGCGGTGGAGGCCATCGCCCAGCGCTCGGCGATGCGCACGCTGCCGCTGGCTCGGGCGAAGGGCTTCGACTCGGTGGAGAAGGTGTTCAGCGACTTCGACTTGGTGCTGCGCGCGCTGGTGAAGGACCTGCCCGCGACGGACAGCACGCGCACCGTGGCCTTCATGCCCCTGGCGGCGGAGCTGGAGAGCGGCTCGCGCCTTCCCGCGCCGCTGCTCTTGGGGACGTTCCGCGGCTTCCTGATGGGGTTCGGGAAGATAGTCACCGAGGCGAAGATGACGCCTCGGCACACCGTGCGGCGCTACTCGCTCAAGTGGATGTGAGCTTCGCGCGCGCCACCAGTCGCTCCACGCTTCGCAGGTGGGCACGGCCGAAGAGGGCCATGGCCAGGGTGGCGCCGCAGAGGGCGAGGAACATGTCCCACTGCGCGTCCCAGATGTCGCCCTGCGAGCCGAGGAACTTGTCGCCGCCCTCGGGGTCCAACACGAGCGCGGCCCACCACTCCAGCAGCTCGTAGGAGGCGCTGATGGCCAGCGCCACCGAGCCGGTGAGGAAGTTCAGCCAACCGCCGCGCCGCAGGGGCGTGGCGCGCAGCAGCACCTCGCGGATGATGAACGCGGGGAAGAAGCCCTGAACGAAGTGCCCCAGCCGGTCATAGGGGTTGCGCGACAGGTGGAAGGTGTCTCGCGCCCAGTCGCCCAGGGGCGTGAGGGCATAGGTGTAGTAGCCGCCGTACGTCAGCACGAGCACGTGCAGGAAGACGCAGACGTAGACCCAGCGAGACATGGGGAAGCGGCGGAAGGTGGCGGCCAGGACGACCATGCCGATGAGGCCTGGGCCCACTTCGAGCAGCCAGTTGAGCGGGCCCTCCGGGCTGAGCAGCAACGTGGCGATGAGAATGGGAGCCAGCACGCCGGCGAGCACCAGCGGCACCCGGGCTTCTTCTCGCGTGCCGCGCACGGGAGCGAAGTACGGAGCGACGAAGTCGGCGGAGGGCGTCGAGGACAGGGGAACCGCGGGCTGCATCAAGGGGCCTCGTCTCGGGCGTGCCCGGATGTGAAGGCCGGGCCGCGCACAGCATCGCATGTCCCCAGCGGAGGCGTGCTCGCCCCATGCGTGCCGGCACGGCATGACACGAACGGCCTCGCTTCGCGAGGCGACACCGTGAGAGTCGTATCGGACGGGCTGGCATGGCCGCAGCGGCTGCATTCATGCCAGTTGCTCGGCCCGTGCTTGCCGGCACGGCATGGAGGGCCTCGCTTCGCGGGCCGACACCGCGAGGGTCGTACCCGACGGGCTCGAATGTCCGCAGCGGCGGCATTCACGCCAGCCGCTCGCCAGCACGGTTCGATGGGCATGACGCGAAGGGCCTCGCTTCGCTGGCCGACACCGTGAGGGCGCTCTTCCATCAGCGTGGGTACACGCTCGGACCTCGGTCTCTGGCAGGCTGCGCCCCCATGGCGCGCATTGGAATCATCGGGACGAAGTGGGGGCGCATGCACGTGGGAGCCTTCCGCGCGGCGGGCGCGGATGTCGCGGCCCTGTGCGGACGCGACCCCGTGGCCACCCGAATCGCGGCCGAGCAGGAAGGCATTCCCCTGGCCACCACGGACGTGCATCAACTGTGCGCCGCCGTGGACGCGGTGGTCGTGGCGAGCCCAGACGCACTGCACGCAACCCATGTACTCGCCGCCCTGGATTCCGGACGCGCGGTGCTCTGCGAGAAGCCCCTGACTCGCACCGTCGAAGAAGCACGCCTCGTGGCACGCCGCGCCCACGACACCCCGACGCCCAGCGCCGTCAACTTCCCCTACCGCATGCTGCCGCCCCTTCGCGCCCTGAAGCTCTGGCTCCGGGGACGCTCCGTGCGCCACCTCGTCCTCACGCTGCGCACTGGCTTCACGTCCATCGGCGACGATGCACCCGACGCGCCCCGCACGGGCGAATCCGGAGACTGGGGCGGCCTGTCGCACGTCATCGACGCGGCCTTGTGGCTGACAGGACACGCGCCTGTCTGGGTGCAGGCCTCGCTCTCCGGCCAGCCCGTGCACACCGCCGCGTTGCACGTGGGACTCTCCTCCGGAGCCGTGCTGGTGCTCACGCATGCCGCATGTCCGGAGCCGGGCCTTCACGGTGGATGGACGTTGCTCGGCCATGATTGGGAGGTGGGCTTCTCCGGGGGCTACGTGCCCTCGCGCGGAGGCTGGTGCATCTCCCCCGTACGCGGCTTCGAGCAAGGCACCTGGAAGGACCTCGCCCCCGGCGTCGAGCCCCGACCCGGCGAGCCCGAGCCCTGGGCCCGCGCCCACGAAGAAGGTGCGCGCCGATTCCTCGGCCTGCTGCGCGGCGCACCCCGCGACGGGCTCGCCACGGTGGAAGACGGCGCCATCGTCCAGGAGGTCATCGCGGCGGCGCTCCGCTCCAACGAAGAGGGCCGGAGGGTCCACGTGCCTTCCTCCTCGGCGGCGTGAAGGACACGCCGCGACAAGGGCCCACTCCCTCCGGACAGACAGAGCAGGCAAGGTGGCTCGCGCGACTTCCCCGGCGGTGGCTACCTTTCACCCGCACGAAGCCCCACCCCATGAAGGAGCACGACATGCCGACAGTCGAAGCGCATGCGGTCGGAACGCCCACCTGGATGGACCTGACGACGCCCGACCTGGAACGGACCCGCGCCTTCTACAGCGCGCTGTTTGGATGGACCTACCTCATCGGTCCCGAGGAGTCGGGGTTCTATTCGATGTGCCAGCTCAACGGCCGCATGGTGGCCGGCATCGGCCTGAAGCCCAAGGACGCGCCCTACCCCACCGCCTGGAGCGTCTACTTCGAGGCGGATGACGTGGATGCCTTCGTCCAACGCGCTGAGAAGCTGGGAGGCAAGGTGGCGATAGCCCCCATGGATGTCTTCGACGCGGGCCGGCTCGCCTTCTGTACGGACCCCACGGGCGCGAGCTTCGGGCTCTGGCAATCACGCGGGCACAAAGGCGCGCAGCTCGTGGGAGAGCCCGGCACCATGGCCTGGCACGAGGTGAACACCCGCGACGGCATCCGCGCGAAGGACTTCTACTCCGCCCTCTTGGGCCTGGAGGCCAAGAAGCTGGACCTCGGCATGGACTACTGGACCCTCGACAAAGGGAGCGAACCCGTGGCCGGAGTGCTCCAGATGACCGCGCAGTGGCCCGCCGACCTGCCGCCCCACTGGATGAACTACTTCGCCGTCACGGACACGGACGCCTCGGTGCGCAAGGTCACCGAGCTGGGCGGCAAGGTCCACGTGAAGCCCACCGACTCGCCCCATGGTCGCTACTCCGTGGTGACGGACCCGGTGGGGGCGGCCTTCACCCTCATCGCGCCGAGCCGGCCCGCGTAGAGCCCTGTCGGACGCACGCCACTCCCGTGGGCACCCGCGTTTTCGCTTCCGCGCGGTGCCCACTAGAGTACTGGACGAATGTCGTCCTTCTCCCCCGGCAGCGCCCGCGTCTCCCGTCCCGCCGAGCCGTGGCTCGAGGAGCTCGACATCTTCGTGCGGGCTCGCTACCCGTTGCTCTACCTGGTGTCGTGGGAGGAGCACCGCGTGGACGCCATCCTCGCGGAGCTGGCGCGCGCACACGGCAAGGCCCTCTTCACCTGGTCCATCACCCGGGGCCTGCGCAGCATGGGCACCTCGCGCACCGCGCCACTGCCAGAGGACACGCGCAATCCCATCGACGCGATGGCCGCCATCGAGAAACTGGGCGAGCCCGCGCTGGTGGTGCTCAAGGACTTCCATCCCTACCTCGAGGACCGGGGTGTGGTGCGCGCGCTGCGGGAACTGGCGCACTTCCTCAAGAGCACCTTCACCACCGTCATCCTCCTGTCGCCCACCCTGCTCATCCCCGTGGAGCTGGAGAAGGAAATCTCCGTCATCGACGTGCCCATGCCCGGGTACAACGATTTGCTCCAGCTCCTGAGAGAGATTGTCGCGGTGGTGCGGCGCACCAACAAGGCGACCATCGACCTGTCGAGGGACCACGCCGACCAGCTCATCAAGGCGGCGCTCGGGCTGACGATGGCGGAGGCGGAGAACGCCTTCGCCAAGGCCATTGCCCATGACGGCAAGCTGGGCCCCGAGGACATCAAGCGCATCCAGGACGAGAAGCGGCAGGTGATTCGCAAGAGCGGGTTGCTCGAGTACTACCCGCCCGAGGAGTCGCTGGGGAACGTGGGGGGGCTGGAGAACCTCAAGGGGTGGCTGAGCCAGCGCACCGCGGCCTTCGGCGAGCGGGCCCGCCAGTTCGGCCTGCCGGAGCCCCGAGGCCTCTTGCTCCTGGGCGTGCAGGGCTGTGGCAAGAGCCTCACCGCGAAGGCCGTGTCCGCGCACTGGAACCTGCCGCTCTTGCGGCTGGACATGGGCCGCATCTTCAGCGGGCTGATTGGCTCCTCCGAGGAGAACCTGCGCAAGGCCATCCGCGTGGCGGAGAGCGTGGCGCCGGTGGTGTTGTGGGTGGACGAAATCGAGAAGGGGCTGTCCGGCGTGGCCTCCTCCGGCGCGGGAGACACCGGCGTGTCCGCGCGCGTCTTCGGCACGCTGTTGACGTGGCTCCAGGAGAAGACGGCGCCGGTGTTCGTGGTGGCCACGGCCAACCGCATCGACGGCCTGCCGCCGGAGGTCCTTCGCAAGGGACGCTTCGACGAAATCTTCTTCATCGACCTGCCCGAGCAGGCCGAGCGCGAGGCCATCTTCCGCATCCACCTGCGACGGAGGAAGCGGGAGCCAGAGGGCTTCTCGACGGAGGAGCTGGCCACGCTCACCGAGGGCTTCAGCGGCGCCGAAATCGAGCAGGTGGTGGTGGCCGGGCTCTATGAAGCCTTCGCGGAGGACACCGAGCTGGCCCAGCGGCATCTGGTGCGCACCATCCAGGACACCTTCCCGCTGTCGGTGACGATGCACGACGAGATTCGCCGGCTGCGCGACTGGGCGAGAGGCCGCACGCGTCCGGCCTCGTCCGGGAGGACCCTGCCCCAGAGGGCGACATGAGCTCCAAGCTGTCGCGCTTCCTCCACCTGGAGAAGGACCGGGGCGAGCGCGCGAAGCGGGAGCTGCCACCCCAGCTTCAAGACGGAGGCCGCCGCTTCGAGGACATCGCCGAGCGCGGCGCGCTGCCCCAGGGCGAGGTCCCCGAGGCGCACCTGGAGCGCTTCAAGGCCCAGGCCCCGGTGGTGTTGGAGCAGCGGCCCGACAGCTCGGAAGACGACGGGCCGGACTTTCCCCGCTGCGTCGTCTGCGCGTCGAACAACGGCCGCTTCGCGAAACACTGCCAGCAGTGCGGCGCGGACCTGGGGACGCCCGAGCAGCTCGCCTACAGGGAGCAGCTCACGCGCGAGCACCGGGAGCAGCGCGCGAAGCAGCTCGGCGTCGAGCGGGAGGGCGCGCTCCAACGGCTGGAGCAGGAGCGCCGCGAGGACTCGGAGCGCTACGCGTTCCTCCTGGGGAAGCTGCGCGCGGAGGAGCAGAAGCACGGCGCGTGGCGCCTCTTCGCGCGTCACTCCACCGTGGGCACCGGGCTGCTGGCCCTGCTGCCCTCGACGTTCGCGCGGTGCCTCGCCATGGGGGCCTATGTCGGGGTGACGCTCGGACTGCTTCGCTTCGGCCCGGGCGACGTGCGCTGGGTGGGCATCGGGATGATGTTCCTCCTTGCCCTGTTGTTCACACCGTGGCGGAGCCGGTTCAGGCGCTGGCGATGAACGGCCGGGGTGCCCGCGCCACCCGAACTGGCGAAGGGCGGCACCCCGGACCTGGACTCCTCGCGACTACGAGGCCTCGGTCGTCGGACCGTCGATGGCGATGGCGCTGCGGTTGCCACGCATGAAGGCATCGAGCTTCTCGGGAGACACCTCGATGGGCGCCTTCGAGGGATGCGCGGGGTCACACACGATGAAGTTGCCCTCGTCCGTCACGCCCACCACGGCGACGAAGTGTTCGATGGCGCCACCGCCCTGGGTCCAGGTGTCCTTCTTCTTCTCGGTGGCGAGGCTGTACTCACCCGCCGCGTTCTCGTCGGGGAGGAAGTCACCGTTGTCGTCCACGTAGACGCGACCCTCGGGGGCCCTCAACGCCTCGGGCGTCAGGTCTGTCGCCGTCGAGTACTCGAAGAACGAGCCGGAGATGACCACCGTGCTGCCATCGCGAATGGCATCCGCGATGGCCCCTGGATTCGCCGCCGGCCGGTAGAAGGTGCCGCCCGCGGCCGTCACCGCGTGCTCGATGTCCGTGGTGCCGGTGTAGCTCCCGTTCTCCCCCAACGCGTAGACGACCTCGCCCTGGTCATTCGTGCTGACACCGTCATCGCCGGAGTCGTTCTCGTGATTGCCCCAGTAGCGCACCGCCTGCACTTCCGCGCCCGTGGTGTCCTGACCGTGCGTGGTGACGAGGTCGGGGATGGCCGGAATCTCCAGGCCCTCGTTGCGCAGCGCCGTGAGGGTGGCTGAAGGACCACAGTTGGCGTTCTCGCCGTCGCCGCCCACGTCTCCCTCGGCGCCGAACTGGTCGACGTAGACGTCCTGGTACTCCGCCGAGGCCGCCGTGTTTTCGTCGCTGGGAGTCCCCACCGCCACGGGCGCCTGCGCCGCCTCGGCCTCCGTCAGCTCCCGGGTGAAGGACGTGCTCACCCAGCCCGTGCTCCCATCGGGGCCGCGCACGTAGACGAAGCCAGCCTGCTCCGGCGAGCCCTGCGGCGGCGCGATGACCTCCAATCGCTCCCCGTTCCTGAAGCCGCCAAGGTCCCTGGAGGACGCCAACGGGCGCTCCCGCAGATTCACCCCAATCCCCGATTCCACCTGGAGCTTGTCCCCCACCTCCAGCCTGTCGTTGCCCTGCACCGACGCGTTCGTCACGGGAGGCGGCGGGACCTCCAGCGACACCTGCGCGCGAGCGGGTCGGGCCTGCTCGAACGACGACACCGCGAAGTTCATGGCCGCCTTGGCCACCTGCTGCAGCGGCGGCGGCACCGTCTTCTCGATGGCGACGTTCCCCACCGTCCGGATGACAGGCCCCAGGCTCCTACGGATTGCATCAGTCATGGAATTTCCCCCTCTTGCCAGAAACAAACTAGCAAGAATGTTTTCGCATGACCATGTCCCCCGGTTCATCCGTCATCTGGCCGGGGGGGCCTTACACAACCTGGAGGACCGCGGCTCAGCTTCGCTGGCTGAGCGCCACCAGGGCCGCGGCGACCACCTGCTTGAGCGGGACACCGGCGGCCTCCGCGAGGCGGCGGCAGTCCTCGAATTCGGGGTGCGCGTTGAGGACGGCGCCATCGCGCAGGCCGCGCTTCACGCGCACCTTGCCCCAAGGCGTCTCCACCTCCACCCAGTCGCGCTCCAGCGCCTGTCGCTCCACGCGGTGGTAGCGCACGCCCAGCGTGGTGGACTCGCGCAGCAGCGTGTCCACCACCGTGTCGCGCAGGCCGCCTTCCACCAGGGCGCTCAAGAGGTGCCCGGGGCGGCTCTTCTTCATGACCACGGGCGTCACCCACGCATCCAGCGCGTCGACGGCGAGCAGCCGCTCCACCAGGTGTCCCAGCAGTTGGGGCGTGGCGTCGTCCAGGTTGGCCTCCACCACCCACAGCCCCTCCGAGCGCGTCGCCTCCATGCGGCCCAGGGACGCACGCAGCACGTTGGGCCTGTCCTTGAAGTCCTTGGTGCCCACGCCGTAGCCCACCTTCTCCACGATGAAGTCGGGAGGGTGGCCAATGTGCGCGAGCACCTTGAGCAGCGCCGCGCCAGTGGGCGTCGTCAGCTCACCCACGCCCTCGAAGCGCACGGGCACGTCTCGCAACAGCTCCAGCGTGGCCGGCACCGGAATGGGCATGGTGCCATGCGCCACGCGGATGGAGCCGCTGCCCAGCGGGGGCGGCGCCGCGTGGACCTCCGGGTCGCCCAACAACTCCAGCACCACCGCCGCGCCGCAGATGTCGACGATGGAGTCCACCGCGCCCACCTCGTGGAAGTGGATGTCGTCGATGGACACGCCGTGGACCTTGGCCTCGGCCTCGCCAATGGCGCGGAACACCGCGAGCGCGCGCTCCTTCACGCGAGGCGACAGCGTGGACGCGGACTCGATGAGGCGGCGGATGTCCGCATAGGCGCGGTGCGGATGCGCCTCGCGCGTGTCCAACACCACATCCAGGTGGGTGCCGCTGATGGCGTGGCGCACGGCGCGACTCACCGCCAGCTTCCACCCTGGGACGCTCAGGCCCCGCAGCGCGGCTTCAATCGCCGCGGGCTTGAGCCCCAGGTCGATGCCCGCCGCCAGAAACATGTCCCCGGCGATGCCGCCCACCGGCTCCAGGTAGAGGATGCGTCGCATGGGGCTCACCGCCGTCCCTTCGTGCGGGAGACGAGCGCCGCGTAGAAGCCTCCACCGAAGCCGTTGTCGATGTTCATCGTCGCCACGTTGGAGGCGCACGAGTTCACCATCGCCAGCAGCGCGGACAGGCCCTTGAAGTTGGCGCCGTAGCCCACGGACGTGGGCACCGCGACGACGGGGATGCCCACGAGCCCCCCCAGCGCGCTCGCGAGCGCCCCCTCCATGCCGGCCACCACCACCGCGACGTGGCACTCCTGGATTTCCTCCCGGCGCCGCAACAGCCGGTGGATGCCCGCCACGCCCACGTCGTAGACGCGCCGCACCTCCGCGCCCATGGCCTCGGCCGTCACCGCGGCCTCTTCCGCCACGGGGATGTCGCTGGTGCCCGCGGTGACGATGGCCACCTTGCCCGAGCGCACCTTGCCCTGCTTGAGATGGAAGATGCGCGCCACCGGGTGGTACAGCCCCTTGGGGAAGCGCGACACGAGGACCTCGGCCTTGTCCGGCTGCAGCCGCGTCACCAGTACCGTCTGCTTGCGCTCCACCAGCGCGCCGACGATGCCCAACAGCTGCTCCACCGTCTTCGGCTCGCCCAGCACCACCTCGGGGAAACCGAAGCGGAGGTTGCGGTGGGTGTCGAGCGTCGCGTAGCCCAGCTCCGCGAAGGGCAAATCCTTGAGCTTGCCCACGGCGGCGTCCACCGAGACGCGGCCCGACTTCACGCTCCCCAGGAGCTGCTTCAGCGCCTTCTCATCCATGGGGCCCGTCTACTCCGAAACGGGCTACACGCCCAGCCGCGCCAGGAGCGCCCGGGAGCTGTCCCGCTCCAGCACCAGGAGCAGCTGCCCGCTCACCGGCGGAGTCGCCGCCGCCATGAAGCGCGCCTCCAGCACCACCACGCGGCTGGCATCGCCCTCCACCTGGGACACCGCCGCGTCCACCAGCGCTCGCGCCGTGTCCCTGCGCAGCGTGGGCACCGACGGCATCAGTCGCCACGACGTCAGCTTGCCGATGGCGGACAGGCAGGCGCTCGCGACGATGTTGGCGGCCTCCGACACCGCGCTGTCACGCTCGGCCTGCCCGGCCCCCTGCCCGCCCAAGAGCAGCGTCTCCAGCGCCGTTCCATCCGCCAGCGGCATCGCCAGCATCAACACGCCCCGCAGCGCGCCGGTGATGGAGAGCCAGGCCGCCACCGCGGGCGCGTCTCCCCCCAGCAACCCCGCGGCGTCCGAGGGGCCGGTGAGCACCACCCGAGGGACGGACAGGTCGACCTGGCGCCCGCCCATCAGGCGGGAGAGGGCGTTGGCGGCATGGCCACAGCCGATGTTGGCCACCTCGCGCAGGGCATCGAGCTGCGCGTCGCTGGGGAGGGGAAAGCTCACGCGGACAGTAACCTCGGCACATCCAGGATGAAGACCGGACGGCCGCTTCCGAGGATGGTCACACCGGAGAGTCCCGGCAACAAATCCAGCGGCCGTGACAGCGGCTTGAGCACCACTTCCTCCTGCCCCAGCAGCCGGTCCACGCCCAGCGCCACCCGGCCGGAGTCACCCTCCATCACCACGAAGGGCCGCACACCCCGCAGCCCCGGCGACGGCACCCCGACGAGCGTGTCCAGCGCATGCACGGGCAACAGCGAGTTGCCATGCGGCAGCAGCGCCGTCTCGCGGCTGCGGCTGAGCGCGTCGCCGTCCGCCTCCGTGGCGCCCACCACCTTGGCGATGGGCAGGCCGAACACCTCGTCCCCCACCTCCACCAGCAGCAGGTGCACCACCGCCACCGTCAGCGGCAGCCGCAGCGTGAAGCGCGTGCCCCGGCCCGGCTCGCTGTCGATTTCGAGCGTGCCGCCCACGCTCTCCACCACGCGCTTGACGGCGTCCATGCCCACGCCCCGCCCGGAGATGTCCGTGATGTCCTTCGCCGTGGACACCCCTGGCAGGCACGACAGCATGAACGCTTCCCGGTCCGTCAGCCGTGTGGCGACCTCCGGAGGGAGCAGGCCGCGCGCCACCGCCGCGGCCTTCAGCTTCGCGGGGTTCATGCCCCGGCCGTCGTCCTCCAGCTCGAGGATGACGCGGTCCCTGGCGCGCTTGACGGCCACGAGCACGCGCCCGCGCGGGCCCTTCTTCGCGGCGATGCGCTCCTCGGGGGATTCGAGGCCGTGGTCGATGCAGTTGCGCAAGAGGTGCAGCAGCGGGTCCGCCAGCTCGTCGAGGATGGCGCGGTCCAGCTCGATTTCGGCGCCGGTGATGACCAGGTCGACCTCGCGCTCCTTGCGGCGGGCGATGTCGCGCGCCGCGCGGGGCAGCCGGTCGGTGATGAGCGACAGCGGCGTCATGCGCGCCGACATCACCTTGTCGTGCAGGTCCTTCACCAGCGTGTGCAGCCGGTAGACGCCCTCGTCCAGCACGGGCCGCACGTTCTCCGGCAGCACCTTGCCCACCTCGCGCAGGCGCGCCGTGGCGAGCATCAGCTCGCCCACCGTGTCGAGGAAGTAGTCGAGCAACTCCGTGCGCACGCGCACCGTGCGCGCCGAAGAGTCTCCCGTCGCACGGCCCCCCTCGGCCGTCGTCGTGGGGACGACCACTGGCACCGGGACGGCCACGGCCAGCTTCACCGAGACAACGTCGACTTCCGCCACGTTCTTGAGCGAGGACTGGATGCCCGCCTCGCCCACGGACGTCTCCAGCTCCAGTTGGATGTAGCCGTCCGGGATGCGCCCGGCCTTCAGCTCCTCCAGCGCGGGCCGCAGGTCCACCAGCGTGCCCAGGGTGGTGAGCCGCTTGTGCACCAGGAAGGCCCGCACGCCGGGCACCTGACACGTGGGGGAGATGCGCAGCCGCACCGCCCAGCGCTGGGTGGCGCGGTCGTCGGGAAGCACTCCCGTGGAGGCCGCCTTGAGGGCCGTCCCCAGGTCCGCGACCAGCGTCTCGGGGAGCACGGGCGGCGTCGCCGGGGACGCCATGCCATTGCCGGAGGACGGAGGCGCGCCGATTCCCAGCACCTCCCGCACGCCTCCCACTCCGGTCTCCGGAGCCGTCAGCCGAGCTGGCGCGTCCGGCGCGACGGCGCCCGAGGCTTGAGAGCCATTGCCGGGAGTCGTGCCTTGCGAGCCCGGCCCCGGTGTTCCGCCAGACGACGTGTCCGGCGCGGGAGTCGAGCTCCCGGACGTCCCCGAGGACGTGCCGCCACCCGAGCCCGACTCGGGCGTGCTCGAAGGCGTGGACCCCGTGGAGCCCGCACCGCCGCTGCCCGACGAACCCGTGCCGGAGCCAGTCGCGCCGCCGCTGCCCGACGAGCCGGAGCCCGAGCCCGAGCCGGACGCGCCGCCGGCGCCCGACGAACCAGAGCCGGACGCACCGCCGCTGCCCGACGAGCCCGAGCCGGGGTCCTCTCCGTTGTCGGAGCCCTCCGGCTTGAGCACGGTGACCTTGGCGACGCGGGTGGCGGTGGGCGCATGGCCCGTCATCGCCGTGACGCGGACACCCAGCTGCGCGAGCAGCGCCGACGCGTCATCCGGTGGGCGTCCCTCCGCCACCGCGCGCACCTGCGCCAGCAGCGTGTCCGAGGCGCTCAGCAGCAGGTCCACCAGGTCCCGGTCCAACCGGCCACGGTCCTGCCGAACGGCGTCCACCAGGTCTTCCACCCGATGCGCGACGATGGCGATGGGCTCGAAGCCCATGGACGACGCCATGCCCTTCACCGAGTGGGCATGGCGGAACATCGAGTCCACCGCGCTCGAGGAGCCTTCGCGCTCCAGCTGCACCAGGTCCCGCCCGAGCGCCTCCAGGTGCTCGGTGGCCTCCGAGATGAAGAGGCCCAGGTAGCGGGACATGTCCATCGTCATGGCCCGACCTCGTCAGGAAGCGTCGCGAACCCGCCCGGAGGCGATGCCGCTCACGCCTCTCCCAGGACCTTCTTCACCACGGCCAGCACATCCTCGGCCCGGAACGGCTTGACGATGAAGTCCGAGGCACCCGCCTCGATGGCCTCCATCACCAGGCTCTCCTGCCCGAGCGCGGAGCACATGATGACCACCGCGCTGCTGTCGTGCTTGATGATCTCCCGCGTGGCCTCGATGCCGCTCTTGAAGGGCATCACGATGTCCATCGTGGTGAGGTCAGGCTTGAGCTCCTTGTACTTCTCCACGGCTTCCAGACCGTTGGCCGCTTCGCCGACGACCTCGAACCCTCCAGACGCGAAGATGTCCTTGATCATGTTGCGCATGAAGATGGCATCGTCGACGACCAGGACCCGCTTAGCCATGTGAAGAACTCCGCCTCCGAATCGCCTAGCCTAGAGGAGCGCGGACACTATCACCCGCGCTTTCCAGGGGGCTACTCACTTGGAATGGGTGAACAAGGCAACCACCGCGGCGTCCAGTCCCTCTGGATCCAGCACGGTCACTCCCAGCCCGCCCAGCCGAGCAACGCCACGGATGGCCGGCGTCGACTTGCCCGGTGCCGTGCTCACCCGCTCCACCGCCTCGATTCCATCCACGTCCGTCACCAACAGTCCCAGATCCCTCCGGCCCCGGTCCAGAAGAACCACGCGGGACGGCGGCGTGGCACCGTCCGGCAACCCCAGGAGCTGGCGCAGCTCCACCACCGTCACCACCCGGCCCCGCAGGTTCATCACCCCCGTTATCGCCGGGGGCGCGCGCGGAACCCGCGTGAACTTCTCCGGGGGAACCACGACCTCCCGCACCGCCGACAGCGGCAGCCCGTAGCGTTCTTTCTCCACCCGGAAGATGACGTGCCGCACAGAGGTCGTGTTGTATCAGCTTTGCTTTGAGCGGGACGCGGTGGCGCGCCGCGCCGTGCGGGGCTTCTTCACCCCGGGCGCCGCCTTCTTCGCCACCGTCTTCCTGGCGGCCGGCGTGGATTTCTTCGCGGCCGGCGCGACTTTCTTCGCGGCCGACGTGGGCTTCTTCCCGACCGACACGGCCTTCTTCCTGGCCGGGGTGGACTTCTTCACCTGGGACGAACGCGGCGGCTTGCCACCATCGACGGCGTCGAGCACCGCCTTGGGCGCCACGGCGCGGAAGCTCTCGTGAACCCACAGGGACAGCAGCTCCACCGGGGCCACCTCACCGGGAGCGAAGCGCGCCGTCACCCAGCCGCTCTTGCCCAGGCCGTAGCCGGTGGGTTCGGCGAAGGGGAGCATCAGCGCCGCCTCGTGGGACTGGGGCAGCTTGGTGGTGACGGTCAGCCCCTGCTCGTCCAGGACGAGGACGGCGAACATCTTCCCCCGCACCTTGGCCGTGCGGTGTCCCCACGGGAACTCCTCGGTGACGTGGGGAAACGCCAGCATGACCTCGCGCAGACGGACTTCCACGGCGCGCAGGGCGGCATCGGACAACGAAGCGGAGGACTTGCTCATGGCCCCAGACGGAAGCTGCGCACCACGCTCTGCAGCTCGACGGACAGGTTGGTCAGCTCGCTGGCCAGCGACGTCATGCGCGACACGGCGGCCGTCTGCTCCTGGATGACGGACTGGATGGCCTCCGTGGACGCGGCGTTGTTGCGCGCCACCAGCTTGATTTCCTCGATGGCCTTCACCATCTCCTCGCTGCCCTTGTGCTGCTCGCGGGTGCTCTCGGAGATGAGGTGCACCTTCTCCGAACCCTTGCGGATGGTGTCGGTGATGGCGCCCATGCTGCGCACGATGTTGGTGAGGTCCTCGCGGCCCTCGGCCAGCTCCGCGATGCCTTCCTTCATGGCGCTCACCACGGAGGTGGACTGACCGGAGATGTCCCGCGCCAGCTTCGAAATCTGCTCGGCGGAACGGCCCGCGCTCTCCGCCAGCTTGCGCACCTCGTCGGCCACCACCGCGAAGCCGCGCCCGTACTCACCCGCGCGCGCCGCTTCAATCGTCGCGTTGAGCGCCAGGAGGTTGGTCTGCTGCGCCACCTGGGTGATGGCGTCGACAATCTTCGAAATCTCCTGCGTCTTCTCGCCGAAGGCGAACACCTGCTGGCTGGCGGATTCGATTCGGTTGAAGACCTTCTTCACCTTGTCGCCGGCCAGCCGCGCCGCCTTGGAGCCGTCCTCCGCCGCGCTGCTCGTCTCCGCCGTGGTCCGCGCCGCGTCCTCCGCGCTGCCCGTCGCGCGCTGGATGCTGCTGGCCATCTCCGTGATGACCTTGGACGCCTTGGACACCAGCTGCGACTGCGACTCCGCGCCCCCGGCGATGATGTTCATCGACGAGCCCACTTCCTCCGTGGACCCGTTGACGTTCTCCGCCGAGCGCTGCAGGTCGATGGCGGTATCCGCCACGCTCTTGGCCGTCTCCTGAATCTTGCCCACCAGCTCCCGCAGGTTCTCCTGCATGCGGATGATGGCGCCCGTCAGCTCGTCGATTTCGTCGCGCGTGCGGCCACCCTCGGCGGCCACCGGCTTGGACAGGTCTCCCTGCGAAATCTCATAGGCGGAGCGGCTGAGCACCTTCACGCGGGTGATGCGCACCAACCAGGAAGGCAGCAGGAACGCCGCGGTGAGGGTGAGCAGGAGGCCCACGCCCAGCCGCACCCCGTCCTTCCACGCCGCGAGCTGGGGGAACACGTCCTTGAAGAGCGCGTCCGCCAGGAACATCCAGCCGATGAGCACCAGCCCCAGCATGACGTAGCCATTGAAGATGACCTGGCGGAGGGAGACCTCTTTGGTCGCACGGGGACCCTCCACGGCGCGAAGGAGCCGCTGCATGGGCTCGCGGCGAGGGGTCAGGCCAGGGGCAGTGTCGTCACGTAGGGGACGGCGCACGGGATGCTTTCGGGGGTGGTGCGGAAGCGCCTTGGGTTTAGCCTTGCTGTCGGACAGGGTCAATCCACCTGGGATGCTACCGGAAGTGGTCGAACCCGCCCGGCCGGCGCACCGCGCGTCCCGCTTCATCGTGGATCACCCACCCCGCGCCCTCTGACAGCACGCCCACGCGCGTGACGACGTGCCCGCCGCGAGCACACGCCCGCTCGAATGCCCGCCCGCGCCCCGATGCCACCGCCAGCAAGAGCTCGTAGTCCTCGCCTCCCGCCAGCGCCCCCTCCGGCCCCAGCTCCCGCCGCACCGCCGCGGACATGGGCAGACGCGCCAGCTCCACCACCGCCCGCACTCCCGATGCGGTGCACAGGTGACCCAGGTCTTGTGCAAGCCCATCGGAAACATCCAGCGCAGCGGACGCAAAGCGCGAGGCGAGCTGGCCCAGGGCCACGCGCGGCACGGGGCGGCGCTGGCGGCGAACGGCGGCGCCGCGTTTCAAACCGGCCTTCAAGTGGACAAGGCCGAGCCTCGCGTCGCCCAGCGTGCCGGACACATAGAGCCAGTCCCCGGGCCGGGCGCCCGAGCGGGTGAGCGGTGGACGTGACAGCTCGCCCGTGGCGGTGATTGTGACGGACAGCTCGCGCGCGGAGGTGAAGTTGCCGCCCACCAGGTCCACGCGGTGCTCGCGCGCCAGCGCGGCCATGCCCCGGGCGATTCCAGACAGGTGGGCCGCGGGGAAGTCTCGAGGCAGCGCGAGCGCGCAGACGAACCAGCGCGGCGTGGCGCCCATGGCGGCCACGTCGGAGAGGTTCACCGCCAGGGCCTTGTGGCCGATGTCCGCCGGGGAGAAGCCCGCGCGGGTGAAGTGCACGTCCTCCACCACGGCGTCGGTGGTGACACACAGCGCGCCGCGCGACGGCGCGAGCACCGCGCAGTCATCGCCCGGCCCCACCGGCACGCGGGCCTTGGGGAAGTGGTGCAGGAAGCGGCGGATGAAGTCGAACTCACCAGGCATCGCCCGGCAGGAAAGACCAGCCGCCGCTTCCAGGCAACGCGCGCGTGCGCGGCGGCTACTGGAACACGCTGACGCCCAGGCCCGGCACCTCGCCGCCGTGCAGCCACGTGGCCACGCCCACGCCCGTGGGGCTCACGGAGAGCCGGGGGAAGCCACTCTGCGCGGACGGCGCCGTGTCGAGCAGCAGCGCCCTGCCCCACCCCTGGCTGGCGGTGTAGCGGCTCGTCGCGATGCGATGGCCGCCCTCCAGTTCGTGCGACCACACCACGAGCGCCTGGTTGCGGCTCAGGGACACCACCTGCGGGTCCTTGGCGTGTCCCAGCGTCAGGGGCTGCGCGTCCACGTCCCGCCGCTCGCGGAAGCCGTACGTCGCGAAGTCATAGGCCTGGGCGGACAGCCGGGTGAAGGAGGCACGGGCGCGGGGCCAGACCACCATGGCCCGTCCGCCCTGCTCCTGACTGGCCTGGGCCGCGCCGGAGCTGCCCAGCGCTTCCTCCACTCGCTGCGCCTCGCCCCAGCCGGTGCCGGGCACGAAGGGCCGCGCCCACAGCTCCACGTTCACCCCGCCCAGTTCGCTCCACAGCGCGAGCACCGCGCCGCCCGGGCCCGCGAGCGGCTCCGCGTAGAAGCTGTCCACGCCGTCCGGACTGGTGCGCTCCGCGGCGCTCCACCCCTCGGCGGGCGTCCACCGGCTGAACCAGGCCATGCCAATGCCTTCCATTTCGTCGAACCGGTACCAGCCCACCACCGCGTGGCCGTCACCGCTGACGGACACCTGCGGCTCCAGGGAGAAGCCCGGCACCGGCGTGTCGATGCGGCGCGCGTCCTCGAAGCCCGTCTCGGGCGAGCCCCGCGTCACCCAGACGTTCTCGCTGAGCGTGTCCCCGTCGAACTGCGTCCACACCGCCGTGACGGTGCCCGCCGCATCGCGGGAGACCTCCAGGTACGTCGCGTCTCCCAGCGAGCGCGACAACACGCGGTCCGGCTTGCTCCACCCCTCCCCCGGCGCGTGGCGGGAGTACCAGAGCTGCGCCGCCCCGGAGCCTTCGCTCTGCAGCCACACCGCGAGCGAGCGCCCCTGCGTGTCGGCGACCACCTGCGGCTGACGCACCCGAAGCGCGTCTTCCGGGAACTCGCGCGACAGGCCCACCGTCTCGGCGGGAGTCCAGCCCGTCTGGGGCACGTACTCGCTGAACCAGAGCCGCTCGTCGAGGCCGTCCTTCTCCGTCCACACCGTCACCGCGCGGCCATCGTCGGCCACCGCCACCCGGGGCGTCGCCACCTGCAGGCCCGGCGTGCCCATCAAGCAGGGCGAGGCCCACCAGGCCCGGCTCTCCACGCCTGGCTCACCGGGGTCCTGGGCGCGCGTGAAGGCCGTCATGGTGGCGAGGTTGCGGCGCGCAAGCCACGCCTGGGGCAGCGGGCGCGCGCGCACCAGCAGGGGCGCCTGACCCGGCACGGGCTCCTGGGCGGCGGGGCGCTCCGGACAGAAGTTCGGAGGAGGCGGCGTCGGCGGGTCTTCCCCGCAGGCCGACACTCCCAGACCCATCACCACCAGCACGCTCACGACGACCGTGTTTCGCATCCGCCCTCCTGCCACTGCCGGTTTGACTGTTGACTCGATAAACAGACGCCCCACCGTCGGACGAGCCGTCGGTGGGGCGCCGGGTCCGGGCCTCTTCAAGGGAAGAAGCCCGGAAGCTCTTTCACCGCGAGCAGCCGCTTTAGCGCTGGCCGGCCACGAACGACGCGGAGCGCGCGTAGTCCTGGTGCCACGAGGCCGGCAGACGCTCCAGCACCGGGCGGGAGTCGGCCACGGGCGCCGTCAGCTCGCCCTGCATCGCGTTGTCGCCCACGCGGAAGCCGTTGGCGAACAGCGTGTTGGAGCCCTTGCCCGCGCGCGCCAGCTCCTCCTTGGTGCCCAGGTTGAAGTTGAAGACCTTGCCCGCGTACTTCTCACGGGTGACGGAGGTCAGCGTCGCCACGCCGTCGCGGGTGCTGACGCGGTCGGCGACCTTCAGCGTGCCAGCGGCCACGGCCTTGCCGTCCGCCATGATGACGGGGTGCCTGTCGGTGAGGCTGACCGCGTGGCCCTTGTCGTCACGCAGGTTCACCATCGGCTCCACTTCGCCACCCGTCTGCACGTCGGTCACCGTCAGCGTCTCGCCCTTGGCGTTCGTCACGATGCGGGCGCCGCGCTTGACGTCCTCCACGTTGGCGATGGTGCCGTCGGCGAGCACCACCTTCGTGCCCTCGGCCATGCAGCTGTTGTAGACCATGACGCCATAGCGATAGCGCGCGTCGCTCAGCATGCGCACCGTCACCGTGGCCACCGTGTTCGCCGGGGTGCCGCAGTTCACCTTGGTGCTCACCGTGATGACGTACTCCACCGCCTGGTTGAGGACCGTCTGGGTGCTGCAGTTCTCCGTACCGGTGCCGGCGATGGACGTCTCACGCGACAGGTCCGCCAGCAGCTTGACGGTGGCCGTCTGGCTGTTGATGGAGCTGGTCAGCGAGGGGACCAGGTCCGCCTGGCTCATGCACGTGCCGCCCGTGACGGGCTTCACCATGCGCACCTTGGAGCCCGGGAGGATCTCCTTGATGAGGCAGGCGACGCCGTTCTTGCTGCCCGCGTTGAAGGTGAACTTGGTGGGGATGTAGATGTGCGTGAAGTTCCAGGGCGCCGTCACCGGGAAGTTGTTGGCCGCGTCACCCACCCAGCTGGTGGTGACCGTCGTGTTGCGCAGCGCGATGCTCGCCGGCGTGCTGCCGCCCGAGGGAGCCAGCGTGGCGCCCACCGCGGCGTAGTCACAGTCGATGCCGCCGCGCATCTGGCACAGCTCCGTGTTGAGCTTCATGCTCGTGGGAACCGACAGCCGCGGGTGCTCCAGCGACAGGTCCGCGCCGCCCGTCGTCGTGCTGGACTGGCCGCGCACGAAGGTGACGACCTCCTCGCCGGTGTTCTCGTTCATGGCGATCATCATCGAGTCGAGGATGACCTGCCGGTCCTGGTTCACCGGGATGGCCGGACGGACGATGACGTCGTCGAAGCTCTGGCCGGCGGCGTACTCCTCACCGGACGCCGAGTCGACCACGGCGGTGTCCGTCTCCGCGTTGTTCGCGTTGAAGGCCACGATGTCCGTGTACACGTAGCTGGCGCCGTTGAGACACGCGGCCCAGGGGTTGCTCTCGTAGACGCGCACCGCGCCGGCGGTGACGCCGCGGGTCAGGTTGAGGAAGTGGTCACAGCCCCAGTTGTTCACCAGGGAAGCGCCTTCCGCCTCCTTGCCAGAGGCCTTGAGCGCCAGGGCCTTCTCGCGCGCCAGTCCCAGCCGCTGGAACAGCTTGGGCGAGTTGGTGGCCGTCTTGCCGGAGCCACGCAGGCGGTTCATCACGAAGCGGTACTGGCCCGGGTCCGCCAGGTCGATGGCAACGGCTTCACCCGTCGCGCCCCGGGACTTCTCCTCCAGGACACGGCGCATGTACTGCGAGTCCTCCACCAGGGTCGCGCGGTCCAACCCCCGGTCCGGGGAGCGCAACGGCCCGGCCCAGGCTGACGTCGCGAGCGCGACGAGCGGCAGGGCCGCGGAAACAGGCACCGAGAAACGCGAGTACGGCTTCATTTGTAACCCCCTCTGCTGCAGTGGACTGCCTTTGCCAACGACAACCACAACGCATCCGATGACTTCTCTTGAGACGGGCCCCCTCCTCACCAACGAGGAGAGAGCCCTTGACCCCCTGGGCATGGGGCACCTGCCCATGCCCGCTCACGACGGGACTGCTCGGCGCCCCGGCGGACGTGGGGGTGCGACGACCGCCAACCGGGACACCGGAAGACTCCGCGCTACAGCGCGTTGCAGGACAGACCGCAGACGTCCTGGGCCTGGTCCACGCAGATGACGTCCCAGCTGCCCGTGCAGCAGAACGGGTCGCCTTCGCACACGGACGCCGCGCACGGCGAGCAGTGCGTCGCGATGGGATTGCCCGGGTTGCACACGTTGTGGCACGGGCGCGGACGGCTGAGGTACTCCTCGAAGACCGCCTTGCGGTGCGGCAGGAAGACGTTCTCCAGCGCCGGGGAGATGCGGAAGCGCGTGCCCTCGGGCCCCGCCTCCGTCAGCTCGCTGATGTGGGTGAAGCCCAGCGAGTTGGGCCACGTCAGGCCGCCGCCCAGGCCGTTGCTGTTGCTCAGGTCGTGGCAGCCGGCGCAGGACAGCGCCTTGGCGCGGTTGACGATGTTGACCGGCGTCAGCGTGCTGCCGATGCGGTCCAGCTCGCCCTGAATCAGCGTGCGCAGCGCGGACGCGTTGTTGCCGAACTGGCCGGTGTAGTTGTTCTCTCCGCCCTGGGCATCGCTCTGGCCGCCGTTGAACTGGTCCTGGACGTCCATGTTGAAGAGGTTGATGTCGTTGCGGGCCAGCGCCTCCACCTGGGTCGCGAAGAAGAAGCGGAAGTCCGCGGCGCGAGCGTGGGTGGAGTTCGGGTTGAACAGCCCGCCGAACGGGTTCACCTTGTCCGTGGAGATGATGGCCTTGAGCGAGGTGCAGGTGCCCGAGGCGCAGGTCTTCTGCAGCTTGAACTCACGCAGGAGCCAGTTGCTCTGCATGAACTGGTTGGTGCGAATCTGGCCCGCGATGGTGGCCGGGTCCGCGCCGTAGTTGTCGATGTGGACGACGGGACGGAAGCCCGGCAGGCCCGTGAAGTAGAAGTTGCGCAGCTGCTGGGTGCGCGACGCGGGGTCCGCGTTGGCCGTCAGCCGGTGCCAGAACTCCGCCACGGGGAGGCAGCCATCCAGCCCCTCTTCCGGGTGGGGGTTGGGCAGCACGGCCTCGAAGATGATGAAGTTGCGCGACAGGATGTTCGTCTCGCCCGACTTGCGCGCGAAGATGATGCGGTACTCGCCGCAGTTGGCGCCGTCCGCGGGCGCCAGGTCGAAGCGGTTGAACAGGCCCACCGCCTTGTAGGCGTTGGCGGAAGCCGGGTTGGTGAACGGGTCCTGGTTGGCCTGCGAGCCTTCCTGGGTCCGGCACTGGTACGGGAAGCTGTTGAAGACCGGCTGACCACTGGAGGTCAGGTCATTGCAGTGCTGGCCCTGGTTGAGTCCCGGCCGCGCGTTCTGCGTGTCCCAGAGCTGGCGGTAGATGGCCAGGCCCGTCAGGCCCGCGACACCGCTCTGCGCGGCCAGCTGGTCGAACACCTCACGCATGGAGAAGTTGTTGACGATGGCCGTCTCCGTCACGATGAGCGAGCGGAACGTGTTCACCGTCACCGTGGCCATCTGGGACTTGTCACCGGACTCGTGCAGCAGGCCGATACCGCCACGCTCGGAGTGCAGTGGAGCGGTCCGCGCGGGCGGGACCTCCTCCGGCGCCTCCAGCAAGTCCTCCTGCGTGCTACAGCCCGCAAGAGCCAGAATCGATGCAAAAGCAAGACACGAGCGCCGCACGCGCTTGTCCATGTGCTCCCCCTCTTCGAATTGACACAGCTGGTTTCACCGCTTCTGTGCAGCGCGCGCCCTTATGAAGCATTCAACAAATAATTACAAGACATAATCGGAATTACCACAATACCCACATAAGCCAGTTCATGCGTACACACATAAGTATTCCCCACGATACGCGAGCCTTTGACCCTGGGTGCGTCAAGACTGCACACCCCTCGCGTCCGGGCGGTACGCCGGGCGCGTCCTCCCGGCACGCGGGAGGATGCGAGACAAAGACAATGTCGCGTTCAATCCGTACGCACCGGCGCGTCTCACCGGTACGCAAGGAATGTCACTGAAGCTCCATGGGACAGGCGGGGAGCATGTCGTTCTCCGGGGTGCGCACCACGTTCTGAGTCAGGCACATGGGCCGACAAGTCCCCCCGATGCAGTAGTCCCCTTGCGCGCAGCACCCGCCGTTGCAGAGCACCCCATTGGGGCAGCACACCCGGTCGCCGCCGTAGCAGGCACCGCCGTAGCAGGCATCCCCCTGGGTGCAGGAGTCCCCGTCGTTGCACGCCGTGCCCGCCGGCCGCGCCGCGTAGCCACACGCACCCGTGGCGGGGTTGCAGGTGCCGGGGCTGGCGTAACAGGTGCCGGGCGCGCTGTTGCAGCTCACCGTCGTCCCCACACAGCTCCCCGTCGCCCCACACTTGTCGTTGAGGGTGCAAGCATTGCCGTCGTTGCAGACGGCGCCGGCGGTCAACGGCGTGTAGACACACGTCGCCCCCGAGCAGCTCCCATAGGGGGAGAAGCAGGGCCCCGGTGGGGTGTTGCAGGGGCCGCAGGTGGACTCCACGACGAGGATGTTGAGCATGAAGCGGCCGCAGGAGCCGTTCTTCCCATCCACGGTGATGCGCACCTCCTGGTTGCGCGCCAGGTTGAGGATGGCGGAGGACGTGAGCGTGGAGGCCGAGGCGTTGTCGTTGCAGCCCAGCGAGGCGCTGCTGTGCCAGTCCGTCACCTGCACCACCGTGTCGTAGTCGGTGGTGTCGAGCGGGTCCGTGACGAAGGTGTAGCTGCCGTCATACGGGGCGATGAAGTGGAAGCTCAGGTCAGGTCCGCTGCCACCCCCGCAGGCGGGCGTCACCTCGTTCGCCGCGCCGCAGGTGCGGCCCACCGCCACGCCCCGGCCCACGCGCAGCCGCAGGTCCACGTAGGAGGACGTGACCACGCGGGCTTCCTGGGTGACCAGGCTCTCCGGGGCCACCGGCTCCGCGCCGGCTCCACCCCCGGGGGACTGTGTGCATCCCAGCCCCAGCAGCAGCACCCAAAGAAAGACACCGTTCCAGTGTCGATACTTGTTCTCCGCCATGACTGTCCCCCCTGCGTTCACCTTCCAACAGCATACACACTCGTAGTGGGTATTACTATAATTCTACGACAGGGCGGTTTTCAGACAGTCATTCAACGCGGGGAGTCGCCTGGGCGCGCAGGCTGGTGGCGAGGCCTCCCCACCACATCCCCATCATCGCGAGGAAGGCCGGGACGTCCTGGCCATGGCGGACGGGGTGGTCCGGACGGAGGGCCTCCCAGCCCCGGTGCTCCAGGACGACCCGGGTGCCGCCCTGGGAGGGCTCGAAGCGGACGTCCACCTGGGTGAGTTCGCCTGGGGCGAAGTTGCGTCCGCGCCACTCGAAGCAGAGCCGCGCGCCGGGCTCCCACGTCAGCACGCGGCCAATCTCGAAGCTGCCGGCGCCGTCCTCTTCGATCAAGCGGCCTCCGGCGCCTCCCTCGAAGCGCACCACGCTGTCGGCCGCGTGGGAGCCCCGGAAGCGTGGCCCCCGCCGCCACCAGAGGTTGGTCTCCTCGGTGAAGATGGTGAAGGCGACCTCTGGCTCCACCTCCAGGAAGGTCGTCACGCGGGCAATCTGCTCGGTCGTCATGTCGGGCCTCGCGAGGGACTCATGGCCGCTTCTTCGCGCGCGTGCGCTCGGCGTGTTCCTTGAATGACTGGAGCTGCTCGCCCCAGAAGGCCTCCACCTCGTCGAGCCACACGCGCAGCTCCGAGAAGCGCTCCGGCCTCAGCCGGTACAGCTTGACGCGAGCGTCGTCCTCCACGGCGTCCTCCTGGACGAGCCCCGTCTTGCGCAGGACACGCAGGTGCCGGCTCATGGCGGGGGGAGACATGTCGAAGGCGGCGGCCAGCTCTCCGGCGCGAAGGGGCTGCTCGCGCAGCAGGTCGATGACCCCACGGCGGGTGGGGTCGGCCAGGGCGGCGAAGGTGTCGTCGAGACTTCGGGCGGCTCCCATGGTGTGCTTTCGGGGCTCAGCCCTTCATGCGCTGGGCGAACCACCACGCGTGGCCCTCCAGGTCCTCCGCGCCGTAGCCCCGGTCCGTCCAGTAGTCGTCGCCGTAGTTCGTCGTCTCCGGCTCCCGGGTGATTTTCGCGCCCGCGGCCTTCGCCCGCGCGCAGTGCGCGTCCACGTCATCCACGTAGAGCATGAGGTAGGCGGCGCTGGTGCCTCCCGCCGCGGCCGGCGTGCGCCCCGGGTACTTCGCGCTGAGCGAGCTCAACATGATGACGCCCTCGCCGAAGACGAGCTCGGAGTGGACGATGACGCCCGGCCCTCCCTCCACCTTCAGCCGCGTCTGGAAGCCGAAGGCCCGCTCCAGCCAGTCGATGGCGGCCGGAGCATTCACGTAGAACAGCCCGGGGGTGATGCGCGCACAGCCCTCTGGAACCTTCTTCATGGCGGGTCTCCTGGCAACGAACTTCGTTGCCTCCATGGGAAATATTTAACGCCGACGTTAACCTTCCGCAAGCGCGAAGGACGCGTCCCCGCCGGGCGAGGAAGCGGCCATCGTCAGGGCGGGGGGCTGCCGGGGCTCCAGGGCTCCAGGGGTTCAGCGGGCCGCGAGCCACGCCTCGACCTCGCGGGTCTCCTTCTCGCGGGCCTTGGGGAAGCGCCGGTAGACCTCCAGCGTGGACTGGACCAGCTCCCGGACCCGCGCCGCTTCGCGCGGCTCGTCTCCCAGGACACGGGCGAGCGTGAACTTCATGTCGGCCACCATGAGTTCGTCCGCGCCGAAGGCCTTTTTCGAATAGTCGGCCAGGGCGCGCTCCACGTGGGGCCGGGCCTTGCGCGGCTGCTTCAGGGCCAGGAGCGTCTCGCCCACGAGGGCGCGGTCATAGGCGGCCTCCTTGGAGTCCGGGCCCAACGCCTTCTCTCGAATCGTCAGCGCGCGTTCATGCAGTGCGAGCGCTTCGTCGGCGCGCCCCAAATCCCGCAGCACCTGGCCCAGTCCGGACAGGGAGCTGGCGAGCTTGGGCGACTCCGGACCGAGGACCTTCTCGCGAATCGCCACCGCGCGGCGATAGTGCTCGATAGCGGCCTCATTCCCGCCCTCGACGTGGCGCAACATGTTGGCGATGTTGTGCAGCGCCGACGCCACGACCGGCGACTCCGCGCCATGCGAGCCCGTGTAGATGTCGAGCGCCCGCCGCTGATGCCCCAGTGCCTCCTGGTATTGGTTCAGATACGTCTCCTGGACGGCCAGCACCTGGAGGACGACGGCTACGTCCGGGTGGTTCGGTCCGAAGTGCGCCGTGTAGCGCTCCAGCGCCTCGCGCAGGAGCGCGGCGGATTCCGAGAAACGTCCCGCGTAGCTGAGCATGGTCCCGGCGGTCAGCACGGGTGTGGCGAGCCGGGGGTCCGTTGGCGGATATCTCTTCCGGGCCAACTCCAGGGCACGAAGCCCCTGGGCAACGGCCTCCGGGAGCTTTCCTTTCGCCTGCAAGAAGCTGGCGAGGTTGGTGGCCAGGGTGACCTCCAGAAACACGTCTCCCCCAAGCCGCTGGACAGCGGCCGCGGCATGACTGGCGTACTGGTCCTCAGGGTCCGGCTTCGCCTGGCGGCTGGCCACCCGCAGCAGCGAGACCCAGCCATCCGCGACGTGCCAGTCCAATCCGGCCGCCTGGGCGGTCTGGATGTGCTTGTGGAGCGTCTGGACCGCCTTTTTATCCCGGGCCTCCGCCTGGGCCTGCGCCAGCACGCCCAGCATCTCCACCTGTAGGGGCGGATAGTCCAGTCCCTCGGCTCGCGCGGGCAGCGTGGAGGCCAGCTCCAGCGCGGGCTTGGGCTGCCCCGCGTGCAGCCGGGCGCGCACCGTGGCGAAGTCCTTCTGGAGCGCCTCCAGCTTGCGGCGGGACTCCGGGTCCTTCGGCGGAGGACGCGAGGCGGTGAGTGTGCGCACGTCGGAGCAGCGAGCGATGTCCTCCAGCGAGCCCACCGCGCGCGCCGCGTTCTGGAGCACCTCTGTGTCCGCCGACGTCAGCACGTCCACCAGCGCGGAGGCGTCCTTGCGCCGCTGGTCCAGGCACAGCAACTGCCGCTCGAACATCGCCTCCGTCTGTCGTCCGTGGACGTGAGTGTCCTCGCACGCATGCCTCGACACCGTCATCCAATCACGCGCGTAGACATCCAGCGTCTGTTCCACCACCCGCCACGTGTCCGCCGCATAGGGAAGATTGCCCTTGAACAGCGCTGTCCTCACGCTCTCCCGCGCCTTCGCATCCCAGACACCGTTGAAGGCGCCAGGGTCGTCCGCGCACAGCGCGGGTCTCGTGGAGACGAAGACGCCCGCCCCCACCGCCAGGAGCAGCACGGCCGCGGCGGCGCCCATGAGCAGCTTCTGCCTGCGCGAGCGAGGCTCCTGCCGCAGGGCCCGTAGCAGCACATCCATGGAGGCGTGACGGTCTCCGGGGGTCGGCGACAAACCCTTCAACACCGCGAGATGAACCCAGTCAGGGACCCCCGCCTCGCGCTGGCGGGCACGGACCTCGCGAGTGCGCTCGGCGGGCGTCACGTCCCCATGGCAGGCCTGCGCGGACGGCCTGACGCCATAGAGCGCCTCGAGGAGCGCGACGCAGAAGCTGAACTGGTCGCTGCGCGCGTCGGGCCGCTCGCCTCTCGCCTGCTCGGGGGACATGTAGCCCGGCGTGCCCAGCAGCGCCCCCGTCTGGGTGAGAGACACATCTGGCACGGACTGGACGGCGAGCAAGGGTCCGGACTTCGACGGCTCGTCCCCCTCATCGAGGATGCGCACGAGCCCGAAGTCGGTGATGCGAACCCATCCCGCCTTGTCGATGAGGACGTTGTCCGGCTTGAAATCGCGATGCACGAGTCCCGCCGCGTGCGCGGCGGCGAGCCCCTGTCCCGCCTGGAGGAACAGGCCCAGCACCTCGCGCCAGGGCATCCGTCCCGCGCGCATGCGGGCGCCCAACGTGGTGCCCTCGACGAACTCCATCGCCAGGAAGACGCGCTCGTCGACGCGGCCGAAGTCGTGGATGGCGACGACGTTGGGATGCACGACGCGCGCGGTCGCCTGGGCCTCGCGCAGCAGCCGGCCCTGGGCTTCCGCGAGACGTGCGGGCTGGATGGTGTCGAAGCGCAGAATCTTGAGGGCGACGCGGCGGTCGAGCTCCGGGTCCCGCGCGGAATAGACGACGCCCATGCCCCCCGCGCCAATGCGCGCCATCACCACATAGCGCCCCAGCGAGGTGCCGGGACTCAAGGGCTCCCATGGAGGTGTCGGCGAAGCCGTGGGTTGGCTCGCGCCATCGTCCACCGAGGCCACCGCCTCCGCCACCAGCACCCGACATGCGGGGCAGCCATCCAGGTGCTCCTGCACCACCGTGGCCTCTTCACCCCGCAACAATCCCCGGCTGAGGGCGAGGAGGTTCTCCGTGGTAGGACACTGCATGAGTCCTCAAGGTAGGCTTCGGGTGGATGGCCAAGACACCGGACACCGAGGTCCATGAAGAGGACCTGGCGCTCGCGAGAGCCTGCGCGCACGGTGACCCCGTGGCCCTGGCCGCGCTCGAGGCGCACATCATTCCCCAGGTTCGGGTGGCCTTGAAGCGCCGTGGAGTCGACGAGACGACCACCGATGAGGCGCTCCAGGTCCTTCGCGCGCGCTTCCTCGTCGCCGACGGCGCCCTGCCGCCCCGCATCACGGAGTACTCCGGTCGCGGTCCGCTCTCCGCCTGGCTCCGGATGACCGCGCTGCGGCTGGCCTGGGGGCTGGTGAACGAGCGCAAAGGGCCGGCCCTCTCCGATGACGCGCCGCTGGAGGCGCTGAGCGGCGCGCCCCACGACATGGAGCTGCAGTACCTCAAGTCCCGCTACGGGGCGGACTTCAACGCCGCCTTCCAGGAGGCGCTCGCGGGGCTGGAGCCGCGCGCGCGAACCCTGTTGCGAATGCATCTGGTGGACGGAATGGGCACCGCGCGCATCGCGGAGGCGTACGGCGTGGACCGCTCCTCGGTGAAGCGCTGGCTCGCCACCGCGCGCGAGTGGCTGCTGGACCAGACCCGCACCCGCTTCGCGGCCCGCGTGGGCGCGCGCGTGCCGGAGCTGGGCAGTCTGCTCGCCCAGCTCCAGAGCCAGCTCGACCTGAGCATCCGTCGCCTGATGAAGACGGAGGGAGACGCGCCGTAGCGCGGCCCCCCATTCGTGCCCGCGAGCGGACTACACGAACATCATCGGGTCGAACTCGTCCACGTTGACCGGCAGCAGCCGGGGCAGCGGGCGCTGGAACACCTTCGCGTTGAGCTCCAGGTCGACAATCTTCAGGCCCGAGGGCACCAAATCCCTGAAGCGCTGGCTGACGTACTCGCGCAGGCCGAGCACCGCCACCTGGCGCTTCTCCTCCAACATGGGCTTGAGCGCCTCGGCGAAGTCTCCGCCGTCATGGCTGGCCAGGCCCACCGCGGCCTTGGGGCGCTGGACGCGAATGGACTCCAGCAACTTGAGGATGCCCAGGTCCACCACCTTCTGGTCCTGCCGCCCGTACAGGAGCGCCACCTCGCACCCCGCGGACTTCAGCGCGCGGATGAAGCCAATCATCATGTCCGGCAGCTGCTCGCCCCGCGCGTTGAGCACCACCACGCAGCGCACGGGCGCGGGGAAGTAGCTCTCGCAGAAGGCCACCAGCCGGTCGAACTGGACGCGGTCCTGTGACTCGGGTTTGCGGCCGACAACGTTGGACACGGCCCAGTCGATGTTCTCCGCATCGATGAGCACATAGGAGGCGGCGGGGGGACGTCCGGTGAGCATGGGCGCGGACAATACGCTCGCGCGCCATTTCCAGGGGGGATTGCGTGAGCGCCGCGAGCCGCCCTGGCATGTCACGAACACCTGACGGCACCTCAGGCGACCTGACGCGTCAGAAGCGGTCCGGCCCCGGCGGCATCTCCGGCAGCGGCGCCAGCGCGGCCAGCAGGCCATGCTCCGGAATGGGCGGCTGCATGGGCAGCACCACCGTGAAGCGCGAGCCCCGTCCGAACTCGCTCTCCACGAACACCTTGCCGCCGTGGCCCTCCACCAGGCTCTTGACGATGGCCAGCCCCAGGCCCGCGCCGCCGTGCTCGCGCGTGGAGCTGCCGTCCACCTGGTAGAAGCTCTGGAAGATGCGCTCGAACTGGTCCTCGCGGATGCCCACGCCGGTGTCTTCCACGCTGACGCGATAGCCGGACATCCCCAGCGACTCCTGTGGGCCCGCTTCCGACAGCACCACCGACACCCGGCCCCCGGAGGCGGTGAACTTCAGCGCGTTGGCGAGCAGGTTCACCAGCACCTGCCGCAGCTTGTCCGCGTCCCCCGCCAGCCGGGGCCTGGGCAGGGGCGGCAGCCGCACCTCCAGCTCCACGCCCTTGCGCTGCGCCTGCGGCATGACGGTGGACACCGCCGTCTGGATGACGCCGGCCAGGTCCACGGGAGAAATCGCCAGGCGCAGCTTGCCCGCTTCAATCTGGCTCAGGTCCAGGATGGAGGAGATGAGGTTGAGCAGCGACTCACCCTTCTCGACGATGGTGCGCACGTAGAGCAGTTGCTCCGGGTTGAGCGCGCCGGCCAGCCCCTCCGCCAGCATCTCCGAGTAGCCGATGATGGACGCCAGGGGCGTGCGCAGCTCGTGGCTCACCGTGCCCAGGAAGGTGGACTTCAGCCGGTCCAGCTCCTTGAGGCGGGTGTTGACCTGCGCCAGGCGCGAGTTCTGCGCCTCCAGCTCCCGGTGCGTCTCCAGCATCGCCTCGATATGCAGCTGCGTCGTCAGGTACGTGCGGTGGCCGCTGGCCACCAGCGCGGCGAGCACCTGGCCAAAGTGCGTGAGCACCTGCGCCGCCGTGCGCTCGGGCGCGCGCCGCACCTTGGCCACCAGCTCCTGGGCGCGCGTCAGCTCCAGCCCGGAGATGTCCGTGAGCGTGTCGGGGAAGTCCCCCAGCTCCTCGGGCGTGAAGGGCCCCAGGATGACACGGCCCAGGAAGTCCCCCTCCCAGCGCACCGGCATCACCAGGTAGCGCAGGCCGGTGAAGCACGGCAGCGCGATGAGGCCCGCCTCCTCCGCGCCATCTCCCTGAGCCACGCGTGCGCCCTGCAGCGGGTGCACCGGGCCGTCCTTCACCCGCGCCACCGTCGCCGTGCAGCGCGTGCGGCCATCCGGGAAGGAGAAGACGTAGGCGCAGAAGTCGCCGTGGCCCACCTTCACGTCGGCCAGCTTGGTGCCTCGCGCGTCCAGCACCTTGATGCCCACGCGGTACAGCTCGCTGAAGCTCTTCACCACCTCGGAGAAGGAGGGCAGGTCCAGCATCTCGCCCAGCGACAGGCGACGCTGGAGCACCGACTCGCGGCGCGAGCCCGTGGCGCCTTCCGGTGGCGCGTTCCCCTGATAGCCGCTCATCGCCCGCCCCCCAGGTGCTCGTCGCGCCCCACCGCCGAGTAGCGGCCCGCCAGCGTGGTGCCCGCCAGGTCCATCCGCCCGAAGACCTGGGAGAGGAACTCCGTCTCGGTCAGCCCCACGTTGCGCGCCAGGTGCGCCCGGGCATCCAGCCGCCGGTAGGCCGCCTGCGCCACCGCGTGGAAGGTCTCCAGCACGCCCTCACCCTTGAGCGCCACCGCGCCCACGACGGCCTCCCCGCCGCGCTTGCGCGCCTCCTCCAGCTCCGCGTCCGTGCGCGCGTCGGGCAAATCCCGCTTGTTGAACTGGATGACGACGGGCACCTGATCCACGTCCAGGCCGTTCTCCTTCATGTTGTCCTGGAGGTTTCGCCAGTAGGCGTTGTTCTCCGCCGTCGCCCCGTGCCGACTGTCCGCGATGAACACCACCGCGTCCGCGCCCTGGAGCACGATGCGCCGGGTGGCGTTGTGGATGACCTGGCCGGGCACGGTGAAGAGCTTCACCTTCACCTTGAAGCCGGACGACGTGGAGAAGAAGACGGGCAGCAGATCGAAGAACAGCGTCCGGTCGTCGTGCGTCTCCACCGTCAGCAACCGGCCCCGCACCTCGGGGGACGCCCGGGCATGGAGCTGGCGCAGATTCGTCGTCTTCCCGCTGAGTCCGGGCCCGTAGTAGACGATCTTGAGCGTCAGCTCTCGCTGGGCGTGGTTGAGTTGCAAAGGATGGCTCGGGCAGGCGGGGTCTAGATGAGGAGGCCAGCCCTCCGTGGATGACCAGGGTTTTTATAGTGGGAAGGCGCCCCGCGCGGAAGGCCGGCTGGATGCCAGCCGTGGAAGCGATGCCCATTCTTGGAATGGGACGGGCCAGAGTCGGGTTGACCGGAATCCGCCCCTCACAACCGCGGGGGAGGCAATCTCCTCACTTGGGAAGACAATGTGCGCGGAATGACCGCGTGCACCGGTGGCGGGGGTGCGGTTAGGATCGCAGAGCGACGGAGGAGATGGCGATGACGATGAAGCAGGTGGACCCGGGCGTGGAGATGGCCCCAGCCCCGGTGCTGGAAGCGGCGGTGGGCCTCCCCAACGACCTGATGGCGGCGGTGAAGTTCACCCTGCCCACCGACGAAGACATGACGGCGGTGGCGGCCCTGCGCGCCAGCTCCGAGCCCTGGAAGAGCCGGGGTGAGACGCAGGAAGACAGCCTCAAGGCCCTGGCCCAGCTCAAGCCCTTCATCCACGTAGCGAAGCTGCAGACGCAGATCGTCGGCTACGTCACGGTGGAGCGCGACGGCCCGGTGCCCGGCGCCGCCTACCTGCGCAACATCGTGGTGAAGACGGAGCTGCGCAAGAAGGGCCTGGGCGCGGTGGTCCTGGAGCAGGCGCTCCGAGCCGCTCGGGACATGTACCGCAAGACCATTGCCCTGCGCGTGGACCCGTCCAATGCGCCCGCGGTGAGCTTCTACCGCAAGGCGGGATTCACCACCGTGGCCACGGTGGTGTCCAAGAAGTCCGGCAAGCTCCGGCTCCTGATGTCCCGCGAGCTGTAGTTCCTGGACCTGGCTGGCGGGAGGACGCTTGCCTCCCGCCGCCTTCGCTCCGAGCGGGCCTCCTGGCCCCGGAGCCCCTCTCTTCAACCCTGGCGGACATGGCCCGGCCCCCTCGACAGGGTGGGTGTGGGGCCCACCGCGCTCAGCGCGGCGTGACTCCGTCCAGGGGTGGGCGCTTTTGCGTCAATGTCGACTATCCTGCGGTCCCCCGCGCTCCGCGCTCCGTGGCTCGAGTTCGAATCCGCATGAGACCCCTTGCAGAGCTGTTGCGCCATTTGTCGCGGCCTGGAGTGACGGAGCTGACCCTGGCCACCGGGCGCCCTCCCATGATTCGGGGCAGCAACGGCTACGAGCCGGTGGACCCCGCCGCGGTGACGACGGACGACGTCGTCCGGGCGCTCCAGGCCATGGTGGGTGTGGCCCGGGCATCCAGCGTCTCCGACGCACCCTCGAACTGGTCCGTCAACGCCAATGGACTGGGTGCCCTGTCCATCGCCGCGATGCGTCGGGGAGACCTCATGCACCTGAGGTTGTCCCGCGCGGCGGAAGTCGCGGCCAGCGCCCCAGCCGCCGTGGCACCGCCCGCCCAACCCGTGGCGGCGCGGGCGGCTCCGGTTCCCCCCACCCCCCAGCCGGTGCCTGTCGCGGCGCAAGCCGCCGCGCCTCAGAGCGCCGGGCCCGGGTATGCCTCCGCGCCCACCGCATCCGGGAATACCGCCGCGCCTCAGAGCACCGGGTACGCCCCCTCGGGAACCCAGGAGGCCGCGCGCTCGCTGGCGACGTCGCGCCTGACGGGTGGAGCCAGGGACCTGGCCATCGTGCTGGAGCAGGGCCGCAGCAGCCGCGCCAGCGACGTGCACGTCGTGGCCGAGCGCCCCGTGCTCTTCCGTCTCGCTGGAGAGCTGGTGCCCCAAGGCGGCGCACTGGATGCGGCGCGGGTGGAGGGCATGTTGATGCCGGTGGTGCCGGAGCGACTGCGCCCGGTGCTGGAGCGCGACGGCAGCTGTGACTTCTCGCTCGACTCGCCGGAGATGGGGCGCTTTCGCGTCAACGTCTCGCGGCACCGCACGGGCCTCAAGGGCACCTTCCGGGTGATTGCGCGCGACATCCCCACGTTGGAGTCGCTGGGGCTGCCCGTCGAAATCGCCAAGGCGACGCACCATCATCAGGGACTCATCGTCGTCACGGGCCCGTCCGGTCACGGCAAGACGAGCACCCTGGCGGCACTGGTGGACCTCATCAACCGCGAGACGTCCCACCACGTGCTCACGGTGGAGGACCCTGTGGAGTTCGTCCACCCGCGCAAGAAGGCGCTCATCAGCCAGCGCGAAGTGGGCGCGCACACGAAGACGTTCGCCAGCGCGCTCAAGGGCAGCTTGCGCGAGGACCCGGACGTCATCGTGGTGGGCGAGCTGCGCGACACGGAGACGGTGCGCATGGCGCTGGCGGCCGCGGAGACGGGCCACCTGCTCATCAGCACCATGAACACGCCGAGCGCGGCGAAGACCATCGACCGCCTCATCGACCTCTTTCCGCCGGCGGACCAGCAGCAGGTGCGCCTGTCGCTGTCCAGCGGCCTGCGCCTCATCGTCAGCCAGCGGCTGATGGCGAGCGCGGACGGCAAGGGCATGGTGGCGGCGGCGGAGGTGCTCCCCGGCTCGGTGGCGCTGGGCAACCTCATCCGCGACAACAAGACGTACCAGATTCCCTCGCTCCAGCAGCGCGGCAAGAGCCTGGGCATCATCCGCTTCGAGGACTCGATGGCGGACCTGGTGCGCGCGCAGAAGGTGAAGCTGGAAGTGGCCAAGGGCTTCGTGGACAACCCGGACGAGTTGGAGGCGGTGGTGACGGGAAAGAGGCCGGGCACGTCCGTGGCCGCGCCGGAGACGCAGCAGGACAGCGCCCGGCTCTTGAGCAAGATGGGCTCGTTGATGGGAAGGAAGGGGGGCTGAGATGAGCACCACGCCGCGCATCTCCGCGCTCTTCGACATGCTGCTGGAGCAGAAGGGCAGCGACCTGCACCTGAGCACCGGCTATCCCCCCATGGGCCGCATCCGTGGCGAGCTGACGCCGCTGCACGAGTTGCCCCTCACGCCCCAGGAAGTCGAAGGGCTCCTGTTCGAGCTCATCAACCCGCAGCAGAAGCGGCAGATTGTCGAGGAGCTGGACCTCGACTTCGCCTACGGCTACGGCACGAAGGCCCGCTTCCGCGCGAACTACTTCTACAAGCAGACGGGCCTGGGCGCGGTGTTCCGCACGATTCCCAGCAAGGTCCTCACGCTGGACGACCTCAAGACGCCTGAAATCGTGCGCAAGCTGGCCGAGCGTCGCAGCGGGTTGGTGCTGGTGACGGGCCCCACGGGCAGCGGCAAGTCCACGACGCTCGCGGGGATGGTGAACCACATCAACCAGACGCGTCCCGCGCACATCCTCACCATCGAGGACCCGGTGGAGTTCGTGCATGAGTCCGCGCGGGCGCAGGTGACGCACCGTGAGGTGGGGCCGCACGCGTCCAGCTTCGCCACGGCCATCCGCTCGGCGGGGCGCGAGGACCCGAACGTCATCCTCATCGGCGAGCTTCGCACCAACGAGACAATGAAGCTGGCGCTCCAGCTGGCGAGCTTCGGCGTGCTGGTGTTCGCCACGGTGCACACCAACAGCGCGCCGGCGACCATCGACCGCATCATCAACTCGTTCCCCGCCGACGAGCAGGCGCAGGTGCGAGGCATGCTGGCGGAGAGCCTGGCGGGAATCGTCGCGCAGCAGCTCATCAAGACGGCGGACGGCAAGGGCCGCGTGGCGGCGCTGGAGATTCTCGTGGGTGGCGCGGCCATCGCCGCGATGATTCGCGAGGGCAAGGTCTTCCAGATTGCATCCAAGATGCAGGCGGGCCAGGGCCAGGGCATGCAGACGCTCGACATGCACCTGGAGAGGCTGGTGCGCGACAACATCGTCACGCCCGACGCCGCGCTGGAGAAGGCCCAGGACAAGGAGAACCTGGCCAAGGTCATCCAGCGCCTCAAGCCGGATTGGGTGCTGCCGGAGTCGATGAAGGCGTAGTCGCCCCCAGGCCGCCCGCGACGGCGGAACTGTCCGGGCGCGAGGGAGACCTTCTCCTCCGGTGTCAGGAAGGCAAGGCCGTGGCGTCGCTGGGCCCGCAAGGGAGCCCTGGATGCGCTACGGCGATGACAAGTCCTTCGAGATGGCACGCAGTCTGTTGCCTTCCACGCACCGACAGGCAGCTCGCAAGAGTCGCGCGAGCCTGCACCGGCGCTCCCGCCGCAGCTCGAGGACCCGGGTCGCCCAGCTCATCCGAGACCCCGAGTTCGCCGAGGACTGCGCGGAGCTGGATGAAGACACCTCCTCCGAGATGCGGGGGCTGGTGTGGGAACGACAAGCCTCGGACAAGGTCAACCCCTTCATCCGCTGGGCGGAACAACGGACGTTGGACCAGCCTCGCGACCTGCGATTGGGGTTGATGCGCAAGGCGCTCCCCGATGGGCTCGTCGGCCGTCACGCGCTCTCTCATCTGAAGCAGGAGAAGCACTTCCTGAGCACCGCGGAGCTGTCGGCCCAGGAGTCCTGGCGCCTGCGCACGAGAAAGAAGAGCCTCCCGACCGAGCGCGGTCTGATGGCGCAACTCCTGCGCGAGCTGCTGCGGCTTCCCACCGGACAGAAAGCCTTGAACAGCTACCTCAAGCGCGCGTCGGCCACGGGATGGAGCAGGCAGTGGGGACACGACGGCCATCGTCATGTGGTGCTCCACGGCTCTCACGCGCCTCGCCTGCTGCTGGGAGTTCATGACGTGCTCCCCTTCCTGGATGACCTCGGCTTCGAGAGTCGGCTGGTGTCCTACTGGAGCCGTCCCCCGCGACCCGAGGCGCCGACCCGCCCCCTGGCCCTCAAGTTCCTGAGAACGTTCCATCGGCTGAAGGGAGACCTCACCGCTACGCTCGCGGCCCTCCCTGTGCCCGTCCTGACCAACCAGCCACGCTGAGGCACACACCCTCGGTAGGGCCTGGAACCGCGACGAACCGACGTGCGCGAGCAGGCGACGCGGAACATGATGCACACCATGCTTCACGGCTTCGAGAGCACGACGACGGAACGGCTGCTGCTTCGCCCGTTTCGCGAGACCGACCTGGACGCGGTGTTCACACTCCATGGCGACCCGGAGACCTCTCGCTTCAACCCCTCCGGCCCCTTGCGCTCGCTGGACGCCGCGAGGGAGCTGCTGGCGCTGTGGTTGAGTGACTGGGCGAAACACGGCGTGGGGTACTGGGCCGTGGAGCAACGAGAGACACCGGGCGTCGTCGTGGGCGTCTGCGGCGTGCGCCACAAGCTGTTCGAGGGTCGGACGGTGTTGAACCTCGCCTATCGGTTCGCGCCTCGGACCCAGGGGCTGGGTTATGCGACGGAGGCCTCGCGCGTCGCCGTGGAGAAGGCCCGGCGACACCTCCCCGATGTGCCCCTCGTCGCCATCATCCATCCGGAGAATGCACCGTCCCTCCGCGTCGCGGAGCGACTCGGGCTGCGGTTCGAGCGCATCACCGATTATGAGGGCACCCCGAGCCGCGTGTACGGGGTCGACTGAGCTTCGACGTGTCCGTGCGGCCTCCCGAGGCACAGGAGGACTACAACTCCTCGCGGAGCCCCTCTCGGAACACCGTGAACACCGCCTGCCCGCAGCGGTCCGATGTGTCCGCCTGCGCTCTCGCCACGCGCACCTCGTAGCGGACACCTCCCAGCAGAAGTCGCTTCGTCTCTCCAACAGAGACAGTGACGGGTGATCCGCCACGCTTCCGGGCATCCTCGAACCGGAGCCGTGCGCCCTGGGTGCGTGTGTCCTTTCGCCGCTCGCAGTCAGCAAGTTCCCACCGGACTCGCAGCTCCGGCACCAGTCCCGTGGGCAGCAGGACTTCGCCTTCCGGCGTGGTGGGCGCGCTCGGTACCGTGAGCAGCAAGAGCCCTCCGTCCGCGTCGCGGAGCGTGTCGCCCGAGAGGAGTTCTGGATGCTCTCCGTCGATGGAGACACAGCTCGCGGGCTCGCGGTGGCTGACCCAGCCCACGGTACGTCCCGTCAGGTCCGCCAGGACCTCTGGCACGGTGAGCCCGTAGCTCACGCCTCCGCGCGTTTCGCCTGCCTCGTACTCCAGCACCGAGGCCCACTGGCCCCCATGGCGGTATGCACCTCGAAGTTGTCGGGCCACGGTGAACCGTCGCTCCAGACGTGGACCTGTGCGCTGAATGGAGCGCATCTCCGGCGTCTCCTTAAAGGCCACGTCCACCCGGGCCGCGCGCCACACGTCCGCGCACGCGAGGGAGCCAGGTGACTCCGACGCGCGAGTACCTCCATCTGACGTCGATTCCGCGGAGGCGCCCGACACCGTGATTCCGTCGGCGGACGAAGGCACAGCGCGCCTGGAGTCACGCGAAGCCACGTCGGACGGAGCGAGTCCTCCAGCGGGCGGCTCACGAACCCCGCCCACGGCTGAAGACGGTGGGGTTTCGGACCGCGCCGCGACAACAGAGCCTGCGTCCGTCGCGGGAGGCTCGGGGCGAAGCCAGCAGGCGCCGTGCATCAGCAAGAACCCCAGCGCACAGCTCCGCGCGCCCAGCCGGTGTGGTCCTTCCGACTTCGGCATCACGTGCTCCTCTGCAGGGCAAGTGCCCTCCGCCTCCGCCGACTTTCGCCCTTCTAATAAAGGGAGGCCAGCGATGCGGCGGCAAGTCTGCTTCGCGGCTTTCGGTCACGGTGCGCCCCACCTACTCTCGCCCGTCCGAGGAAGGACCCGCATGACGACACGCGACAACTCCAGTGCCCCTTCGACCATGGGGTGGCGGATGTCCCCGTGGACGTCTAGGGAAAGCCGGGCCAGGGACCGGTGGTGATTGACGCGGGCTGGGGCACCCTGCTCCCAACGAACCTGACGCATCCTGACCGTCGAGGTCAGAGGCATTCCGCGTACAGCAGCGTTCCATCCGCCGACACGTGGAAGTCGCGTCCCTCCACGCGTCCCCGAGACAGGAGTCGCTCCCGCTTGCGCCGGACGTCGTCACGCCGTCGCACCAGCGAGGGCTCTTCGTGCGGCACCCTCGGCTGGAAGCGCGCGGGGCCCCCCTTGTCGTCCGGCGCATAGCGGGTCAGCAGTGAGCGCTTCGAGCCTCGGCTCGCGCCATCATCCGCGTCGCCGTCGTCGGAGAAGTCGAGTTCCAGCGAGCCCCACTCTCCCACGTCGCAGTCGCAGGAGCCGCAGCCCGGGAAGCCGCAGCCCAGGAAGCCATCGCGGCAGGAGACACATTCCGCCTTCGGTGACGAACCACACGCCGCGCAGCCGTTGTCGCCAAACGAGTATGAGTGCCACCCCGAGTTGCTCACGCCCGCGAACTGGTAGCGATAGTTCATCACGCTGTCATGCACCACGCTGTACTGCCCCGGCACGTCGTTGCCGTTGTGGTCAAGGTTCAGGTTGTGGCCCAGCTCGTGGATGAACGTGCCGCGCTGCTCCTGGATGCTCGGACTGCTGAAGCAGCCCATGCTGATGATGAGGTCGTTGCCCAGCAGCTCGGCCTTGCCCGACGAGCAGCTCGTGAGGCTCGTGTGCCGGTTGGCCCACATCGCGTAGTGGAAGTACGGCCGGCGCTCGGGGTTCGCGGACGAAAAGGCGCTCTGCTTCAACGCGTAGAAGTCGACGCCGTTGGCGCAGCTCCCGTAGCAGACCACCTCATGCCAGGGCAGCGCGCCGTCGATAAAGGCATGCAGCCGCACGCTCCCACCCGTCTCCTGGGCGAACACCGCCGCCGCGTCCGCCACCAGGCCGGCGTACGGCTGCCGCGTAAGGTACGGGTTCGTCGGGTGCTGCATCCAGTCGACCTCCACGTAGAGGTCCCTTGCCGTGGGGCTGCTCCACTCGGAGAAGGAGAAGCCGTCATTGCCGAACACCTCCAGCGTGTCCGCTATCGAGTCCCCATCCGAGTCCTCGTTGTTCTGACTCAGTCCGATGAGCGGCTCGAGCGAGTCCGAGAGCCCATCCTCGTCACCGTCGTTGTCATCGAAGATGGTGGACCAGAGTTCCTCGTCGTGGACGAAGCTGGCCGTTCCGGCGCTGCCCGGGAAGCGCCCCACCACCACGCGCTGAGTGCCGACGTTCTGCGTGCTCGTCGCGGTGACGAGCGGGTAGTACTTCGGCCCGCTGTCGTCATCGTGCTGGAGGTACTCGGTATTGGAGCGCAGCAGGAAGAGGAGATGGTCTCCGCCTCCGGGGCTGGTGGCCGAGGCCCTGAAGGTGTCCTTCGCGTTCCACGCGAAGAGGAGCGGCACGCCTCCGAAAGGCTGCTGCGACAGGAGCAGCGTCCCGTTGCGATACAGGCTCGCCGTGCCGCCGCGCCCATCCGCGTACGCTCGCACCCAGACGCGGTAGTAGCCTGAGTCCGGCGCGACGAAAGTCACACACGAGCGCGTGGCGCCCTGGCAGTCGTCACCCACTGCGACCTGACTCCAGCCATTCCTGTCGCGCAACACGTGCAGCACCGTGTCCGGCACGGAGCCCGTCAGCTCTCGCGTCTCGAAGGTGTACGTCTGTCCCGCGTCGAGCCAGGTGCTCAGCCAGATGAAGCTGCCCCAGTCCCGCGATGCCACGTAGTGCGGCCCCGCCCACGCCATCATCGGCGCCAGCAGCAACACCATGCGAAGCGCCCCCATGAACGACTTCATCGCTTCTGCTCCCCCTGGAAGAACCACTCCTTGAATGTCTCTTGCGCGCGGGCGCGCTCCCCGGGCGAGAGAGTTCTCCACTTCACCTGCTCCTCCGCGAGCGCGCGCAGGTAGCGAGCGTCCTCGTCCCGTGCACGGGCGTCATCCGGAGGTGGGGCGGAGAGCTTCGCGACGAGATTGAGCGCGGCGAGATAGCGCTGCTCTTGTCGCGCCCGGGTCTCAGGGCTCGCGTCCTGGAAGGCTCGCTCCGTGCGAGTCACGAGCGCGGCCAGGTCGTCGACGGGCGCCTCGCGCAGGAGCGCTTCCTCATCTGGAGTCAGGGGAACCAGTGCGTCCTTCGCGAACCTCGTCAGCGGGGATGTCGCGGGGGTGGAACTCGCCACCTGCACCGTGAGGCCATCAGGTCCCTGGACCTGCTCGATGTGAAGGACAGGCTCCGGCGAGTCCTTGCGCGGGTCACCAGGCCGAGCCACCTCGGCTGGCTCCTGCTGCACCGTGGCCGAGTTCGCGGCGGAGTCCTCGCGTGACATGTGCCGAGGCACCAGCAGGGGGATTCCCGCCGCGAGCAGTACGACGCCCAACACCACGCTCCCGACTCCGACCTTGTCGCCTCGTGCGCGCATGCGGCCCCCACTCGCAGGCCACACGTCTAGCCGCAATTCGCGCCGGCATCAAACAGCCGGAGTCTCGGAAGGATTCAGCCCGAGACAGGCGTGGGGAGGACTCCCCTCGCCCACCGGCATCAAACAGCCGGAGTGCGGAGACATTCAGCCCGGGACAGGCGTGATGAGGACTCTCCTCGCCCACCAGCATCAAGCAGCCAGGGTGCGGAGACATTCAGCCCGAGACAATCTCGCGGAGGAGTGTCACTCGGTCGGAGATCGGGGCAGCACGACGGGTGTCATCGAACGGCCCGGTGCGCCTCCGGACGGGAAGGCCTCGACGGTGCTGCGTCGAACACGTCGTGCTCCAGGCTCAACTCAACGGGCCTCGGGCTGTGACGTCAGGGAGGGTGGCTCCACCACCGGATGAGCACCGGGATATGGGGTGAGCACCTCGCAGCCCTCGCGCGTCACCAGGATGGTGTGCTCGAACTGCGCGGAGAGGCTTCCGTCCTCCGTCACCACCGTCCAGCCGTCCGCGAGCATTCGAATCTCGGGGCGGCCCAGGTTCACCATCGGTTCGATGGTGAGCACCATGCCGGAGCGCAAGGTGATGCCCGTCCCCCGCGAGCCGAAATGCGGAACATGGGGCGGCGCGTGCATGGAGCGTCCGATGCCGTGTCCTCCGAACTCCCGCACGATGCTGCACCCTTCCTTCTCCGCCAGCTCCTGGATGGCCGCGCCGATGTCGCCCATCCGAGCACCGTGACGCACGACGGAGACACCCACGTCACGACACCGGCGTGCCACGTCCACCACATGCCGAGCGTCGGCGGAAACGTCACCGATGCAGAACGTGGCCGACGTGTCTCCGTGGTAGCCGTTCAGGCAGGTGGTGACGTCGACGTTGATGATGTCACCGGGGGCCAGTCTTTCGTCCGGGCGTGGGACGCCATGACAGACGACGTGATTGCGGCTGGTGCAGACCGTCGCGGGAAAACCGTGGTAGCCCAGCTGGCTGGGCGTGCCGCCTCGACGGGCCGTGTCCTCGCGCACCCACTGGTTGATGTCCTCCGTGGAGATGCCCGGCGTCAGCTTCCCCGCGACCCAGGCGAGCGTGCCAGCAGCCGCCTCGCCCGCACGACGCAGACGCTCTACCTCGGTGCCCTTGAACAATGGTGTTCCCATGGGGAGCCAAGGTGTCCCTGGGGGGCGTCAGCGTCCAATGCTGTTTCGGTATCGCGCTCGAGGGCGGGGGTGCAGGACATGAGCGCTCGCGGTAACCTGGGGCCGTGAGCATCACCCACCTCCAGTCCTTCGTCGCGGTGGCCGAGGAACGCCACGTGGGCCGCGCCGCGCGCCGGCTCCATCTCACCCAGCCGCCGCTGAGCCGCCACATCCTCGCGCTCGAGGACGAGCTCGGCACGCGCCTCTTCGAGCGCACTCGACAGGGCATGCGCCTGCTTCCCGCTGGAGAGGTCTTCCTTCACCACGCGCGCCGCATCCTCGCGGAGGTGGACACCGCGGTGCTCACCGTGCGCGGCCTCTCACCTCGCGACGCGGGCGGGTGAGGCAAAGCGCACGCCTGCTCGCTAGCCCGGAACCTCCACCGGGAACTCCAGGGCTTCTCCCCGGTGAGACAGGACCGCTGTGCGAATCAACTCGCGAAGCTGGCGCGCACTGAGCGGCAGGTCGGCGAAGACTCGCGAGGGCGAGAAATCTCCCAACGCCAGCCCTGGTCCCTGTTCCGGTCCCCAGATGCGCTCAGCCACGAGTTCGTAACGTGACCCGGCCAGCTCGAGGGAGACCGCGCAGTCCCTGTCATTGAGCCTCCGCGCGGCGAGCACTTTCATCACCCCGCCTCGCGGGTGTGAAGTCCGCTCCAACACGTCGTGACCACACATCCAGGATGCCCCCGCGCTCGTTGCGAACTGGACGATACCACGAGGCCTCGACGAGCCTCATGACGCTCGGCGGGCGCCCGTGCCCGAGGTGGGGACATACTGCCGCGCCGAGAGCCCCCGGACCGAAAAGGAACCGCCAGACATGCCGCGCAGGTCGTCATGCATCCCGTCATCACCTCGTCGGCTCGTGGTTCCCTGGGTGCTGCTCTCGTCACTGGCCTGGGCTCAAACACCAGACACCGGAATAACGACGACGGAGTCCGGCGCGCGGAACACCGTCATTGGCACCTCCTCATCGCCTGAGTCGCGCACTCGCATCGCCGGCTCCGACGGCTCCGACGGCTCCTCCGTAGCTGTACCGGAGCGGCCCGCCGCCAATGTACCCACGGCGCCTGAGACGTCCCCTCGTGTCGCTGTCGATGCGCCCATGGAGCAGGTGGCGACCTCCCGCGCCTTCGCCGAGGCACCCTCACAGCACGAGGCGCCTGCTGCTCCCATCGCCGATGCGTCCACCGCGCCTGAGGTTCCATCAAGCACGGCGCTGCCCACAGCGACGCCGGAGACAAGTGCATCCTCGCGAACCGTCGTCACGGGCACGCGCCTTCCACGTCCCGTGCGAGATGTGCCCGCCACCACCGTGGTGCTGCCTCGCGAGGAAATCGACCGCAGTCCCTCGCTGACGCAGGACACCCTCGTCCGCTCCCTGCCCTCGGTCGCCACCTTCCGCCGCACGCCGAGCCTCGTCTCCGACCCGACCGCCCAGGGCCTCAACCTGCGCGGTCTCGCTCCGTCCGGTGTCGCGCGCACCCTCGTCCTGCTGGACGGCGTCCCCGTCAATGACCCGCTCGGGGGCTGGGTCTTCTGGCGCTCGCTCCCGCGCCTTGGACTGGACCGCATCGAGGTCGTCCCCGGTGGCGGCTCCGCCCTCTATGGCAGCTCCGCGCTCGGCGGCGTCGTGCAGCTCATCTCCCGCCCCATCACCGGCCCGGCGCTCGACGCGGACCTCTCCGCCGGCAACCGCGACACGGGCCTCCTCGCCGCGCGCGGTGCACACCGCTGGGGCCCCATCGCCGCCGCTGTCGAAACCGAGCTGCTCACCAGCAGCGGCTATCGCATCGTCACCCCGGGCCAACGCGGCGCCATCGACAGCGACACGCCCAGCAACCATGTCGTCCTCAACGGCCGCGTCGAAGCTCAACCTTCTGACGCGCTGACGCTGTCCGCTCGCGCCAACCTCTTCCGTGAGAACCAGAACGGAGGCACCCGCTTCACCACCGCTCGCGTGGAGCTGGCGCACTTCGGCGCGGGCGCGCGACTTCAAACCGACACACTGGGCACCTTCTCCCTGGACCTCTACGGCCGTGCCCTTCGCTTTGAACAGAACCGCGCACGCGTCGCCCAGGACCGCGCCGCTGAGTCGCTCGCCGCGTCCCAGGACGTGCCTGCTGATGACCAGGGTGCCTCACTCGTGTGGACCGCGCCGAGCTGGACGGCGGGGGGCACCCATCAGCTCTCCGCGGGACTCGACGCTCGGCGGCTGGCGGGCACATCCAGCGAGCAACTCTTCCCACCCACGCAAACTCCCGACACCGTTCTCACCCGTGAAGCCGGCGGCACGCAGTGGACAGGTGGCGTGTTCCTCCAGGACCTCTACGCCATCACTTCCGCACTGGAGCTGTCGGCCGCGCTCCGCTTCGACGTCTGGCGCAACACACAAGGGCTCCAACGTGTCGAGCGAGCCAGCGGCACGGTGGACACCACGCCCTTCGAGGACCGCACCGAGCACCAGCTCAGTCCACGCCTGGGCATGCGCCTGCGCCCCTGGGACGCCGTCACGCTGCGTGCCTCCGGGTATCGAGCCTTCCGCGCCCCGACGCTCAACGAGCTCTATCGCCCCTTCCAGGTCGGCACCGTGTTCACCGCCGCGAACGCGAACCTCGGCGCGGAGCGCCTGTGGGGCGCGGAGGCTGGCGTGGAAGTCGAGCCCCTGCGCACCCTCACCGCCCGCGTCACCGGCTTCTGGAATGTGCTCGAGGACCCCATCACCAACGTCACCCTCCCCGACGGCACGGGCCGCGAGCGGCAGAACCTGGGTCGCGCCCGCGTGCGCGGCGTGGAGGCCAGCATCGACTGGCGACTGTCACGCCAGTGGACGACGCTCCTCGGATACACCTTCGTGGACCCCACCGTGACGGATGCGCCCGGCCAGCCGGCGCTCGTGGGCCGACAGCTCGCGCAGGACCCCAGGCATCGAGCCGCCGCCAGCCTCACCTTCGAGGACCCGTCCCTCGTCACCGCCACCGTGCAGCTCCGAGTCACCGGGCCTCAATACGAGGATGACCTCAATGAGCGCGGCATGGGTGGCGCGCTCGTCGTGGATGCGGCCGTCAGCCGGCGGCTCTTCTGGAAGGTGGACCTCTTCGCCGCGGTGGAGAACCTCTTCGACCGCGAATACCTCGCGGGCCGCGCGGGCGTGGACACGTTGGGCCCGCCCCTGCTCGCGCGCGTGGGCCTGCGACTTCGTGACGCGCCCTGAGCCTCCGAGGCGGTCACACGGCATCCCCGGCAGCACCGTCACACCCATCCAGTAGGGTGGACCTCTCCGCCGCCAGGAAGAATGGTGGCACTCATTCAGCACAGAGGTGGTCGTTGACGACGAAGCAGTCCCGCCAGAAGACCTCGAAAGCGAAGGGCAAGAAATCCTCGGCGCCACGGAGACAACAGTCGACGTTAGCGGGGTCCAGAGCGCCCGACGTCGGTTCCCTGCTCGAGCGCGTGGTGGCGATTCTCGAGAAGTCCCGCGCGCAGGTCCTTCGCTCCATCAACAGCATGATGGTGCTGGCGTACTGGCAGATTGGGCGAGACCTCGTCGAGTTCCATCAAGGCGGCGCACACCGAGCAGGCTATGGCGACCAGCTCCTCGAAGCCCTCTCCGCCCGCCTTCAAGAGCGAGTAGGTCGGGGCTATTCCACGACGAATCTCCGCTACTTCAGGACGTTCTATCTCGCGTACGCAGACCGCTCCCCTGAGATTCGCCACATCGAAAGTGGCGAATCTTCAAGGGCGTCCTCGGGCGCATCAACCGGCCCCGAGCGTGAGTTCCGCCACAAGGAACGAGGCGTGCTCCAGGACCTCGAGCGAGCACTCGGGCACCAGGGCGTTCTCGAGGGTTTCTCGCCGATGCTCGGCTGGTCACATTATCGGTTGCTCATGAAGCTCGAGCACGAGGCCGAACGGCGCTTCTACGAAATCGAGGCCGAGCGCGGCTCCTGGCCCGTCGAGCACCTCGAACGACAGATTCACACGCACCTCTTCGCGCGCCTGCTCAAGAGCCGCGACAAGCACGGCGTCATGGACCTCGCGACCCGGGGACAGGTCCTCGAGAGACCAGCCGACGCCATCAAGCACCCCTTCGTCCTCGACTTCCTCGACCTTCCCGAGAGCGAGCTGCTGCGCGAGAGCGACCTGGAGCGCGCGATCCTCGGCAAGCTCTCGCACTTTCTCCTCGAGCTCGGCAGGGGCTTCGCCTTCGTGGCGAGACAGAAGCGATTGTCCTTCGAGGACGAACACTTCTACGTCGATCTCGTTTTCTACAACGTCATCCTGAAGTGCTACCTGCTCATCGACCTCAAGCTTGGCAAGCTCGCGCACCAGGACGTGGGCCAGATGGACAGCTATGTGCGGCTGTTCGATGCGCAGGGACGAACAGAAGGCGATGGCCCCACGATTGGGCTCATCCTCTGCGCGCAGAAGAACGAAGCGGTGGCCCGCTACTCCATCCTCCACGAGCATGAACAACTCTTCGCCGCCAAGTACGTGACCTATCTGCCGAGCGTCGAAGAACTGGAGCGAGAGCTGGCCCGCGACAAACGCCTGCTCGAAGCGCGCGCCCCGGGCGTTCGCGCGCCGAAGGGGCAACCTCGCAAGCGAGTTGGTGGAGGACGAGCGACGCGGTAATGCTCACGGACACTGGCGCGAATAGCCGATACGCCGGAGCATTCGCATCGGCTCCTGGGCTTCGACCAGTTCCGTGTACATCACATGCGCGCGGCCCTGTGCATCCACCTCCAGGGCCCAGTCGAAGAAGGGTGAATCGAGGAGGCTGGACTCCAGGTCGATGACCGTCTTCGGCGCCCAATCCCCCTGCGCGTCGTTCCGGTACTCCAACCGCTTCCCGAGATTGCGCAGCACATGAATCACCCCCGAGGCGGAGAACCGCAGCTCACCAGAAGATGACTCGAAGGGAAGGATGCTCGTCGACCACTCGCCTGGAGCACTCCGGCTGCTCAGCGACAAGACGCCCGCCTTCGCCCAAAGGATGTGTGGCACCCCTGCTGGTGACACCGCGATGACCGGATTCGCACCCGCCGCGGCCACCTGCTCCCTCACCCACGTCCCCGAGGCGTTCGTCGCGTAGAAGATGCCAGCGCGTCCAAGCACGGCGTCGTACTCATACGTCACATGGGCTTTGCCCTGGCCATCCGCGCGCAGCGACACGCGCGTGGAGAGCGACCCGAGCTCGATGCCCGTATCGATGACAGACAAATCACCAATACGACCCTGCACATGGTTGAGCCGGTGCTTCACCGCATCCACCAGGCTGATGGCATGCAGCCTGCCCTGCGCATCCAGGTCATGGGCACGCACCAGGCCACTCATCAGCCGAGCGTGCTCCCAGCGTCCCCCTGTGTGATGGAGGAAATCGGTGGGGACCACCTGCGCCAGGTCATCGGACCGCGGGCTGATGGCCAGGTGGACCTCACCCGCCGCATCCACGCGGATGCCACCCAACCACCACTGCCCTCCCGCGAAACCCGTCTCGGCGAAGACGCGCCAGGGCTTCGTCGTCACCACTCGCAGCACCGCGTCGGTGTACTCGACGAAGTACGCCTCACCGTCCGCATCCAGGGCGAACTGTGGATACCCCCTGTCTCCACCCAGCGGCAGCACCGTGCGCGACTGCCAGCCGTCCTCGCAGTCGCTCCACGCCGTCATCCGCGCATCCACACCGCCATCCCCCAGCGGCCGGACGGGGATGTTCAGCCCACCGTCAGGCCCCGCGTCCTCGGAAAGCGGAATCCCACCATCCCGCCCACCGTCAGGCCCCGCGTCCGGCTCCCCGCCATCCGGCCCCTCCTTCCCACCGAGTTCATCCCCTCCGTCCGGTGAATCGCTCCCCGAGTCCGAGGGAGGCTCCCCCATGGGCACCAGCGAGATGGGCTCACACGCACACACCAACGCCACCGCGGCGAGCAGGACGAGGCGCAGGAAGGGAAGGACCAGACAGTCCACGTCAGGGCTCTGGGGTGTGCGGGGACAGCCGGTGAAACAGACCCGGCCGAAGGCATACGAAATGAGCGGAATTCTCGGGCAATTTCGCCCGGAAATTCAGCTCACTCCACCGAACGCAAGGACCGCACGGGGCGCACCGGGCCGTTGAACCAGCGGCTCAGCTCCACCAGGTCGTCCATCCGCCGCGCGTCCGGCAGGCTGGCCAGGAAGACCTGTCCATACGCCTTGGTGAGGATGCGCCGGTCCAACATCGCGACGATGCCCTTGTCGGACTGGGTGCGAATCAGGCGCCCGAAGCCCTGGCGCAGCGCCAGCGCCGCCTGGGGGAGCTGGTACTGCTCGAAGGGCTCCTCGCCCCGCGTCTGGAGCTGCTTGATTCGCGCGGCCACCAGCGGGTCACCCGGAGAGGCGAACGGGAGCCGGTCGATGATGACCAGGCTGAGCGCATCCCCCGGCACGTCCACGCCCTCCCAGAAGCTGTGCGCCGCGAAGAGCACGCTCGGCGTGTCGCGGAACGCCTCCAGCAACTGCGCCTTGGGCCGCTCCCCCTGGAGCAGCGCCTGATACGGCAGCCGTCCCGCCGCCAGCTCGTACGCGCGCACCATGTTGCGCAGCGACGTGAAGAGCACGAAGGCACGGCCCCCCGTCACCTGGCAGAGCTGGACGATTTCCTCCGCGGCCGCCTCGATGAAGCCAGGGGCGCTCGGGTCCGGCAGATGCGTGGGCAGATACAGCGCGGCCTGGCGCGGGTAGTCGAACGGGCTGGGCACCGCCAGCGTGCGCACGCGCGTCACCGTCTGGCCATCCTCGCCATACAGCCCCATGCGCCGGGCGAAGAAGTCGAAGCGGCTCTCCGCCGCCAGCGTGGCGGACGTGTACACCACCGTGTCGAGCGCGCCGTACATCCGCTCGCGCAGCTCCTTCGCGACGTCGATGGGACTGGCGCGCAGGAACAGCCCCTTGCCGCGCTGCTCCGCCCAGTACACGTGGTCCGACGACTCGGCCTTCTCCAGAAAGGAGAGCTGCTCCTCCAGTTCGTCCGCGCGGCGCGTAATCGCGGCCAGCTCCGGCTCGCGCTCGCCCGCGCTGAAGGCGGACAACGCGGCCAGGCCCTCGCGCACACCGCCCAGCGCGCTGGACAGCTTGCCCATCGCCTCCGGCTGAATCGAGACGGAGGCCTCGTGGCCCGACAACCCCAGCGCCCGGGGGGCCTGCGCGAAGAAGGCGTCCGCCCCGGTGCGCAGCCGCGCGGCCAGCGCGCGCAACATCGCGTGCCGCGAGTCGTCTTCCTTCAACGACGCCACCGCGTCGCGCGCCAGCTCTTCCATCCGGTAGTTGGAGACCCCCACGCCGAAGTGGCCGCTCGCCGCGTCCTCCAGCGCATGCGCCTCGTCGAAGACGACGGCCTCGTAGTACGGCAGCACGCCCTCGGTGCGCTTGCCGGAGCTGCGCAGCGACAGGTCCGCGAAGAAGAGGTGGTGGTTGACCACCAGCAGGTCCGCGCTCTCCGCGCGCTTGCGCATGCGCGTGACGAAACACGGCTCGTACAGCGGGCAGCGCGTGCCCACGCACGTCTCGGACGTGGTGGACAGCCGAGCCCACGCGCTGAACGACTCCGGCAGGTCCAGCTCGCTGCGGTCCCCGGTCTGCGTGTCCTCCGCCCACGCCTTGAGCTTGGGCCAGTACCGCGCCTCGTCGCGAGAGCCGAACTGCGGCTCCTTGGCGAAGGCGCCGTAGCGGTGCAGGCACAGGTAGTTGTTGCGCCCCTTGAGGTAGGCGGCCTCGAAGGTGAGCCCCATCTTCTCGCGCAGGAGCGGCAGGTCCTTGAAGAAGATCTGGTCCTGCAGCGTCTTCGTCGCCGTGGACACCACGACGCGGCGGCCCGACAGCAGCGCGGGCACCAGGTAGGCGAGCGTCTTGCCCGTGCCCGTGCCCGCCTCCGCCAAGAGGTAGCTGCGCTCCGCGAAGGCCCGCTCCACGGCGCGCGCCATCTGGAGCTGCTCCGGCCGGTGCTCATACGCGGGCAGGGCCACCTGGAGCGCGCCCCCCGGACCGAGCAGGCTGTCGACGGTGAGTGACGGAGAGACGGGAAGCGTCATCGGGAGTGGCGAGCCTCGCGGGAGCGGCCCGACACGATAGCAGCCAGCCGCGCCCCAGGCCCGTTTCCATCCACCATCCATGCCCCGCGCCCGCATGGCCGGCCGCCCCGCGGGGGAGTCGCCGCCCGCCGCGTCAGGGCAGGTCGCTGAAGAAGAGCAGCCGCACGCGCTGGATGATGAACGTGAAGAGCACCAGCACCACCAGCGAGAGCGCCGCGATGGCCGCCGCTCGCAGCCGCCGCTTGCCTGGCGACACCTCCGAGGACTCCACCTCCGTGGGCACCACCAGGGTGGCCCGCCGCACCACTTCCTCCCGCGCCCGGTGCGCCACGGCGTCATCCGGCGCCCGCGCCAGCCGCACCCGGTACAGGCGGCCCGCCGAGGCCAGCTCCCCGCGACCCATGGCCAGGGTCAGCAGCCTGTCGTGCGCCTCCCACTCCTCCCAGTGCTCCGCCAGCGAGCGCCACGCCCCCATCAGGTCGTCCGAGGGCTTGTGCTCCTCCGGCATGAAGTTGGCGTACACCAGCCCGCACTGCGCGCAGGATGTGTCCACCTCCCGCCGCGGCGACACGCACTTGGGACAGTGTCCCGGCGGAGGCGTGAAGAGCGCCTCGTCGTCCAGCGTCACCGGCACCGCCGAGCCCCGCACCACCCGCAGGGCCGGCGTGCTGGCGCGCGCGGGCAGCGGCACCGACCCCGTCGTGTCCTCCGCCGAGGACTGCGTCGAGCCGGAGCCCTCGCCCGACAGCGCCGGGGACACCGAGAGCGGCAGCGACGCACGCGCGCGGCTCTCCGCGCCACACCGCTGGCACGACACCACCAGCCCGCCCCCCTCCATCCGGAAGGACTCCAGGGGGATGAGCCGCTCACAGGCTTCACACTGGAACTTCATGACACCACCTGACGCAGCGGCACGGGCATCGCGCAGCCGATGAGGGCCAAGAGGCACAGCGCGCAGATGAGCTTGCGCGTGGGACTGAGGGGCTCCAGCGGCGCCACGACGTCAGGGTGCCCGAAGCCCACCACCTTGCTCGTCACCAGGAGCCACAGGCCCCAGGACGCGGTGACGAAGAGCGTGAGGAACAAGAGCAGCGCGGCCATGGCCCGCCCCACCCAGTGCGCGTGACGGCCCAGCAGCGCGAAGGCCAGGTGCCCGCCGTCCAGCTGTCCCATGGGCATCAGGTTGAGCAGCGTGACGAGCAGGCCGAACCAGCCCGCGATGACCACCGGATGTACCAGCACGTCCTTTCCCTCCGGCAAGGGCCCCAGCGCCAACCACGTCAGCCCCCGCATCAGCAGGCTGTCACCAAACAGGGTCTGCACGCCATGAAGCGTCTCTTCCGGCGCGGCGGGCGCGTGCGTCAGCTTCGCCATCACCCAGGTGAACAAGTCCTTGCCGTACGCCCACAGCGACATCTCGCCGGGGAACTGCGAGGGCACGTGGGGCGCGTCCACCACCGTGGAGTGCGCAAGCCCCCAGTAGAGGATGGGCAGCGCCACCACCAGGCCCGCCAGCGGTCCCGCCGCGCCAATGTCCACCAGCGCGTTGCGGTGCGGGATTCGGTCCCGGATGCGGATGACGGCGCCCAGCGTGCCCACGCCCAGGACAGGAAGCGGGATGAAGTACGGCAGCGACGTGTCCACGCGGTGGATGCGCGCGAGCACGTAGTGGCCCATCTCGTGAGTGCCCAGGATGGCCAGCAGCGACAGGCTGAACGACAGCGCGCGCATCGCCGCTTCCCTGGAGACCTCGTCCGGCGAGTACGGCCGCTGGAAGTGGAAGTACAGCAGGTACGAGGTGAAGGTCGTCACCACCGTCAGCAGCAGCAGCAGCAGGTGAATCCAGTACCGGGGCGCGGGACGTGCGGCGGGGACGATGTCCATTCGGAAGCCTCGGGGTTTGGGGCTAGCAAGGCGAGATGTGCATTGCAACGCGAGCGCGCTCACCCAACGGGCGTACAGTGTGTCCGGACGGACCTTGACATGGAGTCGACATCTGGTACGTACCCCGGCGCTTGAGGTCCCATTCAAACGGACGAGCGTTCCCTTCACGGGGGTGCTCGACCACCGTCCAAGCAACACTCAACGAGGGGAAAACCATGAAGAAGCTCATCCTGTCCGCCGTTGCCGCGTCCAGCCTCATCGGCTGCACCAGCGTCGAGAGCGCTGTTGTCTCCGGCACCGAAATCGCGGCGAACGGTGAGGCCGTGGCCGTCATCCAGACCAACGCGCTGGGCCTGACCGCCATCTTCCACATCATCGACATCGTCCAGAGCGACCTGGACACCGTGGTGAACAAGCTCCTGATCGCCGAGGCGAAGGCGATGGGCGCGTCCAAGGTCGACCTGAAGTCGGCGTCCACCACCCCCCGTCACGGCATCTACGCCCTGTTCGGCACCATCATCGGCATCACCTCCTCCACGGCCACCGGCGTGGCGGTGAAGTAGTCAGGCCGCCGGCCCTCACGGCGGCACCTTTCGGGAGGCCCCCTGGCGACAGGCGGGCCTCCTTGCTTTTCAGCCCCCCTCCTGCCTCACTTTCTCATTCCATGCGCCTGCGCCTCTTCGTGCCCTGTGTCCTCCTCGCCCTCGCGGGCTGCCCACGAAAGACGGACGACACCGCGGCGCTGGCCGCGCAGGTGAAACAGCGGCTGGCGGAGCGGGACACCAAGCTCGGCGGGTATCACATCGCCGGCACGGTGAAGGACGAGGGCCAGGACGAGGTGCCCTTCTCGTTCGACTACCGCGCGCCCCAGCGCATGCGCGGCACGCTGGGCACGCCCGCCACGCGCATCTTCTCGTGGGACGGCACCCACCTCTTCGAGCAGTTGGACGGCGAGAAGCGCTTCACCACGTTCAAGTCGGAGCTGCCTCCCGCGAAGCTCGCGGGCTTCCTCACGGAGACCTTCGGCGTCTTCACGCCCGAGGGCTTCCGCGCGCCGCTCGTGTCCCACGGCGCCACCCTGCGCCGCGTGAAACATCCCCGCGCGCCAGAAGCCGTGGAGCTGGCGGTGACGCTGGGGGGCGAGGCCCAGGGCCTGGAGCTGGTGTACGTGCTGCGCTGGCCGGGGCTCGACTTCCTGGACAAGCGCTCGCGCGCGCCGGACGGCACGCAGGCGGAGGTCCGCATGGAGGAGGAGCACTGCGACGCGGCCCTGGCACTGTGCGTCCCCCGGCGCCTCACCCGGTGGCTGGGGGGGCGGAAGGTCGGGGAGACGGTGCTCTCGCGTGTGGAGCTGAACAGCCCGCCGCCCAATGACACCTTCACCCTCACGGCACCAGAGGGCTACGATGTGAAGACACGAACACTGGTGGAGGCGACCCCAGAGAACCCGCCCACGGGCGGTTGACCGCCACCTGGGGCGTCCCCACTTTGGCCCGGGAGGCGCGCGATGGTGGAGAACGTCATCTTCGACGTCGATGGAACGCTGGTGGACTCGGTGGACGAGCACGCCGAGGCGTGGCGACGTGCGTTCCTGCACTTCGGCAGGGATGTCCCGTTCGCCCATGTGCGCAGTCAGATTGGCAAGGGAGCCGACCAGCTCATCCCCGTCTTCTTCAACGACGACGAACTGGAGCGCTTCGGCAAGGAGCTGGAGGAGTACCGCTCCGCGCTGTTCCTGCGGGAGTTCCTGCCCAAGGTGAGGCCCCTGCCTCGCGTGAGGGAGCTGTTCCAGCGGCTGCGTCAGCACGGCCGACGCCTGGCCCTGGCATCCAGCGCGAAGGACGAGGAGCTCCAGTACTACGTGCGGCTGTGCGGCATCGAAGGCCTGTACGAGACCCAGGCGAGCAAGGACGAGGTGGACAAGAGCAAGCCTCACCCGGACATCTTCGAGAGCGCGCTCGCCAGGCTGGGCCGCCCCGCGCCGGACGTCACGGTGGTGGTGGGCGACACGCCCTATGACGCGCTCGCCGCCGGCAAGCTGGGCCTGTCCACCGTGGGCGTGCTGGCCGGAGGCTTCTCTCCGGAGGACCTGCGTTCCGCGGGCTGCCGCATCCTGGTGAAGGACCCCTCGGAGCTGCTGCGGCTGGCCGAGGACTCCTCGGTCGACTGGCCGTGGAACGGACCCGGCGCCACGCCGCCGGCCTCCAAGGACGAAGAGCCTCGCTGAAGCAGCGCGTTCGCGCCCCACCTCGAGCACACCGAGGATGGGGCGCGAGCCGCGCGCGACTACCTGCGCGAGCCGCCCCGGCCGCGTGAGCCGCGCGTTCCGGTGGTGCCGCGACGGGAAACACCTCGGGTGCTCTTGCGAGCCGTGCCACGCTTGGAGCGCGTGCTCGTGGAAGTCTTGCGAGCCGTGGCCCGGCGTCCGGCGACGCGACGCGCGGTGGACTTGCTCCCAGAGCGCGTGGCGCGCACGGGCTTGCGCGTCCTCGAAGCAGCCGCCTTGCGAGCCGACGCGGACCGCTGCGCGGCGGTGCGCTTGCGCGCGGCCTTCTTCGCGGCGGCGCGCACCTTGGGGCGGCGCCGGGCCATCTTGGCCTTGCTGCCGGAGCCACCCTTCATCCCACCACCGGTGGCCTTGTTCACCGTGGCCCAGGCCCGAGCCGCCGCCGTCTTGTCCGACGTGCCGCGAGCCTCGTAACCCTTCTCGATTTTCTCGGCCATCCGCTTCTGTTTCGCCGTGTACTTCGCCTTGCTTCCTCGTGCCATGCATCGCCCTCCAGGCCTTGCGCTTCACCGGCGCGGAGCCGGCCGCGCCTGAAAGGTGTGCAGCCACCCTGGCACACGGAAGGGGCGCGACGGCCACCTCTGTCCCTCCGCAACTTCTTCCGACGCACCGGGTTTCAGCAAAGCGAGGCCGGACACCGCCGCACTTCGAACCTGGAGCCATCCCCATGAAACGAGTCACCGCTCACCGTCGCATCCTCGCCGCCGCGCTGTGTTTCACCCTGCCCTTCGGGCTCACCGCCTGCGGCGATGACGTACCAGACGAGACCACTCGGTACGTGGGCGAGGCCGCGTCGTATCTCACCGCAGCCGAGGAGGACGGCGCGCTGGGCGCGGACGCGGTGGCGGACACGGACGCGACACAGCAGGGGGCCATGGCCGACGAAGACGTGAGTGGCCTGGAGATGGAGCCCACCGACGACGGGAAGGCGTGCGACTTCAGCGAGCACCGGCGGACGGTGATGGCGAAGTACGACGACGACGGGGATGGCGCGCTGAACGCGCGGGAGCTGCGCGAGCTGAAGGCGGACGTGGGTGAGCGGCGCGACACCTTGCGTCCCCGGCTGGCGCAGCTGGGCCGCCGCGCGCGGCACTGGGCCTTCTGGCGCGTGCGCTGGGCCTTCGACGAGAACGGCGACGGCGTACTGTCCGCCGAGGAGCGCACCGCGCTGGTGGACGCCATGGAGGCGCGCTGCCAGCGCCTGCGCACCGAGCGCCTGGAGCAGCACGACACCAACGGGGACGGGACACTGGACGAGGCGGAGCGGCAGGCGGCGCGGGAGGCTCGGCGCGCCCGCTGGGAGGCCCGGCGCCAGGAGCGGCTGGGCACGTACGACGCGAATGACAACGGTGTGCTCGATGCGGGTGAGCGTGTCGCGCTGAGGCAGGACCGGGTGGAGGCCGCCCAGGAGCGCCGGGCGACACTGCTGGCCACGTACGACACCAACGGTGACGGCCGCCTGAGCACGGAGGAGGCCCTCCCGCTGCGTCAGGACATCCAGCGCCGCATCATCGAAGGACGCGACGCGGAGGGCTGAACCTCTGCACGAGACAACCCAATTCCGAGGCAGGAGCGCCCTGACCCGCGACTTTTCTGGGAGTCTTGGACCTCCGCCGTCCCGCCCGCGTTGAGGAGCCGAGCAGCGGGCGACTCGGCTCCCCCACTCTTCTACGGTGGGGGCTGAAGCGGCTTCACGAGCCCGGCCCGCGCCAGCAGCTCCCGCACGCGCCTCGACAGCGCCACGTGCTCCGGGTTGGCCACCGTGAAGCGTTCCGGCGTCAGAACGATGAGCGTACCCTTGTCCTCGACCGGCTCAACGCGCACGGGAGCGGGAAGCGGGGGCACCGTGCCCCATTGACGGGCGAGGTACGTCACCCAGCCCACCCAAATGTCGGCTTTGCCTTCTTCATCGTCCATATCCCGGTGCGCACGAGACATGACCACCGCCCAGTCAGGCTCCCAGGCCACCGCCATGGCGCGCACCACTTCGGTCAGCACGGATGCCGCGAGGATTCGCTCCGCGTTCTTCCCCGGGTAGGGAAGTGACAGTAAGCATGCATTGTCGGTGCTGCATCCGACGTAGCCCCCGCACTGCATTCTCACTGAGACAAAGTTTGAGCCGGCGCCGTCGTTGTATGCCGAGACGGTCCAACCCAACTCTTCAATGGGGGGCCCGCCGGAATCTCGGTTGACGCCGCGCCGGAACGCCTCCGTCAAGGTGGGGAGGTCAGGGGGCATGAGGGGGATTTTCCGTCCCTTTCGCGGCTTGGGAAGCTTGTTCCAGTGCGCCAGCAGGGGGTCACACGCGGCCAGCATGTTGAGGAAGGTCGCTGCTCGTCGGGCGCACTCCTCTGGGGATTCCCGTCTCGGCCCCCAGTGGGCACCCGCGTAGTAGGTCTCAGGGTGGGCCCTGGGCGCGGATTGAACGGTCATGATTCGCTCTTCTGAGGGTACCAGGGGGCGTGCCAGGGTGTGGATGGCGGTGATCTCCTTGTCGCCATCGAACTTCACGCCACCGCTGTTCCTGCCCACGCCACCCACCCAGGAGGCGTCATCGTAGGAGTGTCCTGAAATCTGTTCCTGGTACGCCCGAGCACGAGGGGACACGCCCTTGCTCGCGTGGGGCCATACAGGGGCAAAGGCCGTGGGGTGAAAAGGCTCGCGACCGCTGAGGATTGCGAACCCTTTCAAGTGGACGCGGAGGGCTGAACCCTCGCCTCCCAGCTCGCCCCCCGTGTCCCCGGGGATGTCACATGACCGCTGTCTTTCGGTCCTCTTCCCCCGGAGACCGCTGGCCCCTTCGGCTCCGCGTGCACACCTTTTCCGGCACGCAGCAAGGAGGAGGTCCCCCTGGAACCCGCGCTCATCGAGCCTCCACGCCGGCTGGCCCCGGACGACGGGCCGGCGGCCCTGGTGGTCAACACGCAGTCCCGCTCGGGCAGGGAGGCCTATTCGCTCGCCCGGGACGCCCTCGCCTCGCGGGGCGTCATCCTGACGGAGAGCCACGCGCTGTCGAAAAGCGGACGGCTGCGCCGAGTGCTGGAGCAGATGCTGGCGCGCGGCACTCGCCGCATCCTCGTCGGGGGCGGAGACGGAACGCTGAGCGGCGCGGTGGCACATCTGCTGGGGCGCGACGTGACGCTGGGCGTGCTGCCGCTGGGCACCGGCAACGACTTCGCTCGCTCCCTGGGCATCCCTCCCGACGTGGAGTCCGCGTGTGACGTCATCGCGAAGGGCTATGCGGCGCGCGTGGACGTGGGGCTCGCCAACGGACGACCCTTCCTCAACGCGGCGAGCCTGGGCCTGGCCGCCGCGATTGCCCGGCGACTGACGAAGCGCCTGAAGCAGCGCGCGGGCAGGCTGGCCTATCCGGTGGCCGCCGCCGCCGAGGCGAAGGACCTGCGGCCCTTCCGCATCCGCATCAAGGCGGATGAACAGGAACTGGAACTGGATGTGCTCCAGCTCGTGGTGGGCAATGGGCGCTACCACGGCGCGGGCAACATGGTGGCGCCCGATGCGCGCCTGGATGACCGACGACTGCATGTCTATGCCGTCGCCGCGCCCTCCTCGACCTCCGGCAGGGACGGCACGGGCCTGGGCCAGCTCCAGGACCTGGCCACGCTCGCGCGCGTGGCGCTGTCGGTGCGCTCCGGGGAGCACGGGGAGAACCCCGCCGTCACCTCGCTGCTCGCCGTGCGGCTGTATGTGGAGGCCACGCCTCCGCAGGAAGTGAACGCGGACGGAGAGCTCGTCGGCATGACGCCCATGCGCTTCGAGGTGGCCCCCGCGGCCCTGCGCGTCTACGCGCCCGCGCCCTCCTGAATTCCGAAATGACCCAGGCTGTCCTAGGCTGGCGTCCTCCCGAGGACGAGCCATGCGCCTGCGGTCCCAACGTCCCATCTTCTTCGCCGCCCTCCTCGCCATCGGCGCGGTGTTGTTGCTCTGGTTCCGCGTCCCGAGGCCCGGCACGCCCTCCGACCCGGCGCCCTCCGCGCCTCGCGAGACGCAAGCCTCCTCCAGCGGCGGTGGCGTCACCGCCCGCGCCGAGTCCGTGTCCGCCGCGGTTCGCGACGAGCCCGCGGCCCCCGACGAAGGCGCCTTCGTGGTGCGCGTGGTGGGCGCGTCCGGTCCGGTTGCGGGCGCGAACGTGCGGGCCTGGCGCAAACAGTCGAAGGACCTCGTCGATGCGGCGGCGTCCTCCTGGCGGCTCGCGGCCGAGGGCACCACGGGCGAGGACGGCACGCTGCGGCTGCCCACCCGGCCGGGCGACTACCTGCTGTCCGCGCACGCCGAGGGCCATGCTCCCGCGCGGCGCGAGGCGACGCGACCCGCGGGTGAAGCGGAGACATCCGTCGAGCTGACGCTGAGCGCGGGCGTGACACTCCAGGGTCGCACGGTGGCGGAGAACGGCGGTGAGCCGGTGCCGCTGGCGGAGGTGACGCTGCATCCGTACCCGGGCGCCGCCATCGCCTGGGCGGAGCCCGCGGCGATTGCCGAGGAAGCCGTGACGGCGACGAGTGACGAGCGCGGCCAGTTCCAGTTCACCGGACTGGCTCCAGGCCGCTATGGCCTCACGGCCGAGGCGCCGGGCTTCAGCCGCCGCACGCTGCGCTTCCTCCACGTGCCCCAGCAGGGAGAGCTGGTGGTGGGGTTGTGGGGCGCGGGCACGCTGGAGGGCTTCGTGGTGGACGGGAAGGGCCAGCCCGTCACCGGCGCGCAGGTGACGGCCTCGGGAGGAAGAGCGCCCGTGAGCACCACTTCGAGCGAAGGCGGCGGCTTCGCGCTCGAGGTCGGCGGTGGTGACTGGGTGCTGTCCGCGCGACATGGCGACGCGGTGGGCCGCGTGCCCGGCACGCTGTTCGTGGCGCCGGGCGAGACGTTGCGCGGCCTCACCGTGGCGCTGGGCTCGACGAGCGGACTGACCGGACAGGTGAGGTCTACCGGCGATGAGGCTCCGGTGCGCGGCGCGGTGCTGGTGGTCAGCCCCACGGGAGCCGACGGTGAGCTGGCGCGCACCACGTCCGGAGGCGAGGGCATCTACCGGCTGGGCCTGCCTCCCGGTGAGTACGACGTGCAGGTCCACGCTCCGGGCTTCGCCAGCGCCACGCATGACGGCGTGGTGGTGTCCGAGGGTGCCCACGCGACGCTCGACGTGAAGCTGGAGCCGGCCACCGCCGAGGTCGAGGGCGTGGTGGTCAACCCCCAGGGTCAGCCGGTGGCGGGCGCGGAGGTGCGAGCCCAGCCGCCGCGCAACGGCGGGGGCGCGGCGGCCACCACGCGCACGGACTCACAGGGTGCGTACACGCTGAGCGGGCTGGTGCCCGGACGGACGTCGGTGCGCGCGCGGCGCGATGGCTCGCAGGGATGGACCAGCCGCACGGAGACCTTGAAGGCCGGCACGCGCACGCGCGTGGACCTGACGCTGACCGAGTCCGGCATGGTCCAGGGCGTGGTGACGCAGTCCTCGGGCAAGCCCCTGTCCGAGCCCGCGGTGGTGCGCGCGGTGCCACGCGGCGCGCCCGGCGGCACCTCCGACCTGGCGTGGGCGGAGACGGACGCGGCGGGGCTGTACGAGTTGGAGCTGCCGGCGGGCGTGTACCAGCTCACCGCCGTGCTGCCCCGCGCACGCTTCATCTACTTCCAGGATGACGACCCCAGCGTGACGGTGCAGGCGGGGAGCGCCGTGCAGCAGGACCTGGTGCTGGTGGAGGAGCGCGGCATCTCCGGCACGGTGCGCGAGCCCTCTGGAGCGCCCAGCCCCTTCGCCGTCGTGGCCGCGGTGCAGGGGGGAGACATGCCCTTCACCATGCGCGTGCAGGCGGACGAGAACGGAACGTTCGCCATTCCCACGCGGCCGTCGGGTGCGCCGCCGCTGCAGGAGCTGGCGGCCCACAACGGGGGGCGCGTGGTGAGGGTGCCCTCGGTGCGCGAGGGCCAGGGGTTGATGGACCTGCGCCTGAAGCCCGCGGCCCACCTGCGCGGCCGGGTGGTGGCGCGCGGTGGAGCGGTGCCCGCGGGCTTCACGTTGAGGCTGACGGAGGACAACGGCGAGGAGCTTCCATGGGAGCCCCTGGCGCCGTCCACGCGGCGCTTCAGCGGAGACACCTTCGAGATGAGGGATGCGCCCGGGCAGGTGGTGAAGGTGCATGTCCAGACGCAGGACGGGCGCACCGGTTCGGCGAGGGTGGCACTGGAGCCGGGCGGCAGCGCGAACGTGGAGGTGTCCCTCTCGACGGGAGGCGCGGCCTCCATCATCGGGCGCGCGGTGTGGAGCCGGGGTGGTGGTCCGGCCGCGGGTGTGGCGGTGTTCCTGGACCGCGCGGTGACGGCCAGGCCTGACACCGTCACCGGCGTGGACGGCCGCTTCCATCTGGACGAGGTCCGACCCGGTCCGCACACCGTGAGGCTGATGCCGCCCGAGGGTCGCGTGGAGACGCACTCCGTGAAGGTGACGGAGGCGGAGACCTCGGACCTGGGCGACGTGACGGTGTCCCCGCGCCGCGCGACTCCAGGCACCGTGGGCGCGGGCTTCAGCGAGGAGCGCGGTCAGGTGGCCGTGGCGTGGCTGACGCCGGATGGGCCCGCCGCGCGCGCGGGTGTGGCGGTGGGTGACCGGTTGCTCGCGGTGGACGGGCTCGTCGTGCGCGACAGGTCGGAAGCGGAGGCGCGCACCCGAGGCGCTCCCGGTACACCCGTGCGCCTCCAGGTACGGCGCGAAGGCGGAGAGCGCGAGCTGCAGGCCACTCGCGCGGAGTGAGGCGGGCCGCACCTCCTCGCCACGCACCGGCACCTGCGCGGTGCGTTCACCAGCACCACCGCGCGGTGGCACTCCATCCGCGAGGAGTGAGGCGGGCCGCACCTTCTCGCCACGCGCGACGGCTCCTGCACGGTGCCTCGCACCACCAGCATCGCGCGGTGGCACTCCATCCGCGCGGAGTGAGGCGGGCTGCACATTCGGTCGCACGCGCGACAGCACTTGCGCGGTGCGGTTCACCAGCGGAATCACGTGGGGGGGCTCCCCTCCGCGCGACGCGATGCCGGCTACACCTTCTCCAGCACGCGCGACAGCACCTGCGCGGTGAAGTTCACCAGCGGAATCACGCGGCGGTAGTCCATCCGCGTGGGGCCGATGACGCCCACCGTGCCGAGCACCTGCTCCTGGTTGCCGTAGGGGCTGGCGATGACAGACACATCACCCGCGGCGGAGAAGTCGCTCTCCGCGCCGATGAAGATCTGCATCTCGTTGGCGCGCTGCACCTGGTCCAGCAGCGACAGCAGACGGTGCTTCTCGTCCAGCGTCTTGAAGAGCGCGCGCATGCGCTCCACGTCCGCGAACTCCGGCTGCTCCAGGAACGAGTTGGTGCCCTGGATGAGCACGCGCTCCGTCGTCGGCAGGTCCGTGGCCGCGGCCCCCAGCTTGAGCGCCTTGGCCGTCATCGCGTTGTAGAGCGCCTGCTCCTGGTCCATCTCCGAGCGGATGCGCTCACGCGCCTCCTCCAGCGGAACCTCGTGCAGGAGCTCCGACAGGTAGTTGCTCGCCCGCATCAGCTCGTCCGAGGTGATGGGGAAGTCGACAGTGATGGCCTTGTTGTGCACCTGCCCGCTCTGCCCCACCAGGATGGCGAGCACCCGGTCCTCGCGCAGACGGACGAACTCGATGCGACGGAACACCGCGGACTCGGGCCGAGGCGTCACGACGACGCCCGCGTGCCGCGTCAGCGAATGCAGGAGGCGACTGGCATCCCCCAACACCTCTTCCAGATTCGCGTCGTGGAAGAGGCCCGCGTGGATGAGCTCCCTGTCTCGCGGCGTGGGGTCCTTCAGCTTGACCAGCGTGTCCACGTAGAAGCGATAACCCGCGTCAGTGGGCACCCGGCCCGCGGAGGTGTGCGGCTTCTCCAGGAACCCCAGCTCCTCCAGATCCGCCAGCACGTTGCGCATCGTGGCCGAGGAGACCTCGAACCCAGGCCGGCGAGCGAGCTGCTGGCTCCCTACCGGCCCGCCCGTGGAGATGTACTCCTGCACCACGGCCCGGAGGACTTCCTTCTCGCGTTCACCCAGCTCTTCGGACATCCAGGGGCTCTCACTCTGAAGCATGCGGCCAGCCACCGCGCCGCGAGCGCTCCACGAGACCCAAGTGTAAGAAAGCCTGTCCGTGGGTTCAATCCACGTCGGAAGGAGACATGCGGCCGAAGGGTGGTCCCCGCCCTCGCACCACCCACCAGGGAGCCAGGCGGGCGCCGCCGCATCCAACCTGGCGCGCACTCGCACTGTACCGCCCGACGACTCCACCGACTGTGGGGTACGGCAATGCGTACATGGCCCGTGGGGAGGTCGGACGCTACAAGCCGCGCCACCGTGTCCGCCTCGTCCGCCGCCTCGTCCCTGTCCACGCCTTCCACTCCCGCCCTCTCCCCCGTCGCGTCCCCTGTCGCCGGTGACGCGCTCCAGTCGGGTGCCTCGCGCGGCCGCATCCTGCTGTGCCTCGTGACGCTGTACCTCGTTTGGGGCTCCACCTATCTGGCCATCCGCTGGGTACTCCAGGGTGGCATGACGCCATTCCTCGCATCAGGAACGCGCTTCCTGCTGGCGGGAGCGCTGTTGTTCGGCGCGATGTGGCTCAAGGGCTCGCCGGTGCCGACCGCGCGACAGTGGGGCTCCAGCGCGGTGGTGGGACTGCTGCTCTTGGGTGTGGGCAACGGCGGGCTCGTGTTCGCGCAGCAGTGGGTGCCCTCCGGCGTGGCGGCGCTGGTGGTGGGCAGCCTGCCCATGTGGTCGGCGCTGTTCGGTGGACTGTTCGGCCAGTGGCCCGGAAAGCTGGAGCGCTGGGGACTGGCGGTGGGGTTCGGCGGCATCGTCCTGCTGAACCTCGGGGGCGAGCTGGGCGGGAGTGGGTGGGCCACGCTGGCCCTGCTGGTGTCGCCGATGAGCTGGGCGCTGGGCTCCGTGCTCGGACGCCGCATGCCGATGCCCCAGGGGATGATGGCGCCCGCGGCGCAGATGCTGTGCGGTGGCGCGCTGATGCTGACCTTCGGGCTCCTGCGTGGCGAGCACCTGACGGCCATGCCGGATGCGCGCGCGTTCGCGGCCTTCGCGTACCTGGTCACCTTCGGCTCGCTGGTGGGCTACACCGTTTACGGCTACCTGATGCGGCACACGAGCCCCTCGGTGGCCACCAGCTACGCGTACGTCAATCCGGTGGTGGCGGTGCTCCTGGGCGTCGTGTTCGCGGGCGAGTCGATGAGCCCCCTGTCGTGGGTCGCCATGGCCGCGATTCTGGGCGCCGTCGTGCTGCTGACCCGCAAGCGCTGAGCACCTCGCGCGGACGCATCACCAGGAATGTCTGGCGTCAGCGAAGACCACTCGCGGAAGACCACTCGCGGACCCTGCGTGCTCGGAGGTCCGCACGTCGCGTGACACCCCGGACGAGAAGGGGCAGACGGCGCTTGACGCTGGTGCCCTCCCTCGCTGTTTAACGGGGGGATGGAATCCATCCGCGCGCTCTGTCTCGCATGGCTGCTGGTGGGTGGCCTCGCCGCCGCCGCGCCCGTCGTCCAGGTGCCCGAGGGCGGCGCCGGCGTGCCGGTGGTCTCGAAGGGTGTCGTCTGTGGCCCGCTGCGAGCGGGCTGGACGCTGGCGTCGGACAGTCGGACCCTGCGGCCTCCGCAGCGGGTGGAGCAGGACGACGCGCGCATCCAGGAGTTGAAGGTGGCGTCGTCGGTGGGGCAGTGCGAGACGACCGAGGAGCGCGTCACCGTCATCGCCACCGGCCCCTTTCCGCGCGTGGACGCGGCGGCGACGAACTTCTTTCCGGACGAGGGCCGCGTGGAGCTGCGCGGCGCGGGGCTGGACCACGTGGGCATCTCCTGGAGCGGGACGCCCCGGGGTGAGTCCCAGCCCCAGCTCATCGAGGGACAGGACCGGTGCCTGGCGCCCTCGACGGAGCGGGGGCCGGCGAGCTGCACGGTGCCCGTGGCGCGAGGGCTGCCCACGGACGCGGCGCTCTACTGGACACCGCCCCATGGTCGGCATGGACCGGATGTCACGACGTACGACGCGTCTGGCAACGTGGTGGACCCGGAGACGTTCCGGCTTCGCCCCGGGCGCGTGGTGCTGACCCAGCCGCTCATCCAGTCGGGCGGCGTGGATGTGTCGCGAGGGCCGGGCTCGGTGGCGCTGAGCCACTCGGAGGCGCTGGCGTCGGTGGACTGCGGGCCGGTGCGCTGCGAGGTGAACGAGGGCACGGTGTCGCTGCGCAACGTGCCGGGCGTGGACGTGAGCGTGACGCTGCGCCTGCGCCTGGCGCCGCGCATCTACTTCGCGCGCGGCGAGGTGCTGGAGCAGGTGCTGCTGGAGACGCTCCCCGTGCTGGCGTGTCCGCTCACGGCCGTGGAGGGCACGGTGCTGCGCGACGCGGAGAACGCGGCGATGGTGGTGCGGCTGGACACGTCATGCCAGCACGACCCGCGCAAGCTGTTGTGGTCGATGAACGACCAGCGGGCGAGGGTGGAGCGCGTGGTGAAGGCGCAGGACGGCGTCTATGTGTTGCTGCGCACGGGAGGCACGTCCGAGCAGCAGGTGACGGTCATCGCGCAGACCTCGCGGGTGGAGGGCTCGGTGGTGGCGTCGGATACGACGAAGACGCAGCCGCTGCCCGTGCCGCGCGCGTCGCTGGAGCTGTCGGACCAGGGGGCCATCGACTTCATCCCCATCAACCGACCTGCGGAGCTCATCGTGGCCTCGAGCGGAGAGCAGGGGCGCTTCGTTCCGCGCCCTGTGGCCGGGGCCTACAGCATCATCTCGCGGGACGGGACGACCTATGTGCAGGGCGAGCCCACCGCGGGCGGCTTCGTGTCGCTGCGCTTCGGCTATCAGGTGTCCACGCTGCCGGGGGAGCTGGCGACGGCGGACCTGTTCGTCGTCAACGAGCGGGTGCAGCGCTCGGTGCGCGAGGCCAGCGTGCCCATCCGCATCGAGAGCGTGGTGGAGCTGGTGTGCGCGGACAAGGAGGGCAAGGACCAGGTGCTGGAGCCCAGCCGTCCGCACCGAATCAACTACGAGATGCGCAACTCATGTCGGGTCATCATCCACCGGGAGCGGCTCAAGCCCGAGCAGGGCACACAGGAAATCGTGCTGCGCATCGACGTCACCAAGGCGGACGGCTCGGCGCGAGGGGAGAGCCACGTGGAGCAGCGGATGTTGCTGCGGCCGCAGGGCGAGGCCCGGACCATTCCCGTGCCGGGGCAGCTGGCGCAGTTCGACCGGATTCTCGTCCAGGTGTCGCTGGTGGCGGACGAGTCGCGGTACGCGCTGAGCACGTCGGACCGCTCGGGGCTGCCGTCGGCGCAATGGACGGCCATCGTCAGGGGAGGGCGCTTCCGGCTGTACACGACGGCGACGATTCCGGCGGGCCTCTACCGGGCGACGGAGCCCAGCGGGCAGCTCATCCTCAACTTCGGCGTGGTGTCGCGACTGGCGCTCTTGAACAACGAGGGACAGGAGCGGCTCCTGGGCATCGAGATGGGGCTGATGGGCATGGGGTTGATTCCCCAGTCCGGCGACATCGAGTTCCCCCCGACGCTGGCGGTGGTGCTGGGGCTCAGCTTGCGCGTGCCCATTGGACCGGGAGCGGCGGTGGGGGCACAGGCGTGGGTGGCGCGCGAGTTCCGGGACGACATCACCCGCCGCTCCGACGGCTCCGTCGTCCCCTCCAGCCGCTGGTCCTTCATCTTCGGGCCCAGCATCTCCGTGGGCAACGTGGGCTTCAATCTCTGACGCCGCGCTCGCGCGCCGGCGCCCTGTCAGCTCGCGGTGCGCGTGCCGTGCTCGTGATGCACGCCGACTCCGGGGGACTCCGTCTCACGGGGCAGCCAGACGTTGAACGTGGACCCCTGGCCCGGCACGCCCTGGGACTCCACCCAGATGCGTCCGCCGTGCTGTTCGACGATGCCCTGGCTGATGGTGAGCCCCAACCCCAGGCCGCCGTACTTGCTGCCGTGCGCGCGCCCGAAGCGCTCGAAGATGAGCGCCTGCTTGTCCTTGGGAATCCCCACGCCGCTGTCCTTCACGGACAGGTGCACCCCTTCCTTCCCCTCGCGCACCAGCCGCACCAGCACCGCCCCACCCTCCGGTGAGTAGCGGATGGCGTTGGACAAGAGGTTCGTCAGCACCTGGTCCAACCGACCCCGGTCCCACGTCCCCTCCAGGTGCTCCGGCGCCTCCACCTGGATTTCATGCCCCTGCGACAACACCGCCATGCGGTCCCGCGTCTCCTGCACCAGCTGGCCCAGGTCGAACTTCTCCAGCTCCAGCGACAGCCGCCCCGCCTGCAGCCGACTGATGTCCAGCAGGTCCTCCACCAGCTTCGCCATCCGGTCGATTTGCCGGTTGATGATTTTCAGCGACTTGCCCGGCCCCGCTTCCGTCTCGCCGCCCAGCTTCAAGAGCGCCAGATGCGCGTGCCCCTTGGCCGCCGCCAGCGGCGTGCGCAGCTCGTGGCTCGCCGCCGCGAGGAACGCGTCCTTCGCCTCGCTCGCCAGCCGCAGCGCGGTTTCCGCGCGCTGACGCTCGGTGATATCGCGCGCCACGGAGATGAACCGCCCCCCGGGCCCCTCCGCCGCGGACACGAACTGGAGCACCACCTCCACCGGCACCTCGGTGCCATCCCTGCGCCGGTGCGTCGTCGAGTACGTCTGGCTGGGCAACGTCCCACTCACCAACGGCGCCAGCAGCTTGCGGAACCCCGCCTCGTCGAACGCGCTCTCCACCTCCAGCACCGACAACCCCACCAGCTCGTCCGTGCTGCTCGACAGCTGCTTGGCCGCGCCCGCGTTGGCGTACGTGAGCGTCAGCGAGTCCGGCGAGAACATCAGGACGCAGTCCAACGTCGCGTCCAGCGTCATCTTGAAGCGCCCCAGCGCCTCCTCCGCCCGCCGCTTGTCGTCGATGTCCGTGGCCACGGCAATCCAGCCCACCACGTGCCCGGACTCGTCCCGCTCCGGCACCGCGCGCGCCAGGTGCCAGCGATACACGCCGTCGAAACGCCGCAGCCGGAACTCACGCTCCACCCGCTGGCTGGAGCGGATGGCCGTCTCCCACGCCGAGCGCATCTCCTCCCGGTCCACCGGGTGCACGAACTCCAGGAACGTGCCCAACGACAGCGGATGCTCCTCGTGGATGCCCGTGTAGTCGCGCCCCGCCCGGTTGGCGTAGGTGAACGAGCCGTCCGCCCGCGCCGCCCACATCACCTCCGGCAAGGACTCCGTGAGCCGCCGGTAGCGCAGCTCGCTCTGCCGCTCCACCGCCTCGCGCTCGCGCTGGCGCAACATCGCCGCCTGCCGCTGGATTTGTTGTTCCTTGAGGAACAAATCCACGAAGACGCTGACCTTCGAGCGGAGGATTTCCGGGTCGAAGGGCTTGAGCAGGTAGTCCACCGCGCCGTGCGCATAACCCTTGAAGATGTGGGCCGCGTCGCGGCTGAGCGCGGTGAGGAAGATGATGGGAATGGTGCGCGTGCGCTCCCGCTGCTTGATGAGCGTGGCCGTCTGGAAGCCGTCCAGGCCCGGCATCTGCACGTCCATCAGGATGACGGCGAAGTCGCGCTGAAGCAGGAACTTGAGCGCCTCCTCGCCACTGGTCGCTTTGACAAGCTCCTGCCCCAACGGCTCGAGGATGGCCTCCAGCGCCAGCAGGTTGGACGGGTGGTCGTCCACCATCAGGATGCTCGCCCGGGGACGGCTTGCGCCGTCCTGGAGGCGTTCGGCGGAGATGTGTTCGCTAGGCGTCATTGAAATAGGAGCAAGGTATGCCCCGACCGTTCACTGGCGGGACAGGCTAGGCGCGACCCCCGCCGTCCCCAAGCCCGGCGGTGACGAGTCGTGCGCTAGCCATCATTCGACCTTTCAAGCCGACACCCAGAGACGGATGAGTTCCAAAAGCTTGTCCGTATCCACCGGCTTGGGCAGGTAGTCACTGGCCCCCGCGGCCATGCACTTCTCCCGGTCGTCCTTCAGGGCCTTCGCGGTGACGGCGATGATGGGCAGGCTGGCGTACTTCACGTCCTTGCGGATGGCCCGCATGGTCTCGTACCCGTCCATCTCCGGCATCATCACGTCCATCAGCACGATATCCACGTCGCGGTGCTGCTCGAGCGTTTCGATGGCCGCCCGCCCGTTCTCGGCGAAGACCACCTGCATGCCGTGGTTCTCCAGCACGCTGGTGAGGGCGAAGATGTTGCGCATGTCGTCATCGACGACGAGCACCTTCTTGCCCACCACCTCCGACTCCTGCTCGCTGCGCTGCGCCAGGGCCGCCCGCGCGCGGGGAGGCAGGTTCTGGTCCAGTCGGTGCAGGAACAGCGCCGTGTCACTGAGCAACTGTTCGGGACTCTTCGTTCCGCTCTTGAGGATGACGCTGCCGGTGTAGCGGCGCAGGCGCGTGTCGTCCTTCGGCGTCAGCTCCTTGCCCGTGTAGATGACGATGGGCAAGTCGCGGAAGCGCTGCTGCGTCTTCACCTCCTCCACCAGCTTGATGCCGTCCATGTCCGGCAGGAGCAGGTCGATGACGAGGCAGTCGTACTCGCCCTCCTCCAGCTTCTGGAGGACCTCCTGGCCGGTGGCCACCGCCGTGACGGCGACGTCGCCGCCCTCGGCGAGCAGGCTGACCAGGCTGTTGCGCTGGACGTCGTCGTCCTCCACCAGCAGCAGCCTGCGCTCCGTGCGCTCCAGGAACTTCGCCAGCTGGTTGAACACCCGCTCCAGGCCCTCTTTGCTGACGGGCTTGGTGAGGTAGCCGAACGCGCCCTGGGCGTTGCCCAGGTGCTTGTCCATGACGCTGATGATGTGCACCGGGATGTGGCGCGTGCGCGGGTTGCGCTTGAGCCTGTCGAGCACGCTCCAGCCGTCGACGACGGGCAGCTGGATGTCGAGCGTCACCGCGTGCGGCTGGAACTCGTTGGCCATGGACAGGCCGGTGTCACCCCGCGTGGCGACCAGGGCCTTGAAGCCCTTCTCCCGCGCCAGCTGCACCATGATGCGGGCGAACTTCAGGTCGTCCTCGATGATGAGCAGGACACGGTCACCCTCGCGGATGTGATCCCGGTCGTCCTCCACCGCGAGCGGCGGAAGCAGCGAGTCCACCTGAGGAGGCGGCAGCGCCGAGTCCAGCACATGGGCGTTCTCCGCGGCGGTCGGCGGCACCGGCGCAGGCGCGGGCGTCGGGAACAGGGGCTCCGACGAGGCGTGGGACATGCGAGACAGCGGCTCGAGCGGCGAGGGCATGACTGGCATGACCGGCAAGCCGTCGTCCTCGGGGCCCACGTACTCGGGGGGCAGGTACAGCGTGAAGGTGCTGCCCTTGCGCGGCTCGCTGTGGACGTGGATTTCGCCGCCCAGGAGCTTGGCGATTTCGCGGCTGATGGACAGGCCCAGGCCGGTGCCGCCGTACTTGCGCGCGGTGGAGCCGTCCGCCTGCTGGAACGCCTCGAAGATGAGGCGCTGCTTGTCCTTGGCGATGCCGATGCCCGTGTCCGTCACCGAGAAGGCGAGCACGAAGCGCGAGCGCTTGAGCACCTCGTGGTCCAGGCGCGTGCCCGGCTCGGCCAGCTTCACCGTCATCTTCACGCTGCCTTCGTCCGTGAACTTGAAGGCGTTGGAGAGCAGGTTCTTGAGCACCTGCTGCAGCCGCTGCGGGTCGGTGCGGATGTGGCGGGGGGCGCCCTGCGCCACCTCCACCGTGAAGGCCAGGTTCTTCTGGTCCGCGACGGGGCGGAAGCTCCGGTCGATGAACTGGTTCAACTCCGACAGGACGATGTCCCGCGGCTCCACCTGCATCTTCCCGGCCTCCACCTTGGACAGGTCGAGGATTTCGTTGATGAGGCTGAGCAAATCACCACCGGAGGCGTAGATGGTGTTCGCGTACTCCACCTGCTTGGTGCTGAGGTTGCCGTCCTTGTTGTCGGACAGCAGCTTGGCCAGGATGAGCAGGCTGTTGAGCGGCGTGCGCAGCTCATGGCTCATGTTGGCCAGGAACTCGCTCTTGTACTTGGAGATGACGGTGAGCTGCTCGGCCTTCTCCTCCAGGCTGACGCGCGCGCGTTCGACTTCGTTGTTCTTCTCCTCGACGCGGCGGTTCTGCTCCTCGAGCAATTTCGCCTTGTCCTCCAGCTCGCTGTTGCTGCGCTTGAGCGCGTCCTGCTGCTGCGTCAGTTCGCGCGACTGGCTCTGCAGCTCCTGAGTCAAACCCTGCGACTGCTGCAGGAGCTGCTCGGTGCGCATGTTCGCCATGATCATGTTCAGGACCACGCCGATGCTCTCGGTGAGCTGGTCCAGGAAGATTTGATGGATGGCGCTGAAGGTGTGGAACGAGGCCAGCTCGATGACGGCCTTGACCTCACCTTCGAACAGCACGGGCAGGACGATGATGTTGAGGGGCGCGGACTCGCCCAGGCCAGAGGAGATGGTGATGTAGTCCGGCGGCACGTGGGTGAGCAGAATCGTCTTCCGCTCCAGGGCCGTCTGTCCGACGAGTCCCTCGCCCAGCCGGAACCGGTTGGCGATGTGCTTGCGCTCCCGGTACGCGTAGGTGCTCGTCAGCTTGAGCACCGGCGTGCCGGAGTCGGTGTCCATCAGGAAGAAGGCGCCGTGGTGCGCGGAGACCAGCGGAGTCAGCTCGCTCATGATGAGGCGGCTGACGGCGTCCAGGCTCTTCTGGCCCTGCATCATCCCGCTGAACTTCGCCAGGTTCGTCTTGAGCCAGTCCTGCTCCTGGTTCTTCTGCGTGGTCTCACGCAGGTTGACGATCATCTGGTTGATGTTGTCCTTCAGCGCGGCGACCTCGCCCTCGGCGACGACGGTGATGCTCCGGGTGAGGTCACCCTTCGTCACCGCGGTGGCCACGTCGGAGATTGCGCGCAGCTGGCTGGTCAGCGTACCGGCGAGCTGGTTCACGTTGTCGGTGAGCTGCCGCCACGTGCCGCGCGCACCGGGCACGCGGGCCTGACCGCCCAGCTTTCCTTCGATACCGACTTCGCGGGCCACCGTGGACACCTGCTCGGCGAACGTCCCCAGCGTGTCCGTCATGTTGTTGATGGTGTCCGCGAGCGCGGCCACTTCGCCCTTCGCGTCGACGATGAGCTTCTGGGTGAGGTCACCGTTGGCGACCGCCGTCACCACGCGCACGATTCCGCGCACCTGCGTGGTGAGGTTGGAGGCCATGAAGTTCACGTTGTCCGTGAGGTCCTTCCACGTGCCGGCCACACCGGGCACGCGGGCCTGTCCTCCCAGCTTCCCTTCGACACCGACTTCGCGGGCCACCGTGGACACCTGCTCGGCGAACGTGCCCAGCGTGTCCGTCATGTTGTTGATGGTCTCCGCGAGGGCCGCCACTTCGCCCTTCGCTTCGACGACCAGCTTCTGCTTGAGGTCGCCGTTGGCGACGGCCGTCACGACCTTGACGATGCCGCGCACCTGCGTCGTCAGGTTGCGGGCCATGAAGTTCACGTTGTCCGTCAGGTCCTTCCAGACGCCGGACACCCCGCGCACTTCCGCCTGTCCACCCAGCTTGCCTTCCGTGCCGACCTCGCGCGCGACGCGCGTCACCTCCGAGGCGAACGAGTTGAGCTGGTCCACCATGATGTTGATGGTGTCCTTCAGCTCCAGAATCTCGCCCTTCGCGTCGACGGTGATTTTCTTGGAGAGGTCACCGTTGGCGACCGCCGTCGTCACCAGCGCGATGTTTCGCACCTGCGCGGTGAGGTTGGAGGCCATGCTGTTGACGTTGTCGGTGAGGTCCTTCCACGTACCGGCGACTCCCGGCACCGCGGCCTGACCACCCAGCTTGCCGTCCGTTCCCACTTCCTTCGCGACGCGAGTCACCTCGGCGGCGAACGCGCGGAGCTGGTCCACCATCGTGTTGATGGTGCTCTTGAGCTCCAGGATTTCGCCCCGCGCCTCGACGGAGATTTTCTGCGACAGGTCGCCATTGGCGACCGCCGTCGTGACCTTGGCGATGTTTCGCACCTGGTCCGTGAGGTTGCCGGCGAGGACGTTCACGTTGTCGGTGAGGTCCTTCCACACGCCCGCGACTCCGGGCACCGCCGCCTGCCCTCCCAGCTTTCCCTCGGTGCCGACTTCCTTCGCGACACGCGTCACTTCCGACGCGAAGCCTCGGAGCTGGTCCACCATCGTGTTGATGGTGTTCTTCAGCTCCAGCACCTCGCCCTTCACGGAGACGGTGATCTTCTGCGACAGGTCGCCGTTGGCGACGGCCGTTGTCACCTTGGCGATGTTGCGCACCTGGTCCGTGAGGTTGCCGGCGAGGACGTTCACGTTGTCGGTGAGGTCCTTCCAGACGCCAGACACGCCCTTCACGTCGGCCTGACCGCCCAGCCGGCCCTCGGTGCCGACCTCCTTCGCGACGCGAGTCACCTCGGCGGCGAACGCGCGGAGCTGGTCCACCATCGTGTTGATGGTGCTCTTGAGCTCCAGCACCTCGCCCTTGGCGTCGACCGTGATTTTCTTCGACAGGTCGCCATTCGCGACAGCCGTCGTCACCTCGGCGATGTTTCGCACCTGGGCCGTGAGGTTGTTGGCCAGCAGGTTCACGTTGTTGGTGAGGTCCTTCCACGTGCCCGCGACGCCCGGCACCTCCGCCTGGGCGCCCAGCTTGCCCTCGACACCCACCGTGCGGGCGACGTCCGTCACCTGCTGGGCGAAGATGGACAGGGTCTGCGTCATCGCGTTGATGGTCTCCGCGAGGGCGGCGATTTCGCCCTTCGCGTCCATGATGAGCTTCTGGGTGAGGTCACCGTTGGCGACCGCCGTCACCACGCGCACGATGCCGCGAACCTGGCTGGTGAGGTTGGAGGCCATGAAGTTCACGTTGTCCGTGAGGTCCTTCCAGACGCCGGACACGCCGCGCACTTCCGCCTGACCGCCCAGCTTCCCCTCGGTGCCGACCTCCTTCGCGACGCGCGTCACTTCCGACGCGAAGCCTCGGAGCTGGTCCACCATCGTGTTGATGGTGCTCTTGAGCTCCAGCACCTCGCCCTTGGCGTCGACCGTGATTTTCTTCGACAGGTCACCATTGGCGACCGCCGTGGTGACTTCGGCGATGTTGCGGACCTGGTCGGTGAGGTTGTTCGCGAGCAGGTTCACGTTGTTGGTGAGGTCCTTCCACGTGCCCGCGACGCCCGGCACCACGGCCTGGGCGCCCAGCTTGCCTTCCACGCCCACCGTGCGAGCGACGTCCGTCACCTGCTGCGCGAAGATGGAGAGCGTCTGCGTCATCGCGTTGATGGTGTCGGCCAGCTCGGCGACCTCGCCCTTGGCCTCCATCTTCAGCCGCTGCGTCAAATCCCCGTTGGCGACCGCCGTCACCACCTTGGCGATGCCACGCACCTGGGTGGTGAGGTTGACGGCCATCACGTTCACGTTGTCCGTGAGGTCCTTCCACGTACCGGAGACGCCCTTCACCTCGGCCTGTCCGCCCAGCTTGCCGTGCGTGCCGACCTCGCGCGCGACGCGCGTCACTTCCGAGGCGAACGAGTTGAGCTGGTCCACCATGGTGTTGATGGTGTTCTTCAGCTCCAGAATCTCGCCGCGAGCGTCGACCGTGATTTTTTTCGACAGGTCGCCATTGGCCACCGACGTCGTCACCAGGGCGATGTTGCGCACCTGGGTGGTGAGGTTGGAGGCCATGCTGTTGACGTTGTCGGTGAGGTCCTTCCACACGCCGGCGACGCCCTTCACATCGGCCTGACCGCCCAGCTTGCCGTCGGTGCCCACCTCGCGCGCGACGCGCGTCACTTCGGAGGCGAACGCGCGGAGCTGGTCCACCATCGTGTTGATGGTGTCCTTCAGCTCCATCACCTCGCCCTTCACGTCCACCGTGATTTTCTTGGACAGGTCGCCCTTGGCGACGGCCGTCGTCACGTCGGCGATGTTGCGCACCTGGGCCGTGAGGTTGTTGGCCATCAGGTTGACGTTGTCGGTGAGGTCCTTCCACGTGCCGGCGGCGCCGGGCACCTGGGCCTGGGCGCCCAGCTTGCCCTCGACACCCACCGTGCGCGCCACGCTCGTCACCTGCTGGGCGAAGACGTTGAGCGTGTCCGTCATGTTGTTGAGCGTCGCGCCCAGCGCGGCGATTTCGCCCTGCGACGGCACCATCAGCTTCTGGGTGAGGTCACCGTTCGCGACGGCCGTCACCACCTTCACGATGCCGCGCACCTGCGTCGTGAGGTTGGACGCCATGAAGTTCACGTTGTCCGTGAGGTCCTTCCACGTGCCGGACACACCGGGCACCGCGGCCTGACCGCCCAGCTTTCCTTCCGTGCCCACTTCACGCGCCACGCGCGTCACTTCGGAGGCGAAGCCGTTGAGCTGGTCCACCATCGTGTTGATGGTGCTCTTCAGCTCCAGCACCTCGCCGCGCGCGTCCACCGTGATTTTCTTGGACAGGTCGCCGTTGGCGACGGCGGTGGACACCTCGGCGATGTTTCGCACCTGGGCCGTGAGGTTGTTGGCCATCAGGTTCACGTTGTCCGTGAGGTCCTTCCACACGCCGGACACGCCCTTCACCTCGGCCTGTCCGCCCAGCTTGCCGTCGCTGCCGACCTCGCGCGCGACGCGCGTCACCTCGGCGGCGAACGAGTTGAGCTGATCCACCATCGCGTTCACGGTGGTGCCGATGCGCAGGAACTCGCCCTTCACCGGCTGGCCGTCGATTTCGAGGGCCATCTTCTGCGTCAGGTCGCCTTCGGCCACCGCCACCAGCACGCGAGCGACTTCCGTCGTCGGCTGCACCAGGTCGCCGATGAGCGCGTTGATGGAGTTGATGCTCGTGGCCCAGTCGCCGCGCGCGTCGCCCAGCGACACACGCTCGCCCATGCGGCCCTCGCGGCCCACCACGCGGGAGACGCGCACCATCTCGTGCGTCATGGCCGAGTTGAGCGTCACAACCGCGTTGAAGGCGCGGGAGATGTCATCCATCACCGGGAGGGTGGAGAAGTCCGGCAGGCGCACGGAGAAGTCTCCGCCCTGCACGGCCCGCAGCGCGGCCAGCAGCGTCCGCATCGGGTCATCCCCTCGGATGCGCGCACCACCGCCGGGCGTCCTGGCGCCGCCGCCACGACTCCGCGCACCCTCGTCCGCCTGCCTGCCCGCCCCATGAGAGGGCTTCGAGTCACTCGCACGGGTGCGGGTGCGCTCGGCTTCCACGCGGTGGGCCGCGAGGGTGTCGCTGGAGGTCTGCGGGCTGGAAGCCACATCGCTCCGAGGCTGCTTGCGCGTCGAGGCGCGCTTCTTGCCATTGCTGGAGCTGGGAACCTTGGTGTCGTCCACGAGGAGAACCCTTCTGATCGGGATGAACGCCGTGAGCTGTGTTTCACGACGGACGGCCGGGCCGCGAATCTCCTGTGAGTTCGCGGGCTTGTCGATTCAAAGCCCGCCCTGACAGGACGATTTGTCGCCTACTGGACTTCCACTCCGAACTTCCGGACGGCCCGTGTGGAAACCACGGGACCCGGAGCCTTTGTGCAACATGTCAGGGCGGCGGTGCCGTGCAGGGAAAACCGTCGCAGCCCTGGACATAGAGCGGCCGACCGGAGAGCCGGCGAGCAGGGGCCAGACTCCGGTATTCCGGTGCTTTCTCACGCATTCCGGTGCGCACATCGACCGAGAACGACGGTGCCCCGGACGGTGTGCAGCCGATCAACAGCCGGTCCGGTTCATCCAGCCACCACACGGTCTCCACCGCGCAGGGGAGGTCCAGTTCAACGGGGGTGAGGGTGCGGGTGTCGAAGACGCGCAGCAGTCCTTCGGAGAGCACGGCGGCCAGCACGCCGCCCGAGCCCACGGAGAGTCGGCCCGTGGTTCCGGGAACGAGCGTTTGCGCGAGCACCGTGCCCCCAGGCGCCACGGAGACGAGCTGTCCGGAGGCATCCAGGGCCAGCATGCCGTGGGAGTGACCGGCCAGGGCCATGGGCTCGAAGTCGCCCATGGGGCGCAGGGTGGCGCCGTCCTCGCGCAGCAAGCGGCCCGCGGCGGAGAGCCACAGCCGGTTGTCTCCGTCGAAGGCGAGGGCGAGGGTGCCGGTGAGTTCCCTGCGCGTGGCGGCGTCACCGGGGCCGCAGACGGCGACGGCGTGGGGGCCGTAGACAGCGGCGCGCGTGGCGTCCGGGGAGACGGCCCAGCCCAGCCGGGCTTCGGGGTGGGCCTTGGAGAGACAGTGGTTGAGGGCGCCGAAGTTCGGGTCCGTCGTCGGGGAGGAGACGAGGTAGGGCAGGCTGGTGGTGGCGACGTAGAGGAGGAGGCCCAGCGAGACGGCGGTGGCGAGGGTGAGCGGCCAGGGCCGGAGGCTGCGAGCGCGCGTATTCCTCGCGGACGCGCGTGCGCCCTTCCTTCCCGTGGTCACCGCGCTCTCGCGTCCACTCAAGGTTGAGACCTCGTGACAGTGCTGCCCCGGCCCTCGACCTCACACGAATAGCGCCCGACCCGCTTCCGAGCCACCCACCCCGAGGCTGGCTCCAGCACAGCACGGAATCATCACGGGTGCCTGCCTGCTTCGTGCGGAAACCATGACGAACGACGCTCGAGCCCCATGGAAGGTTCTGGGAGATGCGGAACCTGACCGTGTTTCACGTCGTCGTCGGAGTCCTCGTGGGGATGAGCCAGGCACCCACGGCCAGGGCGGAGCCCACGAGCAGCATCTTGGGCACGGTGATTGACGCCCAGAGCCGACAGCCCGTCGGGGATGTCGTCGTGACTGCTTCCGCGTCCGAGCCCCAGGGCGAGTTCACTGTCGTCACGGAAATGGACGGCACCTACCGGTTCGAGCTCCTTCCACCGGGCGTGTACGAACTGCGCTTCGAGAGGGAAGGATTTCTACCGTTGAGGAGGGACTCGGTCCCCGTGCGAGAAGCGCGTGCCTTGCGCATCAGTGCCAGCCTCCTTCCCGAGTCCTTTCGAGAGTTGTTTGAGCCGACTCGCGGCGAGTTCCCCCCCGTGGACACCGAGAGCACGGGTGTCTCCGAGTCCCTCGACCATCTCGACACCGACTTTCTTCCCATCGCACGACCCATCCCGGGCAGCGCGATGCGCTCGGTCGACAGGCTTCAGTCCTTGCGCTCGGAAGCAGTCGACACGGACCAGGGGCTCACACTCCTCGGAACGAGCCCCTCGGAGAACGGATATGTGCTGGACGGCCTCTCCACCCAGGACGGTGTGTTCGGACGCAATGCCGTACCCCTAAGCCTGGAGCTTCTTCAGTACGACTGGGGTGAGCTGCTGTTCCGTGGGCGCATTCCCCAATACGGACGAGCCACGGGAGTCATCATCGATGCGGGGGAGAACAAATCCGGTGGCAATGAGTTCAACGGGTCCGTCTTCGCCCATTGGGCCACCGGCTTGCTCCAGGGGCGTCGGCCGCTCCAGGACAGTCCCCATGAAGTGATTGAGAACATGGGAGAGCTGGGCGCGGTCCTCTCCGGCTCCATCCTGAAGGACCAGCTCTGGTTCTCCCTGGGGCTGATTCCCTCGGTTCAGCGAGTAGAGAGCACACGCTCGCGGTCAGCCGTCCCCGAAGAGGACTCCCTCACCATTCAATCCGACCAACGAGAGGTCCAGGCCTTGGGTCGCCTGACCTACCTGTTCAACGCGGACCACAACACGACGCTGACGTTCATCACGATGCCCGCCACCCAGCGATTGCATGAGGGGACGGCTGCTTTCGCACCACGCACGCTGGAGCGAGACACCCTGCTGCTCGGACTCGGGCACCGCGGGGGACTGTTGGACAAGGCGGTGTTGCTCGATATCGATGCGCGCTGGCTTCGACAACACTTCTCCCAGCGCCCTGCTCTCTCGGGGGACACGGGGACGGAGACAGAAGGACTCGCCTGCGGCTCCGCGCTGTTGGCGCTCTACACCCGGTGCGGAGACGAAGAGCACGAGACGAATCAATTCCAGGTCCAGGGACGGGCCCACTATCGGAACTATGGAGCCCTGGGAATCCCCAAGCTGCAGCACACCCTGAAGGTGGGGCTCGACGCGGAGTGGCTGGTCCACGACGCGGTGCAGAGAGTCCCCAGCGCGCAACGCCGGTCTCCCCGTGGCCTCCAGTCAGCGCCTTCGAGCATCGCGACCCGGACACATCGCGACGTGGTGGGGGGCTTCGTCCAGGACTCCTGGATGTACTCCTACCTTCTGACCCTCAACGTCGGGCTTCGTTACGACATGCAGCGGCTCGTGCCCTCACACGGGGAGACACGTGCTGAAAGCCACATGCTCTCGCCTCAATTGGGCGTGGTCGTGGACCCCTTCGAGCGTGGCGAGATGCGCCTCTTCGCTCACTACGGCAAGTATCGCGGGCGCGTGTTGCTCGGACTGCTGCTTCCTGATGCATCGGGTGAGCAGGTTCGCGGGGTGGAGGTGGATCCCCACCTTTCACCTGCCTCGACCAGCGAGGTCACACTCGGCACCGACGTGGCGGTGCTGGGCGAAACAGTCATGAGCGTGACCTATGTCCGCAGGGAGCTGGATACGGGACTGGGACTCGTGAGCAACCCGGGAGGCGATGCATGGCGGCTCGTCAATCCCGGGAAGGGGTTGGGCTCCGGCCTGCCCAAGCAGGAGCAGACTCATGACGCGGTAACGTTGGAGCTGGCACGAACGGCCGCTTACGACTGGATGGGGCAGGCCAGCTACACGTGGTCGCGCTTCAGCGGCAGTCGTGAGGACTCGCTGAACCACATGCTGCGAGGAACGTCCGCCGTGGCACGGCGCACCCATGTCCTCAAAGCCTTCGGGGGAAGACGACAGCGGTTGACTCCGGCGATGTTGGCGCACTTGGGACTTGCCTATGTCGCCGCGTCGGGAGCACTCAAGGCAGGACAGCGGGGATCCACGCCTTGGTTGCATGTCGTCGATGCGCGGTTCGGAGTGGACTATCAATTCGACCGCGGCAAGGCACTGTCCTTCGACCTCGATGCCTTCAACCTCTTCAACATCCAGACGGAGACGCGGATGACCCCGAGCAGCGAAGACCCCACCGTGGCCATGGAGCAGCAACCACCGAGACAGGTTCGCTTCGGGGCGCGGTACACGTTCTGAGTCCTGGCCTGAAGGCTGCACTGCGCCGAAGCCCATGCGATGGAAGCGCGGCTTGCGGTGGCTGGTGTGTCTGCTGGGACTCGCAGTTGTGGTGCCCTTGGCCGCACTGGAGGGCTTCTACAGCCACACGCTCGCGAGGGTCCCTGTCCTTCCCTCCAAGCCCGTGCCTCTTTTCCGACCCGCGGAGCAACTCCGGCTCCGATGGTGGATGAGCATGGAACGGCCCCAGGTGACTCACGTCCAACCCATCTGGCCCTGGACAGTGGCCCTCGGTGTATTGCAATTGATCCCTTTTACAACCGCCTGCTTCGCAGAAATCGAACCCGAGGGATTCGGGCTCGCACTCGATGCCGCGTATCGCTGGAGTTCCGACCTGGAGCAGCGCGGCGCCGACCGCATTCGGCCTGGGGAGCGCGTCGCGCTGGCGGTCTGGCTCACTCGCCACTGGAGCGCGGAGGACCTGGTGCTGCACGAACTCCGGCACCGCGCACTCCACGAGCAGCAACAGGGTGTCTTCGACGTTGCCAGGAGTATCTTCGGCAAGGAGTGGGCGGAGCTCGACCTCGCGAGCATCGCGCTGCTCAAGGCGGTCTACGACGCCCCCATGAGACAGGACCCCTGGTGCAATCCGGAGCTCAGCCTCGAGAGTCGCGATTGGTTCCTGCGAGCCTCTCACGCGAACGCGGCCATCACCGTGGATGAACTGGAGGAAGTCCTCAAGGCGCGGCCCCTCCTCGCACCACGCCCCGTGCAGTGGCCTCCTTGCGGAGAGCCTCGTGAGGGTGACACCTGGGATTCCTCCCCACCGCATTGACGATGAGGACGCACCCTCACACAACGGACACCACTTCTCCGTCGACGCCCGGCCGAACCCTCCACGCTCCCCTCCCGCCCTGCTCGCAGGGACGCCACGCGGACGGGCATCACTCCGGATGAACGCGAGCGTGCGAGCTTCCGCGAGGCTCGCTTGTCGCCAGGGCCCCAAGCCTCAACCTTGAGCACGAGGAAAGGACCCCACCATGCGACGAGCGCTCTTCTCCGCGGCCCTGACGTTCAGCTTCTTGATGACTCCCGTTGCCCTCGCGCAGACAGCGGGCGGTGGGTCGAGCGGTGGGTCGTCCGCTCCTGGAATGACCTCACCTCCACAGAACCAGCAAGGCCGAGGTGTCTCGGGAGATACCGGCACGCAGCCACCGGGCACATATGAGCCCGGCAGCTACTCGCCCGTCCCACAGGGCGCCACGGGGGCCGAGGACAACCTCGGTACGCCGAACACGGATTACTCGGGCACGGGTGGCTCCGGAAACACGAACAACACCCCGGCCTCGAACCAAGGCGCTGGAAACCAAGGCTCTGGAAGTGACGTCCCCAGCGGCAGGGCTCCTCCCACGCAGGGAGGCACCGAACCTTCCGACGCGGCGGGTGACGCGCATGGCGGCAGCGCGGAGGCCGCTTCCTCGGGGAAGGACCTGAGCCCGCAGCAATTGACTCGTGAAGTCGCGATGCTTCGCTCCGATGTCCTGCGCCTCCAGCGACAGGTCAACGCCCTGCGCGGCCCGCACTCGGACAAGAAAGAAGAAGGCACCGGCGGCTCGGGACAGGAGTCCTCGGACCAGAGCACGCCCCCCAAACAGAGCGCGTCCCCGGAGCCCGCGCGGGACACGGGGGCGGACCCCGAGAAGACCGTGGTCGCCAACGTCGTCATGCGCGGACAGGTGGCCTCGACCTCGAAGGGACGCGTCGTGGTCCGAGACGCGGAGACCGGAGACCTCTACAACCTCCGCGTCGGCCAGAACACCCAGGTGGTCCGCAACGGACAACGCATCTCACTCGAGAGCCTGCCCCAAGGCACCGCCGTCCAGGCGGCCTTCAGCCTCATCGCCGACGGCAGCACCAACGCGACCCGCATCCAGGTCGCCCCGAGCCCGAGTCCAACTCCGCGCTCACGCTGAGCCGTCACCGCTCGCGAACGAAACGCTCGATGCGCTCCATCGCCAGCTCCATCTTGTGGCGCGCGGAGCTGTTCGCTGAATGCACCCGGACACGCGGAGGAACAAAGCCCCGCATGGCCACCGCTTCCTCGAGCCAGAGCAGCACGTCGTAGCCCGTGCCGTGCTCATCGTCTCCAAGGTCATGGTCGAGGCTGAGCTCGACCACCTGCCCACCTTCCAGCAACGCGATGGCCTCCTCCGGCCACCGCACCGCCACCCAGCCCTCCGGCGTGGGCCTCTCGTCGTCCAGATAGACCTTCATCGAGGGGCCTGCTCCACAAAAGACCTCAGCGCTCCTCGTCCTTGGACGACTTGCTCTCCGCGAGCTGCCGCATCTTCGCGGCGAAGGGGCTCTCCCCTTCCGCGCGATTGGGCCCGCCCGCCAGTCGCTGGCGTCGAGTCATCGCCAGTGGACCTTCCGCCGGGCCCTCGAGCGCTTCCTTCTCGTAGCGGTCCTGCCCTCCGAGCGCGCGCCCCACGGGACGGGCGGAGGCAACGCGACGATTGGTATCCACGGGCATGACGGGACCTCCAGCAGTGGCGACGTGTCCCGTTCTACCCCACCCGCTCGCCGCTCGCAGCCCCCCACGTCTCCTCGGGCGACTCCAGCGCCGCGCCCACGTGCCGCAGCACCTTCGCCACCACCTCCACGTCGAGCGCCCGCGCGTCCCACGTACACGTCAGCGTCATCATCCGCCCGGGAACCAGCTCCCCCGCCTCCACCACCGGCACGGACCGCACCGCACCCGGCGCGAGGATGAGCGGCACCCGCGTGTACGGCACCGTCGCCACGAAGCCGCGCTCCAGCCCCAGCGAGCCCAGGCTCGTCACCACCACCGAACCGAACGGGTCCCTGGGCATCCCCACCCAGCGCAGGTCCACGTTCAGCGTGAACCAGACGAAGGACAGGAGCCGCAGCGCCAGCCCCATGAACATCCCGGGGATGCGATACGAGCGACGCTTGCCCCGCTCGATGACCGCGTCCTTGCGCGAGCGCACCTGGGACACGACGGCCTCCATCGCCCGCGCGAACTCCTCCAAGGACAGGGTGTCCGCCCGAGGCACCGTGGCCGTCGTCAGGTCCGCCCGTCCCGACTCCTCGGGCTGCACGACGAGCACGCACACACCCACGTCCACACGCAGCGAGGGCGCGCCCCAGCGCAGGAGCACGTTGGCCTCGGGGTGCAGGCGCAGCGCGTCCGCGGACGCCTTGGCCACCAGGTGCGTCACCGTGAGTCGCTGTCCGGTGCGAGCCCGCCACGCCTCCAGGAACGCGACGGCCTTCTCCATGCGCACTTCGAGGGACGCATAGGCGCTCGGGTCCCTGGGCGAACGCCACGCCCCCAGGGCGAGCTTGCGGAAGGCACCCGGCGGCGGTGCCGGCTTCAGGTCGAGTTCCACGGCGGGTGTCCGGCTTCGCACGGAGCCCGGTCGCCTGCAACCCTGCGCCGCGCACCCCACCCTGTTAGACAGGGGGCCGCTGCTGGAAGCCCCCTCTCACCGAGGCACCCGACATGACGCCCCTTGCCCTGGCCCTGTCCCTCGCCCTCCAGGCCGCGCCGGCCCCGCAGAAGGCCCCGCCGCCGAAACCCGCTGCCCCCGCCAAGACTGTGTCCACTCCCACGACGCCCGAAGACCTCACCGCCTCCACCCGCGCCTGGCATGAGCAGCGCATCCAGCGACTCCAGTCCGAGGAGGGTTGGTTGACGCTCGTCGGCCTCTTCTGGCTCAAGGAGGGCGAGCAGACCGCCGGCTCCGCGCCCGAGAGCGAACTGGACTTCCCGGCCGGTACGCCCGCGAAGCTCGGCATCTTCACGCGCAAGGGCAACACCGTCAGCTTCCAGCCCGCGTCGGGTGTGCAGTTCACGCGCAACAACGCGCCCTTCACCGGGGGCGAGCTGAAGACGGACGAGAAGGGCTCCCCGGATGTGGTGAAGCTCGGCAGCCTCAACTTCCAGGTCATCCTCCGAGGCGACAAGCTGGGCGTGCGTGTGAAGGACTCGCAGGCGCAGGCGCGCAAGCAGTTCCACGGCATCGAGACCTATCCGGCGAGCCCCACGTGGCGCGTCACCGCGCGCTTCGAGCCCTCGGCCACGCCGCGCACGCTCCAGGTTCCCAACGTGCTGGGCACCACGGAGGAGATGAAGGCGCCGGGCACGCTCGTCTTCACCATGGACGGCAAGGAGTACCGCCTGACGCCGGTGGAGGAAGAGGGCTCCAACCAGCTCTTCATCATCTTCGCGGACGAGACGAACCGCGATGCGACGTACGGCGCGGGCCGCTTCCTGTACTCGGACATGCCGAAGGACGGACAGGTGGTGCTCGACTTCAACCGCTCCTACAACCCGCCCTGCGCCTTCACGCGCTTCGCCACCTGCCCGCTGCCTCCGCGTGGCAACCGCCTGGCCCTCCGCGTGGAGGCCGGCGAGAAGCGCTACGGCGACCACTGAGGTCCAGGGAGCTGTTCATCTTGCTGTGCCCACCGGGCCGACTCCGCTCTCACGCGGGGCGGCCCGGTTTCATTTTCCCAGTGAATCCAAGAAGATGCTCGTGGCTCTCATCTCGAACATCCTTCGGGATTCGGTTCACGAATCGAATCAGAAATCTGTTCACGGGTTGAATCAGGGAGACAGGGCGGGCCCCACTTCATGGCCACGGTGGAACAGCTTCTAGCGGCCCTCGGCCGTCGGGATGAAGCCCGAGCGAGCGAGCTCGCGACGCAGCTCAAGGTTTCTCGCCCCTCGGTGACGCGCCTCCTGCTCGCAGCGGGGGACCGCGTGTGTCGCATGGGCGAAGGACCGGCGACCCGCTATGCGCGGACCCGCGAGCCGCCCCCGCTCGGCACACGGCTGAACGTCCACCGCATCGATGAAGCAGGCGCTGTCCACCGGTACGGCGTGCTCCGCTTGCTCACGGGTGGTCGACACTGGCTCGAATACACGGAACGCGCGCCCAAGCACTTCGAGGGGCTCCCGCCGTTCGCGACGGACATGAGTCCACAGGGCTACATCGGCCGGACATTCTCACTCCGCCATCCCGAGCTCTTGCTCCCCCAACGCGTGGCGGACTGGACGGATGACCACTGTCTCGTCGCGCTGGCCCTGCGTGGAGAGGACTGCGTCGGAGACCTCATCCTCGGTGACGAATCGCTCGACCGATATCTCGCCACGCCTCTGCCCACGGCGACTCCCGACGACTACCTCGCGCTCGCACGGGCTTCCGAACAGGGACCGTCGGGCTCCTCCGTGGGCGGAGAGCATCCCAAGTTCGCCACGTACTCCCTGGGTCGCCACGTCATCGTGAAGTTCGCGGGCCCCGACGATGGAGCAGCGGCCTCTCGATGGAGGGACCTGCTCATCGCCGAAGCGCTCGCGCTTGAAACACTTCGCGACGCGGGCATCCCCGCGGCCAACGCGCGTTGGCTGGATGTGGAGGACCATCGCTTCCTCGAAGTGGAACGCTTCGACCGGCTCGGCGCACGCGGCAGGAAGGCCCTGCTGTCACTCGGAGCCATCACCGACGAGTACATCGGCCCGCGCGACACCTGGACGCAGGCCGCATCGAGAATGCACGAGGCGCAGCTCGTCTCCGAAGACGATGCACGGCGAATGCGCTGGCTCGACACCTTCGGCCAGCTCACCGGCAACACGGACCGCCACTTCGGCAACCTGTCCTTCTTCCCAGAAGGGCCGAAGCGGTTCCGACTCGCGCCGGTCTACGACATGCTGCCCATGGTGTTCGCGCCCGTGGGAACGAACCTCGTCGAGCGGACCTTCACGCCACGCCCGCCCACCGCGAGCACCGTGGACATCTGGTCCGACGCCGCACGCCTCGCCCTGTCCTACTGGGAGAAGCTCTCACGAGAGCCCGCGCTCAGCGCGCCCTTCCGGGAGCACTGCGGCCACTGCGCGGCCACCCTCCAGACCTTCATGAACCAGCAGCCCGTCTGACCGAGGAACGCACTCCCGCAACAACAGGCCACGAGCCGACACATCCCGTCCGCTCGTGGCCCGTGACGGACTCAGTGCACGCTGGACGGCTGCTCCGAAGTGGCCTCGCGCCCGCGCGGTGATTCCAGGCGTGGGGCGATGCCCTGGGCCACCTGTCGCAGCAGCGCCTCAGTGAAGGCCGGCAGGTCCCCCGGGTTGCGCGAGGTGATGAGGTTGCCATCCTCCACCACCTCGCGGTCCACCCAGCGCGCGCCCGCGTTGATGAGGTCCGTGCGGATGGAGGGCCACGACGTGAGCGTCATCCCATCCGCGATGTCCGCCTCCACCAGCATCCACGGCGCATGGCACACAGCCGCCAACGGCTTGTCCGCGCGGTAGAAGTCCCGCACGAAGCCCACCATGTCGATGTCCATGCGCAGGTGGTCCGGTGAGTAGCCCCCCGGAATCACCAGCGCATCGAAGTCCCGGGACGACACGTTCCGCACGGCCTTGTCCGGGGTGATGACCTCCTTGCCCTTCTTGCCCTTCACGGGCGTGTCGGCCTCCACGCCGATGACGACCGCCTCGTGCCCTGCTTGCTTCACGCGGTCATACGGAATGCGGAACTCGGAATCCTCGAAGTCGTCGGCCAGGATGAACGCGATGCGCGCCATAGGACGTCTCCTTGTTGCGAATGGACGGGTTGTCCCGTGCGCTCAAGGTGCCCACGCGCCCCGTGGCGACACAGGCGCGCCTCCGCGCTCGGCCCGCCCGCCTGCCCACCCTCCCGACGAGGGACGCCTCCCCGAGCGTCCTCACCCTCACGTCCGCCATCCGTCACGCTGGCGCCCCCACCCGACCGCGGACATTAATCGCCCCATGCGCGCCTCTCGCCTGCTCGCCTCCGCCCTCGTGGTGCTCGCCGTGTCGGCCTCCGCCTGTCGCAAGAGCCAGTCCCAGGGCACCGCCTCACCCGAGGACTGCGTGCGCGTCGCGGACGACTGGGGCCCGGATGGCGCCGTGCCCATCACCGTGGACGTCGTCGCCGAGGGCCTGGAGGTCCCCTGGGGCATCGCCTGGCTGCCGGGTGGAGACGCGCTCGTCACCGAGCGACCTGGTCGCGTGCGCCTGCTCAAGGCCGGCGTGCTCCAGCCCCAGCCCGTGGCCACCGTGCGCATCACCCGCGCCGCGGAGGGCGGCCTGCTCGGCATCGCCGCGCACCCGGACTTCGCGACGAACCGCCAGTTCTACGTGTACGTCACCACCGACGCGGGCGGGCAGGACGAGAACCGCGTGGAGCGGTGGACGCTCTCCGAGGACCACACCACCGCGACGTTCGACCGCGTCGTCTTCGGCGGCATCCCCTCCGCGACGTACCACGACGGAGGACGGCTGCGCTTCGGCCCCGACGGCATGCTCTACGCGGGCACCGGTGACGCCCGCGAGCCGGACCGCTCGCAGAACGTCAATGACCCGGCGGGCAAGCTCCTGCGCCTGACTCCCGAAGGACAAATCCCCCAGGACAACCCCTTCCCCGGCTCCCCCGCGTTCCTCACCGGCATCCGCAACCTCCAGGGCTGGGACTGGAAGGATGCCACCACGCTGTACGTCACGGACCACGGCCCGAGCGGAGAGACGATGCGCCGGGGGCACGACGAGGTGAGCCTCGCCCGTCCTGGGAGCAACCTGGGCTGGCCCGGCATCTACTCGTGCGAGCTTCACGCGGGGCAAATCACGCCCTCGCTCACCTTCGCGGACGCGATGCCTCCCGGGGGCGCCGCCCTCTACACCGGCACCGCCATCCCCGAATGGACGGGCTCGCTGCTGGTGGGCACGCTGGGCTCGCGGCACCTGCACCGCGTGCGGTTCGCCGCTGACAACCCCGCCCGAGTCACCCTCCACGAGGTCTACCTGCGCGACACGTACGGCCGGCTGCGCGAGGTGAGCATGGGTCCGGACGGCCACCTGTACGTCACCACGAGCAACTGCGATGGGCGTGGGGACTGCGGGGCGAAGAAGGACCTCATCCTCCGCCTGAGGCGTTGAAGCCCGCGGCCGGCCGGCCTCTCAAGATGGGGTCGTGACCTCGCTCTTCCGTTCTGGAAGACTGCGCGCCGTGCACTTGGAGATGCCTCTCGTCATTGGATTGATGGTGGCTGCCATCGTCCTGGCCATCGCCGCCAAGCGGGCGAACATGCCCTACAACGTGGCGCTCGTGGTGGGAGGCCTGCTCATCTCGGTGGGCAACCTGCTCCCCGGCGTGCCGCCACTCAACCCGGAGGTGGTGTTCCTCGTCTGCCTGCCGGCGCTGCTGTTCGAGGGCGGCATCACCGCGGACCTCAATGGCATCCGCGCCAATGCCCTGCCCATCCTCATCCTGTCCACCGTGGGCATGGTGCTGGCCATTGGCGCCACGGGCACCGCGCTGCACTACCTGGTGGACCTGGCCATCTGGCCCGCGCTGCTTCTGGGCGCGCTGCTGGCCGTGACGGACACCGTCTCCATCCTCTACGCGTTCCGTCGCGCCCCGGTGCCGCCGCGCCTGTCCGGCATCATCCAGGGCGAGAGCCTCTTCAACGACGGCACGGCGCTGGTGGCCTACGCGGCCATCGCCAGCGTGGTGGCGGGAGCAGCGGCGCCGTCGCTGCCGATGCTGGCCGCGCGCGTGTTGCTCGCCTCGGCGGGTGGCGCGGTGGTGGGGCTCGCGGTGGGCATGCTGGGCGCCTTCGTCATCCGCCGCACCGAGGACCCGCTGGCCGAAATCATGGTGACGACGGCCGTGGCCCTGGCTTCGTTCGTGGTCGCCGAGCAGATTCACCTGTCGGGTGCCATCTCCGCCGTCGTCGCGGGACTGGCCGTCGGTGTCGGGCTGCGCAAGGACGTGTCCCCGCAGAGTCGGGTGGCCATCCACTCCTTCTGGGAGTACGCCACGTTCGGGGTGAACACCTTCCTGTTCCTGGCGGTGGGACTCACCACCAAGCCGGAGACGCTCAGCGGCTACCTGCCGGAGACGGCCATCGCGGTGGGCTGTGTGCTGGGCGGGCGCGCGGTGGCCATCTACGGGCCCTTCCTGCTCCTACGGCTCATCCGTCCGGCGGAGGCGGTGCCGCCGCGCTGGCAGCACGTCTTCATCGTGGGCAACATCAAGGGCGCGCTCTCCATCGGCCTCGCGCTGGGTCTTCCGGAGACGACGCCGGGCCGCGAGAAGCTGGTGGCCATCGCCTTCGGCGTGACGCTGGTGTCGCTGGTGGGTCAGGGATTGGTGCTCACCCACGCGTTGAAGTGGCTGGGCCTGTTCCAGCAGGACGAGGTGGCGCTGGCCATGTGCGAGCAGCGCGGCAAGCTCATCGCCAGTCGCGCGGCGCATCAGGAACTGGCGTCGCTGCACGAGCAGGGGCTGGTGCCTCGGGCCGCGTATGACCACCTGCGCAGCGAGTACCAGGTGAGCATCGCCCGTGCGGAGCGCGAGCTGCGGCGGCTCAATGACCATCACCTCGCGCAGGGGGCGAGGGACCTCATCGCCATGCGGCGTCGGCTCATCGACGCGGAGCGCACGGCGCTGCAGGTCGCGCGCAGGAGCGGCCTCATCCCCGAGACGACGGCGGAGCACATGCTGGCGCAACTGGATGAGCGGACACTGAATCTGGAGAAGGTGTTGCACGGAGCGCACGGCGACGAGCCGGCAACGGAGCCCGGGAGGAAGGCGTCGTGAAAATCGTCATCGCGGGTGGGGGACGGGTGGGCAGTGTGCTGGCGTCCCGGCTGGTGGCCGAGCAGCACACCGTGACGGTCATCGAGCGGGACGCGAGCATCTGCACGCGCCTCTTCGAGGAAGTGGGCGTGGTGGCGGTGTGCGGGGACGCGACGAGTCCGCAGGTGCTTGAGGCGGCGGGAGTGGCGTCCGCGGACGTGGCGGCGGGGGTGCTGGCGAGAGATTCGGAGAACCTGGCGTTCGCCATGCTGGTGCGCAGCATGTCCCCCGCGCGCATCATGGTGCGCATGCTGGACACGAGCTATCGCGAGGCGTACCGGCTGGCGGGAGTGAAGGAGCTGGTGGCGGAGGCGGAGGTGGTGGTGGCGAAGATGACCACGGCCATCGACTTCCCGCAGGTGGCGGGCTCGCTGCCGCTGGGCGACGGTGACACGGTGCTGTTCGAGCTGGCGCTGCCGTTGCGCGCGCGCGTGGCGGGACAGACGGTGGCGCAGGTGCGAGCCATGGAGGGCTTCCCGCGCGAGTGCATCTTCATCGGCATGGTGGACCCGCAGGGTCGCGCGGCGCTGCCGGATGGGAGCACGGTGCTGAAGGCGGGGCACACCATCATCCTCGTGGCTCGACGCGCGCAGCTCGCGGAGGCGGTGTCGTTCCTCACGGCGGAGCCAGTGGGGACGACAGGCGCGGCGGCGCTGGCGGCGACGCTGCGCAAGGTGGACTTCCTGGCGCCGTTGAATCCGGAGGAACTGGAGACGGTGGCGCGCGGCGCGGAGCACCTCCAGTGGCCGGCGGGCACGGAGCTGTTCCGACAGGGCGACGCGGGAGAGAGCTTCTACGTGGTGCTCGCGGGCGAGGTGCAGCTCAGGGACACGGGAGGACAGGCCGTGGCCACGGTGAAGCCAGGAGGCTTCTTCGGGGAGCTGGCCCTGCTGACGGGAGAGCCGCGCACGGCCACGGCGGTGACAGCCACGGCTTGCGAGCTGGCGGCGGTGGGCCGCGAGGACTTCCGCAGCGTCGTCATGGCCAACCCGGGCGTGGCGCTGGAGATGAGCCGCATCCTGGGAGAGCGGCTGTCGCGCGTGCAGGGCGGCAAGACGCCCACCAAGCGCTGGGGCCTCTTCGGCCGGTAGCACCCGCGAGGGTGGAGCGCACGAAGCGCCAGGGCGTCTCCACCCCGGCGTCGCGCCTTCGATGCGACGAGGCCCGAGGGTTTGCTGGGCACACGGTGCCGTGCCCAACAACACCGCGCGAGGCCCTCAGCCCTCGTTCAGCTTCTTCAACAACCGCTCGGCCTGCTCCCGGACGACGCCTTCGCCCAGCGCCTGCGCACGCTGCGCATGGTGGATGCACGCGGCGCGGTCCGTCAGGAAGGTGGCCACCGCCATGTTGAGGTGCGTCGTTGCATCCTCGGGATGCGCGGCCAGTGCCCGCTCCAGGAGCGGCTTCGCGCGAGCGTGTTCGTCGTCCTGCATCAAGAGCAGCGCCAGGTCATTGACGGGCCCCAGCTCGGTGGGCACCAGCGCCACCGCCTCCTCCAGTCGCCGACGCGACTCCGCGCGCTCACCCAACGCGCCATGCATCTGCGCCAGCGCCTGCAACGTCTGCCAGCTCCTGGGCGCCAGCCGCAGCGCCTCCTCGAAGAGGTCCTTCGCCTCCGCGAAGCTGCCCGCGCTCATCACCGCCAGCCCGTGCATGTACACGTAGTTGATGTGCGTCGGCTCCAGTTGGCGCAGCTCCAGCACGGTGCGCTTGGCGCCCTCGGGACTGCCCCCTGACAGGTACAGCTTGAAGAGGTCCTCCAGCACCGCGCGCCGCAGGCCTCCCTGCGCCTTGTCCAACGCCTGCGTGCCCGCCTGGATGCCCAACCCCAGCGCACCCTGTGCCGAGTGCGCGCGCATCAACATCAACAGCGGCATCGCTTCCTGCGGCGCGCCCTCCGCCGCCTTCTGGAAGTGCGTCACCGCCGCGCTCGGCGTGCCCTGCTGCAGATGGATGCGCCCCAGCTCGAAGTGCGTGTGCGCGCTGTCGGGCGCCACCTGGAGGGCGGACTCATACGCGGCCCGCGCGCCATTCAAATCGCCCCGGTCCAGCAACAGGCCGCCCAGGTTGAAGCGCTCGAAGTAGCCCGACGTGGGGGCCGAGGCCAGCACCTTGAGGGCCTCCAGCGCCTCCGCGTTGCCCGCCTGCGCCCTCAACATGGCGAGGTGCGCCTGCCCCTCCGCATGGTCCGGCTTCGCCTTCAGGAGCCGCAACGCCGCGGCCTCCGCGTCGCCCGCCGCGCCCGTGCTCAGGTACGTCCGGACGAGCCCCAGCAGACAGTCCACGTCGTTCGGGTCGATGGCGAGCCCCTTCTGGAAGCTCTTCACCGCGTCCTGGGGCTGACCCACCTGGAGAAACCGTCCGCCTTCCCGAGCATGCGTCGATGACATGCTCCGGGTTTATCACGGGGTGGCGAGCCCCGGCAGCCCGAGGAAGGGCCACCCCCGAGCCTCCGCTCACAGAGCGATTCCACGACACTCAGCGACGCAGCGCCGCCGCCGCGATGCCCGGCATCTTGAGCCAGGACGGGGACCGCTCGAACTGGACCAGCCTCCGCCCCAGGTCACGCACGCTCCGGTGTCCGGGGACCCACGGCGGGGCGAGCAGGCTCGTCAGCGGCGCGCGGAGGACGGACTTCTCCACCTGCTCCAACATGAGGCTGTTGTGAACCCAGCCCTGGCCACTCTGGATGTCCTGGGGCGTCGAGGACGGATGCCCACCCCAGGGCAGCGAGATGAGCGCATAACCCGCCGCGGGCCAGGTGTTCACCGCCACCGTGCCATACCGCAGCTCGCGAATGGCCTTCTCCAGCGCGGCCGCCACGGCCGGGTCCTTCAGCGAGCGCGGGTGGATGATGAGGGTGGCGTTCAGCGTTCCCCACACCTTGTCGTTGAGGAACGACACCGCGCTGTCGAGGAAGGCCACCGGGTCATCCGCGCCGGGCAAACCCGTCTCCGAGAGCACCGTGCACCACGGCTCGTGACGGAAGACGCGGTCCTCGGCCTGCCGCGAGTCCACGTCCGGAATCAACGCGAAGGGCAGCTCGCCCACGCCCGCGTGGCCCACCTGCCGCAGTTGGGAACGCCCCTCGGTGAACTGGCGCCAGCGCTGGTCCGCGCCCGGGTAGTACGCGCGTCGCACGGCGGCCTTGCCCAGGCTGACCTCCACCGCATCCACCACGTGCTCGCGCGGCTTCCAGGCCTTGGGCTGCACCAGCAGCTTCGCCGCGTTGCAATTGAAGGACGCGTTGTTGGCCACCATGCCGGCGATGCTGTCCGCCTGGAAGCGCAGCTCCCCTTCCGAGTACGGCCCCGGCACCACCACCACCGGCGAGATGTTGCCCAGCTCGCTCGTGAAGGGCTTGCGCAGCAACGGCTCGTTGCGCGCGCGACGGGCCTCCGCCTCCGGACCGGGCGGCCCCCACACCAGCGCGTCATGCGTCTTGTCGCTGCCGGTGATGTGGACTTCATCCACCGCCGCGTGCCCCACCAGCACCGCGCCCTCCTCCGCGCCGCCGTACACCACGGCGAAGACATCCCGCCGCGTCAGCGAGGCGAAGGCCTGCTCCAGCATGGGCCCCAGGTAGGCGTTCACCGGGTTCATCTTGAGGACGCACGCGGCGCCCTCGACGAAGAGCTTGTAGAGACAGTCGGCGGGCGGAATCGAGTTGACGTTGCCCGCTCCGAGCACCGCGCACAGGCGTCCGTCGTGTGGCTTGCGGTAGAACGAAGCCTGGTGCTCGCGGAGGTTGCTCGCCGTGACGCCGGGGAGGAAGTGGACCTCCCCCTCGGCGTGGGGCAGCAGCATCCCCTCGAGCGCGTTCATCGGGTAGATGCGCGCCGCGAGCCTTCCGTCCTCCAGCGTGCGCAGGCGAGAGGCCGGGATGCGCGGGACACCGTGACGTTGGATGTCTCGCAGGGAGGCGGCCAGCAGGCGCAGATTGCGCACCACCACCATGGGCCCGGCCAGCCACTCCTCGCCAGCCAGGGGGCTGTTCGGGTCGATTCCCTTCGCCTCACACGCCGCGCGCACGCTCGGCTCGGCGATGGCCATGTAGCCACGGCTGAGGTCCTCCAGCAGCGAGAGTCGTTCGGGAATCCCGAGCTTCACCCACGCTCGCGAGCCTGCCTTCACCCGCTGGATGATGGTCTCCAGCGTACCGGTGGGAGTACTGCGGGGCGTGGCGGCGAGGCTCATGGGGACCTCCGGCAGCGGGCGGGCTCCTCAAGGTAGAGGAGCGCCAGCCCGCGCGTCACAAGTCCCCACGCGGACCGTCATCAGGTGGGCAACGGCTTGCCCAGGCCCTTGCGCAGCGCCTCGTCGATGACGGACTGGATCTTCTTTTCCGCGTCGCGAACCTGGTTCTCATGTTGCTTGGCGAGCTTCTCCTGCTCGCGGCCCAGCTCCTCCTGTTGCTTGCCGAGCTTCTCCTGCTCGCGACCCAGCTCCTCCTGTTGCTTCGACAACTCCTCCTGCTTCGCGTCGAGGGCGTCGATCTCCTTGTCGAGTTCGGCCTCCTGCTTGTCCAGCTCCGCCTCGCGACGCTCGCGCTCGGCCTCGGAGAGCGAGTCCAGACGAGCGGATTGCAGATGCAGCCCCGCCCGCTTGTGAGCCAGTTCGGCGTGCTGCAGGCCCAACTGTCCCTGCTGCACTCCCAGCGCGCCCTGCTTCATTCCCAGCTTGCCCTGCTCCTCGCCCAGCGCGCCCATGCGCGTACCCACTCCACCTTGGACCAGGCCGAACTTCCGGATGGGCTCCAGCGCGGCCTTCATCGCCGCCAGGGTGGCCGTGTCGCGGATGATGAACGCCTCGCCCTTGCGGCGGACGTAGAGCAGCTCGCCGCCGTTCTTGTCCTTGAACATCTTCGCGAGCTTCAGGTCCACCGTGCTGCCGCGCATCGTCGCCTTGTCACCGGAGAGCAACACGTAGCTGGAGTCGTCCTCATCGTCGTAGTCGGGAGGAGAAGGCGGCGAGGGCGGAGTCGGAGGCGCCACGGGGGCGGCGGGCACACCGGCCATCGCCAGCCGCGGCGTCAGAGGGACAGCGCGCGGCGCCGCAAGGGACAGCATCGGCCTCGGCGCGACAGGAGACGGCCCGGAGGGAGACGCCACCGCCATCGGAGCGATGGGGCTCAGCCCCGCTGGTGACGCCACCCCCACCGGAGCGACGGGGCTCGGTCCCACTGGAGACGCCACCGCCTTCGGCGCGATGGGGCGCAGCCCCACCGGTGACGCCACCCCCACCGGAGCGACGGGGCTCGGTCCCACTGGAGACGCCACCGCCATCGGCGCGATGGGGGGCAGACCTGCTGGAGACGCCACCCCCGTCGGAGCGACGAGGCTCCGCCCCGCTGGAGACGCCACTCCCATCGGAGCGACAGGGCTCGGTCCAGTCGGAGACAGGGCCGCCACCGGCGCGACGGGGCGCGGCCCCACCGGAGACGCCGCTATCGGCGCAACAGGACTCGCAGCGGCGATCGGCGTCGCCGCGTCCATCGTCCCGGTGCGCACAGTGCCCTGCTTCCTGGAAGGCACTGCCGCCGGCTGGGCGCTGTCGGTCGACGTCGGCGCACCGGGACGGGTCTCCGCCACGGCCGTCAGCGCGGGAGGCGTGCTCGACGCGCTCCCCTTCTTCGACTCTGTCTCCGGCACCGACTTCGCTTCCTGTCGAGCGACGACCTGGAAGGGAACCAGGGCCACGAGCCCCAGCGCGGAGAGCGTCACTTTCAACCAACGACGGGAACGGGAGGAACCGATGTCGACGTGCTCCAGCATGCTCAACCTCCTGTGCAACGCGTGAACGTGGGCGGACGCACCGAGCGCGGCGGCGGTCCCATGAGGACGGGTGACTCCGAAGGCGAGCAACAGTTCGCCGTAATCCGCGGGCTCCGCGCCGGTGAGCCGCAGCGCTTCCGCGTCACACGCCTCCTCACGGGCCAGCGCGTATTCACGGGCCGCCCGACGCGCGAGCGGGTGGAAGAAGAGCAGCGCCTCCGCGAGTGCCGGCACCCAGCCGAGCCACAAGTCACCGCGCTTCAGGTGCGCCACCTCGTGTGCCAGCGCCATGCGCAGCCCTTCCACCGGAAGCCGCCGCACCGCCTTCGTCGGCAGCACCACCACCGGAGACCACAACCCCGTGGCCAGCGGGCTCGCCACCTCGTCCGACACGAGCAACCTGGGAGCGCGTCGCAGTCCCGCGCTCTCGGACAGCTCGAGGACCTCGGACTCCAATACCGGGTGCTCCAGGGGGCGGGCGTTCCGGCGCAACCGCCGCATCAACGCCCAGCTCCGCACCTGCGCTCGCACCTGCCACAGCACGCCCACCACCCACGCAGCCAGGAGCGCCAGCACGACGAACTGCTTCCAGCCTGCTCCCGAGGCACGTGCCCCAGGCGTCGACGGCTTCAGCAGTCCGCCCGCGACGACCTGCCCGCCCTCCGTGAGACGCGGAGACTCGGCCCCCAGCACCTTCGCGGCGTGACCGCCCTCCGTCAGGCGCGGAGACTCGGCCCCCAGCACCTTCGAGACCTGCCCGCCCTCCATGAGATTCGGAGTTCCTGCCTCCGACCTCCTCGCGCCCTGCCCGCCTTCCGCGAGACGCGGAGACTCGGCTCCGAGCATCCTCGCGACCTGCCCGCCCTCCGTGAGATTCGGAGATCCTGCCTCCGACATCCTCGCGCCCTGCCCGCCTTCCGCGAGACGCGGAGACTCGGCCCCCGGCGCCTTCGTGCTCTGTCCCGCCGGCACCAGGTGGACGGCGCCTCCCACCATCCCGAGGTTGCCCACGTGCGCGTCACGCTCGCCCACCAGACCGTGCGCCGCGCCGATGGACGGAGCCCATCCCTCCGAACCTCGTGACACGGGCGACGCCCCCACCGCTCCGCCCTCGACGAGCGGCGCGCCATCGGACTCCGACGACTCCGCCTGCCCGGAGAGGAACGCGAGCGACGCGGGCAACACCGGCAGCGCCAGCGGACGCGGCCCACCCAGCGACACCACGAACTTGAGCGCCACCAACCACCACATGCCCGCGCGCAGCGAGGCCGGCATCCGCGTCCACAGTCGCGTCACCGCCCACACCAGCGCGGCACACAGCGCGCCCTGCCACGACGCTCGCCACAACCCTTCCGGCCACGACGCCAACCACGTGGCCCCATCCATCAGCCATTCGGTCCGCATGGAGCTATTCCTTCCGCTTCTTCGAGCGAAGCCGCGCCACCACATCCTGGAGCTGCGCGAGGTCCTTGTCGGAGACGTCATCCGCGTCAGAGAGATACGCGGCGAACGGCGACAGCGAGCCGGACAGCGTGCGCTGGACGAAGTCACCCACCACGTCCCGCAGCAGCTCCCCCTCCCGCACCGGCGAGGCGTACTGGAACACGCCCTCCACCTTGCGCCGCGTGAGGTAACCCTTCAGCCGCAGCCGCTCCATCACCGTCAGGATGGTGGAGCGCGCCAACCCCTGCGGCTCACCGAAGCGCTCCACCACCTCGCCCACCGTCGCGGGCCCGTGCTCGGCCACGTACCGCAGCACCGACAGCTCCTGCTCTCCCACCGGCTTCTTCATGACCGTCCTCTGACGACAACTGTAGTCACAAGAGAAGTACGCGTGACTACAGCCGTAGTCAAGCGGGTACCAAGGGAAGAAGCGACCCTTTCCCGCCACTGGGACGAGTCCCATGTTTGGGAATGAGCGGGCGACATGCCGCACGGAGGTGGCGCCAGTGTCGAAGGGCGACATGCGGGAGGGGCAGGCAAGGCCGGACGCCTCCGCTCCGGCGAGTCCGTCCCGTGCGCCAGAGCGACTCCTCCAGGTGGGCACAAGCCTCCACGCCGCGCTCATCGTGGACGCGAAAGGACGCATCGTCTGGATGGACACAGTGCTGGCCCTGGCGGCCGGCTGGGAGCAGGGCGACGTCGAGGGACGGAGGTCAGAGGAGGTGCTCGCCCGGCTGCCCTGGCTCGCGCGCGCGGTGGAGTCGGCACTGTCGAGTGGACAGGGGCTGGGCGAGGGCAGCGGACGAGGGCAGCGGCTGCGAGCCCTGGTGCTGGCCGTCCATGGGGACGATGGCTCGGTGCTGGGAGCCTGCGCGCGACTCCAGCCTCGGGAGCCTCCAGAGGTGGCGAGGGACGCGCTGACCGCGGAGCTCTCACACGTCCGCAAGCGCTACGAGGACTTCATCGACAGCATCGACGGCATCGTCTGGGAGGCCGATGCCGGGTTTCGCTTCACCTTCGTCAGCAGACAGGCCGAGCGACTGCTGGGCATCCCCGCGGAGGAGTGGATGCGCGACCCGGATTTCTGGGCGCGACACGTCCACCTGGATGACTGGGCGGCAGTCGTATCCTGCTGTCTGACCGCCTGGCGACAGGGGCGGCCCCAGGAGTTCGAGTACCGCATGCTGGCCGCCGACGGGCACATCGTCTGGATGCGCGCCCACGTCACGGCCGTCTCGGAAGAAGGCCAGCAGATGCTGCTGCGCGGACTGATGGTGGACGTCACCGAGCAGCGCCAGTCCCACGAACGCCTGGAGCACGCCCACTCGGTGCTGCGCGCGATGTTCGACTCCATCGCGGACGGCGTCATCGTGGTGGACGCGGAACGACGAATCATCGCCTACAACAAGCGCTTCCAGCTCATGTGGGGCCTCAGCGACGAGGTGATGGAGTCACGCGTCGCGCAGCGGGCGCTCGCGGCGGCGGCGCCGTTGACGAAGGACCCGGCGCGCTTCGTCTCGCGCATCCAGGACCAGTACCTCCCCTCGGACGCCATCAACGTGGACCCCATCGAGCTGCGCGACGGACGCATCTTCGAGGGCACGTCCCTGCCGCAGCGGATGGGCGACGCCATTATCGGCCGCGTGTGGAGCTACCGGGACGTGACGGAAGAGCGCCGCGCGAAGGTCGAGCGGGAGCGGCTGCTCGTCGCGGAGCAGAATGCCCGGGAGCAGGCCGAGGAGTCCTTCGCGCTGCTCGACACGTTCCTCAACCACGCGCCCGTGGGGCTCGCCTTCATCAACCGGGAGCTGCGCTACCTGCGCATCAACGAAGCGCTCGCGTCACTGCATGGGCGCACGCGCAACGAGGAGCTGGGCAGGACGGTGTGGGAGATGAACCCCAACATGGCCCCTGCTTTCGCGCCGCTGATGCTCCAGGTCATGGAGACGGGCGTCCCCCTGAGCGACATGGAGATGTCCGGCCACGTGCCCGCGACGCCCCACGAACTGCGGCACTGGCGCGTCAGCTACTACCCGGTGCGGACGCCCAGCGGCGGCATCGTCGGCCTGGGCGCCGTCGTCATGGAGGTGACGGCGGAGCACCGCGCCCAGCAGGAGCGGGAGCGGCTGCTGAAGGAAGCACAGGAGGCCATCAGCGTCCGGGACGACTTCCTGTCCATCGCCGCCCACGAGCTGAAGACGCCGCTGACGCCGCTCAAGCTGCACCTCCAGATGATGAAGCAGCAGGCCTCCGCCGGCCATGCCCCCAAGCCGCACCACGTGGACAAGGCGCTCGCCCAGGTGACGCGGCTGTCCGTGCTCATCCACGACCTGCTGGATGCCACACGCATCGAGGCCGGCAGGCTGGAGCTGCGCCGAGGGCCCGTGGAGCTACAGGCGCTCGCCAGCGAGGTGCTCGCGGAGGTCCGCCCGCTCGGCCCGCAGCACACGCTGGAGTACGAGGCGCCCCCGGAGCCGCTCGTGGTGAAGGGAGACCGGGGGCGGCTCGCGCAGGTGCTGACCAATCTGTTGGAGAACGCCTTCAAGTACAGCCCCAGCGGGGGCGTGGTGCGGCTGACGCTGGAGCGCGACGGAGCCGAGGCCCGGATGGCGGTGAAGGACTCGGGCATCGGCATCCCCGAGGACCAGCGCGAGCACCTCTTCCAGCGCTTCTTCCGCGCGCGCAACGCGCCCATCTCCGGCTTTGGCGGGCTGGGGCTGGGGCTCTACATCTGCCGCGACATCGTCGAGCGCCACGGCGGCCACCTGGAGGTGGACACGGAGGTGGGCAAGGGCTCCACCTTCCGCGTCACCCTGCCCTTGGAGCCCGGGGACACCTGAGGCTCAGCGCTGGAAGTCCACACCCACGCCCATGCCCGCCGTCACGCCGCGCACCAGCTGCCCATCCGCCTGCGGGAAGTGCACCGTGCCTCCGGAGCCCCAGGCGTACAGGTGGTTCACCAACCGCTGGCGGACCTCCACGCCCAGCGAGTAGCGCGGCCTGTCTCCCAGCGCCGTCAGCACCGCGCGCGCCAGGGCCCGGGTGCGGCCTCCAGGCAGCTCGAAGCCCGCGGACACATCCAGGTCCGTGCGACCGAAGCCGTGGTACTGCGCGGCCAGGCTGCCCAACAGCAGCGTCGTGTCCGCGCTGCCCTTGGCGATGGACGCCTCCAGGTAGCCGGCGAAGCCGTCGGGGAGTTCCTCGTCGGCGATGGGCTGCTCCGTCAGGCCCGTGCCGGAGAAGCGCCCCAGCTCGTAGTCTGGACCGAACATGCCGAAGCGGAAGCGCCCGCCCTGCTTGCGGCCCTGCAGCGTGAAGCTCAGCTGCGTGCCGCTCTCCATCTGCCCCTCCATCGCCACGCCCAACAGGCCACCGACGGCCGGCGAGTGCGCCTCCGCGAAGCGCGCGCCACCGGCGAGCAGCGCCCACGCGCGCAGGCGCTCACCCTTGTAGAGCGCCACGTCGCCGCCCACCGAGGCCAACGTCATGTTCGGCGTCTCGCCGCCCGCCTTCGCCGCGTCGTGCGCGGCGGACAGGCGCAGCAGGTAGCGGTCGAACTTGTTCGCGTCGTCACTCGCGGCGCGGCCCAGGTCCAACATCACCTCGCCCGCGAAGATGCGCGCGCCCAGCACGTCGCTGGCCAGAATCTCCGCGCGCACCGGCCCCTTCAACATCGTCAGCGAGCCACCCGCGGGGTGATAGTCCGGCGACAGCACGTTGCTGTAGCGGCCCATCAGGTATCCACGGCCCAGCGACTCGTCGGCGAAGGGCTCCACGCGCAGGTAGAACGGCGACTGTCCCTCCTGGCCGATGCGCAGCATGCGCACCACCTGGCCGATATCGCTCAGCTCGTCCCAGTCCTCGCGGCGCAGGCGCCCGCCGTAGTCGCCGTCCGCCTGCTTCGGCTCCTCGTCCACCATGCGCAGCCGCAGGTTCGCGCCCAGTCGCAGCACGAAGCTGTCCCCCTTCGTCAGCCCCAACGACGGGTACACCCGGATGAACAGGTCCTGCCCGCCGTCCGGCGTCCCGGAGGGAAGGCTCAGGCCACCGGCCTCGAGCTGACCGCTGAAGCCAAAGCCCTCACCGCCCACGCGACTGCCGGGCGGCGCGGGCTCATCCAGGCGCGCCGCCGACACGGGCGTGTCCTGGCTGGAGGGCGCGGGCTCCTCCTCGTAGATGGTGGAGCTCTGGTTGGAGACGAGGGCGAAGAGAGCGAGAAGGGGGGCACCAGTCATCGTCCCCTGAGTCTACCCGGCCCCGTGCTCCAGCGAAGCAGCCAGCCCTCACGGTGTGGGTGACACTGCCGAGCCTCGGCACACCCGCCGCGCGGGGGTGACACCCATGTCACGCTCCGCCGCTGCCCGAGCGGGCCCGCGCACCGACGGCCTCAGCCTCCGCAGCGGCCGCTCTCGTCATCCGGGCCCGCGGGGAGAATCGCGCGGTGGGGACGCTCCTCCGCCGCGCCCACCAGCCAGCGCGACAAGAGCCGGACGCCGGAAGCGAACAGCCCGTCCTCCGCGCCACGCAGCGCCTCGAAGAGGGACTCGTCCAGCACGGAGTCCTCCGGGTCGATGACCAGCTCCTCCGGCTCCAGCGACTTGAGCAGCGGGCTCTGGTCGAACACCGTCTCCAGGGGGTGCGGGCGGAGCCGGTGCAGGCCCGCGCTCGCCACCGCGTCCAGCCATTCCACCCACGTCGGGTCCGCGCGAGCCAGTGGCATCAGCTCCTCCGCGCCCGACAGCCCCGCGTGCTCCGCCAGGAGCGACACGCGGACGCGGCGGATGGCACGAGCGACGACGTCGCCCGCCTCTTCCGACTCCCAGCTCAGGTTCAGCTCCGAGTCCAACCCGAGGCTGCGATTGGTGGTGTTCGCCGAGCCCAGCGTGAGGAAGCGGTCATCCACCACCATCACCTTCGAGTGGATGTATGTGAAGACATCGGCGCCCGTCTCCGGATTGCGCCCCGCCGAGCAGTACACCCGGAAGGTGTGTCCCGTCTCCAGCGCCATCCGCTCCAGCGTGCGCAACAGCCGCACCTGGGCCACGCCCATGGCCAACTGCTCGCGCAGGGCCTCCGGCTGTCGGGGCAACACCAGCACCACCTGAATCGGTGGACGTCCGGACGCGCGGAAGCGCTTCACCAGGGCCTGGAAGATGGCCCGCGACGAAAAGTATTGGTTCTCGATGTAGATGAACCGGTCGGCCGCCTCGATGGCGTCCAGGAACAGCGCGCGCACCTCCTGCACGGCCTCCTGCGGCGGCACGAGCGTCTTTCCGAAGGTGCGGCTGATGGCCACCGGCCCGGGTGGCGCCGGCACGCTGGACGAGAACGTCACGTCATCCCGCGCCACGCGCGGCAGGTGCAGCTCTCCCCCGCCCGAGTGCGCCCAGCGCGCCTCGAACAGCTCCGTCAGGCGCTCCACCACCGGCCCGGTGAGCACCGACTGCACGTCATGGTAGGGCCCATGCGGGTCCCTCCCGCTGTCACACCGCAGCGCCGAACCCACCCGGTGGTCGCGGTCATCCCAACGGCAATCACAGACATCCATCCCGCCCGTGAAGGCCTGCACCCCGTCCACCACGACCAGCTTCTGGTGATGGGCGCCGTACAAGGGACTGGAGGCGTCGAAGCGGAAGCGCACGCGCTCGTTCGTCGTCCAGTTGAACAACAGGTGCTGCATCCACTCGCGCTCCATGGCGAGCAGCAGGCTGAAATCCCACGCCAGGATGTAGACGTGCAGCTCCGGGTTGGCCCGGCACAGCGCGTCCAGCATGGGCAGCAGGCGCACCTCGCCGCCCCGCGCTTCCTCCAGGTCTTCGCCCCGAAGCAATGACACGTCACTGTCGAACTGCCAGCCCGTCATCGCGATGTAGCGACGGGCCTTCTTCGCGGCCCGGTACAGCTCTCGGTAGTAGGCGCGCCCGTCCACCAGCACGCCGCCGTCGCTCGCCTCTTCCACCGTCCAGCAGTTGCGCCCGGGAATGATGATGCGCTTCACGCTGTCCGCTCCCCTCGCCGCCGCCCTCCCCCAGCGCCACGCCCCGTGGCGCCCCGCGCGCGCAACCTCAGCCCACGAAGACGATGTGCTTGCCGGTGGCCAGCGTCATGTCCGTGGAGGACATCACCTGCTTCACCTTCTTCACCTCGCCCCCCACGGTGTCGAACGCCGCCGCGATGAGGTCTCCCAGCGTCACCTGCACCTGCCGTGCGTGCTTCCCCGCACCCGACACCGCCCGAGCCGTCGTCGCCTTCACCTGCCGAGCCTTACGACGGATGACCTGCCCACGCTGCTGAGTCTTCGCCATGGTTCTTCTCCAAGGATGAGGGATGCACCGCGCCACCACACCGACCCGCCACCGCCGCCGCCGCCCGCCTGCCCCCAGCCCAAGAGCAACCCACGTGCCGAACGACAACCCCGCGTCTTCACTGGAATCGGGTGCTCCAACCCACCCCTCAGCCGGGGGAAGAACTGCCATTTTTTCAGTCCGGCGTGCGAACTCCGCACGACCTGACAGCCCCGCCGCGCCAGCACACCCGCGCCCCACTCCTCCCACGTGAGTGTCTGGAATCAGACACGAGACATCGAGACATGGGTCAGCCTTACCCCCAATGTAAAACGTATTCACGCCAGCGGAAAAGTTTAAACATATCAGTCAATTTGAAAAGACCTGAGAAAACGGTTTCAATGCGTGGCATCGCTTCTTCCGAGGACATCCACGTATGGAATTGAAGACTCCTCCCGCACAGCCCACCTTCGCGACCTACCAGGGCGTCGAAATCGTCGGACAGTCCATCCTCGCCATCGTCAACGGAATGGAGCTGGCGCAGGCCCGGGCGCTGCGAATCCTCGCGGAGAATGGCATCACTCCACTGGAAGCGAAGACGTGGTACCCGATGCCCGCATTGCTGAAATCTTTCAGCCTGGTTTTCGAGAAGATTGGCCCCAGCACGGTGCGAACGATTGGCCGGAAGATTCCAGACAGCGCGCACTTCCCGCCAGACATCGACAACCTGGAAAAAGGCCTGCGAGCGGTGGACCTGGCGTACAAGATGAACCACCGGGGCAAGGGCAACATCGGGGGTTACCACTACGAGCCGGTGGACAAGCGCAACGCGAAGATGCGCTGTGACAATCCCTATCCGTGCGACTTGGACTACGGCCTGCTGGAGGCAATCACGGACAGGTTTCGCCCCAAGGATTCGCTTTGGGTGCGTATTGAACATGACCCCAGGAGTTGCCGTCGCAGGGGAGATGGGGCCTGCACGTACAACATCAGTTGGTAGCGCACATCGCAGGCCTCCAGGCCCGCGTGGCTCCCCGCGCGGACCTGGGCACGTCGTCAAAGACACTCCGCCAGGGCCGAACGGAGACATGCATCCGGGAGGGACATCCATGAAGGCCGTGCTCCAACACATCGCGGTGTGCGAGGAGCGGTTCGCCTCACACCCCTTCTTCGCGGACCTGAAGCAGGACCGACCGATAGAACAGGTGATGGCATTCGCGCCTCGCCTCACCTTCTGGGTGATGACGTTCCAGGATGTGCTGCGCCTCAACGCGCACTTCATCCAGGACGCGCACCTGAAGGAGCTCGCCACGCATCACCATGCGGAGGAAGGCGGGCATGACCAGTGGTTCGAGGACGATATCGCCCAGCTCACCGGGGGCTCGCTGAGCATCGGCGCGCTCTACGGCAAGGCTCACGCGAAGACGCGCGACGCCGCCTACTCCATCATCAGCGAAGTCTACCGCTCGGTGGATGACCGGCTGCGCATCGTCCTCTTGTGGGCGCTGGAGTCCACCAGTCACGTGTTCTTCAGCCGCACCGCGGTCATCAGCGCGACACAGGGCGCGGACGACAAGCTCAAGTACTTCTCCGACCACCACATGCAGGCCGAAGCGCAGCACGCCATGTTCGAGCAGCAGTTGGCGGAGGAGCTGGAGGCCATGGTGCTGGCGCCGGAGGTGCGCGAGGACGCGCTGGCCATGGTGAACCGCATCTACGCGGCGTTCGACACCATGTTCGACGGGCTGCGCATCCACCTGGAGCACGAGCGCGCCGACCAGACGGAGCCGCGCCGCGCCACGCTGGCCCCGGCCGCGAACGCGGAGGCAGAGGAGCCCTTCGAGCTGGATGAGGCTGACTTCAGCGACGTGGCGCTGGCGGTGGACCGGGCCGCCTGAGGCGACCCGCGGCAGGTCCGACTACTTCGAGGGCGGGGAGAGCACCAGGATGAGCTCTCCGCCCACGTGTTTGCCCGCCTTCTGATAGACGGCGCCCTGCCGGCCCAGCTCCACGTCCAGCGTGGGCTGGCGCGGAATGGCCACGCGCACGGTGGCGGTGCCTTCCTTCATGCCCAGCAGGAGCAGCGACGCGTTGCTGCCGTTGGGCAGCTTCACCTCGGTGGCCGTCTTCGCGCCCACTTCCAGCTTCTCGTTGGACAGGCGCTTGAAGGACGTGAAGTTGAAGTTCTGCTTCTGGAACTGCTCCTTCATCTTCGCCAGCTCCGGGGGCTCCACTTCCGAGCCCTTCTTGGAGGCGAGCACCACCTCCACCTGGATGCTGACCTTCTGCTCCTCCTGGGCCTGGCCGACCACCGGCATCAGCAAGCCCAGGCCCAGCACGGCCAGCAGCAGCCGGCCGGACGACGCGTTCTTCTTCACAGGGGACCTCCCGAGGGGCGCTCCACGTCGGTCTTCGGCTTGCCCAGGGGCTTGGGCCCCTTGCCTTTGTTGCGAAGCCCGCCGCCAATGTCCTCTTCCAGCTCCTCGTCCTCTTCCGACGGGGAGCCGTCCTGCGTCTCTTCATCCACCAGCCAGATGATGGTGCCACCGTTGTCGGTTTCCATCACCACCGGCGCCACGCGGGCATCCTGGTAGGGCTGGATGGACTTCACCGTCATCCGCTCCGCGCCGTAACCCACCGGGGCCTTGTCGCTGAGCAGCAGCGGCAGGCCCACCAGCACGAGCACCGCCGCCGTCGCCAGCGAGGAGACCATCGCCGTGCGCTGGTAGAGGAACATTTCGGACAGCGCCAGCTTCAGCCGCTCCAGGAGGGGCGGCTTCTCCGGCGTCACCCGCGCCATGACCTTCTGCGCGAAGTCCTTGAAGTCGACGTCATCCACCGCCATGTCCAGGCCGACCCGGAGCAGGCCCGACTCGGCCCGCAGGTCCGCCGCGCGCCCCGTGCAGTCGCGGCACGCGCCAAGATGACGCTCCACGTTCACCCGCTCCGCGGGGGTCAGCTCCCCGTCGACATACGGGGAGAGCATGGGGACAAAACGCTCACATGCGGGATTTCCGGCCATAACCTTCACCCTGCTCGGTGGTGGATGCTGCGAACGCTGTGACGCGGGGGTCCCTCAGATATTCGAGGGCCCTTCATTCGCTGCCCACTCCGCTCTTCGCTTCGTCCAACTCCAGGTATTCACTCAGGATTTTCTGGACCTTCGCCCGGGCATGGAAGAGGCGGCTCATCACCGTGCCCTTGGGAATGTCGAGCGTCCGGGCCAGGTCCTCGTAGGACATGCCTTCGATCTCCCGGAGGAGGAGGATGGCGCGGTGCTTCTCGGGCACCGTGGCGAGCGCTTCCTGAATCTTCTCCGCCAGCTCACGCCGGAGCGCGCTCTTCTGGGGATTGGTGCCCAGGCGGCTGCCGAGCGCGCCGATGCGGGCCTCGGACAGGTCCATGGCCTGGTTCTCGTCGAACTCCACCGCCTCGCCTCCACCTCCGCGCTTGCGCAGCACGTCGATGCAGATGTTCACGGTGATGCGGTAGAGCCAGGTGTAGAACGACGAGTCGCCCTTGAAGTGGTCCAGGTACTTGTAGACCTTGACGAACGCCTCCTGGGAGACGTCCATCGATTCCTCCTTGTCCTTGAGCATGCCGAGCGCAACTGCGTACACCTTGCGCTGGTAACGCTCGACGAGGAGTTTGAACGCGCGCTGGTCGCCGCTCCGGACGCGCTTGACGAGTGTAAGGTCGTCGGTTGCCAATGGGTGCGGCAACGTACCACAAGCCGGCCAACGCCGAGGACTTTCCACCGCCGGGCAGCCTCCCCGGCAAGTCTCCCTAGAGGCTCACGAGCGCCAGCACCAGGAGGGCGATGCCCGCCAGGGCCAGCATGGCCCCGAAGGCCGCCCTGTCCCACTGCCCCTGCGCCACCGCCCCGTCCTCGGGGTCCGAGCGGAACCGGTGCAGCACGTTCCAGAGCATTTGCGGCCCCAACCGCTTGCCCGAGGAGCGGCGCCGGCCGTCGGAATCCGAGGGCTGTTCGTCGGAATCCTCGGACTCGGACGCCCTCATGCCCAGCGGCGCGGGGCCGCCCCGGAGCGTGTCCGGTCCCCGGGCCTGCATGGCGAGAGCTCCCTCGGCCACCCCCTCCTTGCGGACCGCGGCCTCCGAGTGGCGGACCTCCGGGGGCGGCTCCAGCCGGACGGTGGCCACGCGCTCGCGGGCCTCGTCGGGCGTCCTGGCCTCCAGCACCCACAAGCCCTGCGTCACCCCGTCCTGGCCGGTGCGCGCGTCGCGCAGCTCCGCGAAGCCCTGGCCCTTGAGCGACTCGCGGAAGGCCTCCTGCCCCTCCTTCTGGGGCGGCTGGGCCACGGCGGCCTCGGCGTAGGCGGCGAAGAAGGCCCACAGCCGGGTGGCGCGCTCGGTGCTCGACAGCTGCGAGGGCTTGAGGTGCTGGGCCAGCAGCGCCGCGTCCGAGCCGAAGCGCAGCCCCAGCTCCTCCTGGCCCGCCACCTTCACGAGCCCGGGGGGAATCAGCTCCGCTACCTTGCGCAGCGGCGCCCGCTCAGTGCCACCCAGGGTGGGATGGCCGCCAGGGATGGCGCCCTTGGTCCGGAAGGCGTCGCCCTTCCCATGGCCCCCACCCTCCAACCCACCTCCTTGGGGAACCTTGGGGCCGCGCGGCCCTCCCGCGGGCGACTTGAGGATGAGCTGGGCGAGCCGGCTGAAGTTGGAGGTGATTCGCGAGGAAGCGGACATGAGCGGTGCCTCGTCATCCGTCGTGGGAAGGGGCGTCTCTGGCACGTCCCCGGTGGGCTCCGCCGAAGGACTCCGGGAGCCTAACGCGGGCGCGTCCCGGGGGCCGTTTGGGGAGCTGAACGAAGTGTCCGCCAGCGACGCCGTGCCCCGGGGAGCATTTCCGCTCTCACGCGGTGTGTCGGAGACGGGGGCACGCCAGATGCGGGTGGGCTCCGCGCCTTCTGGCTCCATGCCATCCGCCAGCAGGGGCAGCCCCGCTGGGGGCGTCCGAGGACTGGCGCCCGAGTTGGACGACGCGCGCGGGCCATGCTCGCCACGAGGCTCCCCGCCGCCCCTTCCTGCCCGGGGACCGTCGCGGGGCCCCCTCATGTCGCCGACGTGGCCCATTTCCCAGATTCTCGCCCGGAGCGAGGATCAGGTTGCGGCCAACTACTCGCCTTCGCGCTCCACCTCGACGGGCGTGGTCATTCCGTTGGCGTCCAGACGCACTCGGTAGACGGAGTTCAGCCCGTCGCCGTCGAAGTCGCCGCGCGCCAGGCACGACACCTCCGGCTCGCCCACGGGGCTCTCCTGCACCACCACTTCGTACTGGAAGCGCACCTTCCCCTCCGGCTCGAAGCCGAGGCGGTGGAAGACGTCGTTCTCCGGGAAGGGCACCGACTCGCCGCCGCGCGGCACATCCCGGGGCGTGGGGCCGGCGACCTGATAGGCGCCATGCTCGTCACGGTATGCCTGCACCGCGTCACACAGCGCCAGCACGTTGAGGCGCGCCTCGGTGTCGGTGGGTCGCTCGCTCGACTGCCCGACGTGCCGGAGGCCGAGGACGCCCAGGATGGCGGCGAGGACTCCCAACCCGGCGGCGAGCAGGGGCCACCGCTTGAGGAGGTTGCCCGGCGGGGACGGAGGCGGAGGGGATGTGGAGGGGTCGGACATGGTCCTCAGCTCTCCGGCGTCCAGGCGGCCCAGTCGCGGGGCTGCTTCAGCACGTCCACCAGCCGGGCCTCCCAGCTTCCGGGCTCCGGATGATGGTCGTAGCGCCAGCGCGTCTGGGGCGGCAGGGACATGAGGATGGACTCGGTGCGCCCGCGCGTCTCCAGCCCGAAGACGGTGCCGCGGTCATAGACGAGGTTGAACTCCACGTAGCGCCCGCGCCGCACCTCCTGCCAGAAGCGCTGGGCCTCGGAGAAGGGCGTGTCCTTGCGTCGCTCGGCGATGGGCAGGTACGCGTCCAGGAAGGCCCGGCCACAGTCGCGCACGAAGTCCAGCTCGCGCTCCAGGTCGCCGCCCATGTTCTCGAAGAAGATGCCGCCCACGCCGCGCGTCTCCTCCCGGTGACGCAGGTGGAAGTACTGGTCGCACGCGGCCTTGAAGCGCGGGTAGTACGCCAGGTCGTGCGCGTCACACGCGGCCTTGTGCACGCGGTGGAAGTGCGCCGCGTCCTCTTCGTAGAGGTAGTACGGCGTCAGGTCCGCGCCGCCGCCGAACCACGCCTTCCCGCCCTGATGGATGAAGCGGTAGTTGGCGTGCACGGTGGGCACGTGAGGGTTGCGCGGGTGCAGGACGAGGGAGATGCCGCCGGCCCAGAAGGAGCGCCCCTCACCCTGGAGCTTCTTGGCGAACTGGTCCTCCAGCTCTCCGAAGACCACCGACGTGTTGACGCCCGCCTTCTCCAGCACGGCGCCGTCCTCCAACACGCGGCTGCGTCCACCGCCCCCGCCGGGCCGCGTCCAGGCGTCCTCGCGAAAGCGTCCCGTGCCGTCCAGGCGCTCCAGCGCGCCGCAGATGTCGTCCTGCAGCGACTGGGTGAAGGCGGCCATCCGCTCCTTCAGACTCTCCACGTCCACCTTCGTCATGCGTGCTCCTGGCGATTGCCGCTACGGCGCGGAGTAGTCGGCCGGCGCCTCGAAGTCCACAGGCGGAACGGGGGGCGCGTTGTGGCCCGCCGCATCGAACGCCTCGATGCGCGCCCGGTAGCTGCGGCCATCCTCCATGGCGAACGTCCCGCTGCACGCCTCGTGGCCGATGAAGGCCGTGTTGTTGTGCACCGGCACCACGTACTGCTGGATGCTGGGGCCCGGACGCCGGGGCTCCAGCTTCACCACGAGATACGCGGGGCTCTCCTCCTTCAGCGACAGGTTGAGGCGCACGAAGCGCGCGGTGCCCTGGGCCGTGCGGCGCAGGAAGCCCTCCGAGACGGCGGGGCGCTTCTGCCAGCGCGGCGGCTGGGTGTCGGCGCCCTTGCCCGTGTTCCATTCGGGCAGCGCCCCCGCCCGGCCGTTGAGCACGGCGACGTTGGGCAGCAGCTCGTCGAGCCGCAGCGTGTAGCGCTTGTCCGGCTCCAGCTTGCCCACCACCTTGAGGACGATGGTGGCTCGACCCAGGCTGCTCTCCCAGCCGCGCTGCGCCTTCACCTCCACCTCGTGGGTGTCCGCCACCAGCCGCAGCTTCTTGCCCACCAGCGCGACCACGGACTCCCGGGCCGTGCCCACGCCCTCCAGCAGGAAGCGGCTGTTGATGGGGACGATGGCGCCGGGCGTGGGAAACAGCTGCACTCCGTCACCCAGGCATTGGGCGGAGGCGGCACGAGCGCACAGCAGCACGAACAATGAGACGAGGATTCTGAGCACGATTTCCCAAGTCTGCGCCCCTGCGGGATGGATGCCAACCCGTTCAGTGTCCCCGGCGATATGGGGGACACGCACCGTGCGTTTCCAGGAATAGTCCCCCGCGCGCCGGGCCCCGGGCTCGCGGGCAGCTGCTCCCTCCGTTTTCCTCCGGGGACTTTCCGAGAACATCACCATGCGCTCACGCCTTTCGACGTGGGTGACGGTCGGGCTCCTGTGGGGAGCCTGCGGCTGCGCCGTCACGCCTGAAACCCGCCAGCAGTTGGTGGAGACCACCAGCGGCAACGCCATCTACAACCTGTCGGCGGACGCCCTGCTGACGACGACGCGGCGCCTGCTCGCGGAGCAGAAGTACGAGCTGCTCCCCAGCTCGGACCCGCTCTACATCCACACCACCTGGCGCATCCGGGGCAACACGGACATGGGCGCCAGCTGGAGTCGCATCTTCGTGCAGGTCCATCCGCTGTCGGACGGCCGCGCCGTGGTGCGAGCCTACCGGATGGCCTACACCACCAACGGGCGCGCGCCCATGCACCCGACCCTGGGCGCCGGCACTCGGGACTCGAAGCTGGGGGATGGAGCGGCGACGGCCTACGTCCAGGGGGAGCCCATGTCGCCGGCGAAGCCCATCGTGCGCCGCGCCTCGGATATCGAATGGGAGGTGCTGTCGCGCGTGGAGCCCAGGCTCGCCGCCCACCTGGAGGCCCGCGCGGAGGCGTACCTGGCCACCGGACGGAAGGACCCGAGCGCGCCCACCGAGGAGGAGTGAGCGCGCCGCCGGGCGCCGGGGCTTCGCGTCAGTGCATGCCGCCGTCGTCCTCGCGCAGGACGATGGCGCCGTACTTCGCCTCGTAGCGGTTGAGGTTGTCCTGCATGGCCAGCATCAGCCGCTTCATGTGCTTGGGGCTGGTGATGATGCGCGAGCGCACCTTGGCCCGGAGCTGCTGCGGCTGGACGTAGATGAAATCCAGCGTGAATTCCGTGTCCGTATGGTTCACGAGGGCCATGTTGGCGTACTGACCATTGGCGACGTCCTCGTCGATTTGAATCTGCAACTGCATGTCCGGGGGCTTCGGAGTGTCCGCCATGAGGCATGGGGCATAGCGCCTGCGCCTCCGCGTGGCCAGCCTGACGTCATGATGGATGCCTCGCTCGCCATGGACGCGGAGAAGACGGAGCCCTTCGAGCTGGGACAGGGCCCGGACGCGTGCCTCTTGCTGCACGGCTTCACCGGCAGTCCCTGGGATGTGCGCCCGCTGGGAGAGGCGCTGGCGGCGCGGGGGATGCATGTGGTGGCGCCGCTCCTGCCGGGCCACGGCACCACGCCCCAGGCGCTGCTGGGCGTCACCTGGCGCGACTGGCGGGACGCGGCCGAGCACGCCCTGGGCGCGCTGCGGGGTCACCGGAGCATCTTCGTCGCGGGGCTGTCCATGGGCGCGCTCCTGGCGCTGGGGCTGGCGGCGGACCATCCGGAAGCGGTGCGAGCGCTGGCGCTCGTCGCCCCGGCGGTGCGCTTCCGGGGGCCTCGGATGATGCTCATCCGGCAGTTGTCGCGCACGCCGTTGTTGGAGTGGGCCCGGCCGTGGGTGGAGAAGACGGGCACGGACATCTCGGACCCGGTGGCGCTGGCCCAGGCGCCGGTGCTCTCCGGCTTCCCGGTGGCGCGCCTGCGGGATTTGGTCACCCTGCAGGACGCGGCGGCGCGAGGTGTATCGCGGGTGCGCTGTCCCGTCCTGGTGGCGGTGGCCGAGCAGGACCACGTCGTGGACCCGGAGGGGGGACGGTGGCTGGCGCGCCGGCTCACCGCGTCGCCGAGCGTGCGCGTGGTGTCGCTGCGACGCGGCTTCCACGTCATTCCCCGGGATACGGACGGCCCCCTGCTGGCGAGCGAGGTGGGTGGCTTCCTGACGCAGTGGCGTGACTTCGGGGAATGGGAGCCACAACCGGCGGGCGCGTGAGCGGGGCTTGGGACGCGGCGAAAGGGGCCGCATCCGTATATCAAGGGCTCGCACATGCCTGAGTCCGACACTCCTCCGCTCGTCGAGCTGCGTGACGTCACGAAGTCCTATGCCGAGGGCGACACCGCGCGCGAGGTGCTCTCCGGCGTGCGGCTGACCCTGCGCCGGGGTGAGTTCGTGGTGCTGCTGGGCCGCAGCGGCTCGGGCAAGTCCACGCTGCTCAACCTCATCAGCGGCATCGACCTGCCCACGCGCGGCGAGGTGCTCGTCGACGGCCGGAACCTGGGCACGATGAGCGAGCGCGAGCGCACGCTGCTGCGCCGCGAGCACGTGGGCTTCATCTTCCAGGCGTTCAACCTGCTGCCCACGTTGACGGTGGAGGAGAACGTGCGGCTGCCGGTGGAGCTCAACGGCCACGACGCGGCGGAGGCGAGCGCGAAGGCGCGGGCCCTGCTGGAGCGCGTGGGACTGGCTTCTCGCGCGAACAGCTTTCCGGACCGGCTCTCCGGTGGCGAGCAACAGCGCGTGGCGGTGGCGCGGGCGCTCGCGCACTCGCCGCCGCTGCTCCTCGCGGACGAGCCCACGGGCAACCTGGATGAAGCCACGGGGCGACAGGTCCTGGACTTGCTGGAGGGCCTGACCCGACAAGGTCACGCGTGCGCGTTCGTCGTCACACACGAGCCGGGCCTAGTGGCCCGCGCGGACCGGGTGCTGGAGATGACGGGCGGACGGCTGGTGGAACGCGACGTGCCGCGAAGGGAGCCCCGGTGACCAACCTCTTGGTGCGCTCCAGTCTGCGCCACCTGGGCCGCCATCCGTGGCTGACGGCGCTGTCCCTGCTGGGCATCGCCCTGGGTGTCGCGGTGGTGGTGTCCATCGACCTGGCGAGCGGCAGCGCGCTGCGGGCCTTCGAGCGCTCCACGGATGCGGTGGCGGGACGCGCCACGCACCAGCTCGTGGGGGGCACCTCGGGGCTGCCAGAGGGCGTGTATCGGGACTTGAGGCTGCGTCCGGACGCGCCCGTGTCCGCGCCGGTGGTGGAAGGGTACGTGCAGTCCGCGGTGGGCGACCGGCGCACGCTCACGGTGCTGGGCGTGGACCCCTTCGCGGAGACTCCGTTCCGCGACTACGCGGGCGGCGAAGCCGTGGGCGACGTGGGCGCGCTGCTCACCCAGCCGGGCACGGTGCTCCTGAGCGCGCGGGCCGCTCGGGCGTTGGGCGTGGAGGCCGGCGGCGTGTTGCCGGTGCGCGTGGAGGGACGCGAGGCCTCGCTGCGCGTGGCGGCGCTGCTGGCGCCCGAGGACGAGGACACCGCGCGGGCGCTGGAGGCGCTGGTGCTGACGGACCTGTCCACGGCGCAGGAGGTGCTGGGGCGCGTGGGGCGGCTGACGCGCGTGGACCTGCGCCTGCCGGGAGGAGAGGCGCAGGCGGACCGACTGCGCGCGACGCTGCCGACAGGGACCGAGGTGGTGCGCGCGTCGGCGCGGGCCGGCACGGTGGAGCAGATGACGAAGGCGTTCCGCACCAACCTCACCGCGCTGTCGCTGCTGGCGCTCGTGGTGGGGATGTTCCTCATCTACAACACGATGACGTTCTCGGTGGTGCAGCGGCGCGGGCTGCTGGGGCGGCTGCGCGCGGTGGGCATCACCCGGGGCGAGCTGTTCGCGCTGGTGCTGGGCGAAGCGCTGGTGCTGGGCATGGTCGGCACGGTGGCGGGCCTGCTGCTCGGCATCCTGCTGGGACGCGGGCTGGTGGGGCTCATCACCCAGACCATCAATGACCTCTACTTCGTGGTGAGCGTGCGCAGACTGGCGCTGGAGCCCTTCACGCTGGCCAAGGGCCTGGCGCTGGGACTGGGGGCCACGTTGCTGGCGGCGCTGGTGCCCGCGTGGGAGGCGGCGCGCTCGGCGCCCGCGACGACGCTGCGCCGCTCGACGCTGGAGGACGTGTCTCGCACGCGGGCGCCGAGGCTGGCGCTGCTCGGGTTGCTGGTGCTCGCGGGAGGCATCGGCCTTTTGGGCTGGCCCACGCAGGCGTTGGTACCGGCGTACGCGGGACTCTTCGCCGTGTTGATTGGCGCCGCGCTGCTGGTGCCGTGGGTGACGGAGCGGCTGTCCCTGTTCGCGGCGGTGCCGTTGGGGCTCGCCTTCGGTCTGCTGGGACGCATGGCGGCGCGCGGGGTGAGGACGAGCCTCAGTCGTACGGCGGTGGCGCTGGCGGCGCTGATGGTCGCGGTGGCGACGACGGTGGGCGTGGGCCTCATGGTGTCCAGCTTCCGAGGCACGGTGCTGTCATGGCTGGAGGCCTCGCTCCTGGCTGACGTGTTCATCTCCCCGCCTTCGCTGGTGGCTCGACGCGGAGACTCCACGCTGGTGCCGGGACTGGTGGAGCGACTGCGCACCACGCCGGGCGCCTCGGGCAGCAGCACCCTGCGCGTGACGCGGGCCCGGGTGAATGGCGTGCCCACGGATTTGCTCGCGGTCGACTTCAGTCGCTCGCCGGCACGGCCCTATCGCTTCAAGCAGGGCGACGAGGCGGCCGTGTGGCGGGAGCTGGATGCGTCGACGGATGCGCTCATCGTCTCGGAGCCCTTCGCCTTTCACCGGGGCGTGGGTGTCGGCGACACGGTGCAACTGGCCACGGACCGAGGGCCTCACGACTTCCGCGTGGTCGGCGTGTACTTCGACTATGGCTCCGACGTGGGGACGATGCTGATGCCTCGCGCCACGTATGAGCACTGGTACGAAGACCGGGGTGTGAGCGGCGTGGCGCTTTACGCGGCGCCGGGACAGGACGTGGATGCGCTGGTGGCCTCGGTGCGTGAGCGCGCGGGAGGCGAGCAGGCGCTGCTGGTGAGACCCAATCGCTCGCTGCGACAGGCGTCGATGGATGTGTTCGACCGCACCTTCACGATTACGCAGGTGCTCCGACTGCTGGCCATCGGCGTGGCCTTCGTGGGGGTGCTCAGCGCGTTGATGTCATTGCAGTTGGAGCGGGCGCGCGAGTTCGCGGTGCTGCGGGCCACGGGGCTGACGCCTCGACAGCTCTGGGGGCTGGTGTCGCTGCAGACGGGCCTGCTGGGGCTGCTGGCCGGTTTGTTCTCCATGCCGCTGGGGGTGGGGCTGGCGTACATCCTCGTGTACGTCATCAATCAGCGGTCCTTTGGCTGGACGCTGCGGCTCGCGGTGACGCCGGAGACGCTGGGGCAGGCGATGCTGCTGGCGCTGGTGGCGTCGGCGCTGGCGGGGCTGTATCCGGCGTGGAAGATGGCACGCGCCAATCCCGCGCTCGCGTTGAGGGAGGAGTGACGCCATGAGCAACGGCCGAGGGCTCGTCGTCGGGACGGCGGTGGTGCTGGCGGCGTTGGCGGTGGCGGCGTTCATCGTCACGCGAGAGACGGAGCCGCCCGCGCTCGCGAGGAGCGGGACGCTGACGGTGGCGAAGGCGCTCGGTGGGAGTGATGGGGGAATGGAGGGCTATGCACGCGCCTTCGAGCCACGACCCTTCCACTTCCCCGAGGACCACGGCCCGCATCCGGAGTTCCGCACGGAGTGGTGGTACTGGACAGGAAATCTCGAGACGGCGGATGGGCGCGCCTTCGGCTATCAGTTCACCCTGTTCCGCAATGCGCTGGCGCCCGATGCACCAGCGCGGGACTCCGCGTGGGGAACGCGAGAGGTGTACCTGGGGCACTTCACGGTGACGGACGTGGCGGCGGGGCGGTTCCACGTCGCGGAGCGCTACAGCCGCGCGGCGCTGGGACTCGCGGGCGCGCGCACGCAGCCGTTCAAGGTGTGGCTGGAGCAATGGGAAGCGACGAGCGTGGGCGAGGCGATGTGGCCCGTGCGGCTGCGCGCGGAGACGGACGAAGTCGAGTTGGAGTTGTTGCTGGAGCCGGGCAAGCCGCCGGTGCTCGAAGGCGACCGGGGGTTGAGCCAGAAGAGCGCGGAGCCGGGCAACGCGTCGTATTACTACTCGATGACACGCATGCCCTCGCGCGGCACGGTGCGACTGGAAGGGCAGACATACGCTGTGACGGGTGAGAGCTGGATGGACCGCGAGTGGAGCACCAGCGCATTGGGCGCGGACCAGGTGGGCTGGGATTGGTTCTCGCTCCAGCTCTCGGACGGCAGCGAGCTGATGTATTACCAACTGCGTCGCGAGGACGGGACGGTGGACCCGTTCAGCTCGGGGACGTGGGTGCCTCCTGTGGGTGCGGCGGACAGCGCGTCCGTGCATCTGACCCGGGATGACGTGGAGCTCGCGGTGCTGGACACGTGGAAGAGTCCGCGCGGCGGGGTGTATCCGTCCAAGTGGAACCTGCGGGTGGCGAAGCTCGGGCTGGAGCTGACGGTGACGCCGAAGCTCGCGGACCAGGAGCTGCCCGTGAGCGTGCGCTACTGGGAGGGCAGCGTGAACCTGGATGGCGTGCGCCAGGGCCAGTCCGTGAAGGGACGCGGCTACGTGGAGCTGACGGGGTACGCGGACACAGCGGCCTCGACACGACGGCCGGAGGCCCGGGCCCGCGGCACGCCGACGACAAACACTCCGCGCCGCTGATTCAAGGCGGCGGTCTCCAGCCAACGACGGTCCCAGCAGAGAAGTCTCGACAGCAAGCCCGCACACACGACGGCGCGGCCAGCATGTCGGACTCCTCTGTTAATCCCCGTCGCGTGCCCCCATTCATGGGCAGACAGGCGCGGAGGATGAGATGACGCTGCGGTGGGGGGGGGACTGTTGCTGCTGGGATGCCTCTTCGTGGGGTGTGCAACGCCACGGGTGGTGCGACTGGATACGGGAGCAGGCGCCCCCATCCTCTACACACCACCGAGCAACGTGGAGCCCATTGAGATTGACGAGAGCGACTTTCAGCGGGTGATGACCACTCTCGTGCTGGACATGAGCTTCTCCCTTCGAACCCAAGAGGTGGAGCGCCATCGAGTGCATCTCGCCTCGTGGAATGCGGAGGACACCGAACGGGGGGCGCCCGTCCGGAACCATGACCAGTGGTGCTTGGAGCAGGAGAATCCCGAGGAGTGCCGCACACTCCTCAGCGGAGGCTTGAGTCTCCTGGACGAAGAAGCCCGACGGAGCCTGGCGCTCAGTTTCGCATGGGACGGCGTATGGGAGGGGATACAGGGCTCCGTGAAGGAGGTCGTCAACCCGCTGGCGCTCAAGGCGATGATCACCTCCGCTCTCGCGGCCTACATGCTGTTGGTTGTGATACCCGAGCCCGTGACCAAGCTGGTAGCACTCGCCCTCACGACCTACTTCGTCGCGTATCTAGGGCTCGAGGTCTTCTTCGATATCATCGAGGGGTGGCAGCGGCTCTCAACGGAGTCGGTGAAGGCGATGTCTTTCGAAGAACTCGAGGACGCCGGACACCGCTTCGGAAAGGTGATGGGCAAGAATGGAGCACGCATCATCATCATCGCACTGACTGCGGCGTTGATGGGGGGCTCGGCAGGCATCGCCTCAAAGGGGCCCATGCTCTCAGGCTTCGCACAGGCGACACTGGCCGCCGAAACGAACGCCGGGTTCCAACTCTCCGCGGCACTGGCGGGAGGTATTCGCTCCATCTCCGTCGCAGAAGGCGTCATGACGGTGGGGCTTGCCCCCAACGCTGTCGCCATGGTGGCTCGAAACGCGAGCACCCAAAGTGCGCCGCAGGTGGACGACAACCCAGTTCCAGCAACCCTCTTCGAGAACCAAAAACCCCACCTTCTTCCTGCGGAACTGGAAACCGCGCGGAAGCTCGGCGTCCGCCCCGTCAACGTGACGGACACGGACTTCCTGCGCTATGTGACGGAGGGTCGAATCAAGTGGGTGGTCACCCAAGAGGGCACCTTGCAGATTGTTCCACACACGTGGCGGAGAACTGAAATCTCGCACGCGGTCGCCAGTGGCGGTCGCCCAGTGCTCGCCGCTGGTGAGGCGGACATCGCCGTTCATGGTGTTACTCGTATAGGGATTGAGATCACGCCGCAGAGCGGCCATTTCCTGTATGGCACATCCGAGGCCGTCAGCGCCCGGGCGCTGGAAATCGGGAGACGGGCATTCTCTCAAACTGGCATTGTCTTCCCGCCATAGAAGAGACCATGGAAAGCACTCGAGACCTTCTAGATGCTGTCCTGCGCTGGCCGGCCGAATCTGTTGAGGCGTGGCTCGATGGGCTCGTCGTCGGAGAGCCCGTCGGGGACGAGCCCTTCAACTGGGAGGTATTCGCCTTCACTGCCGCTACACGGGCAGGCGAGGAGCGAAACCTCCCTTGGGCACATATCGCCCTGCGCGTGTACGACGGACTCGTCAACCGTTCGCCCGCACGTGCCGCGCACTCGTTCTGGCTCTCGGCGATGAACCTGCGCTCACGGCTGATTGAGGACCTTGGCGCAAGGGAAGGTGATGCCGTCCTGGACCCGCACATCATCGCGGCATGGTTCCAACGCATTGCCACCATGCCCCTGGAGGAAGCAGTTCGGCTGTCATCCGCTCCTGACCTCCGCACCGTTCCACCCGAAAAGCTCCTCGCGCTTCGCGACATCAAGAACGCGCTGAACATCCTGTCGCGGCTCGCTGAAACGGACTTCGTGAGGAATCACCCCGAGTTGCATGGCTGGATACAGCTCAGAAGCCAGCTGCCGTGACGATGGGTGGCGATGTAACCATTGCGCACACGAGGGTGCGCCCTTGGCGGACAGGCTGAAAGAAAGCCTATGCTTCACCCCTCACCCGGGGGGTGTCATGAGTCATGACAATGAAGCGAACACCAGTACAGGAGTGTCCGCCGTCGCGGCAGTGCCATCCGATGGGGGTATCGCGCCTCCCCCGACAAACACCATCACCGCCATTCCCCTCCCCCAGAATCAGCGACTGCTGATGCTCACCACCGCGCTGCCGCTGCTCAGCCTCGCGGCGGCGTGGTTCGTCGCGCCCGGCTGGAGCTACATCGCCGCGTCCGCCGTGCTGCTCGCCTTCCTCGCCGTGCTCGGCCAGAGCATCACCGGGACACCCTTCGGCGTGCTCATCAGCGAGCGCAACATCATGAGCCTGTCTCGCTTCCAGGCCGTCACGTGGACCGTCGTCGTCGTCGCCGGCTATCTGACGATGGTCATCGCCCGCGTGAAGGCAAACACACCCAACGCCGTCGACGTCGCCATCCCCCAGGAGCTCTGGTGGGCCATGGGCATCGCCTCGACTTCAATGCTCGGTACACCGCTGCTGCTCAGCGGCAAACGCTCCAAGACCCCTGACGCCAGGGCCGTCGACGCCACCGCCGCCCAGCTCGCGGAGCCCCCCTCCGAAATCAACGCCCAGCGCCAGGGCGCCCTCTATGCCAACAAGGGCATCCAGGACGCGCGAATCTCAGACATGTTCCAGGGAGACGAGGTCGGCAACACCGCGCAAATCGACCTCGCCAAGGTGCAGATGTTCTATTTCACCGCCATCGCCGCGGTGAGCTACTTCGTCGACATCTCCATGGCCATCCAACGCGGCTCCCTCACCAGCCTCCCAGAACTCTCCGAAGGCCTCGTCGCCCTGCTCGCCATCAGCCATGGCGGCTACCTCGTCAGCAAGACCACCGACCACTCCAACTCCAAGCCCGCCTGAGGCACCCGCCCGCCGTATGCTCGGCCCCGGCGCGCCCTCACGAGCGCCGGGCGCCTGAGCACGGAGGAACGTAACGGTGCCCAAGCCCCTGGTGGACGTGGACGCAGCCCCCGCGTCCTCCTTCTGTCTCACCGACACACTGACGCCCTTCACCTCCGGCTGGCACACCCACCGCCGCCACCAGCTCCTCTACGCCGCTCGCGGCGCCCTCCACCTGGAAGTCGCCGAGGCCCAGTGGCTCCTGCCACCCCAGCGCGCCGCCTGGCTCGCCGCCGGCACCCGCCACCGCGTGCGAGCAACCCAGCCCGCCACCCTCTGCACCGTGTACCTGGAACCCTCGCGCGTCCCCTCCGCCCCCGAGGGAACCTGCCGCGTCTTCGTCCTCCCCCCACTCGCGCGCGAGATGCTCCTCTTCTCCACCCGCTGGGGACCGGAGCGCTCCCCACGCGATGCCGTGGCCGAGAGCTTCTTCTCCGCCCTGGCCCACCTGCTCTCGGAATGGGCCGCGGAACCTCGTGAATGGCGACTGCCTCGCGCCCGCACTCCCGAACTGGAGCGCGCCATGGTCTACACCCTGGCCCGACTCGCCGGCCCCGCCACCCTCGCCGGCGCCGCACGCGCGGCGGGACTGTCCCAGCGCACCCTCGCGCGCCGCTTCGAGGAGGAGGCCAGCACCTCGTGGCGCCGCTTCCTCCACGACGCCCGCATGCTGCGCGCCATGGAGCTGCTCGCCGAGGACGGCGCCCGCGTCACCCAGACGGCCTACACCGTCGGCTTCGAGAGCCTCGCCGCGTTCACCCACGCCTTCACGTCCTTCACCGGCGAGAGGCCTCGCGACTTCCGCCAGCGCGTCGCACGAGGCGTCGTCGTCCCACCGCCCCGCGCCACACCCCGCCCGAGGCGACCTGCCAGACGAGCCCCTTGAGGCCCGCCCGAACTCCACGGCGCTTCAGGTAGGTGCCGGCGGCACATCAACCCCGGCGAAAGGGGACTTGCGATGACCGACTGACCAGATTACCATCCTGGTCAATGAGTTCCGACCCTCGCATCGCCATCCTCAAGGCCGCCGGCGAAGTCTTCGCCCGATTCGGCTTCAAGAAGGCCTCGGTGGAGGACATCGCCAAACGAGCAGGCGTCGGCAAGGGCAGCATCTACCTGCACTTCGAGAGCAAGGAAGCGCTGTTCGAGGCGATTGTCCGGCAATCGCACGAGATGAGCCTCGCCGAGCTCAAGGCGAGCGTCCAGCGCGCCACGACGCCCGAGGCCCAGGTTCGCGCGTACATCCGCTGCAAGCTGGAGCAGAGCGTCCGCAAGCCCGACGGGGAACGCCTTGAGATGGCCACGCTCTTCGAGCTGGGCACCCAGGTGATGCACCTCGTTCCCCAGATGCAGGAGGCGGATGCGGCCATCCTGGCGCGCGTCTTCGAGGACGGAGTGGCGCGCGGGGTCTTCACCGTCAGCGCCCCCCAGTTGGCGGCTCGCGGCTTCGTGGAGCTCATCACGATGCTCGTCCCCAAGCTGATGACCCAGGAGACCAGCCCCCTGACGCTCGAAGCCCTGGACGCCTCGTTCGAGATCTTCATCCGCGGCCTCTCGGCCCCACCCGGCCCGACTCCACCCACTCGCTGACCCCCCAGGCTCCACTCCGTGCCCGGAGGATGGGGTGTTCGTTTGCCCGGGACTGACCAGAAAACCATTTCAGTCATTCAGTGCCGGAGTCCCATGAGTGCCGGCCCCACGACGAGGAACGCAGCGATGAAGACGACCTTGAAGGCAGCAGTGGTGGTGGTGGCCGTGGTGGCGGGAGCGTGTGGTGGCAGCGGCAAGCCCGTGGCGCCGTCTCCCTCGGCGCAGGCCGTCCAGAAGCCGGTGGGCGTCAAGGCGCTCACGCCGGCCACGAAGCTGGAGGCGAGCGTCCTGCAGGCCACCGGCAGCGTGCGCGCCAAACAAGAGGCGACGCTGAGCGCGGAGGCCTCCGGCACCCTGACGAAAGTCACGGTGAACGCGGGCGACGCGGTGAAGCGCGGTCAGTTGCTCGCGCAGTTGGACACCTCCAACGCGCGCCTCACCGCAAACCAGGCACGCGCCGCCAAGGCCGCGGCCGAAGCGGCGCTGGAGGGCGCGAAGACGGAGGTGGAGCGGGCACGGATGCTGGCGCAGTCGGGCAGCCTCGCGCGCGCTTCGCTCGACAAGGCGGAGGTGGGTTACCGCCAGGCACAGGCCCAGGCCGAGCAGGCCGCTGCGGTCCTCGCCAGCGCGCAGGAGGCGCTGCGCGACGCCACCCTCACGGCGCCCTTCGACGGCGTCATCATCAGCCGCAGCCGCAACGAAGGGGACTACGTGTCGCCGGGCACGGCCATCTTCGGCCTCGTCAACACGCAGGCGCTCGAGGTGCGCGCCCCGGTGCCCGAGGCCTTCGTGGACCGCGTGAAGGTGGGCACCATCGTCAAGGGCACACTCAACCCCTCCGGCGCGCCCTTCGAGGCGAAGGTGCGGAGCCTCGGCGCCGTCATCGACTCGCAGACGCGCACCGTGGAGGTGCTCGCGGACGTGCTGCCCTCGAAGGAGGACGGGGCGCGGCTGCGCGCGGGCGCCCTGGTGGAGCTGGACTTCTCCGACATGATGGCCACCGACAGCGCACCGGGACAGGCGGGCCTCTTCCTGCCGTCACAGGCCGTCAACGCCAAGGGCCAGCAGGGCTTCGTCTGGGTGGTCCAGGACGGCAAGGCGCAGCGCCGTGACGTCAAGGTGGAGCGCGTGCTGCCCGGCTTCGTGCGCGTTGTGCACGGGCTCGGCCACCAGGAGCGCGTCGTCGCCGACGCCAGCCTGCCGCTCCAGAACGGCGTCGCGCTCCAGGTCGTGCAGTAGCCCCTTTCCTCCCCTCTTCCGACGAGCGCCACTGCCATGCTCCAGACCTTCATCAAACACTCCGTCTTCACCGTCATGCTGATGGCGGCGGTCGTCGTCTTCGGCCTGTATGCCTATCCGCGCATCGGCGTGGACCAGTACCCCAACGTCGACATCCCCGTCGTCACCGTCACCACGCTGCTGCCGGGCGCGGACCCTGAGTCCATCGAGAAGAACATCTCCGACCCGCTCGAGGAGGCGCTCAACACGCTCAGCGGCGTGGACGAGCTCAACTCCATCAACCTGGAGAACGTCAGCCAGGTCACCATCAGCTTCAAGCTGGGCACCAACGTGGACGTGGCGGCCCAGGACGTTCGCGACCGCGTGCAGGCCACGCTGCGCGAGCTGCCCGACGACATCGAGACGCCCGTCGTCGAGAAGTTCGACATCGGCGCGGCGCCCATCCTCACGCTGTCGCTCTCCGGCGCGCTGCCCATCGAGGAGCTGACACGCGTGGCGGAGGACGTGGTGAAGCCCTCGCTCCAGAGTCAGGCGGGCGTGGGCAGCATCGGCGTGGTGGGTGGCCGCGAGCGGGAGATTCAACTGGTGGTCGACCCGCAGCGGCTGCGCGGCTACGGGCTGGCCATCGGCGACGTGAGTCAGGCGCTCCAGGCGCAGAGCGTGGACCTGCCCGGCGGACGCGCGACGCAGGGAGGCCGCGAGCGAGTCGTACGTTTGACGGCCGAGGCGCGAAGCGTGGAGGAGATTGGCGGCATCATCGTCGCCAGCCCCAACGGCACGCCGGTGCGCGTGCGTGACGTGGCGGCGGTGGTGGACGGCGCGCAGGAGGCGCGGGGTCTGGCGCGCTCCGACACGGGCACGGCCCTGGCGCTCGTGGTGCGCAAGCAGTCGGGCGCCAACACGGTGCAGGTCGCGGAGAACGTCAAGGAGTCGCTCGCGGAGCTCAACTCCGAGCTGCCCCAGGGCGTGACGGTCAGCACCATCAGCGACAACTCGACGACGATTCGCGCCTCCATCCACGCGGTGCAGGAGGACATGCTCATCGGTGGCGTCCTCTCCGTCCTCATCGTGCTCATCTTCCTGCGGGACTGGCGCTCCACCTTCGTTTCGGCCATCGCGCTGCCGGTGAGCGTCATCGGCACGTTCGCGGTGATGGCGATGCTGGGCTTCACCTTCAACATCATCACCATGCTGGCGCTGACGCTCTCCATCGGCCTGCTCATCGACGACGCCATCGTGGTCATCGAGAACATCGTGCGCCACCTGGAGGAGGGGAAGACGCCCATGCAGGCGGCGCTCGAGGGCACCTCGCAGATTGTCATCGCCGTGCTCGCGGTGACGCTCGCCATCGTCGCCGTGTTCATCCCCGTGGCCTTCATGGAGGGGACGATTGGCCAGTTCTTCTACCAGTTCGGCGTCACGGTGGCCGTGGCGGTGCTCATCTCCTACGCGGTGTCGATGACGCTCACGCCCATGCTCTCCAGCCGCCTGCTCAAGGCCCACGCCCACAGCGGGCCTCGCAACCGCGTGAGCGCCGCCATCGAGCGCGTGCTCGTGGGGATGGAGCGCGGCTACCGCCGAATCCTCGGCTGGGTGCTGGAGCGGCGCGCCCTGGCCATCGCCGTCGCGGTGGGTGTGCTGGTGCTGACGTTGGGCATGGCCCGCTTCCTCAAGTTCACCTTCATCCCGCCCTCCGACAACGGCGCTGTGCGCGTGACGGTGGAGCTGCCCGTGGGCTCCACCCTGGAGGACACCGAGCGCGAGCTGGGAATCGTCGCCGCGCAGGTGCGCCCGCTGGAGGGCGTGAAGGAGACGTTCAGCACGGCCGGTGGTGGCACGCTCGAGGAGGTGCACAAGGGCGAGGTGCTGGTGAACCTGGTGCCGCGCAAGGAGCGCGCCTTCGACCAGGAGGCATTCAAGGTGCGCCTGCGCGACGCGCTGGCCGAGCGCCCCGGGGTGATGCTCTCCGTCCAGGACGTCTCCGGCGTCGGCGGTGGTGGCCGCACCCAGCAGGTCCAGTACGTGCTGCGCGGAACGGACTGGCCCCAGGTCGTCGCATCCAGCGAGAAGCTGCTCGCCACGATGAAGTCCCACCCGGGCTTCACCGACGTCGACACCACGTTCCGCAGCGGCAAGCCGCAATTCGACGTGCGAGTGGACCGCGAGCGCGCCGCGCAGATGGGCGTGCCGGCGGCCCAGGTGGGCATCGCCCTGCGGGCCTACCTGGGGCGCGACGAGTTCATGACCTACCGCGAGGGCGGCGAGACGTACGACGTGAAGCTGCGCCTGCCCGACGCGACGCTCGCCTCCAAGGAGGCGCTGGGACAGCTCACCGTGCGCACCACGGGCGGGCAGTTGGTGGAGCTGCGCAACGTGGCCACCATCACCCCTTCCGAGGGCCCGGTGCAGATTGACCGTCAGAACCAGAAGCGGCAGATCACCCTGCTCGCCAACCTCGCGCCCGACTACACCCTGGGCGAGGGTATGGGCTTCCTCACCGCGCAGGCGGAGCAGGACCTGCCCCAGGGCGTGGTGGGGAGCTTCGCCGGCAACGCGAAGGAGATGAACAAGACCGTCGGCGCCTTCGCGACCGCGCTGGGGCTGGGCATCCTCCTGCTGTACATGATTCTGGCGGCGCAGTTCGGCAGCTACATCCACCCGTTCACCATCATGTTGTCGCTGCCCTTCGCGCTCATCGGTGCCATCGGCGCGCTGCTGCTGTCGGGCAACGCCATGTCGATGATTGCCCTCATCGGCGTCATCATGCTGATGGGTCTGGTGGTGAAGAACGGCATCCTGCTGGTCGACTTCACGCAGCAGCTTCGCGATGCGGGCAAGAGCGCTCGCGAGGCACTGCTGGAGGCCGCGCCGGTGCGCTTGCGCCCCATCCTCATGACGACCATCGCCATGGTTGCCGGCATGATTCCGGTGGCGCTCGCCAAGGGTGACGGCGCGGAGACTCGCGTGCCGATGGCGCTCGTCATCATCGGAGGCCTCATCAGCTCCACGGTGCTGACGCTGGTGGTGGTGCCCGTCGTCTACTCGCTGCTGGACGGGCTCTCCGCCCGCTTCAGCCGTCGCAAGAGTGACGCCCCCACGTCGGAGGCCTTGGTCGCGCCGAGCGGCCCGCTCCTCGCGGAGGAAGGCTCCCACTGAAGCACGAGCTCACGCCACGCTGACGGCGGAACCGGGAGCCACATGCCCGGTTCCGCCTCTTCCACCTGACTCGCGAGGTCGACGCTCCGGTCCTTTCAAGCGACCGCGACGCACCTCGTGTGCCCTCGCTTCCCTGACGCACCCACCTCGGTCTTCACCATGCTCCTCCACGCGTTCCTCACCAGCGTCCTGCTGACGCAGACCCCCAGCGTCTCCGCCACTCCCGGACGCACGCCCACCTCCCAGTCGGCCCCCGCCGCCACCGACACGCCCATGCGGGATGCGGCCTCCAGCGACTCCGCCGTGCCGATGCCCACGTCTGGCACGAAGGCGACCGCGCTCCCGCTGCTCACCCTCCAGGAGGCCATCGCCCTCGCGGAGAAGCAGAGCCCCAGCCTCGACGCCGCACGCGCGCGGCTCCAGCAATCCAAGGAGCTGGGCAACAAGGCCTGGTCCGGCTACCTCCCCAGCGTCACCGCGAGCGGCTCGTACATCCGCAATCCGAAGGAGCTGACGTTCGCGCTCCCGGGTGCTCCGGACCCCGTCACCCTGCAGAAGCAGGATCAGCTCTCCGGTCAAATCTCCGCGCGGCAGGCCCTGATTGTCCCCACGCTGTGGCCCGCCATCAAGAATGCCTACCTGGGCGAGAAGGTGGCGGGGCTGACGGCGGAGAACTCGCGACGCGAGATTCTCTTCTCGGTGGCCCAGGCCTATCTCGGCGCCGCGAGCCTGCGGGAGGCCATGGCGGTGCAGGAGCAGCTCCTGGAGGTTCGTCGCGGCTTCGAGCGCGACGCACAGAACCGCTTCGAGGTGGGCGACGTGGAGCGGCTGGCGCTGCTGCGCGCGACGCTGGACCGAAAGCAGGCCGAGCAGGAGGTGGTGCGCAGCCGCAACGCCTATGCGACGGCGAAGAGTTCCCTCGCCGCACTCCTCGCTCGGCCGGTGGACTTCGACGTGGCGCCCCCCCAGGAGACGGCCGTGCCACTCCCCTCGGAGACAGGGGATGTGGCGTCCGCCGAGAAGACGGCCCTCGACCGGCGGCCGGATGCCTCGGCGGCGCGCCTCAACGTGGACCTGGCGCGCGGCGGGCGCAAGCAGGTGCTCTTCGAGTACCTCCCCAACCTGCATGCCACGGGCAACGTCTCGACGAGCAACACCGCCGGCCTCACCGGCGTCGCGTCCACGTGGACAGCGGGGCTGGCCCTGTCGTGGAACCTGTTCGACGGCGGACTGCGCGAGGCCAACCTGCGGGAGTCCTCTGGAAAAATCGCCGAGGCGAGCGCCAACCTGCGCGGCACCGAGGAGAAGATTCGCGATGAGGTGCGCAAGGCGCGCAGCGAACTGGAGAGCGCGGAGGTCAACCTCAGTACGGCCGAGGAGCGGGTGAAGCTCGCGTGGGAAAGCGCTCGACTCGCGAAGCAGAGCTTCGACGCGGGCGCCACGACGTACCTCCAGGTGACGGACGTCAACGCGACGCTCGCGAGCGCGCAGATGTCCGCCGTGACAGAGGCGCTCAACGTGCAGTTGTCACGCCTGGCCCTGGCCCGAGCAACGGGACTCTTCGACCCCACCGGCAACTCGCTGGCGCCGGAGCCTTGAACGCCATGAAGAACGCATCCGTCATGAACACGTCACTGACCCAGGTCCGCCGACTCGTGGTGCTGCACGCGGTCGGACTCACGTGCACGGCCTGGGCGCAAGACACAGCGCCCACACCGAGCCCCTTGCCAGTCGCTGGAGAAGTGACGATTGAAGCCTCGGCGCCACCACCCGCGACGCTGACGGGGCGCATCGAGCACATCGACATCCAGGGCAACACCCGCACCCAGGAGTCCGTCATCCTCCGGGCCATGCGCATGGCTCCGGGGGACATGCTCACCACCGGGGACGCCGCCGAGCTGAAGCGACGGCTGCTCAACCTGCAGCTCTTCAAGAGCGTGGAGGTGCTGACACGCCCCGAGGGCGAAGGCGTCGGACTCCAAATCACGGTGGAGGAGCGCTGGACGCTGCTGCCCATCCCCGTCTTCTCCTCGGGAAAGGGGCAATGGCAGGCCGGCGTCTTCGCCGTCGAGAGCAACCTCTTCGGGCTGCGCAAGACGCTGGTGGGCGGAGGCATGTGGGGCAACCGGGGCGGCACCCTGTTCTCCATGTACCGGGACCCGAGCATCGGAGGCAGCCCGTGGACGGGCCTCCTCTCGTTCCAGTTCGCCAAGACGGACCGGGAGCGCCACGTCCGGGATGTCATCAGGGATACGTACACGGACAGGCGCTTCGACATCGCGGGGACGCTCGGCTACCAGGTAACGCCGGAGCTGAATGTCGGCGCGGGTTGGTTCTCCCTCATCAACAAGCCCCTGGCCTTGCCGGAGGGCCCGGAGACACCCCAGCGGGGAGAGGTGCACGGGGTGAGCGTCTCGGCCGAGTACCTGGGCCAGGACTTCCACTTCTATTTCAACGAGGGGCTGGTGGCCCGGGCGCTCTACCGTGAGGGCTTGGGCTTCCTGGGTTCTTCTCGCGAAATGCGTCAGGTGTCGCTCTTCGCGAGCTACACGCTGCCTGTCTTTGGCAACCATGCGCTGACCTTGACGGCCCAGCACGGACAGACGCGAGGAGACGCGTTCCTGGACGCGCAGCTCCTGGGCGGCCGCACGGGGAGCCGGGGCTTCGCCGCTGGAACACTGTGGGCGGAGATGGCGACCTCCGCGACGCTGGAGTACCAGGTGCCACTCTGGAGCCCCAGCATGCTGACCCTCACCGCGCATGCCTTCGTGGATGTGGGCCGGGTGGAGTGGAGGAACTCACTGCTCAAGTACGTCTCCCCCGGCGTGGGCGTTCGCGCCTATGTCCGCGAAGTGGCCATTCCGGCGGTCGGCATCGAGCTGGCGCGGGACCCTCTGTCGGGCGACATCGTGACCTCGGTCGCCGTGGGCTTCGGTTTCTAGCGTTCTTCTGAGCACGGGCCGCCGTTCTCGCGGCGGCCTGTGAAGCCTTGGCCCGAATGAAACTCACCCGCCGCAAGCGACGCGGTGGACCAGTCCGTACACGCCGTAGCGCACCATGTACGGCAGCGCGTACTCCGGGAAGGCCGCCGCCGCGCGCTTCTCCAGCTCCGCGTGGTGGGGCGCCGCCGCGTCACCGCACAGCTCCGCCTTGCGCCCGCCCAGCTCCGCCGCGTACGTCGTCACCACCGTCACCATTCCATCCAGGTAGCGCTGCTGCGCGGCAATCGCCTCCGCCACGGGCGCTGACGTCCCGCGTCCTCCGTACACCGTGGCGCGCGGCCAAGCGGACAGCTCCTGCAGCGCCGCCTTCCACGCCTCCACGTCCGGCACCACCTTGCCGTCACGCACCCCACCCTCCAGCCACGCATGCGCGCCGTGGTGCACCAGGTCTCCGACGATGAGCGCCTCACGTCCCGGCACGTACGCCACCGTCTGCGTCACCGTGACACCCGCGTGCTTCAGCTCCGTCAGCTCCACCTTCGCGCCGCCCTCCAGTGGCAGCGAGTAGGTCCCCTGGAACGTGACATCCACCGTGGCCTGCGCCGGATAGGTCTCCTCGGTGAAGGCCTTCGCCACGTTCACCCAGAAGTACTTCTTGTACGCGTGCACGGCGGGAATCGCGGCGGCGGTGGCCTCGCTCGCCACCACCTTCGCGCCCGCGCGCTGGAACACCGCCGCGCCGTTGAACTTGTCGGGGTTCGGATGCGTGATGACCACGTAGCGGATGGGGTGGTCGGTCCGTGAGCGGATGTGCTCCAGCACCCGGTTCGCCTCCGCCTCGGTGAACTGCGCGTCGAAGACCACCACCTCCGCACCCGTGTCATAGAAGAACGAGTGCGTGTCGAAGCCGTTCGCGTCACTCGTGTAGCGCGCCACCTCGGAGTCGCCCAGGTTCGCCTTCGTCCCCGCGCACCCCAGCACCAGCAGCGCTCCCAGCGTCAGCACCGTCGAGTTCATCGTGAAGCCCATGGTCATCGTCCTCGCGTTGGAATGCCGGGACCTCCAGGGGCCCCAGCGAGCGAGGCGAAACATGCGCGCATGACGTCTGGCGCGCTTTCGCGCATCGGCCATCCATTTGTTCGAATCCGCCAGAGGTTCCGGCACGTCGACCATGAAGACAGGCGCATCCGCCCTGTCGACGGGCTCCGTTCGCGTCGCGCTGCTCACCACGTGACGCCGTTCCCGACCTCCAGTGCCAGGCCGCGCATTTCCTCCCGTGGGCAGCGCGACGCTTCCTCACGCACCTCGCGTCACCCAGTCAATCCCGCGCTGCACCCCATCCCGGCCTCCACGCGGCTGGCACCTGACTTGCCTGTGAGCCACCGGCGCTCGGGGGACGTTCGCCCAAGGACGTCGGAGGCGGGACAAGCATGTGCGGGCATGGACGAAGCGGATGGTGGCTGGGATTGCTGGGCGCGCTCTTGCTCGCCGGCTGCAAGGAAGGCGCGGAGACGCGGACTCCTCCCATCGAGGACCAGGACGGACAACCCGACGCGGGCGCACCTCCCGTCGACGATGACGCCGGAGTGCCCGATGCCGGCGAGCCTCCCGACGCGGGCCTCCCGGACGACGCGGGCACACCCGACGCGGGCCCACCGGATGCCGGAGCGCCCGACGCGGGCCCGGCCAGCGGCCCTCCCATCCCTCCGGATGCGAGCGGCTGGCGTTTCCTAGGCTCCGCGCAGGGCGGACCGCGCGAGGTGCTGGGCGTCACCCAGGACGAGGGCGGAAACATCTGGGTCGCGGGCGGCGAGGACGGCCTGTGTCTGGTGCGCCCCGGTGCGAACACCTTCCAGTGCTTCACGATGGCGGACGGCCTTCATCCCTGGGCCGCGTGGAAGGGCAAGGACCCGCTGCCGGAGAACCGCTACCTCAAGGTGACCGCGGTGACAGGCGGCCCCTCGGGCGTCGTCTTCGTCGGCTACCAGGGCCGCCCCAACTGCGAGAACGAGTTCTACAAGCCCCCTGGCCAGCCCGAGGACCCCGCCATCTACAAGAGCGGCGACGCGGACCGCGTGGAGCTGAAGGCCGATGGCACCTTGTCCGTCGCCCACTATGACATCCACTCGCCGGCGCACTCGGTGCCCGGCTACGGCCACCGCGAGAAGCTCTGCACGGTGAACCGCATCGTCTGGGACAAGGCGACCCAGGGCCTGTGGTTCGCCGCCAACCATGGCCTCGCGTGGGGCGAGGCGAACTACCAGGGCGGCGAGGCCTGTGCCAGCGCCCAGGTCCGCGCCGTCAACGAGTGGGCCTATGTCACTCATGACGCCCAGGGCAACGAGGTGGACCGCGAGCTGCGCCAGCGTTGCAAGTTCGGCGTCATGGAGCACGTCCACCCCGCCATCCAGATGCACGGCACGGACGAGACGGACGAGGACAGCCGGCTCGCGGGAGATGTCTGGGGCGTGGCGGTGCGTCCGGACGGCGACGTGTGGATGGGCACGGCCATCCGCAGCTCGCGCTTCCGCATCATGACCAACGGCGTGGGCCACGTGGGCACCGGCGCGCCCTGGAACTTCGAGGCGGCGCGCAAGCAGTCCGAGGAGAAGAAACACAAGGCCAACCGCATCGACATCTGGCCCGACGCCGTCGCCGAACCCATTCCACCCACGCCCGCACAGCGCAAGGACGACGTGGTGAGCGACCTCGCGCTGATGCCGGATGGCACCGTCTGGGTGTCCAGCTTCGCGTGGGGCATGGCGAAGCTGAGCGACGCGGGGCTGGTGGTGGACCAGGCGCTGACGGGTGACGCGGAGCGCTTCGTGTCCTCACTGGAGCGGGATTCGCGCGACGGCAGCCTGTGGATTGGACACCGCTGGGGCAGGGGCCTGATGCGCCTGCACACCGAGGGCACCTTCATCACCCATAACAAGGTCCTGGGGGGCCTGGCCGGCCAGCCCGTCTGGGATATCCAGGTGGCGGGCACGGGCGACGCGCGCGTGGTGCTGGTGGCCTTCGGGGCGACACGTGATGGTGCGAACAACATCACCCGTCCGGGCTCCATCGGCATCTACACCGGCCGTTGACGTGGAGTAGGGTCCCTCCCAACGCGCCGTCCATCGTTGGGAGGACCCACCCCATGCCGAAGGCGAAGTACGTCCTGGCCCTTGACCAGGGCACCACTGGCACCCACGTCCCAATCCTCGACTCGAAGCTCAAGGTGGTGGGCCGCTCCTACAAGGAGTTCACCCAACACTTCCCCAAGCCGTCCTGGGTGGAGCATGACTTGGATGAAATCTGGGCCACCAGCGAGTGGTGCATCGGCCGCGCGCTGAAGGACGCGGGGCTGGTGGGCCGGGACATCTCCGCGGTGGGCATCACCAACCAGCGCGAGACGACGGGCCTGTGGGCTCGCGACTCCGGCAAGCCCCTGCACCGCGCCATCGTCTGGCAGGACCGGCGCACCTCGGAGCTGTGTCGCCAGCTCAAGGAGCGCGGCGTGGAGCCGCGCGTGCGAGAGACGACGGGCCTCGTCGTGGACCCGTACTTCTCCGGCACCAAGCTCCACTGGCTCTTCGAGCACGTCAAAGGCGCACGCGCCAAGGCGGAGCGCGGGGACGTGTGCTTCGGCACCATCGACACATGGCTCGTCTACAAGCTCACCGGCGGCACCACCCACGTCACCGACGTGTCCAATGCCAGCCGGACGCTGTTGATGGACCTGAAGACCTTGCAGTGGAGCGACGAGATGCGCGCGCTCCTGAAGATACCGGCCGCGTGCCTGCCCCAGATTCGCGGCTCAGCGGAGGTCTACGGCACCACGCGCGGCATGCGCAGCCTGCCGGACGGCGTCCCCGTCGCGGGCATGGCGGGAGACCAGCAGGCCGCCCTCTTCGGTCAGGCGTGCTTCGAGCCCGGCGAGTCCAAGTGCACGTACGGCACCGGCGCGTTCCTCTTGATGAACACGGGCACGGAGCCGGTGCGCTCGTCGGCGGGCCTGCTCACCACGGTAGCGTGGCGGCTGGGCGGCACGGGCTCCACCACGTACGCGCTGGAGGGCAGCAGCTTCATCGCGGGCGCCGCGGTGCAGTGGATGCGCGACGGCCTCAAGATCATCAAGCGCGCGCCGGATATCGAAGCGCTCGCCGCCAGCGTGAAGGACACCGGCGACGTCGTCTTCGTCCCCGCGCTGGCGGGCCTGGGCGCACCCCACTGGCGCCCCGAGGCGCGCGGCCTGTTCGCCGGAATGGACCGCTCCACCACGGTGGCCCACATGGCTCGCGCGGTGCTGGAAGGCATCGCCCTGCAGATTCACGACCTCGCGGAGGCCATGCGTCGCGACAGCGGCCGGAACATCCCCGTCTTCAAGGCGGACGGCGGCGCGGCGGCCAACAACCTGCTCATGCAGTACCAGGCGGACCTGCTCGGCGTGCCGGTGGTGCGCCCAAAGAACCTCGAGACCACCAGCCTGGGCGCGGCGTTCCTCGGCGGCCTGGGCGCGGGCGTCTGGGACAGTCCGGAAGCCATCCGCCGCGCGTGGAAGGCGGACAAGGTCTTCAAGCCGAAGATGAAGGCCGACCTGCGCGAGCGTCACCTGGGCAAGTGGAAGCGCGCGGTGGAGCGCGCATGAGCCGGGGGGCGCGCACAGGCCCGCTGCTCGCCGCCATGCTCGCCCTGGTTGTCGGTACGGGCTGCCCGGGCGATGTGCCGCCGGAGTCGTGTATCAGCGGCGACCCCATCGGCCCGATTCCGCCGTTGGTGCTCGTGCCGGTGGGCCAGGAAGCGAGCCTGCGCGTCACCGCCAACCCGAACATGAACTGCGCCCTCGACGAGGGCAGCTTCCCCGAGTCCGTCACCGCCGAGGTCCAGGACCCCGACAACCTCCCCGTGCAGGCCACGGTGGAGCTGACCTCCGGTTGGGGGGCCACGCTCCGCTTCACGCCGACGATGACGGGCCGCTACCACGTCATCGTCGCCTTCGCGCCGGTGGGCAGCCTGAGCCAGTTCGACGTGTACGTGGCGGAGGACGAGCGCCAGCGCCCCTCCGTGGCGCGGCTCTCCGGCGTGCCCCAGTGCCAGCACCTGGACCGCACGAGCAGCGGCACCTGGGTGTGTGACGGCCGGGCCCATCGGGGGTCGGGGTTCCCGGAGCAGACGGTGGGAAGGGACCACCGCCCTTCGACGGCCGTGGTGGGGAACGTGGTGTGGACGATGGTCGAGGGTCAGGTGCGCCGCTTCGTCGACACAGGCGAGGGGCCCCTGGTGCGCGCCGGCAGCGCGCTCTACCCCACCAGCATGGCGACGGACGTCTCCCCCCACACCCGCCTCGCCACGGAGAACGAGTACCTGGTGCTGGATGCCACCACCCTGTACCGCTACACCTTCACCGAGGAGCTGGGGCTCAGCGTCGCCCGGACGTCCAAGTGGACCGAGCAGCCCGGGCTGGCCTTCGGCTCGGACTCCACGCAGGTCATCGCCATGCGCGTGGGTCCGACGCTGTGGCTGGTGAGCCGCTTCCAGGAGCCGGTGACCTTCCTCGCGCGCACGCGGGCCTGCCCCTTCCAGCTCGACGCGCAGGACCACTATGTCCCCGTGTCGGGCCAGCCCTGCCAGGTCCTCGCCGGTGAGCCACTGGGCCATGGCGACGGCGTGCTGTGGACGCGAGAAGTGACCTCCACCCCGCGAGGGTTCACCAGCGTCCTGCATCGCCACCTGGTGACAGCGGAGCGCGGCCTCGTGGAGGAAGGCGTGCTGGCCCTGGGTGACGGGCTCTCCGTCTCCGTGCCGGAGCTGCGCGCGGGCCCCGCCCTGCCCGTCATCACCTCCTTCGGAAGCACCGGACCGGCCGCCACCCCGCGCTGGGACGCGGAGCGCAACGCGCTGTTGCTCGTGTTGTTGCCCGGCCCGGGAACGAACACCGGCATTACACGCGTCTCGGACCATTTCACCTGGACGGTGAACCTGGACGGGCTCACCGACCTGCGCATCCACCCGTGGACGTCCAGCCCCTGACGTCGCCATTCGGATGGCTTCCCTCGGGCGCGAGAGCGGATATGAAGGAGGTCATCATGGCCCACGACCGCACCCTGCTCGCTCCCGAGGCGCTCCAGTCCTTCCTCACCCAGCATCCCGACTGGAAGCATGAGGGCGGGATGATTCGCCGCACGTACGAGGCACCCTCCTTCCTCGCGGGCATCGCCTTCGTGGAGAAGGTGGCCCAGGCGGCGGAGAAGGCGGACCACCACCCGGACATCGACATCCGGTGGCGCAAGGTGACGCTGGCGCTCGTCACGCACGACGCCGGGGGCCTCACGTTCCGCGACACCGCGCTGGCCGCGGACGCCGACCGGCTCTTCGCCGAGGTGGTGCGGGCTCGGTGAGGCACTTCGCGGTGAGTGCCTCCAACAACGTGATGGACTCCAGGATGGGCAGCTCGACGCGGTGGAACGGATGGCTTCGCGCGCTCGGCGGATGCGCGGTGCTGGGCCTCGCGCCCGCGGCCTGGGCGCAAGACGAGGAGCCCACCCAGCCGCGTCCGGAGCGGCTGTATTTCAATCCCGGCGCGCTCCTGGGCTCGGCGCGCGTGGTCGCGCTGGGCGGCGCCTACGTGGGCATCGCCGAGGGCGCGGCGGGGTTCCCCAGCAACCTGGCGGCGCTGGCCCACCGGGGCCCCGCGCTGGAGAAGGACTGGGACTTGGGCGTCACGCTGTCCTGGCTGGACCTGCCGTTCACCAGCGGACGCGCGCGCGACGTGGACAACGACGGGCGTCCGGACGAGTCGCAGGACCGGCGACAACTGCTGGGCGGACTGCTGTTGCAGTACAAGCGCTTCGGCATCGGCTTCGCGCTGCGCAACAGCGCCGTCTCCTACTGCGCGACGGAGGCCTGCGCCGGGGACAGCGAGCGCATCCGCGTGTCGCTGACGCAGTCGGTGCTGGCCGGAGCGGTGTCTTTCGGACAGGACGACTTCATCCTCGCGCTGGGCATCTACGCGGCGCAGGCGTCCTTCCGGCTGCAATCCGGCGGGACGGAGCTGCGCTACGGCGACACGGGCGTGGCGGTGGACATGTTGTACCGCCCGCATGGCCGTCCCTGGCGCATGGGTGTAACGGTGCGGCCGGAGGTCGTCGCGGACTGGAGGCGAGAGGAAGGCCAGGCGCCGGTGCTGGCGGACCGGACGCTGTTCGGCGCGGTGGTGTCCCCGGCGGTGCTGTCGGTGGGCGCGAGCTGGCGACTGGGCGAGGGCGCGGAGCGTTACAACCGCCTGTCTCCCGCCGCCCGACGTCAGCTCGTCATCGAAGGGGACGCGCTGCCAGTGCCGGAAGAGGAACCCAAGGATGCTCCGGCGGGACGGTGGCTCATCAGCGCGCAGGTGGACCTCCTGTCCGGCGTGGACAACGCGGTGCCGCTGCGCAGCTTCGCGTCGACGGCGGAGGAGGAGCGCGTGGGCCACGGCTCCGAGTTCGCCCCCCGACTGGGCGTGGAGCACGACACGGTGCCGGGGATGATTCGGCTGCGAGCGGGCGTGTACGCGGAGCCCTCGCCCTTCGACGGTCGGCCGCCCCGCCCCCACCTCACCGGCGGCTTCGAGGTCTTCATCCTGCGCTATTGGGAGGACTGGTCCATCAGCACCTCGTTCGACCTGGCGAGCCGCTACACCAACGTCGGCCTGTCCGTGGGCTTCTGGCGCTGAAGCCCAAGGAGCGAGGTGCGCGTTGCCCGGGCTGGGAAGCGCGCCTCCCTCACAGGAGAGGTCCGGTGCGCAGGCGAGGCACACGGACGCCTCGCGGGTGATGCGTCGCGCGCTTCGGAGCGGGCGGGCGGGCAAACGTCGCACACGGTATTGCTGGCACCTACCAGCATGGAGAACCTCCGAGGGGCGGGAGGGGGCTTCATGCACCAGGGGCGGCGATGGTTGCGGACTGTCGCGTTCGCGACAGCGGTGGGCTGGGCGGGGCTGCTGACAGGTTGTGACGACGCGGAGGCCGACACGCCTCCGGATTGTCCGAACGAGTCGCGAAGCGACTGTCCCGCGCAGGAGACGCCTTCGGAGGAAGATGACGCGGGGACGCCGCCTCCCGGGGAGACTCCGGACGCGGGCGCTCCGGATGCGGGCGGCCCACCGCCGATAGAGCCACCGCCTCCGCCACCCCCGGCGACACCGGGAAGCACGCTGTGGCTGGCGCGCGAGGGCACCGCGCAGGATGACCTGGCGCTCGGCGCGGCGGTGGATGCGAATGGCGACATCCTCACCGTGGCCTTGTACGAGCTGGATGACCTCCAGGAGCGTCAGCCCACGGACAACACGGTGCGGCTGACGCTCGCGCGGCGCATCCCGACGGGAGAGATGCGGTGGACGCGCAGCTTCGCGGTGCGCGTGGCGGAGACGCCCGAGTCGCTGCGCGCGGACGTGAATGCACGCGTCGCCCCCGCGCCCGACGGGGGGCTCTTCGTGGCGGTGGATGCCCGGGGGCTCGTGGACTTCGAGCCGCTGGAGCTGGGCAACGGCGCCTTCCTCGTCCGCCTGGACGCGGCGGGCAATGTCCTCTGGTCCGCCACCGTTCCAGGCAGGGATGCCACCGTGGCGGACCTGGTGCTGGATGCCCAGGGACGGCCGATGGTGGCGTTCAACACCTCCGGCCCGACGGACTTCGGCGGGGGCGTGGTGGGCTCCGGCGCGGTGGTGGTGACGTACTCGCTGGACGGCAAGCCCGAGCAGGCGCTGTCCATCGGCCGGGCGGAGGGCTCGGACTCGCGGGTGACGGTGACCACCCTGGCGCGCGGCGCGAATGACAGGCTCGTGGTGGGTGGGCGCTACCTGGGCGCGGCCCGCTTCGGCACCCAGCGCACGGAGTCGTCGAAGGACGGCAGCCCGTTCGTCGCCGTGTACCAGGCGACCGGAGTCCTGGTGTGGGCAAGGCCGCTCGCCCAGGCCAGCGGCACCATGAGCGACGTGGGCGTGGACAGTCAGGGCACGGTGATGGCGCTGGGCTCCTTCCTGGGCACGGTGTCCTGGGGCACGACGAAGCTCCACGGACATGTGTACCGGGCCAGCCCGTTCCTCGTGTCGGCGGATGCCACGGGCAAGGAGCGCTGGAGCCGCAACCTGGGGGATGGACTCCAGGCGGGAGCGCTGGGCGTGGAGCCCACGGGCGGAGTCGTCGTCGCCGGGTTCACCTACTCGCTCATCGTGGATGGCGCGTCAGGGCCGGACGGGCTCGGCTCGGCGCAGCCCCTGGCGCTGCGCTACGGACCGGATGGCGCGTCGCTCGGGTTGCGCCTGTACCTGTCCGACCCGCCCCGCCCCCGAGGCGAGCTGTATGGGCTGGAGGACATCCGCTTCGTGCAAGTGCTCCCGGACGGCGATGCCCTGCTGTTCGGCCACACGGACCGCGAATCCGACTTCGGCACGGGCCGTCGGTCGCCCGCGCGGAGTGATTTGTTCCTGCTTCGCATGAAGCGCTGAGCGCAGGGAGGAGGCCCGTGGGGACCTTCTTGAAGGGTCCTCGGCCTCACCTGAAGCGCTGAGCGCGGCAGCGGGGACCCGTCTCTTGCGAGGGGTCCCCGCTTGCTTTCGCGTCGCGAACTAGCGGCGCGTCGTCCGGCGGGTGGTCTTCCGGGCGCCCTTGCGCGCGGTGGTACGGGTGGTGGTGCGACGGGCCGGGCTCTTGCGCGCGGTGCGTCCCGCGGCCGCCGTCCGGCGCGTGGTGGCCTTGCGGGCAGCGCCCTTGCGCGTGCCCCGGACGGCCGTCTTCCGCTTGGCCGTCTTGCGCGTCGTCGACTTGCGCGTCGTCGACTTGCGCGCGGCGGTCCTGCCCCGCTTCGCGGAGGCACGGCGCGAGGTGGTCTTCTTCGCACGAGCACCGGTGCGGCCAGCGGCCTTCTTCGTGGCCCGACGCCGCCGCGCGGGCGACTTGCGCGTCACGGACGACGAGTCTGAGGTCCCACCCAGGTCCGCGGGCGCCAAGGCATCGGTGATTTGCGAATTGACGGTCTCGTGAGTCATTCCATCTCCTCCAGAAAGGGGAACCGCGTGAATTACGAACCACAGCGTACGCCGATGCGCACGCGATGAGAGCCATCCCCTCGGGAAGATGAACGACAGCGGACGAATGGCGCGTCAGCCTTCACGCATCACGGTGCGCGAGCCAGCTCGCGTTCGACCTTCTCCACCTGCGCGAGCGACGCCTTCAGTCCATGGTCCGTCGCCACCGCGCGCGCCCGTCCCAGTCGCTCCTCCACTCGCGCTCGCTCGCCACGCAGCGCGTGGGCCCGCGTCAAATCCAGCAGCAGGTCCACCGTCGAAAGCCAGTCCTCGTGGGACTCCGCGTTGGAGAGGGACTGCTCCAGGAAGGGAAGCGCGGAGGTGGCGTCCTCGCGGCGCAGGTGGATGCGGCCCAGGACGGCCCGGGCCTCGCGCTCTCCCGACGGGTCCTTCAGCTCGAGCGCCAGCGCCAGCGCCTTTCTCGCGGGCTCCAGCGCGGAGGTGCCCTTGGGCTCGATTCGGGAGCGGACCTGGGCCACCGTCACGAGCGCGAACAGCTCTCCGGTGCGAAAGCCCACCTGCTCCCTCAGGCGCAGCGACTCCTCGAACTGCTCCAGGGCCAGCTGAAGCTCCCCCCGGTCCTCGGCCAGCCCCGCGAGGTGCCGCAGGTTGTAGGACTCCATCAACGCGTCTCGCGAGGCGCGGGAGAGCGCCAGGGAGTGCTCGAAGGTCGACCTGGCGCCCGTGAAGTCCTCCTGGAACTGCTGGGTGAGGCCCAGGTGGAAGAGCGCCACGATGTGTCCGCGCGTGTCCCCGGAGGACTCGGCCAGGTCCCGTGACTGCTCGAAGAGGGCGACGATGGGCGCCCACTCGCCCTTCCCCGCCAGCAGCTTGTCGAAGTAGTGGAACATGCCCTCGGCATCGAGCGCGGCGACCCGCGCGCGCGCATCCCCCGAGTCCTCCGCGAGCCTCCGCGCTCGACGCAGCAAGTCGAGGACCTGGGCCGCATCCATCCCAGGCTCATGACGGAGCTGGCGGGACAGGACGCGTCCCAACTCCACCTGGAGGCGGGCCTCACCGCCCGGGTCCTTCAGGAGTCGAGCCCGCTCACTGGCGAACCGGCCCAGCGCCGCGGCCTCCTGGAAGCGGCTCTCCAGGTCATATGCCTGCATGACGGTGACGGCCGCCTCCGTGAACCGTCGCCCCTCTTCCAGGGTGACGGGGTCTCCGCTCCCACGCGCCGACTTCCCGGCGGCGCAGGCGGTAACGAGCGCAGCCAATCCCACACACACGACAGGCCTCATGACGTCCTCCATGGGGAGGCGACCGGCCTCCCAGCGCGAGGAAGACTAAGAACGGAGCTGTCCGGTGGGGCACGGATGGGATGAGACGCGGAATCGAGGGACGAGCCGAAGCCGGACGAGGACGAGTCACGACGCCTCACGGGCGATGGCGCAGGCGCGTGCGTGCGTCTAGCCTCCCGAGCGCCATGACTCCCGAGGAGAAGCAGAGACTCATCGAGCGCGCTCGCGCCATCCTCCTGGAGCAGGTGCCCCACTGGGAACCGGCGACTCCCGAGGAGAGCAACCCATCCAGTGGCTACGAGCAGCTCGCGGCCGCGGTCAGGGGTGCCCTCGCGGGAGAGCGCGGCGGGGTCCCCACGCTGCATCGCGTCTTCGACGAGAGGTTCTTCGCCGCGACGAACTCACATCATGAGTATGCGCTGGCCGCCCTGAGCCTCGCCCTGCTCGGAGACCGCGCGTCCATCCAGCGCATTCGAGCGGTGTCCGCCATCAACCTGAACCGTGAAGCGAAACCGCTCGCCCTGGCGATTCTCGACGCCACGGAAGAGCCGCTCCCGGCTCACGGGGAGTCGAGCAGCTCGCCCGAAGAAGCCTGAAGGCGAAGCAGCTTGGAGTGCGGGGAGGCACACGTCACAGGGGATGGCCGAGCACCTGCTCCAGCCGGGCCCGGTACGTGCGACTCAACGTCAGCTCCTGCCCGTCGCGCAGCACCAGCCGGTGGTCGCCCGACAGCGTGGGCGACAGCGAGACGATGCGCTCCACGTTCACGAGCGCCGAGCGGTGGACCCGAGCGAACCGACGCGGCGGCAACCGCGCCTCCAGCTCCGCCATCGTCTCGCGCAAGAGGTGCGCCTCCGCGCCGACATGCAACGTGACGTAGTTGCCTGCGGACTCCACCCAGTCCAGGTCCTCCACTGGGACGAGCAGCGTCCGGCTCCCCGTCTTCACCACCAGTCGCTCGGTGGGCACGGCCACGGGCTCCGGGCGCAGCTCCTGGAACAAGCGCTGGAGCTGCTGACGCAAGTCCCCAGGAGGCGCGGCCAGTCGCTCGCGCACCCGGACCAGCGTGCGCCGGAAGCGCTCCACCGTGAACGGCTTGAGCAGGTAGTCCACCGCGGCGGCATCGAAGGCCCGCAGCGCGTGCTGAGGCCAGGCCGTCACGAAGACGATGACGGGCGGAGGCGTCAGCGCCGCTTCGGCCAGCACACCGAATCCGTCGCGCTCCGGCATCTCCACGTCCAGGAAGACGAGCGCGGGCCGCTCGCGGGCCATGACCTCCAGGGCCTCGTGCCCGTCGCAACACTCGGACACCGGATGAAGGTCCGGCTCCGAAGCCAGGAGCGTGCGCAAGCGCTCCCGGGCCAGGGGTTCGTCGTCGACGATGAGCGTGCGGACCGTCATGCCCGGGCGCTCCGGAAGGGCAGCGAGAGCGAGACGACGAAGCCTCGGGGCGCGTTGGCCTCGCACGTCAGCGACTGAGAGACACCGTAGAGCCGCTCCAACCGGGCGCGGGTCGAACCCAGTCCGATTCCCTCGCTCAGCCCGGAGAGCCCCTCCGCGGGCGGCCCGACGCCGTCGTCTCGAACCTCCAGTGACAGTCGGTCCCCGGCCCGCTGGACGCGGACCCAGACCCGGCCGGGCCCCCGACGGGGAGCGATGCCATGACGGATGGCGTTCTCCACCAGGGGCTGGAGCACCAGGGGCGGAACCAGGGCGTCGTGCACATCGGGCGCCACCTCCACATCCACCTGGAGCCGGTCGGAGAAGCGGGTGCGTTCGATGTCCAGATAGGGCGCGAGCAGGTCCAGCTCCTCGGAGAGCGGCACCTCGTGGCGACCGTCGCGCTCCAGGCTGGCGCGCAGCAGCTCACTGAGCTGGCCCACCATGCGGTCCGCCGCGTCCACGTCGCGGTGCATGAGGGTGGAGATGGCGTGCAGGGTGTTGAACAGGAAGTGGGGCCTCAACTGGCTGCGCAAGAGGTGGAGCTGCGCCTGCGCGAGCTGAGCCTGGAGCCCCGAGGCGCGAACGGCCTCCTCACGCACCTGTCGCGCGTAGCGCAGGGTCGCATCGAGCCCCACTACGGAGAGGTAGATAAGCAGGTCGAAGTCCGTGGTCTTCGACAGGAGCCAGGTGAAGTAGGTCCACGCGGCGGCCCCACCGCCTCCGGCGGGCTGGAGCAGGAGCTGACGCAGCCCCGCCAGGAGCGCCAGGTGCGCCGTGGCGAAGAAGACCGCGGGGGGCAGGTGCAACGCGAGCTGGACAGGCCAGGGGCGCCCCGTGCCTCGCACCCGGCGGGCCACGGCGAGGATGAACGGCGTCAACGCCGCCCAGCCCCCCCAGACGATGGCCCCCGTGAGCAGCGTCTCGCCGAAGACGGGGGGCGCGCCAATGGACGCCTTGTAGACGGAGAGCTGCGCACCGTAGATGAGCGCGAGCACCGTGTACCCGGCCAACACCAACGCGGGCCCGAGCCAACGCGAACGGAACGTGCGGGCCTCCTCGGCGGAGGACACGGGGTGCGGCCCGGTGATGTCTTTCAGTCCGACCACGAGGGCCTGACTCTAGCAGGCCCCCAGGAAGGGACGCGCGGCGGCGCGAACGGCCCCCGAGTGACACGTCCGCGCGCGGGCCTACGGCACCACGTAGACGCAGACAGCCAGCGCCCCACAGGCAAACTCGGCCTCCAGCTTGTTGCAGCCCGGCTTGAAGTCCGAGCGGTAGAGGGTGTGGTTCTGGGTCCGACGGTAAGGCCCTTCCACCCCTACGCCGCTGTAGTTGATGGACACGGTGAGCGTGCCGTTGTTTCCCGACCCGGACGGGATGAGCGTGGTGACGCTGCACGTCTCCGTCGCGTGGATGGGAATGGCTTCGCCGCCAATCGTCACGCTGTTGATTTTGAGTTCTCCGCTGTTGTTGAAGCGCAGATGGGCGGTGGCCGAGTTGTCGACGAGCTGCCCGTTCTCCAGCGTCAAATCACACGCCCCGGCCGTCCAGCTCCCCTTCTGATACTGGCCCAGGAACGTGTTGCTGCCGTTCTGCGGCCGGAAGCGCATCGTCTGGTCCTCGAATACGACCTCGTAGTCGGGCAGGTTGTGCTCGGAGTCCCAGCGAATCATCCGAGGGCTGATGAGCCGCCCCTTGTAGAGCCCCGCCGAGGGCGAGCCGGGCAGCTCACACATGTACACCCGGTCCGAGGACTGCCCCGCGATGCCGCCGTAGGCCACATCCGTGTGATAGCCAAACTCGCTACCAAAGCGATTCCAGACACCCGTCACGGCCGAGTCGCCGCCCCCCGGGGTGTCATCCTCCGCGCTGGAATCGCACGCGAGAAGGGGAGCCAACAACAGACAGCCAAGAGTGAAACGCGCGAGGAAGAGGTTCACCGTGCATCCTTGATGAGCCAGCGATAACGAGGCTCGTCTCGCTGGATTTTTCACAGGGAACCTAGACAGTCACGGTGTCTCCCGTAAAGCCGTCCTCGCTCGGAAAACACCCTGCGCCAAGGAACCGAGACCACTGCTTCATGATGGATGCGACGTGATGAACCTTCAGACACCGGGAGGGTTCAAAACGACATCATCGACCCTCGGGAAGAGCCCTCAAGAGGGCGCGGTGGACTCGAGTCCTCCCGCGCCCCTCGCGGAGTCCGTCCCTCAGCCCTTGAGGAACGCGGCCAGCTTCTCGTACGCCACGGCCAGGGGAGCGATGGGCGCGCTCTCGTTGGCCTGATGCGCCTGCGCCGTCTCACCGGGGCCGTAGTTGATGGCGTCCACGCCCCACTCGCCGAAGCGGGCCACGTCCGTCCACGCCTGCTTGGACGCGGCGGGCAGCCCGGTGATGGCGAGCAGCTTCTGGAACAAGGGGTTGCCAGCGACGACGGGCCCGCTGGGCGAGGCGTCGGTGATGTCCACCTCCGCGCGGCCCGCGACGAGCGCATGCACGTCCGCCTTCGCCTGCTCGATGCTCTTGCCCGGCGCGAAGCGGTAGTTGAGGTTCAGCTCGAACGCCTCCGGGATGACGTTCCGCGCGCGGCCGCCCTTGGCGAGCGTGGCGTTGATGACCTCGTAGAAGCGGAAGCCATCCACATCCACCTCCACGCGCTGACGGGCCAGCAGCTCCGTGAGGAACGGCCCCGCCTTGTGGATGGCGTTCTCCCCCTGCCACGGCCGCGCCGAGTGCGCGCTGCGTCCGGTGAAGCGCACCGTCACCTGCATGGAGCCGACGCAGCCCACCTGCACCTCGCTGTCGGTGGGCTCCATGGCGATGCCGAACTTCACGCCCGCCAGGTCCGGACGCTTCGCGAAGAGGGGGATGAGGCCACTCTCCGCGTAGGCGCCCTCCTCGCGCTCATAGAAGAGGAACGCGAGATTCACGGGCAACGTGTCGCGGCGCAGGTCCTCCGCCAGCGCCATCATCACCGCGAGCCCGCCCTTCATGTCCGAAGCGCCCAGGCCGAAGATGCGCTCACCCTCGATGCGAGGCTCCCGCCCCACGTCACTGGGGTGCGCGGGCACGGTGTCCAGGTGGCCGATGAGCGCCACCGTGGGCCGTGGGTCGTCCAGGCGACCCAGCAGCAACGTGTGCCCTACCCGGAAGACCTCCCTCGCGGGGAAGTGCTGGAGCGCCCAGCGCTCGACGAAGTCGGCGATGGGGCCTTCGTGGGTGATGGGGCTGGAGATGCGGCACAGCTCGAGCGTCGTGCGGGCGAGCCTCGTAGCGAGGTCTTGAGAGGACATGCGCCTCCCACCATAGCGCCACCCCCACCTCGCCCGCTGATCTCCCTCCACCCCGACGACAATCGGGGCCGCCAGGCAGGCGAGTCAGGCCCTGAAATTATCGATTACTGGAAAACCCGCTGACAGACGGCCCCAGGCATGCCGCGAGTGAAGAGGATGCCCGACGAACCCCTTCCGGGATTACGAGTGACAGTGCTCGGGCGTTCACTGACACTCGCGCCGCTTTCCACCTCCGAGGATGAAATGTCGGCCAAGTCGAACAGTGACGCGACCCAGGCGCTGCTCTCGCTCTGCGAGGCCAAGTCCCGCTGGAAGAACGAGCTGACCCCGGAGGCCGTGAAGAAGGCCGTGGCCGAAGGCGCTGACGTGAATGCCGGCAACAAGTACAGCCAGACGGCCCTGCATCTCGCCGTGCAGTCGCCCTACACGAAGGGCGAGCCGCTCCCCAGCGTCGACGTGGTGCGCGCGCTCATCGAGGCGGGCGCGGACGTGAACGCGCGCGACGCCCATCAGCAGACGCCGTTGATACACGCCGTCAGCTACGAGCCGGACAAGGCCAGCGAGGACCGGGCGCTGGAGATCATCCGGGTGCTGCGCGCCGCGGGCGGCAAGGTGCCCTCGGAGGTGACGGACAGGAGCGGCGGCGCGTTCAGACTGTCGACCGAGGCGCTCTATCGAGAAGTCCTCGACGCGGGCGCGACCGTCAACGTGCGGGACGATTCGGGACAGACGCCGCTTCACCGCGCGATGGGCGTGGGCAAGCCGGAGCTCGTGAAGCTGCTGCTCGAGCGTGGCGCCGACGTGAATGCCATCGACGGGTTGGGGCGCACGCCGCTGGGCGTGGGGCTGCGCACCAAGGAGGAGGTGTGGGTGGCCCACAACAAGCGCACGCCGGGCTTCGTCGCGGCCATCAACGCGCTGGAGGCCGCCGGAGGCAAGGCGAGCGTTCCCATCCAGCACGACCCCACGGACCCGTTCGCGCCCTTCCCCATCGACGAGGCCGCGCTGACGAAGGCCCTGGAGGGCAAGAAACTCTCCTTCAAGCACGCGGTGAGTTCGGCGCAGGAGCTGGCCACGGGGCTGCACAGCTTCGGGGACCCAAGCGATGCGTTGGACAAGCTGGAGGCCGTGAGTGATGTGCTCGGCGTGGAGGAGCGGACGGTCCGGCTGAAGGGCCCGCTGACGCTGAAGCGCGCCTTCTTCCACCACGGCGACCTGGAGGTGGACGGCGACCTGGATATCCAGAAGCCGTTCGCGGTGACGGGGGATGTCATCGTGCACGGCGTGGTGCGGGATGCCGGGAATGACTCGCTCGTGAACATCCTGGGCGACCTGAAGTGCCACGCGCTCTACACGGATGGAGAGTTCAGCGTCGGGGGCGACATCGAGGCGCGGGACGTGGTGCTCGGCTACTACAACGACCACATCCTGAGCGCGGACACCATCCGGGCCAAGGTCGTCATCGAGGATGAACACGCCGTCGATGCCACCGTCGAGGCCGAACACCACTTCGACATCGACACCTACGCCCAGGGCTATGGTGATGGCGTGGCCGACGACCTCCGCGCCATCTTCGTCGACCAGGTGTTCGAGGGCGAGACGGACAAGCCCGAGGAAGAGGAGTCGGAGGACGAGGAGGAACTGGACGAGGAGGACTCCGAAGTCGAGGACATCGACGACGGGGACTCCGATGATGTCGACGACGAGGACTCCGACGACGACGACGACGAAGCGGACGACGACGGGGACTCCGACGACGACGAAGCGGACGACGACGAGGACTCGGACGACGACGAAGAGACTTCGGACGACGAGGACTTGGACGACGACGAAGAGGCTTCGGACGACGAGGACTCCGACGACGACGAAGCGGACGACGACGACGACGAGGAAGAGAAGCCTCGGCTCGACAAAGGGGCGCTCTTCGACCGAATCAGCAAGGGGCTGCCCGTCTTCCGCAAGGCGAAGAAGTAGGAGTTCCGCACAGCAGGCGCGGGAGCTTTCCTCCCGCGTCCGCCGCGGCTCCAGGGCACTCCTGGGTCAGAACGTCCGGATGAAGTCGAGCTCCACGCCGGGGTTCTTCGCGCCCCCCGCGTCGGCGGGAGTCACCGCCTGGGCCTTCGCCGGAAGCGCCGGGCTGCCTGACGCCTGCCAGGCGGACACGTGGCGGAACGAGTTGGCGTCGAAGCCCGCGAGCATCAACACGTTGGGCACCCGCGAGGGCAGCGGCGCGTTCTCGTAGGCCCCCAGGTTCCACATCACCACGTCCACCGGACCCAGCACGTGGTGCCACGCCTGGAGCACGGCCTGGAGCGGCGGCACGCTCGCGTCGAACTCGATGCCCCTCTTTCGCAGCGACTCCACCAGACTTGGCTCCACTGTCTGGACCTCCGGCGGATGGAACTGCATGTCGGAGAAGAAGTAGAGCGTGCGGGGCCTCGGCCGCGAGGGATTCTTCAACAGGAGGGCGATGAGGTTCATCACCGAGTTCACCACCTGCGTGCTGCCCCACCCCTGCCCGCCGCGCAGTCTGCTGGACAGCTCGAGCACACCCTGCCGTGGTGCGAGGTCCTCCACGAAGATGTCGTCGGAGAACGTCGCCGCGTACCCCAGCTCGCGCGCCATCACCGCGGCCAGCACCACCGCCACGTCCCCCACGTGCGCGGAGCTCTTCGCCCCGCCCAGCTTCGTGGCGAACATGGAGCCGGAGATATCCGCGAGGCCCAGGCTCTTGCCCTTCGGCAACAAGCCCTCGCACACCTTCTCCAGGATGACCTCGAAGACAGGCGCGATGGCCGGCTCCGGGTCCGCGTGGAAGCAGTCCTCCCCCTGGGAGTCCTGCCGCGACTTGCCCCACATCGCCGCCCACCACCCCATGTACACCTGATGCGGCCACATCCCCGCGAAGCGACGCTTGCGCGCCTCCGCCAGCAGCACGGCCAGCGGGATGCCCGCTTGATACATCGCGCGGATGTAGCCCTTGAAGGCCATGTCCGGCAGCAGCCCAGGCACGTCCAGCACGCGGCGCCACGTCTCCTGCGTCGACCCCATGAACGACAGCGCCTGCTCCGTGGAGAGCCGCCCCTTCACGAAGTTCTCCAGGCTCGCCTCGCCGCCGAAGAACGCGCGGCGCGCCTCCAGCAGCTCCAGCCCCTGCGCCAGGGCCGTGCGCTCGCGCGTGGGCGCGTGCAGATATTGGTAGAGCTTCAGCGTGCGCTCATCCAGGTGCGCCTTCGCCACGCCCATCGCATCCACCAGCCGCAGGCTCGCGCGCTGACCGTTCTTCCGGCGCCGCGAGAGCGGGAACCGCCGCCCCGCGTACTTGAGCAATTGATACAGGTCCATGCCCGCGAGCGCCCGAGCCATGCCCTTGCGCGCCGCCTCGGGCACTTCGCCAAGCCCCAGGTGGTCGAAGTGCGTGAGGAACAACGCCACGTCGTCCGCGCGGTGTCGCAGACAACGGAACGTGTACTCCTCCGTGAAAGGGCCCTCAGGGTCCGCCGCCGCGAGGATGGCCGGCGCGACACTCCCCTGGATGCGATTGCCCTTCCCCTTCACCGGGTCGCGCATGTACGCGGCGAACTTCCAGCCGAAGCCCCGCTCGTGACGCTCCGCCGCGAGCAGCGCCGCCGCGTAGCTCCGAATCTCCTCCACCTGGGTCCGGTAGAAGGTCTCCTCGAGCAGCGCCGAGCCCTTCGTGAAGGTCAGGTGCGTCAGCGGGTCCGTCTGGGACAGGTCGAAGGCCGCGGCACCCTCGTGCGTCAGCGCTCCCACCACCTCACGCAGCACCCGAGGCATGTCCCCTCCCGACCTGAGAAGAAAAGTCGGCGCCCCGCCCCTGATGGCAAGCCATCAGGAGCTCATGGACGAAGTAGGGGCGCCAGATGTCTTGAAGGCTATGACAACTCAGCCCGGCGTGGCGAGTTCTTCCTCGAAGCTGATCTCACCCTCCAGCAGCGTCGCGCACAGACACGCGGGCCCCCGCAGCGCGCTGAAGCCGTGGGCGCTGCCGTCCGTCTTCTCCTGCTCCTCGCCCGGCCACACCTCGTGCCCGCCGTCCTCGCGCAGCCCGCCCTCGAGCACCAGGTTCAGCTCGCGGCCGTGGTGGGTGTGCAGCGGGTAGTGAATCCCCGGGTTCAGCCGCAGCATCGCGCCCATCATCCCCTCGCGCGCGGGCCCCGCCTCCACCGGCATCAGCTCCGAGCCCTCCACCGGCCCCGGCATCCACCGCGACGGGTCCGCCAGGGACTCCAGCAGCTCCAGCGCCCGCTCCCTCGACAGGTCGAAGAACGCGGCCACCCGGTCCGCGAAGCGCTCGAAGCGGCGCGGCCCCTCCATGCGCTCCATCAGGGCCTGGAGCACGGCGGCGGGCGGCTCGACGGGAGGCACCGCCATCGACAGTCCCTGGCGAGCCATGGACAGGCGGTCGGCCTCGACCCGGCAACGAGAACACGTCGACAGGTGCCGCTCCGCGGCCTCCCAGGCGGGGGAGTCCAGGGTGCCGAGGGCCCACTCAGCCAGGATGTCGTCGAGGTGCTCCATCGTCACATTCCGTCCCGTCACACTCCCTCTACGGAAGTATCAACCGCTCTGGATTTCTGGGGTCAGACCGGCACGGCGAAGTCGCGCAGGGCCGAGTTGAGGCTCGTCTTCTTGTCCGTCGACTGTGTCCGCTGGCCGATGATGAGCGCACAGGGAACCATGAATTTTCCGGCGGGGAACTGCTTCTCTCGCATCCCCGGAATCACCACGCTGCGCGCGGGGACGCGGCCCTTGTAGACGCGCTCCTCGGGTCCAGTGACGTCGATGATTTGCGTGGACGCGGTGAGCACGACATTGGCGCCCAGCACCGCCTCCTCCTCCACCACCACGCCCTCCACGACGATGCAGCGGCTGCCCAGGAAGGCCCGGTCCTCGATGATGACGGGCGACGCGGTGGGCGGCTCCAATACGCCCCCCAGGCCCACGCCACCGGACAGGTGCACGTCGCTGCCCACCTGCGCGCAGCTGCCCACCGTGGCCCAGGTGTCCACCATGGTGCCCGCGCCCACGCGCGCGCCGATGTTGACGTAGCCGGGCATCACCACCGCGCCCCGCTCCACGAAGGCGCCGTAGCGCACCGTGCCCGGAGGCACCACGCGCACCCCCGCCTTGTCCAACCCCTTCTTCAGAGGGACCTTGTCGTGGAACTCGAAGGGCCCCACCTCCATCACCTTCATCTCCGACACCGCGAAGAACAGGAGGATGGCCTCCTTCACCCAGGCGTGGACCTTCCAGCCCTCCGCCCCCTTCTCCGCCACGCGCAGCTCGCCTGCGTCCAGCCGCGCCACCGTCTCGCGCACGGCGGACACGACGTCCGGGTCCTTCAATTTCGTCCGGTCCGCGAACGCGGCGGAGACCTTCTGGGCAAGCTCGTCGATGGGCGGCATGGCGCCTCCTTGAATCACAATTTGGAGCGCCGCGCCGCACCCAACCGCAGGCCCCGCGCGAGGCTCAGGTCCGCGCCGCGCCGGGCTCCACCAGGGGCAGCGTCTGCGTGGTGATCTCCTCGTACAGCTCCGGAGTCACCGCGTCCGCGGGCCCCCGCCCCTCCAGCACCACCGTGCCCGGCGTCACATGCCGAACCCGGGACATCGGCAGCTGCCCCCACCGCCGGCTGAACGGCCAGGGCCTCACGTAGATGTGCACGCCGCTCAGCAGGGCCACGTACCCCAGGAACGTCCCCTCCTCGTCGCGCACGCGCATGCCTCGGATGATGGAGCGCCGCTCGTAGGGCGACGCCATGTCGGGCCAGGCCATCCGTCCACCTCCTTCCACCAACCTGCACCTTCCTCCGCCTACCCGGGAGCACTCCGCACTCGCCTGTTTCCTTGCCAGCGCAGGCAACTGCTTCCCCAACGAAGTCGATAACTTCCTGTTTTCTCTGAATTCACCATGTTGACGACTGGTCAATCGCACCACGGTCGTGCCAGCATGGGGTCACCCCTCACCCCTGGAGGGCAACATGAGCGCTACCCCCCCGCGCCCGTGGAGCCTCGCAGTGGCAGTGCTCGCGTCGTTCGCCGCTGGTTGCCTCGGCGAGGCGTCGCTCGACATGCAAGGTGTGCCGGATTACGACAATCCGAACCCACCGCCTCCCCCGGTCCAGCAGGACGGCTCGCTGCCGTGTGATTTGGAGAGCGTCCCCGCCGGGGTGACGCTCGCGGGCATCGCCAGCGACTTCGAGCGGGTGGTGCAGCCCGCACTGGTGCGGGAGGTGTCGGGCTGTATCTCCTGCCACGCGCCCACCAGCGGACGGCTCTTCCGGGTGGGCCTCAACGGCGTGGAGAACTTCTACGCCATCCGCGCGGCGGGCTATCTCACCCCGTCGTCGGGCTCCATGTTGTCGCGCCTGGTCACCACGGATGAGAGCGCGCGCATGCCCAGGGCCCAGCCGGCCTGGAGCGCGCAGGAGATCGCCGCCGTGGCCAGCCTCACCTGCCAGTTGGCGGCGGTGGAGACGCGCCAGCCGTCGTCGCCGCCGGACGAGGAGTTCCCTCCCGCGCTGCTGGAGGCCTACAGCGGCCCGTCCGTCGCCACGTATGACAATCCCTTCCTGAGCTACGAGCAGCTCAAGGGCAAGGTGAAGGCCGTCTTCAACGACGACTGGGTGCGCGGCGGCCAGGACCGCTTCGCGCAGAACGTGGGCGTGTTCGGCGGCGTGGACTACAAGGACCACTTCGTCGAGGCGCGCGTGGCCTCGGCCGACTTCTTCCTGGGCCTGGATGATTTGTCGCGCGACGTGTGCCTCACGGCCGCCACCGCGAAGACGGGGCCCTTCTCCGGCCTGGACCTGGCCCTGCCGCTGACGGACATCCCCGCGCCCTCCACGAAGACGTACGAGATGGAGGCCGCCGCGAAAGATGGCACCACCATCCCCGCCGGCACGCAGATTCTGGCGAGCACCGGCGGCAAGTCCGGCAGCACCGGGTGGAACCTCTACACCACCGGCACCCTCACCACGCTCCAGCCGTACGCCTTCCCCGCCTCCGCCACCTACCGCTTCACGGTGAAGGCGAAGGGTGACCTGTGCGGCCCGGACCTGCCGAACCTGCAGCTCAAGGTGGACGGCGTGCTGGTGAAGGAGTGGGCCGTCGCGAACAACACGGCCTACGCGGACTTCGTGCACACGCAGGCCGTCACCAGCGGGGACCACATCCTCACGGTGGCCTTCACCAACGACTATGGCGAGACGGGCGTCTGCGACCGCAACCTGCACGTGGACGCGCTCGTGGTGTACGGCCCCACGGAGGCGGCCACCGGCACGCAGCGCGCGGACGCGGCGAAGGCCAAGGTGGACACCGTCTACCGGCGGATGCTGTACCGCGCCGCGACGCCGCAGGAGCGCACCAACGGTTATGCGCTGGTGACGGGCCTCCTGGACATCGAGGCGAACGTCACCAAGGCCTGGAGCGGCCTGTGCGAGGGCCTGATGCGTGCCCCCGACTTCCTCTTCACCCTGCCGCCTTCCTACGAAGCGGCCTCCGGCAAGGAGCGCGACAAGCTGCTGTTGGTGAAGCTGGCGCAGGACCTGCTGGGCCGCCCGCCTTCCGCCGCGGACTTCACCGCGCTGGAGAGCGGCACGAAGACGTGGGAGGCCATGGTGGACGGCTACCTGGCCTCGGCGGACTTCCGCTCCAACTACTTCCGCCGCATGCGCGTGCGCACGGAGAGCGAGGGCACCCCCGACACGGACGAGCCCGCGCGGCTGTGGACCTTCCTCGTCGAGCAGGAGCGGCCACTGCAAGAGCTGCTCGTCGGTGACTACTCGGTGGACGCGGCCTTCCAGCAGGTGACGCGGCCCACGCAGCACGGCAAGACGGGCGTGCTCACGATGAAGGGCTTCATCAAGAACAAGCCGGGCCTGCCGCACTACAACTACGCGGCGCGGGTGATGACGGACTTCATGGGCACGCTGTACGAGGTGCCCGCCGAGGTCTTCGACATGCGCGGCGCGGCCACGGCCTCCTCCACGGTGGACCCCAGCAGCATCTGCTTCTCGTGCCACCAGACGCTCACCCCGCTGGCGCACCAGCGCCTGAAGTGGGACGACGAGGGCAACTACCGCACGGCGGACGAGCAGGGCGTCACGCTGGACGACACGGACCGGAACCTGGCGGCCACCTACGCCTTCAAGGGCCCGGGCATGGAGGCCTTCGCCACCCAGGCGGTGAAGAAGGAAGCCTTCGTGCGCCGCACGCTCAACGCCCAGTACGCGCTCTTCTTCGGCCGGGAGATGCGGCACCAGGAGGACGAGCGCGTCATCTACAAGCGCCTGTGGGACGTCAGCCAGGCGCAGCACGGCAACTTGAAGGCCGTGCTGAAGACCATCGCCACCTCGCCCGAATACCTGCGCCAGTAACCGCGCCCAAAGGACCGCCGCCATGAACCGCCGCCGATTCCTCGCGGGCGCCGCAGCGGGCGCCGCCATCAGCACCCTGGACTGGCTCCGCTTCTTCCGCTCCTTCGGAGTGCCGGGGACGAAGAAGGAGCTGGGCTTCGCCGAGGCCGCCGCCGCCGAGGCCGACGACCCGCACTTCCTCATCTACTGGTTCCAGGAGGGAGGCTGGGACGGGTACTCGATGTTCAACCCCGTCCACACGCCCAATGACGCCATCCGCGTCGTCCCGGCCGGAGAGCTGCGCCCCACGCCCTCCTGGACGCAGCACCGCTACCGCCCGAAGAACTACGGCACCACGCCGTCGGACCCGCCCAGGATGCAGGGCAACATCCAGTACGGCTACCTGGCGCAGGACGGCCTGGACCTGTTCCCGGACCTGGCGGTGGTGTCCAGCCACAACGGCAACACCTTCCACTCCGGCGGCCGGTGGGAGTACCACTACGGCAAGTACAGCGCCTCGCTGTCCGGCAAGCGCAACGCGGACGAACGCACCGTGATGCAGGCGTTCTGCGAGGCCTACGGCACCGGCTACCTGTTGCCCCACGTCTCCTGGCACCGCTGGCTGTCGGACGGTGAGCTGTCCATTCCGTCCTACCCGGAGGGCACCGGCTACTACGAGAAGCTGGGCCCGGTGCATGCCCACACGCTCTACGGCAAGACGCCGGGCGCGATGCGAGACAGGCTGTCCTCGCTGGGCAACGTGGCGCAGGGCCAGCGCGACGCGCGCATCCGCCAGTTCACCGACAACCTGCAGGCCAGCTTCCTGGCGGAGAAGAACAGCGAGTCGGTGCGCGCCTTCTCCTCCGCGCTCCAGATTCACCGCGCGCTGACGGCGGGCGGCAGCATCAACCTGGACCCGCGCACGCTGTTCACCGACACCACGCTGCGCGCCGAGTTCGGCATCACCGCCGCGGACGAGGCCACCGACTCCTCGTCCATCAACGGCAACCCCGCTCGCACCAAGGAGACGCCCAACACCAACGTGCAGGCGTTGATGACGTACGAGCTGATGACGAAGGGGCTGTCCATCGGCTTCTTCATCGAGAACCGGGGCCTGCGCCAGTTCGACACGCACCGGGACCGGCGCTCCATCATGAACAACAAGGGCCAGACGGAGCAGCGCGACACCATGCGCAAGCACCTCTGGAACCCGCTCAAGACGCTGGTGGCCAAGCTCAAGTCGACGCAGTACGGGACGACGGGCAAGAGCTACTACGACTTCACCACCATCGTCCTCGCCTCGGAGATGGGCCGCACGATTCAGGGCGACGTGGAGGGCATCCTCACCAAGGCGGACGTGACGGATGCGCAGAAGTACGAGGAGATCATGCTCCAGGACTGCTGCCAGCACTGGCGGGTGAACAGCGCGGCCTTCCTCGGCGGCACCGTGCGCGGCAACACGCAGTACGGCCGCGTGGGCAGCGTCTCACTGGACGGCATTCCCATGATGCCGGATGGCACCTTGGACCCGGCCTTCAACCCGGACACGGGCCTGCTGATGACGGGGCGGACCAAGAGCGCCAACAGCTTCATCTCCGACGCGGGCCACCTGTACGCGACGGCGTTGCACCTGTCCGGCCTGGACCCCGTGGCGCTGAAGGCCGCGGGCAAGGGCAAGAACGACAGGCCAGCGATGAAGTTCATCAAGCGCTGAGTCGACGAAGGCGACCTGGAGTGCTCCTCCGGGTCGCCTCGCGCGCGAGGGTCATCCGTCCAGGGCGCGCGCCACCGCGTCGACCACCTCCTGGTCCGTGGGGAAGGCCAGCGAGTCCTTTCGGATGACGACCTTGTCACCCACCCTGACCTCGTAGCTGCCCGACGGGCCTGGCTTCAGCTCCGTCTCCACATCCAGTTCGTCCTTCAGCACGGCCGCCGCACGGGCGGCCCGAGGCTTGTAGCCTCAGGAATTACAGTAGGTAATCGAGACCGACTTCGCGTCCGCCATGGTGCGTCTCCTCGCGTGGGCGCATCGACTCGTGCGCACGTCCTGGAGATAATGCGTTTCAAGCGCGCGAGCCAGCCTGCTTGCCTGCCTCGACCGGGGACGCGCGAGGCCCGGGGGCCCTTCGTCCCACCTGCTCGCGACACCCGTCCGCTCGAGACCTGCGCGAGCCTCCGAGGCGCCCTCCCGCCTGCCTGCCCCGACCGGGGACGGGCGCGAGCTCGGGGAGCCGTCGTCTCGCCGGCCCGCGCCTCCTGTCCGCGCAAGACGTGCGCGCGGCCCGGAGGAGCCTGCCCTCATCCCGGCCTCTCGGGTCGTTCATCGGTGAGCGGGACTTGGGGCTCCGCGCTCGTACCCGAGGACGTCGCCATCCATCGAGGTTAGGTTCCCGGTCCGCCATGACCGACTTTCGTGAGCGCATCGCCGCCGCCTATGACACCGAGGCCTTCCGTCGCGAGGGTCGCCAGTTGGTGGACACGCTGGCGGACTATCTGCGACAGGCCGAGCGCGGCGAGGGCCTGCCCGTGTTGCCCTGGGCGGCTCCGGCGGTGAACGTGGACCGCTTCGCCGCCTCCTTCCCGGAGGAGCCCACGGGAGACTTCGCGGAGCTGATGGCGAGCGTGCTCTCCGGTTCCAACCACCTGCACCACCCGCGCTACGTGGGCCATCAGGTGACAGCCCCCGTGCCGCTGGCCGCGCTGTGCGACGCCGTCTCCTCCCTGCTCAACAACGGCATGGCCGTGTACGAGATGGGTCCGGTCTCCACCGCCATGGAGCGCAACGTGCTGCGGTGGATGGCGGCGCGCCTGGGGATGCCGGAGTCCACGGACGGCGTGCTGACCTCGGGCGGCTCGCTCGGCAACCTCACCGCGCTGCTCGCCGCGCGGCAGGCCCGGGCCGGCTACGACGCCTGGAACGACGGCGCGCACGCGGGGCCTCCGCTCGCCGTGCTGGTGCCGACGACCGCGCACTACTGCGTGTCGCGCGCCACGCGGGTCATGGGCTGGGGCTCGGGCGGCGTGGTGCCCGTCCCCGTCGACAGCCGCTTCCGCCTGCGCCCGGAATCCCTGGGGCCCGCGCTGGAGTCGGCCACTCGCGCGGGGCGCAAGGTCATCGCCGTCGTCGCCAGCGCCGGCTCCACCGCCACCGGCGCGTTCGACCCGCTGGAACCCGTGGCCGACTTCTGCGAGCGCCACGGCCTGTGGTTCCACGTGGACGCCGCGCATGGTGCCGCCGCCGTGCTCAGCTCCGAGTACCGCCACCAGACGCGCGGCATCGACCGCGCGGACTCCGTCGTCTGGGACGCGCACAAGGGCCTGTTGATGCCCGCGCTGGTGACGGCCGTCCTCTTCCGCGACGGCGCGCGCTCCTTCGAGTCCTTCGCCCAGGAGGCCAGCTACCTCTTCGGCAACACCGAGCGGCCCTGGAGCGACGTGGGCCTGCGGACGATGGAGTGCACCAAGGAGATGATGGCGCTCAAGCTCTACACCTGCCTCCGCGTGCTGGGCACGCGCCTCTTCGCGGACGCGGTGACGGAGTCGTACACCCTGGCCCGTCGCTTCGCCGAGCGCCTTTCCGCCGCCCCCGACTTCGATGTGCCGGTGTCCCCCGACTGCAACATCGTCTGCTTCCGCCACACGCCCGCGCACGTCCCGCCCGAGGAGTGGGACGCCCTCCAGGCCCGGCTGCGCGAGCGACTGGTGACACGCGGGGACTTCTACCTGGTGCAGACGAAGCTGCCCACGGGCGTGTACCTGCGCGTCACCCTCATCAACCCCCTCACCACCGACGCGGACCTGGACGCGCTGATGGAGGCGCTCAGGACGGCAGCTCGACGGTGAACTCGCTGCCGACGCCGGGCTCGGAGGCCACCGAGACGACGCCGCCCAGCACCGACACCATCTCCCGCACCAGCGTCAGCCCCAGGCCCACCCCCGGCTTGGACTTGTTCTCCAGGGGCTCCAGGTGCTCGAAGGGCTCGAACACGCGCGACTGCGCGGCGCGGGGGATGCCCGGGCCGGTGTCTCGCACCCGCAGGCGCCAGCCCTGGGGGCGCTCCTCCACCGCCACCGACACGCCGCCCTGCTCGGTGTACTTCACCGCGTTCGTCACCAGGTTGAGCAGCACCATCTGGACGATGCGCGGGTCCGTGCGCGCCACCGCCTTGCCGGGCGGCCGCTCCAGCTCCAGCGCCAGGCCCTTGCGGCGGGCCTCCGCGCGCGCCTCCTCCACCACCTCCTCCACCACCTCGCCAAGGTCCACCGCCTGACGCCGCACCACCAGCCGGCCCTCTTCCAGTTGGTTGTACTGAAGCACCATCTCCACCATGTCCCGCAGGCGCACGGTGGAGCGGTGCATCCGGTCGAACATGTCCAGCGCGCGGGGCGGCATCCCTCCCAGCTCCCGCTGGAGCGCATGCTGGGTGAGCTGGAGCACCGACAGCGGCGTGCGCAGCTCGTGCGACACCAGTTGGAGCAGCGTGCTGCGCGACGTGCTGGCGCGCTCGGTGGTCTCCAGCGCCACCTCCAACTGCCGCTTGCGCATGCCCAGCTCGCGCGCCATCGCCTCCAGGTCCACCGAGCGCGCGGCCAACAGGCCCTGCAGCACCTCGCGCGTGCGCTTCACCACCGCCAGGTTCGTCACCCGCGCCACCAGCTCCTCGGAGACGAAGGGCTTCACCACGTAGTCCTGCGCCCCCGAGCGCAGCAGGTCCACCCGCAGCGCATCATCCGCGCGCGCGGTCAGCAGGAGGATGGGCGTGGACTCGATTCCGGGACGCGAGCGCACCGCGCGCACCAACTGGTCTCCCCCCATGCGAGGCATCATCAAGTCACTGACGATGACGTCCGGTTGCATCCGCTCCGCCTGGACCAGCCCGTCCACGCCGTCCACCGCGGTGGCCACCTGGAAGTCCTTCGACAGGGTCTCCACCACGAAGCGGCGCATCTCCCGCGTGTCCTCCACCACCAGCACGCGCGGGCGGCTCGAGTCCTCCGCGCGCGTCGACGCCACCACCTCCCGCGCCTCCGGTCGCAGCAGGTCCAGCTCCGCGCGCGCCGCCGCGTGATGCTCCACCCGCGCCTCCACCTCCGGACGCGCCGACAGCTTCGCGCCCGAGGGCGCCATCAGCGGCAGCTCCACCACGAAGCGGGCGCCGCCCCCCGGCCGGTCCTCCACCCAGACGCGCCCCTCGTGCAGCACCACGAAGTCCCGGGCAATGGCCAGGCCCAGCCCCGTGCCCCCCAGGTCCCGCACGGTGGCCTCGTCCCCCTGGCGGAAGCGCTCGAAGATGGCCTCACGCAGCTCCAGCCGCACGCCCGGCCCGGTGTCCTCCACCACCAGCCGGCCTCGCCCCGCCTCCGCGCTCAACGCGACGCGGATGCTGCCTCCCGGGGGCGTGAACTTGGCGGCGTTGGACAAGAGGTTGAGCACCACCCGGTCCACCTTCTCCGAGTCCACCTGCGCCGGCAGCATCGCCGGCAGCTCCAGCGCGAAGTCCAGCCGCCGCTCCGCCGCCAGCCCCTCGAAGTTCTCCGCGCCCAGCCGCACCAGCCTCGCCAGGTCCACCTCCTCGTACTGGAGGCGCATCTTCCCCGCGTCCAGCTTGGCCACGTCCAGGAGCGCGTTCACATGCCGCAGCAGCACCCGCGCGTTGCGGCGCACCACCTCCAAGTCCTTGTGGGCGGACTCGGACAGCTCCCCCTGGTTCAGCAGCCGCTCCACCGGCCCCAGGATGAGCGTCAGCGGCGTGCGCAGCTCATGGCTGACATTGGCGAAAAAGCCGGTGCGCTGCGCCTCGGATGCCTTCAGCCTCGCGTACAGCTCCTCCAGCTCCACGGAGCTCTTCTCCAGACGCACCCGGCGCTCCTCGGACAGCCGCGCCGCCTCCGTGAACTCCACCACCCGCCCGCGCAGCGGCACCAGGTACATGCCCGTGGCCACCGACGCCACCGCCGTCACCACCTTGATGCCACCCGCCAGGTAGTAGGCCGAATACCAGACGTTCCACACCTCCATCAGGTGCGTCAGCCCACACGCGCCAATGAAGACGCCAAATGACAGAATCATCCCGCCAAAAGGCAGCCGGCTGCGTCGCACCATCGCGTACAGCGACAGGGAGATGAAGAAGTAGGCGGCGCCGATGAGCGCGTCCGACAAGACATGCATCACCACCAGCTCCTGCTTCCACAGATAGCAGTGGCCGTGAGGCATGTTCCAGGCACCGTAAAGCACGTCCCGCAGACCCGCCCAGGGTCCCTCTTCCACCAGGGAAGACCGCACCAGGGAAACCGCGCCGCGTACCGCATGTCCGAGCTGGTCGTTCATGGCGTTCCCTTCCACTGTCCGCATGACAGGGGGGCCCCCCATGGCCCTCCCCCCAAGAAAGCATTCCACGCAAAACAGGCACCTCTTGCTACCCCCCCATCTCACACTGGCGCGAGAGGAAAGGGCATTCACCCCGGCTCCACGCGCCGGGTGCTGGACAGTCGCCCTCCCCCGCGAAATGAGGTAGAGGGCTCAACGCCATGCTCGTCTCTCTCGTCATCCCCGTTTACAATGAGATTCCCACGCTCGCGGAGCTGCTGCGCCGCTGCATCGCCGTCGACTTTCCGAAGGAGCTTGTCCTGGTGGACGATTGCTCCCGGGACGGAAGTCGGGAGCTGCTCCAACAGCTCGCGGAACAGGGCGTGGGTGTGTTGGGGGGAACCCCCAAGAACCGGAACGAAGTCCGGGTGCTCTTCCAGGAGCAGAACCAGGGCAAGGGCGCCGCGCTGCGGCGCGGCTTCGCGGAGTCGACGGGGGACATCATCCTCGTTCAGGACGCGGACCTGGAATACGACCCCAAGGACATCCCGAAGGTGATTCAGCCCATCCTGGATGGAGAGGCGGACGTCGTCTTCGGCAGTCGCTTCACGGGGACGCCCCGGCGGGTGCTGTACTTCTGGCACACCGTGCTCAACAACATGCTGACCACGCTCTCCAACATGACGAGCGGCCTGAACCTCACGGACATGGAGACCTGTTACAAGGCCTTCCGCGCCGAGGTGCTGCGCTCCGTCGAGGTGGAGGAGAACCGCTTCGGCTTCGAGCCCGAAATCACCGCCAAGGTGGCCCGAGGCAACTGGCGCATCTTCGAGGTGCCCATCAGCTACCACGGGCGCACGTACGAAGAGGGCAAGAAGATTGGCTGGAAGGACGGCGTGCGCGCCCTCTACGTCATCGGCAAGTACGCGCTGAAGCGGTAGGGGCGGCGGGACACGGCCACCGCCCCCACCGGGGCGGTGCTACCCGTGGGCCCGCGTCTCCGGCGCCGGCGGTTCGGGCGGCGGCGACGCGGGCTCCACACCCATCAAGAGCGCCTTGGCCGCGTCCACCGCCTCGCACGTGCCCGTCAGCGCGAGCACGTCTCCGGCCCTCAGCACCTCCTGCGCGGTGGGCACGGAAAGGCTCTCCTCACCGCGCTGAATCGCGAGCACCGTCGCGCCGGTGAGGCCGCGCAGGTTCACCTGGGCCAGCGTCTTGCCCGCCACCGGGCTCTTCTCCTCCAGCCGCACGGACGCCGGAGCGCCCAGGCCCGGCAACAGGCCCTGGACGTGGTCCAGCGCGTGCTCGTCCCCGCCCGGCTCCTTCGAGTGGGACTGCGCCGCCAGCGCCGCGACGATGACCTGCGCTCCGGCGCGCACGTGTCCGTGCAGGTTGGTGGCGCCGCGCCAGAACGCCACCCCCAGCGCGCCCACCAGCGTCAGCACGATGAGGGGACCGGTGGCGCCCTTGAGGAAGGGCTGCGTCACCATGACGACGGGGATGCCCACCAACAGGACGATTCCCACCTGCAGCGTGACGAGCAGCACCCGCCGGGGCGCCGCGGCCAGGTCCAGCTTGCCGTCCTTGCGCGCCGGCAGCGCGGCTTCCGCCAGCGTGGCGCCCAGCCGCCGGGCGATGCCGATGACGCCCAGGATGAACGGCACCGACAGCAGCACCGCGCCGCCGAGGATGACGTTCTTGGACACGTCCTCGTCCAGCCCCGTGCGCGTCTCGACGAAGCCCGCCATGCGCTCGGCCGACATCGTCGTGCCAATCACCAGCGTCACCAGCAGCACGGCGTCCAGCACCAGCAGGCGAATCAGCCGCCGCACGTCCGCGCCCAGCGTCTCGCGCCGGGGCGCCTGCCGCAGCCGCTCCACCCAGGTGCCGTACAGCGTGACGAAGGTCTGCAGCGGCTTGGGCAGCTTGCGGTCCACCCACGTCGCCACCGGCCCCGACACCTTGATGAGCAAGGGCGTGGTCAGCGTGGTGATGGCCGACACGGCCACCGCCACCGGATAGATGAACGAGCCCGTCGCCTTCAAGGACAGCCCCAGGCCCGCGATGATGAAGGAGAACTCACCAATCTGCGCCAGGCTCATGCCCGCCTGGACGGACGTGCGCGTGCCGTTGCCCGTGAGGAACGCCCCCAGCGTCACGCTGAGCAGCTTGCCCAGGATGACCACCGCGGTGAGCACGAGGATGGCCGCCCAGTGCTCGACGATGAGCTCCGGGTTGATGAGCATGCCCACCGACACGAAGAAGATGGCCGCGAACATGTCGCGCACCGGCTGCACCAGGTGCTCCACCAGCTTCTCCTCGCCCGACTCCGCCACCAGCGAGCCCGCGAGGAACGCGCCGAGTGCCACCGAGTAGCCGAACGACTGCGCCAGCAGCGCCACCGCGAAGCAGATGCCCACGCTCGTCACGAGCGTCGTCTCCGGCCGGTTCAGCTTGATGACCGCGCGCATGGCCCGGGGGATGATGAACAGGCCCACCGCCACCAGCCCCACCAGGAACGCCACCAGCTTGCCCGTGGTGAGCGTGAGGTCCTTCACGTTCAGGCCCGCGCCCGTGGAGACGGCCGTCAGGGTCGCCATCAACAGCACGGCGATGAGGTCCTCGACGATGAGCACCCCCACCACCAGCTCCCGCAGCTTGCCCCGGATGCCCTGCTCGTCGAACGCCTTGGCGATGATGGTGGTGCTGGAGATGGCGATGAGCGCGCCGGTGAAGAGGCTCTCCAGCGTCGTCCACCCGAAGGCCCGCCCCACCACGAAGCCCAGCCACACCATGATGCTGCACTGGATGACGGCGGTGACGCCGGCGGTGAAGCCCACGGAGAACAGCTTGCGCAGGCTGAACTCCAGCCCCAGCGAGAACATGAGCAGGATGACGCCCAGCTCCGACAGCGTCGTGACGACCTCTGGATTGGCCACCAGCGGAATCGGCACGAAGGGCCCCACGACGAGCCCCGCGAGGATGTAGCCCAGCACCACGGGCTGTCGCAGCTTCTGGAAGAGAACAGTCGTCACCGCGGCGACGCACAGGACAATGGCAATGGCCTGGAGGACCTCGTGGGCTCCGTGCATCAGGTCACCTCAAAAATGAAAAACTCGGATGGGACACGACCCGCCGTCGCTCCGAGGAAATCGGAGACAAAGGCCGTCGCGCGCGAAGGAAAGGAAAAGACGTCGTAACGCCGGAAATGAGCGCGGGCTCGAACAAGCGCCGGACGAAGCCGGCACGACGCTCGCGGCTCAGCGGCCCCGGGGAGGACCGCGCAACGGCCGGGTGACGATGGAGGGACGGTCCGCGATATCCCCGCTCGAAGTGGGGGCCGCCGCGGACCGACGTTCTCTCAAGGTGACGCGCGCGACGGCGTGACGCCGCTCACGGCCCCAGCGATGGAGCGCCTGGAGGTCCGGCTCGAAGGCGGCGCGGCCTCGCGCGGAGGACGGCGGGGTGAAGGCGAGGCCGGAGCCGACGTGCAGACCCGAGTCCCAGCCCCCCAGGTCGGTGACGTGGAACTGCGCGCCCCACCGACGTGAAGGCCCTTTCGAGGACTTCGAGCCCTGGCGGACGGAGGTCGCGCCGCTGTCCAGGTAGAAGCTCCGCTCGGAGGCCCACACGGTGGGGCACTCGGCGGCCTCGGCGCGAAAGACAGTGGCCAGGACGAGGCTCACCCCCAAGGCGAGCAGCACCGTCCGGAGCGTCTCGCTCCCGGAGCCGGGCATTCGCGATGTCGTGCCGGGGGAGCGCATCACTCGTTCAGGTACTACGCCGGACCTGGGCCCGTAAAGCGCGCCCTGCCTCACGCTCGCCAGTCCGCTGGAGCCAGGCTCCTGGCGCGGGACAGCTGCTCCACTGGTTGTCGCGCTCGCTGACGCGTGAGGCTGACGCCTTGCTCCAGGCCGGCGCGTCACAGACCTGTAGGGCCATGTCCTCCCCCGCGCGCGGCGCACCCGCGCGTTGGTGAAGGGGCGCGGGGCCCTTCCGTGTGGAGGGGGAGAACGTCCACCCGTGCACATCGACGGCAGGCGTCGATTCGTCGTGGGGCAGGGCCTGCCGGTTGCGAGGATCGGCCCTAACTTGAGGGCGTGCTTTCACGATTCTTGCTCTACGGGTGCACGGGTTGGGTGTTGGAGGTCCTCTTCACCGGGGCTGGCGCGGCCTTGAGCAGGGACCGGAGCGCGACGGCGCGGACCTACCTGTGGATGCACCCCATCTATGGAGGCACGGCGCTGGCGCTGGAGGAGGTCTCCGCGCGGCTCAAGCCCCTGCCTCGGCCCCTGAGGGCGCTGGCCTACACCGCCCTCATCTTCGGCGCGGAGTACGCCACGGGGTGGATGCTGCGCAAGCTGCTCGGCCGCTGCCCGTGGGACTACGCGCCGCACCGGTGGAGCGTGCACGGCCTCATCCGCCTGGACTACGCGCCCGCCTGGTACCTCACCGCGCTGATGTTCGAGCCGGTCCGGGACGGGCTGCTCCACGTCACCAGCGAGGCCCTGCGCCACACCCCCGAGTACCGGGAGGCGGAACAGGCGGGGGAATTGCCCGTGTGCCTGCCAGAAGGCCAGGCGGAGCAGGCCGGCGTGGTGGCCGCGCGCTTCGAGCAGGCCCACTCGGAAGCGGCTCCCTGAGCCCCCGAGCCTCGGGTCTCCAAGTCCGGTGGCCGACTGCCCCCCAGGCGGTTATTGGAGCGCCGCCGGCTTTTCTTCCTCCGTGCCGCGTCGCGTAGTACCTTCGCGACCGCTCTTCCCACGCGCCAGCGGGAAATTCCGCCGACTCTTCGAAAGTTTCCGCCCTCGTATGTTCGACTGGCTTCACACCCTTTTTTCGCGCGACCTCGCCATCGACCTCGGGACGGCGAACACGCTCATCTACATCCGCGGTCAGGGCATCGTGTCCAACGAGCCCTCTGTGGTGGCCGTCCAGCATGACGCGCGCGGGGGCAAGAAGGTCCTCGCGGTGGGCAAGGAAGCCAAGGAGATGCTGGGGCGGACGCCGGGCAACATCGTTGCCATCCGGCCGATGAAGGACGGCGTCATCGCCGACTTCGAAATCACGGCGGCGATGCTGCGCTACTTCATCCAGAGCGCGCACAACCGCAAGACGCTGGTCAATCCGCGCATCATCATCGGCATCCCCTCCGGCATCACCGAGGTGGAGCGCCGCGCGGTGCGTGAGGCGGCGGCGAACGCGGGCGCGCGCGAGGTCTACCTGATTGAGCAGCCCATGGCGGCGGCCATCGGCGCGGGCCTTCCGGTGACGGAGCCCAGCGGGAACATGATTGTGGACATCGGCGGCGGCACGTCCGACGTCGCGGTCATCAGCCTGGCCGGCATCGTGTTCGCCAAGAGCGTGCGCATCGGCGGCGACAAGCTGGACGAAGCCATCATTCAGTACGTGAAGCGCAAGTACAACCTGCTCATCGGTGAGCGCACGGCCGAGCTCATCAAGATGGGCATTGGCACCGCGTACCCGACGGACGAGGTCATGACCATGGAGATCAAGGGTCGCGACCTGGTGGCCGGTGTGCCGCGCACGCTGACGGTGTCCAGCGACGAAGTCCGCGACGCGCTCGCAGAGCCCGTCAACGGCATCGTCGAGGCCGTGAAGCTGACGCTGGAGCGCACGCCTCCGGAGCTGGCGGGTGACATCGCCGACAGGGGCATTGTGCTGGCCGGTGGTGGCGCGCTCCTGAAGAACCTGGACACGCTGTTGCGCGAGGAGACGGGCCTGCCCGTGTTCCTCGCGGAGGACCCGCTCTCCGCCGTCGTGATGGGCGCGGGCAAGGCGCTGGAGTCGCTCGATATCCTCCGGCAGGTCTGCCAGCCGGGCTGAGGCCCGGAAGTCACTTCCCGCCTGCGCCCACGGCGCCGTGCCTTTCACGAGGCCGGCGCCGTTCGTGTGTCCGGGGACGGGTTTGACAGCCATGTGGCGCCTGGATTGTGGTGCACCGCATGAGCTCATTCTCGGTTCGTCACACGCTGTCGGGAGTCCTCGCCGCCACGCTGCTCTTGTCCACGCCTGCCCTCGCCGACTGGGTCGGGGACCTGCGCGTGAAGAGCGCCCCACTGCCCGGACAGAAGGGCGCGCCCCCGGAGACGAAGGGCAAGATGTACGGCCGTCCGGGGATGATGCGCATGGACCTGGCGCCCGCCGAGGTCCCCGGCGGCATGTCCATCATCTTCGACTGGGACAAGCGCACCGGCACCACCCTCTTCCACTCGAGGAAGGCCGCCACCAGCCGCAGCCTCGATGACATGTCGGTGAAGATTCCCGGCACCTGTGTGGGCAAGGACCAGGACTTCGACGCCTGTTTCAAGGAGCAGGGCTTCAAGAAGGTCGGCACCGAGAAGGTCAACGGCCACCCCACCGTCGTCTACGAGGGCGTTCCTCCCGGCGCCGAGGGCAGCATCCAGCGCCAGAAGGTCTGGCGCCCCACCGACCTCCCCGAGGTCGCCTACGTGCGCAGCCAGACCTTCGACAAGCAGGGCAAGGTCCAGGCGGACATCGACGTCACCAACATCCAGATGGGCGCGCAGCCCGCCTCGCTCTTCGCCGTCCCCGCGGGCTACCAGGAGCTGGACGCCGCCAGCGCCGCGCCCCCCATCATGGGGTCCTTCAAGCCCGAGGACCTCCAGGGCAAGACGCCCGAGCAGATTCAGGAAATGATTCGTCAGCGCATGCAGCAGGGTCCTCCGCCCGCGAAGAAGAAGTAGCGCCGCGTGCGCCACGGCGCCGTGCTTCCGCGAAGGCTCGCGGAGCCGGCGCCGTTCGTGCGTCCGGGGCGTGGTGAGTCAGACCTCGGTGAACTTCGCGCCGGTGGTCCGCTCACGCGCCAGGGCTGCCTTGATGTCCTCGGAGACGATGAGGGCAACGGCCCAGCCTCGCGTGCGAAACACCTTGGCGTCGCCGACCTTCGACGTGTCGATGCGCATCCCGATGACGGACTTGTAGTCGCCGACTCGCTCGGGCTGGCCGTGCTCCGGCTTCCAGTACCGCACCTCGGCGGAAGCATTGTCGTCAATGCAGTGGATGAGCTTCGTGGCCACCAGGACCTGGTACATGTCCAGGTGGCCTTTGATGGCCACGGGAACAAGCTGCACGTCGTCGGGCGCCAGCTCCGCGAAGAGGGTTGCTACCCGAACGTGAACAACGGGCGCGACGCCGAGTCCCGCGGTGCAGAAGTCCAATCGCCTCCCGGGCTCATCGATGGGAACCGAAAGATGACCCTGGGTGGCGATGGGCCTTCCCGCCGCGAACACATAGGGGTCATCCACTTGCTGGCCGTGTTCGTCCTGGAGGTCTCCCAGGTCCCAGTTCCCAGCTCGCATGTCTTCCGTCAGCCTGAAGTAGCGGTTCGGCATCTCGGGCATCCTCTCAACTTCATTTGCCCCGAGTCACGAGCCGATGGAGCTCTGTTCCCTCCGTCGAGACTTCCGTAGCCAACTGTCGAAGTTCATCGGTCAGCGCCTTACGACATGCCGCAACGGTGCGACATGTCATCGTCGCGTCCCGAAGTCGGTCAAAAACCGCCTGATGGTATTCCTGGGGGTGAGGCCCCTTGTGCCCGCGCACCTTCACGATGTTCTCGGAGTCTTTCAGCTCCATCCCTGCCTTCCTGAAGAGTCGCCTGAACTCCGGCGTCCAAGGTCCGCCTCGCGCGGCGGAGCGCTCGTTCTTGTCGGTTGCAAGGTGGTGCCACTGCTTCTTGCGGGACCCCGCCTTTCCCCCTTCCGCCATGGCCAGCGCGTTGGGCGCGAGCGCAATCGTGAAGCCCTCACCCGACACGGCTACCGCGCGAACCCCTCCCACCGCCGCGAACTGGAAGCCCGCCTGCGACTCAACGGCGAGCGCGGCCTGCGCGGAGCCGGGCAGGCTCGCTGATTTCGCCGCCAGCCCCGCCGTATTGCCGATGGCGGCCGTCGCCAACATCACGAAGGTGCGTGCTGCGTTCTCCCCGAGCACTTCACCAAATGCCCCACCCGCTTCATCGAGCTGTTCGAACGTGGTGGCCCGTTCCACATCCCGCACGAGGGTCACCCATCCACCGATGATGCTCAGCACTGTATCCACGCCCAGATAGGCAATCGCCACCGAGGTCAGGATGGCGGCCACGCCTTTGCTCACCGGCTCGGGCAAGGCCCACAGGAGCATGTACATCGTCACCGAGGCTGTCACCATCGAGAGGACCGCCTGGGGGTCGGTCATGTCCTCCAGCGCCTCGGCCGTCTCTTCCCAGACCGAGCCCATGGCGATGGCCATCGACAGCACATACTTGCCATCACTCCCTAGCAGCGGCCCCTCATCAAGAAGACGCAGACAGTCTCTCGGCGTGCCCTTGTGCTGGCACCATCGACCATAGGCCTGGGTCATCTCCTCGTCCGCATACGCCTCCAGCAAATGGGGCCCATCGGACGCGCGCTCACCCCTGGCGGAGAGTCGGTGCGTTCGCTCCTCGTAGAGGTACAGCCCGCTGCGGGAAGGGAGTCCAAACAACTCACGGGCTTGACTCATTGGATTGCGCGAAGGAGCGACATCGCGTGCCAGCGACTTCACCGCGACATCGAACTCTTCATCCCGGAGTCGGGCCTCGCTCAGCTCCGCGCCCTCCTCCTCGTGCGGCGTCAAGGCGAAGGACTCTTGACCCGTATCGAGGCGGACAACCCGGGCCGAGGAGCACCCCAGCCCCATCACCAGACCGAGCAGCACGACACACCAACGTGGCGACATGAGCCCCTCCTGGGGGGTCCACGAATCATGCAACTGGAGCCTGGACTCTAGACCTCGGTGAACCTCGCGCCGGGAGTCCGCTCACGCTCCAGGGCTTCCTTGATGCCCTCGGAGACGATGAGTCCCAGGCCCCAGCCCCAGGTGCGGAACACCTGAGCATCACCCACCTTCGTGGTGTCGATGCGCATCCCAATGACGGACTTGTAGTCCCCCACCCGCTCGGGCCGTCCATCCTCCGGCTTCCAGTAACGAACCGCGTCCCTCGTCACCCCGTGCGGGACGCCGCGCCGCCGCTTCTAACGCCCAACGCTCGGGCCTGGGGGCGGCGGTGCTTCGCATACAGGTCGTCGCGCCACGCGAGCAGGTCGGGGAACGCGGCGGACAGTGACTCGTGATGCCAGATTTCGCGCGTCCCCGGCCCGAGCGGCAGCCACGCATCATCCACCGGCCGCGCGAACTGGAGCATGGCGCACGCGGTGATGTCCGCGTAGGTGAAGCCATCCTCCAAGTAGGGCCGTCCACGAAGCTCGGCGCGCAGATGCTCCAGCGCGGGGATGGCCGTCTGACGAATCGCCGCCTCCGGGTCCGCCATGGCCTTGTGCTTGCGTGCGATGAAGCGCGCGCCCAGCCGCGCCGTCGGAGCGGACACGCCCCGGAGGAAACCCGGGATGAACGAGGGCAGGCTCTCCGCCTGCGCGCGCGGGTTGTGGAGCAGGCGGCTCACCACGCTGGCGCGGGCGATGCTCAACACCTGGTCACTCACCGCCTCCCAGCGCTGGATGGCGGCCATCGCGTTGGCGGGGAACAAGGCCGAGCCCTGCCCCAGCGCCTCGGCGCGGCGGGCGATGGCGAACGAGCCCGTCGTCGCGACGTCCTCCTCGACGAACAGCGGCACGGAGGGATGCGTGCCTTTCGGGGTGCGCCAGCGCAGGGCCAGCTCACCGATGAGCGGCATGTGCTCACGGTAGCGGTGGTCCACGCGGTGGTGGTCCAGCGCCCAGCGGGCCTTCTCCGTCCAACCCGAGTAGCTCAACCCGTAAAGAGTGCGCATGCGCCGGGACGCTACCGCCACCATGGGGCCCGTGCATACTGGCCCCATGCCTTCAACTCGTCGGTCGCATGCCACCGGCGTGGTGTGCGAAGCAGATGAAGGAAGCCTGGCTGAGCACCGTGCGAGGACCTCCCTCCATTCCCGTGTCGGTGAGACAGGCCGCCGAGGATGACTGGCGGCTGCGGCAGTAGCGCCTCACCAGCCCTCCGCCTCCGCGGCCCCGTGGTACAAGCCGGCCCCGATGAGCCCCGCCAAGAAGACCCTGTCCGCGAGGAAGAAGTCTCCGGCCCAGAAGCCGTCGGTGCCCGAGCAGGCTGTTCCCCGCAAGCCCATGGCCCGGAATGCAACGCCCGAGGAGCCTGCTCCCGCGAAGGCCCCGGCCCGGAAGGCAACGTCCAAACCACGGGCTCCCACGCCGAGCCAGGTGGCGACCCCAAAGCCGGCATCCACTCCAGGTGCCTCCGCCACCGCGACGCCGACTGGCGAGCTACCCATCGTCTTCTTCGCGAACATGGATGCCTTCGACACATGGCTCCAGAAGCACGCCGCCACCTCGCGCGGCGCGTGGCTCAAGCTCACCAAGAAGGGCCACAGCCCCGCCTCGCTCACCTATCAGGAGGCGCTGGAGGTCGCGCTGACGTGGGGATGGATTGACGGCCAGAAGGGCCGCTTCGACGACACGGCCTACATCCTGAGATTCACCCCGCGCGGCCCGCGCAGCATCTGGTCGACCATCAACCGCGACAAGGCGCTCGCCCTCATCGCCGCGGGCCGGATGAAGCCCTCGGGGCTGGCCGAAATCGAGAACGCGAAACAGAACGGACGCTGGGAGGCCGCCTACGAATCCCAGAGCAAAATCACCGTGCCCGCCGACCTCGCCGCGGCCCTGGCCGCCAATCCCCGCGCGGAGGCGTTCTTCGCCACCCTCAACTCCGTCAACCGCTACGCGGTGCTCTTCCGCATCCACCACGTGAAGAAGGCCGAGACGCGCGCGCGCAAAATCGCCGAGTACGTCGAGATGCTCGGCAAGCACGAGAAGCTTCACAACTGACGCAGGACGCTCCACCCCCGACATGGCCGAATCCTCCAGCAATCCACCGGTGCTCTCCGTCCGCGAGCTCTGCAAGTCCTACGCGAGCACCGTCGCCGTGGATGGCATCTCCTTCGAGGTCGGCCGCAACGAAATCGTCGGACTGCTCGGCCCCAACGGCGCCGGCAAGACGACGACCATCAACATGGTGCTCGGCGTCCTCGAGCCCACCTCCGGCGCCATCCACATCCAGGGCGTGGACCTCTCCAAACGCCGCTCGCAGGCGCTCGAGTACACCAACTTCGCCGCCGTCTACGCGCCGCTCCCCGGCAACCTCACCGTCGTCCAGAACCTGCGCTACTTCGGCATGATTTACGGCGTGAAGCGCGTCTCCGAGCGAATCGAGGCCCTCCTCCAGGAGTTCGACCTCGCGCGCTTCCGCGACACCAAGTGCGGCGTGTTGTCCTCGGGAGAGCAGACGCGCGTCGCGCTCGCCAAGGCCATGCTCAACCGGCCCCAGCTGTTGCTGCTCGACGAGCCCACCGCCTCGCTGGACCCGTCGACGGCGCGTGACATCCGCGCTCGCATCCGCGACTTCACCGCGAAGGGCACCGGCGGCGTGCTGTGGACCTCCCACAACATGTACGAGGTGGAAGAGGTGTGTGACCGCGTCCTCTTCATGTCGCGCGGCAAGGTGCTCCTCCAGGGAGACCCGCGCAAGCTGCCCCAGGAGCACGGCAAGGCGACGCTGGAGGAGCTGTTCATCACCGTGGCCCGCGAGCCCCTCGCCCTGGAGCACGCCTAGCCATGCGCCTGTCCCGCGCCGCCGCCATCGTCCTGCGCCAGTTCTACCTGCTGCGCGGAAGCCCCTCGCGCGTCTTCCCCCTCTTCGTCTGGGTGGCCATCGACATCGTCCTGTGGGGCTTCATCACCCGCTACCTGGGCACCATCACCCGCGAGCCGGGCATGGACCTCCTGCCGGCGCTGCTCGGCGCGGTGCTCCTCTGGGACTTCCTCACCCGGGTGATGCAGGGCGTGACGATGGCGTTCTTCGAGGACGTCTGGTCACGCAACTTCCTCAACGTCTTCGCCACCCCCATGACCATCGCCGAGTACGTCACCGGGCTGGTGCTCTCCAGCATCGCGACCAGCTCGGTGGGACTCGTCGTCATGATTGTCGTCGCGGGCGCGGTGTTCGGCCTGTCGATGCTCGTCTATGGCGCCATGCTGGTGCCGTTCCTGCTGGTGCTGTTCCTGTTCGGAATCGCGCTCGGCATCGTCGGCACGGCGGTGGTGCTGCGACTGGGCCCTTCCGCGGAGTGGTTCATCTGGCCCATCCCCGCGCTCTTGTCCCCGTTCGTCGGCGTCTTCTACCCGCTGTCCACCCTGCCCTCGTGGATGCAGGCCATCTCCCGGCTCCTGCCCCCGTCGTACGTGTTCGAGGGCATGCGCACCATCGTCGCGGGGGGCTCGGTGTCGTGGACGACGGTGCTGATGGGGGGCGGCCTCGCCATGCTCTACATCCTGCTGGCCGCCCTGTTCTTCACCCGCGTGTTCCGCCACGCCGTGCGCACGGGCCTCATCGCCCGCTACAGCGCGGAGAGCGTGAGCTGAGCGCTCAGTCCATCAACTGCTGCGACAGATAGACGTGGTGCAGCGCCCACCGACGCGCGTTGAGCATCGGGTCGGAGTCGTTGGAGTGCCCGCCGTCGGTGTTCTCGAAGTACAGATACGGCAGCCCCATGGCCTCCAGCTTCGCGGCGAACTTGCGCGCATGGCCTGGGTGCACGCGGTCGTCCTTCGTGTTGGTGGTGATGTACGGCTTGGGGTAGCGCACGCCCGGCTTGAGGTTCTGATAGGCGGAGTACTTGGAGATGAACGCCGCGTCCTCGGGGACGAACGGGTCGCCGTACTCGCCCACCCACGACGCGCCCGCCGGCAGCTTCGGGTAGCGCATCATGTCGATGAGCGGGCTCTCGATGACGGCCGCGTTGAGCAGCTCCGGATGCTGCGTCATCACCACGCTGGTGAGGACCCCTCCGTTGGAGCGCCCGTAGATGCCGATGTGACTCGGGGAGGTGAGCTTGCGGCGGACCAGGTCCTCCAGCACGGCGGCGAAGTCGTCGAACGCCCGCTGACGATTCTCGCGCAGCGCGGCCTGATGCCAGCGCGGGCCGAACTCGCCACCGCCCCGGATGTTGGCGACGACGTACGCCCCACCGCGCTCCAGCCACAACTTGCCCATCTCCGGCAGGTACATGGGCGGCTTGGAGACCTGGAAGCCGCCGTAGCCGTACACCACCGTCGGCGTGACGCCGCCCGCCTTGGGCTTCAGGGGCCGCACCAGGAAGTACGGCACCCTCGTCCCGTCCTTCGACTTCACCCAGAACTGCTCCACCCGGTGCTTCGTCGCATCGAAGCGCGCCGGCAGCGACTTCACCTGCTTCACCGAGCCCGACGCCGCGTCACCGAGCCACAGCGACGTCGGCTCCAGGAAGCCCTCCGCGCCGGCGAACAGCTTCTCGTGCGAGGACGACGTGGCGACGATTTCCACCGCCGCGTTCTTCGGCATCGCCAGTCGCTTGCGAGTCCAGCGGCCCTTGCTCGACGAGTAGACATCCAGCGCGCCCTTCACGTCCTCGTACAGGTTGACGAGCAGCCGGGTGCGCGTGGCCGACACGCGCTCGATGGCCTGACGCGGCCCGGGCTGGAAGATGAGCGTGGGCTTCGCCTTCGCGGCGTCCTGCTTCAGCGCGTCCAGCGACCAGGCCAGCAGCGCCCCCTGCTTGAAGCGGCCCCAGTCCTCTTCAATCGTGAAGACGACCTGTCCCTGGACGAACGCCTGGAAGGACACCTTGCGCGGAAAGGGCAACCGCACCGGCGCCGCGTCTCCGAGCAGGAACAGCTCCGACTCGTAGAACGTCACCGCGCGATTGATGAGCACCCCTTGGAGCTGCCCGTCCGCGTCGTGCAACACAATGGGGGAGGCGGACACATCCTTGCGCTCGCCCCGGAAGACCTCGGTCGCCTGCTCCACCGGAGTGCCGCGCTTCCAGCGCTTGAGCACGTAGGGGTAACCGGACTCGGTGAGGGTGTCACCGCCCCAGTCCTGACCCACGAGCAGCGTGTCCATGTCCAGCCACGACACGGACGGCTTGCCCTCCTTCAGTCGGAAGCCGCCCTCGACGAACTGCTTCGTGCCCGCGTCGAACTCGCGCGACTCCACCGCGTCCTTGCCGCCGTTGGAGAGGAAGACGACGCATCGCAGGTCCGCGGGGGGCAGGCAGTCGTGGCCCTTCAAGACCCAGGGCGCGCCCTCCTTCTTCGCCAGCGCATCCACGTCCAGCACCGTCTCCCAGGGGATGGTGGCGCTCGCGTAGCCGTCCGTCGTGGTGTGCCGCCACTGGCCGCGCGGGTTCGTCGCGTCCTGCCAGAGGGTGTCCACGCCACCGGCGCGGAAGGACGGCGTGGGGATGCGGTCCGTGGCGGTGAAGATGCGCAGCGCCTCGGCCTGGAACGGCTCGAAGCGCGGGTCCTTCTCCAGCACCGCCTCCGTTCTGGCGTTCTGCGCGCGCACCCACTCCAGCGCCCGCTGCCCCTGCACCTCCTCCAGCCACAGGAAGGGGTCCTCCTCCGCCATCGCCGAGGAAGCGGTCAACAGCCCGGTCAGCAGCGGCACGACAAACAACCTGCCCATGTCCTCATCTCCTGATGGCGGCGCGGCGCGGCCTCCAACACGGCGCGCCAGCTCCCATTCCGATGGGCCAGCTTCGCCCAACCCCGGCGCCCTGGCCACCCGCACCCCGTGCTCCCACCGACGACACGCCGAGTCCTGCCCTCGCGGGCTCAGGGAATGAGCAGCACCTTGCCCGTCGTCTCACGGGCCCGCAGCGCGCGGTGCGCCTGGGCGAGGTCCGCGAGCGGATATCGCTGGCCGATGAGCACCTCGACCTGACCCGAGCCCACCAGCGTGAACAGCTCGTCGTAGCTCCGCGCGAGCAAGCCCGGCACACCGAACAGCGGCCAGCCCGAGAAGCCCGTGACGAACTGATTGCGGCTGTAGAGCCCCAGCACCTGCGCCGAGTCCAACTCGCCGAGCTGGTGCGTCGCCGCGCCGCCGTAGATGACGAGCGTGCCCTGGATGGCCAGCACCTCCAACCCGAGCCGCCGCACCTCCCCGCCCACCTGGTCGTAGATGACGTCCGGGCCTCGCCCCTCCGTCTCCACGCGGACCCGCGCCGGCCAGTCCGGCTCCGCGTAGCTCACCACCACGTCCGCGCCGAGCCTCCGCGCCACCGCGAGCTTCTCCGGCGTGCTCGCCGTGGCGATGACGCTCCGGGCCCCTTTGAGCCTGGCGAGTTGCACGAGCCAGGAGCCCACGCCCCCAGCCGCCGCGTGGACCAGCACCACCCTCCCCGCCGGAGGCACGTGCGCCAACATCCACAGCGCGGTGAGCCCCTGGAGCATCATCGCCGCGCCCTGCTCGAAGCTGATGGCATCGGGCAGGGGCACCAGCAGCGATGTCTCCACGACGAGGGACTCGGCGGCGGCGCCTCCCAACCTTCCCGCGACGAAGAGCGGAATGACTACCCGCGCGCCCACGCCCACCCCCGTTACGCCCGGCCCGAGGGCCTCCACGACTCCCGCCGCCTCCATGCAGGGGATGAAGGGAAACTCGAGCCGGACAGGAGCATCTCCCTGCCGGATGACGGTGTCCCCGAAGTTGAGACCGATGGCCTTCACTCGCACCCGGACCTGTCCCTCGCCGGGCGTGGGAGTCGGGACTTCTTCGTACGTCAGCACCTCGGGCCCACCGTTGCGGGCCAGCCTCACGACCTTCATGCGCGCACCTCCGGAAGGCAGTGAGCCATGGCCTCGCCAATGGCCTCTACCCACTTCGTCGTGGGATACCCACCTGGAGGTCAGCATGGAGCGACGACGATGAAGAACCTTCCCGAGGTTCCGGCCGAGCGGGCGCTGCGAGTGATTGGCGGGCGCTGGAAGCTGCATGTGCTGTGGCATCTGCTGGAGCACCGGCGCCGCCTGTCCGAGCTGCAGCGCCTCATCCCCGGCATCACCCAGAAGGTCCTGATTCAGCAACTCCGTGAGCTGGAGGCACACGGCGTGGTGAGCCGCGAGGTCTTCGCCGAAGTTCCGCCCCGCGTGGAGTACGAAGCGACACCCCTGGGCCTCACCCTGCGGCCCCTGCTCGAGTCCCTGTGCTCCTGGGGACGTCAGCACGCCCAGGCACGGGGAGCGCGCTGATCACCCCACCGTCCAGAACTTCCCACGCGGTCAGCCGTTCAGAGCCAACATGACCCTCCCTGTCCCGCGCCTCCTCGGGGTGCTCCGCGCCCTGGGCCTCGCCGCGTCAGTCCTGCTGGTGCCTGGCCTGGTGCTCGCCGCCCGCCCCAATGCTCCGTCTCCCGAGGGTCGCGACCGCCCCCTCACCTTCGTCTCCACCGACAAGCCCTTCTACCGCCCGGGAGAGTCCGTCCTGGTGCGCGGGCTCGTGCTCCAGGCCCTCACCCACAAGCCCATGACGGGCGGAGTGAACGCCGTCATCGAGGTTCGCGGCCCCCGGGGAGACCTCATCGCCCAGGGCCGGGTGTCCTCCCCTGAGACGGCCTGGGGCTACTCGTGGTCCATCCCCGCCGGACAGGCCGGTGGTGAGTACACCCTGCGCGTCAGCGACCCCTGGACGTCCGGAGCCCCGGTGGAGCGCAAGTTCGAGGTGCGTGCCTACCGCGCGCCCCGCCTGAAGACGCAGGTCCAGTTCCTCCGCGACGGCTACGGCCCCGGGGACACCGTCACCGCGACGCTCGACGTGACACGCGCCGAGGGCGGCGTGCCCGAGACGGCGAAGGTGTCCGCCACCGCGCTCGTCGACGGCGCCAGCGTGGCCGAGCAGACCTGCGCGGTGGACCCGCAGGGCCGCTGCACCGTCCGCTTCAACCTGCCGAAGGCCATGGAGCGCGGTGAAGGGACGCTGGCCTTCACCATCCAGGATGGCGGCGTGGTGGAGACGGCGGCGAAGACGATTCCCATCCTCCTCCAGACGCTGGACCTGGCGATGTACCCGGAGGGCGGTGAGCTGGTGGCGGGACTGACGTCGCGCGTGTACTTCGAGGCGCGCACTCCCGCGAGCAAGCCCGCGGACCTCACGGGCGTGGTGCTGGATACGAAGACGGGCAGGATTGTCGCCACCGTGCGCTCGGAGCACGAGGGCCGGGGCCGCTTCGAGCTCACCCCTCGCGCTGACACGAGCTACGCGCTGCGCATCGACTCACCGGCCGGCATCAAGAAGACCTTCCCGCTGCCCACCGTGAAGGCGACAGGCGCGGTCATCCGCGCGCGCGAGGATGTGATTGCGCCGGGCGGACTGGTGCGGCTCGTCGTGAGCAACACGGGCGTGGGCCGGACGTCGGTGACGCTGAGCCAGCGCGAGGTGCGCGTCGCCTCGGCGGTGCTCGACGCCGAGGACGAGAACCCCGTGACGCTGGACCCGGGCAAGGCGGATGGCGTGCTCATCGCCACGGTGTGGGACGCGGACGGGCGGCCCCTGGCGGAGCGACTGGTGTTCCGCCAGCCCGCGAAGGAAATCACCGTGGAGCTGAAGGCGGACCGCACCCGCTATGAGCCGGGCGCGCCCGTGGAGCTGACGGCGCGCACCCTGCGCGGCGGCGAGCCCGTCTCCGCGCTGGTGATGCTCACCGTCACCGACGACGCGGTGCTGCAGCTCCAGGAGAAGCGCGAGCAGGCACCGTCGCTGCCGGTGATGGTGCTGCTGGAGCACGAGGTGAAGGAGCTCGCCGACGCGCAGCTCTACTTCGACAAGACGAACCCGAAATCGCGCCTCGCGGTGGACCTGCTGCTGGGCACCCAGGGTTGGAGGCGCTTCGCGTTCATCCACCCGCGCACCTTCATGTCCAGCCACGGAGACGCGGCCCTGCGGACGCTCGCGATGCATGCGTCGCTGCGGTTGCCGGGCCTTCGAGACAAGGCGGACCGGAATCAACGCCTGCCCAAGGTCTCCAGGCGGTTCATGCGGGCCGAAGCGGCCCCGGAAGACGTGGAGATGGCGGAGGGCGCGGGCGATGGCCTGGCGTTCAGGGATGAAGACAGGGCCTTGAAGGGCGCGGTGGCTGCTCCCGCGGCCGCCGTGGCTCCCCCACCTCCTGCCCCTCCCGCGGCTGAGCCCGTTCTGGCCAGGGCGCCAGAGATGCAGGCTCCGGCGGACCTCAAGGTGGCGATGGAGGTCCTCGAGGCTCCCATCCAGGATGAGCAGCCCCGGAAGAAGAGGGCGCACGCCGGCCGTGGGATGGCGGCTCCGGTGTGGCAGGAGCCGGGGGTGCCCTCGTCGTTCATCTACCTGCGTGAGTACGCGCACGTGACGCGACCGGGCCGCAAGTCCGGGGACCGGGTGGACTTCGCGGAGACGCTCTACTGGAACGCGGGCGTGCGCACCGACGCGCGCACCGGCGAGGTCCGCGTGCGCTTCGCGACCAACGACTCCGTGACGACGTTCAAGGCCACGGCCGGCGCGGTGGGTGACGGGGGCGAGCTGGGCTCGGCCGTCGCGGAGCTGGAGTCCTCGCAGCCCTTCTACGTGGAGCCGAAGCTGCCGCTGGAGGTGACGTCGGGTGACGTCGTCCGTCTGCCGGTGGCGCTGGTGAACGGGACGGACGCCGCGCTGACGGGTGTCTCGCTGAAGGCGGAGCTGAAGGGCGACGTGAAGCTCAGCGGCAACCGGACCATGGACCTGGCGGCGAACGGGCGCGGACGACAACTGCTCTCCCTGGAGATTGGCCAGCAGTCGCAGCCGGTGGACCTGAAGCTCATCGCGAGCACGGGCAACTACACGGACACCGTCACCCGCACGCTGTCCATCAAGCCCCGAGGCTTCCCGGGCAGCGTGTCCTTCGGCGGGCTGATGTCCTCGAAGAAGCCGGCCACGCACACCATCACCCTCCCCGACAGCGTGCTGCCCGGCAGCGTCCGCGCGACCATCGCCCTGTACCCGGGCCCCGTGTCCAACCTGACCGAGTCGCTCGCGCGCCTCATCCGTGAGCCGAGCGGCTGCTTCGAGCAGACCAGCTCCACCACGTACCCCATGACGATGGCGCAGCAGTACTTCCAGACGCACACGGGGGTGAACCCGGAGCTGGTCGCCTCCGCTCGCGAGAAGCTGACGTCGGGCTACCAGCGACTGGTGGGCTTCGAGACGAAGGAGCAGGGCTACGAGTGGTTCGGCGAGGCCCCGGGCCACGAGGCCCTCACCGCCTTCGGCCTGCTCCACTTCACGGACTTGCAGCAGGTGCACAACGTGGACACGCAGATGCTGCTGCGCACGCGCGAATGGATGCTGAAGCAGCGCGACGGTCAGGGCGGCTTCAACCGCAAGCGCCGCGCGCTGCACGTCTGGGTGGAGGACCCCGACACCTCCAACGCCTACATCACCTGGGCGCTGCTGGAGAGCGCGCCCCAGAAGGCCGCCACGGCGAAGGAGCTGACGCGCGAGGTGGCCGCGGTGAAGCAGGCCGCGACGAAGAGCACCAACAGCTACGTCGTCGCCCTGGCGGCCAACGTGCTGTCGCTCGCGGGTGACAGCGCGTCGGCCCGGTCGCTGATGGGCAGGCTCGCGAAGCTCCAGCAGCAGAACGGCGTGGTGGGCGGCGGCACGCAGTCCATCGTCGGCAGCTCGGGGGACACGCTCGAAATCGAGACGACGGCGCTGTCCGTGCTCGCCTGGCTGCGCGAGCCGGAGTACCTGGCGAACGTGCAGCGCGCGATGAAGTACATGGCGGAGTCCAGCGACGGTGGCCGCTATGGCGCGACGCAGAGCACGGTGCTCGCGCTGCGCGCCATCATCGCCTACGACAAGGCCCACGCGGCCAACGTCTCCCCGGGACGGGTGCGCGTCTTCGTGGAGGGCCGTCCGGTGGGTGAGCCGGTCAGTTTCACGGGTGCTTCGCAGGAGGCGCTCAAGCTGCCGGACGTGAGCAAGCTGCTCGGCCCCGGTGGGCGCCAGTTGGAGCTGCGCATGGAGGATGGTTCGGAGCTGCCCTACACGGTGGAGGTCACCTTCAACGCGCTGGTGCCGGACAGCTCCAAGCAGACGCAGGTGTCGCTGGAGGTGGCCCTGGCGAAGCACGAGCTCATCGAGGGCGAGCCCACCGAGGCCCGCCTCATGGTCCTCAACCGCACCGGTCAGCACCTGCCGACGGCGGTCGCCATCTTCGGCGTGCCCGGTGGCCTGGAGGTGCGGCATGACCAGCTCAAGGAGCTGGTGAAGCGCAAGGTGGTGGATGCGTACGAGGTGCTGGGACGCGACGTCGTCCTGTACTGGCGGGGCATGGAGGCGAAGAAGCGCATCGACGTGCCGCTGTCCCTGGTGGCGTCGGTGCCCGGCACGTACACCGGTCCCGCGAGCCGCGCGTACCTGTACTACACCGACGAGCACAAGGTCTGGACCGAGGGCGTGAAGGTCACCATCGCCCCGAAATCCTGAGTCACTGAAGCCCGCGTGGAGCTTCCAGGGGGACGGCCTCGAAACACGGCCTCCTGGAAGCTTCTGCTGTTGCAGCAGAAACCCCGGAACAGAAACACCATGAGTGCGACTCCTGGTCGCCTCCGAGGTATCGTCGCGCGGAGTACGAGGAGCCACGGCCCCACGCGATGAGCCGGCGTGGAGCTTCCCACGGCGCCTGCGCACAGAGCCGACATGACCTTGTTCCGCTCGCTGAGTCTGGGAGTGCTCGCGGTACTCGCCGTCCTGGTGGGTCTCGCCACGACCTTCCCACGGGTGCCGGTGCTCCCCCGGAAGGAGTTCGTGGGGGGGCCCGGGGCCCGGCCAGAGGCGCTCACGGCCCAGGACCGGCCGTACACCTACGTGAGCCTCGACAAGCCGATGTACCGCCCGGGCGAGCAGGTCTTGATTCGCGGCCTCGTGCTCGAGGCCCTCAGCCGCAGGCCCCATGTCGCCTCCCGGCGCGGGCAAATCGAAATCACGGGGCCCCAGGGAACCATCGTCGGACGGGGCGAGGTGGAGACCTCGGACTCCGTCTGGGGCTACGCCTGGCCCATCCCTCGCGACCTGCCCGGCGGGGGATACACGCTCGTCGTCAACGACCCCTTTACGGGCACCGCCCAGGTGATGCGCAAGTTCGACGTGCGCGACTACCGTGCCCCCCGACTCAAGTCCCAGATTGCGTTCCTCCGCGACGGCTACGGCCCCGGCGACACCGTCACCGCCACCCTGGAGGTCCAACGCGCGGAGGGCGGCATCCCCGAGGGCGCCAAGGTCACCGCCACCGCGCTCGTCGACGGCAAGAGCGTCGCGGAGAAGCCCTGCGAGGTGGATGCCCAGGGCCACTGCACCGTGAGCTTCGAACTGCCCGAGGCCATCGAGCGCGGCGACGGCACGCTCTCCTTCACCCTCCAGGATGGTGGCGTGGTGGAGACGGCGGCCAAGACGATTCCCATCCTGCTCCAGACGCTCGACGTCGCCCTGTGTCCAGAGGGCGGAGACCTGGTCGCGGGGCTGACCTCGCGTGTCTACTTCGAGGCGAGGACGCCCATGCGCAAGCCCGCGGACCTGACGGGCGCGGTGGTGGACCTCGCGACGGGAAGGGAGGTCTCCGTCGTCCGCTCCGAGCATGAGGGCCGCGGACGCTTCGAACTCACACCCACCGCGGGCGTTCGCTATGCGCTGCGCGTCGACTCACCCGCCGGAATCAAGAAGACCTTCCCGCTGCCCGAGGTGAAGGCCACGGGCGCGGTCCTCCGAGCGAAGGACGAGGTCATCGCCGCTGGCCAGAAGGTGCGGCTCGCGGTGGACTCGGCGGGCGTGGGCCGCACGAAGGTGACCCTGAACCAGCGCGACGTGCGCGTCGCGGAGGCGACGCTGAGCGAAGACGGCGACGTGACACTGGAAGCCGGTGTTGCGGACGGCGTGCTCATCGCCACGGTGTGGACCGAGGATGGGCGCCCGCTCGCGGAGCGACTGCTGTTCCGCCAGCCCGCGAACGCACTCTCCATCGAGTTGAAGGCGGACCGCGCGCACCATGCGCCGGGCGACGAGGTGGAGCTCACCGCGCGCACGCTGCGCGACGGCAAGCCCGTCTCCGCGCTGGTGATGCTCACCGTCACCGACGACGCCGTCCTCCAGCTCCAGGAGAAGCGCGAGCACGCGCCCCTGCTTCCGGTGATGGTCCTGCTGGAGCCCGAGGTGAAGGAGCTCGCCGACGCGCACCTCTACCTCGACACCTCGAACCCCAAGTCCCCGCTCGCCACGGACCTGCTGCTCGGCACCCAGGGGTGGCGCCGCTTCGCGCTCGTTGATCCGCTCACCTTCATGGCGGACCACGACGAGGCCGCAAGGCGCGTACTCGCGGCCCACACCTCGCGACGATGGCCTCCCTCTCCTCTGGAAGCGGAGCTGCGACGCGGCAGGGGCACGCCCCCCGGCGCCAAGAAATGGAACAGGGGGTACTTCGACCCGAACGCCCAGAGGGACCTGCTCGCCTCGGCGTACCTGTTGATGGAGGGGAATGAGCGGCCGTTCGACCCGGCGCGCGGTAACCCCTTGGAGCTTCGCGACGCGCTGGCGAAATTCGAAGGCATGAAGGTCGTCGGCTTTTCGCGGGTACGGGACACCCTCGTGTATCAACGCGAGTACGCCCACCTCGCATCACCCGACCGGCAGAAAGGCGAGCGGAGGGACTTCGCGGAGACGCTCTACTGGAATGCGGGCGTGCGCACCGACGCAGCCACTGGAGAGGCGCGGGTGCGCTTCGCGATGAGCGACTCGGTGACGACGTTCAAGGCCTTCGCCGGGGCGGTGGACGTGGACGGCGCGCTCGGTGCATCCGTGGCCGAGCTGGAGTCCGTGCAGCCCTTCTACACGGAGCCGAAGCTGCCGCTCGAGGTCACCTCGGGTGACGTGGTGCGCCTGCCGGTGGCGCTGGTGAACGGGACAGACGCCACGCTGACGAACATCGCGGTGAAGGCGGAGGTGAGCGGTGACGTGAAGCTCACCGGGGACGTGCCTCGGGACCTCGCGGCGCGAGCGCGTGAGCGGCGGCTGCTCACGCTGGAGATTGGCCAGCAGTCCCAGCCCGTGGAGGTGAAGCTCACCACGAGCGCCGGCGGCCACACGGATATCGTCACCCGCACGCTGGCCATCCAGGCCCAGGGCTTCCCAGGACGCGAGTCCTTCGGCGGCGCGCTGTCGCGGACGCAGCCCGCGGTCCACACCCTCACCCTGCCAGACACGGTGGACCCCGCCAGCATCCGCGCGTCCGTCGTCGTGTACCCGGGCCCCCTGGCCAACATGACCGAGTCGTTCGCCCGTCTCATCCGCGAGCCGACCGGCTGCTTCGAGCAGACCAGCGCCACCACGTTCCCCATGACGATGGCGCTCCAATACTTTCAGCGGCACCCGGGAGCGCGGGCGGAGCTGGTGAAATCGGCGAAGGAGAAACTGGAGAAGGGCTATCAGCGGCTGCTGGGCTACGAGACGCCGGAGCAAGGCTTCGAGTGGTTCGGCAAGAGCCCCGCCCACGGAGGGCTGACAGCCTTCGCCCTGCTGAGCTTCACGGAGATGCGTCAGGTCATCGAAGTGGACGGGGCCATGCTGGCGCGCACGCGGAACTGGCTGCTGAAACAACGCGACGGGCGAGGCGGCTTCACACCTCCAGGAGACCAGGCGGACACCTCCAACGCCTACATCACCTGGGCCTTGCTGGAGAGCGCACCCCGGCCCGCCGACATGGCGCGGAACCTGGAGCGCGAGGTCGCCTTCGTGAAGAAGAGCGCGGCGAAGAGCTCCAACAGCTATGTGACGGCGCTGGCCGCCAATGTGCTGTCGCTCACCGGCGACCACGCGGGCGCGAAGGTGTTGATGGCCCAGCTCGCCAGACGTCAGGGGAAGACGGGCGAGGTCGAAGGGGGTTCGCAATCCGTCGTCGGCAGCACGGGGCAATCGCTGCTCATCGAGACGACGGCGCTGGCGATGCTGGCGTGGCTGCGAGAGCCCGCCTACCTCACGAATGCGCGGCAGGCGTTGAAGTTCCTCGCGCGCTCGAACGACGGCGGGCGCTTCGGGTCGACACAGGGCACGGTGCTCGCGCTGCGCGCCATCCTCGCCTACGACGTCCACGCCATGAAGCCGGCACCGGGCAAGGTGGGACTCTTCGTTGAGGACGTCCTGGTGGGCGAGCCCGTGAGCTTCGAGGCCTCCGCGCAGGAGACCCTCAAGCTGCCCGACATGAGCGGCCTGCTCGGCCCTGGAGGACGCCGGGTGGAGCTGCGCATGGAGGGGAGTTCGGAGCTGCCCTACTCGGTGGAGGTGACCTACAGCGCGCGGATGCCGCGCGACTCGGAGAAGAGCCTGGTCGCGTTGGAGGTGTCCCTGTCGAAGCAGCAGCTCACCGAGGGCGAGCCCATCGAGGCACGGCTCATGGTCCTCAACCGCACGAACCAGGCGCTGCCATCGACGATGGCCATCTTCGGCGTACCGGGCGGGCTGGAGGTGCGGCATGACCAGCTCAAGGAGCTATTGACGCGGGGACTGGTGGACGCCTACGAGGTGCGCGGTCGCGACGTCGTCTTCTACTGGCGCGGCCTCAAGCCCCGCATGCGCCTGGAAGTACCCCTGTCGCTGGTGGCCACCGTGCCCGGCACGTACACCGGCCCGCCGAGCCGCGCGTACCTGTACTACGCGGACGAGCACAAGGTCTGGGCCGAGGGCCTGAAGGTCTCCATCACTCCGAAGACCTGAGACCTCCGCGCGGCGGCCAGGGGAACCGTCAGGGCCCCTGGAAACCCTTCGCGCGGAAGGTGAGCACCAGCGTGTCACGGTGCCCCTGACCGTCCACGGGTTGAATCGGAGTGCTCTCGTGGATGACGCGCTCGTCGTCGAGCAGCAGCGCCGACCATGGCTCCGTCAGGGTGAAGCGGATGCCATTGGGGCCGGCGGCCTCGAACACGCGCGTCTCGCCGCCCTTGATGCCCTGGCGACCGACGAGCAGGACGACGACGAAGTCCACGCCGTCGCGATGCGCGCCCTCGGGCGTCGGGCGGCCGATGCCATCCGTCGTGTCGATGCGAAACTGGTGCGACTCCACGTACCAGGGTTGAGCGCCCTTCAGCGCGGAGCCGAGGGCCGCGAGCCGACTCAGCAGTTGGGGCCACTCGGGCCGCGAGACGACGGCGGGAGGCATCGGCTCGAACCAGCGCTCCAGGCCGCCGTGCAGCGCGTTGTACTCGACGGGCTGCCAGTGCGCGCGGTGGGGCACGGGGGTGACGGTGTCGCCGTCGACGATGAAACACGAGTGTCGACGCGAGCGATACCGGCCACCGTCGCGCAGGTAGCCGTCCGCCGGGAGGTCACCCCAGGTGGGCCGCCAGAGGTCCATCGTGGCGGCGGGGATGGCCACCAGCTCGGACAGGCCCGCGCGGTCCAGGACGGCGTAGCCCCTGTCTCGCAGGGTGGTGAGTGCATCAGAAGGAACGGAGATGGGCGGAGAGAAGCTCATGGGCGCGAGGACGACGTTGCTGGCGAGTCATCGTCCTTCCGGCCACCGTCGTCAACACTCGCGTCTCATGTGGGCTCGTCGGTCCTCCAAGCGAAATGCTCGGCGTGCTGGCGGGCGAGCGCGTCAGAAGCGCGTGAGGTCAGCGCACGGGCAGTTCGCGGAAGCTCAGTCCGTCCAGTTCGAGCTGTTCCACGGCGTCCTTGAAGCGCTGGGTGACGACGAGGACCATCGCGAAGTTCCTCAGTCGCATGAGGTCCAAATCCAGCGGGAGTGACGCCGCGTCGAGGACGGGCTCCTTGGGGAGACTGAAGCCATGTCGACCACACTTCGGACACGGAGGCTGCGTCGAGCGCGGGATGCAGTCAGGGTGCAGCAGACCGCGCGGTTCGACCGCCAGTTCCAGCAGCTCCTCGACATCCTTTGGCCGAAAGCGCAGCTCGGTGCTGACACCCTTCAGTCCCCTCAGTCCGGCGGCATGTAGACGCGCCAGCGCGTCCGGGCGGACGAGCACGACGTCCCCATACTGCTGCAGGAAGGCAGCGAAGGGTCCCCGCGCCGTTCCCACCAGGGGGCCGAACAAGGCGCCCGGCATCAATGGACTGTCTGGTGGCAACAAGGGCCGGAGCTGCTCGCGCAGCAGCTCGAACTCCTCGAAGTCCTTCTCCAGGTAAGCCTTCGCGAGATTCTTCGCCGCGGGATGGTTCGTCAGGTCCAGGGCGGGATAGTTGAAGCCCGTGCTGGCCCACGTCGCATGACAGTGAGGGCAGGTGACTCCCGGCAGCCCCCACTTGTGCCGGGCTTTGTACGTGCCCTTCTGCCGCTCGCCGTCACCCCGCTCCAGATGGAAGAAGCGCGTCATGGGCTCAGTAGTCGAGGGAAGGGCCCACGAGCAGGTGGTACGGCAGAATGGGTCCCACCAGGTCGAAGCGGATGATCATCTCCCGAGCGTATCGGTACATGTCCTCTTGGGTCGCCCCCGTGTGGTTATCACGGAACTTCCGCCATTCTCCATTCCAAGGTCCACCGCTGAATCCCTTGTGGATGCGGTGATGGGTGTCGATGTCGATGAGCATCGTCTCCTTGTGGATGTTGATGCCCTGCCGCTCGAGCCAGTCTTTGAACTCCTGGGGAAAGATGTGGTGCTTCTCGCGCGGCTTCGTCGCCAGCGCCTTCGCCATCTCCAGCAATCGCCTCTGACTGGGCAGCAGCTCCCGCCCGTACCAGCGAATGACGAAGACGGGCTGCACGTGCCCGGGAAGCCCCTGGACGTTGCCCCAGTTGCGCTGCGGTGAGCGCACCGCGCTCGGCGGCAGGACGAACGACGCACCCCGCGCCGGCACCACGCGGCCCCAGGACTCCACGTCCTCGCACCGATAGAGGCCACACGCCTCCTCCGCGCACAGGAACGTGACGCACGCGCCCTCCTCCAGCCGCGTGTACTCGTCCGGATACTCGTGCTCACTCGCGGGCGTCGGCGTCGTCGCGCACGACGACAGCCAGACACCCAACCAGCACCACAGCCACCGCTTCATGACGCCCCCCCGGGCAGACCTTCCACCCGAGGGGTCATATCAACAGCTACTTCTTCCCGTACTCCAGCTTCGTGCCCTTCCGCTGCGCGTAGATATACGCCTCCATCGCGCGCAACCTCGGGTCCCCATCCGCCAGCGGCTTGCCGCGCACCGGGTTCTCGATGCACCAGTTGATCATGTCCCGCAGCAGCGCCACGCGGCCCAGCTGCACCTGGTACTTCGGATAGGTCTCCGGATGCGTGTTCGACGCATCCGGGTGGCACATGTCACAGGACACCGCAATCGTCCCGCCCACCGCGTCCGCGTCGTGGAACACGCGGTGCCCCTCGTCCACGAACTGCTGCGTGGACGCCGCCCACACCGCCTCGTCCCGCTGCGTGAACGCGCCGTAGGAATGTCCGTCCTGGATGTTCACCCCCGCCTGCTTGCGGACCTCCTTGCCACCACTCTCCGCCGTCACCCCACCCTCGCGCACCGCCCCTCCCGTCGCGGGCTTCTGCGTCCCCATGGGCGGGTTCTTCTGCTGCGGCGCCTGCTTCTGTCCCTGCGCCACCACGGGCGGCGGCACCGGGTCCCAGTTCGCATCCGGGTTCTTCTTGCGCCACGCGTCCATCAGCTCGCCCGACACCCGCGCCGCCTGCGCGCGCGTCAGCTTCTGCCCCTCCTTGACGCCCTTCACCTCCAGGGACGTCTCCCCGTCACACATCCCCACCACCAGGTTGCCGTCCTTCGACACCGGCACCTGATGCCGCGGCAACTCCTTCGTCTGAAGGGCCTCGGGACGCGGCGCGGGACTCGTGGCCAATGCCACGCCCCCCGCGAAGGACAGCAGCGCTCCCGCTCCCACCCACAGCTTCATCCGGTAGGTCATCGTGTCCCCTCGCGCTCAGTAGCTCGGAAGCTTCGTCCGGGGCGGCGCATCCTGCTTCCCACCCGACGCGAGGTAGCTCCCGCGCACGGTGATGGGATTGCGCTCCCAGAGGTTGTACAGCTTGTCCACCAACCCCGACTCCAGCACGTCCACCCGCCCATCCCCGCAGCCGTCGAACTGGCTGAACGGGTCCGGCCGATTCATCTGCACCGTGAGCTGCGGCAACCCCTCCGGCGCATACGGCCACGGCCACGCCGTGGACAACATCCCGTGGAACTGGATGTTGTCGATGCGGTTCGTCAACAACTGGTGCGTGTGTCCATGAATCACGGTGACACGCTCGAAGGGCTTGAGCAGCGCCTGCACCTCGTCCGCGTCGTCCGTCCAGAAGTTCCAGGGCCGGTAGTACTTGTAGAGCGGCGAGTGGCTGAAGACGATGACCGGCGTCTTCTTGTCCACCTTCGCCAGGTCCTGCTTCATCCACGCGCGCTGCTCACCGCCCACCTCGAAGCGCGACTGGATGCCATTGTCCAACCCGGCGACAATCTTCATCCGCTCCATCGGCGTGAGCTTCCGCTCCGTCCAGAAGTCCTTCTCCAGAATCGAGTTGAGCACCACGAAGTGCACGCCCTTGTGGTCGAACGAGTAGTTCGGCGCGCCGAACAAGTCCCGCCACAGCTCCCCCATGTCGAGGAACCAGTCGTGCTCGCCCACCATCATCCGCACGGGCGCCTTCACGCTCTTGAGAATCTGCGCCCCCAGCTTCAGCTCTCCCGCCTGCCCCAGCTGCGCCAGGTCCCCACCGAACAACACGAAGTCCGGCTGCGGGTCCAACCCGTTGACGTCATCCACCGCCTTCAGGATGGAGCGCACGAAGCGGTCATTCAGCTTCTGCTCGTACAGGTGCGTGTCGGAGATGTACGCGAAGGTGAAGCGCGGCTTCGTCCCCTGAGCCTCCGCCACGTTGACCAGCTGGAAGCTCTGCGGCGTCCTCAGGCCCATCCCCGCGACGATGCCCGCGGACATGCCCGCCACCCGCAGGAAGGCCCGCCGGTCCAACCGCTTCAGGCCCTCGAAGAAGGCGTCGCGTTCCTCATAGTGCTTCGTCTCGATGCTTCGGAACTTGTTCCCCATGGACGGCGCCTCCTCAGGGCTGCTTCGTCGAAGCGGGTTTGGGCAGCGTCTCGGTGCCGTACACACCGATGTCCGCCGGGTTCTTCACCGACAGGTCCGGATTGGGCGCCAGGTCTCCCAGGTTGCCCTTCTTCCCCAGCGCCACCGCCGTGTCCCGCTCCGGCCGCTGGCCCTTGCGCGCGCGCTGCCGCGCCAGCTCCTGACCATTGAACTTCGTGAAGCGCTCGTCGGTCAGCGTGAAGACGAAGGCCACCAGGTCATCGATTTCGGGCTCCGTCAGCCCCAGTCGCTGCATGCCTCCGTCCAGGTAGGGATTGGCCACTCCCCCCTTGTTGTAGTGGTCCATCACGTCCCACAGCGTCGTCAACGAGCCGTCGTGCATGTACGGCCCGGTGATTCCGACGTTGCGCAGCGTGGGCGTCTTGAACGCGCCCACGTCGTTCTCCTGCTTCGTCACCAGGAAGCGCCCCAGCTCGGAGAAGCGCGTCTGCAGCGCCAGTTCGTCAATCTGCCGCTCGTCGCCCAGCCGGACGACCTTCACACCCTCGCGCGCCAGCTGCGGGAAGTCCTGCTTGTGCGCGGCGACGCCGATGTTGTGGAACTTCTGGTCGCTGAACAGCGGCGACACCGCGTTGCCCGCGTGACAGGCGTTGCACCGCGCCTTGCCGTTGAAGAGGGCCCAGCCCCGTCGCTCCGACGCGTTGAGCGCGTTCGTCTCGCCGTGGATGAAGCGGTCGAAGCGCGCGTTGCCGGAGAACTGCGTGCGTTCGAAGGCGGCGATGGCGGACGCCAGGTCGTCGTAGGTGATGTCCCGCTTGAAGACAGCCTGGAAGGCGGTGACGTACTCGGGAATCCCCCGCAGCTTGGTCACCACCGCCTCCGGCGAGGGCATGGCCATCTCAATCGGATTCAGGATGGGCAGCTTCGCCTGGTCCTCCAGCGTGGACGAGCGCCCGTCCCAGAACTGAGAGGCATTGAAGAGGGCGTTGAGCACCGTGGGGCTGTTGCGCATGCCCTTCTGGCCCTTCACGCCTTCGGCCACCGGCTTGCCGTCCGTGAAGCCCTTGTTCGGGTCATGGCAGGTGGCGCAGGACGTGCTGTCATCCAGGGACAGCCGTTTGTCGTTGAAGAGCTTCTCCCCCAGCGCCACCCGCTCGGGCGTCGGCGCCGCGCTCGCGGGCACCGACAGCTTCCACAACACGGCCGACACTCCCGAAGGCAACGGCGAGGGTGGCGGAGCCGAGCTCTGTGTTTCGGGCGCGGCGTGGCTCTCATGGACCCACAGCAACACGGCGAGCGACAGGGCAACGCCGGACGGCGTTCGCATGGTCACCCCTCCCAACCGACGACGGATGACGCCGCGAGAAAGTCACGGCGCCCGAGGCCGGAACAGCTCTTTCCAGAAAACAGCATTGCCCTCGCCTTGCGGTCCAGGAGACGCGAGGAGGAGTGTCCACCTGTGTAAACCCAGGGGGTCCGCGGGACAGGTGAGATGTTGAGTCGTGGAGAAAGCGCGGTGCGTCAGCGCGCGGGCAGGCGGAAGTCGCGCGCGCGGACGAGCAGCCCGGAGGCGGTGGCGGGCGCCAGCACCGCGGCGGTGATGACGAGCCAGTCCACGGGCCCTCGCGCTCGCACCGCGTTGTAGGTGGCGGCCTGCACGAAGGTGAGGCACGCATCCGCGGCGGTGAGGCACACCAGCGCGGTGGCCAGTCCGTCTCGCCACCGGCGCACCAGCGAGAAGAGTCCCGCCGCCAGCCCCACGTCGAACAACACCCAGCCCCACTGCACGCGCGCCGAGGGAAACCAGCGCGTGGTGGCGGGCAGCGCCAGGAGCGCCGTCCAGGGCAGCAGCAACACCGCCAGCCCATGCACCAGCAACCGGGGCCGCCGCAGCAACGTCGCCACGCCGAAGCGCACCAGGCTGCCGCGCGCGAAGGCGCGGAGCGCGTCATACACGGCGAAGAAACCACCGCCAGGCTCGGGGTACGCGAGGTGGAGTGGCACCCACGCGTCCGGACGGAACTTCGCCTTGAAGGCGCGCAGACCCTCGAAGTCGAACAGCGGCTTGCCGCACGCACGCGCCAGTCGCAGCCACGGCCGCACCGGGCCCGACAGCGGCGCAAGTCCCAGCGTCACGTAGCGACGGCCCTCGGCGGCGGCGGCGCGCATCGCCGCGTCCACCAGGGCCTCGGCGGTGCCGTTGGGCGACTCGGGGTCTCTCACCAGGTCCTGGAGGAACCAGCCGTCCCGCGCATACACGGGAGACACGAGCAGGATGCCCACCAGTTCGCCCTTCACCTCCGCCGCGAAGGCACGGCGCTCCCGCGCGAAGGCATCCGGACGCAGCTGCACCAGGAAGCCCATGGGCGCCATGCGACGCGACGCCAGCCAGCGCTTCCTCAGGCGCTCCAACGCCTGACGCGTGGGATGCTCGGACTCCTCCAACACCTGCGCGGGGAGCTCCCGCACCACGACGCCATGCGAGCGCGCGCGGCGAAGCTGCTCGCGCAGACTCCGACTGCCGCGCACCACCGACTCCCAACGCGACGGCTCCCACACGGGCTGCTCGCCAATGGAGAGCGACTCCATGGGCACCCACTCCGTGAAGCGCGGCTCCGTTGCGAAGAAACACACGCGCCGGCCCGCCTGTCGCGCCGCGGCCTGGAAGCCCTCCACCGCGCGAGGCAGGGACTCCGGCGCGGTGATGGGCGCACCCGCCGCCACCCACGCGCCGCCCGTGTCCACGTACGCGACGAAGGCGTCCCCCGCCGGGTCGAACCAGTAGCGGAAGCCCGGCATCAGCACCTGGAAGGACGTGGCGTTCCACCCGAACCGGCGCAGCAGCTCCAGTGCCCGCTCGCGCTCCTGTGTTCCCGCCTCGCCGTCCACGTGCACGTGCTTCAGGCTCCTCGGGCCGGCAACGGCCCACCCAGTCCACGCTCCCTGCGCCGCGAGTTCTCCAGCCGCCGCCGATGCGCGCCCAGCAGGTCGCTCCGGGTGATGATGCCCACGACGCTCGAAGGAGTCTCACGCCGGACCACCGGAAGGCGACCCACGCCCTCCTCCACCATGAGGTCCGCCGCCTCGCGCAGTGAGCTGTCCTCATACGCCACCGACGGAGGACGCCTCACCACGTCCCGCACACGCCGCCCCTCGGGCGCTTGCCCGTCCACCAGGTCCCTGCGCGTGACGACGCCCAGCAGGGCGCCCTCCTTCACCACCGGGAAGCCCTGGTGACGGGTGCCCGCCGCGTCCGACAGCAGCCACGCGCGGACCGACTCCAAGGATTGGTCCGCGTCCAGGGTCACCACGGGCTTGAGCCCCACCTCGCGCACCAACACCTGCCCCAGCGCATCCACGCCGTACTCGGTGAGGACCCGCCCGCCGCGCCGCGCCAGCTTCTCCGTCATGATGGAGTGGCGCATCAACAGCGCCGACACCAGATAGGCCGCCGCGCAGCCGCCCAGCAGGGGCAACAACCCCAAGGGCTGGCGCGTCGTCTCGAAGGCGAACACCACCGACGCCAGCAACGCGCGCGAAGCCCCCGCGAAGATGGCCGCCATGCCCACCAGCGCGGCCACGCGAAGGTCCACGCCCAGCCCGGGCGCAAGCCGCATCGCCAGCAGTCCCAGCCCCGAGCCCAGTCCACCGCCCAGGGTGAACAGCGGCGCCAGCGTTCCGCCGGAGGTGCCGCTGCCCAGCGCCACGGACCAGGACACGAACTTCAGCGCGCAGAACACGAGCATGGCCGTGCCCACGAAGCGCCCGGAGAGGATGTCCTCGATGTTGGTGTAGCCCACGCCGAGCGTGCGCGGAGACCACCAGCCCACCACCCCCACCACGAGCCCCCCGAGCGCCGGCCACCACATCCAGTGCACGGGCAGCTGCTCGAACGCATCCTCGATGGCGTACACGGCGCGGGTGGCCAGCGTGGACGCCAGGCCCACCACCGCGCCCAGCACGATGTAGAACGCCAGCGCCGCGCCGCCCGGCAGCGCCAGCTCCGGCATCGCGAAGGCAGGAGCGCTCCCCTCGAAGGCCAGCCGCACACCGGTGGCCGTGGCCGTGGCCAGCGCCACCGGGATGACCGAGCGCGGGCGGTACTCGAACAACAACAACTCCACCGCCAGCAGCACCGCGGAGACAGGCGCGCCGAAGGTCGCCGCCATGCCCGCCGCCGCGCCCGCGGCCAGGAGCGCCTTGCGCTCATCCGCCGTGACGCGCAGCACCTGCCCCAGCAAGGAGCCCAGCGCGCCCCCCGTGGCGATGATGGGCCCCTCCGCGCCGAACGGTCCTCCCGTGCCGATGGCCACCGCCGCCGACAGCGGCTTGAGGAACGTCATCCGAGGTGGAATCCGGCTCTGGTTGTAGAGCACCTGCTCCATCGCCTCGGGGATGCCGTGGCCCCGGATGGCCCGTGAGCCATAACGCGCCATCACCCCGACGATGAGCGAGCCCACCACCGGCACCACGATGACCCACGCGCCCAGCGAGTGATTCACCGGGGAGACCTCCGCGGTGGAGAACCGGCCGAAGAAGGCGATGTTCGTGAAGAGGTGGATGAGCGCGCCCAGCCCCTGGGCCACCAGTCCCGCCGCCACGGCCAAAACCACCGCGAGGGCGCTGATGAAGACCACCCTCCGGTCCACCACGTCCACCGTCGCGGGCGCGCGCATGCCCGCGAGCGTGGGGCCCATGGACGGCGCCACCGGCAGCCTCGCGCGAGCCTCCTCTCCCTGCCCCGCCTCCACTCGACTCGCTTCAGGCCGCTCCATGAGACTTCTCCTTCTTGTTCTTGCGGGGCGTCTTCTTCATCGCGCGGGCCCGGCCAGGAGAGGGCTCGTCCTCGAAGAAGAGCGGCGCCTCGTTTCCCTCCAGCCCCAGCTCTCTCACCAGGGCGGACAGCCCCTGGGCCAGCCCTTCGCGCGCGCCAGGCTCCAGCCGTCGAAGCCCGGTGATGAGCCGGGCCTGCGCCATCGCGGGTGTCTCGCGCAGCAAGGCGCGCCCCGCGGGTGAGAGCGCCACCTCCACCCGGCGACCGTCTTCCGCCGAGGGGCGCCGCGTGGCCAGCCCTCGCTCCAGCAGCCGCGCCACCACCACCGATACGCTGCTCTGGTGCGTGAGCGTCCGCTCGGCCAGGGCGTTGATGGAGCAGGGCCCCGCCTCCGCGAGCTGCTGGAGCACGAAGAGCTGCGCTCCGCTGATGCCCACCAGTCGCTCTGAGGCCCTCGCGGAGACCCTCAGCAGCCGCACGATTCGGCGGATGCCGTCCATCACCTCGCGCACGTCTTCGCCGCTGGTCCGATTTATATGGGAGCCCATTGAATTGAGCGGAACGTACGGTCCACGGCTCGCGTCCGCAATGAGAAAGGCGGGTGGACGCGCACCGGCCGACCTGGCTGCCGGAGGGTCGCCTCCTCCCGGATGAGACGAAGCTCCGGGCAGGTCGCGAATGACCGCGTGAAACATCTGTCGACAGTTCACCAACTTGGGCGACGCACGAGTCGACGCGGTGAAGCGACACGCTAGACACGGGGCCCCTTTCACAGGAGCTCCCGGCTTGAGTCCTTCCAGACGTCCCGGCGCACCAGGTGGCGCCAGGTACATCCTGCCCTGCATCCTCGCCGTCCTGCTGCTCTCCACGCCGTCTTCCGCCGAGCCGCCCCCAGGCGTGCGCACCAACACCGCGCGACTGATGGGAACGGACGCGGCCGAGGTCATCGACGCGCCGGTGCTGGGACTCCAGCGCGGCGCGCTGCCGCTCTTCGCGGGGCTGGTGGTGGACACCTCCGTCTTCGCGGACGTGATGCTCGCGCCCAACGTGGGGTTGCGCTGGGCGGTGGCGGCGGGCCCGCACCGCGTGGTGCTGGGCGCGCGCTACACGCACTTCATCGGCGGCTCCGTCTACTCGGACATCGTCGAGTCGGAGACGCCCTCCCTCCAGCGCTTCGAGCCGGAGTTGAGCGGCCCCTCCGTCTACGGCGTCTATGGCCTGGTGCTCGGTCCGCTGCTCGTGCAGGGCGAGGCCCGCTACGCGCGCTACACCTCCGACTACCTCTCCTTCACGGGCGGGGCCGCCCTCAACTTCGCGGGCCCCTGGTCCGTGGTGGGCGAGGCCGGCGTGCGCGTGAAGGGCGGCGCGACCTTCCGTGCCGCCGCGGGCATCCGCTACGGCGGAGAGAATCTCGGCTTCGGGCTCGGCGCCACCTATGTGGACCTGAGCGACCCAGCCGTTCCGGGCGAGGAACTGCCCGTCCTTCCCGTCCTCGACCTCTCCTGGACCTTCCGATGATGACCCGCGCCCTGCTGGCTTCGTGCTTCCTGTTCCTGTCCGGCTGCTCGGCGGAAATCGCCATCGCGACAGAGCCCTTCGACGTGAGGGTGCCCGTCACCTCCGTCCTCCAACCCGTCTACGCGGAGGTGGCGTTGGACCTGCCCGAGGAGTCGGTGAACACCGAGGACCTGGACCTCGTGGTGGAGCAGGTCGCCGCCACGCTCGAGGTCGTCAATCCGTCCTCGTCGCTGACGCTGCGCACGGCCATGCGCCTGTCCTTCACCGGGCAGGCCACGCCGGAGGACCCGGTCTTCTACACGGACCTGAACCGACCGGCGTACTACGCGCAGGCGGCGGAGGTCCTCCCCTCGCGCAACTTCGCCCCCACCACCCGCACGGCGGTGCGCATCGACAGTCCCGCGCTGAAGGACGCCGTGGGACGCAGACGCGTCTGGTTCATCGTCAGCAACACCGTGGTGCGCGGGGACCTCGGCACGCCGCAGCTCCCCGTGGAAATCCTCCTCGAGGACATCGTCTTCCAGGCCGTGCTCACCAAGCCCTTCCCGGGACTGGGCGGCGCGCTGGAGGTCGGAGGACTCTAGGAGGAACCCCGAACCACCCCGCGTGGACGTCGACACTTCCCTGAGATGGAAGCGCCCTGCCCTCGCCTCATCCCCTGGGACGAGGCGGGCGTCGTGCCGCGCACCTCGCTCGCCCGGTGAGCGCGGCACCCACGATGCACAGCGAGCCCCCCACGAGCGTTTGGCATGGGGGGATGGATGCACGGAAGAAGCTGGAAGCGAGGGTGGCGGGAAGCAGGCGCATTGGCGGTCCTGGCCCTGCTCCCCCACTGCGGAGGCAACACCTCGTCCCTGGACAGGGAGCCGCTGGAGCAACACGGCGACCCCGCCGCGGGAGCAAACACCTTCATCGCCATCGCGGACGCGCAGGTCGACTCCTCGCGGCCGTCGACGAACCTGGGCGCGGAGGAGCAGCTCTGCGTGGACCGGACGCCCATCGAGTACCGGACCTTCCTCCGCTTCCAGGTGAAGGGCCTGCAAGGACGGGTGAAGCGCGCCACCCTGCGCCTGTTCGTCACGAATGGTTCGACGGACGGCCCTGTCGTCCATCGCGTCGACCCTCAATGGAAGGAGGACGTCGTCACCTTCGACCAACAGCCTTCGCTTTTCGGCCCGGCCCTGTTCACCGCGGGGGCGCTGCGCTCCGGAAGCTGGGCGGAGCTGGACGTGACACGCGCGGTGACGGGCAACGGCGTCGTGAACCTCGGGCTCTACTCGTCGGGTGCCGACGGCGCGGACTTCAGCTCGCGCGAGGACCGCGACCCAGCCCTGCATCCACGCATCGTGGTGGAGATGGAGCCTGTCCCTCCGACGAATCCAGTGCCTGCCCCCGACTGGGTGCTTCACCGGGGCGGCCCGGGCGACGAGCACGTCCAGGTGATGGCGACCGCGGAGAACGGCCTCGACTTCCTCGTGGCGGGCTCCTTCACCGGCAGCGGTGACTTCGGCGGCGACGTCTTCCAGGGAGAGCGCGGCCTCGTCGTGGCGCGCTATGGCGCGGACGGCGCGCATCGCTGGTCCCACGCGTATGCCTTGGGCGCGAAGGTGGAAGCGACGGGGCTCGCCGTCTCGGCCTCGGGTGAGGCGTGGCTGGTGGGTGCCTATCAAGGCGCTCCAGATTTGGGCACGGGCGCGCTGCCGTTCATCGAGGAATCACCCACGACCTCCGGCTTCTTCCTCCTCAAGCTGTCACCCGAAGGAGAGCCCCTCTGGTCCCGAGGCGTTCGCGCGGAACACCCCGCTCCGTCCTCGGGCATCACCCGCACGGGGCTGGTTCGCGCGCAGGCGGTGGTCATCGACTCGCAAGGCAGCGTCGTCGTCACCGGCCATTTCCAGGGGGAGATGAGCCTGGGCCGAGGCAGGCTCTATGCGGACCCGGGCAACAGGACGCGAGATGACCACGTGCCCGCGCTCTTCCTCGCGAAGTTCCACGCGGATGGCGCGAACGCCTGGTCCCTCGCGTTTCCTGGTGGCGACTCGGGCACGCGCGCGGAGGCGCTCGCCACGGATGGCGCGGGCTTCATCTACGTGGGCGGCGACACCGACTCGCAGGTGCTGGGGGCCACGGGGGTCCGAACGCCCTTCCTCGGAAAGCTCTCCGCCAACGGCACGCCCCAGTGGTTCCGTGCGCTCAATGGCGCACGGGGCAGCATCCGCGCGCTCGCGCCATTCGCCCAGGGAGACGTGGCCTTCGTCGGCGACATCAACGGCAGGTTCTCCTTCGGCGGGAAGGACATCGACGCGAGCGAGGACGTGCTGCTCGGCACCCTGCATGCGACGGCCGCGGACGGCTGGGTTCATGTCCTGGGCGGAAGGAGCGCGGGTCAGGCCCATGCCTTGGGAGTGAGCGCGGAGCGTGAGTTCATTGTCGGAGGCTGGACGCGGGATGGGCGGCTCGACCTGGGAGGCGGTGCGCTCGGGAAGGCGTCCATCCCCCAGGGTGACGTCCTCCACTTCGTGGCGCGCTATGACGCCAGGGGTGCGCACCTCGACTCGCGGGCCCTGGGCATCACGGGCCCGGGCAACGCGGCGCTCCAGGTGACGTCCGGTGGACAGGCGCGGCTCTGCGTCCCGTTCAATGACGCCCTGTCACCCGATGGAGCGACCTACGCTTCACGAGGCGCGGGAGACCTGCTGTTCCTTCAGCTCACGCCCGAATGAGCCGAGCACGGCGCGGACGGGACGAGCCTCAGGCGTCGTCGTCCGCGCCCTCATCCTCTCCACCACTGTCCGCGGCGGGTGTCCGACCCAGCAACCGGTCGATGTCCGCGCGGGCGGTGGTCGCCTCCGCGCCGCTGATTCGCCCCACGGACGAGAGCTGGTCGACAATCCAATGCGAGCGCTTCCACAGCGCCCGAGAGCCCGACGACGGCGAGCGCTTGCGGGGCGCCGGCAGCATCGCGGCGAGGATGACGCCCTGGGCCACGGAGAGCTGCGCGGCGGACACGCCGAAGTGCTCTCGCGCACCGGCTTCGATGCCGTAGACGCCGTTCCCCCACTCCACGACGTTGAGGTACAGCGCGAGGATGCGCTTCTTCGTGAGCGCTTCCTCCAGGCGATGGGCCAGCACCAGCTCCTTCGCCTTGCGGAACAGGCTCCGGTCCGTGGACAGCCAGAGGTTCTTCGCCAGTTGCTGGGTGATGGTGGACGCGCCGCGACCGAGCTGACGCTTCGCCCAGGCCTCCTCCAGCGCCTTGCGCACCTCCGTCGTGTCCAGTCCCTCGTGTCCGTAGAAGCCCGCGTCCTCGGACACCAGGACCGCGGCTATCGCGTGCTTCGAGATGGACGTCAGCGACACCCACTGATGGCGGCGGCGGACCTTCTTCCCCGCCTCCCGAGCCTCCTCGGCGCGCCGGTCCATCAGGGCCGTCGACTTCGGGTTCTCCCGCACCAGCGGTTCCGCCTCGGGGAGCGTGACGTACTCGTACACCCCGAAGCCCAGCAGCAACACCGTCACCCCGAGCAGGGCCTTGAGCCGCCAGGACTTGCGGCCCGGTGTCGGCGCGGGGCGAGCGACGGTGTGCGCCGGAGGAACGACAGCCACCAGCGATTCAGGCCTGGGGCCTTCCGTCACCGCCTCGGTGTGCTCCGAGGGCCCAGGCCCTTCCGGTCGTCCATCGGTGGTCGACATCAGCGCCGTGCATACCGCCTCCGGCCTCCGACGTCACGCCCCCGACGGAGCCACGAGCGCGCGCGGCCCTCAGCGGCGAGCGCGCGACACGGTGACAGGCTCCACCTTCCAACGCTCATCGACGGAGGCGAAGCCGGCCACCAGCTCACCGGCCAGGTAGCCTCGGTTGCGCTTGTCGCGGCGGCGGAGCCAGTCATTGAGGACGCGGCCCTTCTCGTCCTTCCTCGCCTCGGGGCGCGCCAGGTTGAAGCGGCTGCGCTTCACCCCGCCGCCCGCGCGGTGGACGAACGTCACGGTGCCGTCGGTGCTCACCCGCTCGACGATGCCGATGTGCGTGAGGCCGTCGTTGAGCCGCCCATCCTTGTTGCGGTCGATGGTCTCCCGGAAGAACACCAGGTCCCCGGCGTTCGGCGCCTCGCGCAGCGCGCCCAGGGTGCCCGCCTTCCGGTAGATGGCTTTCACCCCGTTCTCACCAGGCAGGGTCAGCTCCGGCATCAGGCTGAGTCCGGGCTTGCGGTACGCCAGCTGCGTCAGGCCCGAGCAGTCGTCGTTCACCGCCGTGCTCACCGTCGACAGCGAGCCCAGCCCCACCCACGCCTTCGCGCGCCAGAGGGCCCGGTCGGACAGGGTGACCTTGGCGGCCCGCTTCGGCGGAGTGCGCCTCGCGGCCTCGGCCGTCCCGCCCCACAACACCAACCCCACCAGCGCCCCCAGCCACACTCCACGGTGCATACCCGCACACCACAGCAATGGACGTGCCTTGCCTCGAGCCCCCGCCAGACGTTGGCTCGCGAACATCCACCCCAGACGCGCCATCCCTCCCCCTGGCGAATCCCTTTCCCACCCTGAGCCGTGAAGTCGCTCCACAGGCGCCTCCGGCACCCAGCGACTCGCCTCAGGCGCCCGCGCGGGGCTGCCGCGCCGGGTCTTCGTTCAGGAGCGGAAGCGACGGCTCCACCGGCAGCTCCAGCACGAAGGAAGCGCCCGCCCCCCGGGTGCTGCTGACCTGGACGGAGCCACCATGTGCCTCCGCGATGCGGCGCGTGAGGTACAGCCCCATGCCCAGGCCTCCGTACTCCTGCGTGGAGACCGCCCGTTCGAAGGGGCCGAAGATGCGCTCCACCGCTTCGGGAGGAACGCCAATGCCCCGGTCCGTGACGACGAGCCGGGCGCGGCCTCCCACCTGACTCAGCGACACGTCCACCTCTCCCCCCGCGCCGAACTTGATGGCGTTGGACACCAGGTTGGAGAGGGCCTGCTCCACGCGCCCCGGGTCCAACCACCCGCGCACCCGCTGGGCCGTGGCCGTCAGTCGCAGCGGTGTCCCGGCGCGCGTCGCCTCTTCCATGGAGCGCTCCAGCACGTCTTCCACCAGCGCGGTGAGGTCCACCCACTCGCGCCGCAACTCCAGCCCGCCCGCCTTGAACAAGCCGACGTCCAACACGTTCTCCACCAGGCGAGTCAACCGTCGCGACTGTCGGGCGATGGCCTCCAGTCGCTCCAGCAGGAAGCCGTTCTCGGTGCCTCCGCGCAGCAGCGCCATCAACCCCTGCACCCGCAGGGTGAGCGTGGCCAGCGGCGTGCGCAGCTCGTGCGCCGCCACGGCGATGAAGTCCTCACGCACGGCGACGGCCTCACGGGCCTCCTCCAGCAGCCGCGCGTTCTCCAGCGCCATCGCGCACCTGCGCGCAACGTCGTCCGCCAGCACGTGCTCCCGTCTGCGTCGCCCTGTCCCCTCCAAATCCATCGCCACCGCCAGCGCGCCCACCACCTGTCCGCGCACTCGCAGCGGCACCAGCACCCCCGAGCCCTCCGGACCCGTCCAGTCGCTTGCCTGCGCTGGCAACGGAGGAAACCGTCCTCGCAGCCCCACTTCGCGCGCGGGCGTCCAGCCCGCCGCCGCCACCCGCTCCACCACTCCGTCGGCGTTCTGCAACCAGATGGCGACACCTGTCGCGAGCTCGGGCACGAGCAGCCGCGCCACCCGAGGCAGCGTGACGCTCCATTCAGGGGACTCGGCGAGCACCCCGCCCACGGTGGCCAGCACGCGCTGCGCCGCCTCCGCGCGCCGCCGCTCCGCCACCACGGCCGCCACCGTCAGCGCCGTCAGGCTGAGCACGGACATGAACACCTGCACGGACAGGACGCGCTCCGACGCGGACACGGACAGCGCCCCGAAGGGCCCTATGTCCAGGCGCGTGTACTCCACCGCCACCGCGCTCATCACCGCGGACGCGCTCGCCGCCCCCCGAGGCCCCAGCCGCAGCGCCGCGGCGATGACCAGGGGAAACGCCGCGTAGGGCAGCGTGGTGGAGAGCGCCGCTGACCCCGTCGTGTCCTCGACACTGAAGACCAGGACGCCGACGAGCGCCACCACCGCTATCATGAAGACGGACTCCACCAGTCGCCTCGGCGGAGAGGTCGCGCGCGCCACGGGCCACCACGTCAGCAGCAGCGGCGCGACGAGCACCGTGCCCAACGCGTCACTGAGCCACCAGACAATCCATTCGCTCGCGAACGACGCGGAGCCCAACCACCTCGTCGCGCCGAGCGCGCCCAGCGTGGCGCTCGGCAGCGCCCCCACCACCGCCCCGAGCACCAGCAGCCCCGTGACGTCTCGCACGCGATGGAAGCGGACGATTCCACCCAGCAAGCGACGCATCAGCGCCGCCCCCAGCCAGGTGCGCAGCACATTGCCCAGCCCCCACGTCGCGGCAAGCCCCCAGGGCAGGCCCTGGGACAGGACCGAGCCCAGCTCCGCGGCGAACACGGCGGCCAGCAGGGCGGGCCACATGCGCGTGGGCGAGCGCAAGAGGAACGCCAGCGTCAGCCCCGCGGGCAGCCAGAGGATGGCGCTGCTCAGGGGCGGAAACACGAAGTGGGAGCTGACGACCTTCAGGACCTCGAAGGACACCGCGAGCAGTACCGCTCGCTCCCAGGCGGCGCGCCCCAGCGTGAGTGCCATTCCGACCCCCATCGCAAGGTAAACAGCCAGGGCGAGGAAGCGCGGCCGGGCCGACGGAGCAGGAGGGCCCCCGTTCGCCCAGGCCGGCCTGGAGTCGGAGGCAGGCGCCCACGCGCCGTGCTCGCTAGAGTGCCGCCGCCCCCCGTGCCCTTCGCCTACTACGAGAGCCTCAGTCCCGAGCAGCGACGCACCTATCGGATGAGCGATGGAGTGACGGCCCTCCGGGTGAGGGAGCCCACGGCCCTGCATCCCCTGGTGGACGAGGTCCGGGAAGCGCTGGCCACGGGTGAGCGGGGCCCGCTGGAGCGCGCCACGACGGGGCTGGGCAAGGCGCTGTGCGAGCGGCTGGATGTCCCCAGCGTCCGGGTGGAGGTGCTGGACGTGCGCCCCTCGTCCGAGGAGGGCGAGCTGCACGGCCTCTACGCCTGGGAGCCGGGGCGCCGGCCGCGACTCCAGGTCTGGATGCGCACCGCGAAGCAGGCGCGCGTGGTGGCCTTCCGCACGTACCTGCGCACCTTCCTCCACGAGCTGTGTCACCACCTGGACTTCCTGCTGCTGGAGCTGCCCCACTCGTTCCACACGGACGGCTTCTTCCAGCGGGAGTCCAGCCTCTTCCAGCAGCTCGTGCCGGGCCGTGGCCCTCGCGGACGGAAGGCGGGCCCGGACGGGGAGCCGGGGCGGTAAGGGTGTGGCGGACGACACCCCACCCGGCGGACGACAGGTTTCTTGCACCCGCGTGACAGAAGTGGGAACGCGCGCCGCGAGCGAGGCTAGATTCCGCCTCCCTATGGCGCATCCGACCGAAGACAAGAACTTCCGGCTCCCCACCGCCGTTCGCCCCCACCGCTACGCGGCCACGCTGACCCTGGACCTGGACGCGAAGTCCTTCTCCGGACAGCAGACCATCGAGGTGGAGCTGGCCGAGCCCACGCGCGAAATCATCCTCCACGCCATCGCCCTGAAGCTGGGCGAGGTGTCCTTCCGCTCGGGCAACGCGCGGCACCAGCCCACGTCCATCCGGCCCGTGGAGGTGAGCGAGACGGTGGTGTTGAGCTTCGACGCGCCGCTGCCCAAGGGGCCCGCCACGCTGGAACTCGGGTGGACGGGGTCCTTCACCGACGGCCTGCGCGGCCTGTACCTGGCGGGCAAGGTGGCCGCCACCCAGTTCGAGGCCGCCGACGCGCGCCGCGTCTTCCCCTGTTTCGACGAGCCCGCCTTCAAGGCGAAATGGTCGCTCAGCGTGCGCGTGCCCGAAGGGCTCGCCGTGCTGGGCAACGGCCCCATCGTCAAGGAGGAGAAGGACGGCGCGCTGACGAAGGTGACGTTCCAGGAGACGGAGGTGCTCAGCAGCTACCTCGTCGCGCTGGTGGTGGGCCCGCTGGTGGGCACGCCGGCGCAGCTGGTGGGGGGCGTGCCGGTGCGCACCTGGTCTCTGAAGGAGAAGGAGCACCTGACGCGCTTTGGCCAGGACGTGGCGCTGGCGGTGCTGCCCCTGCTCCAGGACTACTTCGGCCTGCCGTATGCCTTCACCAAGCTGGACCAGGTGGGCATCCCGGACTTCGAGGCGGGCGCGATGGAGAACGCCGGCCTGATTACCTACCGCGAGGTCACCCTGCTGTTGGACCCGGCCACCGCGCCCCTGTCGGTGCAGAAGCGCGTGGCGGAAGTCGTGACGCATGAGCTGGCGCACCAGTGGTTCGGCAACTGGGTCACCATGGTGTGGTGGGACGACCTCTGGCTCAACGAGGCGTTCGCCACGTGGATGGCCTTCAAGATTGTCGACCAGTGGCGCCCCGAGTGGCGCATGTGGCTGGACTTCGACTCGCACCGCACCAGCGCGCTGTACCTGGACGCACTCAAGTCGACGCACCCCATCCACGGCGAGGTGCGCAACGCGGGCGAGGCCGGTGAGAGCTTCGACGCGATTACGTACGAGAAGGGCGGCGCGGTGCTGCGGATGATTGAGGGCTTCCTCGGGGAAGGCCCCTTCCGCGATGGCATCCGCCTTTACATGCGCAAGCACGCGCGCGCCAACGCGGTGAAGGAAGACCTGTGGAACGCGCTGGGCGCGGCCGCGAAGCAGCCGGTGGAGGAGCTGGCCACCGCGTGGGTGGGCCAGAGCGGCTTCCCGCTGGTGACGGCGCATGTGGAGGGACGCGAGGTGGCGCTGTCGCAGCAGCGCTTCTATTCGGAGCCGGGCGTGGAGAGCGGCGAGAAGTGGCCGGTGCCCATGGTGCTGCGCTACGAGGACGCCTCCGGCGTGCGGGAGCAGCGTGTGCTGTTCCGCGACAAGCAGGCCACCGTGAAGCTGGAGGGCACGGGCGCGGTGAAGTGGCTGTGCGCCAACGCGGGCTCCACCGGCTTCTACCGCATGGCCTACGACAAGGCGTCGCTCGCGGGACTGGCTTCGAACCTCCAGGTTCTGGCGCCCTCGGAGCGCATCGCCCTGCTGGAGGACCAGTGGGCGCTGGTGCGCTCGGGCCGGGGCTCGGTGGCGGACCTGTTGGACCTGGCGGCGCGCTTCGGGAACGAGGAGGACGACTCCGTCCTGGACGAGCTGGTGGGCAGGCTCGCGTACGTGGAGAACCGGCTGGTGGATGGCGAGGACCAGGCGCGCGTGCGTGCGTGGGTGGAGAAGCTGTTGAGCCCGGGGCTCAAGAAGCTGGGCTGGCAGGCGGCATCCGGTGAGTCGGACCGGGTGAAGCTGCGCCGCTCCGCGCTGGTGCGCGCGGTGGGAGGCCTGGCTCGCAGCCCAGAGGCGCTCGCGGAGGCCCGCCCGCGCGTGGCGCGCATGCTCCAGGGAGAGCGTGACGCGTTGGAGCCCAACCTGCTCGACGTGGCGGTGGCCATGGTGGCGCGCGCGGGAGACTCAGCCCTCTTCGACACGTTCCTCCAGAAGGTGCCGAAGGAGCCGGACCCGGCCACGCAGCGCCGCTACCTGATGGCGCTCACCGCCTTCGAGGACCCGGCGCTGGCCGAGCGCGCGCAGGGGCTGCTCTTCTCGGAGACGGTGAAGACGCAGGACGTGGCCAGCTTCGTGACGGGGCTCCTGGCCAACCGCACCGGCCGCGACGCGTGGTGGGCGCAGATGCGCAAGCAGTGGAAGGACGTCGTCGCGCGCACGGGCGGCGCGCCCATGCTGGTGCGGCGCATCGTGGAATCGCTGGGCATGCTGCGCACGCGCGAGCACCTGGAGGCGGTGAAGGCGCTGCTGCGCGACAACCCGGTGAGCGACGCGAACCAGGCCACCGCGCAGACGCTGGAGCGGCTGTCGCAGGACGTGGAGCTGCGCGAGCGCTGCGGCCCGGAGGTCTCCGCGTGGCTGAAGCGCCAGCCCTGACGCACCCCTCTTGAGAGGCTCTCGATGAAGACCACCCTGACGCCCGCAAGCCTCTCCAGCGCGCGCGAGTCCCTCCGGCGGGCCAACGCCGAGCTCGCGCGCGAGTACCCGGGGGAGTCCCCCCGTCGCCAGCCGGTGCACGTCGTGTACGGCGGCGCCCACCTCTTCCGCGCGGAGGCGGCGCGGAAGCTGGGGGACCTCGCCCTGGGGGCCATGAAGACCTACGCGCCGGACGCGGCGGAGCTGGCCCACGGCTTGGGCCTTCCCCAGCGCGGGCGCTTCGCCCAGCGCGTCTACGAGCGGGTGCTGGACAAGCTCGGAAGCGAGCCGGTGGAGGACTACCGCATCGACTTCGAGGACGGCTATGGCCACCGTCCCGACGAGGAGGAGGACTCGCACGCCGTCGCCGCCGCCCAGGAGATGGCGCGGGGACTGGCCCAGGGCTCGCTGCCGCCGTACGTGGGCATCCGGGTGAAGTCCTTCACCGAGGAGCTGTTCGAGCGGGCCTCTCGCACCCTGGACCTCTTCGTCACCACGCTCCTGGAGCACAGCGGCGGAAAGCTGCCGCCGTCGTTCGTCGTCACCCTGCCCAAGGTCTCCGTGCCCGAGCAGGTTGCGGCGCTCGCCCGCATCCTGGAAGTGCTGGAGACGGAGCACGGCCTGACGCGCGGCGCGCTCGGGCTGGAGCTGATGGTGGAGACGCCCCAGGCCCTCTTCAACAAAGAGGGGAGCCTGCACCTGCCGGCGCTGGTGGCCGCGGGTGAGGGGCGCTGCTCCAGCGTGCACCTGGGGCTGTATGACTACACCGCCGCGCTCAGCGTCAGCGCCCACGTGCAGAGCATGCTGCACCCCGCCTGCGACTTCCTGCGGGATTTGGTGCAGGTCTGCCTCGCGGGCACCGGCATCCAGCTGGCCGACGGCGCGACGAACGTGATGCCCGTGCCGCCGAACAAGAAGCAGGGCGACATGCCGCTGCTGCCCACGCAGCTGCGCGAGAACAGCGAGTCGGTGCAGCGGGTGTGGCAGCTGTCCTATCGCCACATCCGTCACTCGCTGGAGCGCGGGTGGTATCAGGGCTGGGACTTGCACCCCGCGCAGCTGCCCGTGCGCTACGCGGCCGTGTATGCCTTCTTCCTGGAGGGCCTGGACACCGCCACCCGGCGCCTCAAGGCCTTCATGGAGAAGGCGGCCCAGGCGACGCTGGTGGGGGACGTGTTCGACGACGCGGCGACGGGCCAGGGCCTGCTCAACTTCTTCCTCCGGGGCCTGAGCTGCGGCGCGCTCAGCCAGGACGAAGCGCTGGCCACCGGCCTCACGCTGGAGGAGCTGCGAAGCCGCTCCTTCCGCGCCATCGTCGAGGCACGTCGCGCCCGGGGCTCGTAGCCGGGCGAGCCCTTTTCCGCCGAGGCGACTCAGCTCTCGGCGGAACCCGGGCCCGGCGGCGCATCCTCGCCCCCTGGAGGTGCGTCGCCTGCTCCGCTGCTCGCCGCGCGGTGCGCGCGCACCAGGGCCACGTCGATGGCCACCGCGCCGAGCAGGAAGAGGAGCGGGCCCGCGTGCAATCCCAGACCGAGCAGTCCCCACAGGGTGACGACGCCGGCCAGGAGGTACGGGAGCATGGGCGGCACGGCGTCACGGGCACGCGGCACGGCGGCCAGCAGCCCCAGGGACATGAGGGCCAGGACGATGAGCGGCGCGCCGGGCCGGGCGCGTCCCGACTTCGCGAAGAAGGAGGACGTGTTGGTGAGGCCGGGCTTCCACGTGTACCTGCTGTCCGTATTCGTGTGGCCCGTGGAGCGGCCGGTGTTGTCCACCTCGTACACGAGCTTGTCGTCGTAGCCGTAGCCGCCCAGGGACGTGGACGAGCGCATCCCCGTGCCCCAGGAGAACAGCATCGACACCGCGCACACGGCGGCGCCCGCGCACACCCAGCGCTTCAGTCGCGAGGCCTCGGGTGAAGGCCGCAGCTCGGGTGCCGAGGCGGAGGACGCCTGGAACACGCGCCACTGCACATACCCCAGCACGACAGCGGCCCCCACCCAGACGAGCGGCACCAGTCCGAAGCCCAGGGACAGGAACGCGAAGGTGACGGCCAGCGCGGTGAAGAGCGGCAGGAAGGCGGCGTGCGAGGCCACCTGGGCGAGCTTCTCCAGGGGCGGGGGAACGGGGCGGCCCGCGGCGCTCCACTCACGGGCACCGAGCAGGATGCTGCCCGCGAGCATCGTCACGGACCAAGGCAGACCGATGCTCCCGCCGATGATGGGGAGCCCCGGCAGGAGCACGGCGGCGGCGACCAGCCCCGAGCCGAGCAACGGAAGCGAGCCGCCCGGAAGCCGCTCTCGCAGACGAGGGTCCTCCAGAATCGACTGCACGGCGCGGCCCGCGGACTCGGCGGTGCGCCGGGCGGACTCGGCGGTGTCCTCGGAGAACAGCGGCTTGTCGAAGGAAGGCTTCACGTCCCGGCCACAGTGGGGACACGCGGCGATGCGCGCTTCGGGAAGTGGCTGACCGCAGTGCGGGCAGGACATGGGGGACACGTTCACCACAGCATGTCCTGGTCCTCGGTGACGCCGGGGACGTTGGAGAGCTGGAGCGTCTGGCCGCCCACCGTCACCGTGCCCTCGAAGAAGCCCACGGGCTGGGCGAAGTGGCTGATGATGAGGCGCAGGTTGCGCTCCTCGCGGTGGACGTAGAAGGGCTGGAAGCGCAGGTCCACCGCGCCGTCCACCGTCGTCAGCCGCCACGGCGCGAGCAGGTCCTTCGTGTCGTATTCGAAGCGCGCGCGGGCCAGCGGGTACAGCCGGTCTCCCAGCCACAGCGCGTTCTCATTGGCCTCGGTGTTGCTCTCGTTGAAGCCCTCGACGAGGTTGAGGCCCACGGGCGTGCCATCCGCCAGCCGGCCCGCGGCGAAGGCCCAGCGCCACGCCGTATGCCGCGCCAGGTAGCCCTGCGTGTAGTCGATGCCGCCCACGCCCCCGTCCAGCCGGAAGCGCTTGCCGCCCGCCTCCAGGCTGCCAAAGGACAACAGGCCGTTGCGCTTCATCGTGACATTCACGAGCCCGTCACCCTGCACGGGCGCAATCACCGTCAGCGCGGGAGGGCCACCCGCGACGAGCAGTTCGCCTGCCCACTGGAAGGTGTTGAGGCTGCCGGTGCGCACGCGGCTGACGTCCACCTCCACCTGGTAGCGCTCGTCCGTCTCGCCCCGGCGGATGGCCAGCTTGCCGCCCAGCGTCCTGAAGGAAGCGGACAGTCCCGCGCCGGGCTTGTCGCCCAGCGACAGCATGGGGCCCGGCGCGCCCAGGAAGCTCACGTCACACAAGGGCTTGCGCGCGGCCAGGTCGAGCGCCACCGCGAAGGCACTGGACGAGTAGCCCAGGTCCACCACCGCGAAGAGCGCGGCCACCTCCTGCGTCGCCACGAAGGTGTAGTGCCACCGCTTGCGCTTGAGCAGCCGGGTGGCGCGGGCCGGAGCCCACCGTCCCAGCAGCTTGGGCAGGTCCACTTCGGGCAGCTCACCCTGGTATGTGCCAAATCGGGGCTCACCTTGCGAGGTGGCCACGGAGGCCGGCGCCAGGGGCAGGAGGGCTTCTCTCTCGGGCGTCATCCGCGCCCATTGGAAGCCAACCGCCGGCCGAAGTCACCCAGGCTCGACGACCCGGGGCGCCAACCGACGCCTCGGCGACACTGTCGGTGGGCCTCTCAGCTCCGGCCGAAGACGATGCGCTCCTGGGAGAGCAGCCCCGTGGTGACACGCAGGGACACCAGCGTCACCACGACACAGGAAGCCGCGGCGATGAGGAAGGGCAGTGGCCCCAGCACCTCGCCGCGCAGGACCTCGCTCGCCAGCAACTGCTGGCCCACCACAGGGACGGCGAACATCCACAACTTCGTCTGCATGGGCGACAGCATCAACATCATGCCCGGCAACATGGGCACCACCATCAACATGGACTGGTACATCTGCGCTTCCTTGAAGGAGCGCGCATAGGTGGCCACCCACATCTGCAGGGCGGAGACGGCCAGCGCCAGTGGCAGCATGGCCGCGGCCATGCCCAGGGTGGCGGGGGCGTCGAAGTTGGCCCTCACGCCCAGGTCCTCCAGCGGGACATGTCGCACCACCACGATAAAGCACGCCAGCGACGCCACCACGGTGACCCCCGCCATGGCGACGGTGGCGAGCCACTTGCCAGTGACCAGGGCACCGTGCGGCACGGGGTTGAGCAGCAAGGGCTCCAGCGAGCCCCGCTCGCGCTCACCCGCCATGGTGTCACTCGCCAGCTGCATGCCTCCTCCGAAGGCGGCCATCACCAGGAAGAAGGGCAGCATGTTGAGCACCATGGCGGCGGTGCGCTCCGGCGTGGACAGGTCCAGCTCCTCCACGCGCACTGGCATCGCCAGCTCTGGCGCCATGCCGCGCGCATACAGCCGCTGGTCGCCCACGTGCCGCGAGTACCCCTGAAGCAGCCGCTGCGCCCGCTGCACCGACCGCTGGGCGGACTGGCGCGAGCTGTCCATGATGAGATTCACATCCGCGGTGCGCCCGGAGGAGAAGTCCCGGCCGTAGTCCTGGGGCACCAACAGCACCACGTCCAGCGAGCCCGCGCGGATGCGCTCCTCGTAGTCCTCCGGGGCGTCCTTGAGCGTCACACCCAGGCGACCCAGGAAGGCCATCAGGCTGGGGGCATGCTCGCGACCCACCACGGGCAGCTCCAGGGGCTTGTCCTTCCTCCAGGAGGCCATCACGTTGATCAACACCAGGAAGAGGAGCGGAGCCAGCAACGCCCACAGCAGGGAGGTGGAGGCCGTCCTCCGGTCCCGCAGGTAGTCCCTCAGCTCCTTGCGAAAGACAGTGCCAATCAGGCGCCTCATTGCATCAACCCCTGCTCACTGCCGATGGTCGCGACGAAGGCCTCTTCCAGGCTGTCCTTGCCGGTGCTCGCGCGCAGGGCGTCCGGCGTCCCCTCCGCCACCACGCGGCCATGCGCCACCACGACGATGCGCTCACACAGCGCGGCGACCTCCTGCATGATGTGACTGGAGAAGACGACGCAGCGCCCCTCGTCCTTCAGTCGCCGCAACAGCGTGCGCACCGCGCGGGTGCTCATGACATCCAGGCCGTTGGTCGGCTCGTCCAGCAGCACGTTGCGAGGCCCATGTACCAGCGCACGCGCCAGCGCCACCTTCACCCGCTCGCCCTGGCTGAAGCCCTCCGCGCGCCGGTCCGCGAGTTCCTTCATGTCCAGCAGGTCCACCAGCTCGTCCACGCGCTTGTCCAACGCGGCGCCAGACAGCCCATGCAGCTCGCCGTAGTAGCGCGCGTGCTCGCGGGCGGTGAGGCGCGGATAGAGGCCCCGCGCATCCGGCAGCACCCCCAGCACACGCCGGGCGTCCTCTGGACGGGCCGTCACGTCCACGCCGTCCACCGTCGCGGTGCCCCGGTCCGGGCGCACCAGCGTGTAGAGCATGCGCAGCGTCGTCGTCTTCCCGGCGCCGTTGGGACCCAGGAGGCCGGTAATCATCCCGTCCTCGGCGGTGAAGGACACGTCCTCCACGGCCGTCACCTTCCCGAAGCGCTTGTGCAGGTTCGTGGCTCGTATCATCGACGCTGCGTCCTCAGGGCACGGGGCCGGCGAAAGAGGTGAAGAAGGGGGGCCGCGAGAGACTCCCGCCGCACGAGGGCTTCAGGCCCTCCACGTTGCCCTTGGCCACGAACTCCACCATCAGCGAGCGGGCACAGTCGGCAACCAGCGCGTTGTGGCCCACCCCGGGCACCACGACGTGGAGACCGTTCTTCAACGTGCGCTTCGCCTCCTCCCCCCAGGCAGGCGGCGTCACCGGATCCAGCTCTCCGGACAACAGCAGCGTGGGCACGTCCGACACCACCGCGTCGCGGTAGCCCGAAGGCAGCGTCGCGCGGGGCCAGCCCTCGCACGCGGCCATCATCTCCAGGCCCATCAGCGCGCCGAACCAGGTGCCTTTCGCCTCGCGCTCCACATCCTCCTGGGTGAAGAAGGGCGCGTCCTCCGCGCAGATGACGGCGAACTGGAGTCCCCGGCTCATCGTCCGGTCCAGGGTGTCGCCGCCCCCCAGGCTCAGCGCGACGAAGGGCGCCCAGTCCTCCCGCGTCACCCGGTCCAACATCAGCGGCACCAGCGAGCCCCCCTCCGCGGAGTAGAGCTGCATCAACAGCGCCCCCAGGAAGGCCTGTTGCGTCAGGACGACGTCCTCCTGCACACCGGTGCGCGGATGCGGCACCCGCACACGCACCGGGGCCTCCGCCAGCTTCGCCAGCAACGCCTCCGTGCGGGCGCGCAGCTTGGGAAAGGTCTTCTCGCAGACCGCGTCCTGCTCGCAGTGGGACAGCAACAGCTCCAGCGCGCGCTGACCGTCGCGCGGCATGTACAGGGGCAGGTACAGCCCCATGGGCGCCACGCCGTCGAGGATGGCCGTGCGCACCCGCTCCGGAAACTGGCGCATGTACACCAGCGCCGCGCGCGTCCCGTAGGAGACGCCCCAGAGGTTGAGCTTTTCGTAGCCCAGCGCCGCGCGCACCTCGTCCAGGTCCGCCATCGCGATGGGCGTGGTGTACTGGCGCACGTCCGCCTCCCACCGCTCGCGACACGCGTGGAGGCGTCGCGGGACGTCGCCTTCGTCGAAGAGCGCCGACAGCCCCTCCTCCTTCTGACGGAGCTCGCAGTCGAGCGGGCTCGAGTCGCCCGTGCCCCGCTGGTCCACCAGCACGATGTCGCGGTGGCGGCGGATGCGCTCCACGGCCAACAGCATCTCCGCCGTCCGCGTGGCCGACTGCCCGGGGCCGCCCGCCAGGTACACCAGGGGGTCTGGCTGGGGCTGGGCCGCCAGGGCGGGCACCACGGCGACCCGCAGGGACAGCTTGCGGCCCGACTTCGCCTCGCGGTTCTCGAAGACCTCGTACGTCCCGCATTGAGCCTGGAGCGACAGGCCCTCCAGCCGGCAGGGCTTCAGCTCCAGCTTGCGCCCCTGGGAGGGCGAGCTTCCCTGCGAGCAGGCGGCCACCGCCACCATCGCGAACCCGAGCATCCAGGCGCGCCAGGCTCCACGCCAGACAAGGGAGGGAATGTGGGTCCAGACACCAGGCACAGGCGTCTCCATGTATGGTGCGGCGGCCCCACGCATAGCACCCGTGCTGTTCGCGGTACACCCCTCGCCAACGCCGTGAATGCCCGCCGCGAGGGGCCGTCTGGTGATACGCCCATGCCCACGATGAAACGCGCCGTCCTCGTCCTGGCCGCTCTTGCCCTCACCACGTTCAGCGGCTGCGCCTCTCTGCAGAAGACGCTGAAGGGGGTCTTCAAGAAACCCACCCTCACCTTCAAGACGGCGCGGCTCTCCAGCGCGTCGCTCTCCGACGCCACCGTCGACCTCGTCTACGAGGTGAACAACCCCAACGGCTTCGGACTGGAGCTGGCGAGCATCGACTACTCCTTCTTCGTCGAGGGCAAGCAGGTGGTGGCCGGCAAGCCCAAGAAGGGCCTGGACCTCAAGGCCAACGGCAGGAGCGAGCTGGTCTTCCCCGCCAATGTGAGGTTCGCGGACATCGCCCCCGTCGTCGAAACCTTCCTCAACAAGGACCGCGCCGCCTACAAGGCCCAGGGCAGCGTCGGCGTGCAGACGCCCATCGGCGTGCTGAACTTCCCGCTCGAGAAGGAAGGCACCTTCGACGTGCCCAAGATTCCGCAGGTGTCCTTCCAGCCGCCCCGCATCACCAACATCGGCCTCACCAGCGCCACGGTGGAGTTCCCGCTCTCCATCACCAACCGCAACAGCTTCCCCCTGCCCGTCGCCGGCATCACCGGCGCGCTCAAGGTCGCCGGGGCGGATGTGGGCACGCTGTCCACCGGCAACCTGGGCATGCTCGACGGCAGTGGGACGAAGCAGGTGACATTGCCGCTCACCATCCACTTCGCGCGGGCGGCCTCCGCGGCCATGGCCCTGCGCTCGGGCGGCAACGCCAAGCTGAGCCTGGATGGCAAGTTGACCTCGGACGCCCAGTCCGTGCCGCTCAACCTGAGCCAGCTCGTCAACATCGTGAAATAACGCCCGTCCGGGCAGCAAGCGGGCGGGAGGCAACCTCGTGGTTGTCCCAGGGCGCCCTTGCCGTTACGGTTGGGCGCCCTTTGGGACACACGCCATGCGCCGCATCCTCTTCAAGTCCAAGATTCACCGCGCGACGGTGACGCAGGCCGACCTGGATTACGAAGGCTCGGTCACCATCGACCAGAACCTGCTCCGCGCGGCGGACATCATCGCCAACGAGAAGGTCGCCATCTGGAACGTCACCCAGGGCACGCGTCTGGAGACGTATGCCCTGGAGGGCGAGCCCGGCAGCGGAGTCATCTGCATCAACGGCGCCGCGGCCCACCTCAACAAGCCGGGGGACCTGGTCATCATCGCCACCTTCGCGGAGGTGGAGGAGTCCGAGGCCCGCGCCTGGAAGCCCACCGTCGTCTTCGTCGATGCGAAGAACCGCATCGTCCCCGGACAGACGGAAGAGATTCCGGGGCCGGCTCGCCGCCTCGCCTGAACCGGCGGTCCAGGCCCTCCGCCGGCTTTCCCCTCCGCGCGCCTTTTGCCATGCTCCGCCCACCTTTAGAGGGGGCCCATGGCCCCGGAGGAATCACCACGATGAGGCGGATGTGGGTGGGAGCCAGCGTGCTCGCGCTGGGACTCTCCGGTTGTTCCGCAGTGGGCTCTTTCCGGCCCAACCCCAATGACGAGGATCCGCTCTACGGAGCCATCCCCGTCGTCAAGGCGCCCCTCCAGGCGCGCTGTGTGGCGCACGGGAAGTCCTCGGTGCGCTCCAGCTGCGACGAGGCGCTCTACCTGGCCACGGAGTACACCCGGCGACTGTCCGTGGGTGACGAAGTCTGCCTGGAGGGTGGCTACGGCGAGGAGCCGGGTTATGCCTGCAAGGCGCGCGCGGCCGTCATCGACACGTCCCCCAACCAGATAAAGCTCGAGGTGCGAGGAGCCAAGCCGGACTCGCGCTGGTTCAACGTGGAGATGCGGCACGCCTGGTACGAAGAAGGCGCGCTGGTGGACCTCTACCTCGCCGAGCGGGGTTATTAGAGGACGCGGGAAACCCACCCCCTGGAGGAGCGTCGACAATGGGCTTCTACGACAGCGTGGCCGAGCGGCTGGCCTTCATGAAGAAGCTGACCCCGGCGGAGCTCAAGAAGCTCGGCTCGGCTCGGCTGTCGGACATCGTCCTCCAGGAGACGAAGCGTGCCCGGGTGCGGGTGGCGGAGCTGGAGAAGCGCTACCCCCGCGCGGAAGTGAAGGAGCTGGCGCAGCGCCTCATTGACGAGAAGAAGAACCTGGCCAGCATGGTGGGCGGAGTCAGCGGCGTCTTCGGACTCATCGCCCTGCCGGCGGACCTGCTGTTCATGGCCTATCTGCAGATCATCCTGCTCACCGACCTGGCCACGCTCTACAAGGTCAACCTCAAGACGGAGCGCGCGCGCGGGGAGATGCTCGACCTGTTCGGCTACGCCAACGGATTGGGGCCCATCCAACGCTCCAGCCCCAAGGTGTTGGGGAAGCTCGCCGCGCTGATGTTGGAAAAGGGCGGCCTGCACACGCTGGGGCGCGCCATGCCGCTGGTGGCCGCGCCGATTACGGCCTACTTCAACAACCAGCACATCCAGCGCGTGGGTGAGCAGGCCGTGCGCTTCTACGAGGGCTTCGACAAGGCCCACGCGAAGGCCAAGGCCCACCGCCCCCAGCAGACGGGCTGACGGCCACACGCGGTGAGGATCCACGGGGGCCTGGCGACGGGCGCCCCGATTAATTCAACGGGTCCGATATGCCCTTTTCACCCCTTCGTTCCCGTTCCCAGGCGGGGCGAAAGCCCCCATCCATGGCGGGCGACCGATGAACCCCCAAGGCCGGACGGGGGCGGCGCCCGAAAGGCGGAGGCACGAAGATGTCCGAGCTTTCGGCGGAAGTGCGTGTGCAGGTGGCGCGGTTGCGGAACCTGGTCATCGACGTGGCGCGCTGCGGCGCCCTCAGCAGCCCTCTGGGCGCCCTGCCTCACCAGGAGCTGGACCCCATGGAGGTACAGGCCATCTGGTGGCTGAAGGCGGAGAGCCTGCTGCCCGTCAACGTGCTCGCCGACCGCCTGGGTGGTATCGCCCTGCCCCGTCTGAGCCGGCTGTTGGACCGCCTGGAGGACGCCAAGCTCGTCCAACGTGAGCGCTCGGTGCGGCATGATCGCCGCCGCGTGCGCGTGCGCCTCACCGAGCAGGGCCGCGCCCTGGCGGAGCGCGCGGACACGGTGGTGCAGGAGCGCATGGCGCGCCTCCTGATGCCGCTGGGTGGAGAGCAGCGCAGCGCGCTGATGGACCTGCTCGAGGGCTGGGTGGAAGCGCTGGGCTGCTGGAACCGCGCGGAGGAGATTGCCGCCGAGGAGACCGACGCGGACGGCACGCGCGCCACGCCTCACCCCCGACTCACCGCCGTGGAGGACGTAGGCGTCACCGCCAACGCGGCCTGACGGTTCTCATCCCGGCGTGGAGGAACATCGCGGAGTACGCTGGAGGCCCTCGTCGTCCTGGAGTGGCCCATGCGACTCGGCAACGCCTCCACGCCGCCCAACCTGCTCATCATCCTGACGGACCAGCAGCGCCAGTTCCGCCACTGGCCCAAGGGCTGGGCGGAGCAGCACCTCCCCTCGTTCCAGCGCCTCGCGAGCACCGGGCTGAGCTTCGAGCGGGCCTTCACCAACACCTGCATGTGTTCGCCCAGTCGGGCCACGCTGTGGACGAGCCTCTTCCCCGCGCAAACCGGCGTCGTCGACACGGGTGAGCAGTCCCTGCCTCCCGACATCACCACCCTGGCCCAGGTGATGGCGAAGGCGGGCTACCAGGTGGGCTACCGGGGCAAGTGGCACCTGGGCAATCCTCCTCCGACGCACGGCTTCGGGCCCTGGGATGGACCGGACGCGGGCACGTCCCTGCAAGCCGGGAGCACGCAGGGCGCGGGCGGCTACAACAACGACGCGCGCTACCTGGGCACCGTCACCGGCGCCTCGGAGAATCCTCCGGGCACTCCGCTCGACGGGCCCAGCATGCTCGACTTCCTGGAGCGCGTGGACCCGAGCGTGCCGTTCTGCCTCGTCGCCTCGTTCGTCAATCCACATGACGTCTACGTCGCGCCCTTCAACTACGAGGCCGCGGGCTACAACCCCACCGACTGGGAGTCACTGCCCCAGCAGCCCCCGGCGTCGTGGAACGAGGACCTGTCCACGAAGCCCTCGGTGCAGTCCTGGTTCCAGTCGAGCGCGCAGAACTGGAATGTCCCCACCTGGAGCGACGCCGAGCGGACGAGCTACGCGCGCTTCTATGCGTACCTCCAGACGCTCGTCGACCAGGACATCACGACGCTGCTCCAGGCGCTGGAGCGCCGCGGCCTCACCGACAACACCCTCGTCGTCCGACTCGCCGACCACGGGGAGATGGGGCTGTCCCACGGGCTCGTCGAGAAGACCTTCAACGCCTACGACGAAACCATCAACGTCCCGCTCATCATCTCCAACCCCGTGCTGTTCCCCTCGGGCGTGGTGACGAAGGAGCTGGTCAGCCACATCGACCTGCTGCCCACGCTGGCCTCGGTGGCCGGCGTGCTGGGGGACTTCCAGGGCCAGTTCAAGGGCATCGACCTGTCGCCGCTGTTCACCGCGCCCACGACATCCCTCCAGGACTCCATCCACTTCACCTTCGATGACACGGCGCTGGCCCAGGGCATGCCCGCGACGACGCCCGGCCACATTCGCGCGCTGCGCACGAAGCAGTGGTTGTACGCCGCGTACTTCACGCAGGACGGCTCCGCTTTCGAGTACGAGCTGTATGACCTGGACGCGGACCCCGATGAGCTGACGAACCTCGCCAACCCTCGGAACATCACCCCGGACAGCAAGCGCCAACTCCTGAAGCTGAATGAGCACCTCATCCGGGCGATGAAGACGAACGGAACCACGCCTCCCGGCTTCACCTGGCCCAAGCAGCCCGTCGTCTGACACGGAAGTGATGTGACTCCGGGCTTCGGATAAGCCCGTCGAGTCGACTCCGGACCGAGCGCTCTTCCTCCGCGGAGAGCGCCCTCCGCCACGCCATCCGCTGTGAGGCCGACGCCGCGACGTGCGCCCGGCCCCCGGACGCGCCGCACCGTCCCCATGGGCGCACCCGACCCCGGGTAGGCGCGAGGACCGACCCGTAAATGCAACTTGATTACTTTTAGATATCAGTTGCATATTTGCGGGGCTCGACGACGAACCGGGGTCGGGCGCGACATCGCGTTACCCGTCAGCCACCGAGCAGGAGCGGCTTTCATGAACAGATTCATCTGGAGCGTGGGCGTGACAGGACTCGCGCTCGCGGGCCTCACGTCCGTGCTCCTTCGCCGCCCCGTGGAGCCTTCCTTCACGCAGGCAGCCACCGCGCCGGCGCCGCTCCGTTCCGAAGCAGGCCCGCCTCTGCGCCCCATGCATGCGGCGGAGCCCACGGAAAGCCCCGACGCCGACCCGCCTTCCACACTCGCGGCATCCGGGATGGCGGAGCCCCGCGTCCCCTCGCCTCCTGTCCGAGCGCGTCGGCCGACTTCGGAGTCACGCCTTCGCCTCGTCCAGGCTCTGCGCGGTGCGCCCTCCGAGCCGGGCGCGCGCCGCGAGGCCGTCCTCGCCTCGCTGGTCGCCTCGGGAGAGAGCCAGGCGCCCTGGACGCATCAGGCTCGCGAGGCCCTGGACCTCTGGCGCCAGCAGGTGACGACGAGCGTGCTGCCCGTCCAGACCCAGGCGGCGCGCTGCTTCGTCGCGGGCTGCGTGACGCGCGTCACCTTCCCGGACGCCGCCTCCTTCGACGTGGCCTTTGGCCTCACACCCGAGCTGCGGCTCCCTGGTGGAAGCGCGCACCTCCAACTCCCCGCCGAACACCTCGCCTCGGGCGAGGTCTCCGCCGCCTGGGTCGTCCTGCCTCCAGACGCCCCCTGAACCCCTTCGCCACGGATTCACCCCAGCAGTCCCATAAGGAGAAGTCCCTCGATGAAGCCCCAGTCCCTGCTCCAGAAGTCCCTGCTCGCCACCAGTGTCGCGCTCCTTCTCACCGGCTGCGGAACCACCGCCGCCGAGGAGGAGGTCACCCAGTCCGAGCTGTCCACCGACGAGTCCGCGCTGCTCGGCATGCTGCCCTCCTGCGAGGAGCCCGAGGAGCTGGCCGAGGTCGTCGAGCACGCCTGCATCCACGCGGAGCTGGGCCCCTTCGAGCCCGTCACCGCCGCCGCCCTGGGCGCGCCCGTGCTGGTGGACGTCAGCACGCCCCACACCGCGTACAACATCACCCTCCCGTCGAGCGCCACCTCGTGGGGCTGGGCGGGCCGCGTGTCCTTCCTCCCCGACGAGTCCGGTGAGTTCGCCTTCCTGCTGTCACGCCATCGCGGCCTGCGCATCTACGACGCGGCGACGGGCCTCGAGGTCGCACGCGAGTGCCGCTACCAGGTTCCCACCGAAGTATGCGGCGCGCTGAAGACGGCCATCGTCGCGGACCTCGAAGCCGACACCGAGTACCACCTGGAGTTCCGCTCCATCCTGAGCCGCAACGCCGCCTTCTCGCTCGTCATCGAGGAGGCCGCGCACCACCCCGAGGAATAGCGCTCGTCGTCTCTCCACCCACGCGGGTGCCCGGAAACGCTCCGGGCATTCCGCCCCACGCCGCGTCGTCCACGCCATCCCTGGCACACCCATGTCTCTCAATGACGTCCTCCCCTCGCCTCCCCATGGAGCGCTCCCGCATGCGATTGAACCTCCGTGCCCTTCTGGCCTCGTGCGCCGTGGCGGCTTCCGCCTGCGGTGGTGGCGAGACGCCCCCGAGCGTCGAGCCCGAACCTCACGCCGAAGACCCGTGCGCTCCCAATGGCCACATCCACCGTGAGGCCGAGGGCGACTGGTGCCACTGCAACAAGGGCCACGTCGCCGCGCCCCAGGGCCTCGCCTGTGAAGTGGACCCCGACTACGTCCCCAGCGAGGGCTTCGACTTCGGCGACGACGGAGAACATGCGTGCTGGCACGTCGCGCACGGCCCCTATGTCACCGTGACGGCCACCACCAGTCGCAACCCTCGCGTGGACGACTTCCACACGCACTACACCGTGAAGCTCCGTGAGGAGAACGGCCAGTACACGGGCACCTTCAGCTACAAGGCCTTCGCCAGCGGCGATTTCGTCGTCTACCTCAGCACCCCCGACGTGCCCGTCAGCCTGGTGGAGACCGCCATCCAGACGCAGCTCACGCCGGCGGGCACCAAGTCCACGGGCGACTTCTGCTCGGGCCTTCGACACATGGTCGGCTACGAGCTGACAGACCGCGTCCAGTACACCCTCACGCTCGGCCCCACCTCGCTCCCCGAGGTCGGCATGGTCATCGAACACCTCGAATAGCCCTGCACGACAGGCCACACCCGGCCGTGGAAAACGTCCGCCCTGTTATTGCAACTCAATTACATTTACGTCATGAGTAACCGCGCCGTGGAGTGGCGGTGGAAGCCCGCTTCGGTGCCCGCGCGTCGCGCCCGGCGTTTGAAAGGAACCCCACAATGAAGATGCTGAAGCAGACCCTTTGCGGTGCGTTGCTCGGGCTGTCCCTGGCGGCCTGCGGCCCCATGGACGAGGCGGAGCTGGAGTCGGTGGGCCAGTTGGAGGCGCCGCTGGAGGCTGGGTGCGTGTCGGTGGACGACACGCTGATGACGACCCATGCCTGCACCCACGCGAGCAACAGCGCGGACAACGTGACAGTGACGACGAGCGCCACGCGCATCGCCACCGCGCCGGACATCAGCACGCGGCACAAGCACTACACGCTGAATCTGCCGCCCGGAGCCGAGGGCTCGGTGACGTTCACCCCCGTCGCCGTGACGTCGGGCACCTCCACGGTGGAGTCCATCTCGTTCTACCTGTCGCAGAACGTGGCCTTCACGGTGGTGGACACCACCACCAGCACCACCGTGTCGGCGCTCATCAGCGAGGCCGTGTCGGAAGTCGCCTGCTCGCTGACGCAGGCCCGTGTGTATGACCTCGTCGTGGGCCGCGAGTACATCGTCGCCACGGGCCCCGCGACGGGGAACCAGGTCGGCCTCGTCCCCGAGTACCTGTACGACAACCGGGACCGCTTCTACCGGGACCAGGATGGCGACGGGTACGGCACCAACACGCCCGTGTACCGCTACGCCTGTGAGGCGCCCGCTGGCTACGTGAAGCAGCGGTTCGACTGCGACGACACGAACCCCGCCATCTTCAACTGCTGAGCCCCACCCCTGTAGCCCGGGCCCACCGTGGCCCCTCCAGCGGGGCGTCCTCTGTGTTCGAGGGCGCCCCGCGCTTCACCCGTTCGCCCCGCTCACTTCGCAAGGAAACACCCGAACATGCGTCTGACCCACGTCGCCGCCCTGCTCACCACCTGCGCTGTCCTGACCCTGACGGGCTGTGACAACGATGACCCCATCACCCCGAGCTCCGATGCGGGCACTCCGACGGATGCGGGCCCGGACGCGGGACCTCCACCAGACGCGGGGCCTTCACCGGATGCGGGCCCGGACGCGGGAGGTGACACCACGAAGCCCCACGTCACCGCGTCCAGCCCCGAGGAAGGCGCGACGAACGTGCTGCCCGTGCAGACCTACAAGGTGGACACGACGAACACGAGCCTGCGGCGGCTCGTCACCGTCTCCTTCAGCGAGCCCATGGACTCCACCGCCGCGCAGGTGACGTTGTTGGACGTGAGCACGCCCGCCAACGCCTCGCGAGTCCTCACCGGCACCTGGTCCGAGGACGCACTGACCTTGTCGCTCTCCATTCCGCGTCCGGAGTCGGACCTTCCCCCGCTGGAGGAGGACAACCGCTACTCGCTGGACCTCACGTCGCTGCGGGATGTCGCGGGCAACGCGCTGGACACAGTGCACGCGGGACTCGGCGATGGTCGGCTGGACTTCACCACGGGCGAGCGGGACCGCGTCACGGAGCACGCTTGCGGGCACGCGCTGCTGGAGTCCCCCCTGGCCGTAAGGGCGGGTGCGTCTCCGACAACGATGTATCCCGCGACGGACTCGCCCCACGAGTTCTACGAGCTGACGCTGCCGACGAACGGGACGTCATTCCTCGGCTACTCGGAGGTCGTCTCCGCGGAGCGCGACGAGCCGGTCATCATGTACCTGAGTCACGAGGTCCCCGTGGTGGTGCACGACGTGACGGAAGACGAGACGGTGATTGCCTCCACGGTGACGCCGGCACCCGCCGTGTGTCTCCCCGCGATTTCCCACACGCTGAAGTTCACCGCGCCCGCCGGAGACCGCTTCCTGCGCCTCACCTACGGCCCAACGCCTCTGGAGAATTTCACCTTCGTCTTCGAGCGATATTGAGCAGGTTCATCTCCGTGGCGAACGCCCTATGCTGCGGAGATGTTGCGCCGTTTCCGCCAGAGGCCCGACCCGGACGACGCTCCCGACTTCGAGCCTCATCAGCCGCTCGGCGCGCCGATGCCCTGGCCCGACGGTCGTCACGTCGCCGCCAATGCCGGCAAGCACATCTTCCTCTGGGACCTCGCGACTGGGGAGTGCTCGCGGGTGCTCGAAACCAGCGCCATCCACCAGCCACCGATGTTCCGTCTGGCGTGCGAGCCGGTGCTCGGGCGCGTGCTCGGAAGCCACAAGCTTCGAGAGTTCGCCCTGTGGGACTCGACGGACTGGCGCCGCCTCCAGGTTTTCGCGGGGCACGGTGAGCCGGTGCGGGCCGCCGAGGTCATCGCTGAAGACCGGGTGCTCTCCGTCAGTGGCGATGGCTTCGCGCTGCTGTGGGATGCGTGGACGGGTGAGCTCCTGCGCAGGTTCGAGACTTCGCCGCTCTACGCGCTCGCCCAGAGCCCGGCGCACGGCCTCGTCGCCGTCGGCGGTGGCAAAGGTGCCATCACCTTGCTCGACGGCCCCACGCTCGAGGTCCGCGCCAGCTTCCAACTGCCCATGGCGACCGCGCGACACGCGCCGCTCAGCGAAGAGCGCCAGCGTCAGCTTGGAATCGTGTGGAACCGCCCGTCCAACACCATCGAGGCATTGACCTGGCATCCCGATGGCGAGCACCTGATTTGTGGAAGCTGGGACTTCATCGCCAGGATGGTGCACAGCCACACCGGACACGTCGTGCGCGAGTGGCACGGCCATGCGCACTGGGTCGACTCCGTCGCCGTCGACCCGCGACGCGGACTCTTGTGCACGGGCAGCTCCGACGGCACCGTGCGTGTCTGGTCGCTCGACTCGACCGAGTGCCTCGCGGTCCACGACGTCGGGCACGCCGACCTCGGTGGCCTGTGCCTGATTGGGGACTCCCTCTATGTGACGGTGCGCAGCGAGCTCGTGGTGATTCCCCTGCCGTGACCGCCCGGTGAAGCTCACTCCGTGCGCTTGCGCTTGCGCGACATGATGCGACTCAGGGCCACCTCGGTGATGCCGAGGTAGGCCGCCACGTCGCGCTGCGGGACCCGCCCGCGCAGATGCGGGTGCTCCGCCCAGAAGGTGTCCAGCCGCTCCTCAGCGGACAGCTCCAGGAACTCCTGCTCCCGTCGCTCCTTGAGCAGGAAGTGCCGCTCGGCGACGCGGCGCGCCACGCGCACCCAGCACCCGTGGCCCTCTTCCAACGTCTGGAAGTCCTGCGTCCGGAACACCAACACCCGTGCGGGCTCCAGCGCTTCGATGGCCGTCATTGACGGCATGCGTTGGAGCATCTCCGCGTACGCGCCCAGCAGTTCACCCTCGGCGCGAAAGGCCTTCACTGACTCGCCGCCTCGCGCCGACACGCGCACCAGCCGGAACACCCCTTGAAGCACGACCGCGAAGCGGTCCGCCGCGTCTCCGGGGCGCAGGAAGTGGGCCTTGCGCTCGACCGACTGCTCCCTCGCGAGCGACTCGGCCCTCTCCCACTCACTCTCGGGAATGGGACCGAGCGGGGACAGCTGCTCGTAGAGCTTCGGGAATCTCACGGGGACGAGGACGGAGGTTAACCCAGGTTAAGGCGGCAATCGAGCCGGGCGCCGTACACCGGGGACATGTCCATCAACGTCTACGCGATTGCCACACCCTTCGTCATCGCCCTGGCGCTGGGCGAGTTCGTCTACTGCGTGGCGAAGCGCAACGGGTACTACAGCTTCCAGGACTCCATCGCGAGCGTGGGCACCGCCGTCCTCAACCAGTGCGTCAACGTGGCGGTGGCGCTGCTGATGCTGCCCCTCTTCACCCTGTTGGGTCAGCTCGCGCCCTGGAAGATTGACGTCGCGTCACCCTGGGCGCTGCTCGGCCTCTTCCTGGGGGTCGACTTCCTCTTCTACTGGTTCCACCGCTTCGGGCATCGCACCAACATCGGCTGGGCGGCGCACTCGCCACACCACTCCACCGAGGAGCTGAACTACGCGGTGGCCCTGCGGGCCAGCGTCACGCAGCGCATCTTCTCGTTCCTCTTCTACTGGCCGCTCGTCGTCGTCGGCTTCTCGCCCGAGGCCGTGCTGGCCATGGTGGCCTTCCACCTGGTGCTCCAGTTCATCCCCCACACGCGCGTCATCCCCAAGCTGCCCCGGTGGATTGAGTCGTGGCTCAACACGCCCTCGCACCACCGCGTGCACCACGCGCGCAATGACCTCTACATCGACAAGAACTACGCGGGCTTCCTCATCATCTGGGACAAGATGTTCGGCACCTACGCCGACGAGACGGAGGAGTGCTCCTACGGCGTCACCTCTCCGCCGAACACCTGGGACCCCACCGTCATCAACTTCCAGTTCTGGGGGAAGCTCGTCAGTGACGCGGTGAAGACGCGCAGTTGGTGGGACCGGCTGCGCCTGTGGGTGATGCCCACCGGCTGGCGCCCCTCGGACCTGCCGGCCCGCGAGTCGACCCCGTGGAAGCGAGATGGCGTGGAGGTGAAGTTCCAGTCCACCGAGCTGCCCAACATCCGCGGCTACCTCGTCTTCCAGATGATTGCGTCGATGCCCTTCATGCTCCTGGTCAGCCACCACGCCTCGCCGCTCGTGGGATGGCAGAAGCTGATGCTCAGCGTCCTCTTCTGGGGCATGGCGACCGCGTGGGGCGGGATGATGGAGTCCAAGCGCTGGGGCCTCCCACTGGAGATGGCTCGCGTGTTCGCCATGGGCGGCGCCGTGACGCTGTGGCTCGTCCAGGCGGGCGCTCCGCTGTCGTGGCGGGCGCTCACCGTGGGCTGGCTCGCCGTCACCCTCGTGTGGATCAGCGTCGCGCGCGCGAGCAGCCGGAGTCCCTCGCCCGTGGCACGCGGCGTGAGCTGAGCCGCGCTGCTCACCCGGCCTTCTCGGGTTCCCATGCACCCGAGAAGGCCGTGAAGCGCCGCACGTTGACGGACAGCGCTCGGTGCACCTGCGTCTCCGGTGTGATGTCCACCGGGCTTCCGTCGGCGGGCAGCGTCAGCCGGTCGAAGTGCGCGCCCTCGAACCATTGATGCGGCCGGGCCTCCACGACGAAGAGTCCGTCGTCGTCCAGGTCCGCATCAATCGGCACGAAGTCCACGCGCTGGAGCTCCACGGGCGGCGGGAAGTCGAGCGCCACCCGGAAGGGCACCCGCGCTTCTCCCCGGAAGGCCGTACCCGCCAGGAGCATCGAGTGTCCCTGGAGGGACGCCGCTTCGTCTCCGAGAGCCCGTGAAGGAGGCTGGAGCAGCAGCGAGAAGGACCGGGCCCGACCCGCGATGCCCGGTGAGCGCCCCAATACCTGGGCCTCACCGCCGGCGAGCAGGTCGAACACCACCTCGCGGTCCCATTCCCCGAGCACCGTCCCTCCCGAGAAGAAGTCCCCGTCATGCGCATGCGCCGTGGGCACGAACGCGTTCAGCAGCGACTTGAAGACGCCGCGCGTCCGCGCCTGGAGCGGAGAGGGATTCTCGAAGAGGTAGATGGGCCCGAGCACCATCCGCGCGGAGGTGAGCCGCACGCTCCAACCTGTATCGGTGGTGAGTTCGCCCACCTGAGCCGCGCCGGGCGCGAGCGCGGTGCGCAGGCCCATGCGGAACACGATGCCTCGCCCGCCGGTGCCGGACAGTCCACACGCCGAGCCACCACCGACGAGCGTGGTGCCCATGAACAACATGAAGGCGCGACGGGAGCCATGAAACACACGTGTCATGGGGCCTTCTCCCGCGGGCACCGACACAACGAGGTGTCGTGTCGTGGACGGGAGAGCGTGGGGTGCTGGGGTCCCTCCGCGAGCCCTCGGCTCAGTACGGCGGTGTGTCGCGCCAGGACTACCCGCGACGAAGCGGGCCTCTCGGGCGACTGGGACAGGTGCCTCATGGAGCGTCCTCCTCGAAGTCCAGGTACAGCGTGAAGGTGCCTCGAAAGGTGCGCGGTGCTCCGGCGGAGAAGTGGCGCGTGGCCAGCAGTGACGCGGGGGCATCGGGTCCCCGGAAGTTGGAGACGTAGTTCAGCTCCGTCTCGCGCCAGCGCGCGTCCAGCACGTTCTCCACGGACACGCCCAATTCCATCCAGTCCCAGCGCGCGCGCGCGCCCACGTCGAAGAGAAACACGGGGTCGCTGTAGCGATTCAGCGGCAGCGGCCTGGGTCCCACCGCGCTGTGCCCCAGGGCGACGTTCCATCCGAGCCGCTCGCCCGCCACGGTGACATGTCCTCTCACCGAGGCATCCACCCGCCCCAGCAGCGCCGGGATGTAGGGCATCACCGCGCCGTCCCACAGCTTCCACGCGGACGCACCTGGCGTCGGCAGCGTCGCGCGAGCCCACGCGACGGAGGCCTGCGTGTCGAGCCAGTCTTCCCATTGCAGTCGACCCGTGGCGAAGGCTCCCAGCCGTTGCGATGCGCCGATGGGCTGGTTGCGTCCCAGTCGCTCGTCGAAGACGAAGTCCTGGGACACGCGCGTGGCGAAGACCGCGCCGCGTGCTTCCAGCGAGTACGGCCGCGACTCGCCCTCCAGCCTCCAACCCAGCCCCGTCTCACCCGAGGCGACGCGCGCATACGGCGCCAGCTCCGCGTCGGACAGCGCGGCGGCGTCGCTGGAGCGCGCGCCCAGTCCCGCGCTGGTCAGCCACGTGAGTCGAGGTGACAGCTTCACCTCGGCGCTGGCCCGGGGGCTGGCGAAGAAGCCATAGGCATCCAGGGACTCCTCCGGGATGCGCGGCCCATCACGGTCCACGGCGGGACGGTTCAGGTCCTCCACGCCGAACAGGAACGTATCCAGCCGCACACCGACACGCAGGGCCAGCCAGTCGAGCGGCTGCACTCGCAGGGACGCGTATCCACCCAGGTTGGTGGTGCGCACCTGATTGTCGAACAGGGTGGAGTATGGCGCGCCACCGCTGTCCCTCAGCCGACGTGAGCGCGTGCGGACGTCGTCGTAGCGAGCCACATAGCCCAGCTCCAGCGGGCGTGACTGCCCCAGCAAAGTGAGCCCTGGCGTGTAGCGCCCGCGCAGGCCCAGGGTGCTTCCCCGGTAGTAGCCCTCCGTGCCGTCACCGCGCTGCGCGTCCTCGCCGGGAGGCGTGTCCTGGATGAAGCCGGTGAAGTTGTCGCGGATGCGCGTCTGGCGCAGCACCACGTAGCCCTGCTGCACCAGCCGTCCGCCGCGCTTGAGACGCGACTGGAGCTCCGCGGAGACGAGGTGGCGCTGGCTCGCGCCTCCCTGGTTCTCGTCATAGAAACAGAAGAACTGCGAGTCCGCGTCCGCCGCGCACGGCAACCGGGCGTCCACCACGTCCGTCTCCCGCACCACGCCCGCCGAGGCGAACCGCGCGCCGTAGCTGGCACCGAGCAGTCGCAGTCGCGTGTCATCTCCCAGTCGCAGCTCCACCTGCGCCATGGCGGTCGCATTGGCGAAGGAGCGATTCGGTCCGAAGCCCTCGCCCTGTCGCAACAACAGCCCCACGAAGGTGGCCTCGCTGGACTCGGGTGGGCCCCACACCAGCGCGAGCCGACGTGAGGCGAAGCTGCCGTAACTGGCCGAAGCGGTGAGCCCTCGACGCGCGAGGCCGAGCTGGTATTCCACCGTCCCCGCCACGCCGAAGTCACCTTGCGAGGCGTCATAGGGGCCCTCGGTGACTCGCAGCGAGTCCACCAGTTCCGGGATGATGAAGTACGTGTCCGCGTAACCGTGGCCGTGGGCGTGGGAGACCTCGTTGAGGGGCACGCCGTTGAGGCGCATTTCCACGTCCTTGCCCTCGCCCGCGTCGAAGCCTCGGATGAACACCGTCTCCGCGTGACCCTCGCCTCCGTGGTTGGCGAGCATCACTCCGGGCGCGAGCAACATCAGGTCGGAGGCCGAGTTGCGCGGGACGTCCGCGAGCTGTCCCACCTCGATGTGAAAGTCTCCGACGGCCACGGGCGGTGGTGCCTCGGCCACACCTCGGACCGTGGTGGAGAAGCCGGGCGACGAAGACCTGGAGGCCGCCTTCGCCTCCTCGGATGAGGCGCCCGACGGCGACGTCGAATCGTCCACGGCGAGTTCCGACATCAAAGGTGGCGACGGTGTTGCCCCCATCGCCCCGTGCGGCGTGTCCGCGACGGCCTCGCGCGCCCGCATGGGAGCGAAGTGGACCGGGACGTCCACCTGCACCTCGAGCGGCACTCCGCTCCGCCGCGCCGGCTCGAACTTCCAGCGCACCGCCGCGCCCATCGCGGCCCTGTCAAACACGGCTCCCGCCGACTCGCGCACCTCCACCCGCGACACCGCGCCCACCTCATCAATCGTGAGGCGAACCACCACCGTCGCCGTGTCCTCCAGCACCGGCGCGTCACCGGGCGTCACCGGCGCCGCCACCTCCACCGGAACCGGCGGCGAAATGAGCGCCTCCTCCAGCGCCCCCACCGCACACAACACCAGCATCGCAATCCACACGGCGAGGACCTCACTCCTGGGTTCGGCGGCACCCGGGACACCTCGCCACCGGAACGTCGACCGCCCGGAGATACAACACGGACCCCTTGAATTGCAACTTAGTTACATATACATCCGCGAAACATGAATTTGAAATCGAGCGGACCTGGCCTCCTCGCGGTGCTCGCGCTGACACTGGCGCTCCCGGCCTGTGACTCCGTGCCCCCCGGAGACGTGCGCGTGACGATGAGCGGCGGAGACGGCACCCAGCGGGGTTTGCCAGACACGCTCTTCCAGGACGGTTGGTCCGTGCAATTCACCAAGTACCTCGTCTCGCTCGGAGACTTCACCCTGACCTCCGCGTCGGGCGAGGCGCGTGAGAGCCGCCGCCATGTGCTGGTGGACGTGCAGAAAGGAGACATCCCGCTGACGGAGCTGACGGGCCTGCCGGCGGGCCGCTGGGACGTGGGCTTCCGAGTCAGCCCACCCCGCGACGACACGGAGCTGGCGGACGGCCAGGTCTCCGCCGAGGACCTCGCGATGATGCGCGAGCGCGGCTTCAGCTACTGGGTGGAGGGCCGCGCGGTGAAGGCGGGCGTGGGCATCTTCGACTTCCGGATGGGCTTCCCCGTCGACGCACGCATGGTGGACTGCATCAACGGGGTGGATGGCACCCAGGGCATCATCGTCCCGGAGGGCTCCCGGGCGGACGTGGAGGTCACCATCCACGCCGAACACATGTTCTACGACAGGCTCGGCACCCACAGAGGCGTGCAGCTGCGCTTCGACGCCATCGCCGCGACGGCCACCTCGGACCACCTCATCACCCCGGAGGGGCTTGCCTCACAGCAACTCACCGACTTGAAGGATGCCCAAGGTCGGGAGCTTCGCGACGCAGCGGGTCAGCCCGTGGTGTACCTGCCCGGAGCGCATGATGTGCGCACGCTCCAGCAATTCGTCACCCAGAGCATTGTCGATCAGGCCCACCTCAACGGTGGAGGTGTTTGCACGGTCGCCAAATGACAGGTGGACCCGCGGGCACCCCACCCCCGCTGGACTTGGCCCGCCCCGCGCCGCTAGGAAAGTCACATGGACTCTCCTCTGCACCTGCAAGCCCGCATGGCCCTCTGCCGTCCCGAGCACATGGTGCTCGATTTGTTCGTGCAGAGCCTCCGCGAGAGCATCGCCCAGCGGATGGGTCGGAACCTGGCCCGGGCCGCCGGAGCGCCCATCGCCAGCGTCCCCGTACGGGGCGCCCCCTCACACCGCTCCGCCCGCGAGTACCTGGAGTTGCTCCACGAAGGCGCGAGCACCGTGGAGCAAACCCTGGGAGAGGACTACTCCCACGCCGTGGAGCAGCTGTCCTTCACCGCGGCGAGCCACGTCTTCTCCGCGCCCGTGGGCGCCATGGTGATGGCCATCACCGGCGAGGACCCGCACCGCGGCCTGTCCGTGGGCTCGGGGCTCGCGGGCGCCACCAGCACCTTCGGCGAGCGGGAGTACGAGCGCGTCTCCGACACCACCGCGCGCGTGCGCTTCAAGGACGAGTTCTTCGGCCCCGCGTGGTGCAGCGGCCTGGTCCGCAGCGGCCTGCTCCAGACGAACCCGGAGCGGCGCTTCCGCGTGGAGCTGGAGACCGGCGAGCCGCCCTTCAAGGACTTCTCGCTGCTCATCCACTGGTAGCCCCCCGCTCCGCGAGGGGACCGCCGACCGGCCGGAAGCACCGTGAGACGCTTCCGGCCAGCGGCGCGGACAGGCACGAAGCCCGCCCGACAGGCGCACCGACTCAGGCCTTGGGGGCTTCCTTGCTCCGGCGCTCCTCGACTTCCTTCTTCACCTGCTCCATGTCGAGCGCGCGCACCTGGCGGACCAGGTCCTCCAGCGCGGCGGCGGGAAGCGCACCAGCCTGCTCGAAGAGCAGGATGCCGTCACGAAACACCATCAGCGTGGGGATGGAGCGAATCTCGAACGCTCCGGACAGCTCCGACTGCGCCTCGGTATCAATCTTTCCGAAGACGATGTCCGCGTGCTTGCCGGACGCCGCCTCGAAAGTGGGCGCGAAGATGCGGCACGGACCGCACCACGACGCCCACCAGTCCAGGATGACGATGCCGTTCTTGCCGACCGTATCCTTGAAGTTGTCCTTGGTGATTTCCACCGTCGCCATGACGGCCCTCGTTTCTCCCCGCCTGCGCGGAGCGTGACTTCAGCGGACTTCCAACAGCTCCACCTCGAACAGCAGGGTGGCGTTGGGGGGGATGACACCACCGGCGCCGCGCGCGCCGTAGCCCAGGTCGGGAGGAATGGTGAGCTTGCGCACGCCGCCAATCTTCATCCCGGCGACGCCGTCGTCCCAACCCTTGATGACCTGACCCGCACCCAGACGGAAGGTGAAGCCCTCGCCCCGGTCCCGGCTGCTGTCGAACTTCTTGCCGCTCGTCAGCGTCCCCACGTAGTGCACGGTGACCGTCTTGCCGGCGGTGGCCTCCGTGCCAGTGCCGACCTTCACGTCTTCGATACCCAGGCTCATTCCCTCTCCTGTTGCAGTGGAAGGTTCCACCTTAACTCGCCAACCCCGCTGGCGCCGCACTGGAAAGCACAGTGGCGCGGGCCCGTTGGCTACCGGGCACCGCGCCACCGACTCACGCCGTGCGTGAAGACTTCAAGACGCCCGCGTCAGAACGTACCACCCACGCTGACGACGCCCTGGTAGCTACCCCCGTTGTCGAAGTCGCCGCCGCCGGACTCGATGCCGGGGGCGAACTCCTTGTCGAAGAGGAAGTTGTAGTTGGCGCGCGCATCCACCGTGAAGTGACCCACGTGGCCCCGCAGGCCCACGCCCGCCGGGACACTGCCCACGGTGTCATCCCGGTAGCCCAGCGACTGGCCGCCCCGGAAGTTGTAATCGTTGATACCAATGCCGCCCAGCACGTACGGCTGCCACGCGGAGGGGAACAGACCCAGCGTCGCCACGGCCGTGCCACCGTTGCGCACGAGGTCAGGACCGTCCACGCTCACCTCGCCACGCTTGGAATCGATGTCGTTGATGGCGCCGGTATAGCCCAGCTCGATGCCAAACACCTTGGACGGCCGGATGGCCGCCGTCACGCCCGCGGTGGGGCCCGGGTTGAGCTGCGGTGCCAACGCGCCGGTGTAACCCTCCACACCGCCGCCCAGCATCACGCTCAGACCCTTCATGTCGTTCTTGTCCTTCTTCTTCACCTCGAGCGGCTCGACAGGCTCCGCGGCTTCAGCCGAGGGACGAAAGTCCGAGGGCGGAGGCGCGGTGATGCCGCTGCCACCCGTGGCGTCATCCTGGGGCAGCGCCGGGTATGACTCGGAGCGGGGCTCCGCCGCGGGCGCGGCCTCGGGACGAGGCTGGGGCGAGGACTGCGGCGGCGGGGCCTGCAGGCCCTGGATGTCGTCCTGCTGTCCGCTGGAGCCACTGCCACCGGTCCCCTGCTGCTGCTGGGAGTCCTGGTTCGACGGCTCGCAGCGCAGCGGCATGTTCAGGTACACCTCACCCTGCGCGGGTGGAGCGGCCTGGCTGCCTCCGATGGCGGACGAGCTCGAGGACGAGGAGTCATCCTGCCCGCTCTGTCCACTGCCGCCGACTCCCGAGTCGTCATCCGTCCCCATGGAATCGGGCACGGGCTCCGTCTCGATGATGATGTCTTCCTCCTGAAGCGAGTCACCAGAAGAGGTGTCCTGCGATTGAGCCAGCAACACTCCCTGTCCCGGGTTCCCCGCGCTCGCCCGTGGTGGTGGGCAATCGCCGTCCGAGGCCAGTGCCGAGGTGCCGTAAAAGAGCGCCCCGATGGCGCCTGCCAGAATTTTCGCTTTCATCCAACCCTCCGTCGTCGAGTGGCTGACATGAAGGTTGTTTGCGAAGACACATCCGGCAAGGCACACCTGGGTAGCGTTTCCCGCGTGGCTGGCCGCTGAGCAGCCAGCCAGGCGTGGAGCCCGGGAAACACGGTTGCACGAGCAGGCTACTTTTCGCGCATCCACTCCGAGCCGGTGACGACGGGCAGTTGCAGGGCGCGCTCGCGGTCCAGGTCCAGGTTGCCGACGTGCAGCGACAGGGGCGACTGCACCCACTTGTAGATGGACTGCGTGAAGAGGCGGACGAACTTGTCCACGTAACCGCCGAGCCGTGCCGCCTCCACCTCCGGGAACATGGGCGTCAGCGCCTGGAGCATCTCCGAGGGCGTGAGCTTCTCGCTCGCGAACAGGTAGAAGCACGCATCGAGGATGGGGAAGGGCATCAGCTCCTCCTCCCCCACCTGGTTGTGCGCCAGCTCCGGGCCCGCGGGCTTGGCGAGCACCTTGCGGATGCCCTCGTAGCCCGTCACCTCCTGGAGGTAGTCCAAGAGGTACATCACCACCGTCTTGGGCAGGTTGGAGATGACGGCGAGCGCGCCCATCAGGTCTCCACCGATGGTGGTGTAGCCCACGGACTTCTCGCTCATGTTGCCCGTCTGGAGGAACAGGCCGCCGCAGGAGTTGCTCCAGTTCCACATGCGCTGGGCGCGCAGGCGGGCCTGGATGTTCTGCTCGGTAATCGGCGTGACGGGGACACCGCCCAGCATCCGCGCGGCCACGTCGCGCTCGCGCTCGAAGGCCTCGTCGATGGAGACCACCTGGAAGGCCACGCCCAGCTCGCGGGCAATCGTCTCCGCCGCGTCGCGGGTGGAGTCGCTGGAGAAGCGACTGGGCATGTAGAACGCCTGGATGAGCGAGCCGGGGTTCTCCGGCCGCGCGCGCTTCGCGTAGCGGTGGGCGATGAGCAGCGTCAACAGCGAGTCACGGCCACCGGACAGGGCGATGCCCAGCACCTTGAAGGCGCGCGTCTTCTCGAAGTAGTCGCCCACTCCCAGCGACAGCGCGTCGAGGATGTCCTCGCACAGCGCCTCGCGCGCGGGCCTTCGCTTGTCCGGGGTCGGCAGGAAGAAGCTGCGGTGCGCGGGCACGGGGTACGTCAGGGACTCGCGCCGGGTACGCACCGCGTCGGTGCAGTCCAGCACCGCGGTGCCCTGGCCACCGGTGGTCAGCCACGCCTCGCGGTCCACGCGCCACGTGGTGGCCTCGCCGCGCAGGCGCAAGGTGCGGTCCAGGTCCACGACGGCGGCAGCGAAGCCCTCCTGGAAGCGCGGCGTCTCCATGACGTGGCGGCCGTTCTGGTTGAGGAAGCCGCCTCCGTCGAAGATGAGGCCGTCGTTGCTGCCCACCGCGTTGCAGTAGGCGATGGTGCATTGGTGGTCGGCGGCGCGGGTGGCGATGAGCTCGCGGCGCGTCTCCACGAAGCCCAGCCGGAAGGGCGAGGCGGAGATGTTCACCACCAGCTCCGCGCCGGAGTACGTGCGCCGGCGCATGGGACCGTCCGCGCTCCAGATGTCCTCGCAGACCTCCGGCGCGACGAGGCCGAAGTCGAACTGGAAGAGGTAGTCACCCAGCGGAACTCCCCGGTAGCGCTCCTTCATGCCGGGCTGGCCGCGGCCGAACGTCCGCGCCTCATAGAAGACGCTGTAGGTCGGCAGCTTCTCCTTGGGGACGAGGCCCAGCACGCGGCCTCCGGCGACCACCGCCGCGCAGTTGAGGCGCTGTCCCTGGAGGGCCACGCCCACGCCGACGACGAAGACGGTGGAAAGCGCGGCCGTCTCGCGCGCGAAGCGCTCCAGCTCCGGCCACTGTCGGTCGATGAAGCCCTGCCACTGGACCATGTCCTCGGCGGGGTAGCCGGCGAGGAGCTGCTCCTGGAAGACGCCCACGGTGACGCCGTCCTCGGACATCCGCTTCGCCAGGACGAGGGCCCGGTCCGTGTTGCGAACGAAGGCTCCGACGGTGGTGTTGACGCTGGCGATGCCGACTTTCACGAGCCGCATGATTCTCCCGCTCCCCTTTCGCTTCCGACGCGGGGCTCAGCAATGCTCGGAGCGAAGCACAAGGCAAGCCCCAAGCCCCGGGGCGCACGGGTGGGTCAGTTCAACGGGCCCAGGGGCCGCACGGGCTGGAGCCGGGCGATGAGCTCGCCCACGTCCTCCAGCACCGCCTCCAGCCTGCGCTTCACGTCCAGCTCCGCGAGGAGCTGTTGGCGCCGCTCGGCCTCCGGGCTGATGGCGGAGGCCACCACGTCCGCGAGCTTGCCGCCCGCCGCACGGGCCGTCACGGGCAGCAGGTTCTCCGCGAACGTCGGCGGCACGCGCCCGGCCAGCTCGAAGACGGCCTGACGCAGCCGCTCCTCCTCCGGCCCCTGATACGGCAGGTCCGGCAGCGACAGCGCCTGCACCTCTCGGTACGCCTTGTCCGTGGTCAGCTCGGTGACCATGCGGATGCGGCTGACACCTTGGAGGAGGATGTTGTAGCGCCCCTCCTCCACCTCCTCGTCCCAGACGATGACGCCGGCGCACATGATGGACTGCATCGGTGGCCGGCCCTCGTACTTGCCCTCCCAGCCGTCCTCCAACTGGGCCAGCGCCACCACGCGGTCCGTCGCGAGCGCGTCCTTCACCATGGCCCGGTAGCGCGGCTCGAAGATGTGAAGGGGGATGACGGTATGGGGGAAGAGCACCGCCGACGGCAGCGGGAAGACCTTCAGCGCACTGGCGGCGGCGCGCTCGACGCGTTCTTGGGCGGTCATGTCGGGCATCCTTACCCGTGTTGATAAGCCTCTCGGGCGCCCGTCGCACCGCAAACCCGCGTCCCACCGCGGCCCGCACCGGAGGGGCCGGGCACAACCCACTGGATTCGCAGGGACTTTCCGTCGGGACGCCCCTTCGACGACTACCGTGCGCGCGGGCGGCCAGCCCCTCCATTCCAGGCCCGCATCGCCACCTCCACCAGGCCGAGCAGCTCCGCCTCGCTCGCGCCGTCCTGCGCCTGGATGGACATGCCCTGGACCACGGCGCCGAAATACCGCGCCAGGGCCCCCGCGTCCGTCTCCGGGGGCAGCTCCCCGGCGGCGATTCCCCGGGCAATGCGCTCGCGAACCAACTTCACCGCGTTCAAGCGGAGGCCCGCGACGAGGTCGGCGACGGGCTGGTGGGCCTCCGCGCACCGGAGGACACCCGTCGAAATCATGCACCCGGGCGGCTGCTTGCGGCGGGTGAAGGCCCGGGCCGACTCCCGGAGCACCCGCTCGATGGCGCCCCGCGCGGTCGGCTCCTCGGTGAGCGCCAGCCACGTGTGGGCCCCGGGGCCCTGCTGGTAGCGCTCCAGCACGCGCCGGTACAGGCCCTCCTTGGAGCCGAAGGCCGCGTAGAGGCTGGGCGCGGTGATGCCCATGGCGCCAGTGAGGTCCGCCACCGACGCGCCCTCGTAACCCAGCCGCCAGAACACCTCCACGGCCAGGTCCAGGGCCTTCGTCTCATCGAACTCGCGGGGCCTTCCGCGCGGCCGGGGCCGAGGGGCGATGTCGCTTTTCATAACGCTCACTATTGAAATCAGGAAATGGGCTTCCTATTTATAAAACACTCGCTACATAAATAGGAGTTCCGCCCGATGCATTCCGCCATCGCCACCTTCCTGGTGGCCGCAGGTCTTGGTGTCTCTCCCGCAACGTCCGTGAAGCCGGAGCCGCGCGCCGTCGAGGCGAGCGCCCGACCGAGCGCTGTCGTCGTGAGTCCTGAATCGAGCGCCCTCGCGGCGAGCCTGGACCCGGTCATCGACAAGGCGCTCGCGGACCAGCGCATCGTCGGGGCCGTCGTCATCGTCGCGAAGGACGGAGAGGTCATCTACCGGCGCGCCGCGGGCTTCGAGGACCGCGAGGCGAAGAAGCCCCTGCGAGAGGACGCGGTGTTCCGACTGGCGTCCATGACGAAGCCGCTCGTCTCCGTCGCGGCGCTCGCCCTCATCGACCAGGGCAAGCTGTCCCTGGAGGACCCCGTCACGAAGTGGCTGCCCACGTTCCGCCCCAGGCTTCCGGATGGACGTGAGCCCGTCATCACCGTGCGGCACCTGCTGACGCACACGGCGGGACTGACCTACGGCTTCAACCAGCCAGCACAGGGGGCCTATCAAAAGGCCCAGGTCTCCGACGGGCTCGACAATCCTCCCGGGCTCACGCTGGAGGAGAACCTGCGTCGCCTCGCCACCGCCCCGCTGGCCTCGGAGCCTGGGGAGAAGTGGGCCTACTCGTTGGCCACGGACGTCCTGGGCGCCGTCGTCGCGAGCGCGGGAGGCGCGCCGCTGCCCCAGGTCGTCTCACGGCTCGTCACGCAGCCACTCGGCTTGAAGGACACGGGCTTCCGCGTCAGTGACGTCTCGCGGCTCGCGACGCCGTACGCGGACGGAAAGCCTGTCCCCGTGCGCATGGGCAAGACCTTCGACATCCCCTTTGGCGCGGGCGTGGTCCACTACACCCCGAGCCGGGCCCTGGACGCGCGTGCCTTCCCTTCCGGGGGCGCGGGCATGGTGGGGACGGCGAGCGACTACGTGAAGTTCCTGGAGGCCCTGCGCAAGGGCGGGGCGCCGGTGTTGAAGCAGACCACCGTCGAGCAACTGGGCTCCGTCCACGTGGGCCCGGAGTCGCAACCGCAGGGACCGGGTTGGGGCTGGGGACTCGCCTCGGCGGTGCTCATCGACCCGTCCCCGACCCACAGCCCCCAGTCGGCGGGGACGTGGCAGTGGGGTGGTGCGTACGGACACAACTGGTTCGTGGACCCGCAGCGGGGACTCACGGTGGTGGCGCTGACCAACACCGCGCTGGAGGGCATGTCGGGCGGGTTCCCCGGCGCCGTTCGTGATGCGGTGTACGCAGCCGACAAGGCTCCCTCGAAGAAGCCCTGAGTTGGGGACGGACGCTCCTTCAGGCCTGTCGGCGAAACGCGCCCGGTGTCATGCCCACCCAGCGCCGGAACGCCTTGCCGAAGGAGCTCTCCGTCTCGTAGCCCACGGCACGAGCCACCTCCGCCATCGCGACGTCCCGGCCGCGCATCAGCACCATGGCCCGGTGCATTCGCCACCGGCCGATGTACGCCAGCGGCGCTTCACCCACGAGCGACTTGAAGCGCTCCGCGAACACCGAGCGCGACATGCCAGCGAGCCGGGCGAGCCCCTCCAGCGTCCACGGGGCCTCGGGATTCTCGTGGACGCGCTGGAGCACCGCGCCGATGCGCGGGTCGACGAGCGCTCGCAGCCAGCCGCCCTCCCCAGAGGACGACTCCAGGTGCGCTCGCAAGGCCTGCACGAAGAGGACATCCGCGAGTCGGCTCACCACCGTCTCATGTCCAGGCTGCCTGGCCTCGATTTCGGAGGCCACGAAGCGCAGCGTCGACTCCAGCCACCTCGGGGACTTGGGGTCATCCGCCCGGACGTGGAGCAGCGTCGGCAGGTGCCTTACCAGCGGGCTGAGTGTCTCGCCCTCGAAGGTGAAGGAGCCCACCACCAGCGTCACCGCCTCGCCGCCCCCGCCGTAGTGCAACAGGCCTCCGCAGCGAATGGGCGTTCGCGTCGCATAGACCTCCGCGATGGGAAGCACGCGCGTGCCACGGCGGTCCTTCAAGGTGAACTTCACGTTGGCGGGGACGAAGACGAAGTCTCCGCCCGCGAGTGACAGCTCCCGCTCGTCCGTGGACAGCAGGCAGCTGCCGCGCATCACCGCGTAGAAGAGCGGGAGCGGAGAGCCGTCGATGCGCATGCCCCACGGGGCCGTCAGCTCGTAGCGCGCGTGCACACGGCTGCGCAGGTGCACGCCCTGGAGCACGTCCGCGAGGACATCGAGCCCGGGCTTTTCGCCGGACGGTTGGACGAGAGAAACGGACTTCTGGCGCATGTTCGTCCTTTCACCCAGGACTATAGGTCCACTCACGCGGCGGGCGAGGAAGCACGAGCCTCCCTACCCCACGGCCTGCCGTCCAGGAGACAGACCTCATGAGAGCCATTCGCCTGCACAAGTTCGGCGGACCCGAGGAGTTGCGCCTCGACGACGTGCCCACCCCCACCCCAGGAGAGGGCGAGGTGCGCATCCGCGTGCACGCCGCGGGACTCAACTTCACCGACATGGGCCAGCGGGAGGGCCGCATGCCCGGTACGCCGCCGCTGCCCTTCGTCCCGGGCCTGGAGGCCGCTGGAGTCGTGGATGCCGTGGGACCTGGCGTCCAGGGCCTCACGAAAGGAACGCGCGTCGTCGCCGTCCTCCCCAATCAAGGGGCCTTCGCGGGATACGCCATCGCGCCGACGGCGACCGTGCTCGCCCTTCCCGACGCGGTCTCCTTCGAGCAGGCGGTCTGCCTGCCCGCGCAGGCCCCCACCGCGCTGCTCGGACTGAGGGAGGGTGCGCGGCTGCGTGAGGGCGAGTCCGTCTACATCCCGTCGGCCGCGGGAGGAGTGGGGACGTTCCTCGTGCAGTTCGCGAAGCGGATGGGAGCGGCACGCATCATCGGTGGCGTGAGCCAGGACGCCAAGCGGGACGTCGTCCTGCGTCTGGGAGCGGACGCGGTCGTGGACACGTCCCAGCCGGACTGGCCCGCCCGGGTCCGCGAGGCCACGGGTGGACTCGGCGCGGACATCGTCTTCGTGGCGGGCGGCGGAGAGCTTCCCGGCAGGAGCCTTCAGGCCCTCGCCTTCCGGGGACGGCTGGTGCTGTTCGGCGCGGAGAGCATGTTCGACACGCAGTGGAGCCGGGAACAGATGACCGGAATGCTGGCCCAGAACCAGGCCATCATCGGCTTCGCCACCTTCACCCTTCCCTTCGAACTGAGGCAGGCGGCGCTCCGTGAAGCGCTCTCGCTCGTCGAGCGAGGTCAGCTCCAGGCGGTCATCGGACAGACCTTCCCGCTCGAAGCAGTCGCCCAGGCACATCGGGCGATGGCGGAGCGGAGCACCACCGGCAAGGTCGTCATCCGCATCGACTGAGCGTCCAGGCCCGCACCAGGGCCCGACTCAATACGGTATCACAGAAACTAGAACATCGCGACTGCCAGTGTACCTCGCACTCACTCCTAGATTAAACAGGATTTGTATTCCTGTCTGGGAGGTCTCACCTTGAACAAGAAGTTCATCATGTGGGGGAGCTGTATCGGCGCCCTGGTGCTGTCGGCTTGCGGCGAAGCACCGGGTGCGGCCGAGGTGTCCTCGAGGGCCTCGGCGCTGGACGATGGGCTCGTCAATGTCACCTTGAACAAGCCCACGACGGCGTCCCATACCCAGTTGGACCCTCAGCATTTCCTTCCACAGTACGCGGTGGATGGAAACATCACGTCGGACGACTCGCGATGGTGCACGGGTGAGTACATCTACGCGCCGCGATATCTCGACATCGACCTGCAGGGGACGTTCGACCTGCACCGCGCGGAGGTCTACACGGGCTACCAGAGCACGAAGCCCATCGCGAACTTCGACCTGCTCTACCATGACGGGACGTCCTGGCAGCCCATCCCTGGCGCGGCCAGGACGGGCAACACCAGCGTGGCGGTCTCCACGACGTTCACCCAGGTGGTGCGCGGTCAGAAGGTCCGCTTCCTCTGCAACGAGCCCGGCACCTCGAACTGCCGCGTGAAGGAGGTCTGGGTCTTCGGTGCGCCCGCCACCCCTGGCGCCAATCAAGCGCCCGTGGCCAACGCGGGCGCGGACCGGAGCCTGGTGCTTCCCACGTCCAGCCTCACGCTCACCGGAACCGGTACGGATGCGGATGGCACCATCGCTTCCTACGCGTGGACCCAGGTCAGCGGCACCACCGCGACCCTGAGCGGCGCGAGCACCGCCACGCTGGCCGTCAGTGGGCTTTCGGCGGGGACGTTCGTCTTCCGCCTCACTGTCACGGACGACGACGGAGCGACCCACTCCGACGACGTGACTGTGACTGTCACCAACGCCCCGCCAAACCAGGCGCCCGTGGCCAACGCGGGCGCGGACCGCACCGTGGTGCTGCCCAACGCGGGCATCACCCTCACGGGCTCGGGCACGGACTCGGATGGCAACATCGCGTCCTATTCGTGGACCCAGGTGAGCGGCCCCACGGCCTCACTGAGTGGCGCGAACACCCCATCACTCTCCGTCAGCGGGCTCGCCGTCGGCACGCTGGTCTTCCGCCTCACCGTCACCGATGACGATGGCGCGACTCACGCGGACACCGCGACGGTGACCGTCACGAACGCCAGCACCCTCACCAACGTGGCGCGACTCAAGCCGGCTGTCGCCATGCACACCAGCGGCTCGAACGTCGCGGCGCGCGCCACCGATGACAACCTCTCCACCCGCTGGGAGTCCGTCTACGCCAACAAGCCAGGCACCTATCTCGACGTCGACCTCCAGGGTGCCTACGAAATCCACAGCGCGGAGGTGCATCTGTCCTTCTCCACGGACTCCTCCGCCGCGATGACCAACTTCGACCTCCAGGCATGGGACGGTGGCTGCTGGAAGACCATTCCCGGCTCCTCCGTGCGGAACAATCCGGGGGCCACCACCCTCAAGAACGTGACCTTCACCGCACCCGTCATCGCCAGCAAGGTTCGCCTGCTCTGCCTGGACAGCGATGGGGACGAAAACGAGCCCTGCCTCGTGCGGGAACTGAAGGTCATGGGCAAGCCCGCCACCACGTCTACGGGCCCCCTGTCATGCACCGCCGGAGAGCAGATCGCCGTGCGCGACTCGCGCTACTCGTACGCGCTGTTCCTCCCCGCTGGCTACAACGCGGACCGGAACGCTCGCTGGCCCCTCATCATCTCGCTGCCTGGGACCGGCGGCGTGATGCTCGCGAATGACCACCTGTCGGTCTCCAGCAACGCGGAGGGCCTCGCCTGGAGTCTGAACTCCAGCACCTACCGCGCGGGCTTCGGTGCCATCGCCGCGTCCCTCCACTACTGGAAGGAAGGCCCCATCGGCAACGAGAAGGCCTACTTCACCGTGAGCACGCTCATGGCGATACTCGAGGACCTGAAGCGGGACTACCTGGTGGACACGGACCGCGTGTACTTCACCGGCTTCAGCGGCGGCGCCAACGTCCTCTACGACTCCGCCGGCCTTCCCGTCTACATGTCGAAGGTCGCCGCCTTCGTCCCCATCGCCGTCACGAGCACGCCCACGAACGTCGCCAACATCTGCAACCTGCGCACCCTGCCCACCTGGCCCTTCCATGGGGGCTCGGACTCCCAGGGTGGAGCGGACAAGTCGACGGGCCTGAAGACGATGCTGGAGACGCAGTGCGGAGGCACCACCAGCGCGATGCTCAGCCCCACCGTCTATCCCGGCGTGGGCCACTCGAACACGCTGTGGCAGAACGCCTACGCGACGCCCGCCCTCTGGACCTGGCTCTTCCAGCAGCGCATCAGCAACCGGCAGTAACCGCTTCCGCCGGGTGGCGCCGCCCTCAGTGGCGTGCGCCGCCCGCGCGGGCGACCACGGGCCCGTCGTCCTCGTCTTGAGCGGCGAGCGTGTCCAGCGCCGCATCCACCGAGGCCATCAGCACCTCCGGCCGCACGGGCTTCTCCAGCACGAGGTTCGGCACCGTCTCGATGAAGTCCCGCGTCTCCGCCGTGTACGCCCCGCCGGAGATGAACACCATCCGCCGAGTCAGCTCCGGCGCCACCACGCCCAGCCGTCGGTAGAGCGTGGCGCCATCGACCTCCGGCATCTGCAAGTCACACAGGATGACGTCGTAGCGATGCCCCGCCGACACCAGCGCCAGGGCCTCGCTGCCTCGCGTCGTCATCACGACGTCGTGGTAGGGCTCGAGCAACAGCCGCATCGACTGCGCCAGCCGGGGCTCGTCATCCACCACCAGCACGCGCCCACGTCGGCCCGTGGAGGGCACCGCGGGCTTTCCACGCGCCACGGGCCGGGGTGGCACCTCCATCTGCACCGGCGCCGCGGGCAGCAGCACGGTGAAAACGGAGCCCTTGCCCTCCTCGCTGCGCACCTCCAGCTCGCCGCCATGCGTGCGGACAATCTGCTGACAGATGGCCAGGCCCAACCCGGTGCCTTCCCCGGTGGGTTTGGTGGTGAAGAAGGGCTCGAAGATGCGCGCCATCACCTGCGCGGAGATGCCCATGCCCGTGTCCACCACGTCCACGCGGGCCCGGCCCGATGCGTCCGTGCTGGTGCGCACGCGTACCTCGTGCAGCGTCGGATTGCCCTCGGGCACCGCCTGCATCGCGTTGACGAGCAGGTTGAGCAGCACCTGCCCCAGCCGCGCCTCGCTGCCCAGCACCTTCGGCACCGGGCCGAACTCCTCCACCAGCCGCGCGCGGTGGCGCAGCGCATGGCTGATGATTCGCACCGCCGGAGGCACCAGCGCGTTGAGGTCCACCAGCGTCCGGTCCTGGTCTCCCTGACGGCTGAACACCTGCAGGTCGCGGACGATGAGGCGGATGCGCTCGGCGCCCTCCAGCGCGCCGCGCACGCTCGACTGCGCGTCCCGCTGCCCCAGCATCCCGCCTTCCGACAGCGCGCGCGTGGCGGCTTCCAGGTTCAAAACCAGGTAGGCCAGCGGGTTGTTGATTTCGTGCCCCACTCCGGCCGCGAGCGTCCCCACCGCGGCGACACGCTCGGCCGCCACCAGTCGCGCCTGGAGTTCCTTGGTGGCGGTGATGTCCCGGTGGGTCGCCACGAAGTGCGACACGTCTCCGCCCGTGGCGCGCACCGGCGACAGCAGCACCTCCGTCGAGACGAGGCGGCCATCCTTGCGCGGCACCGTCACCTCCACGCAGAGCGACTCGCCCGCCAGCAGCGCCGCGTTCAGGCGCTGACACAGCCGGGGGTCCTGGTCCCCATACATCTTGCACGGGTCCTGCTCCACCAGTTCTTCCGGAGGCCGGCCCAGCAGCAGGCTCAGCGCCTCGTTGGCGAACACGGTCCGCAGCCTGCCGGGGCCCTCCACCTCCGCGATGAAGACCCCCTCGTGTACACCCCTCACGGTGGTGGCGAGCAGTTGGAGCTTCTCCACCGCGCGCCGTCGCTCCTCGCTCGCCGCCGCCAGCAACTGCCCCGTCACCGCGTTGACGACGACGAAGAGCTGGAGCACGAGCAGGTCCTGCGCCACGTTGCCCGAGGAGAACGGCCCCTGCCCTCGCACCGTGCCGAAGATGGCGACCGTGGAGATGGCCAGGGTCGCCGCCGCCGCGCCCCGAGGCCCGAAGCGCAACGCCGCCATCGCCGACATCGGGAAGAGCAGGAAGCTGGCCGCGTGCGCGAAGCCGGGCTGCGCGTTCCGGAAGAGGAAGACGCTCGCGCCCAGCACGGTGGTCAGCCCCGCCAGCGCCACCGCCTCGCCCAGCCGGTGCGGCCAGGTGGGGCGGCTCAGCAACAAGAGCGGCGGCGCCACGACGAGCACGCCCATCAAGTCCCCCACCCACCACACCCAGACCGCGCGGCCCAACAGCTCCCACGGCAGCGCGCCACCCAACAGCAGGCACAGCGGCCCCACCAGCGAGCTCACACCGGTACAGACCGCACCCGCGCCCACGCAGAGCACGACGACGTCACGGATGCGTGACAGGTCCGAGCCCATGCGCAGACGCCGCGTCAGCGCCGCCCCCAGCACGGTGGCCAGCGTGTTCCCCGCCGCCACCCCCAGGGCCACCGACAGCGGCACCCCCGTGGACGCGGTCGCCAGGAACGCGCCGATGAAGATGCCGGGCCACAGCAGGGGACCGCGCAGAATCAGCGCCGCCAGCGCCACCCCCGTGGGCGGCCAGACAGGGCTGACATTTCCTCCCACGGTGGACAGGGACAGGCCGAGCCGGGCGACGGCGAGATAAACGCCCGCCAGGACAAGCATCTCCAAGAGATGCCGTCCGCGAAGCGCGCGTGCGCTGGCTCGAATCAGCCCGATGATGATGACCGTCCCCCCGGTAGACCCGTCCGCCGACCCGGCGGGTTCACAAAGTGGAGTGCATGGTAGCGGGCCAGGCCCGGTATTGCACCTTCCCCCCGTCGCGCAGGGCAGGCAAGCGTCCAGGAGCCGATAGGTCGGAAGCTCCGGCGGATGCAATCACTTCGGCGGGGGTGCGTAGGGAAGAACAAGGAGGAGGTACCTAGACGATGTCGCGACCCGGAATCGCAGCCCTGCTGTCCTTTCTGATCCCCGGTGTGGGGCAGATCTACAACGGCGACATTCTGCGCGGTGTCTTCTGGCTCATCGTCACCCCGGGCTTCTGGATTGGCACCGGAGGGTGCCTGGGCTGGGTGTGCCACATCATTTCCGCCGCCACCGCGCACAACCGGGCGGAGGACAAAGAGAAATACCGCGTGACCATCGTCTAGCGACGAGGCTCGCGGGGCGCGGGGCGGCTCACAGGGGTGGTCGGCCCGCGCTTTTTTCTTCCGCTCAGCGAGAGAACAGCAGGATGAACGTGGGTATCGCGGCGACCAGCACCCCCGCGATGAGCGCGAGCACCTGCTGCACGAAGAACACGTCCTCCAGCGTCTCCACCAGCGCGCCCTCCAGCCGGTCCACGGCGAGCGTCTCCAGTCCTCGCACCGCCGTCGCGGTGTCGGGCGCGGTGAGCACCGTGCGCAGGGCGACGGCGCCCAGGACACGGTAGGACTGCTCCATGAGGAAGCGCTCCAGGCGCTCCGTGCGGGAGGGCGGCCCGGTGCGCTCCTCGGGAAGCTCGCGCAGTTGCTCGGCCACGGAGTGCTCGATGGATTGGATCAGCTCCTTGCGACCGAGCGGCCCCGTGCTTCGCAAACGCCGGGCGACATGGAGCGCCGCGGGCTTGAGCACCGCGTAGGCGTACCCCATCCACCCTCGCTCCTGTGCCTCCTGGGCGAGCCGCGAGCCGACCCCGTTGAGCATCAGGGCGTACCCGCCCGCCAGGGCCAGCGCGAACGGCGTGAGCCCCAGGCTGAGGGCTTCCAGCCAGCCAGGTGTCGGCGGCATGCCGAGCCAGCGCGGCGCCAGGACGAAGGTCCCCGCCAGGGCGAGCCCGAAGGCGCCGAAGAGGAAGAAGCCCTTCACCGCGCCCCACAGGCCCGAGCCCAGCAACGCGGGCACCACGCCCACGAGCATCCGCAGTCCCGCGCGCGCCACGTCCTTCATGACGCGGCGCTGGTTCGTGGGACGGGCCTCGGTCATTGGGTCCGGCTCGGACGACGTCGACACCGCCATGACGCGGCGCTGGTTCGTGGGAGGGGCCTCGGTCATTGGGTCCGGCTCGGACGACGTCGACACCGCGTCCAGCGGCTCGGCCGTGGTGCTCACCGCCAGCATCGAATCACTGGACGGAAGCGCCGTGTCGAGCTGTCCGAAGGGACTCCGCTCCATCGACACCGCATTCACGGCGGCCTCTTCCGCGCCTGGCACTCCCGACGGTGCGGACTGCATCGTCGGAGCCTGAGAGCCCGTGTTCGTTTTCGCGGACACGCTCACGCCACACGCTCTCTCGGCGACGTGTCCGCGCTCAGCTCCGCCAGGGCCCACCGGTCCACGTCCTCCGGCGACGGAGCCGGTGGCAGTGGCACCTTCACGTCCCGCCGCCTGCGCCACCACAGCAGGAGCGCCGCGCCTCCCAGGAGAACCGCGCCCAGCATGAGCCGGGGCAACAGCCACGCCATCGTCCCGGGCCGTGGGGACTCACGCTCCGCCCACCAGGCATTCCAGCTCCCCGAGGCCGCGAGCACGGCGGGAAACAGGGCTGCTGTCACCAGCTCCTTCTGCCCGGGGCCCGGAACGAGCGCCATCAGCCCGAGCCACACCGCGGCGATCCACAGCAGCATCCGGCCGAGGCGGAACTTCGACAAACTCAGCAGGACATTCGCACCGGGCGGAGGGCCCTGGGTGTTCAAGTGATGCACCTCACGGCCCCATCGTAAGGGCCGGGGGCGACGGGTGAAAGCCACGGCCCGTGCACACGGCTCGGGGCCCGGGACGCACCGATTCCGATGCACTCTTCCGTCCAGCCGTCGACGCAGGGCTAGAACCCAGGCGCCTCAACGCGACGTGACGGCGACGCGCTCCCATGCGGGCGGGTAGCGCGTCACCAGGCCCAGCTCATCCGTCTCCAGCTCGGCGACGAAGCTGCCGCCCCGGCTCTCGTACCGGAAGCGCGTGGGCGACAGCCGCGTGTAGCGCTGCGGCAGCGGCAACAGCGCCAGGTCCGGCATGCGCACCCATGCGGCTGTCACGTCGCTCGACTGCCCCACTTCCAACGACAGCCGACGGATGGGCAACGTGTTCGTCGAGGGCGTGAAACCCAGGTCCACGTCCGTGCAGCCCCGAAACTGGGGGACCTCCTCGTCGCCGCGCCACCAGCGTCGCTGCTCGTCCGCACGGAGAACGAGCGACTGTGACGTGCCGCCCCGGCGCAGCAGGATGCGCGCCTCCCGGGTCAGCCATCGTGAGTCGCACGCGACGGAGTACTCCGCGAGGAAGGGCGCCGCCTCCTCCGCGACCACCACAGAGCCCGCAAGCTCCCAGCCACCGTCGAGTTCACGCAGCTCGCAGTACTCGCTCCCGGGCTGGTCCTGGCGCGTCCATTGCCACGCGCGAAGACACCGCCGCTTCGAGTCCAAGTTCGCATCGCCCAGGGGAAAGGTCATGAGGAGTGCTCGCGGAAGAAGAGCGTCGGCGCCTCGCCGAAGTCGAGTGGACCCTAGGCATCGACGGCCGGGTCGTCTTGCTCATTCTTGCGCTCATTGTTCGCGAGCACACCCCGCCCGTGCTGGTCGTGTCCCCGCCGCCCGAGACACACAGCCCCGCTCAGACGCTCGCCGAGCGAAGCGCCGTGAGCAGCTCCTGGGCCGTCGTGGCCACCGCGCGCGCACCGTGCGCATGCAGCTCCTCCGCGTCCCGGAAGCCCCACGTCACGCCCACGCCGTACATGCCCGCCGCGCGCGCAGTGTCCATGTCCACGGCCGTGTCGCCCACGAAGCCGCACACGCCAGGGGCCAGCTCCAGCTCCGCCGCCATCCCCAGCACCGCCGTCGGGTCCGGCTTGCGAGGCACGCCCGGCCGCTCGCCGTACACCCGCGCGAAGGCCACACCCGGCAACAGCCGCTCCACCAGTCGCTTCACGAAGCTGTCCGACTTGTTGCTCAGCACGCCCATCACCACGCCCTCTTCCGCGAGCGTCGCCAGCAGCGCGGGGATGCCGGGGTAGGACGCCGTCCTATCGAAGAGGTGCTCGTCGTAGTACGCGCGATACGTCTCCAGCACCGGCGCGGCCAGGTCCTCGCGGCCCGCGGGCACCGCCCTGCGCGCCAGCTCCCTGACTCCCTCACCGACGAAGCGGCGATAGGCGGACTCTGGATGCGTGGGCAGGCCGTGGTGCGCCAGCGCGTGGTTCATCGCGTCGGCGATGTCCCCCAGCGAATCCACCAAGGTCCCATCGAGGTCGAAGAAGACGGCACGAAGCTGCATGAGATGAGGTCTCCGGAAAAAACAAAAACGCCCCGGCCGAAAGGGCCAGGGCGTTCAGGGCTTCGAGGCCCGTTCAGCAATCGCTCAGGGCGTGACGGCCGCGGTGGTGGCGTCGTCCGGTCCGGCGACGGTCATCACCGCGAAGTTGATGTTGTTGTAGCCGGCCGTGGCGCAGCTGAACATCACCCGCTTGATGATGGCGTACTCCACATCCTTGTGCGCCTGGATGTTGATGTCGCCCTTGAACGTGTTGGCGTCGTCGTTCGCCATCGCGTGCAGGTCCTCGAACTGCTTCTTCATGTCCCGCAGCTTCTCTTCCAGCGCGGGGATGTTGAGGTACTCGTCCTTGGAGAAGTCCTCCACGCGACCGACGATGGTGCCGGACACGCTCACCTGCTCGCCGGACACCATGACGACCGGGTGCATCTCCACTTCCTGGACGTGGACCGCCTCGGGAAGCTGGATGTCCTTGGTCATCATCAGCACCTCACCCGTCGCGGAGAAGTTCGCGATGAGGAAGAGCACGATGATGACGAACATGTCGACCAGCGGGGTGATGAGCAGGTCGGCGTAGCCGTTGCGCTTCCCGTGGACGCCGTGCCCGAACACCTTGGAGTGCTGGAGGCGCTTGCCAAACCGCTTGCCTGGAACCTTGATGGCCATGACTGAGAGTGGCTCCGTGCTCGGCTAGCCCATCGCCGCGGACACCGACACCTGGGGCAACCCAGAGCCGATGCACTCGTCGATGATGCGGACCAGGTCCTCGTAACGGACCTTGTCTTCGGGCTGAAGGGTGATGGCTGTCTGGTCCGGAAGCTGCGCCTTCAACTCCTTGAAGCGCGCCACCAGCTTGGACAGGTCCGTCTTGCCCTTGCCGTCCTTGGTGAGGGGGATGGGGTCGAACGTGCTCTGGTCCGCCGACAGCCGAAGCTCCGACGGGGTGATGAGCAGCGTCAGTTGAACCGTCTTGGTCTCCGTCGGCGGCTGCTCCTCCTCCGTGGAGGGACCTCCCGCCTGGGAAACTTGAAGTCGGCCAATCTGAGTCCAGACCGCCGTCATGATGAGGAAGCTGATGGTCACTGCCATCAGGTCGATGAATGCGGTCAGGTTGATGGCGGTATCGAGCGGCTTCTTGCCACCCTTACCACCTTGCCCTGTGTCCATTCCGCCGGCCATGGCGTTCTCCTCCTACGGCCCCGCGCGGTGAAGCGCGGCAAGAGACTGAAAGGGGCGCGCCGTTGTCCCCACGCTATGTGGGGGACAGGACAGCGCGCCCGGGTTCCGGGTTCCCTCCAGGGAGCCCGACTCAGTCGTCGTGGTGGTCCCGAGCGGCGGGGACGTTCAGGTTCTTGAACTTGTCCTTGTTCGCCACGATGAGGTTCAGCACGGAGACGCTGGTCTCGTTGATGTCGTTCACCAGCGACTGGGTGCGGCCCATCAGCACGGAGAAGGCGATGAGGCACGGAATGGCCGTCACCAGCCCGAAGCCCGTGCAGTTCATGGCTTCGGAAATACCGTTGGCGAGAATGGTCGCCTTGTCGGCCGGGTTCACGTTCGCCACGGCCTCGAAGCAGGAGATGAGACCCGACACGGTGCCGAGCAGACCGGCGAGCATGGCCGCGTTGCCGAGCATCGCCAGGTAGCCACTGCGGGCCTCCAGGCGGGGCGTCTCGCGCAGGGTGGCCTCGTCCAGCGCCGCCTGCACTTCGTCCTGGCCCTTGGGGACGTTCATCAGGCCGGCCTTGATGACGCTCGTCAGCGGCGTCGACTTCTGGCCCGCCACGTAGTTGATGGCCTTGTCCAGGTCACCCGCGTAGATGTGCTTCTTGAGTCCACGGAGGAAGGCTTCCTTGTTGATGGACGCCTTGCCGAAGAGAATGATCGTGCGCTCGACCATGATGGACAGGGCCACCACGAGACAAGCGGCGATGGGATACATACCCCACTGACCGGCCTCCCAGCGCCTGGCGACCTCTTCGAAGAAGCCCCGCTCGGGACCACCAGCGTTCGCGAGCACGGCCAGATTCGTCAAAAACCCCAGGTTCATCGCGTCTTGCCTCCACGGCGGCTTGGCCCGGCGCTCCGGACCTTCCAGAACCTGTCGCCCCCCCGGGCGTGCGCCCCAGATGTATGGGCGGCAGGAATGGATGTTGAAAACGGTGGTGCCGACTTTAGGAATGGCTGTCTGGGGTGTCAAGGCAGGGGCCCTGGCGTTAAGTGCTGAAATCTCACAGGAATTTTGCGCTGGAGTACCCCTTGCCAGCATGGACTCCAGGCAGCAGTACGGGCCTTTTGGGGGGCTTCCCAAGAAGGGGGCGTTGTGTCAGCGCGCGCTTCCGAGCCCAGGGAACGCATGCTAATGCCGGCGCATGGCGAGGAAGCGCATTGGCGAGCTGCTGCTGGAGCAGCGGGCGATCAGCGTCGCCCAGCTCGAGGCGGGGCTCGCGGCCCACCGGAAGTCAGGGCAGCGGTTGGGGGCGACACTCATCGCCCAGGGAGCGATCACCGAGGCGACGCTTTCGAGCGCGCTGAGTCAGGCGCTCGGGATGCCGCAGGTGGACCTGGCGGCGGTGACTCCGGAGTGGGCGGCGGTGCACATGCTGCGCCCCCGCTTCTGCGAGCAGCACGACCTGTTCCCCATCGCACTGGAGAGCGTGGGCGGGCGGCGGCAGCTCGTCGTCGCGATGAGTGATCCACTCAACGTACCGGCGGTGGAGGAGATCGAGTTCACCACCGGACTCAAGGTGAGCGTGCGCGTGGCGGCGCTGTCCGCCGTGCGGGGCGCCATCCTGCGCTACTACCACAAGGTCCCCGTGGCTCCGGCGAGTGGCACGGCCGCGAAGCCCGCGCCGTCCGCACGCGCGCGCCCCATCGCCGCGCCCGCGGTGAAGCCCGCTGCATCGGCTCCGCCGCCTGGCGAGCCTGGCGAGGACGAGGATGAGGTCATCGTCGGCGAGGAGCTGCCGCCCGGTGAGACGACCCAGCGCACCTCGCTCGCGGAGTTGATCCGCACGCGGGAGGAGCAGCGCAAGCAGAAGCGCGAGCAGGCCGCGGCGAAGCCCAAGCCCGCGTCGGGTGGCGGGGTGCTCGACGACCTGGACTACCTCTTCGGGCAGGCCCGCGAGGACCCGGACCGCGTGGAGGAGCTGGAGCGCAAGTTCTGGGCGCTGATGCGCATCATGGCGCGCAAGGGGCTGCTGTCGAACGAGGAGTTCAGCCGCGAGCTGGACGACGAGGGCGAGGACAAGGGCGGCTGAACCGCGTCGCTCGTGCCCTGGGTGCTGGCGTGACACGGCGGGCTCGGTCGTCCGCCGGCTCGCCTGGGGTATTCGGGGGCGTGGGTGTCGTGGGCTGAAACCGACTTCGGGGCTGGCGCGTAAGGGAGGGAGAACCCCCGCGCGGCGGGCGTGTCCGGAGAGGCTCCAGCCCATGTCGTCCGTCATCGTCACCTCACGCTCTTCCCGTTCCCGTTCCTGGGGCGCGCCAGGGCGCCTGCTGTTATCCATGGCCTTCGCGGTGCTCGCGGCATGCACCCAGGCGAGCGGTGCGGCCACTGGCGGCGCGGGCACGCTCGAAGCAGGGACGCGCTCCACGGCGGGGGATTCCCGCCGCTACGAGAAGCCCGCCGACGCGGAGCTGCGACGCACCCTCTCCCCGACTGCGTACGAAGTGACGCAGAAGGAGGCGACCGAGCCACCGTTCCGCAACGCGTACTGGAACCACCACGAAGAGGGGCTCTACGTCGACGTCGTCACCGGCGAGCCGTTGTTCTCCTCGAAGGACAAGTTTGACTCCGGCACGGGCTGGCCCAGCTTCACGCGTCCGATTGACGCGGCCCACGTGGTGGAGAAGCGGGACTCGAGCCTGGGCATGGCGCGCGTCGAGGTCCGCTCGAAGGCGGGGGATTCCCACCTGGGCCACCTGTTCGACGACGGTCCCCAGCCCACGGGGCAGCGCTACTGCATCAACTCCGCGTCCCTGCGCTTCGTGCCGGTGAACGACCTGGAGAAACAAGGGTACGGCGAGTGGTTGACGCTGTTCGGCCGCAAGCCGGTGAGCGCGACGCCCGCGAAGGTCGACCTGAACAAGGCGCTCGCCGCGTCGGGGGTGACGGAGACGGCGCTGCTGGCGGGAGGTTGTTTCTGGGGGATGGAGGACCTGCTCCGCAAGATTCCGGGCGTGCTCCAGACAGACGTCGGCTACACGGGCGGCGGCCTGGAGAAGCCGACGTATCAAGACGTGAGCTCGGGACGGACGGGACACGCGGAGTCGGTGCGCGTCGTGTTCGACCCGAAGGTGTTGAGCTTCGCCACGCTGCTGGAGGACTGGTTCTTCCGCATGCACGACCCGACGACGCTCAACCGCCAGGGCAACGACGTGGGCACGCAATATCGCTCGGCCATCTTCGTGCTGTCCGACGAGCAGCGCCGCGTCGCCGAGGAAGTGAAGACCCGCGTCAACGCCTCCGGGAAGTGGAAGCGCCCTGTCGTCACCCAGGTGGTTCAAGCAGGCGAGTTCACGCCCGCCGAGAGCTACCACCAGGACTACCTCGTGAAGAATCCAGGCGGATACACCTGCCATTACATGAGGGACTGAGAAACAGGGGCCCCGGCCGAGTGATACAAGTCTCGTATCCCGGGGAAAGCGCGTGGAGGGACCCGACTCGCGACACCGAGTCGGGGCGACAGGCGTGTCTCCGAGGCACTCCGCGCACGGGGTGATGCTGACTCAAGGCAGGTGATGTGGGAGTGCGGCTATGCTGCGCGGATGATCTGCCCAGTCTGCGCGCGGTTCCGCGACAAGGCATCGGGGGGCGAGTGTCCGGAGTGTGGAGCCACCCTCCAGCCCGTCACCGAGCCGCACTTCGATGCACTCGTCAAGAAGGCCCTCTGGCGACGCATCCAGGACTGGCGAAGCGACGCACTCCTCGATGAGTCGACGGCGCTCCGACTGGAGCAGTCGCTCGACGCGATGGCGACGCCCTTCGATGCACCCTCTTCCGCGGCCGTTGTCGCCGTGGGCGTGCAGGCCGTCGGACACGACACCGTCGTGGCGGAGGCGCAACCACTGGACTCCGCCGCGCGCGTGGAGGCCTGGGCGGATGGCGTCGCCGCATCGGCGCAACGCGCGGGAGGCTGGAGCTTCTTCGGCTGGGGCGCGGCGCTCGCGCGCTCGTTGGATGAGGCCGCAAAGGAGGAGCGAGCGCAGGCGGCGCGGGGGCCGCGAGGAGACAGGGACGCGAGCGAGGACGACCTCGGCTCGGCGCTGGGCTCCGGACAGTCCCTCTTCGCCCGGGACGCCTCGGGTGCGCTCGGTGGCGGACTGGAAGCCGTCGTCGCGCTCGACGCGCAATCGGAGAACACGCCCCGGCTGAACGATTTCATCTGGTGGTTCCTCGGCGCGGTGCTGGTGCTCGGCGGCTCGCTCATGGGCGTCCGCGAGGCGTGGCGGGCGCTGGGTGGCGTGCCTCGACAGCTCCTGGTGACGGGTGCGTTGTGGGGTTACCACGCGGGCTTCATCGGGCTCGGCGTGTTCCTGTCGCGGCGCTCGATGCCCGTGGGCCGCGTCCTGTCGGGCATCGGTCTGGCGTTGCTCCCCGTGGCGTTCATCGCGCTGTCCTCGCTGGTGGCGCTGTCACCGCTCCTGGGCCTTCCCGTCGCGCTCGGGGTCGCCGCGCTGGGGATGGTGCCGTTGAGGTCCGCGGGGAGGCTGTTGCATGGCACGTCCGCGACCGCGCTCGCGGTGGCCCTGTTCCCCTCGCTGCTCGCGGGCCTGCCGCTGATGGGACTCGACGAGGCACCGTGGCTGCGTGTGCTCTGCGCCTCCACGGGCGTGGTGGCGCTCGGGGCCACGCTGTGGCGTTCGCGAAAGGAGACGTCCGCGAACACGTTGCTCGTCAGCGCGAGCGCGGCGCTCTATGGCGCGCTCTGGCTCGCGGTCTTCGCCGTGTCGAGCGGCCCCTCGGGGTTCGATGACCTGCAGCCGGGCGGCGCGTTGTTCGCGGGGATGACGCTCTGGGCGCAGGCCATCGCCACGGTCATCGCGGTGGCGGCGACCACACACTTCGCACGCGAGGCCCTTCCCCGTGCGAGCGCGGTGCTGGAGACCGTGGCGCATGCGGTGCTGGCCGCGGGCGCGCTCGCGGGAGCCATCACCGCCTTCTCCGTGGGGACCGGTGAAGACCTCCAGGTCGATGGCGCTTCGGCGCTCGCGCCGGTACTCGCCGCCGGGGTCTTCTTCCTGCTGGAGTCGCGGCGTCGGGCCCTGGTGCATCCCGGCGTCATGGCCACGCTCCTCGCGGGAGCACTGCTCGCGCGGACCCTGGCTCCGGGAGAGCCGGGCTGGTGGGTGTTCGGAGGCGCCGCGGCGGCTTCGGCGCTGATGCTCTCGGCGCGACGAAGCCAGTCCTCGATGCTGAGCATCCGGCTGCTGACGTGGAGCATCGTCAGCACGCTGGTGTCGCTGCCGCTCGTGTCCTGGATGGAGGGCGAGGGCGAAAGCTCACCGTGGCCCCGAGTCTTCACGGGCCTGGTCATCGCCGTGGCCGCGCACCTGGCGGGAGGTTGGCGCTGGCGGGGGCTGCACTACCTGGGCGGAGCCGCCGCGCTGTTCGGCGCACTGGCCTTCGTCGATGGAACCTCGTGGCTCTCGGGTGACTGGAGTCGCCTCGCGGTCTTCGCGCTCGTGAGCGCGCTGTACGGTGTCGCGGGGCTCGTGCAGTACGCGTGGGCCCAGCCGTCGTCGCCCCATGATGCGCTGTTGCCACTGGACGACGTGTCGCTGGTGATGGCCTCGGCGGGAGTGTTCCTCGCCATCGGCGTCGCGCCCGTGCCGCCGGACCTGCTGATGTCCGTCGCCGCGTTGCCGGGTGGGGTGCTCATCGCGCTTCCCACGGCGCTGGTCTCGCTGGAGTTGTTGCTGAGAGCACGCCGTGACGGCACCCGCATCGTGAGCATCATCGCGGCCACGGGCGTGGCGCTCGTCGTGTCCCAGGTGCTGGGCACCGTCTTCGACTTCGCATCGGCGCGTTCCGCGCTGGGCTCGGCGGCCGTGGCATTCGGCTTCGCGCTCTTCGCGACGCTGCGCCCGCGTCCTCCCGTCGTCGACCCGGCGGCGGCTCCTGGCGCGCTTCGCGACTTCTGGGGTCGGGGGGTGTTCGCCCTCGTCCGGTTGCCGCTCGGTGCTCGCGGGCTTTCGCTCTACACGGATGGCTTCGCCACGGCCGCGCTGGTGCAGGCCATCATCGCGACCGTCACCCTGGTCCAGTGGCTCCCCTTCCCCGCCGATGCCGAGCGCGGCACGTGCCTGCTCGCGGGCGGACTGCTCATCCTGACCGCGCTCCTGGCGTTCGGGTCGCGCGGCTTCAAGGACTGGGAGTTGCGAGGCTCGGTGGTGACGCTCGCGGCGATGGGCGGGTTCATCGCGCTGACGGCCATCATCAATCGCGCGGGCCATCCCTTGCCGCCGGATGTCGTGGCGCGGCGGCTTCCGCTCATCGGCATCGCGGTCTGGGGCATCGCACTGGCGACGAGGCGCTTCGGCCCGTGGCTGGCGAAGCGGCTGGAGCGACCCTCGCACGGCCCGCTGTACCACGCGGTGCCCCACGTGGGCGTGGCGGCGCTGGCGCTCGTGCTCTTGAAGGGCGCTGTCCTGGTCGGCCTGCCGTCCGCGTCACACGCGCTGGGAATCACGCCTCCGCTGCTGGTGCTCGGCGCGACGGTGCTGGTGCTGCTGCTCGCGACCTCGTTCCGCGCGGTGTTGCTCGCGAACCTGGGGTTGTACCTGGGGCTGGCTGGTGCCGCGCTCTGGGCCGCGAGACAGTCGCTGCTCGGGCCTTCGCTCGTCGCGCTGGCGCCGCCCGATGGCGAGTGGGTGCGCGTGGGCGCCGAGGGCTATCACTGGCTCACGGAAGCGGCGTGGCTCGCGCCCGGCGACAGCGTATTCCTCCTGTGGCAGCGAGCCTTCGCGGGCATCGCCGCCGCGGGGCTCGTCTATGCCGTGGCGTCGCTCAGGGGTCTGCCCGAGCAGTTCCGACACCTGCTGCATCGTCGCTCCGTCACGGCGGTGTGGCTGGTGGGGCTCGCGGCGCTCTTCCAGCCCGGGCTCACCGCGGCGGGCCTCGTCTGCGCGACGGGGGTGGTGTTGTTCGTCGGTGGAGCCCGAGCGCAGGGGCGCGGTGTGCTGGGCGCGAGCATCCTCCTCTTGGTGCATGCGTTGGCGCACCGGGTGGAAGTCTTCGAGGTGTGGCCGGGCCCCGTGCTCGCGCTGGTGGGGCTCGCGGTGGTGGCGGTGGGCCCGTGGATTGCGCACAAGCGCGGCCTGTCCGAGGGCGCGACGCGCGTCCGCATCCAGCAGGCGATGGCCGTCTATCTCATCGCCGCGACGGTGTACGCGCTGGCGGTGAACGGCACCACGTCGTCGACGCTCGCGGCGCTCAACCTGCTCGGGGAGATGTTCATCGGGCTGGGTGGCAACTGGATGGTGTCGCCAGCCTTCCCGGTGACGCTGTGGCTCATCGCCGCCTCGCTGCTGGTGGCGGCGTTCCGGTGGAAGGGAGCGTTCGCGTCGCTCATGGCGTCAGCCGGCACCTGGGTGGCGGGCAGCGCGGTGCTGGCTTCGTTCATGGCCGGGTTCACGATTCGCGCGAGCCTCAACGGCCCCTGGCTGCGCTATGGGGACCTCTTCATCGTCCACGGCGCGGTGCTGGCCCTGGCGTCCGCGGGGGCCGTGGTGGCCCTGCAGACCGCGCAGCGGTGGACGCGAGCGCGCCGGGCGGACGTCGCGGTGGGGATGACGTGGGGGCGGGACGCGTGGCTCGTGGCGACGGGGGTGATGCTCGCCGCGCTGGCGGTGAGCGGCAATGCGCCGCAGGAGTCGCTGACGACGGCCATCGCGGCCATCGGGCTGGCGGTGCTGGTGGCGCTGCACTGCGCCTGGGTGGAGCACACCGGACGGCACGTGTACTTCGTGCAGCTCGCGGTGGTGGGCGTCTACGCGCTGGTGCGCAGCCTGTATGCACCGGGCCTGAAGGCCGAGCATGACGCCCTCTTCGCGCTGGCGCTGGGCTTCACGCTCGTCGGGGTGACGGTGATGGCGCGACGGGCGGGGGTGCGTCCGGTGGAGGCGGCGACCCGTCGCTTCGCGGCGCTGCTGCCCATTGGAATGGCGTTCGTGCTGCCGGGCGAGGCGACGCAGGAGGCGGCGTTGCTCGCGGGTGGCTCGGGGCTCCTGTACGCGGCGCTGGGGGCGGTGGAGCGCAGCCGGATGTTCGGCGCCTTCGCGGCGGCGGCGTGCAACCTGGCGCTGCTCATCGCCGCGCTGGCCTTCGGGCTGGAGGGGCTGGAAATCTATCTGGCGCCGCTGGGCTTGTTGCTGCTGATGCTGGGACAGCTCTTCACGGGGAGCCTGCCGCACGCGGCGCGCAACACGGTGCGGATTCTGGGAGGCCTGCTGCTGTACGTGCCCGCGGCGGCGAAGCTGGCGATGCGGGTGGGCGAGTCACCGGACGGCACGTATGCGCTCATCTTCGGCGGCGTCTGCCTGCTGGGCGTCGCGGTGGGGATGGCGTTGCAGATTCGCGCGTACCTCGCGCTGGGCACGCTGTTCCTCACGCTGGACGTGGTGGCCAACCTGCTCGACGCGGGCCTGAGGGACCACCGCATCGGATTCCTGGTGATGACGCTCACCGGCCTCACCGTCATCGGCGGGCGCGTCCTGACGACCCTGAAGCGCCAGGAATGGGACCTGCTCATGCGAAGGGTGCGCGTGCAGCTCCGGGGATGGGACTGACCGGACGCCTCGCCGCTGTCAGTCCACCGACAGCGGCAGTCGCACGGAGAAGGTGGTGCCCGCGCCCACGGTGCTCGTCACCGTGAGTCGGCCGCCGTGGTTCTCCACGATGCCCTGGCAGATGGAGAGCCCCAGGCCCGTGCCCTTGCCCTCCGGCTTCGTGGTGAAGAAGGGCTCGAAGATGCGCTGGAGGTGCTTGGGGTCGATTCCCGTCCCCGAGTCCCTCACCGACACCACCGCCTCCTGACCCTCGCGCCGCGTCGTCAGGAACACCGCGCCGCCCGGCTGCATCGCATGGCACGCGTTGGTGATGAGGTTGACGAACACCTGCACCAGGTTGGCGCGCACGGCCGACAGCGGCGGCAGCTCCGTGTACTCCCGGTGCACGCTGACGCGCGCCTGCGCCACCACGTGCTCACAGAAGCCCACCGCCATGTCCACCACGGCGTTGAGCTGTACCCGCTCCGGCCTGTCCTGCGCCGGCCGCGCGTAGCTGACCAAATCCCTGGTGAAGCGAAGGATGCGGTGGCTGCTCTCCAGAATCTTCCGCAGCTTCTCCTGGTCCGCGGGATTCGCCCCCGGCGTCGTCCGCGAGCGCTGGAGCAGCGCGTCCGCGTACGTGGCCACCGCCGTCATCGGGTTGTTGATTTCATGCACCACGCTGGCCGCGAGCTGACCGATGGACGCGAGCTTCTCCGCGTGGATGATGCGCTTCTCCAGCTCCTTCACCACCGTGATGTCCTGGCCGATGGCGATGACGCCGTCCACCTCGCCATGGTGCGCAAGCCTCGAGGACGTGGCGAACGACACCCGCACCTCGTTGCCGTCGCGCGACAGCAGCCGCGTCTCGAAGCTGTTCACCGACTCACCGCGAAGCGCGGCGGCGATGACCTGGGACAGCCGCAGGTGCTCGTTCTCCGGCACCAGCCAGAAGAGGTCCTTGCCCAGCACGTCTTCCTTCCGGAAGCCCGTCAGCGCGCTGAGCGCCTGGTTGAACACCACCACCTGCTGCTCCCGGTTGGCGACGAGGATGAGCGCGTTCGCCTTCTCCAGCAGGTCCTCCAGGTACTTGCGCACGAACGTCAGCTCGTCGATGAGCTTCGCGTTCTTCACCGCCACCGCCACCTGGCTGGCGAGCTGGAGCAACACGCGCTCGTCGTGCTGGATGTCCGCGTCCAGCCCCTCCGGATACTCCATGTTGATGGCGCCGAAGAGCTGCCCGCTCGCCACCAGCGGCGCGCTCACGCCGTGCGTGCTGCCCAGGAACAGGAGCGGCACCTCGCTCAGCACCGTCACCCGGCCCGTCGTCGGCAGCGTCGAGCGTCCCAGGTTCAGCTTCTCCACCGCGCGCTGCAACAGCACCAGCGGCTCGTGCGCGCCTTCCTTCATCCGGCCTTCCGCGTAGAGCGACGTCAGCCCGCCGGTGCGCGAGTCGGTGATGCGGATGCAGAACGAGCGCCCGGGGAACAGCTCCTTCACCCCGCGCGCCACCGCCGCCACCAGCTCCTCCTCGCCGCCGACCTCCGCCACGCTGCGGCCCAAATCCAGCAGCACGCCTTCGGTGCGCGCCTGCTCCAGCAGCGCCCGCTCCGCCATCACCAGCCGGCTGCGCGCCAGCTCCGGGTCGTTCCGGGCCCGTACGGCCACCACGTCACCCCGGCGCGACATCGTCAGCACGGCGCCCGGCTTGCCCGCGAGCGGCAGCTCCATGTCGCAGCTGGAGCCATCCACGGGCACGGCCGCCACCGCCAACGCGCGCGCGACATCCTCCACCGTCGCCTGGTGGTCCGCGCAGAAGCGATGGAAGGCCTCGTTGACCGCCACCAGCCGCAGCATCGGGTCACACAGGGCCGCGGGGGCGTCGAGCGCCTCGAAGAAGGCCTGGAACGACTCGGGGCCCGGGCCGCCGGGGATTCGCACGGCGCGGGTGTCAGTCTTCATGGGAGGTCGCCTTGTCCAGGTCGAGAATCTGCTGCTCCCCCATGTACGCCTTCGTCTCGTAGCGGGTGATCTTCCCAATCTTCCGGACGATCTCCGCCATGCGCTCCGCCTCGCGGTAGATGATGTCCACCGGCTTCCAGGCGAAGTCCTCTTCCTTCAGCTTGCGCTTGAGCAGCTCCGCGTAGCCCATCACCGACGTGAGGGGCTGGTTGAGCTCATGCGCCGCGGTGCCGGCGAGCGCGACGATGACGGCGCTCTTCTCGCTCTCCTCCAGCCGCGTCTCCGCGTCCGACAGCTTGCGCTCCAGCTTCATCCGGTCGCGCATGTCCGTGAAGATGCCGACGCTGAAGACCTCGCGCCCGCCCTCGTACACGAGCGACGCCGTCATGTTGACCGGCACCCGCTCTCCGGCGCGGTTCACCAGCTCCTCGCGCGTGAGCGACATGCGACCCTTGCCACCGTGCTCCGGCCCTCGGAGCGTGGACATGATTCGCCGCGCGACGCCCTGGGGATAGAGCTGCTCCACGGTGACGCCCGCCATCGCCTCCTGCGCGGTGTAGCCCACCAGTGCCTCCGCGCCCTTGTTGAAGAGGATGATGCGCCCCTTCAGGTCGGCGGCGATGATGGCGTCCACCGACGAGTCGATGAGCCGCTCCAGGAAGTCCTTCGTCTGGCGCAGCTCGTCCTCCAGCCGCCGCGCGTCGGTGACGTCGCGGAACGACAGGATGGTGGCCGCGTCCTCGTCACGCAGCGGCGCGGCGGACATGGACAGCGTCAGCCGCCGCCCCGTCGCCGTGCGCACCTCCACGTCCACGCCCGAGCGCGCCTCGCCTCGCGACGCCGCCGTCACCAGCTCCATCAGCACGCCGTCATCCACCGGCTGCGTCACCTGATGCAGATGCCGCCCCCGAGCCTCGGGCGCCGGCAGGTCCAGCATCGCCGCGCCGGAAGGATTCAGGGACAGCACGCTCGCCTTGTCGTCGAGGATGGCCACGCCCTCGCTGACGTGCGCGAAGAAGAGCTGGTAGGGCTTGAAGGAGGCCGCCTGCTCCTCGGCGGCCAGACGCGCCGTCTTCTCCGCCTCCGTCTGCCCCCTCACCGACTGGAGCACCGAGGCGTTGCGCAGCGCCACCGCCGTGGCATGCGCCACCGTGGTGAGGAAGTCGATTTCCCGCGAGGTGAACGTGCGACGACGCCCCGCCGCGCGCAGCAGCAGCACGCCTCGCACCTGCCCCCGGATGGGCAGGGGCAGCGCGGCGATGGCGTGGATGCCGCGCGCCGCCACGGCCCTGCGCTCCACGTCGCCCAGCAGCGGATGCGTGGGTGCCTCCTCCATCACCACCGGACGACCCGTGCGCATGACTTCGCGGATCTCCGGGTAGCGCGACAGCTCGATGCGCAGGTCCTTGAGCGTCGGGTCATCGCTGGCCGCGACGATGACGCCCTCATCCGCGTTGCGACCGAGCATCACCAGCGTGGCGCGCGCGATGTCCAGCTTCTCCGCCAGCCGGCGGGTGACACCGTGCAGCAGCGCCTCCACGTCGGACGTCTCCGCGTAGTCCGCCGTCAGCTCCAGGAGGAGCGCCAGGTCTTCCTGACCGCGCTCCTGTCCCTCGCGCTCCAGGTGACGCCCGGCGGCGCGGTGGAGCCGGAAGACCAGCTCGTGCGGCGACACCGGGATGGTGAGCACGTCCGCGGGCCTCAGGGGCTCCGCGGCGGAGAAGCCCTGCTCGGTCGGTTCCACCAGCGCCACCAGCGTGATGTGCGAGGCGCGAGGTGAGTCGAGCAGGGTGCGAAGCGCGGGGCCACTGTCTGGCGAGGTGAGGTCCACCAGCGCCAGCGCGGCCCCCTCCACGCCATCCACCACGCGGAGACCCGCACGCGCGGCAGCGGCCGCGAGCAGCTCACGTGCGGGTGAGGCCGGAGGCACCAGGGTGATGCCGAGAGCGAATTCCAGCGAAGACGGCACGTGGAGGGTCGGGGCGGAAGGGGGGAGCGGAGCCCACTCTACACGCCCCGCCGCCTCAGGGGCAGTCCGACTCGAATGCCCCCAGGTCCGGGGCCGCGCCGCAGAAGGTCAGTCCCAACCCCAGGCCCGCGTTGCGACCCGCGGAGCCCGACCCCAGCCTGAAGTCCCCGGTGTCGATGTTGACGAACCCCGGCGACTTCTCCAACGAGCGTTTGTCCAGCCCGCTGCGAGAGCGCCACTCCGTGAGGTTCACGCTCTCTCCATTCAGCAAGAAGGAGATGGAACCGGAGGAGCGGAACAAGAGGTTGCCATCCATCACCGTGCCGGAGCGAGCAGCCCCCGCGCGCGCGGAGACGCCACAGCCGGCGAAGACGTTGTTGCGCACGTCCAGGCCGGCGCTCGGCCCCGTGTCGCCGTGGCCGAAGGTGAGACAGGGCCCGGGCATGTTCCACACCGTGTTGTGCTGCACCTTCACGTCGGTGGACGTGTCCACGCGGATGCCACCGCCGTCCTCGCTCCCACCCAGGCCATCCCGGATGAGGTTGCGACGGATGATGATGCGGGTGGGCGGCCCGTTCACCCGGTTGCCACCGATGTTGATGGCCCGGCCGTTCCCGTAGAAGACGTTGTCCTCCAGGGTGACATCCGACGCGGACAGGTGGACGACGACCCCCTCGCCGCGCGACGTGGACGTGGCCTTGTGGCCCCAGATGATGTTGCCGCGAAGGGTGACGTGCGTGCAGGTCTTCACATCCACGCCGTTCTCCCGGTTCTCGTGCAGCTCGTTGTCCTCCACGAGCAGGTTGTCGAAGGGCGTGCCGGACACGGTGGCTCCGGCCTCCGGGCCGATGCACTGCACCGCGTCGCCAGAGTTGTGATGGATGTCATTGCCGCGCACCACCACGTTCTTCGACGTGGTCTGCACGATGATGCCGTGGCTGTCGCTGCCGCCCCGGCTGAAGTTCGAAATCGTGTTGCCCTCGATGAGGATGTCGTGGGCCTTCTCCGACACGTTGAGCCCCGCGCCCGCCGTGCCATTCTTCGCCACGCAGTCGCGCAGCACGCCGTGGTGCGCGGCGGTGCCTCGCCACAGCACCGCGAAGGCAGCGGAGCCCGCGGCATCCAGCGTGAGCCCCTCGACGCGCCAGTACGCGCCGCGCACGTCCACCAGCGCGGACTCGCCGCCAGGCTTCACCACGGGCGCGCTGCCCGGCGCGGCCTTCACCGTGAGCGGCTTCGCCTCCGTGCCACCGCGCTCCTCCAGCTTGAGGCGCTCCGCGTACGTGCCCGTCTTCAGATAGATGGCCTCGCCCGGCGCGATGAGCGTCAGCGCCCGCGTCACCGTGCGCAGCGGCGAGCTCTCCGTGCCGGAGGCGCTGTCACTGCCCGACGGCGCCACCCAGAGGATGCGCGTGTAGGTCGGCTTCGGCGGCTCCGGAACAGGCTCGGGCTCGGGCTCGGGTTCCGGAGTGGGGGTGGGCTCCGGGTCGGGCGTCGGCGTGGGCTCCGAGGGCTGCTCGGATTCATCCGGCTCCGTCGGTGTCGGCGCGGGAGTCGTGGGTGTCGTGGGGGATGGCGCGGGCGGGTTGCCCGTCGAGGGCGCCTCATCGGTGGACGGACGTGAGCCCGTGGTCTGGGTCAGCTCGCTCGTGCCATTGCAGGCAAGCAGGGCAAGCAAGGCAGCGGAGCAGTAGGCCGTCAGCAGCGGTGAGCGTTGGCGCATCCTGTCAGACTCCATGTATGGGTCGCGGCGTATGGGGCGCTCGCGAGGACGGCCGCCAATCGGGGCGCGCGTCCTGTTCATTCCCCGACCCGATGGCAACCCAGACTCGCCAGGCCGCAGGGCAAGAAGGCAGGAAATGGGATTTCGCGCGGTTACGTTGAGCGCGAAGAAGTCAGGCTGATGCGCGCGGTCCCGCTCATTCGCCCTGCTGCCTGTACAGGTGTGCGGATGAAGGCGGTTTCATTCCCGACGCGGGTGGGCGGGACTTCACTCGGAGAGAAGGTCACTCCGAGCGGGAGCATGCGGACGGGGGCGCGCCGAGAAGGCGTCTCCGACGAGCTGTGGACTGTCGGGTCGGCTCTGGGGGCACCGCGCGGCGAGGGCCTTTCCCCGTGCGCGGGCCGGGGCCTCGTGCCATTTAGCGCGCGAGGCATCGCATCCAAAGGGAACGCCATGAACGTGCTGGTTACGGGAGCCACGGCCGGGTTCGGCCTGGCCATCGCGCGCCGCTTCATCCAGGAGGGTGCGCGGGTCATCGCCACCGGGCGGAGGACGGAGCTGCTGGAGAAGCTGCGCGCGGAGCTGGGTGAGCGGCTGCTGCCGGTGACGCTCGACGTGACGGAGCGCGAGGCGATGGCGCGGGTGCTCGGCGCGCTGCCGGCGGACTTCGCCGAGGTGGACGTGCTGGTCAACAACGCGGGGCTGGCGCTGGGGTTGGAAGCGGCGCAGTCGGCGCACCTCGACGACTGGGAGGTGATGGTCGACACGAACGTGAAGGGGCTCATGTACTGCACGCACGCGGTGCTGCCCGGCATGGTGGCGCGCAACCGGGGCCACATCATCAACATGGGCTCGGTGGCGGCGGACTATCCGTACCCGGGTGGCAACGTGTACGGCGCGACGAAGGCCTTCGTGCAGCAGTTCAGCCTCAACCTGCGCGCGGACCTGCTGGGCACGGCCGTGCGCGTGACGGACATCGAGCCAGGGCTCGTGGGCGGCACGGAGTTCTCCAACATCCGGTTCAAGGGCGACGCCGCTCGGGCCGCGGCCCCCTACGCCAACACGCAGCCGCTGACGCCCGAGGACATCGCGGACGCGGTGCACTGGGTGGTGTCGCGACCGGCGCACGTGAACATCAACGTCATGTCACTGATGCCGGTGACCCAGGCCTTCGGGCCGCTCGCGGTGAAGCGACAGGGCTGAGTGAGCCACACGGTGGGCACCCGACGGGGTGCCCGCCCGCTCCACTGCCTGGTGGCGTCACACCCCGGCCCACCGCAACTCCAAGGAGGGAGAAGCCTCGCGCTCCCCGCCGGAGTCCCGGCGGGCCGATGTTCGCGAGGCAGGGGGAAGCGCGATGAAGCGCTACGGCACGACCTGGTCCATCATCCTCGCGGTCTTCGGCGTGTATGGGCTGGTGATGTTCGGGGTGTCCTTCGCGGGCCTGACGGGAGAGACACCCATGGTGCTCTCCTCGGTGCTGGGCCTGCTCGTCTGGGCCGCCTTCGTGGCCCTGGTCATCCACGCGTTGCGCTTCACGCTGCCCGTGGCCAAGGGGAGCGACGACAAGGTCGACGAGAGCCTGCGCTGGACATCCCGGACCTTGCTGGCGGCGGCCATCGCATCGCTCTTCACCGCCGTCGCGCTCGCGCCGGGAGCGTTCGCCGCGTGCGGCCCCACGTTCCTGGCGAACCTCTACCACTGGGGCGGGATTGTCGGCAGCATCGCCGCCTTCGCCTTCTGGTTCGCCTTCCCGCACATCGCGCGCGGCATGCTCGAGGAGCGCGCGGCGAAGGTGGAGTTGCACCGGGTGCGCAACATCGTGCTCACGGGCGCCGTCGTCTACGGCCTCATCGGAGTGTTCTGGCTCGGCGCGTGGTTGGTGCTGCGCGGCTCCATCGACTCCGGCGAGTACCCCAGCTCGACGAGTTCGCCCTACCGGCTGCCCTACCCCGAGGGAGACCGCTCCTGGGTCATCCAGGGCAACAACTCCCACCTGAACCACAACGACGACGAGGAATACGCCTGGGACTTCCGTCGACAGTGCGGCACCCCGGTGCTGGCGGCGCGCGCGGGCACGGTGTCGCGCGTGGTGGACACGAACAGCGGCAACGGCGGCGACAAGCCGAACAACCGCATCGAAGTCGAACACGGCGACGGCACGGTGGGCCGCTACTTCCACATCTCGAAGGGCACCGCGAAGGTGGGCGTGGGCGACACGGTGAGCCAGGGACAGCAGCTCGCGGAGGTGGGCAACGTGGGCAACAGCCTCACCGGCCACATCCACTTCGATGTGGAGAAGGGCGGCGACAGCATCCCCGTCACCTTCAACAACGTGGACGAGGACAAGGGCATCCCCCGGACCTTCGAGGGCTACGCCTCCACGAAGTAGCGGGCGCCACGTGACGCGGTGCTTCCCCGCCCGCCTCAAACATGAACCGTCATTCACTTTTTGGACAGGGTCCCCTGCGTCCCCGGCGCGGCTTGGGTTAACGTCGCGGGCATGAGCGACTCGGACCGCCCGCCTCCACCCAGGGGACTCCTCGCCCGGGGATTGAAGCTCCTGGGCCACCTCACCCATCCGGAGACTCGAACGGGCCAGGTGTTCACCCGCGCCGAGCAGCGCCTCACCCGTGTCCTCACCCGCGTCTCCGAGAGCCCCACCTACCTGCGCGCCAGCGGCACCGTGCTGCGCCAGGGCCTCAACGCCCGCATCCGCCGCAACAGCTTCGTGGAGAGCGCGCTGCACACGCTGCGCCTGCCCACGACGTCCGAGGTGGAGAGCCTCCGCGACCAGCTGCGCCGCGTGAATGACCAGGTCGAGGCGCTCGGCTCCCAGCTCGAGGTGGTGGTGGACCTGCTCCATCGCCAGGAGTCCGACAGCCCTCCCACCAAGCCCGGCGCCTGAACATGACCGCGTCCACCCAGCGGCTGCGCTCCTTCGTCACCGGCCAGTTCGAGCTCACGCGCGCTGTCGCTCACGCGCTCAAGGCCCGTCCCTTCAATCCCTACCCGTACCTCAAGCCCTTCATCGAGCGGGCCTCCGGTGTGCGCGAGCCGCCCATCAGCGCCACGCCCCACACCGTCGTGTACACGCGGGGCAGCATGCGGCTGTTGCGCTACGCGGCGCCCCGTCGGCGCCACCGCACGCCCATCCTGTTCGTCTACTCGCTCATCAATCGCTGGTACATCCTCGACTTCCTGCCGGGCCGCAGCCTCATCGAGCACCTCACGCAGGAGGGCTTCGACGTGTACGCCATCGACTGGGGCGTGCCGGGCCAGGACGAGGAGCGCCTCACCTGGTCGGACCTGCTCGGAGGGCTCATCCAGACGGCGGTGCGCTGGACGCTGCGGGTCAGCAAGAGCCGGGACCTCACGCTCTACGGCTACTGCATGGGCGGCACGCTCGCGCTGGCCTACACGTCGCTGCATCCCGAGGGCGTTCGCAACCTCGTCGCGCAGGCCACGCCCGTGGACTTCAGCAAGGGCGGTGTCTACACGCTGTGGACCGCCGCCAATCACTTCGACGTGGACTCGCTCGTGGATGCCTACGGCAACGTGCCCACGCCCGTGCTGGAGAGCGGCTTCCTCATGGTGGCGCCCGTGCAGCGCCTCACGCGCTGGCTGGAGGTGTGCCGCCGCATCGACGACCCGGACTTCGTCAGCACGTTCCTCGCCATGGAGCGCTGGGGCTCGGACCCCGTGCCCTTCCCCGGTGAGGTGTATCGCCAGTACATCAAGGACTGCTACCAGCAGAACCTCTTCCACCAGGGACGCATGAAGGTCGGCGGAGAGGCCGTGGACCTGGGACGCATCCAGGCCTCCGTGCTCAACGTCATCGCCGAGCACGACACCATCGCCTTTCCCGCCATGAGCGAGCCGCTCGTTGACCTGGTGGGCACGAAGGACGCCCAGACGCGGCGCTATCCGGTGGGCCACATCGGGCTGTCCGCCTCCAGCAAGGGCCCCACCCATGTCTGGCCCTCCATCTCCGAGTGGATTGCCACGCGCTCACAAGCAATGGAGCCCTGATGCACTCCGTCTCGGAAACCACCTCGGGCTCGGGCGTGCAGGTCCGTGAGGGCGTGCTTCGGCTGAAGGATGGACGGCGGCTCGCGTACGTGGAGTCGGGAAACCTGGACGGAGTCCCGGTGTTCTTCGTCCACGGCAACCCGGGCTCGCGCTACATGCGGCATCCGGATGACCGGCTCACCCATGGCCTCGGCGTGCGCCTCATCACCCCGGACCGGCCCGGCTATGGGCTGTCCGACTACCAGTCCGACCGCACGCTGCTGGACTTCCCGGACGACCTTGAGCAGCTCGCCAACGCCCTCAAGATAGGCCGCTTCTCCCTCTTCGGTGTATCCGCGGGCGGCCCCTATGTCGCCGCCTCCGTGTGGCGACTGGGCGAACGAATCATCCGCTCCGCCATCGTCTCCGGCGCCTCGCCGCTGAAGCGGCCCGGTGGCATGGAGGGCGTCAACCGCGACTACCGCAACGCCTACGCCATGGCCGCGTGGCCAGAGTGGCTGCTGCATCCGCTGATGGCGATGCATGACAGGCAGGTGCGCTCGAATCCAGAGCGAGCCCTGGCGGCGCTGCTGGCGCATGCGTCGGAGGATGACCGGCTCGTGCTGTCTGACCCGCACATCGCCGCGCAGGTGCAGGGCTGGCGACGCGAGGCCACGCGCCGAGGCGTGGCGGGCATGCGCCGCGAAGCCCACATCCTGGCATCGCCCTGGGACTTCGCGCTGGAGGAGATTCGAGGAGAGATGGACCTCTGGTACTGGGACGGCGACAGCATCGTCCCGCCGCAGATGGGGCGCTATCTCGCCTCGCGAATCCCGCGCACCGTGCCCCACTTCCTCTCCGGGGGCGGACACTTCTCCCTCTACTCGCACTGGCGCGACATCCTCGCTCCGCTGGCACGGCGGGGCTCGTGAGCCAGGATGGGCGGTGGCCCTCTCGGGCCTTCATCGAGGAGGAGGCACACGGGCGGATGGAGCCGGAGATGCGGCTGCTCCTGGAGGGCCTGCGCGCGAAGGGCGTCCCCACCGAGTGCTTCACCGCCAAGCGCCTGGAGCGGCGCCAGCTCCCGCTGACGTCGGACACGCTGGTCGCGGGCTACGTGCCCACGGTGCTGGGCGCGCTGAAGCAGTTGGGCATCGAGCCACCTCCAACGAACGACTACCCGCCCAGCCTCACGCCCTTCCTCCACCGCCGACTCTGGACGAGCACCGTGCGACAGCTCACCTCGCACCTGCACGACGTCGCGAGTCCGCCCGTGTTCGCCAAGCCCCAGGGACGCAGGAAACGTTTCACGGGCCAGGTCTTCCAGAGCGCCAGCGACCTCCTCTTCCTGGAGCGGGCGTCACAGGGCACGCCGCTCATCTGCTCGGAGGTGGTGCGGTGGCTGAGCGAGTACCGCGTCTTCATCGTGCACGGAAGGCCCGTGGGCACGCGTCACTATGCGGGAGACGCAACGGTGCCCCTCGACGAGGCGCGAGTCCACGAAGCGCTCCGCCTCCTGGAGTCCTCCGGGGAAGCGACCGCGGGCTACTCCGTCGACTTCGGCGTGCTGTCCACCGGTGAAACAGCGCTGGTGGAGTGGAATGACGGCTTCTCGCTGGGCGCGTATGGACTGGAGCCGGAGCACTACACCGCGCTGACCGTCGCCCGCTGGTGTGAGCTGACGGGACTCGCTCAGCCACCGCCGCGAAGCACCTGACAACGTTCAGTGTCCGACGCGGGCCTTGCCTCCGGGAGCACCACACCCCAGCTTCGCCTCCGGCCGGAGGGTGAGCGGACTCGCGGAGAATGAACATGGGACGGTGGCGGGCAGGCACTGCGGGGCTGGTGCTGAGCGTGTGGACAGCACTCGGCTGTGGTGGGAGCGGCGCGTCCACGGAGGCCCCTCTCCCCGAGGAAGAAGACCCAGGCTCCACGCCACAACCCCCCAAGCCTCCGACGCTGGAGCCGGGGGATGCGCGGTGGACCGTTCACTCGCGAACCCTGGGGCGACAGGACGCAGTGGCCGTGGCCTCGGACGGCCTGGGCGGCAGCGTGCTGCTGGGCACCACCCACGGCGCGACGGGCACACCGGATGCGTCCTCGACGGATGGCGGCGGCACGGCTCTCACCCTCGCCCACCATGATGGCGCGGGACAGGTGCTCTGGATGCGGAGCTTCATGCCCGAGCCGTCCGAGAGCGGAGCGGCCCAGGCCCACGCGCAGTTCCTCGCCGTCTCCTCCGGGGGAGAGCTCTTCGTCGCTGGCAAGCTGGAGGGCCGGCTGCGCCTCGGTGAGACGCTCATCACCGACAGCCACTTCGTAGCGAAGCTGGCCTCGGACGGCACGCCGCTGTGGGCTCGCGCGACAGGCACCGTGAAGGCGCTGACAGCGGACATCGAAGGGGAAGTCGTGGTGGCGCACGGCCGGCTGGTGACGCGCTACGACACCCGAGGCACGGCGCGCTGGTCCCAGGAGATGCCCGCGCTGGCCTCCGCGTCCGTCGTGGCGCTGGACTCGGATGGCGGCGCGGTGCTCGCGGGGCAGCGCCCGCTGGCCCCTTTCGAGAGCATCGGGTTCATCGCGCGGCTGTCGCCCGTCGGTGAGGTGTACTGGGAGCTGGAGGTGGGACCGGACGCACCCTCCTTCACGCAGGTGATTTTCGCGGCCGATGGCGGGCTGCGACTCACGGGCGACTTCCAGGGCACGCTCCACTGGGGAGGCGCCGTGCTCATGCCGTCATGTGTCGCGGAGGGCTGCGCTCGCGCCGCCTTCGTGCTCGCGGCCGATGCGGCGGGACGTCCGCTGTGGGGACATGCGCTGACCAGCCCGTCGCCAGGGGAAGCCCGTGGCGCGCGACTGGCGGCGGATGAGGAGGGAGGCGCGGCGGTGCTCTGGAAGCATGGCTGCGGCTCGGAGCTGGCGCGGCTGTCACCCCTGGGTGAGCTGTCGTGGCAGGCGCCCTATGTCACCCAGCCGTGTGACGAGAGCCTCCACCTGCGAGACCTCACCTTCCTGTCGGGCGGAGACGTCCTGGGTACGGGCACGTTCTCCGGTACTCGCGCGCTGGGCGGCACGGAGTCCTTCACCTCCGACGACACGGACGTCTTCCTTCAACGCCTGGTGCCGTGAGGCCCGCGTCGCCCCTCAGGCGGCGCGCGTCTCAGCGGGGACGGCCACCTCCGCCACGGGCTCGGGGAGCGGCTCACCGTCCGCGCCGAGCACCACGGGCTTGATGCCCAGCTTGCGCTCCACCAGGGCATGCCCCAGGTAGATGAAGGGCGTCAGGCTCACCGCGACGAGCAGCTTCACGACGTACGACGTGGCGATGATGTTGAAGATGACCGCGGTGGGCAGCACGCCCGTCCACGCGACGAACTGGACCACCGCCGTGTCGATGAGCTGGGAGACCAGCGTGGAGCCCGTCGCGCGCAGCCACAGCATCTTGTTGTTCGTGACGCGCTTGAGCAGGTTGAAGATGGAGATGTCGCAGAACTGGCCCACCAGATAGGCAATCATCGACGCCAGCAGGATGCGCTGCGAGCCACTGAAGACGTTGTTGAACGAGCCCTCCACCGTCCCCGTGAAATCCGGTGCGCGCGTCAGCGGAGCGAAGGGCACCTCCACCGCGATGGCAATCACCGTGAAGGCGAAGATGGCCATGCTGAAGCCCACCCACGTGACGAAGCGGGCGGCCTTCTTGCCGTAGAACTCGTTGAGGATGTCGGTGAGCAGGAACGTCACCGGGAACGGCAGCATGCCAATGGACATGACCGCCACCACGAAGCCCAGGTTGACCTCGAACAGCTTCACGCCGATGAGGTCTCCCACCACCAGCGACGTGACGAACACCGCCGCCAGCACCACGAAGAGCTGCATCCGCCTGTCGAGGTTCATGCCGTTGTTTCCTCTGGGCTCCGAAGTCGCGTCATACCGTGTCTCGCGTCCTCGGAAACAGTCCCCTCACCGAGAGTGCGTCCCCGTCCTCAGGGCTGCTTGTCCGCGGACACACCGGGCGCCGCGGGCTCGTCATGGGGGTAATAGGACGTGCCGGTGATGGACAGGAGCGCCGACGCGGGCGCACGCGGCTCCACCGCCTGGGGCTCCGGCTCCAGGAAGCGGGGCCGATACACGCTCAGCACCGTCTGCTCCTGCGCGGAGGGGTTGTCGTAGCGACGCGGAAAGCCCCGGGGCCAGTGGAAGGCCATGCCCCGCTCGACGGGGTGCCCCTGCGACATCAGCCCCTGCCCCAGCACCAGCTCGCTCTCCTCCATGCCTGGATTCGAGCTGGCGGGGACGGTGCCACCGGGCTTCACGCGCAGGCGATACACGCCGTATCCCGCGCCCTCGTGGATGACGTCCAGGCGACCGAAGGACCGCTCCTCCGACGCGTAGCTCATCTCCTCCGCCGTGCGGTGCACCTGGAGCGAGGGCACCGCGAGGCCGCCCAGGGCCAGGGGCTTGATGACACGCACGGTGGCGGCGTGGACCTGCGCGCGCGGCACGTCCGCGGTGGGGGTGGCGAGCAGGTAGCGACTCACCGCCTCGACGGCGGATTCCAGCAGCTCGAAACGACACGCCTCCAGCAGGAAGCGCAGCTCTCCGGCCAGCCGCCCATAGTTCACCGTGTGCGCCAGCCGGCCGCCCGTCGCCGCGTTGCGCGTGTCCAGGAAGAGCGCCACGTCCAGCCGGAGCGGCTGCGCCGAGACGCGCTCGCGGTTGTACACGCCCACGATGCAGTCCACCGTGAGTCCGCGCAGCTCGATGACGTCCAGCGGACGGCCCTTGCTGTCATTGACCACGGGAGGATGGAAAGCCAGCTCCGCGCTCATAGTCTCGCGCTCCTGCCGCCGTCGACGGCGATGACCTGTCCGGTGACATAGGGCGCTTCGCGCGCGAGGAAGACGATGGTGCGAGCCACGTCCTCCACGCTGCCCTCGCGTCCCATGGGAATGTGTCGCAACACCTCTTCGCGCGCGGCGGCGTCGAAGCTCTCCGGGAACGCGGCCACGCCGGGCGACACGGCATTGACGCGCACGTGCGGCGCCAGCTCCACCGCCAGCGCGCGCGTCAGCATCAACAGGCCCGCCTTGCTCACCGAGTAGTGCGCGAAGTGGCTCTCCGGACGCTCACCGGCGATGTCGCCGACGTGCACCACCAGCGGGTCTTTCCCCGCGAGCAGCGCGGGCAAGAGCGCCTGGGTGAGGAAGAAGGGCGCGTCCAGGTTGACGGCGAGCATGGTGCGGTACCGCTCGCGCGAGATGTCCGCGAAGTCGACCCGCTCGTAGAGGCCAGCGTTGTGGACCACCACGTCCAACGCGGGCCAGGCCTCGCGCACGCTTGCGGCCAGGTCGTCGACCGCGTCGGCCTGACTCAGGTCGGCGGCATGAAGGGTGACGCGGCGACCCTGCGCCCGGAGCTCGTCCGCCAGCGAGGCCAGCGCATCCATGGAGCGGTTCGCATGCAGCGCCAGGTCATAACCCGCGCGAGCCAGCGCCCTCGCCACGGCGCTCCCGACGCGGATGCCTGCTCCCGTGATGAAGGCGGTCCCCATGCGGCGCACTGACTAACAGGCCGCACGGGGAAAGGCACCGGGGACCTGAAAACACGAAGGGCGGTGCTGGATACCCCCGTATCCGGCACCGCCCCTCGACCCCCTGTTTTTTCTCAGCGATGACTACGGGTAGTAGCTGGCCGGGTGCGTGCGGTTCGAGCTCCAGCCATTGCCGCGCTCGTAGGACACCCAGACCCACTCCGTGGTCTGCACGTAACCGCCTTCCACCCACCGGTTCTCATAGAAGCCACCCGAGCAGCGGGAGACGCGGTGCCGACGGCCACGACGCTCCTCGCACACCTCGGGCACCCACACCTTCTCGTAGCGGCCCTCGACCCAGCGGTTCACGGTCTGCATCTCGTAGCGGCCGCGAGCCCGGGAAGGAGGACGGGGCGCCGGAGCGTGGTGGCAGCCGCCGGTGTGGATATGGGCCTCATAGCGGTCCGGGTGGTGGCCCCGGCGGTTGTCCCGGTCCTGGTGGCCCCGGTTGTCGTCACGGTCGTTGTCCCGGTCATGGTTTCGGTCATCGCCGCGGCGGGCCTGCTGAGTCGCCCAGTCGCGCACGCTGCCGTCCTCCGCCATCGCCGTCGAGGAACCAAGGAACAGGGTGCCGAGAGCCAGGGTGGTGAGAGCAGTCTTGAAAGCCATGGTGTCCGTCCTCCGTCGTGTTGCTACTTCTGACGGGGCACCCTCCGGAACATTCACCATCGGGCACCACCCTTCCTCGCGGACATCGAGCGCGGATGTAGGCAAGGCGCTCAAACCCCCGTGGAACCAGGGACTTACCGGGCGAAGCGAGGTGCGACCTCCGCGCAGGTGAGGCCCTCCTCGGGAGCGCAGTTGCGCCCCACGAAACAGCCTCCCGCGCCTTCATGGTCCACGCAGCGGATGGGCCGGCAGTCCGCGTCACCCACGCACGAGCGACGACTCACCGTGCACGTGCCCTGGCTGCAAGCATCCTGCACGCAGTCGGTGTCCTGCTGGCATGAGCAGAAGCCCTCCACGTCCCCCTCCGCAATCGAGCAACGTCCCGCGCACGCGCCCTCGGGCTGTCCGTCCGACTTCACGCAACGCCCGCCGCGTCCACAGTGCGAGTCCTCGCGGCACGGCAACGAGGGCGACGGCGCGCACTGCGCATCCGAGCGACAGCGCGCACGACTGGCGACCACCACCACGTCCGAGCACTGGTAGCCATGAGGGCAGCCCTGCCCCTCCGAGCAGTCCGCGCCGCAGAAGGCAGTCCCCGGGCTCGCTGTCTCGCGCAGACAGAAGTTCGCGCCGCGACCGCAGACCTGGAGGCCACCACCGTAGGTGCAGCTGGCGCAGTAGGGACGTCTCACCGGGTCGAAGTCGCTGAAACATGTCCCCGCTTCCGCGCCCGACGGCGTGCCGCAGGACTCACCGAAGGCGCAGTCGCGCGCGTCCGCGCAGAAGCTCGCGTCGCAGACACCCAGGGCACACGCGGCGCGCCCTTCTGGCGTGGTGGCATCGCAGAGACACGGCGCGTCGCCGCAGCGGCAGGCCGTACCCGCGCAGTCTCCGGACGTCCGACAGCCCGCAACGCACGTGGTCCGCGCGAGGTCACAGACTTCGCCCAGCGGGCAGTGCAGGTCCGTGGCGCAACGGCCACGCGTGAGGCAGGTGCCGGTGCTGGTGTCGCAGAAGAGAGAGTCCTCGCCGCAGTCCGCGTTCGACTCGCAGCCCGCGCGGTCCTGGCAGAAGCCCGCTTCGTTGCACAGCTCTCCCGGCGCACAGGCGCCGTCCGTGCGACACCGACAGGCCGACGTCTCTGTGTCACACCGATACGCCTCCGACGGCGTGCCGCAGTCCGAGTCCACGCGACAGCCCTCATCGCCCACGGGAGCGTCACCGCGACAGGCGGCGAGGAGGAGCAGCAGCGGCACGGCGAGGGGAAGCCAGCGGCGCATCACGGGTCGAAGACCTCCGAGCGCCCCAGGACGTAGGCCGTCCAGGTCGCGGTGGACAGCGTGTCGTAGGTCCACTGCGAATACTCGAAGCGAGGGACTCGCGCGACGGAGAGGTCCGCGCGAAGTCGCGCGCCTTCGGGCAGCTCCGCGCGCAGCGACTGCAACGCGGCCTCAGGGAGCGTCGCCCGCGTCTCGCCGCCCGGAAGCACGGCGGTCCAGCGGATGCCGCCTGTCGTACCAGGCGCCATCAGGGTGAGGACCTGCACGTCCGGGGTGGCACCGGAGGACGATGGAGTCCAGGCCACCGCTCCCGTGAAGCGGGCATCCCGCGCGGGCTCGGTGAAGACAGGGAGCGGGAGTATCGGCGGGAGCGTCACGCCCGCCTCCAGGGCTCCTGGCTGACGGTGATACAGCACGCTCTGGGGATAGGCCGTGGTGCCTCGAAGCAGGTCGAGGAAGAGAAGGCTCGCCCCGTCCACTCGAGGAAGCTGGGGGAACATGAGCAGCGGACCGGGCCCTTCGACAGAGGAGAAGAAGCGCGAGCCCGTGCCCCAGTTGTGCGGATGAGGAACCAGTCCCTCCGCGCCCAGGTCCAGCCACGCGTAGACCTGATGCAGGGCTTCCTCGCCCGCGATGATGACGGGCCCCGCCACGGAGAGGGGCGCGGCGACGTCCAGATGCACGTCGAACACCACGTCCTGTCCTTCGGACACCCGCGTGCCCGAGGCCGCGATGCCGCGACGCACGCCGAGCAGGTAGGGCTCGAAGTCGACCTCGTCCTTCAGCACGCCGAGCACCGCATACACCGCGCGCAAGCCGGGCTGCGCCTGCACGACGTAGGCGCCACCCTCTTCGCGAATCCGCCACGTCTCCGCGCGACGGTCTCCGGGCCCCGCGAAAGGAGGGCCCGACGCGGGGCTCAACTGCGCCACGAAGACGCGAGCCTCCAACACCTCTCCAGTCTGGAGCGGCCTGGGCGGCTTGAAGCCTCGCACCCGACCCGTGATTCGAGCACTCGCGGGCACGGGCGGATTGCCCGGGTTGCCTTCGCTGTCGAGACGGCGCAGGTACACCGTCAGGTTCTCCGAGCGGATACCCGCCACCGTCACCACGTCGTGGCCCGCCTTGAAGACGGTGACGCTCTGCGCGCCCACCATCCGTGAGTCGGACAGCGTCAACTGTCCGCGTGCATCCGTCTCACCCTGGAGGAGTGCCGGCGAGCCCGTGCCGAGCAGGACCTTCGCGCCCACGACGGGCTGCCCGTAGGTCCCCGAGGAAGTGTCGAGCACCGTGACATTCAACGTTCCCGTGAGCAGTGCACCCGAGAGACCTCCAGGGCCTCGCGGGTCGAAGTAGGTGAAGGCCTCGGAGAGCGCCGAGCGCACGGCTCCCTGGATGACGGCCACCTCCACGGGCCCCTGGCTCCGCGACACGGGAGTTCGACATGTGAGGGTGTGGGCGTCCACCACGTGCACGTCGCTCGCGGGCTCTCCGCCAAAGGTGACGCGGATGCCTTCAACGAAGCCGGTCCCTCGCACCGTCACTCGCGAGCCTCCCGCGATGGCACCGCGCGCGGGCTCCACCTGGGAGAGCACGAGCGCGGGCTCGTAGGTGAAGGCGTTCGGGAGCAGGGCTTCGTTCTCCGGGTCGCTCGCCGAGGAGACATGGAGCGAGTGCGCTCCCGCGCCACCTGGCGGCGTGGTGAGGCGGAGCTCCGTCGTTCCCAGCACCGTCACATCTGGAGAAAAAAGCGCGCCGACTCGCACCACGGCATCCGGAGGCAGTGCGTCTCCTTCGAGGAGGACCTGACTTCCTCCTCCCGAGGGGCCCGTTCCAGGCGTCACCCGCGTGAGCGCGAGCCGATAGGTGTAGCCCCCTGGGAGGTGACTGCGCAGCGAGGCCGCGCTGACCGTCACGGGGACTGTGCGCGGAAGCGTGCCTCGCGGCGGAACGCGGACCGTGAGCGTGAACCGGGTCGCCGCGACAATCTGGACGGGCGTTTCATCGAAAGTGACGGAGAGGTCCGGAAAGTCGAACGCCAGTCCTGTCAGCGTCACCGTGCCGTCCTCTCGCGTCCCCACGCGTGGAAAGACTCCCAACACGCCGAACACGGTGCCCTGCGGACTGTCCGCGTACGTGAATCCCTGGCGCACCGTCCAGGCACCTCGCGGGGTGACGATGCGCACGGGGACTGTCTCCATGTCCATGTGCCGTGGCGAGGCCACCACGAGGCGCGTGGGTGACTCCACGCGGAAGGAGGGCGCGGACGTGTCTCCGAAGAAGACCTCCGTCGTGCCCTCGAAGCCCTGTCCCGTGAAGACGACGGACGTGCCCCCGAACATCGTCCCCGTGAGCGGCTCGATGTCGGTGACTCGAGTGTCCGCGATGTAGCGGTACGCACGCCTCAGCACGTCACCCACGCCGGCGCCCTGCACCCGCACGTCGACGGAGCCGACAGTGGTGCTCCGGGGAACGACGACTCGAAGCTCCGAGGAGGACACGCGCGTGACGGAGGGACTCGCCGTGCCTCCGAAGAGGACCTGGAGCCCCGTGCTCGAAGGGAAGCCCGCGCCCACCAGCGCCACGGTGTCACCGCCCCCTTGCGCCCCCATATCGGGCGAGACAGCGCGGAAGTCGAAGACATCGAAGTACGTGAAGCACGCCGCGCAGACCGTCGTGCCGTTCGGGTTCGTCACCGAGACGTCTGCCGTACCTTCGATGCCAGGAGGCGTGCGCAGGTCGAGCGTGGTGTCATCGATGAGCTGGAAGTCCCGAACCGCGCGCGAGCCGATCCGCACCTCCGTGCGCAGCGCGGCTTCCGAGGGCGTCGCGGCCACCCCTTCCACGAAGCCACGGCCCTTCAACCTCACCCAGGTTCTACCCCCACTCTCTCCCCGCGTGGGCAGCGCCGAGTGGATGACGGGCGCGGCCGATGCCCCCGCATCGACCTGAGTCCCCGCGTCCGTGCGGCCTGCGTCCTCCGCACCCGCATCACGTGAACCCGCGTCCGGCAGGTCGCCCGGTGGTCGGGACGAGCCTCCGCAGGCCGCGAGGACAAGGACCAACAGACCCAGCACGAACCCACGCAGAGGTCGCTCGACAGGCCAGAAGTGGCAGCACCTGGCAGCGCGCCCCAAGCCAATACGCACCCGGGTGACGTGCGCGATGAAGAAGCGGGTGCTCGCTCGGGCCGGAGCCCTCATCGCGAAGCCATCCGGGCTTGGCGCGCGTGATTCCCGCGAGCCCGGAGGCTGGTGGTTGTTCGCCGTCGGCACCGCCATGCGGCGACCAGGCCATAAGGAACTCCTCATGGGTGCCACTCCTCCTGGAGCGTGTAGCCATTCATGCCCGTGCCCCAGGCAGGTGGTCGCTCGCGTCGGCACCGACGTGCGACGGCTGGGCCATGAGGAGTTCCTCATGGGTGCCACTCCTCCTGGAGCGTGTAGTCATTCATGCCCGTGCGCCCAGAGACAGGTGGTCGTTCGGCGTCGGCACCAACGTGCGACGACGGGCCAGGAGGAACTCCTCATGGGAGCCACTCCACCTGGAGCGTGTAGCCATTCGTCGTGCGCGCGTCATCACCCAGGACTCTCGCGGTGAGCCGCTGGCCCGCCACGGTCGGAGCCGGCAGCGACACAATGGCGCCCTCCGCGTCTTGCGAGCAGCCCAGTTCCACGCCTCCGCTCTCTCCCAAGAGACACAGGCGCAGCAAGCCACGGTCCGCCGCGTAGCCCGACAGCGACACCTTCACGCCTTGGGCCGCGGGCACAGTGAATCGAACATGGTCCTGCTCTCCCGGGCAGACCATCCCCTCCAGCGACAGGCGCTCCGGCAGGTCCGTGGCCGTATCGACGGTGTCGTTGGGCTCGTGGACATCGTCATCACAGGGCGTGCCTCGCGAGAGGAGAAAGCCGACGTCATAGGCTCGCGGCAGCGTGTCACGAGAGGCGACGCGCACCGTATACGTGCCTCGCTCCGCCACGACATGGGACATACGGAAACGTCCCGTCGCCAGCACCCGGCCCCTCGCGTCTTGAAGGGTTGTGGAGAACACCGACTCCGCGAACACCTCCGCGTCCACGTTCACGCCGAGCTGGTCCCCTCGCTCCAAGGTGAGCGAGTAGTGGTCCACGTCATCCGGGCACAGCGTCAACTTCACGTAGCGACTCGCGCTCACGGGGAACGCCGTGGACACCATGTCGTTGGGCTCCAGCGCATCCGGCTGACAAGCCCGGGGCTCACAGGTTCCCGTGCCGAGGTCGCAAAGCTGGTCCATCGCGCAGTCATCATCCGAGCCACACGGTGGAAGACCCGGCAGGCACGCCCCGCTCGCCAGATGGCACACCCGAGGCACCTCGCAGTCCCGGTCCGAATAGCAACGCGGTGTCGATGAACACCGTCCCGCCGCGTCACACATGAAGCCCACCGCGCAGTCGGTGTCGGCGTCACATTGGACGCAGAGCCCCTCCGCGCAGTGCTCCCCTTCCCCGCACGAGGTGGCCTCGGTGCAACGGGCCACACAGGCATGCAGCCCCGCGTTGCAGCGCTCCTCGGCACCACAGTCCGCATCCTCGACACATCCCAGGTCCTCCTCGCAAACGAGCGTGGACCCGTTGCATCGTTGCCCGGTGGGACACTCGCCCCTCGCTCCCGAGGGACAGAGCACCACCTGCGTCCTCCCGAGACAGAGTCCCTGTCGGCACCACAGCCCGAATGCACACGCCTCGTTCGTCGCGCAGTCCGTGCCCCAGCCCTCACGAAGCACACAGGCCCGCGCTTCATCGTCGCAGCGTTCCTTGAGCCGACACTGGCCGCTCGACTCACAGGCACCGCAGACACCCGCGAGCGTGCAGACCTGTCCTCCCTCGCAGTCCTCGCGCCGCGCACAGGACGTCGGGCTCGGCCCCGCATCCGGCACGGGTGGCACTGTCTCCTTGGAGGAACAGGCGAGCACACAGCACGCCACCACGAGGAGCCACCACCGCATCGTCACGGCACCTCCGTGACCACGCCCGAGGGCCACTGCACGTCCGCCGCCGTCCACACCTCACCCTGACTCGCCAGGGTGCGACGGAACTCGCCCTTCAGCACACCCCGGTCATACACGCGCACCGTCGCCTCGCTGCGCGGGTCCACTGCTCCATTCGCGCGCGCCAGCACCACCGCCACCCGGAAGGTCCCCGCCACCGGGTTCTCGTAACCGAACACCTCCGGGCCGTAGCCCGTCAGCCGGTCTCTCAACAACTCCGGGTCCTCCGCGAGGCCGGGCGCACCCCAGTCCGGACGCGGATTCGCGTAGTGACAGTCGTCCACGGATCCCGGCACCGCGTCCACGCCCCGCGACACATGCAGGTCCAGGTCCGTCTCCGCGTGGTCCCAGGACACGTCCACCAACAGTCGCTGCGCGGGCACCGCCAGGACACGCGCGCTCGCGGGACGAGGACTTCGAGCGCCGGCGGCATCCGTCACCGCGAGTTCCACCACGTACGCCCCCGGCACCACCGGGTCCAACCGCAACACCGTGCGGGCCGCCCCCGGCTCCATCACCTGAGCCCGCGCACCCACCGGTCTCTCCCGCAGCACCCATTCGTACGTGAGCGGCCCATCCCCATCCGCGTCCGTCGAGGCCGTTGCGTCCAGCACCACCTCTCCTCCAGGTACGCTGTCTCCCATCGCACCCATGACAGGCACCGGCGCCAGATTCACCCCGCCGTGCAGCGCCACTCGCGCCTCTCGGTGGTCAGGGTCCGTGGTCCGCAGCAGGAGTCCTCCGCTCACCTCCTCGGAGGCAGCACCCAGAGGCACCGCATAGCGGACCGACAGCTCCACCTCGCTCGACACATCCAGGACCGCCGGGGTCTTCGTGGAGCCCACGAGCTGAAAGGCCGACGGTATCGAGTCACCGACAAGGGTCAGTGATTCGAGCACCAGCGGCGCGTTGCCCCGCGAGCGCACCTTGAAGGAACGCACCACGGCGGCACCTTCAGCGACACGTCCGAACTCGATCCGCTCCGCGTCCAACTCCAGAATCGCCGAGGTACGCCCCTCTCCTCGCAATGACACGTCGAGCGACGGACGACTCGGGTCATCCGTGTGCAGCTCCAAGGTCGCCGTGTACGGAGACTCGCGCGGAGGGACGAAGGCCAACAGCACGGGGGACTCCGCCTGCGCGGGGACTTCCACTGGCGCGGAGATGATTCGAAACGGACTGTCCGCCTCCCGCACCGAGACACCCACCACGCGCAGCGGAGCACGCCCCGCGTTCACCAGCGGAAGGGACACCGTGCGCTCGTTCAGCGCGGGCACCTCTCCGAAATCGAGCGTGGATTCGGGCGCCACCCAGCGAGGCACCACCGGCAGCGAAGGCACATCCTTCCCGCAGCCTCCCGTCAGCAAGCAGCCCACGACGAGCCACCACCCTCCGCGAGCCGCCCACGTCCTCACGACGCGTCCTCTTCCACGTACTCCAGCTCCACCCTTGACCCGAGCCCGGGCACCGAGTCCCCCGCGAAGAACACCGTCCTTCGCTCGGGCTGGTACACCCAGCCATCCACGGCTCCGGCCCTGGGTGTGCAGACGGCATCCAGCGCTTCGGCTGGCTGACCCGCGCACGCCTCTCGGTCCACCGCGTCACAAGCGCTCAGCGCGTCCTGCGTCGCACCACAGGGATACCGCACCCGGACCCGCAACGAGTCCACACGAGGGACACGCTCCAGCGCGAACGTGCGCCGCAAGCCCACCGCGCTCGTCGCCAGCGTGCGGAGCGCTCGCGCGAAGTCCTGGTCACAGATGCTCCCCAGCTCCCCACCCATCAGCGTCACCAGCTCCGCGTACCGAGTCCCCGGCTCCGCGCCACAGCCATTCGCGGGCACGTCCCCGATGATGGCGGAGGCCACCACCGTCCCGTCATTTCCCAGCCCCTTCGCCTGCTCGAACGCGCGCCAATACATGCGCACGTCATGCGGCGAGCGGTCGTCCTCATCCGTCACGAAGGCCAGATAGAGCCACGCTCCCGGACGCAGGAAGTCCACGGCGTGCTCCAGCGCGCAACCGTCGCGGCAGGGTTGTGTGGAGCAGCGCGCCACACAGGCCGCGCGGGCCTCCAGCACCGGTGCGTTCTCCCGAGCCACCTGCTCCAGCACGAGGTTCGCGGCCTCCAGGCCCGCCTCGTACGCACTTCCCTGCGTCCCCACGCGCACGCTGTTCGCGAAGGCCTGCTCCAGCTCAGGTGTGTCCGGCCTCAGGATTCGCGGCGTGCCCACCAGGGCCCCCGGCCGCGTGAAGGTGTCCGTCGTCGCCACGCCCATCCGGTAGTCGACGCGCCCCTCGCGGAACAGCGAGATGAAGGCCTGGAAGTTGCGCGCGAGCGACTCCTGACGCGGTGCCATGGAGGCCGAATCGTCCACCACCCACAGGACATCCACCGCGGGGGCAGGGCGCTGCGCGTACGTGTCGACGTGATAGCCAGCGGGAAGCGAGGGCACGAGCCGCTCGTCTCGACAATCGACGACCAGGAGCGCCAGGAAGGCGACGGCGGCTGCACGGCGCATGAGCGAGCAGCCTATTACCACCGCTCCTCGGGAATCGAGCAGGCCGTCCCGCCGAGCGTTCATGGCGCACATGGACAGCCAGAAGCAGTCCTGGCGCGGCCCCGGGTGCGGTACACCCAACCTCACCATGTTCCACCGCCAAGGGCCCACCCTCCTCGAGCTGGCCGAGCAGGCCATGACCTCCGTCGAACACGGCTACGACCTGCTCGCCCCCAAGTTCGACTACACACCCTTCCGCACGCCAGACCCCGTGATCCAGGCCGCCATCGACGCCCTGGGCCCTGCCGGCTCAGTCGACACCGCCCTGGACGTGTGCTGTGGCACCGGCGCCGCCATGCGCCACCTGCGGCCACTCGCCCGGGAGCGCGTCGTCGGCATCGACCTGAGCCAGGGCATGCTCGAGGAAGCCGACCGCCGCCTCTCCGGCGCTCCGGGCACCGCCGCCTTCCAGTTCGTCCGGGGTGACGCGCTGGAGATGACCTTCGACGCCGAGTTCGACGTCGTCACCTGCTTCGGCGCCTTCGGTCACATCCTCGAGTCGGACGAGCCGCGCCTGCTGCAAGGCATCCATCGCGCCCTGCGTCCCGGTGGCCGGTTCCTCTTCGTCACCGGGCATCCACCGTCGATGCTGCGTCCAGGCTACTGGGTGGCCCGAGGCTTCAACGCCGCCATGCGCGTGCGCAACGCCCTCTGGAAGCCACCCTTCGTCATGTACTACCTGACGTTCCTGGTGCCTCGCGCCAGGGCACTGCTGGAGGCCCAGGGGTTCACCGTCGAGGTTCGCGACAGCATCCTCCCCGAGCCCTTCACGCCCCTGGCCACCGTCATCGCGACGAAGCGCTGACTACTTGCCGTCCGTCGCCTTCGCCGCGCCCTTCTCCAGGCCGCGGTACACCGTCTCCAGCCACACGTCCGTCTTGATGTAGCCCTCGCCGAAGGACTTGAGGTGCTCCGGCACGCCCTCCGCCTTCACCTGCTCCAGCGTCTTGCCGGCCTCACGCCGGGTGCGCACCAGGGCCACCGACTCGCGCAGCGCCCCCACGAAGCGCTCCAGGCCCGCGCGGTCCGTCAGCGGCCCGTGGCCCGGAATGATTTTCACGTCCGCTGGGAGCGTCTGGAGCAGCTTCTCCACGTTGCGCACGTACCCTTCCACCGAGCCGCCGCTGTTCACGTCGATGAACGGGAAGGCGTCCACGAAGAACTGGTCACCCGTGTGCATCACGTTGGAGCCCGTGAAGTGCACCAGCGTGTCGCCGTCCGTGTGGCCCGCCGGCAGGTGCGTCAGGCGAATCTCCTCGCCGTTGAAGTACAGCGACATGCCCGTGTCGTAGGTGATGACCGGCAGCGCCTCCTTCTTCGCCGGAGGGACGACTCCGCGGTCCCCCCTGTCCTGCCCGACCACCAGCCGCGTGCGCACCTCGCGATGCGCCACGATGCGGCCCTCGCGGCCGAAGACGGCGTTGCCGCCCGTGTGGTCGCCGTGCCAGTGCGTGTTCAGCACATAAGCGATCTTCGCCTTGCTCAGCTTGTCCAAGGCCTTGTGAATCTTGGGCGCCAGGGGCTCGAACTGGTCATCGACGATGAGCAGGCCATCCGGTCCCACCGAGACGCCGATGTTCCCGCCCGCGCCCACCAACATGTGCACGTTGCCCGCGACGGGACTGCTCGTCACAGAGACCTTCTCCACATCCTTCAACTGCGCCAGGGCCAGCGAAGGAATCGCGACCAGGACCGCCAGGAGGCTTCGCATGTCGGGGACTCACAAGGACAGAGGTGCGGGAAACGGAGAGGCACCATAGTCCACCGCGACCACCGTGTACTCCACCGCGCCTCGGGGTCGCTCCACCTGCACGGACTCCCCCACTTCCTTGCCCAGCAGCGCCCTGGCCAGCGGCGACTCCACGCTGAGCCTCCCGGCCTTCACGTCCGCTTCATCCAGGCCGACGATGCGGTAACGCACCCGCTCGCCCTCTTCGTCCTCCAGCTCCACCCAGGCGCCGAAGAAGACACGTCCCGCCTGCGCCGCGTCCGGCTCCACCACCCGCACTTCCTCCAACGTCGCCGCGAGGTGACGCGCTCTTCGCTCTCGCTCCTGACGCCGCACCCCGGCCTCCAGCGGCGTCAGCCCTTGCGCACCCGTGTCCGGGCCCTGCATGGACGCCAGTTCGTCCTGCAGCGCGCGGTAGCCCTCGGGCGTGATGTAGCGCTTGTCTCCCGAAGCGGACCTCGGGCGCGGCGGCACCAGCGCCTCGTCTCCACCCGAGTCTTCCTTCGTGAACGCCTTCGACATTCCCGCCTCCACGAGCCGAGGCACTTCAAGGCCCCGAGATCAAGCTACGCCGCTTCCTCCATCACTCAAGGGGTGCGCGCATGGCAGGGCAGGCAAGGCTGACTGGCAAGCAGGGCCAGGAACTGGCGGGCTCTCGTGGTGGGGCCTGAACGCGCACATCCAGGGCGTCGCCGACCGGCTCGCGAAGGAGGGCTTCACCGTGTTCGCGGTGGACCTCTACCACGGCCGCACGACGAAGGACGCCGCGGAGGCGGACAGGCTGCTGGCGCAACTGGACTGGGGCAAGGCCGGCGAGGAGCTGCGCGCCGCCACGGATGCGTTGCGCGAGCGCGGCGGGCCGGGCACCAAGGTCGCCGTCCTGGGCTTCTGCATGGGAGGCGCGCTGACCCTGCTGGCGGGAGTCAATGACCCGGGGCTCGACGCCGTGGTCCCCTTCTACGGGATTCCTCCGGAGACCGTGGACGTCACGCGCATCCGCGCGCCGGTGCAGAACAGAACGCGCGCCAGGCGTGGAAGCGCACCGTGGACTTCCTCCACGCGAAGCTCGGCTGAGCCTCGCGCGGAGGACGGACGACGCTCGGCTCAGGTGCCGGGCGTGGGCGCGGGCGTACCGGACGGCTGCTGCACGGGGCTGGGCGCCGCCTCCGGGGTGGTGGCCGGCGTGCCGGACGCGGGGGTCTCCGTGGCCGGGGTCTCCGTGGCCGGGGTCTCCGTCGCGGGAGCCTGCTCCGGCGCGGCGGGAGCCTGGGGCGCGGTCTCCACGGGAGCGGCGGGCGCCTCACCCGAGGGCGCGAGCTGCAGGCGGTACTCCTTCACGCCCTTGGGCAGCACCACCTCCACCAGCGGGTTCTCCTTCAGCAGCGCCTCGTTCGCCTCCAGCTTCACCAGACCATCCGCGTCGCTGAGGACGTTCAGGCGCGTGCGGCCCTCGCCCGCGCGTACCCGGGCCCCCTCCACGGGCTTGCCGGAGCCATCCACCACGCGCAGCGCCACGGTCTGCCCGGGGGTGACGCCAGCGGCGCTCGTCGGCGGCGCCACCAGCTCCTTGTAGGTCGGCCGCAGGGCACAGGCGGTCAGCAGCGAGGTGGAGGTCAGGACGACGGTCAGCAGGGCTCGGCGGAGGCTCATGGGAATTCCGTACGGACGTGAGGGGACTAACGGGCGCGGCAGCATAGCCGCAGACGGCGAGCCGCCAAGCCCCACGCCCGCCCCCTTGGGTTTGCCTGGCCCGTTTTCCCCGGCTTGCCCCTGGGATGAACCAGGGGGCCGCAGGGCGGCCCGCTCACCGATGGGGGCAGCAGCCCTTCCACATGTCCGTCGCCGACCCCACACCTGAGGGACGGCGGGAGCGCCACACCTGCCCCTTGGGAGGCTCGAAAGCCATGGTCGAGATGATTCGCTCCGATAGAACCACCAACCCTCCCCCCTATGCGCGGGATGTGCACCGCGAGCTCAGGTACTCGGAGCTTCCAGCGGGCATCGGGATGAAGTCCGAGGAGATCCGCTTCAAGCACAACCGGTTCGTCGTCAGCGTGGCGACGATGCTCATCACCAGCTTCGTCGTCTTCTTCGTGCCGCTCTTCAACGGCCTGATTGGTGGCGCGTTCGGCGGGTTCCACGCGCGGACCATGAAGCGCGCGCTCGGCGCGGCGCTCGTCAGCTCCATCGCGCTGCCAGTGTTCATCGCGCTCTTCTCCTTCCTCGCCGGCCCCACCCAGCTGCGCATCTTCGGCGGGCTGGGGTTCTGGGGATGGACGGCCCTCTACGTCATCGGCACGTTCATCGGCGCCGCCACGGGCCCCTACTGTCGCCCGCTGTTGACCGAGGGCTTCAACGCAGCTCCAACCCCAGTGCCAGCCGACGGTCCATCGTACCGGACCACCACGACGACGGAGACCGTGACTCGCGAAGTGATTGTGGAGCGAGTGAGCCCTCCCAACGAACCTGTGCGCGAGGAGTGAGCAGCACCCCGAAGGGCCCCGCGCGCCCCAGCCACCACTCCACCTGGAGCCAGGCCCCCGCCTCGTGCGTGAGGCGGGCGTCGCCCATGCGCCAGGTGGGGGCATAGGCCGCTTCCAGGCGCACGGCGTTGGCCCCCGAGCCCGGCAGGCCCGTGCGGTGTGTCAGCGACAGGCGAGGCCCCGCCGCGGGCGTCAGGGCGTGCTCGCTCCAGTGCATCCGCGCGAGTCCTCCCACGCCCACCGCCGTGAAGCGTGAGAAGCGCGCGCCCGCGTCCACCACCACCAGCGCCTCCGCCTGCACGGTGGCCCGGTAGGGCAGCGCTCGCGCCGCGTCCGAGGCCACGCGCGCCTCCGCGCCCCACCCGAGCGAGTCCCACGCGGACTCGCGGAACTGGGGCAGTTCTCGCTGCAACGTGCGGTAGCCCACCAGCGTCATGTCCGTGGACACCACGCGCGGAGGACCCCAGCGCGGCTCCAGCGACAGCTCACCATCCAGGACCCGCAGCTCGCTGCTCGACTGGAAGCCATGCAGGCGCGAGTCCCCCAACGCCTCCGCCATCCCCGCGGTGCGCACGCTCACCACGGGCCGCGCCGCGCCCACGTCGGGGAAGTCCATGCCCACGCTCACCACCGTGCGCGCCGCGCCGGACTCCCGCAGCGCCGAGGCCGCGCAGCGTGTCTCGGCCTCCACCTTGCGACGACGGTCCGCTCCCAGGAACGCCACCGCGTCGACCTCCGCCAGCACGCCGTCATTCAGCTCGCCCTGGGCCTCGGTGGCCCGAACGAAGGCGGCCTCGGTGCGCTCCGCGCGGACGAGGACCTTCAGCTCCTTCGGCGTCGGCGGGCGGCGCGGCGCCATGGCCAGCGCCTCCTGGAACAGCGCCGTCCGGTCCAGCACCGCCAGCTTCCGCTGCAGCGCGTCCTCTCGCTCGAAGACCCGCTGACGCTCGCGGATTCCCGCCTCCGCGGAGCCCTTCAGGGGTGTCTTCACCGCGAGCAACCGCTGGCGTTCGATTCGCAGCCGCTCTCCTTCCAGCCGGTCCAACGCCGCGCGCTCCACCCGCACCGCGTGGGCCACGTAGGCATGCAGCGTCTCGCGCACGGAGGCCCGGGCCTTTGGCGATGCGGAGGCGAGCACCCCGCTCACCGTCTCCGGCAGCTCTCCATAGGCCTCGCGTCTCGTGTCGGGCTCGGGAGATTGAAGACGGGCGTGAAGGCGCAGCAGCCGCGTCAGCGCGGAGGTGTCCACCAGGCCCGTGAGGGACTCCAGGGTCTCTCTTCGTATCGCGTCCGCGCGCACGGCGCGGTCTCCGGTGGACTCGAAGGCGTCCGGAATCAACTCCAGCAGAGGGCCCGCGGGGCCTTGCTTGCCCAGCACCTCCAGCTTCGCCAGCGCGTCCAACGTGGCCGTGGGCAGCACCCACAGCGCTCCGGGGGGACTCACCTGTCGCCCGTGCTCCAGGACTCCGTTGAGGAGGAAGAGGAGCGCGCTCGCGCAGTTGTCGGTGAAGAAGTAGTAGCCCATGTACCCGCGCCGCTCGAGCTCCCAGATGCGCTCCAGCATCCGCGCCTCCTCGCCGCGAGTGAGGCGCAGTCGGAAGCGGCGGATGGTGCGTTGCTCCAGCTCCAGCGACTCGTGGGTGAGGTCGCCCATCGTCCCGGTAAGGAAGACGGTGTCGTAGCTGCCCGTCATCCCCTTCACCACGTAGCCCAGGCCTCGGGGCTCCAGTCCCGTGAGCGCCACGAGTTGCACGACGCGCTCGAAGGAGGGGCCTCGCACCTGGGCGCCCTCGCTCCAGACGGGGCGCAGCAGCAGGTGGCCGAAGAGAGACTCGGGCTGACGTCCCGTGGCCGCCACCAGGAGGACCTCGACATGGGACAGGAGGTCGAGTTCCGCCCAGGCGTCGAAGGCCGGACAGTCCCCGCGTGAGCGCGGCGCTCCGAGCCCCGTAGCCTCCACCAGCTCCGTCAGCGCGCGCGACTTGGAGAACTCCTGACAGCGCACCTGCTCGTCCACGGACAGCGCGTCCTCGCGCAGGGACTCCACTGGGACGAAGTATTCTTCCGCGAACGTCACCAGGTCCTGCGACGCGCTCTTCTGTCCGAGTGCGCGACTGAAGGCTCCGGCGTAGTGCAGGCGCGCTTCCTCCTTCCAGACCAACGGGCGCTCGAAGGGCTTCATCCAGCCCGACAGGCGGCGCCAGCTCTGGGACCGGCTCCACTGGTAGACGTCGTCCCAGCGCTGCACCACCGCGTGCACCACGGCGCGGCGGCGCCACAGCCGCGCCGACTCCTCATCCGTCAGTCGTGACAGTCGCAACGTCGCGCGACGCTCCGAGGACGGTGCGTACTGGTAGAGGTGGAAGCGGGCGCGCTCCTCGGACCAGTCCGGACGTGCCGCTGTTCCATCACCCAGCCCCAGTGGAGCGGACTCGGGATGAAGGACGAACTCCAGCGGACCTCCTGGAAAGCGGCGCATCGCGGGCGGCAGGGCACTCAGGCCTGCTTCCACCTCGCGCACCAGGGTCTCGTCGCTCGCTGCGGCACCTCGCAACAGGACGCCTGCTCGCTCCAGGGAGGACACGCGCTCCTTCAGGGGACGTGTGTCCTCCGTCATCCCGCCTCTCGATGGAAGCTCGGCCTGCTCCGTCACTCGGGCGCCATCTCGCGGCGACACTTCGTCCTCCATCGCCGCACTTCGCGATGGAGACTCGGCCGGGTCCGTCACTCGCGGCCACACTTCGTCCTCCATCGCCACACTTCGCGATGGAGGCTCGGCCTGCTCCGTCACTTGCGCGCCGCCGGGCTCCGCCCACGCGGGCAGCGTGAGCGCGAAACTCAGCAGCCACGCCGCCCGCCGGCGCCTCACTCCACCACCTCCGCCGTCGCCTCCTCCCCACCATGGGCCGCGAGGAAGGCGCGCCGGTCCTCGTCGAGCCTCGGGTCCGTGCGCGCCAGCTCACCCACCCGCGCCAACCAGGCCAGCGCCCGCTCGGGCGTCAGGGTGCGCGTGTCCGCCATCGCCAGCAGCTCGCGCCGGTTCGCCCGCAGCAGCCGCCCGAAGGTCCCCAGGTTCTCCCGACGGATGCTCGCCGCCGACGCCAGGTCCTCCACCGTGGGCCCCGCCCCCAGCGCCAGGTCCTCCCGAAGCTGGTGCGTCCGGGAGCGCAGATACACCTGCGCGGCCCGCCCCACCTCCTCCGGCGGAGGAGGCGCCTGACGCCGCCGCTCGGCCGCCGCTATCACCCGCCAGATGACCACCCCCAGGCCAATCACCGTGGCCGCCACCGTCGTCGCCGACACCACGCGCCCATCGTTGTTCTCGCTGTTGCTCGTTTCCGAGCGCGAGTCCTTCCCCTCCCCTGCACCCTCCGACTCGCTGGTCCCCGTGTCGCTCTTGCTGGAGCGCGACTCGCTGGACCCTCCCTCCTCGGAACTGTGGTTCGAGTTCTCGCTGGAGCCCGACTCCGACTTGCTCGAATCGCCGGACCCCTTCGACGAGTCCCCGGACCCCTTCGATGAATCCCCGGATCCGTCCGACGAGCCACCCGAGCCCGACCCCGAACCCGAACCGTCGGACGACCCCTCCGACGCGCTCATCCCTCCACTCCCCGTGGCCCCCGGCGTCCGACACCCCGTCACGCCCAGCAACACGGCCATTCCCAACGCAAGTTTCCCGGTGCGCATCATCGTCATCTCAGACTCCCCCTGAATGAGCATTCGTTCGCCGCGAGCAATGGACAGACATCCGTCCAGCCTCACGGAAGGAATTCATTGTCATGAATATGTTAGCCAGTGGCGTGCCGGCTGCGAAACAGTGATGTTTCGCGGCCTTGCGAATGACGCCATGCATCAAAGCGCGAAGCGGACGTCCCAGGGGTGCGTCACGGGCTTCGCGCCAGATGTAGGGAAAGGGCGGGGTACAAGGGCGACGCGCCGGGCATCGACTGTCGATCCCCGGCGCGCGCTCACATGAAACCTACCGCGAAAGGCCCTCCCCCCCGGTGGGCCTGCACTTCATTGTCGCGCGGTACGCACTGCGATTTCCATGCGGGGAAGCCCTGATGTCTGCTTCCACCCGGAAGCCTCAGACTCCAGGGCATGTCGCCGATAAATGCTCAACAACTCACAACTTCGACGTGTTGGTGGGATAGTGGGAGTCACTCATTGCCAGCGTATACTCAGGATATCGTGATTCGTTTGAATTCCGAGGAACAGCGTATCCTGGCGGACCTGGAAGCCCTGCTCGTCGAAGCGGAGCCGAGTTCGGAGTCCCTTCCCACACTTCTGGGGGCATTGCGCGACACGCTCAAGGCGGAGCGCGCGGTGGCCTACGGCGTGGATGTAGGGCCGGACCGCTACCACGTCAGCTATTCCTTCAACTCGGGCTTCCCCCAGGAGGGGGAGTCGGTCTTCGACGCCCTGGAGACCTTCCTGTCGGACCGGGAGAGTCTTTGGGGTTGGTATGATCCAGCCCGTCCCGCGCCGGCCCAACGCAACCGGGCGCTGCACTTCCGCTCGCTGCAGGAGTCGGAGGCGCGGCAGATGCCCTTGCATGACCTGCCCGCATATGAGGTGGGGCGGCGTCTGGGATTGACCGAGGCGGAGCTGGACGCCCAGAGAGACCGCGTCAACACCCGCTCCGGCGCGGTGTACCGGCAATTGGGCATGGAGCGCATGGCCTTCCTTCGTACGCTGGTCTGCGAGGGGCCGTCGCTCCTGGGCTGGCTGGGGTTGATGCGCGAGGAGCCCTTCACCGAGCGCGAGCAGCGGGTGCTCCAGGCGTTGACGCCCACGCTGCAGCGGCGGCTGACGATGGAGACGCGCCTGCGCGAGTCGGGCCTGATGTCCACCGCGCTGGAGGTCGCGATGGAGGCGCTTGGTCGCGCCGCCTGGGTCGTCAGCGGCAGCGGCCGGGTGGTTCACGCCAACAGCGCGGGTCGGGTGTGGCTGGAGCGCGGCGAGCCGGAGCTGATGGAGCAGCTGCGCCGAGGCGCCCAGGGCATCCCTTGCTCGGGGCCGCTGACGCTCACGCCGCTGCGCACCACGGGGCTTCCCGCGCACTACCTGGCCATCGACACGGGCACCGCCTCCAGCGCCGCCGCGCGCGTGCAGGCCCTGGCCGCGCGCTGGTCACTCACCGCGCGCGAGTCCGAGGTCCTCACGCACATCGTCCAGGGCGAGACGAACAAGTCCATCGCCGGCAGGCTGGGCTGCGCGGAGCGCACCGTGGAGGTCCACGTCACGCACCTGCTGGCCAAGGCGCATGTGGAGAGCCGCTCGGCGCTCATCGCCCGCTTCTTCCAGACGTCCTGACTCTACAATGAGCGGGTGAACGACTCCCAAGCCACCCGCATCCAGGCTGCCCACGCTCGCGCCCGACAGGCGGTGGAGGCAGGTCCCCGCTCCGCGCCCCCTGACGGTGTCCCCCGCCGACGACGGCTCGCCCTGGGCGACCCGCAGGCGGACTTCGACAAGGTCCTGGGCATCCTCGACCACCACGGACTGCTGGGCGCGGACGGCTGGCTCCTGCCCGACGTGCAGCTCATCTCGGTGGGAGACCACTTCGACTGGGGTCGTCCCGAGGAGCGCCTGCACGCGGCGAACAGCGCGCTCGCGCTGGTGGCCTGGCTGGCCGCGCATCCCGCGGACCAGGTCCTCCTGATTCTGGGCAACCACGACCTGGGCCGCGTGGGAGAGCTGGCCGGCTTCGACGACGCCCGCTTCACCGTCGCCCAGGCGGAGGCGGACCGCGTCTACCAGAAGGGCCTCACCGATGAGGCCGGGGAGAAAGCCTTCCTGGCGCGCTGGCCCCAGGTGCCCACGGCCGAGCTGGTGGCCCGCGACTTCGGCAACTTCCTGGAAGCCCAACGCGCCTGGGTGGAGCACCTCTTGCGCGTCCGGCGCTTTCGCACCGCGCACGCCGCGGGCCCCGGGCTGCTGGTGCTGCATGCGGGCGTCACCCACGAGGACCTGGACGTGACGGGCCTTGCCCCCGAGCGCCGCGCGGACGCGGACGCGGTGGCCCACGCGCTGAACGCGACGATGGACGCGGCGGTGGAGGCCTGGACGCACGGACGGCTGGAGGTGCCGGGCCTGCACCAGCCGGGCGACGCCGCGCGCGGCGAGGGCACGGGCATCTTCTACCAGCGCCCCAGCACGAAGCCGGAGGACGCCGAGCGCACGCGACAGACGCCGCGTCGGCGCTTCGACCCCAGGCGGCTTCCCTCGGGACTCACCCAGGTGGTGGGACACACCCGCGACAAGCGCATCCGGGAGCTGATGGGCGTCACTTCGGGCACGGCGCTCGACGGGGTGGTGCGCCACCTGGTGACGGACGGCACGCGGGTGGACTGCGCGCACGGTGCCCCGCCAGCGACGGGCCCGGCGGAGGCGGTGCTCGTCTTCGTCGACGGCGGGATGAGCCACTGTCCCGTCGACGCGTACGAGCTGTTCGACCTGGGTCTGCGCGCCGCCGTACGAGCGACGGCGCGCTGACCTGAAGGACTACTTCGGCGCGGGCTGGGCCTCCGCCTGGAGGCCGGCGAGCTTCTTCTCCAGCCCCTTCATCATGCGCGGCGACACCTGCGAGGCGGGCAGCGTCTTGGCGTAGGCGATGGCGTCCTCCACCGTCTTCGTGGCGCCCGCGACGTCCTTGCGCGCGACGTGGATGTCGACCCGGTTGGACAGCACGTTGATGCGGCGGGAGCCCTTCACCCGCGCGAGCGCGCGGTCACTCGCCGCGAGCGCATCATCCAGGCGCCCCTGCAGCCGGTACAGCGTGGCCAGCCGCGCGGGCGGGTTGTAGTCCTGGGGCAGGTCCTTCTCGCTCTGCTCCAGCGCGGGCACGGCGCGCTCGGGCGTGCCCAGCTTCATCGCCGCCAGCATGCGGTGCGAATCAAAGACGGAGCGTGCGTCGGGGTTGGGCGCCTTGGCGGCCTCCGCCTCCAGGAACGCCAGCCACTCGCCCGCGAGCGCCTTCACGCCCGCCTCGTCCTTCTCCAGCTCTCGCGCGCCCACCCGCATCTCGTAGAGGCCGGAGCGGTCATCCCCCGACATCTCGATGATGGGAGCGCCCATGGCCTCGACCACCTTGGCCTCCAGGGCCACGCGCAGCTCCTTGCTCGCGGCCTGGTCCGGAATCGACAGCGCGCACATCAGGCCCATCATCGAGGCGTTGGCCCACGACAGCGAGCGCGGCGTGCCCGGCAACAGCTCCAGCGCCTTCTTCGCGCACGGCTCCACCTGCATCGCGCCGTACATCGCCGTCATCAGGGACTCCACCGCGCGGCCCCGACGGGACCAATCCGCGGGCGCCTCGGCCAGGGCCTCCGTCAGCGTCTCGACGGCCTCCGCCGAGCGTCCCTCGCCGTAGAGCGCGTCACCGCGCGCCAGGAGCGCCTCCGCGCCGGTGATGCCGCCCTTGTAGGCGCGCTCACCGTCCTCGAAGAGCTTCACGAGCTGCTCCACCGTGGCGCTGCCGGCGAAGCGCAACAGCGGCTTCTCCTCGCGCGGGTCGATGACGTACAGCGTGGGCCAGAACTCGATGGGGAACTTCTCCTGGAACGCCGCGTTCTGGGTCAGGTCGGTGTTCACCTCCAACCAGACGTAGCGTCCGGCATGGCGCGCCAGCGACTTGTCCGACAGGACATACGCTTTCATGGAGCGACAGGTGTGACACCACGGTGCCCAGACGTCGACGAAGAGGGGGATGCCCTTCGCCTTCGCCTCGGCGAGCGCGCGGGCGTAGTCATCCTCGATGAACGGCAGGGGGGCTCCGGCATGCGTCGCATCCGTGGACACGGGGGTGTTCGTGTTCGCGGCGGTGCAGGCGACGAGCCCCAGCAGCAACAGGCAGGCGGCGTGGATGCGCATGGCGGCGGACCCTACCGCGCCCTCGCCGCTCTGTCCCTCAACGACATCCGCCACGCAAGCAACTGGGCACCCGCTCCCGCACATGCTCTGGTGTGCGCGGACCTCCGATGACGAGAGACCCCTACACCCTGCGTGATTCCCTCGCGTCCGCCCTGGACGCCCTGCCCGCCCCCGAGCGCTTCCCCGAGGCGTCGGACGCGGACCTGGCCCGGCGTCTGGCCGAGCGGCTGCGCAGGGACCTGCTTCCCCGCCTGGGTTCCGCGGACGCGCCCCTGTTGCTGGTGGCCATCGCCGGCCCCAACAACGTGGGCAAGTCCACGCTCTTCAACGCGCTGGTGGGCGCGCCGCTGTCGCCCGCGAGGCCCGAGGGAGGCCTGACGAAGCAGTGCCTCGCGGCGGCCCACCCGGAGACGTGGACGGGCGCGCTGAAGGACTTCCTCACCCGTCGGTACGACACGGTGCCCGTGGCGCCGGGAGCGCTCGCGCCCGTGGACCAGCCGGGCCCCGCGGGGCGGCTGTACCTGGTGCTGGCGGACGCGGTACCGCGCGGGCTGCTCGTCATGGACACGCCGGACTTCGACAGCGTGTACCGGGAGAATCGCGAGCGCGCGGAGGCGTTGCTCGTCACCGTGGACGTGCTCGTGTTCGTGGTGAGCCGGCAGACGTACCAGAACGCGGCGCTGGTGGACTTCCTGCGCGCAGCCGTGGGCCATGGGCGGCCGTACCTGCTCGTCTACAACGAGGCCTCGCGCGAGGAGGTGGCGCGTGGGCACCTGGACAAGCTGGCCTCTGACGTGGGCCATCCTCCGCTCGCGCGTTACCTGGCGCCGCACCAGCCCGACGTCGAGGCGGGCCTGCGGGCCCTCGCGACAGAGCCGCTGGACGGGAGTCCTCCGCTCGATGCCCTCCTGGGGGAGGCCGAGCACGCACGAGAGCTGAAGGCCCGGGCGCTGGAGGCGTCGCTCGCGGATGCGCGGGCGGAGCTGGAGGCGGTGGCGCGCGCGTCGACTCGCGCGGCGAGCGAGCCGGAGCGGCTGCGGCAACGCCTGCGTCATGAGCTGGACGGCGTGGGCCGCGCGGCGGCGCTCAAGGCGGTGCCCGCGGACGTGCTCATCGATGCCTTCCGCGACGAGCTGGACGCGCGCAGCCAGTTCCACAAATGGGTGCGGCTGCCCTTCCGGGGACTGGCCACGGCGCTCACGTACGTGAGTCGCAAGGTGCGCCAGTCCTTCACCGGGCCGGAGCCGGAGGGCTCGCAGACGCCCTCGCGCACGGTGGACGCGACGATGACGGATGGGGTGCGGCGGCTGGTGGATGCCTTCGCGCCGGAAGTCGCCGCGTGGCGCGGAGACCCCGAGACACGAGAGAAGCTGACCGAGGCCTTCGGGCCCGTGACGCTCGCGAAGCTGGAGGAGCCGCTGGGCTTCGAGTCCCTGCACGCCCACGCGGCGGACCGCGCCACGCTCTATGCCTACTGTCGCGAACTGGTGGCGGGCGAGCTGCAGGGAGGCATGCGCGAGGAGCTGCTCCAGGCGCTGACGACGCTGGTGTACTCGGTGCCGTCGGGCGCGGCTGCGGTGGTGACGGTGGCCACGGGCGGCTTCGGCCATGACGCGGTGGTGTGGGCGGGGACGCTGTTGTCCACGCCGCTGATGGAGCGCTTCGTGGACCTGCTGGGCGCCCAGGTGCGTGCCCGCGTCACCCGCAAGTGGGCGGACGCACATGGCGCCACGCTGGCCCGCGCGCTGGAGACGCGGTTCTTCTCGGACGTGCTGGGTCACCTGGATGGGCTGGCGGACGACTGGAACCACACCGCCGCGCGGCTGGAGGCCACGCGGGCCGAGCTGTCGTGACGGCTGGCGGGTGGACGAGCCGTCGTCCTCCTGCTCCAACGGGCTGGGAGGCGTGCGCACTGAGACACCGAGGCGACACCGCGCGGACGGACAGGACGGATGACATTCGGTCCGTGCGTGTGCGGCGACAATGCGCCATGCTGCGAGCGTCATGAATGGCTCGGACCCCGGAGCACCGGGCTCCCCACCTCCCGTCCTTTCCTTCCGCCACCTGCTGACCGACGCTGTCGGTACGTTCCTGGATGAGGCGGGGATGTCGTGCGCGCAGACGGCCGACTCCATCGGCGAGCTCATCGTCACGCTGTCGCGCTACCGCGAGGAAGGCGCACCGCTGTTCCCCATGGCCTTCATGGGGGACGACCTGGGGCAGATGCTCGCGCTGCTGGGCGGCAAGGACCCCATCGCCATCGGCATCGGGCCCCGCTCACGCGCCACCGTCCAGCGAGCACTCAAGCAGTGCGCGCCGTTGGGGCAGGGACGGTGGTGGGCGCTGTACCTGCTGCGGGTGCCGGAGGGCTTCGCCTACGGCGTGTTCCGCACGGACCCGTTTCCGCTCGCGGAGTCACCGCTGGAGCGACTGCGGCGGACGGAGGAGGCGCAGGCGGGGGTCGTGGGTGTGCTCCAGCTCGCGGACAACATGCTGGAGCTGCGCGCGGGTGGCGGGCTGTGCCGGCACGTGTACCTGTCGGGTGCGCGCGTGGAGGGGGCGTCACCGCCCGCGGTGCTCAACGAGTTGGCGGAGGCCATTACGGATGGCGTGGCGAGCGCCAGTCTGGAGCGAGCCCGAGGGTTCTTCCGGCGCGTGCTCTTCGAGGTGATGCAGTCGTCCCATGGGGCGCTGGTGGCGGTGCTGCCCCGGGAGCGCGCGGGCTCCACGCTCTTCGTGGACGGCATCATCCTGCCGCGCCCGTTGGACATCGTGGCGCTGCTGGACCGCTATCACGCGGACCCGACCGACTCGGCGGCCACGGCGGTGCGAGCCACCGGGCAGCTTTTGCGCGGGATGATGGCGACGGATGGAATCACCGTGCTTCGCGCGGATGGGTGCATCGTCGGGTACAACATCTTCGTGCGGCACCCGGAGTCGCTCGCGCATCAGCCGTCCGTCGTGGGCGGAGCGCGTCGGCGCACGTACGAGGTCCTGGGCGCCGCCGTCGGCACCGAACTGACCGCCGCGTTCATCCGCTCCCAGGACGGTGACGCGGCCTGCCGTCGCGCGTGACGCGAGGTCGGGCCCGTGAGGGACACCCTCCAAGTCGGGAGGGAGGTGTCCGGTTCACGAATCCGGAGGATGGGTGGACGGGAGCGAATGGGTCGGCCCCGAGGGTGATCCTTGCGTCCCGTAGGAGTCCCGCGCACACGACACGGGGCCGGGATTTTCGGGCTGTTCTGGATAACAGCTGCAACCTGTGTCGATAGAGGCACAGGTTTGCTGTCCGGAGACTGACCTCTCACGTCACATGGCACCGTGGACGCACAGATGGCCGGAGAATTGAGTTTGTCAGAGGCTTCCAGCATGCTGGCGCGGCCTTGAAATCCCCCTTGTTCCGCATCGCGCGATTCGCGCTCGCTGCCCTCGCGGTGTGCCTTGTGGCCCCTTCTGCGTGGGCCCAGAAGCTACCGGACGTCACCGTCGCCGGTCCGCCTATTGCCCCCGCGCTGAGCGAGAGCGGCCAGGGCCTGTGCGTCGCGTCCAACGTGTGGACACGGACCTTGGGCGAGTTCCCGCAGACACGGGGTACGTACGTCGACGTCATCAATGGGTACTTCGAGGAACCCATCAGCAAGCAGAACCGCGTCACGACCGTGATGCGCACGCCCTTCGACCTTTCGAACAACCTCAACGATGGTCGCACGCTGAGCTATGGCGACTTCGTGGGCCAAGTCTCGGCTCCAGGATGCTCAACCGGTGGCTGCAGTTTCAACGTCATCAACGACGGCGACGCATTCACCCCGTTCGTTTCACGCTTCCGCGGCTTCTTGAATGTCCCTCCTAGCCTCGCGGGCCAGACACTGCATCTTGGGTACTACGCGGACGACGCAGTCAGTCTCGTCATCTATGACCGCGTTCAATCCTATACGGTCATCAACCGGCCACCTCAGCTGGGTGCGCCCACCTGGCGAACCACCAACAGCGTGACCTTCTCGCAGGCGGGTCTCTATGCCGTGGAGATTCTGTATGCGCAGGTGACGGAGCACGCCGCGCTCGAGATGTCGCTGCACACCGGAGCCTTCACGGACTTCGAGCGTGCCGCCAACCAGCCTCCGATCATCAACCTGTACAGCTCCAACTTCCAACTGCTCCAGCCCGCGCAGTTCTTCCAGACGGAGAACGGCATCCCGTCCTATTCGACGGACCCCAACCGCTGCGAGCAGTGCATCCGCGCCAACGTCAACGCCCAGAACAACGGCGGCTGTGATCCCTACTACCACTGCAACTCCGCGGCCCTGTGCGCCCCTTGCGACTCCTCGCTCCGCTGCGGCGCGGCCTGCTCTCCCTGCGGCCAATCCACGCCCCTCTGCGCCAACATCAACGGCAACACGCAATGCGTGCAGTGCACGGATGATAGCCAGTGCCCCAACGGCCGCTGCGACCTGAGCGACAACATCTGCCGAGGATGCAACGGCGACGACGACTGCCCGACCAACGGCCGCTGCGACCTGAGCGACAACACGTGCCGGGGCTGCAACGACGACAACGACTGCCCGAACACCGGCCGCTGTGACCTCGGAACGAACCAGTGCTCGGGCTGCAACGACGACGCGGACTGCCCGGGCGCCGTCTGCGACGAGCCCACCGCCACCTGCGTCCCGTGCACCGACGACGAGCACTGCCCCGATGGCCAGGTCTGCGCGACCGACATCAACCAGTGCCGCGAGTGCAATGACGATTCGCAGTGCGTCCGCGGTGAAGTCTGCACCAATCACCAGTGCGCCCCCTGCGCCACCGATGACCAGTGCGCCGGCAACTCCTGCAACTGCTGCCCCAATGGCACCCAGTGCTCCGCACTGACCGCCGGCGGGTCTCCCTCCTGCGTCGAGTGCACCACCGATGACCAGTGCGCTAACGGTCAGAAGTGCGATCCGCTCAACGGCACCTGCGTCACCACGCTGCCCGAGTGCAACACCGCCGATGCCTGCGGCCCCGCCTGCGCCAAGTGCCCTGGCGAGCGCCCCTTCTGCCTCGACGGCGAGGTCTGCGTTCAGTGCCGCACCGACCTGGAATGTGGCGACGGCCAGTTCTGTCTCAGCGGCGAGTGCAGCACCTGCACCACCGACCGCCACTGCGGCTCGCGCTGCGAAGCCTGCGAGACGGACGCACCCTTCTGTCTCTCGGATGGCTCGGTCCAGAACAGCACCTGCGTCGGCTGCAGGAGCAATGACGACTGCGGCAGCGGCCAGTGCAACCCCACGACGCGCACCTGTGAGAACGCCGGCGCCTGCGCGGTGACCTGTGACGCGGGCCTCGTCTGCGATGGCGAAGCGTGCGTCCAGTGTTTCGCCGACGCGCACTGCCCCTGCGGCGGCACCTGCGACCTCACCAACAACACCTGCTCCTCTTCGTGCGAGGACAGCGGCGACTGCCTCGGCGTCCAGCACTGCTCGGCCAAGACGCAGGAGTGCGAGCGAGGCCGACGCAAGCCCGGCACCGACCCACAGGGCGGCGCCTTCTGCTGCGGCACCGCCGCCGACGCCACTCCGGCTGGCAGCGCCACCATCCTCGTCCTGCTCGCCGCGGGCCTCCTGCTCCTCCGCTCCCAGCGCCGCGTCCGATGAAACCCTTCCACCTGCCGCTCCTCCTCCTGGCGCTCGGAGGGGCAACCCTCGCCTCCGCCCAGCCGGACGCCCGCTTCGACGTGCAGCTGTTCCGCCCGTCCGCGGCGCCGCAGGACCTGGTTGTCGTCACCCAGTCCCGTCCGCTGTCACACATGTCCGTGGCCTTCGGGCCGTACTTCAGCTACTCGCTCAACCCCCTCACGCTGGTGCCCGAGGGCGGAGATCTCGAGAAGATCAGCCTGGTGGGCAACCGCCTCCAGCTCGACGTCATGGCCATGGTGGGCCTGTTCGACTGGGGCGAGATTGGCGTGGACCTGCCGCTCATCCTCGCCCAGGGCGGACAGAACCTGGAGGTCATCGGCACCGAGGGAAGCGTGGAGAGCTTCGTGCTCGGTGACTTGCGCCTCTCCGGCAAGGTGGCCATCCCGGGCCTTCGCCGTCCCGCCGAGGGCAAGGGCTGGGGCGCCGCGCTGACGCTCAACGTGTCCTTCCCCACGGGCGCGCAGGACGCGTTCGCCGGCGAGGGCGAGATGACGTGGGCCCCCGGGCTCGTGCTGGACTACCGCTTCGGCAACGGCATCCTGCTGGCGTTCAACGGCGGCTTCTGGAAGCGGCCGGACCGCGTGTTCGACGGCGTGGCGCTGGGTGACATGGCGCCCTTCGGCCTCGGCACCGAGGTGCCCATCCTCCGAGGCAGCGGCATCACCGCGCTCGCCATGGTGAACGGCGCGGTGGGGCTGAAGAAGGCTCCTGGAACAGAGCGACAGGTTCCCGCGGAGCTGCTCATCGGCCTGCGCTGGTACAGCTCCACGGGCGTGACGTTCACCTTCGGCGGCGGCGCGGGCTGTGGCTGCTCGCTCGCGTCGCCCACGCTGAGCCTCTTCACGTCCATCATCTGGATTCCGGCGAAGACGCGCGAGTGGGAGGCGCTGGAGCGCTTCAAGGAGCCGCCCGAGCCGGCACCGCCGCCTCCTCCGCCGGTGGACCCGGATGGCGACTCGGTGATTGGCGTGGGCGACAAGTGCCCGGATGTGCCCGGCCCCGTGGAGAACGCGGGCTGCCCGGACACGGACCGCGACGGCGACGGCACGGTGGACCGGCTCGACAGGTGCGCGGACCAGCCGGCGGGAAGCCGTGGCCGTGATGGGTGCCCGCTCGCGCGCCGCGACGGGAACAAGATTGTCATCCTGGAGCAGGTGAACTTCGCCACGGACCAGGACGTCATCCTCTCCGAGTCCTTCCCGATTCTGGAGGAGGTCGCCCGGGTGATGAACGAGAACCCGGAGATGGACCGGGTGTTGGTGGAAGGCCACACGGATGCCCGCGCGAGCGATGCGTACAACCTGGACCTGTCGCGTCGGCGTGCGTCCAGCGTGATGCGCTTCCTCATCCAGAGCGGCGTGGCGGCGGAGCGGGTGTGTTCGCAGGGCTTCGGTCGCAGCCGGCCGCTGTCCGACAACGTGACGGAAGAAGGCATGGCGCTCAACCGCCGCGTCGACTTCACCATCCAACCGCCCAGCGATGGCCCGCGTCCGCCCTGCCCCGAGGACCCGTCCGAAAAGAAGGGCAAGCGCCCCCGTACGAAGGCGCCAAGCCCCAAGGCCAGCCCCGCCGCGCCGAAGCCGTAAGCGCGGCGGCGCGGGCTCCGACAGCATCCGCCGCACGCCGCGCCCCTCAGCGAGGCGTCACGAACCTACGAAGCGACTCGCGCGCACGCGGAAGCCGCCGGCATCCACGGCACGGGCGGTCTCCACCGAGGGGCCCCGCACCACCGTCAGGGAACGACGAACTCCGCGGCGGAGCGGCGGCGACCGGCGACAACGGAGACCACCGCGCGCCCCTGCCCCACCGCCGTCACCCGGCCGTCCTGGGACACCGACACCACGGCTGCGTCCGACGTGAACCACTCCAGCGGCACGCTGTCGAGCACCACGCCGTTGCGATTGAAGGCCCGCGCCAGGAGCAACACCGACTGCCCCGGACGCTGGAACTGATGGTGGGTGAGGTTGAGGCCCAGGCGCGCGAAGTCCGCGGGCACCACCTGGACGGCGATGTGCCGAGCCAGATGCCCCAGGCTCGCGCTCACCGTGGCCGAGCCGGGCTTCACCGCCACCAACTGTCCCTCCTCTACCCGCGCGACCGACTCGTCCGACGAACGGAACTCCGGCACGGCGTCAGGAAGCGACGCGCCCTGCTCATTGCGCGCCACCACGCGCATCTTGATGACGCGGCCCACTTCCATGAAGTCGGCACCCGGCGCGCGCACATCCAACGAGTTCAGGATGATCAGGTCCAACGGCAGGGCCTCACGCACCTTGCCCCCCGTCACGCCGATGACCGTCTTGCCGGACTTGCGCACCGTCACCACGCCGTCCTGCACCAGCGCCACATCCGTCGCGGAGCTGGTCCACCGCAGCTTCGGCTCGGACATGCGCTGACCCTCGGCATCGAGGACCGTGTAGTCCAACTTCACGTTCTGCCCCGGCGTGCGCAGGAACTTCGACTCCAGCGGCTGGAAGGTCAGGGACTCGGGCGACGGCCCACATGCGCCCAAGAGGCCGAGCGCGAGAACAAGCACGGAACGAAATAGGAAACGCGGCGTCTTCACGGCGGCGGAGACAGACAACGAAGCGGGGTGGGAGTAGCGCCCATTTTAACCACGCCCCTCGCCCCACGTGTGAACCGCGAGGCCCTCTTCTCACGGCCTCCGCGCCCGATGCCGTCCGCAAGGCACTCGTCCAGACAGGCGGTATCCGCTCGCCCCCTCAGGAGAAGAGGAAGTGGGGGACGTTGAAGTCACTCTCGGTGGAATCGAGGGACGCGACGATGTTGAGCCGCTGCCCGGGCTCCGCGAGGTCGACGACGTAGTCCGCCTTCGTCTTCCCTGCCCCCTGGATGACCCGGACGCGGGGTCTGGCTGCCTGCGCCGAATCCGTGGGCACATCCATCACCACGCCCAACTGCCCCCCAGACAGGCGCACCAGCGTCCCCACCGGGTAGAAGCCGGCCACCGCGGTGAACAGGCGGACCACCCTCGCATCGAACCGGGTGCCCGCCCGGTGGGTGATGAGCCGCAGCGCCGTGTCCGGTGCCAGCCCAGGATGAGGCGGCGCGGGGAACGTCAGCAGGTCGAAGGCACAGGGCACCGCGAGCAGCCGCCCCGCCAACCCCACCGGCCGCTGCACCGGTCCACTCCACGCCGGCTGGAGGCAGTCGTGCGCGGCCACGACACGCTCCAGGCGACTGGCGTCCAACGGGCGCTGCAACAGCCGGAGCGCCGTCTTCAGCGGGCCCCGCCGCGCCAGCAACTCATGGGAGGCGCGGTCGAACTCCTGCTCCGGCGCGAGCGTGGTGGCCCCCCGCCCCAGGTCATGGAACAGCCCGCTGAGGGCCAGGTCCAACTGCTGCGCGCGCGACAGCCCCATCCGCCGCGCCATCAACAGCGACAGCACCGCCACCGCCGCTCCGTGCTGCCCCCCATCCACGTCCGTCCGGCGAAAGCGCGTGAGGCCCACCAGGAGCGACTCATGGCCCACGGAGGACTCGGCCAGGCGCAACAGCACGCGGCGGAAGCGCTCGACGCGCACCTGCCCCTGCGAGGTGATGACATGCTTGAGGAGGACGACGAGCCGTGCGTAGTAGCGGAGCATCACCTCGCGCGGGGTCAGCACGTTCGTGGACGACAACACGTCGCGCAGGCGGATGGGCCCCAGCTTCTCCTGGAGGATGGCCTGCGGCTTCTGCGCGCGCCGGTGCTTCTGGAAGGCGACGAGGAAGGCCCGCAGGTGTTCGCGACGCAGGCCCGAGCCGAAGGAGATTTCCTGCACCTGGAGATGCTCCAGGTAGCGCCGCAGCGAGACGGCCGTCTCCAGATGCTCCTCACCCAGCTTCATCCTCGCGCCGTTGAGGAAGGGGATGCCGCCCACGCACTGGAGCTCCACTGACTTCTGTCCCCGCAGCTCCGCGTCCAGCAGCGAGCCCAGCTCCTCGAGCGCCTCCTTCACGCCCGCGTTGTCCACGTCGTGCAAGGACACCGTGTTCAGACACCGAACGACGACGCCCATGAGCCTCGGGCCCACCTCTGCCGCGTCCTCCCGTGTCGTCGACGTGTCCATGTCTCCGCGTCCCCCGACGTCCGTCCGTCGGCTTCAGCCCACCGGGGCCAGTTGCGCCAGCGCTTCCCGACAGGCCTGTTTCAGATTGCGCGGCGCGAAGAGCTTGTTCGCCACCGCCTCCAACAACGGCCGGGCCCTCGGGTCTCCGAGGATGCCGATGCAGCGCGCGCAGTGGGTCTTCAGCTCGATGTCCTGCGCTCGCTCGAAGGAAGAGCGCAGCGCAGCGCCAGCGATGGGGCCTCCCAGGTCCGCGAGCGCGCGCAGCACGGCCATGCGCTCGCGCAGCTCCATCCGCGCATCGAGCCGGGACACCAACGGCCCCACCGCCGCATCCACTCCGTAGCGCACCAGCAACACGAGCGCCGCGCCACGCACTCCCACCGCGGGGTCCGCCAGGAGCTTCAGGAGCGGCGAGCGCTGGGCCTCCACGTCGCGAGGACTCAGCCGGGACAGCAGCGCCGCGCGAACCTCCGGTCGGGGATGTCCCAGCAGGGCCGCCGTCAACGGCAGCGACTCCGGTCCCGACTCGCGCAGGAACTGCACCCAGTCCAGGTCCGCCTCGCCCAGGGACGAGGCCCGCGCCACCAGGATGTTCAGCGAGATGCCCCGGCGCACGAGCAGCTTCGCCAGGGCCCCACGGGCCTCGGGCGAGGGCAGCTCGAAGAGCAGGTCCGTGACGCCCTGGAGCGCATCCCGAGGCAGCGCGCTCACCAGCTCCACCACGCGCAGCAGCAAGCCCGGCTGGGCGGTGGCCTGGGCCAGCGCGAAGCGCGTCTTCTCCCGGAAGAACAGCCGCGTGACGGCATAGAGGTCCGGCGTGCGCGCGTCCGAGGCCCGAGCATCCCGCGTCATGCCCTGCACCACCTGCGACAGCTCCGTCCAGCGGCCATTCGAGACGAGGCTGGAGAGCAGCTCCTCCATCCACGCCAGGAGCTCCGAGCGCTCCTCCTCGCGACACACCGCGAGCAGGCCCCACACCACCCACAGGCTCCGCTCGTGCACGCCTTCGCCGCCCCGCTCGCGCTCCAGCAGGGCTCGCAGCTCCGCCAGCTCCGTGTCGCTCGCGCCCGCGAAGGCCGGCGCTTCAGAGCGCACCAGGTCCTGTGCGCGGACAGGGGCCAGCACCTCCGCCTCCAGTCGCGCCAGCCACTCGTCGTGTCCCACGGGCCGACGGCGGCCGGAGCCCGAGGACTGGCGCCGCGTGAGCTCCGCGAAGAGCTGCTCCTCGCGCTCGGCCAACTGGGCTTCGGCCTGCGCGGACTCGCCCGTCTCCGCCGACGCGGGCACCTCCGCGACGACGAGCTCGATGTCCTCGAAGCCCCGCTCCCAGAACCACGTATAGAAGTCGTACTCCGGAGGCAGCGTGCGCTGTAGCGCGCGGTGCCACATCCCCAGGAAGGCGCTCAGCTCCTCCGAATCCAAACCCGGTTGCAGCAGCACCTCCTGTACACCTTCCAGGAAGAGGGGCCGCGTCACGGAGTCCTTCGCGGACGCCGACTCCACGAGCACCACGTCTCCCAGGAGCAGCGCCGAGGAGCGAACGTGCAGCACCACCGCCTCGCTCGTCACCTCGTGGTAGCGCCGCACCGCTTCGATCAATCGCTGTTGGACTTCCACCAGCGCGGCATGCCCCTCCGCGTAGAAGCGATAGGCGCCCAGCACCTTGTTCAGCGCGTGGCCCACCTCCGTCGCGGCGTCCCCCGGCGAGAGCGCGGGCAACCCCACGGCGCCTGGAGCTATTGTCTGACCTCTGGAAGCGGGAGTGGGCATGGCTGGCAATTCATTGGAGTCCCTCCACGACACTAAAGCCAGAACCCAAGCACCACCAAATGAAGGTTGTCTTTCATGAACGAGGCGCGTGGGCGCCCAGTGCCCCCAGGGACTGGGTTGCCAGGGCTTCGCCCTCGCGCCACCCAGCGAGTCGGGCGCGCTCCCGGGCCCGCTCCAATCGCTCACGCGCCTCGTCTGCCCTGCCCCCCGCACCGAGCAGACGCCCCACGTCGTAGTGGATGCGCGCGGCCTCCTGCGCATCGCCCCCCTGCTCGGCTAGAACGAGCGCTCGCTCCAGTTCAGGGTGTCGTCTACCCCGCCGGCGCGAGCCACCTCAGGCGCGGCATGCTGCCCGTGGGACGAGGCCCCGGCGCCAGGGCCAGCGGCTGGACGTAGAGGCCCCGGCGCTCTCGCGTCCACCACGCTCCCGTGCGCCGACGCTCCTCCGCTCCTGTCATCCGGTAGTCATGGAGCACCGCGCGAACCTGCCGGGGCGGCGCGTCCGGGAAGGGATTGCGCTCGAGCAATCCCAGCACCTCGGGAGCGCCTTCGAGCAGTCGAGCCAGGAAGGCGATGAACCAGCTCGGCGGAGAGGAGAGCGCGGCGAACCACATCTGCCAGTCGAGGCGAGGTTGGTGTGGGGCCACCTGCTTCGGCGGCTGGTCGACGTCGCCCACCTTGTAGCGAAAGCGATAGGGCTCCCAGTGCTCGCCGTCGTTGGAACCTTCGACGACGATTTCCGGTCGCTCCACCGTCATCACGCTGAACAGGCCATAGCGATTCACGGAGCGCAGCGGGCGCGCACAGCCGTGCAGCCACGTCAGGGGACGGAGCACTTGCTCCGGGAGTCGTGCACCTCGCTCGAAGCGCAGGAGGATGTCAGCGGCGCCGAGCAGGAGGAGCGGCGTGAGCAGGACTCCACTCCAGTGCGTCCGCGAGCGCGCCGGAGGTGGGCCCTCGGGAAGGAACGGGAGCATTCGTCGCAGGGCGGCGTCATCCAGCAGCCACACTCCCAGCGCCAGGGACTGGAGATTGAAGAAGCCATAGTTGCCCGTGGCGGCGATGGCGGCCTGCAACGCGGAGAAGGCTCCGAAGGCGAGCTGTCTGGGTCGACGGGGTGTGAAGACGAGGAGCGGCACACCGGCTTCCAGCGCGAGCACCATCGCTGTCGAAGCCTTCTGGAGTGGCTCGGGCAGGTGGTGTGCGTACCAGCCGCCGCGCGTGGGCAGGGGCGCTGTCTCGTAGTAGTGCCGACAGGCCGTCAGCTCGCGCCACGTCCTGTCCCCCGACTGCCACTTGCTGACACCCGAGCCGAAGTAGAGGCGGAACACGAGCAGTCGGAAGAGGAACACGTCCAACGCACCGGGTGACGCACGGCCCAGGCCCGGGCGCAGTCCTGGTGGAGCGGTGAGCGCGGACAGCAGGCCCATCTCCAGCAACAGGACGTCCCACTGGAACGAGAGGAACTCCCGGCCCACCGCCGCATAGGAGAGATACAGGCCCCACAACAGGGCCAGCGCGCTGCGGGGCGCGACGTTGAAGAGGACCGCGAGGGAGAGGAGCTGCCCCAGCGTGCAGCCCCGCACCAGCGTCGCGTCGGAAGCGCCGAACCAGAACACCGTGGGCAGTCGTCGCCAGCGCTCCCGCGCGGGTTCGGCCTGTCGCCGTTCCTCGCTGACCAGGTCCTTCACGGGGCGGATGCCTCGCGAGCCGAACAACCCCAATACCTGTCCTCGCAAGGACGTGAAGGCGATGAGGAACGTGCCGCCCATCAACCGGAGGAAGAGCCAGCGCACCTGGCGGAGGTCTCGCGGTGCCACGGTGCGGCCGAAGAGCCAGCGGTCCACCCGTGATGCCGCGCGGCGATTGCGAGCGATGACGCCGTAGGCAGCCTGGGACAGGCCCAGCACTCCGGGCAGCAGCCCCACTCTCGCCATGCCGTGCGTCAGCCAGCGGGGCGACCGGGTAAGCGCGCGGAAGACCGCCTCCGCGCCCTGCGACACGCGGCCCGAAGGCTCCACGAGCTGCGTGGCGCGACGCATGTTCCGTCGCGGGATGCCGAGCAGCAGGAGGAGCCAACTACGGCCTGGGAGGAAACGGACGCGTCCTTCGGTGTGCTGTGCCCAGCGCGCCACCCAGCGGCGGCAGAAGCCGCAGTCGGCGTCGTAGAGCAGCAGCGGTGGCGGACGCGTGAGCCACTCCCGGGCGGCGACACGTCCGTGCGTGTGAGAACCCACCATGGCTGAAGCATGGAGTCGGCGGGTGGAGTTGGCCGCCCTTTGGCGCGGAGGCGGTGGCCGCTCCGGGGCCGGGGTGCCGAGCGAGCAAGCGCGGCATCTCGTGGGAGGCCCTGGACATCGGAGCGGGGTGCCTAGCTTTCACGGCATGAGCGAGCCGAAGGGGAAGGCAAAGCGACTGGTCGAGGTGGCGCCTGGCATCCACCACTGGACCTTGAATGACAACCGCATCGGCGGCACGCGCAGCGATGCCTACGCGGTGGTGGATGACGATGGGGCGGTCATCCTCATCGACCCACTGCCCATCGACGAAGCGGTGCTGCGGGGACTGGGTGACATCTCCGCCATCCTGCTGACGGCGGGGAATCACCAGCGTTCGGCGTGGCGCTTCCGCAAGGCGTTCGGCGCTCCAGTGTGGGCTCCGGAGAATGCATACGGGTTGGAGGACAAGCCCGACTTCATCTACGTGGCGGGCGACACGCTTCCGGGGGGACTGCTCCCCTTCCACACGCCCGGTCCCGCGGTGGCCATGTACACGCTGTGGATGCAGAAACATCCGCGAGGCATTGCCTTCATCTCCGACCTGTTGACCCACGAGGGCAGCGGCACGCCGGAGTTCATCCCCAGCGAGTACCAGGACGAGCCCCTTCGCACCCGACAGAGCGTCCAGCGCATCCTGGACCACCTGGCCGTCATAGACATCGTCTGCTTCGCGCACGGAGAGCCCATCCTTTCGGATGGCGCGAATGCGCTGCGGCGTGCGCTGCAGGAAGACATGGACGCTCCTGCCGCACCGTCACCCTAGACATCATCATCCCGCTCGAAGAACATGCTGAGCCAAGGGCAGTGCACTTGGCGCAGCCCACGCCCAGGGCGAGCACACCGCCACCGGGCTGAACCCAAGTCTGGAGTTGGGAGATGAAGGGCATCGGCCGCCCCTTTCACGCGACATCTACCTTGACGCTCACCGCAGGCCTCGCATCGGCGCGCCGTCCAGCCCAACAATTCCTGTCGCCGTGAAAAGCAACAGCAACAGAACGCATCTCAGACAGCATCCCATTGAAAGCCGGTCTGCTTTATGGGAGTGACGTCTGGCGCGAGCAGCTTTAGCTCCCGCTCCGACCCTCCTGGAGGTTCCATGCCCCGAAGCTCTCGGCTGTCATTCCTTGCGTTTTTCGCCATGGTGGTATGCCTGTATGCAGGCGAAGGCTTGGCACAAAACGCGCAAGGCGGGATTGTCAACCACGAAGCTTACATCACTGTCCCCAGCGGCACGGTCAACGACTGGGTCTTGCATGTCTCTCCCAACGACATGGGATTCGAGGAGCCCGGCTTCGAATCTGACAATGCCCTTCTCAAGGTGGAGTGCAGCGCCTTTCAGATCAACCAATACACCTGGCGGGTCATAGCTCGGTTCAAGTACCGCGGAGTGAGCACTGGCGATGGTATCTGGCAACCCGGGAAGGCGAACTACATACTCGTCCACAAGTAAAAGCCCCAAACGAAGGACAGGACCGGGGCGCTCGAAGTACAACACCACGGGCCGACATGAGCAGACATTGCCTCTCTCGTGGCAGACATACCTGCGACTGGAGTCCCTCGAATCGCAGGCCGATGCCCGCGGGCGTCAGTCCGTAAGTGCATCCATCGGATGCCAGACACATTCGTCGGTCACGAATCAGCCCTCTCGCACCAGCACGTGGCCGTCCTGGACACCTGGCGGGACGAGGTACAGCGCCTCTCCCGCCTCCGCGCGGTCCAACAGCGCGCTCAGTGCCGGCAGGTCCGTGACGGCGATGCGCCTCGTCGGATCCAACGACAGTCGACGCTCCATCGCCTCCGCCACGCGCGCGCCGTCGGACACGTCCGTCTCGTAGACGAAGGTCCGCTCGCCGTACTCGTGTCCCCCGGGAACACGGCCCACCAGTCGCAAGGGCCCCAGTCGCGCGTGGACGCGCACACTCGGATTGTCCCACTGAGCCACGCCACGCAGCCGCGTCGCACGCAGCATGCGCAATGTCAGCGTCTTCACCCAGGCCCCCGCCCCCGTCCCCGGCAGGAAACTCAACAACGACACGCCGATGAACAGCCCCGGCGTCATCGACGGCGCCGCGTAGTACGCCGCGCCGATGGCCGGCTCCTCATCCGCGAGCCCCAGGTGCGCGCGCAGCTCCGGCTTCAACATCCGCGCGGGACAGCGCAGCAACCCAATCGCTCCCGGCATCAGATACAGGTCCGACAACACCCAACGCGGCACACCAATCCCGCCAAAGGCGAACTGGTTCAACGCCAGATACTGCGTCGCCAGCTCCAGATTGCGCTCAGCGGGCAGATACGTCGCCGGCAACCCCAAGGGCGACAGGTCCATCGACTCCGCGTGTTCACCCGCGCCCAGTGCCATGAGCGACACCCCCGGATGCGCGGAGAAGAATGCCTCGGCCTGCCTCGCCAGTGCTTCGGTGTCACGCATCGGCTTCGATGTCCTTCGCCACCGCCGACAGTCTCGCCTCGTCCGGAATCCTCACGGCGCCGTCGTCCACCCACGCCCGCGACACGAGACAACGCGAGGAACCTCCGCCCTTCTCACACAGCTCGCTCATGTCGAGCGACACCACCCCCATCCCCAGCGCCGCCACCCGCGCCTTCACCGCCTCCGGCACCACGGACGGCGCAAGCAAGTCCCTCCCCACCGGCAACCCATTGGTGGCATAGCGACGAATCTCGTCCTCCGTCACCGTGAGCAACCGCTGCTCACCGAAGCGCTCGCGCAGCAGCGCATACGACTCGGCGGCGATGACGTCCGGACACACCAGCATCCGGTCCACGGCGGGCAACGGCAGCAAGGCCATGTTGCCGTGAAACGCGGGCTCGCGGACCTGCACGCGCACCACCTCGCCTGGAATCCAGCGCGCCGCGGCCTCCAATCCCTCCAGTGTCGTGCGCCCACCCCAGAACAACAGCGTGGCCCCGTCGAAGTGCGCCACGTCGCCATGGGCCTCCCAGATGCCCTCGCCCGGCTCCATCACCTCGAACCCCATGCGCCGCGCCAACGAAGCCCAGTGTTCCTTCTCCGCCTGACGGTGCGCGCTCATCATCCGAGGCAACACGAACCCCGGCGCCGCGCCCTCGCGCGCGACCACCTGGCCGCACTCCGCCGCGTACGGCATGCCCGTCAACAGCTCCGACGGCGACGACAACGCCACCACCGTGCCACCACGAGCCTCGATGGCCCGCGCCAGCTCCAGCCACTCACGCCGGGCCTTGCGCGCATCCACCTGCCCCGCCTCGCGACTGCGGAAGTTGTTCCGCCCTCGCAACGCCCAGCCTCGCCCCGGGGGCGACATGAGGAAGAGTTCCATGACCCCTCCGCTTCTACCCCTCCCCCACGCATGACCGCCACACCACGTCCCGCCATTGAACGCTGGCGCACGCCTCGTCACATTCGCGCTGGCCCTCCGCGCGACGCCAGGACAGGCTGCCCCTCACGTGGACGAGACGAGCCTGCCCGAACCCGAAGCCTTGCGGTCCCTCTTGAAGACCGCCCTGGAACTGCCACCGCTCCAGCCGCATGCGGCGCGGTTGGAGCGCCTCGTGGACGACTACGCGCGCGGCGTCGCGAGCAGGGACGCTCCGCTCTCCGTCGCGCTCGTGGGCGCCACCGGCGCGGGAAAATCCACCGTCCTCAACGCCCTGGCCGGACAACCCCTCTCCCGCGAGGGCGTGGACCGCCCCACCAGCACCGCCGCCACCGTCTTCGCCCCGGAAGGCGCCGCGGCGGACACCCTGGCCCAGACGGGCGCTCGCGTGGCGCGGTACGTTCCCGGCCCCCAGGCCCTCTGGGGCGGACAGGTGTTCATCGACACCCCCGACCTCAACAGCGTGGCCACCACGCATCGCGACGTGGCTCGCGCCGCACTGGAGCGCGCGGACGTGGCGCTCGTCGTCATGCACCGGGGCAGCGTCGCGGAGGCCACGCAGGTGGAGTTCCTCGCGGAGTTCGCTCGCCGCCGCGCGCTCGTCTTCATCCTCAACTTCGCGGACGAGCTGTCACCCGAGTCTCGCGACACGCTCAAGGCACAGGTGCGCCGCGTCGCCGCCGAGCAGTTCGGCCTTCCCCCTCAAGACGTCCCTGTCTTCGCCATCAGCGCGCTGGCCGCCAAGGAAGGCCGCGACGTGTCCGGCGAGTTCGGCCCGCTGCTCTTCCACCTGCGCGGGCTCGCCACCCAGGCCATCGCCGCGCGCGTGCGACGTGGCAACGCGATGGGCGCCTTGGAGGAAGTGTCGGCGCGCGTGAAGGCCGCGCTCGACGAGACAGATGCACTGCTTGCTCGGACTCGCGCCGCGCTGGACTCCGGCCTGGCGAAGGCCTCCGACGGACTGCGCGAGGACTTCGACGCGCGACTGCGCCTGGCCCACGGACACCTCGCGGCGGAAGTGCGACGACAGGCGGGAGGCCGCTTCTGGGGCCCGGCGGCGTGGGGCCTGCGCCTCTCCCTGTGGGGCGCGAGCGGCCTGGGCGCGGCGGCGCTGGTGAGCCGACGCAGCCTGCCCGCGGGACTCGCGGTGGCGGCGGCCTCCACGGTGGTGGACGCTGTTCGCGGACACACACGCGCGCGGGCCGCGGAGAGCGCGGTGATTGAGCCCTTCGACGACGACTTCGGCGTCGAGTCCGCGGCGCGCACCGCGCTGGCCGAGGCGCGCAGCGTGGCGCGAGCCGGAGGCCTGGAGCCGTCGGTGCTCGGCGTGCCGGACGTGGACGCGATGCTGGAGGAGGTGCGCGCGGCTCGGGCCTCCGCGTGGCGCTACACGGCGACGACGGGCGTGGCGGAAGCGGTGGCGGGCTGGTGGCGCACCGCGCGCTGGCTGGTGCTGCCGCTCATCAACCTGCCGCTGCTCGTGCTGCTGGGACACGTGGGCTACCGCGTGGTGCGTGCCTACGTGGAGGGCCCCCTGTTGCCGCTCGACTACTTCGTCAACGCGGGAGCCCTCTTCGCGCTGCTCGCCGGGGCAGGCGCGATGCTGGCCTCAGCGAGTCTCGCTGGGGCCGCTCGCCGTGCGGGCGCCGGTGGGCGCACGCGCTTCGTCGAGGCCCTGGCCACCCTGGGCGGGCGGCTGGGAGAGGCCGTCGATGATGGCCTTCGCCCCGGGCGGGAGGCCGCGCGGCGCATCCTGGCGCTCCGGTGACATGGACACCACCGGCTGACCCGGCGTGTGCGAGCCCTCCGTCGCGGCCATGAGCGTGTCGCGACCGGAGTCACGGCAGATGGGCGCGGCCACGCGCGTCTCGCGCACCGGGTCTCCATAGCCAGCGATGCGCGCGGGCACGGACGGGTTGTTCCAACCCTTGCCCACCTCACGCGCCACCTTGAAGTGCAGGTGCGCGCCGCACGCCCAGCCGGTGGAGCCGGAGAAGCCGATGAGCTGCCCCTCCTTCACACTCTCGCCGGGCTTCACCACCACGGCGCTGAAGTGCAGGTACTGCGTCTCCAGCCCGTCCCCATGTGAGAGGACGACGTAGTTGGCGTAGGGCGCGAACTTCTCGTCGCACCCGCCCTTCGTGCTGTCGCCGCGAGCCAGCCGCACCACACCTTCACGCGCGGCGACGATGGGCGTGCCTTCCGGCATCCGGAAGTCCCACGCAAACGTGTCGTTGTGTTGGTGACTGCCTGTGTCGTGTCCCTGGCTCACCGTGTGGATGCGCCCACACGCGAACGGAACGCCGACCTCGGGCATGTCGCCCACAGGGGAGGCAATCGAGTTGGTAACCGCTGGCGCCGTGGCCAGGAGGGAGCCGACAAGGAGAGCGGAGGAAAGGTTCATATCGGGCCGGCGGACAACGGAGACAAGTGGCAGGGGTATTTCCTGGACCAATTATCTCGCGCCCGTGTGGCCTATCACCAGGGACCCCATGGCCCGCTCGCTCGTCCGTGGGGCCTGACGCCCTCGACGTCGAGTGACGAGTCCGCCTCCAGCGGGCGGGCACCTGTCTCCTCGCCTGCTCGACGAGGCGCCGCGAAAATGCCCAGGCGAGCCTCGCGCGGACGACGGCGCCCTCGTGTCTCACCTGCGCCACCATGGGTGGCACCGTGGATCACCCTCCCTCACCAGCGGCCGTGACATAGTGACTGGTCACTCATTAACATCGGAGTTATGCTTTCGGCAGATGGCCGTGAAGAGCGCATCCCCTACTGAAGGGCCACCCCGCCCTCCCCGCCGCACGCAGCAGGAGCGCCGCGAGACGACGCGCCGCAAGCTGCTGGACGCCACCATCGACACGTTGGTGGACGCGGGGCACGCGCGCCTGACGACGGTGGAGGTCGCGAAGCGAGCAGGCGTGTCCCAGGGCGCGCTCTTCACGCACTTCGATACGAAGGAGGAGCTGCTCGCCGCGGCGGTGGAGCACCTCTTCCCGCGAATCATCCAGGACTACCTGGCCGGTGTCGGCGCGCGGCCGTCGAGCAAGGACCGCATCGCCTCCGCCGTGGACATGTTGTGGGCCGCGTACCAGCGGCCAGAGCTTCAAGCGGCCATCGAGTTGTATGTGGCCGCGCGCACGGACACGGCGCTCCAGGTGGCGCTGGCCGCGGTGGATGGGCCGCACCGGGAGAACCTTCACCGGGTGGCGCGCGAGCTGTTCCCCGAGGCGGCGACCGCCTACCCGGAGTTCGACTCCGTGGTGGAGCTGGCGCTGGACGCCGTGCAGGGCGCGGCCGTCGGGGGAAGCGCGCGTCCGGATGACCCGGTCCACCGCCGCATGCTCGATGCCCTCACCCGCTTCATGCGCAGTGCTTTCTCTCCACCTTCGACACGTCGACCGCGCCAACGCCACCGCTCCTGAGCATCACGATGGAGGTGTCCCATGGACGCCGTACACATTCCCGACCTCATCACTCCCGCCATCCCCGTCTTCATCCTGACGGTGGTGGCCGAGGCGCTGTGGGTAAAGAAGCTGCGTGACGAAGGCCGCGAGGTGGCGGGACATACCCTGAAGGACTCGGCCGCCAGCCTCTCCATGGGCCTGGGCAACGTGTTCATCAACGTGGTCTGGAAGGGCATCGCCTTCGCCGGCTACCTGGCGCTCTACAACCTGACGCCGCTGCGCGTGGGCACGGGGGTGCTGGCCTGGGTGCTGCTCTTCTTCGCGGAGGACCTCTGCTACTACTGGTTCCATCGCGTCCACCACGAGAGCCGCTTCTTCTGGGCGTCGCACGTGGTGCACCACTCCAGTCAGCACTACAACCTGACCACGGCGCTGCGGCAGACGTGGACCAACCCCACGGGCTGGGTGTTCTGGGCGCCGCTGGCGCTGCTCGGCTTCTCCCCGGTGATGATTGTCGTCCAGCAGTCGGTGAGCCTGCTCTACCAGTACTGGATTCACACCGAGGCCATCCACCGGCTGCCGCGTCCGCTGGAGTGGGTGCTCAACACGCCGTCGCACCACCGCGTGCACCACGCGTCCAACCCGCGCTACCTCGACAAGAACTACGCGGGCATCCTCATCATCTGGGACCGGATGTTCGGCACCTTCGAACCCGAGGGTGAGAAGCCCGTCTACGGCCTGACGAAGAACCTCCAGACGTACAACCCGCTGCGCATCGCGTTCCACGAGTTCTTCGCCATCGCCAGGGATGCGATGAAGCCGGGTTCATTGAAGCAGCGACTGAGCTACGTCTTCCGCAATCCCGCGTGGAAACCGGACGAGCGAAGTGCGCCGCCCGGCAGTCCTCCGGCGACGGAGCCGGTGCGCCCTTCCGCCTGAGGTGAAGACCCTCCAGGGGTGCCCCTGACTCCCTGGGGAGTGGCGGGTGTTGAGCACTGCGCCCTTCCCGGGTGTCGAGTCCTCGCGTCGCGCGCGTGTTCGGCTTCCCTCACGCGAGCGGAGGCGCTAAGCCAGCCGGCACTTTTTTCGCGCGAGCACCCCCAGGAGGAGGACGAGTCATGACCGAGCGTGAGCTGTGGGAGCGGTACCAGCGGTATCTGAGCGTCGTCCCGTCGCTGGGGTTCTCCCTCGACGTCTCGCGCATGGGCTTCGCCGCGGACTTCCTGGAGCGGATGCGTCCGCGCCTGGAGGAAGCCTTCTCCCAGATGGAGGCGCTGGAGAAGGGCGCCATCGCGAACCCGGATGAGAACCGCCGCGTGGGCCACTACTGGCTGCGCGCCCCCGAGCTGGCCCCAGAGCCCGCGCTCTCCAAGGATGTCACCGACACGGTGGCCGCCGTCCACGCCTTCGCGCGCGACGTGCATGACGGAAAGCTGAAGCCACAGAAGGCGCAGCGCTTCACGCATCTGCTGTTGGTGGGCATCGGCGGCTCGGCGCTCGGGCCGCAGTTGGTGGCGGACGCGCTGACGTCGCGGGACGACAAGCTGCGGGTGTCCTTCTTCGACAACACGGACCCGGATGGGATGGACCGGGTGCTGGGACAGCTCGGCGCCCAGCTGGCCGAGACGCTGACGGTGGTCATCAGCAAGTCCGGCGGCACGAAGGAGACGCACAACGGCATGCTGGAGGCCGAGCGCGCCTATGTGGAGCAGGGGCTCACCTTCAGCAAGCACGCGGTGGCCGTCACGGGCGCGGGCAGCGAGCTGGACACACACGCGAAGAAGCAGGGCTGGCTGCGCACCTTCCCGATGTGGGACTGGGTTGGCGGACGCACGTCGGTGATGTCGGCGGTGGGCCTGCTGCCCGCGCGGCTCCAGGGCCTGGACATCGACGCGATGCTGGCGGGCGCCCGGGAGATGGACGTGGCGACGCGGCAGCGTGACGCGGTGAAGAACCCGGCGGCGCTGCTGGCGTTGATGTGGTTCCACGCGGGCGACGGCAAGGGCCTGAAGGACATGGTCATCCTTCCGTACAAGGACCGCCTGCTCCTGATGTCGCGCTACCTCCAGCAGCTCGTCATGGAGTCGTTGGGCAAGGAGAAGGACCTGGACGGCAAGGTGGTGAACCAGGGCATCGCCGTCTACGGGAACAAGGGCTCCACGGACCAGCACGCGTATGTGCAGCAGCTGCGCGAGGGCGTGCCGAACTTCTTCGCCACCTTCATCGAGGTGCTGAAGGACCGCGACGGCGAGTCGATGGAAGTGGAGCGCGGCATCACCAGCGGGGACTACCTGCTGGGCTTCATGCTGGGCACGCGCCGCGCGCTGTTCGAGAAGGGCCGCGAGTCCATCACCCTCACGGTTCCGGACGTGAGCGCGCGCACGGTGGGCGCGCTGATTGCCCTCTACGAGCGCGCGGTGGGTCTGTACGCGAGCCTGGTGCACATCAACGCGTACCACCAGCCGGGCGTGGAGGCGGGCAAGAAGGCGGCGACGAGCGTGCTGGAGCTTCAGAAGAAGCTCACTGCGCGCCTGCTGGATGCGCGTGCATCGGCGCGTTCGGCCGAGCAGCTCGCCAACGACATCGGCCAGCCCGACGAGGTGGAGACGGTGTTCAAGGTGCTGGAGCACCTGGCGGCCAACCCGGGGCGCGGCGTGCAGCGCTCGGGTGGCGCGAGCCCCTCCGAGGCTCGCTTCCAGGTGAAGTAAAGCGCACCACGACAGCCCGGCGTTCGTCCGCGCCGGGTTCTCGCGGGTTGCCTCAGAGACGCGCCTCTTCATGAAGCGAACCCCTCGGGAGCTCGCTTCGAGAGGAAGTGACTTGAGGCACGAATCCCGGCGTTCATCCGCGCCGGGCTCTCGCAGGTTGCCTCAGAGACTCGCCTCTTCATGAAGCGAACCCCTCGGGAGCTCGCTTCGAGAGGAAGTGACTTGAGGCACGAATCCCGGCGTCCGTCCGCGCCGGGCTCCCGCGTGTCGCGTCAGCCCACGCCCCAGAGGCGACGCGCCTCCTCGGCGATGAGGTCCGGGTACTCCTCGGGGAAGAAGAGCTTCGCGCCGGGCACGCGCCGCACACCTCGCGAGGCGCCGAACGTCTGGTCCAGGTAGTCGGCGCTCGACTGCGAGAAGATGGTGTCGCCCGTTCCCCAGAGGATGCGCGTGGGCACGGTGCACTTCTGGAGCGCCGGCCCGATGCCCGCCAGTGCATTGGCTTCGAGCCCGAGTGTGTACGCATGCGCCTGCGCCTTGCCGCGCGGCGAACGCACGAGGGGCGCGAAGTAGTACTCGATGGCCTCGTCCGTGGGCTTGGAGGGATTCGAGTAGCACATGCCCCCGAAGCCCTTCTCGGAGCGCGCGAGCGCCTTGTCCGCGAGCCACGGCGCAAGCCACGCATCCACGTACTCGCCCTTGCGTGCCATCTCGATGACGGGCAGCACCGCGGCGGGCGGGCACTCACTCTCCACATCGCAGTTCGTCAGCAGCAGCGTCCGCACGCGCTCCGGATGCCGGGTGACGAGGAGTTGCGCGATGGCGCCCCCACTGTCATTGGCGATGACGTCGACCGACTTGATGGCGAGCCTGTCGAGCAACTCGACGAGCATGTCCACCTGGGCCTCGGGCGCGTAGCTCTGACCCTCCGCGACCTCGGTGTATCCGAGCCCCATGAAGTCAGGAGCGACACAACGCCGGTACGGCGACAGCCGCTCGATGGCGCCGCGCCACTGGAAGCTGTTCAACGGGAAGCCGTGAAGGAACAACGCGGCCTCACCCGTGCCGCGCTCGACGTAGGCGATTCGCCCGAAGCGACTGTCGAGGTAGCGCCGGGAGGCGTGGTAGGCCGCCGCGTCCAAGGTGCCACCCTGTTGCGCGGAGGTCCCGCCGGTTGCGCGAGGCACGCAGCCGGAGAGCGTGCTGGCCGCCAGTGCTCCCGTGGTGAAGGCGAGGAACTCCCTGCGACGCAGTCCGTGCGTCACTACGGGGTTGCGGGGCAATGCGAAGTCCTTGGAGCTCATTCCCGAAGTCATTTCCTGAAGGGGTGTGGAGCGCGGCGGGTGTCATGCCGTGCAACGGCGGGACTTGTAACCAGCTGACCCCAAGGCCACTTGGTGAAAATTGCTCACGGGACGCACGCGCCCATGCGTCCCGGAAATGGGAACGCTGGGGTTGCCCCTGGACCGCCAGCTGGGACTTTGACCTAGGCTCGCGACATGAGTCGTTCGACGGGCCTCCCCACGCCGACCTCGCTCCCACGTCGGGAAGTGGCGCACGACGGACTGGTGCGCGTCTTCGCGTATCACTGCCCCGCGTCGAAGGGTGCCCCAGTCGAACCGGAGCAGTTCACCCACACCTCCATCTCGCTGGTGCGCTCGGGAGTGTTCGGCTTCCGGAGCGAGCACGGGCCCAGGCTGCTCACCACCGGCTTCGCGATGCTCGCCAACCCCGGGCAGCAGTATGAAATCTCGCACGAGCACGCCGGGGGAGACCGCTGCATCATCTTCCGCTTCGACGAGGCCGCGCTCGAGGAGCTGGTGGGGAGTCCTCCTCGCGGTGCGCCTCGCCAGTACTTCACGCGGTCAGTGCTTCCGCCCTCGTCACGTGTCGAAGCGCTCCGACACCTCGCCGAGAAACAGCTCGCCGCTCATGGCGCATCCCTGGGCCTGGAGGAGTTGGGGCTCGCGCTCGCGGCGCATGTCGGAGCGCTGCTCGGCCGCGCGCCCAAGCCCGAGGCGACTCGCGACAACCGTGCTGCTCGGGACAGCGTCTACGCCGCCCTGCATGCGATTGAGCACGACTCCGCGCGCGAGCTTCGACTGGAGGAACTGGCGCGCGTGGCCGGCTTGAGCCCGTATCACTTCCTCCGCGTGTTCAAGCGCGAGACGGGTGTGACGCCCCATCGCTTCCTGCTGCAGACCCGCGTGCGACGCGCGCTGGAGCTGCTCCGCGATACCGAGCGGCCCGTGACGGACATCGCCTTCGACGTGGGCTTCGGAGACCTCTCGAACTTCATCAACACCTTCCGCCGCGAGGTGGGCAACTCTCCCGTGCGCTTCCGCAAGGTGACTCCGAAGGACTGGGCCGACACCGTGCGAGCGTCTTCGCGCGGGTGATGCGACTCACGGTGCCTCGCCCGCCGTCGGCGCTCGCGAGTTCGTCCACCGTGATAAAGGGCACCTGCGCCTCCTGCTGGGAGAGGACGCTCCAGAGCCGTCCCCGACGGACGCCGCGACAACTCCCCGCGCGACGCACGCGTCCTGGAGTCGGCCCGGCGCTGAAACGAGCGAGGCGACTATCGCGTTGCCACCTGTGTCCCCGCGAGCCCCGCCTTCTCTCGCCGACACACCTCCGCCACCCAATCCGAAACCGCGCGCACACGCGGGCTGCGCTGCAAGTCCTTGTGGAACGTCAGCCACAAGGGCCGCTTCGCCAGGACTCCCGCGCCCACGCGCGTCAACCGAGCGTCCCGCTCGCCCGAGAGACACGGCAGCAGCGCGACGCCCAGCCCCGCCGCCGCGGCCTCGCGCAACACCGCGGTGCTGTTGCTCTGGAGCAATCGCCGTCCCCCCGCCGTGACCCGCTTCAACTCCTCGGACTCCTCTCCAGACGTGAGGGCCATCCGGTAGACGAGCACGGTGTGCTCGCGAAAGTCCCCGGGCCGAGGTGCGCCCCGGCGGCGCAGGTAGCCGCGCGACGCGTACATGGCGAAGGCAATCTCGCCGACCTTGCGCACCACCAGCGCATCGCCTCGGGGCGGTATCAACCGCAGCGCCAGGTCCGCGTCGCCTCGCTGGAGGTCCACCACGTCGGTGCCCACCACCAGCTCCAGGTTCAGGCCAGGGTGGCGCGCATGAAGCTCGCCCAGGTGCGCGGCGAGCAGGGCCTGGGCCAGATACTCGGTGGCCGCGAGTCGGACGGTGCCCTCGGCCTTCGCTTCATCGGAGACGGAGTCGTGAAGCAGGCGGAGCGCGTCCTCCATCTCCCGCGCCCGCGCCACCACCGCCTCGGCGTCCTCCGTGAGCCCCAACGTGCGCGAGCCTCGCAGCACCAGCCGCGTGCCGAGCGCCTTCTCCAGCGCCGCCAGCCGCCGTCCCACCGTGGTGGCGTCCACCCGCAACTCCCGGGCCGCCCCGGCGAGCGAGCCCTGGCGTGCCACGGAGAGGAGGTAGCGCAGGTCGTCCCATCGCATATCCATGCCTGCAATGGTGCAGCAAAGCCCTGCATTCCCGCAGCACTTCCGGCGCTATCTCGGACCCTGGAAGCGGCGGCTCCCTTGGCGGCCCCGCGCGAACGACAGGAGAACGCGATGTCCATGTCACATGCGACGGCGCTGGAGCAAGACACGGTCCCCTCGGTGCGGAGCATCCCCCAGGAGGACAGACTGACGGCGGTCACCCAGGGCACGAGCCCGGGCGTCCCCTTTCGACTCAAGGCCCAGGACGGCTACCCGCTGGCCGCAACCCTCTTCCCCCACGAAGGCGCGGAGGTCGGCGCGGTGGTGCTGCTGGCCGGGGCCACGGGAGCGCGTCAGCGGTACTACTCGCGCTTCGCGTCCTTCCTCGCGCGCCGGGGCTTTCCCACCGTCACCTTCGACTACCGGGGCATTGGCGGCTCACGCCCAGACACCCTCACGGGCTTCGGCGCGCGCATGGAGGACTGGGGAAGCCAGGACCTCGCGGGCGCCATCGCCGCGATGCGCGAGCGCTTCCCGGGGCGACGCCTGCTGATGGTGGGCCACAGCGTGGGTGGCCAGTTGCTCGGGCTGGCGGAGAACGCTCGCGAGGTGTCCGCGCTGCTGAACGTGGCGACGGGCTCCGGCTACTACAAGCTCTTCCCCCAGCGACTGCGCATGGCGCTCAACTGGCGCGTGCTCACGCCCGTGCTGACGCGGGCCTTCGGCAAGCTGCCGGGCTGGGCGGGGACGGCGGAGGACCTGCCCGCGGGCGTGGCCGCGCAGTGGGCGCGCTGGTGCCTGTCCCCGGACTACCTGCTCAGCGAGGGGGGTGAGGCACGCCGCGAGGCCTTCGCGTCGCTGTACCTGCCGCTGCGGGCCTACAGCTTCTCGGACGACCCCATCGCCTCGAAGGCCTCCGTGGAGCACCTGCTGTCGTTCTACGCGGACGCGCTGGTGGAGCACCGCCGGCTGACCCCGAAGGACGTGGGCCAGGCCATCGGCCACTTCGGCTTCTTCCGGGAGAACTTCCGCGACACCCTGTGGGAAGACGCCGTCGAGTGGCTTGCCATCCAGGCGCTCACCCCGCGCCCCGTCAACCCACGGTAGCCCCCACAACCGGCGCGGGAGCCGCCGTGTGAAACAGGCGTCAGGTGTCGCGCGGACGGCGTTGGCTCCCGGGTGACCTGAAGTAGAACCCGGCTCCATGGAACTGGAGCTCAAAGGCAAGGCGGCCCTCGTCACCGGCAGCAGCCGAGGCATTGGACGGGCCACGGTGGCGGCGCTGGCTCGCGAGGGCGCACGGGTGTGTCTCAGCGCACGGGGCGCGGAGGCACTGGACGCCGCCGCGAAGGAGCTGCGCGCGGCGGGCGCGGACGTCGCCACCGTCGTCGCGGACGTGGCCACCCTGGCGGGCGCCGTGGCGGCGGTGGACGCGGCGGTGCGCGCGTTCGGCACGCTGGACATCCTCGTCAACAACGTGGGCGGCAGCGGCGGCGCGGGCGCCTTCGACTCGGCCACGGCGGAGCAGTGGACCGCCGTGCTCGACCGCAACCTCATGTCCGCCGTGTGGTGCAGCCAGCGCGCCGTGGAGGTCATGCGCGCGAAGGGCGGCGGCACCATCGTCCACATCAATTCCATCTACGGCCGCGAGTACGCCACCAGCGCGCCCTACACCACCGCCAAGGCGGGCCTCACCGCGCTCACCAAGGAGATGGCCGTGGACCTCGCGCGCCACCACATCCGCGTCAACGGCGTGGCGCCCGGCTCCATCCTCTTCCCCGGGGGAAGCTGGGACAAACGCCAGAAGGCCGACCCGGAGAAGGTCGCGAAGATGGTGAAGGACGAGCTGCCCTGGGGTCGCTTCGGCTCGCCCGAGGAGGTGGCGGACGTGGTGACCTTCCTCTGCTCGGAGCGCGCTCGCTGGGTGACGGGGGCCACGCTCCCCGTGGACGGCGGACAGGGCCGCGCCTTCTGAACGGGCCCCGGACACGGCGGGCCAGAGCCCTGGATGGCGCCAGCCGGACGCCATGCTATGGAGGGCCCTCCCCTGGGGTATTCCGTGCTGAAGCTTTACAAAAAGGAAGGCGACAGCCTCCGTTTCTGGGAGGTCTGGGTGCATGAGGGCGTGCTCACCACGCACTGGGGCACCGTGGGCGAAGTGGGCGAACAGAAGGACACGCCCCTCCCCCCGGAAGAGGACCCCGACTTCGCCATCGCCGACGCCGCCGGCCCGCTCATCGAGCAGGACTATGACGAGCCCGAGCTCGACGCCATGGCCACGCTCATCGTCCAGTACCCCATCGAGGGCAAGGGCACGGGGCACGACGTGGAGAAGCGCGTCGCCGTCGAGGAGCTCCTCACGGATGCCCTCGGCTGGACGGGCAACGGCGAGGTGGAAGGCGGCGAGCTGCGCGACGGCTTCCTGCGCGTCCACTGCCAGGTGATGCACGCCGACGCGGCGGTCCGCACCGTGCTGCAGGCCCTCGACTCGGAAGACATGGTGGATGACGTCAGCGTGCTCGTGGCCAAAGGCGACGAGGAGCCTCGCGTCATCTGGCCCACCACGCCCTGAGTGCTACCAGCGCGGCGGCGACGCCACCGCCGCGCTCGCCTGGGTGACAGCTCCGGAGCAGGTCCCCGGAGCCGTCCCCAAGGGACGTCACGCCCCTGCGGGATGCACCGCCGGAGCCGCCTCGACTCCGGCGGAGATGCGGTGCCAGAGCTGGTGCGAGGTGAGCAGCAGCGCCAGGGTGACGAGGGGCGAGATGGTGTTGCCCAGCGGGTCCCCCATCGCCGTGTGGGACACCGCCGCCGCCACGAAGTCGATGGCGAAGCCCGCATAGGCCCACTCGCGCAACGTGCGAGACCCGGGGGCCCACAGCGCCACCACGCCCAGCAGCTTCGCGATGCCCAGCATGGTCCGGAAGTAGTCCGGGTAGCCCAGGTGCTCGAACGCCGCGACCATGTTCGGCGCAGCGGTCAGATACAGGAAGGCAGAGACCGTGGCCGACAGGGAGACCAGTCCGGTGACAACCCAATACGCGACTTTCAGCTTCATGCTCACGCCTCCAAGGACCGTATGGGCTGACGAGCAGCCCCCCGCGCGAGACGATACGGGTTACAAATCCGCCGTCGCAAGCGGGCCACTCTGACCCGCCCCCTCGCCTTCGACGAACCGTCGGCCATCATTCGCCCGGTCCGGCCTGCGACCCCGGTCCAGTTCGTCCCGGTCCAGCATGCCGTCCTCGTCCCGGTCCACGCCGATGCGCCGCTCGGAGCCCGCGGGCACCACGGTGTACGTCAGCTCCGCGCCGGGCCGCGCACCCGCCAGCAGCAGATACGCCCCCACCTTCTCCGAGGCCCGGTCCGACTGGAACACACCGCCGCCGAGATAGGCGAAGCCGCGCTCCTCGCCATGTCGGCGCCCCTTCACCACCAGCCCCACCTTGCCCTGCTCCGCCAGGGACATGAACTGCAGCACCCGGGCGAACTCGGAGGGCGTGGCCGTCGTCAGGGTCACCTGCTGCCCCACCGCCGCGTGCGAGTCCTTGCTGTCCGGCCCCGGCGGCAGGAACATGTCCGTGGCCGAGCCGCGCGGCAGCTCCGAGCCCGCGAAGGACAGCAGCAGCGCGACAAGGTCCGCCACCTCCTGGTCGCTCTCCGGATTGAAGGTCGGCTCGGTGATGAAGCGCGCCAGCGAGTCCACACTGCCGTCATGGATGAAGGCGAAGCCGGACAGGCTCTCCTTCTGCGTCAGCTCCATGCCCACCTTCTCGTAGACGTTGCGCAGCTGCGGCACCTTGAGCGTGACGTTGGTGCTGCCGTCCGTGGACACGAGCGCGTGGTGCGACTCGCCCGTGGCGCCCTTCTGCATGGGCATCCACATGGCGCCGGTCCACTGCATGTCGACGGCGAGGCCCGACGGGAAGGTGTGGCAGGTGTTGCACGCGAAGAGGCCCTGCGCGAGCAGGCGCGGCGGGCGGAACAGCGCCATGCCCCGCGTCGCGTCGCCATTGGGCAGCGGCTGACCGGCCGGCGCGAAGCGGCCCGTCGTGTAGTGGCCCGTCAGCGGCAGGTTCCGGGGCAGCGAGTTGTCCAGGTTGCGGAACGGGTTGGGCGGGAAGGTGAGCGTCGCGAGGAACGAGCGCAGCTCCTTCATCTCCCGAGGCGTGAGCTGGGCATCGTCACCCTGGAGGCCCTCGAAGGCGGGGTTGAACTCCTCCAGGCTCGCCCGGTCTCCGCGCCAGTGCAGCGGCTCCTTGCCGATGATGTCCTGGAGCGTCTGCGTCGTCATGGGGCCCTTCATCGGGTGCCACGCCTCGAAGGGCGGCAGCGGCAGGCCCATGCCCAGGTTCTGCCCGGCCAGCGACTTCACCGCGCCCGTCGGGTCTCCCAAGTCCCAGCCCAGCCGGTCCATGCGCCCGTCGATGTGGCACGACGCGCACGACACATGGCCCAGGCCCGACGTCTTGTGCGTGTCGTACAGGTGCTTGCGGCCCACCTTGAGAGCCTGGGGCGTCGGGTCGAAGAACTCCACCCGTGACAGCTCCTTCAGCCGGTCCGTGCTCAGCACGGAGATGCTCGCGCCGAAGCGGTTGAGCACGTAGAGCCTGTCGCGCGAGTCGTCGGACACGATGCCCGTGGGCCCCTCGCCCACCTCCACCTGTCCCAGCCGCGCGCCACCCAGGCCCACGGCCACCACGTTGTTGGAGCCCATGCCCGTCACGAAGGCCCGCGTGCCGCGCGAGTTCCAGGCGATGCCGCGCGGGTCTCCCACCGACAGGTTCCGCACGGACTGGGGCACCGTGGGCGTGGAGTAATCGAGGTGCGGGTTGAGGTCATGAACCGAGGGCGACGTCGGCCGGCGAGGGTCCACCACCGCCATCAGCACGCGCAGGAAGCGCCCGTTGACGTTCGGCTCGAAGCGCACCTCGTTGCGCGCGTCGGTGCCCACCACCGTGACGGAGCCGGAGGGGTGCACGGCCAGCGCCATGTTCGCGTTCATCAGCCGCGTGGCGTAGCTGACGTCGAGTGACGCCGCGTCGATGATGGCCAGGTCGCGGTCCGGCATGTCCCAGCCCGTGAGGCGACCGGAGGCGGCGGCATTCGCCCCGCTCACCAGGTCCGTCCAGTCCGCGCGGTTGTCGTCCAGCCACTGGCCTCGCGTGTTCTTGCGCACGATGAGGCCCACGGGCGGAGGCGGCGGGTTGGCGGGGTTGAGCGCGGGGAAGAAGGTGGAGCCCGCGTTGGGCGGCGGGTTGATACCGCCATAGGGCCCGCGCGCGTCGCTCACGGCGTTGGGCGGGTAGGCGTTCGGAATCAGCGAGCCACCGCCGAGGATGGTGCTGCCATTGCCGGACTCGAAGATGGCCGCGTAGACGAAGCGGCCGTCGGGGCTCACCGCGAGCGCACGCGGATCCTCGCCCTTCAGGGTGATGCGCCGGGGCGTCGCGTCCGGACGACGCGGGTCCACCACCAGCACGCGGTTGACCTGGGAGCAGGTGATGAAGGCCCGCTCCGGGCGTCCCGCGAAGACGACGTCCGCGGGCTCGTCATCCGTATAGACGGTGGCCGTCACGGTGCCGCGTCGCAGGTCGACGATGCTCACGCTGTCGGAGATGTGGTTCACCACCCACGCCTCGGTATTGCTCCGAGCCCGCACCGACACGGGGTCCAGTCCCACGGGGATGGAGGCCACCAGCTCCAGCCCCCGCCTCGACGTCACATCGAACACCATCAGCCGGTTGTCGGCGGTGTTCACCGCCAGCAGCAAATTGCCATCAGGAGTCAGCTCCAGCGGGTGAACGTGGGGGTCCTCCCAGTTCACGAACGACTCATCGGCGTGAGACATCCCCGGGAGCAGGAGCGCAATGAAGCACAGCAGCAAGACCGCGCGTCGGATGACAGCCATATCGGCGACCTCCACGTCAGGAAGAAGCGGTGCTTCTCACTGTCTTGCATTTATCAACGCGACGGATGCAACTCCTTGCGTGAGAAAAAACGCATTCCTACATCTACCCCTGCGGGGTGCGTCCTCTCGGGAATCAAAGATTCGAGCTGCCTGGAAAACGACTCAGGGCGTCACACACGCCAAGCAAAGGCAGACACACAAGTCCATTTACCCACGCCAAAGCGGACAGAACCGCGACACCCAAAAATGCGGGCGCCACGCAAGAAACCGCCCCCATGGCGTTACAAGCCCGTGCTCCATTGAGACAGGATTTTTCTGTCTCACGGCGTCACATCCGGCGGAGTGTCTCCGCCCTGGACACATCAGCCGTGAGTGTCCGTCGTGGCCGAGCCCTCGGGCCTGGGGCGGAACACGCGGAACAGGAGCGCGATGGACGGAATCACCGTGAGCGCTCCCACCCCGAGCGCGATGAGCAGCAGGCGCTGCGTCGCGGGGCTCGCCGCCGCGCCTTGCAGCGTCACGTCCGGCACCACCAGATAGGGATACTGGGACGCCGCCCAGCCCAGGACGATGAGCCCGGCCTGGAACGCCGCCGCCAGCCGCGCCCACTGGAAGCGACGCGTCCACAACAAGGCGAAGGCCGTCACCGCCGCCGCCCCCGTCGCCGCATGCAACGCCAGCGCGAAGGGTGAGCGCGACAACCCCTCCCACACCCGGGGCGCTCCCTCGCGCGCGAGCAGCAACACGGCCACCGCCGCGACGAACACGGCCACCCCCGCGCCGAGCGCGCGCTTCCTGAAGTCCTCACGCAGCTCCGCTCCAGACGCCTCGTGGGTGAGGAACACCGCCGCCAGGAAGGCGAAGAGCGCCAGCGCCAGCACCCCCACCGCCCACGCGAAGGGCGACAGCCACGACGCGAAGAAGCCGCTCACCACCACCCTGCCCTCCACGCGGATGGAGCCGCTCGCCACCGCGCCCACGCACATGCCCAGCAGCAACGGCGCGACGACGCTCGCCGCGCTGAACACCAGGCCCCACTGCCGCTGCGCGGCGTCGCCCCGCATGTCGTACGTGCGGAAGGTGAAGGCCGCGCCCCGGAAGACGATGCCCAGGAGCAGCAATGTCAGCGGCACATGCAGCGCCACGCTCAGCGCCGCGAAGGCGCGAGGAAACCCCGCGAACAACAACACCACACCGACAATGAGCCAGATGTGATTCACCTCCCACACCGGGCCCATGGCGTGAGCGATGAGCGCCCGCTGCTCCGCCTTGCGCGGCCCGAAGGACAAGAGGTCCCACACCCCGCCGCCGAAGTCCGCGCCCCCAAACAACGCGTAGAGCACGAACGTCCCCGCCAACACGAAGCCCAGCACCGCGTCAGTGGACATGGGCCTCGCCTCCCTTCGCGTCAGGGCCCTTCGGCTCGCGGTCTGGCAGCGTGTCCGCCACCTGCCGCTTCAACAGCGCCACCACCACCACGCCCAGGAACACGTAGACGACGGTGAACGTCCAGAACGGCGCGGCCAGATGAGGCACCGGCGTCACCGCGTCCGCCGTGCGCATGACGCCCCGGACAATCCACGGCTGCCGCCCCCACTCGGTGACGAGCCACCCCGCCTCCAACGCCACCAGCCCGAGCGGCCCCGACACCAGCCACGCCCACATCATCTTCCGACCCGACGGCCACGCCTTCCTCCGCCACCGATACGCAAGCGTCACCAGCGCCAGCAACGCCATGGCACTGCCCGCGCCCACCATCACCTGGAAGGCGACGTGTACCTTCGCCACCGGCGGCCACGTGTCGCGTGGGAACTCGTTGAGCCCCTTCACCTCCGCGTTGGGGTCGCCAAACGCGAGGATGGACAGGCCGTTGGGGATGTCCAACGCATGGGAGACCGTGCCCGTCTCCACGTCGGGCAACCCGCCCAGGCGCAACGGCGCGCCGCGCTCCGTCTCGAACTGCCCCTCCATCGCGGCGAGCTTTATCGGCTGCGCCTTCGCCACATGCTTGGCGGACAAGTCGCCCACGACGGGCTGGAGCAGCGCGGTGACACACGCGAGCGGCAGCGCCACCGACAGCGCCTTGCGATGAAAGGCCGAGCCCGGGTGACGCAAGAGCACGAAGGCATGGATGCCCGCCATCGCGAACGCGCTCGCCTGATAGCAGGAGAGCAGCACGTGCGACGTCTGGGTGAGCCAGCCCGGGCTGAACATCGCCTTCAGCGGTTCGATATCCGTGGGCCCATGCGGCGTGGCCACGAAGCCCGACGGGTCATTCATGAACACGTTGACCAGCGTGACGAAGAACGCGCTGGCCGCGCCACTCACCGCCACCATGACACCGGAGAACAGGTGCAGCCCCGGCGACACCCGCTCGCGGCCGTACAGATAGATGCCCAGGAAGATGGCCTCGGTGAAGAACGCCACGCCCTCCAGACTGAAGGGCAGCCCAATCACCTCGCCGTACTGGCCCATGAACTCCGGCCACAGCAGGCCCAGTTCGAACGACAACACCGTGCCACTCACCGCGCCCACCGCGAAGAGGATGGCCGTCCCCTTCGCCAGCTTCTGGCTCAGCTTCCGGTAGTCGGAGTCTCCGGTGCGCCGCGCCTTCCAGTCACTCAGCACCATGAGGACTGGCAACGCCACGCCCGCCGCCGCGAACACGATGTGGAACGCGAGCGACAGGCCCATCTGCGCCCGCGCATAGAGCAGGTCCGTCATGAACATCAGAATACGTTATGCGTAATTGCCGCGCATTTAGAGATTCTACTCCTCCGGCGAAGCGGGGCTCGGAGCCTGACGGGCGGGCACGAGCGTCTTCACGGAGTTCTTCGCCACGGCGGTGGCCAGGGTGGTGGCGAAGATGAGGATGAGCTTGCGGCCCAGCTCGGCGCCCACCGGGCGTTGGTCCGCGCTGGAGGCCAGCTGGTCCGGGTGCGCCCATGCCCGCTGGAGCGCCTTCCGGCGCTTCTTGCGCAGCACTTCCCCCCGGTGGCGGGAGCGGTAGATGGCCAGGCCCACGCCCGCGCCCACCAGCACCATGGCCACGGCGCCCGCGGCCACCAGCGCGCCGGTGTGCTGCTTCACCTGATAGCGGACGTCGAGGGCGCGCCCGCGCCGCCGGTCCAGCTCCTCCAACGTCAGCAGGAGCTCATCCCGGATGCGGTCCGCCGTCTGCTCCACCTGCTCGCGGTCATCCATGCCACGGGTGATGCGGTGGTCGACGTGGCGCTGACGCTCCACCAGCTCGTTGCCCCCTCGGCCGTTGCCATTCATTGCAGCGTCTCCCGCGTGAGCTGGTAGTCGAGCTTCAAGCGCTCCTGGGTGTGGGTCAGCGGCTTCTTGGGCACGCGCTTGCTGCCCAGGAAGAGCATGCCTCCGGCGATGGCGAGCAACACCACGCCCACCAACAACACGCCCAGGGCGGCGCGCAGGGGCAGGGCCAGGCCCAGCGCCACGAAGAGCACGGCCAGGGACGTGAGGGCGAGCACGGCTCCCGCGCCAATGAGAATGCCCGCGGTGCGCGCGGCCTTCAGCTCGTCGCGAAGCTCCTTCTTGGCGTGCAGCACCTCGGCGCGCACCAACAGGCGTGTCTCCGCCAGGGCATGCCGGATGAGCTCCGCCGTGGAGAGCGACTCCAGTTGGCTGCGCTCCAGGCGTTCCGATTCGAGGTCCACGGCTCACGTCTCCCGCGCTCTGAGGAGGGGGACTCCCGGGTGCGCGCCCGTCCGCTCGGCCGGCACCTGGCCCCACTCCTCCGGACAAGGTGGGCAGGGCGGACGAGCGCGCAAAGCCCGCCTGGAAGTACAGGGCCGGCCCGCCTGGTCGCCTGCCTGGAGCGTGTCGATGGGCTAACGGCGACGCTGGTGGGCCAGGGCCGTGGCCAGCGTCTCGCGGACCTGATGGGCCCGGAACAGTCGGTCCGCGGTGTCCACCAGGTTGTCCACGTACAGCACCTGCTTGCGCAGCCGCGCGGGGAGCGCGCGCGTGCCCAGGTGCGCGCCCAGCAACGCGCCCGTCAGCGCCGCCGCGACGTCCGCTTCTCCACCGCAGCGCAGCACCAGCGCCACCGCCTCGCGGAAGTCGTGGGGCACCTTCAGCGCGGCGTACAGCGACGTCAGCAGCACGGGCACCACGTGCGAGGGCAGCCCGTCCACGCCCTTCAGCTCACTGGGAGGCACGCCCACCTTGCGCAGCTGCGTCAACGCGCGCGTGGTGTCCCACGTCAGGAGCCGGGGCAGGTGCCGCACTTCCTCGGCCAGCCCCTTGTCATGCACGGCCGCCGTCAGCGACAGCTGCTCGCAGAAGGCCGCGGGCGTCAGCGGCTCCTCCTCCATGCCCAGCGCGGCCGCCTGCGCGAAGGCGGCGGCGGCGGCGGCGCAGACCGGGTCCTTGTGGGTGATGACGGTGAGCACGCCCGCGTCGTGCGGCAGCCGCGCGCGCTGACCGCTCTCCAGCAGGCCCACCACCAGCGAGCGGCTGAGCACCGACGGGCAACGCGTGCCCAGGGGCGCGCCCGCGCTCATCCACGGCGTGCCGCTGGAGAGCCGCTGGAGCGACTCCGCGAGGCTGCGAGGCGGCTGGAGGATGATGCCCTCCTGCCACAGCCACGCCAGGTGCGCCGCCGCGCTGCGCCCGTCCACGCGGCCCTCGCGGATGACGCTCTCCGCCGCCGCCAGCAGCAACTGCGTGTCGTCGCTGAACTGGCCCTTGGCGAACTTGCCGCGCGGCCTGGGCGCGAAGTCCTCGGCGAGCCCCGGCAGCCGCGCGAGACTCGCGGGGGGGATTCCGCGCAGCGGAAAGCCGAGCGCATCCCCAATGGCGAGCCCCACGAACGCCGCATGGAACCTGTCCTGGCGCTCAGAGGGAGTCAGCGGCATGGAGTCGAGGAGATTAACCGAGGCTCAGGGCTGGACGGACAGGGAGAAGCGCGCGAATCGCGTGAAACGCGCACGGCTTCCGGTGAAATGACACGCGTGGGGACTTGACTCGCGAAGGAGGAGGCCACTCGCGTGTTTCACGCGAGCGAATTCCACGCCATACACCAGGACGCCCGCCGTCATCACCATCCACCCTCCTTGCCTCGTGCCCCCCGCCGTCGCACGCGGGGGTGGGCTGACTACCGCAACCAGCACGCGCGCGGCAAGCCCGAGCACCCGCATGCATTCGCGCACCTGCACACGTGTCCAACTCCGGAAGCTTTCGTGCCGCCACTCACACGGAGCGCATGGCGCACGAGGAACGCGCAGGTGGCAGCATCACGCGGGAGTCGGCACACGCGCCGTCACGCGTCACGCGTCGTCGCGGCCCAGGTTGACGACGGCCTGCAAGCGCGCCAGCACCGCCTCCGCGCCCTGGTGCAGGTGTGTCCCGTCCCAGAGTGCGGGTGTGGAGTGGCCGCCATGCAGCGTCCAGTCCAGTTCGGCTTCCGCGTACACGAGGTTGCGGAACACGACGCGGTCCTCCAGCGCGTGGTCGACGATGTAACGGCGCGCCGCGGCGGAGGGCTTGTCGGCGATGCGGTGGAACAGCTCGAGCGGGGCAGAGGTCATGGCGCCGTCACGGGGAGGAAGAGGTCGGCCAGGTCCTTGCGGGAGCGGCCGACCAGGTCCGCCAGTGTGTACCGGTCCAGCACCGCGAGGAAGGCCTCCCGCGCCTCCGCCAGCACGCCCTTGAGCCCACAGGCCGGGGCGATGGGGCACGTGTTGGTTTCACGGTTGAAGCACTCCACCAGTTCGAAGTCGGGCTCGGCCGCGCGCAGCACCTTGCCCACGGAGATGTCCTTGGTGGCGCGCGCCAGCGTCACGCCTCCGGAGCGCCCGGCTTTCACCTCCACGAAACCCTCGCCTGACAGCGTCTGCACCACCCGCACCAGGTGGTGCTTGGAGATGCCATATGCGTCCGCCAGCTCCTGCGTGGACGCGAGCCTTCCGGGGCGGGCGGCGAGGTAGAGCAGGACGCGCAGCGAGTAGTCGGCGTGGAGGGTGAGGTGCACGGTCAGCGGGCTCCGACGGCCTCCACCCTGGGGGCGCTCGGCAGGAAGGCATCCGCGTGGAGGTCCTTCAGCGAGAGCCCCGAGAGGAAGAGCTTCTTGCGCAGGGATAACACCAAATCGGAATCGCCGCAGAGCCACGCCCGGTAGCCCACGGGCTTCGGACACTCCGCGCGGATGAGCACGTCGAGCGCTCCCTCGGCCACGTCCCGGCTTCCTCCCGTCAGCACGCCAGGTCTGTAGTGGAAACCCACGTTGCGCGCGGCCAGCTCGCGCAGTTCGTCCGTGAGGTAGAGCCCCTCGGGCGTGCGCGCGCCGTGGAAGAGCCAGATGGGGCCGGTATGCCCCGCCTCCAGCGCGTCGCGCGCGATGCCGTAGAGGGGCGCCAATCCCGTGCCGGTGCCCGCCAGCAGCAGCGGCTGCTCGGGGCGACCGGGCACGTAGAAACAACTGCCCGCTGGCCCCTGCACCGCCATGGCGTCACCGACGCGCGCCTCCCGGACCAGCCAGCCGCTCATCGCGCCACCCGGCACCAGGCGCACGTGCAGCTCCAGCAGGCCCTCGCGCGGCAGGCTCGCCAGGGAGTAGCTGCGGGCCAGCCCATCCGCCCGCAACAGCGACACGTACTGCCCCGCCCGGTAATCAAAGGGCGAGTCCGTGGTCAGGCGCACGCGCAGCACGCTGGGGGACAAGCGGGACATGGACTCGATGCGCGCGGGCACGCGCAGCGCATCCGCGCCCGCCACCTCCAGCTCCGCGCCGGTGACGGGCCGGCAGACACAGGCGAGGAAGTAGCCTTGCGTGCGCAGCGTGTCCTTCAGCCCCGCGCGCGCGGCCTCCGGCACGTCACCGGACAGCGCGCGCATGAGGCAGGACTGGCACGCTCCCGCGCGGCACGCGTTCGGCACGGCCACCCCCTGCCGCAGGAGCCCGTCCAGCACGCTCTCCTCGGCCTCCAGCGGATACCACCGTGACTCGTGCTTCACCCTGGCCATGGCGCGCCTTTCGTCCTTCAGCGGTTCAGCACGTCCGCGCGAGCGCCCCCGGCGATGGCGAGCACCCGCTCCACCAGCGGCGCAGGAACGTTGAGTTCCTCCAGCGTCGCGCGCAGGTGCTCCACCACCGCGTCGAAGTGCACGTCGTTCAGCCCGCGCTTCACCAGGGGCGCATGGCCGGCGCGCATGTCCTTGCCCGTGTAGTTCGAGGGCCCGCCCGTCACCATCGTCAGGAACGCCTTCTGCTTCGCGGACTGGCGCTCCATGTCCACGTCCTCGAAGAAGTGGCTGATGCGGTCGTCCGACAGCACCTTCCGGTAGAACACGTCCACCGCCGCCGCCATCGCCGGCTCTCCGCCAATCTGCTCGTAAACGCTCTTCTCCTGCGCCGCCGTGCTCATCGCGTCCGCTCCTTCCGCCCCATCCGGGCTTAAAGATGCATTTCAAATGCATCGATTCGGGCGTAAGGTCAACTACAGCAGGACAAGGAGCGCGAATCGCGGGAATCAGTCGGGGCCTCCGGGCCACCGTCGTGCGGTGGTCATGTCTCCGCGCGGAAGTTGCGGCCCATTCCCGCGCCCGTGCCGACGTAGTGGCGGAACACGTAGAGCAGGGGTTGCCAGCGCTCCACGTCGATGTGCTGCGTGCCCGGCACGGTGACGGACTCGTGCGCGTGCACGCGGGTGACGCGCAGCTCGGCGATGACGAAGGAGGGCTCGGGGGCCTCGGGCGTGGGGCTGGAGCGGCGCGCGGACAGCAGCACGGCCTCGAGCTGCAAGGGACACTCTGCGACGCGGGGTGGAGCGACGGTGTCGGAGGGCAACGGCGTGAGGCCCGCGCGCTCGAACTTGCGAGGCTCGTGCTGATAGCCCTGCGCGCGCTTCGAGTCCGGAACGGGGAAGCGGCCCGTGGTGGGCGCCAGGCGCTCGACCTGAGGCCACAGGGACGCGGAGGGCAGGTTCACCACGGCCTCGCGCGTGCGCTCCAGGTTCGCCAGGCCCTGGCCCAGCCCACCCAGTCCAAGCACCAGCCTGTCATCGAGTGCCCACGCGGAGGACAGCGGCGTCAGGTTGGGTGAGCCGTCTTCTTGAAGGGTGCTCAGGAGCGCCACTGGCGTTCCGAAGTAGAGGATGCGGGGCGCAATCACGCGGTGTCTCGTCGGCTCGGTCATGCCCGCATCCCTAGGGCACGGGTGGCTCGAAACGCTTCGGTGCTTGCCGAGACGTCCGCGTGCCGCCCGGCCACACACGCAAGCCCCCGCCCGAGATAGTTCGGCGCGCGCCGAAACGTCCTCGTAGGCTTGGCCCTCAAGCTCTCGCCATGCCCCACCCCATCGACCTCGCCCTCACGGCTTCACTCATCGGCGACGCCACGCGCGCGGGCATGCTCTCGCGCCTCCTCGAAGGACCCGCGAGGACCGCGGGCGAGCTCGCACGGGAAGCGGGCATCTCCCCGCAGACGGCGAGCGGGCACCTCGCGAAACTCCTGGAGGGAAACCTGGTCCGCGTGGAGGTGCAGGGCCGCCACCGCTACTACCGGCTCGCCAGCGCCGACGTCGCGCGCGCCCTTGAAGCGCTCAGCCTGCTCGTCCCCACGCGCGTCGCCACCGTGCGCGTACCAGAGCCGCTGCGCTTCGCGCGCACCTGTTACGACCACCTGGCGGGCACGCTGGGCGTGGCGCTGGCCGAGGGCCTGGAGAAGCGCGGCCTCTTGGAGTCCGGCGAGGACAGCTACGCCCTCACCCCGGAGGGCACACGCTTCGTGGCGAAGTGGGGCGTGGATACACAGACACTGTCACAGGGCCGCCGCGCCTTCGCGCGCCGCTGCCTGGACTGGAGCGAGCGCCGCGCCCACGTGGGTGGGGCGCTGGGCGCCGCGCTGGCGGAGCGCCTGTTCGCGCTGCGCTGGATTGCACGCCGGCCCGAGGGCCGCGGAGTGCGGCTCACCGTCGAGGGCCGGCGGGGCTTCGAGAAGTCGCTGGGGCTGTCCTGGCCGTGAGGCCCGGAGACTGACTCAGGCCCGAGCGTTCGCGGCGCCGATACGAGCCGCCTCGCGACGCACGGTGGCCTGCTCCAGCTCGTAGCGCGCGTCCTCGGAGGACAGGCCCTTCAGGCGCTCCTGCGCCTCGGACAGGCGCTTGCGCGCGCCCTCCACGTCGATGCCGGACACGTGCTCGGCGGCGTCCGCCAGCACGAGCACCTTGTCGTTGGCCACTTCCACGAAGCCGCCCGCGACGAAGTACGCGTCACGCTTGCCCGCGTCGATGAGCGTCAGCGAGCCCGGCTCCATCAGCGACAGGAAGGGGGTGTGCCCCGGCCGCACGCCAAACAGGCCCTTGCCGCCGGGCACGATGGCCTCGTCGGCCTGCACCGACAGGATGCGCTTCTCGGGGGTGACAATCTCCACAGTCAGCTTGGCCATGAGGCTCCTCGCACTACCCAAATCAGAAATGGAGCTGCTGGGTGCTGCCACCCACCGGCTCGAACTCCACCACCCCGGCGTCCGTCAACCGAGGCCCCTTGCCGGGGATGCCGAGCGTGCCCTCCAGCCACTTCAAGTGGTGGGTCATCTGGCGCACCTCGGTGAGCTGCCGCGCGGGGACCAGGTCCGTCAGTCGCCGCTCCAGGACTCGCTGACCGTCGCGGCCATACTGCCCCGCCACCAGCACGTTCGTGGCCCAGCCCGGAGGTCCCTTGGGCTTCTTCGCCTTGCCCCGCTTCGGCGCCGGCTCCGGCTTCGTCTTCCCCTTCTCCACCAGGGGCCACACCACCCAGACGCGCTCGCCGTCGTTGGAGACGAAGTAGTAGTCGTCCACCGTCCCCAGGCACTGCTCCAGCTGCCAGACGGGTCCGCTCTCCTTCGTCACCTCGAGCCGGCACTTGCCCGGGCCCGCGTCCACCATGCGCACGCTGTACAAGCCGTTGGCGCTCACCCGGGCCCGTCCCTTTCGCTCCTCCGCCAGGGCGGGGAGCGACAGAACACAGAGGAACAGGGCGAGCGCCGCGTGACGCATGGTCACCTCGGAAAGCGGGTTTGAACCGAGTCTACGCCGCCTGCTTGATCGCGTTCTCGACGACTTCGCTGATGGTGCCCGCCATGTAGAAGGCGCCCTCGGGGATTTCGTCGTGCTTGCCCTCGGCGATCTCCTTGAAGCCCTGGATGGTGTCCTGGAGCTTCACGTACCGGCCTTCCTTGCCGGTGAAGACCTGGGCGACGAAGAACGGCTGGGACAGGAACTTCTGAATCTTGCGGGCGCGCGCCACCACCAGCTTGTCGTCCTCGGAGAGCTCGTCCATGCCGAGGATGGCGATGATGTCCTGCAGCTCCTTGTACCGCTGGAGGATGCCCTGGACCTTGCGGGCCACCGCGTAGTGCTCCTGGCCGATGATGCCCGGGTCCAGGATGCGGCTGGTGGAGTCGAGCGGGTCCACGGCGGGGAAGATGGCGAGCTCCGCGATGGAGCGGTTGAGCACCGTCGTCGCGTCCAGGTGGGCGAACGCGGTGGCGGGCGCCGGGTCCGTCAGGTCGTCGGCGGGCACGTAGATGGCCTGCACGGACGTGATGGAGCCCTTGGTGGTGGAGGTGATGCGCTCCTGCAGGCTGCCCATCTCCGTGGCGAGCGTGGGCTGGTAACCCACGGCGCTGGGGATGCGGCCCAGGAGGGCGGACACTTCCGAGCCGGCCTGGGTGAAGCGGAAGATGTTGTCCACGAAGAGGAGCACGTCACGGCCCTCCACGTCGCGGAAGTACTCCGCCATGGTCAGCGCGGAGAGGGCCACGCGGGCGCGGGCACCGGGCGGCTCGTTCATCTGGCCGTACACGAGGACGGCCTGGCTGGCCTCCAGGTTGTCGGTCTTGATGACGCCCGTGTCCTGCATCTCGTGGTACAGGTCGTTGCCCTCGCGGGTGCGCTCGCCCACGCCGGCGAACACGGAGAAGCCGCCGCGCTCGATGGCGACGTTGCGGATGAGCTCCTGCAGGAGCACCGTCTTGCCCACGCCGGCGCCGCCGAACAGGCCAATCTTGCCGCCACGGGTGTAGGGGGCGAGCAGGTCGATGACCTTGATGCCGGTCTCGAACATCTGCACGCGCACGTCCTGCTCCGTGAACGCGGGGGGCGCGCGGTGGATGGGCCAGTACTCCTGCGCCTTCACCGGACCCATCTCATCCACCGGCTCACCGGTGACGTTCAGGATGCGGCCCAGGGTGGCCTTGCCGACCGGAACCTGGATGGGGCCGCCCGTGTTGCGAACGGCAGTGCCACGCGCCAGACCCTCGGTGGAGTCCATGGCGATGGTGCGCACCGTGTTCTCGCCCAGATGCTGCGCCACTTCCAGGGTGAGGTTCTCCTGCTCCGGCCCCAGGTTCGCGTTCGTCACCTTGAGGGCGACGTAGACCTCGGGAAGACCGCCCGGCGGGAACTCGACGTCGACCACGGGGCCGAGAACCTGGATGATTTTGCCTGCCGTAGGAACTTGAGCGCTCATGGGATGTCGTCTGCCTCGTGAGGGGGAGCGGCCGGCGCCGTGCCCGTCATCAAATTTCGGCCCGGATATGAGGGCGGTGCCCCTTTACCGGGGGCCTCCCCCAGAATCAAGCCTCCCGGGGACCTGACCGGTAAGTCCCGCTTAGCGGATCCACGCCCCCGGCGCCAACCCCCCGGCTACTTCCCGTCCACCTGGTAGACGAGCGGCAGGTTGCCCTTCGAGCCGCCGCCCACGACGACGACCTTGGCGTTGGGGCTGGAGGCGAGCTTCTCCGTGGCCTCGATGCCCTTGAAGCGCAGGTACTCCTCGGTGAGGCCCTGGCGGACGATGTTCTGGTACTTGGCGATGCCCTCGGCTTCGATCTGCCGGCGCTCGGCCTCCTGGCGCTCCTTGTCCAGGGTGAAGCGCATCTTCTGGCTGCGCTGCTCCTCGGCGAGCTTGTCCGCGATGGCCTCCCGGATGGCGGCCGGCAGCGTGACGTCCCGGACGAGGATGGCCTCCACGACGACGTGCTTGCCCTGCAGGGCCCGGGTCACCTCGTCCTGGATCTCCTTTTCAATCTGCTCGCGCTTGGTGGAGTAGATCTCCTCTGGCGCGTAGCGGCCGAACACCTTGCGCGCCTCCGAGCGGGCGATGGGGGCGATGAGGATGTCCGCGTAGCGGGGGCCCGTCTGCGTGTGCAGCTCGAAGAGCTTCGCCGGGTCCACCCGGTAGCGCACGCTGGAGTCCACCTTCAGGTCCAGGCCGTTGTTGGACAGCACGCTCAGCTCGTCCTTCATCTCCTGGACGCGCAAATCGTAGGTGATGAGCGACTTGCCCGGCCTGAGCACATGCAGCCCTTCCCCATAGGGCTCACGCTGGGTGCCGCTGCCGAACGAGTCGAAGCCGATGCCCCCGTGGCCGCTGGACACCGTCTCGCACGCACACCCACTGATGCACAGCAGTCCCAGCACCACCCACAGTCGCTGCTTCACGCGGCCCTCCTCGCGCGAGCCCTCACGCGCTCGTGGAGACCCTTAAACGCGAAGGGCCCGCACCCAAAAATGGGGCGGGCCCGAGGCTTGCGCGACAGGAGGCGGGAGCTACTTGAGCGCCTCGGCGCCGGAGACGATTTCCATCAGCTCCTTGGTGATGACCGCCTGACGGGTGCGGTTGTAGGTGAGCGTCAGGCTGGAAATCATGTCCGAGGCGTTGGAGGTGGCGTTCTCCATGGCGCTCATGCGGGCGCCATGCTCGCTGGCGACGCTCTCCAACAGGGCGCGGTAGACCTTGATGTTGACGGCCTGGGGGACCAACCGGTCCAGCACCGCCTGGCGGTCCGGCTCGTACTTGAAGTCCACCATCGCGGTGGCGCCCTCGGAGGGAGGCGCTTCGGCGCCGAGCGTCTGCAGCGGCAGCAGCTGGGCGACGACGACCTTCTGGTTAATCGCGCTGATGAACTCGTTGTAGACGATGTGGACCGCGTCCACCTCGCCGTTGAGGAAGCTGGCGACGAGCTCCTCGGCCACTTCCGCGGCGGCGCGGTAGTTCAGCCGCTGGTACAGCCCACCGAAGTCCTTGCGGATGGTCTGGTTGCGGTTGCGGAAGAAGTCGTTGCCCTTGCGGCCCACCGTGGAGACCTGGATGCGCTCCAGCGCGGTGTTCTCGTAGATGAAGCGGTTGGCGCGGCGGGTGATGTTGGAGTTGAAGCCGCCCGCGAGGCCGCGGTCCGACGTCAGCGTCACCAGCTCCACGCGCTTGACCGGGCGGGCCACCAGCAGCGGATGGGTGAGGTTGTCGTCACCGGAGCGCGCCGTCAGGTCCGAGATGATCTGGTCCAGCATCGACGCGTACGGACGGGCGGCGAGGATGGCGTCCTGCGCCTTTCGCAGCTTCGCGGCGGAGACCATCTTCATGGCCTTGGTGATCTGCCGCGTGTTCTTCACCGAGCGGATGCGCTTGCGAATGTCGCGAAGGGACGCCATGGGACGGAGGACTCCTGTGGGACGTTCTGCCCAGGTGCGCCCGGGTGGGAGCAAGGCAGTCTGACGGCGGGGCCCCCTATATAAGCGGGCCGCAAGCCGGTCAACGGCAGTCCTGCCGGGGCTTTCCGGACACGTGGCCCGGGGGCTGCCGGGCGGGCGACCCTGGGGCTGTCGGAGGTGAGCAGACCCCTTACCTTCCAGGGCATGGCCTCAGCCGTCGCCGCCGCTGGACCCCTGCTCATCGTCGAGGACGACGTGGATATCCGCGAGGCGCTCCAGACCTACCTGGAGCTCCAAGGCTACGAGGTCCGCGTCGCGGGCGACGGCCGGGAGGCGCTGGCGCACCTGGGGGCCCTGCCCCCTCCCTCGCTCATCCTGCTGGACATGGGGCTGCCGGTCCTGGACGGCCATCGGGTGCTGACGGCGCGCGGGACGGACCCGGCGCTCGCGCGGGTGCCGGTGGTCATCCTGTCGGCGGAGACGGCGGACATGAGCCCCCGCGACAGGGCGGTGTACGCGGCGAGCCAGGGCGTGGCGGCCTTCCTGCCCAAGCCGGTGGACCCCAAGCGGCTCCTGGAGACGCTGCGGCGACTGTTGCCAGGGTTGGCCGCCCCCCAGGCGGACGCACCGGTTTGACGCGGGAGGTCCACACGGGGCTTTGCGAGGGCGGTCGGCCGTAACACAATGGCGCCTGGTGCGGTGGTTCCTGGGTCCATGAAGCCAACCCGAGCGAGCGGTATCTGGGCGCGCAGGGCCCTCTTTCTCCTGCTCGCGGGCACGGTGGGCCTGCTCGTCACCTCGTACCTCGTGCGGGTGAGCTACGAGGAGCGCATCGTGTCCCTGGCGCAGGCGCCCACAGCGCCGGTGGCGCTCGTCTTCGGCGCGGGGCTGGCGCCGGGCGCGGTGCCCTCTCCAGTGCTCGCCCAGCGGTTGGACATGGCGATGGCGCTGTGGCGCGAGGGCAAGGTGCGCGCGGTGCTGGTGAGCGGGGACGAGGTGCAGCCCTTCCACCACGAGACGCGGGCCATGCGGCGCTACCTCCTGGAGCGCGGCGTGCCGGAGTCCGCGGTGCTGGGCGACGAGGCGGGGCTGTCCACCTACGACAGCTGCCTGCGGGCGCGCGGCGTGTTCGGGGCGAGTCAGGCGTTGCTCGTCACCCAGCGCTTCCATCTGCCTCGGGCGCTGTTCATCGCCAACTCGGTGGGCATCGACGCGTGGGGCGTGGCGGCGGACGAGGGGCGGTCGACACCCTGGCGCTACACCGTGCGCGAGACGCTGTCGCGCGTGCTGGCGCTGGGCATGGTGCTGCTGAAGGTGGAGCCCGTCTACCCCACGGGCCGCGCGGCGTTCCCGAAGGGCTGAGCCGCCGAACCCGGCAGGCGGGCGGGCGGCGCGAATTGCGGCGGCCCGCGTGGGTTCTCATTGTTGAGGTACGGCGGTTCGGCCCACCCCGCTTGAGCGAGGAGACACCATGCGATTCAAGAAGCTCGGTTCGGAGGACGTGGGCGAGTCCACTTCGTTGCGTCACGTGAACCAGGACACCGGCGAGGAGGAGATCAACATCTCCGACCAGGACCTGGCGGCGACTCCCCCGTTGGAGGAGGAGCCGGACTTCCGAGACATCCTGCCGGATCAGATTCACGAGTTCCGCCGGGGTGACGAGGAGGCGGAGGAAGTGGAGCTGACGGCCCAGCCCGAGGAGCGCTTGCGCCCCGCGCGCAGGGACCAGCTCCCGGAGAGCTAGCGCTTCGGCGCCCACCGGTTGGAAGGTCGAGGCCGGACTGATGAGGTCCGGCCCGCCCGCGCCCCCTGGGGTTTCTCGTGGACTCACGGCTCGCGCAGAGCGCTTCCGCCCGCGAACTTCTCGTGCCACGTCTGGAAGAGGCCCAGAATCTCCCTCAGGTTCGAGGCTCCACCAAACCCCTCGAAGACGTCGGCACGCACTCGGCAGCGGACCCAATCCTCGTCCGTTCGATCAATCGTCACTTCCTCGAAGGCGACCCCCGACAACTCCGTCTGGATCAGATCGACGTAGACCAACCACCCTGGATTATCGAGGTTCTCAATCCGAACACCGTACTGGTGCTCCCACTCTCCATTGGAGTGATTGGCAAGCCAGGCTTCCAGCGCGCGTAGAGCATCCATCGTCATGTTCTCCTCCCAGGAGTTCGTTTGACGATGAGGAACGGCGAGACCTCGTCAGGCTGACATTGACGGTCTTCTTGCATCGCGCCGCGAGGCGGCCCCTCCTCGAACAAAGGGGCCGCGCATGGACGCGTCGAGGGCCTACTTCCTCGACTTGGCCTTCTTGACGGCGCCCTTCTTGGCTGCCGCCTTCTTCGCTGGAGCTTTCCCCGCGACGACCTTCTTGCCCCCCGCCTTCTGGGTGGCGACCTTCTTCGCGGGGGCCTTCTTCGCGGCTGACTTCACAGGCGCCTTCTTCGCAGCCGACTTCTTCGCGGTGGGCTTCGCAGGAGACTTCTTCGCGGTGCCCTTCTTCGCGGCTGACTTCGCAGGGGACTTCTTCGCTGCGGCCTTCGTCGCGGCAGGCTTCGCAGGCGCCTTCTTCGCGACGGGCGTCGCAGCCGTCTTCTTCACGGGGGCATTCTTCAAGGCGGGCGTCGCAGCAGCCTTCTTCGAGGAGGGCGTCCCAGCGACCTTCTTCGAGGAGGGCGTCCCAGCGACCTTCTTCGCAGCGGGCGTCGCAGCAGCATTCTTCGCAGCGGCCTTCGTCGCGGAGGGCGTCGCGGCGGCCTTCGTCGCGGCGGCCTTCGTCGCGGAGGGCGTCGCGGCGGCCTTCGTCGCGGCGGCCTTCTTCACGGCGGCCTTGCTTGCGGTGCTGGGCGCGCCAACCGCTGGCGTATCGGCCTTCTTCACGATGGCTTCACGGGGCTTCGTCGCCGTATCCACCTTCGCCGCCGGAGCCACAGCCGACTTCTTCGCCGCCGCCTCCGCGAGCAGCGCCGGCACATCGCTCGTCGCGGGTGCCAACGCCAGTGGCGTGGCCACCTTCTTCGCCTTGGCCTTCTTCGCTGTCGGTTCCGCCTGGGGCGCGCTCACCGGCTTTGCCTCAGCGGGCGTCGCGGCCACCTGAGGCTTCGCCTTCTTCGCGGCGGGCTCGGCAGGAGCCTTCGGTGCCGGTGCCTCGGCCGCCTTCTTCTTGGGCGCCTCCTTCTTCTCGGGCCCCAGCTCCTTGCGCAGCGCCTCCTGCATCGTCGGACGCACGAAGAGTTCCACCTGCTTCACCGCCACCTTCGACGGAGCCTTCCTCCCACCGCCGTCCTTCGTGCCAGCCTTTCCGAACCCGGCGGTCTCGGCGCCCTTCCGGCCTCGTGACGCGTCGTCGTCGTACTCGTAGGCCAGCTCGCGCTGAGCGCCCTCGTCCTCCTCTTCTTCGGCCTCGACGAGCACCTCCTGCGTGACGGACTCCTCCTCCGTCTCCTCTTCGTCGTCCACCCCGACGCCAGAGAGCGCGCCCTGGAGCACCGCGTTCAGCGCGCGCGCGAAAGTGCGCTCACCGAAGCTCTCGACCTCCGCCGGAGGCACGAGCACGTCGAGCATCTCCTTCAGCGTGCGGTACAGCCGCATCTCGCGCTTCTCGCCCTCCCAGGTGCCGAAAATCCATTCCTCGTCACCCAGCGCCTGGACCCAACCCGGCAGGGGTCCACCACCATCGCCCTGCTCCACCATGGCCGACTTGCGCGCGGAGAACAGGTGCCGGTGGGCCCCCTTCATTCCAATGCGCCACACACCCGCCGCCGGAAGGCCCTCCAGCTTCAACCGCGTCTTCTCCAACACGCTCGCGGAGCCCTCGGGCCCGTGCAGCGGGAAGAGACTCACGTCCCCGTGAAACTCGCCCCCGTTGAAGGACAGGTACAGGTGGCCGAGGTCCTCGGGGAATGGAACGCCACACTCCGTCTCCGCCCACCGGACCTCATCCGCGGACACACCCGATGACGCTGCCTTCGCCGACTTCCGCAGTGCCTGCAACCACTCGTGCATGACCCCTCCACGACACAACCATTGCCACAACCTTACGGCGGCTGTGCGTCCCGCGCAGTGCGCCTGTTGGGCTTTTGATGGCCCCCCGCACGGAATGATCCAGCCCCCGAGGTAGGGCCACCCGAGCCCTCCCCGACCTATCACGACAACGCCGGGCCAGGGCTCCATCCATCCCCTTGCTCGGGAGGAGGACCCGCCACCGACCCAGAAGGGCCCGGGCCTCGCGCCCCCTCCACTCCAGGCCAGACAGGCCTCTTTCCGCTGATCCACGACCGCGCGGAACGGGTTCCCCGGGGACCCGCCACCCGGGCCGAGCCCGGCTTGAAGCCGGCAGAGCGACCCGTTAGGCAAGGGGCATGGCACATCCCGTGAGCTATGAGGGGACGGCGGAGAACTTCGACCAGCTGGTCATGGAGCCGAAGGGCGAGCTGGTGGTGGTGGACTTCTGGGGTGACGGCTGCCCGAACTGCGAAATCTACGCGGCGGCCGAGCCCATGCTCCTCTCGGAGTTGGACGGCGCACCGATGCGCGTCGTGAAAGTGAACGCATACCAGCACGAGACGCTGGCCCACCGCTTCGGCCTCTACGGCATCCCCACGTTCCTGCTGTTCCGCGAGGGGAAGCTCATCGGGAAGATGAGCCAGTACTACGGCAAGGAATACTGGCTCGGCGTCGTCCGCGACCACCTGCCGACGGCGTAGCACTCCAGGGCGCCGTGCTCAGCCCACCTGGGTGAGCCGACCGCCCTCCGGCGGACTCGCGGCGGACACCACGGCATCGGCGGCGCGGCGCGTGTTGGCCTCGATGGCGACCTGACACAGCGCCGTCTGCGCCTGGAGCTGGAGGACGAAGGCCCGCGACCTCGCCGAGCGGACCCCCAGCGCCATCCCGATGAAGCCGAGGACCACGGCCCCTATCGGCCCGCTCTTCATCGCCGCGTCGAGCACCGCGCCAGCGACTCCTCCTCCGACAAAACCAGCCAGGCCCCACGCGAAGACCATGCCTCGTGCCTGGTCATAGAGCGCCTGCGCATGGGCGCGAATGATTTCCGGGTCGTATCTGACAGTCATTGCTTCCCCACGGGTCGAGACCTGCGAATGCAGGCCCCTGGAAAGCTTCCACAAGACTCCCGGGAGGGACCTACCTCCCCAGGGGTATGGACAGCAGCGCGTCCATCCTTCGGGGCAACGAGGTTGATGTGGGGCAGGGCCGTTACAACCATGAACCCTCGCGGTGGCAGGGCACGAGGGGGACGGACATGACGAAGCATCGATGGGGGCAAATACTTACGCATCTGGCCTGCATGACATGGCTATGCGGCGGCGCGCTGGGTTGCGGCACGAGCCAGCCCGAGGCATACGAGGACGGCGCATCGTCGGACAGGGTGGGGACTCAGACCGCGAGGCAGGCACCCATCTTCACGGAAGACCTCTTCTACGACCACTGTCCGAGGGGGACGCAGGCGCAAGGTCCCACCATCCATGTCGCGAAGACCGGCCCACGAGACCCCACGAAGCCTCTGGGGTCCAACGAGAATCCCTACTCCACCATCATGGCGGCGGTGAAGGTCGCCCGGCCGGGAAACGTCATCGTGGTGAGAGCAGGTGACTACAACGAGCAGGTCGCCATCACCGCTCCGAAGGGGGCTCGACCAGGCACCGCCGACGCTCCCATCGTCCTGAGGGGTGAGCAGGCCGCGCGTCCTCGCATCCTGCCAGCGGCCACCAACGTCGGCAGCCTGGTCATGGTGAGCCAGCCGTACTGGATCGTCCAGTTCTTCGAGGTGGACGTCCAAAGCAGACCGTCGTTCGCCGTGCTCTTCGAGACCAACACGACCTGCTCCCAACTCCGCGACTCGAAGTTGCACGGAGGCCGGGCCGGCGGCGGCGTCATCGCCAGCTACGCGGAGTTCGTCCTCTTCGACCACAACGAGATCTACGACTTCTCCAAGACGAACACGGACTCGCACGGCGTGGCGATCCGAGGCGTGTCCCGCAACATCTTCATCGTGGAGAACGACATCCACGACGTTTCGGGCGACGGGGTGCAGTGTCAGCCGAATGGCGGCCGGCCCGCCATCATCCTCGTCGAGAGGAATCGACTGCATGCCACGGGGGAGAACGGCGTCGACGTCAAGGCCTGCGATGACCTCCTGCTGCACAGGAACATCATCTACGACCTCCCGAACATCACCCGCTTTCCCTGGCAGGCGAACACGTCCGCCGCCGAAGGCGTGCTGATTCACGAGGACGCGACGAACATCCAGATTCTGGACAATGAAATCTACCAAGCGGGCCGGGGCATCTCCATTGGCGGGAACAACGTCATCGACCATCCCACCAACGTGCTGATTGAAAGCAACTACATCCACGACATCTACAACTATGCGTCGCGCACCAATGGACAGGGCATCCGCATCGTGAAGGGTGAAGGGGTACACATCATCAGCAACACCATCGAGCGGACCGCCGACGCGGGACTCCGACTCGCAGCGGACGAACCCAACGTCGTGTTTGGCCTCATTGTCTATGACAACGTCCTGCGCGACATGCGGCTGTTCGTGCGCCTGGGGCGGCCGGAGCACCGGCCCGGCATGGGAATGGACCGCAACCGCTATTTGGGACCCATTGGAGTCTTCACCCTCTCAGGTGCCCTGTGGGAGGGGACCCATGCCCAGTGGCTCAGCGCACTGGCCCCCTCCTACCTGGACCAGTTCTCAGTGAGAGTCCTCGTGCCCTCACGGGCAATCACCGAGCCAGGGCTCACGGAAGCACCCTCCCCGAGGTCGACGCCCGCGCCGTAGCGGGTTACCGCATCACACGCACCCCGCCGGAAGGAGCCACAGGGTTTCCGGCGGAGCCGTGCGTTCGCATTGGGCGCGGCGCGGCATGCGGGAATCCCTATCCATGACCCATCACCATGGACGGACCCCATGCAACTCATTGACTCCGGCAATCACTTACATGCATGACATATTGCCTTCGCCGGAACTCCGTGGCTTACTGGCTTTGCGTCTGATGGGCTCTTCCGAACCCAGACGCCAAAGAAAGCGGAGACAATCATGTTCATCGCAGGACTGCGGCGTTGTGCGCTGTTGGCTGGAATCGTGGCATTGACCGCGTGCGGAGGTCCGCTCCCGGAGGAGCAGGCTCCCGTCGAGGCCACGCCCGGCGAGGAAATCAGTATGGAGGCCGTGACCGAGGGCGGCGAGGTCGAGGCCATGGCCTGCAATCTCGTCAAAGAGCCCTGTTCGCCCAACCTTCGGACCTGTGGCATCCGCTGCTGCGATGGAACCCTCATCCGGGCTCCGAACACGGCATGCGGCGACTGCGAGCCCCTTGCAAACGAAGTCTGCCTCTTTCGCGGCGGCCCATGGCACCTCCGCTGGACGGACCAGTAAGGGACGCGGCGCACGAACGGACTCTGTCCATTCGTGCGGCGGGCACTACATCGAAAAGTCATTGACTCAACCAATGACTCTCATTCTTCAACTCATCGCCCGCCAACAGGCGGCCGCGAACCGTCTTCCCTTACCCTGAGTGGAACGACTCCGGCCTGACTGAAATCCGTATTACTTTGAACTCCGGGGCGAAGACCCCCGCCGCTGCTTTGTCCTGGCGGTGGGGGCCTTCTCTCGTCTGGAGCGTCGCGCCCACTTTCCCTATCCTCGGGGCTCATTCAACGAGGAGCACGCTGTTGGCCCGTATCGCATTCGTCGTGGTGGAGCCGTTCGCCGACTGGGAGCCCGCGCTGCTGGCGGCGGGGGCGCGCGAGGACTTCGGTGACACGGTGTCGTGGTTGTCGCCAGGGGGACGCCCGGTTTCATCGATTGGCGGAATGACCATCCAGGTCCACGGCGCGCTCGAGGACTTCTCTCCCAACCAGGCCGATGCGCTCGTGCTGATTGGGTCCTCGCTCTGGATGACGCCCGAGAGCCCCGACCTCACGCCCGTGCTCCGGCGCGCGGCGGACGCGGGCCTCGTCGTCGCCGGAATCTGCGGTGCGACGCTCGCGCTGGCCCGGGCCGGCCTGCTCGATGACCGCGCACACACCAGCAACGCCCTCGACTTCCTCCAGCAACACGTCCCGGCCTACAACGGTGTCGCGCACTATCGACCCGGGCCGCGCGCGGTGCGCGACGGACGCGTCATCACCGCGTCCGGCTCGGCGCCCGCGAGCTTCGCCCTGGAAGTGCTCGGCGCCCTGCATCCCGAGGCCACCAAGCCCCTGGCCGAGTTCCTCACGGAGTTCGGGCGCGAGCACCAGCCCACCTGAGCCTTCGCGCCCTCGGTGCGAGCCCAGGGCGCCCCTCACGTGTGCTTCAATGACGGGAGCGCCAGTCCTCCCGCCGCCCCTCGAGGCAGACGATGAACCTCATCGAGCCCGTCATCTTCACCGCTGCGGCCCTCTTCGGAGTGGCGGGTGCCGTGTGGGGCATCACTTCGGCCCCCATCTGGGGACTCGAGGGCTTCGTCGGCGCCGCCGTGCGTGGGCTCGGTGGCTTCGTCGGCGGATTCATCGGAGGGGGCATCTCTTTCGCCGCGGTGCTCTTCGCCCTGGGTGCCCTGCTCGTCCTCAGGGACAAGGCACGCCAGAAGCGGCAGGGGCACCTGAAGGGGTCGGACCCGGCTCCCCCGCCCTGAAACCGCGTAGGGTGCTCCCATGAAGCCCCCCACGAAACGCACCGCCCGACGCCCTCGCGCTCCGGCCTTCCAGGCTCCTCCACCGGAGCTGGCGCTGCTGCTCGGCCCGCTCGAGACAGGAGACGAAGCCGCCCGACATCAGGCCGCCATGGTGCTGTTGCAACGCAAGGACCCCGTCACTGCACGTCACGTGGCCAGACTCCTGCGCACCGCCGCCGACCCCAAGGCCCGTGAGGTCTGCGCCTGGCTGCTCTGCAGCATCGACAAGGGCTCGCCCCCCGTCATCGAGGCCCTGCTCGAAGCCGCCGAGGACCCCTACGAGCACATGAGCGTCCGCGGTCAGTCCCTCGAGGCCCTCAGGCCATCAACGTCGTCGGGCCTGAACCGGCGCATCTTCCAGACCCTCATCGGCCTCCTCGAACACCCCGCCGTCGAGCTGCGCTTCTGGTCCTGCTTCGCCCTCGGCGCCCTCAAGCACCGCCCCGCCATCCCCGCGCTCCGCAAGGTCGCCGAGGAAGACGAGCGGGTGAACCCGGGCTGGTGGTACGTCGCAGAGGAGGCCCTCGACGCCATCGACCACATCGAGTCGAGGGAGTCTCCCGACCGCATCCCCGTCATGCGTCGCGGCAAGCGGGACTGAGCGCCTCGCCTCAGGTCTGATAGCCGCGCGCCTGCAAGCGGAACAGGTGCGCGTAGCGCCCGTCCTTCGCCATCAGCGCGTCATGACTGCCCAGTTCGTCCACGCCGCCGTTGTGCAACACGGCGATCTGGTCCGCCATCCGCACCGTGGAGAAGCGGTGCGAAATCACTATCGCCATCCGGTCCGCCGCCAGCGCCTGGAAGCGCTCGAACAACGCGTGCTCCGCCTCCGCGTCGATGCTCGCCGTGGGCTCATCCAGAATCAGTACCTCCGCGTCGTCCCGCATGAACGCTCGCGCCACCGCCAGCTTCTGCCACTGCCCCGCCGACAGCTCCTGCCCCTTCTCGAACCACCCGCCCAGCATCGTGTCGTACTGGCTCGGCAGCGTCTCAATCACCCCACTCGCCCCACCCTGCTCCGCCGCCTTCACGATGCGACCCCGGTCCTCCAGCGCCGGCACGTGCCCCAACCCGATGTTCTCCGCCACGTTGAACTGGTAGCGCACGAAGTCCTGGAACACCGCCCCGAAGCGGCTGCGCAAATCCCCCACGTCCATGTCCCGGATGTCCACGCCCCCGTAGAGGATGACCCCCTCCGTCGGCTCGTACAGCCGCAACAGCAGCTTCAACAACGTGCTCTTCCCCGCCCCGTTCTCCCCCACCAGCGCCAGCTTCTGTCCCGGCCGCAGCGTCAACGACACATGCCTGAGCGCCCACGCCTCCTTCCCCGGATAGCGGAAGGACACGTCGCGCAACTCAATGTCGTTGGTCGGCCCGCGCGGCGGTGACTTCGCCGGCAATACCCGGGGCGACTCGCTGCCCGTCGGAATCTCCAGGTACGTGAAGAGATTGCTCATGAAGAGCGCGTCCTCGTACATGGAGCCCACGCTCGTCAGGATGCCCTGGAACGCCGCCTGCCCCTGCCGGAACACCCCCAGGTACAACACCATGTCGCCCACGGTGATGGCCCCGTCCGCCGCCCGCCCCGCCACGAACAGATAGCAGCCGTAGAAGGCCGCCAGCGACAACACACCCAAACCCAGACCCCACCCCATCCGCTTGAAGGCCAGCGCGCGGTCCTCCGCGAAGAACTTCCGGAACAGCTCCCGGTAGCGCCCCAGCACCAGCTCCCCCAACCCGAAGAGCTTCACTTCCTTCACGTGACTGTCGCGCGTGAGGATCCACTCCAGGTAGTTCAGCTTGCGCCCCTCCGGCGCACGCCACGAGTAGAGCCGGAAGCCCGCCATCGCCAGCCGCGCCTCCGCGATGAACGCCGGAACCGACGCCACCACCAACACGACGACGCTCCACGGCGACAACGCAATCAACAGCGCCGCGAAGGTGGACAACGTAATCGCGTTGCGGACGATGGAGAACGCCTGCATCACCAGCGACAGCGGGCGACTGCTCGCCTCGCGCCGCGCGTTCTGCATCTTGTCGTAGGTGTCCGAGTCCTCGAAGTGCTGAAGCTCCAGCTCCAGCGCCTTCTGGAGAATCCGCTCGTTGAGCAGGTTGCCCAGGTTCGCGCGCAACAACTCCCGCGTCAGCGTCAGCCCCCGCTCCACCACCGCGGAGCCGAGCATCAACCCGAACTCCAGCCCCACCAGGCCATAGACGCGCGAGTGCGCCTCCGCCGAGCCCTGCGCGGACGCCACCACCGCGTCCACAATCAGCTTGCCCACCCAGGCGATGCCCGCCGGCAACACCGCCGCCACCAGCGTCAGCGCCCCCAGCAGCACCGCCCCCTGGGGGCTCGCCCGCCAGAAGAGCTGGAACGTGCCGGGGAGCTGCCGGAACAGGCTCCCGGCGCCCTTCAGGCGGTCTTTGAGGGAGGTCTTCGCGGGGGGCGTGGCATCAAGAGAACGAGGAGACACAGGGCGAGTTCATAACGCGCCCGGCGTCCGCGCGCTTGGCCCCTCACGACACCGCGCGCCCTTCGTGCCGGGACACCAGCACGTCGCACGAGGACCTCGCCAGCACCCGCTCCGCCAGCGAGACGCCGCACCCCTCGGCCTGCCCCGAGCCCGCCAGCGCCAGCAGGTCCGTGCCCAGCTCCGCCGCGTGCGCCAGGATGCTCTCGCCCGGCTCGCCTCCACGCAGCCGGGCCTCCAATTCGCGCCCCGTCTCCCGGTACGGAGCCAGGAAGCGGGCGAGCGCCACCCTCGCGGCGTCCTCCCGCTCCCGCTGCAACACCAGGAAGCTCTCCGGTGACGCCCCCCGCGCGCGCAGCGCCGCCTCGTCCGCGCGGGTGTCCACCACGTGCAACACCTCCACCAGCGTCAGGGGACACAACCTCAGCGTCAGCTCCAGCGCCCTCCGGGACTCGCGCGAGAAGTCCACCGCGACCAGCGGGCTCGCGTACGGCCGCGCCGGATGCGGCAACACCGTCAGCACCGACGTGTCCAACCGCCGCACCATCCGTCGCACCGTCGAGCGCTCACCGAGCTCCCGTCCCGGCACCGTCACGTGCGTGCCGCCCAGCACCACCAGCTCCGCGCCCTGCTCGCGCGCCACCGCCACCGCGGCGTCCACCGCGTCTCCCCGGCGCAGCTCCTCGTGCACCGTCACGTCCTGCCGCTGCCTCAACCGCCGCGCCACCGCGCTCACCGCCTTGCGCAGACACCGCTCCCCCGCCACGATTCCCGCGGGCGAGCCCTCCAGCGGAGGCCCCGCGTGCATCACCGTGAAGGTGGCTCCCATGCCCAGCGGAAGCCGCAGCGCCCGGGCCAGCGCCAGTTCGGAGCGCAGCGAGAAGTCCGTCGCCACCACCAGGCGTGTCATGCCCCTCGGGCCCCGGGAGGGCCCGGGTGACAACAATGGAATGTCCAGCCGGGTCAGCTCGTGCTGCCTCATCGCGAGACCCTCCTTTCGTCTGTCCCTACTTCTTTAGTGTCGGCGCCGTGGGGCGGTGACACGCCATCCCATGCACCTGACGCGACCTGGGCGAGCCGTTGCTCGTCGGTCCGCCGCCGTGACGCGGCGATGTCCAAGTCCTCGCTCCGAAGATTCAGGCCCTCGCGCCCAGATGCCACCCGTGCCGCGGGGACGGCGCGTGCCCGAGCAGACGACAGAGCCCCAAGGTCCTCGCGTGCACCGCTCCCCCTGCGTTCTGGACGACGCGCGCTCGCCGCGTGGCCCGGCGCTTCAGTCGGGTGACAGCGACGTCGTCGCGACTCAGACCTGGGTGAGGGTGGAGCACGACACCTCGTCGCGGGAGGCGAGACGTCACCAAGGGAGGCAGGGGCTCAAGCCCCCGCTGCGCGCGGGAAGGAGAAGTGCGTCGCACGGTGGACGGCCTCCCTGAAAAAACTCCAGGCGTCTGGCGTCCGTATCTCACGTGAGTCGTAAGGGACATGCACCCCGGCACGAAGATTGGCCCGCTTGGCACGTCCGAGGAGCGACAGAGCGACTCCTGCGGGCCGCGAGGAGCGCGGCCGAGGCTTTGCAGATGGGGTGCTACGGCAGCGCGGTGGGTGGCGGGTCGGACGGGATGCTGAAGAAGGGGGAGGGCCAATGCGCGGGGTCATCACCGGCAGAGAGGTGGTCACCAATCTGGGTCTCATCTACCGAGAGTTCGGCGCGGGCTGTGTGCTGCGCTGCTTGTGGGTGATGCTCAGTGGGAAGACCACGACGTTTCTTGAAGTGGCGTGTCCACCCGCGGCGAAGCGCTAGGGCGGATACAACGGCGACGGGTCACGAGGGCATGCCCCGCGACCCCGCCGTAGCAATCATCGTCTTCGCGGTACCGGACTAGGGCTCATCGCGGCGAGGCTTGTCGTCGTCCACCGCGTCCCGGACCGCACGCTTGGCGTCCTCGACCTTCTCCTTGGCGTGGCCCTTCGCCGTGTCGACCTTGCCCTCGGCCTCCAGCGAGCGGTCGCCCGTCGCGGCGCCCACGGTCTCCTTGATCTTGCCCTTGGCCTTGTCGATCAACTCACCCATGACGCATCTCCTTTGGCTTTGAGCTCCTGAGAGCCGTTGTGGTGAGAGTGTGAACACGCGCCAGGTGGCATGCAGGCGGCGCGACGACGCTCGCCTGCCCTGGGAGCATCAACGGCGGAGGCGCATCGGCCCGCCCGGGAGCCCACTTCGCCCAGCAACGGGCGGTCCCCTCGCTGATGTAGGTGCCGGTGTCAGCCTCCTGCCTCGCACGCGCCAGGAGCTCCGCATGGAGCGGCCCGCGCGCCACCCGCGTCTCGGAGCATGGGGTGGTAATCCCATAATTTTCCTTGAATTGCCTGACATGCAGACAGACAGGAGGTAGGGTCCCGCGCCGGTGCTGACGACCATGCAGACACGCTGCCTGGTTGGAATCCTTCTCTCAGGCTGAAACGGGACATTGACGCAAGGCGCGCCGGCCCGCACGCTGAGGTCACTGCCACCCCGGAGTCACTGCTTCCCGATGTCTACTCCTCCGCTTCCGACCCCTGGCGCGCTGTTCCGGCGGATGTACCTGCTGCGGTCCCTCATCACGACGGTGGCCTTCTGTCCGGCCCTCTACGTGGACATGCAATTGCTCTCACTGGAAGGGCCGCGCGCGACGCGCATCCTCCTGGGAGTCATCACGCCGCTGGTGTTGGGGTTGTGCGCGGTGGCGCAGCCGGTGCTTGTGATTCCGTGGCTCCTGAAGCGCGCCATGGCCTCGCAGGGGAAGCTGCGCGTGGAGCGGCTGATCCGCATCCCTTCGACGCTGGCGTTCGGCGAGTCGATGGTGTCGTGGTTCATTGGCGGGGTGCTCTTCAACGGCGGCGTGGCGTTGCTGTTGGACAGGCCCATGTCGGTGGTGCCGGTGGGCGTGGCGGTGGCGGTGAGCGCGGGGTTGTTCAGCAGCCCGCTCCTGTACATGCTCTATGAGCAGATGCTGATGCCCACCGTGCTGGAGGCATACCAGCGCGCGCCGAGTGCCCGGCCCGCGGGCGAGGGCTTCGCGCCGAGGCAGCTGTGGCTGCTTCCGGCCACCGTCGTGTCCGCGCTGCTCGTCACGTGTCTGACGAGCATCGTCACCCTGCACCTGAGGCTGGAGCGGGAGATGGGCGCGCTGGCGGCCGACATCGAGTCACGAGGACAGGCCGCGTCGGCCGACCGCGTGCGCGCCACCGTGGCGCCGCTGCAGCGCGACCTGGTGCTGCCGGTCATCATGTTCGGCGGTTATGCCGCGCTGGGTTCCATCCTCACGGCGGCGTGGGCCGCGCGCAGGCTCGCCAAGGGCTCGCGGGCGGTCGGTGCATCGCTGGAGGCGTTGGTGGAAGGCCGCGCCGCACCGCCGCGCTGGGTGTCCACGGACGAGCTGGGCGACCTGGCGGCGACGACGTGGCAGCTCTATCAGCGGCTCCAGGAGCTGCCTCGTTCGCTGCGCTCGTCGGCCGGGGACCTGGCCCAGGCGGGCAACCGGTTGTCGGAGGCCAGCAGCCAGCAGAACCAGACGTTGTCGCGACAGGCCGCGGCGCTGCATCAGGCGCGCGCCACCGCACAGGAAATCCAGCAGGCGTCGCATGTGGCGGCCTCGCGCGCCACCAGCATCCTCCAGGTCGCCGAGCGCGCCGCCGCCGTGGGCCGGCTGGGCGAGGAGTCCCTGCTCGGCACCGAGAAGGGCCTCGCCTCCATCCGCGAAATCGCCGACGGGCTGCATGAGCAGATGCAGGACCTGGGGCAGCGCGCCCGCGAGGTGGGTCGCGTGTCGGAAGTGGTGAAGGCGCTGGCGGACCAGTCGCACATGCTGGCCATCAACGCGGCCATTGAAGCCACGCGCGCGGGTGAGCACGGCAAGGGCTTTGGCGTGGTGGCGCGGCAGATGCGCGAGCTGGCGGACCAGTCCGTCCAGGCCACCAATCAGGTGCGCGGCCTGTTGGAGACGATGGCCTCGGCCGCAACCCAGGCGACGGAGATGACGGACCGGGGCGCCGCGGGTGTGGAGACGGCGCTGACGCCGCTGCGCACCAGTGGCGAGCGGCTGCGCGAACTGGCCACGCTGTCCCGCGAGTCCGCGTCCGCAGTGCGGCAGATCGCCGAGGCGGTGGCCCAGCAGCACCAGGGCGTGGACCAGCTCTTCGCCGCCGTGCGCGAGCTGGACGAACTCACGACGGACACGCTGCGCCACCTGGACACCACGCAGCAGGCCGCCGTCGCCGTCACGCATGCGACGGGACAGGTGTCCCAGCTCGCGCAGCGCTACGTCTGAAGCAGCGTCGCTTCCTCCGCTGACACCGGAGGCTCGGGCCCGAGCCTCCGTCCAGTGCGCGGCGCTACGTCTGAGCCCGCGCCTGTTCCTCCGCTGACACCGAAGGCCCGGCGAAGGCCTCCGCCCAGTGCGCGGCGCTACGTCGGAGCCAGCGTCGCTTCCTCCACTGACACCGGAGGCTCCGGCGCGAGGTGCCCATCCAACGTCAGCACTGGCGCGCGCAGCAGCACCATCAACCGTCCCGCGAGCACACCCAGGCGAGAGAGCCGCTCACGAGGCTCCTCGCCGCCCTCCTCGAAGCTGGCCGCATCCAGGTACGTCAGCTGAACCTCCGCGCGCCCCTGGAGCGCTCCGACCCGCGCGTCGAGCGCGGCCAGTCGCTGGAGCAGCGCCTCCAGGAAGTCCGTGGCCCGCGTCAGCGTCGCCGCGCAGTCCTCCAGACACCGCACACGCGCCTCCACCGTGTCCGGCGCGGGCGATGCGGCCCAGGGCGCCGCGGCGTGGAACAGCGACATCCCATCCAACACCACCGGCACCGCGTCCTCCTGCAACCAGCCCCGCTCCAACCACTCGAGCACCGGCACCAGCTCCGGCGGCGCCGTCGCCCCTGAACCGAACAGTGGCCACGCACGCCGCGCCGCTCGCGACACGGGCTCCGCGGGCAGCGCCTCCAGCGCGGCCAGGGCCTCGGCCGGGAGGACGTCCTCCCGCCTCGCATGCTCCCACCGCTCCAGGCGCGCCAGCAGCCCACGCAGCGGCTCCACCACCTCCGCCTTCGCCTTCACCTGCCGCTCGCCCAGCGAGGCCATCCCCGCGCGCACGCGCAGCCGGGTCGACTTGAGCGAGCCCAACGCCACCGCGTGCCGCTCACGAGCCGCGCGGACCTCCGGCGGCTCCGGCGCCCCCACGAGGCCCTCATCCAGGACCCGCTTCACGCCGAGCCCCAGCGCCGTCAGCACCAGGCCACCCACCGCCAACGGGATGAAGAAGGGCATACGCTCGCGACCTCCACGGACAGGGTGACAGCTTCGCATCCGTCACGCCCCCACGCGAGGGACCCCCTCCGTTCGCATGGAGGGGAAGGAAGCTCAGCCAGCGCGCGCCCGGGGCGCCTGCATCGACGACGGGCCCGCGGCCTCCCGCTTCGCGTCGTCCAGTGGCGGCACGTACGGCCAGCCCGGCAGCGGCCCCTGGCCCGCCTCGCGGTTGAGGTAGTCCGCCGCGATGTTGGCGCTCTCCATGATGGTGAGCAGCCCACTGCCCGGATGCGTGCCCCCACCCACCCAGAACAAGCCCTCCACGTCCGGACTCTTCACCCGGGGCCGCAGCGGACCCAATTGCATCCATGTATGAGAGAGATTGAAGACCGCGCCCCGGAACACGTTGAAGTCATCCCGCCAGGTCTCCGCCGTGAAGTAGCGCTCCTCGCGAATGTGCTCACGCACGCCCTTCAGCCCCACCTTCGCGAGCATGTCTGGAATGCGCTCGCGCAACGTGGCCTCCGTCTTCGCCCAGTCCACGGGCCGCGCCGTGTTGGGCGTGGGCACGAGCACGTAGAGCGTGGAGTGCCCCTTCGGCGCGCCGGACGGGTCCGTCACACACGGGTTGCACACGTAGAAGGGCGGGTCGTCCACGTCGACGCTCCGGTCCTCCAGCGCGTCCCGGTCCGTGCGCCGCGCCGCCTCCGAGAGATAGATGAGGTGGTGCGGCAGGTCCTCGTAGCGCGTGTCCAGCCCGTAGTACGCCATGAACGTGCTGCACGAGTACTTCGCCTTCTCCAGCGCCGCGTCCGTCAGCCGCGAGCCCTCGCGCGCCTCGGCGGGCACCAGCTTCGTCGCCGCGTACGGCAGGTCCGCGTTCATCACCACCGCGTCCGCGTCCAACACCTCGCCCCCCACCAGCGTCACGCCCACCACGCGCCCCGCCTCCACGCGCACGCGCTCCACCGGCGCGCCCATGCGGAACGTCGCGCCCAAATCTTGCGCGCACCGCATCATCCCTCGCGCCAGCTCTCGGAAGCCGCCGTCGACGTGCCACACACCGAAGGCCAGCTCCAGAAAGGGAATCACGCTGAACACCGACGAACACGTCGTCGGGTGCAGGCCCAGGTACTTCGACGGATACGCCAGCGCGTACGTCAGCCGGTCGTCATGGAAGAACGAGTCCAGGTGCCGGTACAGCGTCTGCCAGGGTTTGAAGCGCAGCGTGGGCGCCAGACGCCAGGGGGCGTAGTAACCCAGGCTTCCCGCGTGCGTGCAGATGAACTTCTCGTACGCGACGCCGTACTTCTGCTTCCCTTCCGCCAACCACCGGCGCATCGCCGCGGCCTGCTCCGGACCGAAGCGGGCGACCTCCGCCTCCATGCGCTCCGGGTGTCGGCTGGTGTCCAGGTGGGTGCCATCCCAGAAGTGCACCCGCGTGTTGACGTCCAGGGGGACCAGCTTCACGTAGTCCGCCAACCGCCGGCCCGCCCGCTCGAAGATGCGCTCCAACACACCGGGGAGCTGGAGGATGGAAGGACCAGTATCGAGCGAATACTCGCCCTGCGGTCCGAGCGTCAGGCCCTTCATCCGCCCGCCGGGCACCGGGTCCTTCTCCACCACCGTGACTCGAAAGCCCTGGCCGGCCAGGTTGATGGCGGCGGACAGCCCACCCGGTCCCGCTCCCACGACGATGACGTGACGCACCATGGCTCCTAGAATGCCCTGAGCGAGCAGCCGTTGCAGTGTCCGTGGTGCGAACGGGCGGGCGGGGATTGTGTTTCGGCCCCGGACGTTTCTCCTGGAGGACACGCGCGGGTGGGGACGGCTTGAAGGGGGCCGCCGCGCACTCGAAGCTCGCGTCGTCGTTCTCCCGGCCCCTTCCCCGGCAACCTCCCTCCGGTCCTGCTTCCGCGAAGCCGTGTCGCCCCCCCTCCTCTCCCACCTGCGCCGCAACGCGGCCGCGTATGGCGCCCTGCTGATGGGGCTGCTCATCACCGCCGGGGCCACCGCCTACGTCCAGCGCGGCGTGGACCTGCGCCGGGAGCAGCTCTTCGAGAACGCCGTCACCGACGGCAGCGTGGCGCTCCTGCAACGCATGGACATGTACCAGGCCATGTTGCTGGGCACGCGCGGGGTGTTCAGCGGCAGCCAGGAGGTGGAGCGGCGGGAGTTCCGCGCGTACACCGCGAGCCTGGAGGCCCGGCGGCGTTTTCCTGGCATCCAGAGCATCGGCTTCGCCCAGTGGCTTCGCGAGGAGGACCTTCCACGGCACGAGGCCGAGGTGCGCGCCGAGGGCTTCCCCGACTATCGCGTCCGTCCCCGCATCGTGCGGCAGGACCACGCCGTCATCACCATGGTGGAGCCCTTCGACGGGAACAACGCTCGCGCGTTCGGCTTCGACATCACGTCCGAGCCCGTGCGTCACGCGGCCCTCCAGCGCGCGCTGGAGACAGGCCTGCCCGCGGCCTCCGGCAAGGTGAGGCTGGTGTCGGAGCCGAAGAGCGCACCGGACCGACAGGTGGGCTTCCTGCTCTACGTGCCGCTCTACGAGGAGCCCGAGCCCTCGACCCCCGAAGCACGCCGCGCCCAGATTCAGGGCTTCGTGTTCGGCGCCTTCCGCATGAGGGACCTGGTGGAGGGCCTGCGCTTCCCCGGCTTCCAGTCCACCATCGACCTGACCATCTACGATGGGGGCGGCACCCGCGCGACGGACCTCCTCTACACCTCGCGCTCCGAGCAGGCCCCGAAGGGGCGCGGCCTGCTCCGTGAGCAGCTCACCGTGCTGGTGGCGGGAACACCCTGGACGCTGGTCTTCACCACGCGGCCCGCCTTCTTCGAGGGGACGCGCTCCAGCCACCCGGCCACGGTGGCGGGCGGTGGGCTGCTGATGTCGCTGCTGGTGTTCCTCGTCACGCGCGCCCAGGTGAACGCGAGGGCCAGCGCGGAGCGCGCCAGCGCCGAGCAGCGACGACTGGCGAGCGAGGCCCGAGCGGCGGTGCGGGTGCGCGACGAGTTCCTCAGCGTCGCCGCGCACGAGCTGCGCACGCCGCTGACGTCCCTGAAGCTCCAGCTCCAGCTCCTCTTCCGACAGCTCCACCAGGGCGAGCCCGTGGACACGGTGCGCCTGGAGCGCGGCGTGGAGACCTGCGAGCGGCAGACGACCCGACTCACCAAGCTGGTGGACAGCCTGCTGGACGTGTCGCGGCTGTCGAGCGGCAAGATGGAGCTCCAGTTGGAGCCGCTGGAGCTGGGAGAGCTGGTGCGCGAGCTGGTGCGCCGCTTCGAGGCGGAGGCGCAGACGATGAACGTGCGCCTGGACGTGGACACGCCCGAGCCGGTGACGGGCCGGTGGGACCGGCTGCGACTGGAGCAGGTCATCACCAATCTATTGTCCAACGCGCTCAAGTATGGACACGGCGCACCCGTGGAGGTTCGCGTGCTCGGGGACGAGGCGGAGGCCCGGCTGGAGGTGAGGGACCGGGGCATCGGCATCGCGCCCGAGGACGCGGCGCGCGTGTTCGACCGCTTCGAGCGCGCGGTGTCCAGCCGCCATTACGGCGGTCTGGGCCTGGGGCTGTTCATCACCCGCCAGCTCGTCGAGGCACATGGCGGACGCATCTTCCTGGAGAGCCACCCCGGTCAGGGCACCACCTTCATCGTCGTGTTGCCTCGCGCCGGACCGGTCCCCGGGACGCAGATGCCACCCCCACCCCCGACGGAGTCCACCGGGCCGCTCGCGCCCTGAGTGGGAGCCGAGCCCGACGGGAGGACACGCCCCCCGCCGGGCTCGTGCCACCTGTCAGCGGTAGTACGGGGACACGGCCGCGGAGATGCGGCTCACCAGGTCCTCCGTCTGAACCCGGTCGATTTCGGGCAGCGACGGGAGCCCCAGGGTGAGCGTGTCACGCAGCTCGCGCAGCAGCAGGTACGCGGGCAGCGACTGCTGGGCCTCGAGCACATCCACCAGGGTGCGGCGCGCGGCGTACCCGCGCACTCCATCCGTGTTGAGGATGATGGCCTCGATGTCGGCGAGCATGGGCGTCAACAGCGCGGGCGTCAGCGCGGGGTTCGAGGTGAAGGAGCCCCGGTCCGTCGCCGGGTCCAGGTACAGGCGCTGGAAGATGCGCCGCGTGAGTTCATCCGCGCGGGCCGGATAGTCGGGCCGGGCCCCCGGGGGAATCACGAGCGGCGGACGCAGCTTCGCCATGAGGAAGTCGTAGGCCAGCACCTGCGTCGGCGGGTCCGCGACGCGCACGAACCCCAGGTAGGGAGACGAGTAGTGATTGAAGTACCCCTGCAGCCGCTCCCAGGAGAGCGGGCTGTTCAGCAGGTGGTCCTCGTGTCGCTGGAACGCCGGGCCGTGCCACTGCGCGAGGGAGTCCGCGAAGCGGTCATACGTCGTGCAGTACGGGTCCGTGCGCCGGTCATCATCCGAGCAGAACGGCTCGGTGGGCAGCGTTTGCGACAGGCCATAGAGATAGCGCACGGCGCTGGTGTCGTAGACGCCCGGCGCATCCATCAGGACCCTGTCCACGGGGTCCAGGTAGTCCATCACCGACGACGAGGCGAGGGACGTGGCACTGCCGTCGTTGACGCGTGAGCCGGAGAAGTTGTGGCGCAGGCCCAGCGTGTGGCCCACCTCATGAAGCATGATGCTCGTGATGGAGCGCTCCACCTGCTGCTTCCGGGTGAGCCCCGCCAGCCGTCCGTGGACCTCCGCCTGGACCCGGGCACGCGACTGGCGCGGGTCCGGGGCACGCATTCCGCAGGCGCTTCCTCCCGACAGGCCCGCCCACGTCAGGCGCAGGGAGTCCTCGGGTGGCGCGAAGTGAGCGAGGGCCTCGTCATCGACGGGCGCGTCATCTCCGTAGGTGAGGACCGCGTCCAACACCCAGCTCATCGGGTAGTAGACGCTCGCGCCCCGAATCTCGCCGGTGTCGGGGTTGCTCCGCCAGTTGGCGAAGGCCAGGGGCATCAGCTCGTCCGTGTCGAAGATGACGACGTTGCGGTCATCGTCGGCGAAGTCGCGCATGCCGCCCCCGACGACCGCCTCGAACACCTTGAAGCCGAACGCGGCATTCCAGCCCTCGATGCCGCGCTTCATCGCCCCCACGACGTCATAGTCCCGGAAGCGCGGGTCCTGCTGCACCGTGAGCACCGTGTCCATGATGTGCCAGCGGATGGGCGTCATGCCCGGGTGGATGTTCCACTTCACGGCCACCTGCCGGATTTCCTCCACCGTCGTGTTGGGGACGATGCTCCGGGCGCTGCGGAAGTAGTGCTCCCGAGGCGGCAGCGGCGTGGGCGTGTAGCCCGGCCCCTCCGCGTAGCGGCGCAGGGAGATGCCCAGGGTGCCCGCGGCCCGGAAGGCGTTGTCCTCGTTGTAGTAGGACGCCCACTCGTAGGGCAGGTCCGAGTAGCCCGTGAAGACCTGCTCGAAGGCGACCCCATCGGCGAGCCGCCGGAAGCGCTGCGCGAAGCTCAGCTCCACCTGGAAGTGGATGGTATTCACCCCCAGCCTGTCACCCACCACGCCGTAGCGGTTGAGCCCCGCCGAGGGGTCGATGAGCACGTACTGGCTCGCGCCCGGCAGACGGTTGAAGGCGCGATGGTCCGTGACGATGGGGTACGCATCCACCAGCACCTGCGGGTCGAACACGTCGCTCATGACCTTGCGTCGGTCGACGTCGAAGACGAAGAGCTTGCCGTTCTGCTCCTCGAAGCTCACCACCTGGCTGCCCAGCACCTCGCCCGCCAACCGGCCGACGCCGCCCGGGTGCCACTGCTTGGTGAACGCGGTGAGGAACCACTTCTGCTTCAGCTCACCGCGCCGGATGGCCAGGTAGAAGCTGGCCCCCGCGTTGTCCACCACGCCGTCGAGCCGCTGGGAAATCGTCGCCCGCTGCTCCGCGCTCACCTCCCGGGGGATGGAGACGAAGGCCCCTTCCAGCTCCACCCCGAGGTCCACCTCCGGGGCGTCTTCCGGCACGGAGGCGGGCGGAGGGTCGCCGCAGCCCGTGCTTAGAAACATCGCCAGCGAAAGGGCGCTCCACCACGCTCGGCGTCTGTGATTGCTCCATTGAGGCATGCCGTGCTCCACACAACCGGATGGAGGGATTTCCATCCGGTGTCGGAGCAACGGGACGCCTTCACTGCGCCCCTCACGCGCGACAGGCCATCACCACCGCGGCGCAACGACTCCGCCGCGGGAACGATATGGCTTTCACGGGGAAGCGTTCCTGCCCGCCCCGAGGCGCGCGAACCGGGTGTTGTTACTCGTACGTCGGAAGACAGCGGCTGCCGACCGCCGTGTACGGCTGCCAGACACAGCGCTGCGAGCCCGTCCTACAGGCCTCCTGCGTCTTGAACTGCGCGCAGAAACATTCCCAGGCATTGGCGCTGGAGCAGAGCTCCTGCTCCGTCCCGGAGACAGCCTCCGGCTCGGTTCCAGCGGACTCGACACCACCACCACACGCGGACAGACCCAGGAGCGAAAACAACACGACCAAGCGACGCATGATGTGAACTCCAGCGCGATGAGGGCGCAGCCACCCTCGGTGAGCTGGACCTTGCCTCAGGCATCAGAGGGGTGTCCAGGATTACAAGGAAATAAGAATTTCCCAGCAACGACAGTGCCTCGTGAGAGGCACCGATTCCTAGACACCGACGGACGACAGGTGGCGCAAGGTGGAGGGTGGCGCGGCGCTACCAGGCGTAGTCCTCGGGCGCGGGACGGTGCCCCGGGAAGATTTCATCCAGCCGGGCCAGGGCCTTGTCATCGAGCTTCACCTCGAGCGCTCGGAGCGCCGCGTCGAGCTGCCCCGCGGTGCGGGGTCCGATGATGGGCGCGGTGACGGCGGGTTGGTGCAGCAGCCACGCCAGCGAGACGTCACCCGGCTCGTGTCCCAGCTCGGCGGCGAGACTCTCGTAGCGTTCGATTCGCTCGCGATTCTTCTGGAGGGCTTCCTGCGCGCGGCCCTCCAGCCGGCGCTTGCCCTCGCGCTCCTTCTTCAGCACGCCGCCGAGCAGACCGCCCTGGAGCGGAGACCACGGCAGGATGCCGACGCCGTAGTGCTGAGCGGCGGGCAGCACCTCCAGCTCCACGGTGCGCGCCATCAGGTTGTAGAGGGACTGCTCGCTCACCAGCCCCATGAAGTCGCGTCGCGCGGCGGCGGCCTGGGCCTGGGCGATGTGCCAGCCCGCGAAGTTGCTGCTGCCGACATAGAGCACCTTGCCCTGGGCGACGGCGACCTCCATCGCCTGCCAGATTTCCTCCCACGGCGTGGCGCGGTCCACGTGGTGGAACTGGTACAGGTCGACGTAGTCGGTGCGCAGCCGCTTGAGGCTGGCGTCCAGCGCGCGGCGGATGTTGAGCGCGGACAGCTTGCCCTCATTGGGCCACTCCCCCATGGGGCCGTAGAGCTTGGTGGCGAGCACGGTGCGCTCGCGCCGACGGCCGCCCTGCGCGAACCAGTTGCCGATGATCTGCTCGGTGCGGCCCTTGTTCTCGCCCCAACCGTAGACATTGGCCGTGTCGAAGAAGTTGATTCCCCGCTCCAGCGCGGAGTCCATGATGGCGTGCGCGTCAGGCTCCTCGGTGGTCCAGCCGAAGTTCATCGTGCCCAGGCACAGCCGACTGACAGAGAGCCCCGAGCGCCCCAGGTTCGTGTACTTCATGTCGACTCCCTCGCGGCCGGATGGAAGGACGCTGCGCGTTGGGGAACGGTCCGGCCGGATGCCGTTCGAGCGCGCCACAGTGACGACTTGCATCCAGTGCGTCGAGTCCGAACAGGACCACCGTTCAATCCCTGCCCTTCGACCCGGACTCTCGCAGGGGGCGTCACGAGCGTCGGGGGGCCACGGACTCAGCGCAGCGCCACCGACGTCATTCGCGACACGATTCGCAGACAGGCCTTGAGGGCGGGGCCTGGGGGCGTGGGAGCGCGGGCAATCACCAGGTCCACATGGCGGGGAGCTCCCGCGACGGCGCGGTAGACAGCGCCCTCGCGGGAGAAGGTGCGGACCGACTCCGGGAGGATGGCGCACCCGAGCCCGGCCGCCACCAGGCTCACCATGGTGAACCACTCCACCGCTTCGGTGACGAACGTGGGCGTAAACCCCGCCTCCAGGCACATGCCCATCATCGCGTCATGCAGCGACGGCGCCGTGTCCCGCGCGAAGCCGATGAAGGGCTCATCCGCGAGCTGCTCCAGCGGCACCCGCGCGCGGCGCGCCAGCCGATGACGCGACGGCAGAACCAGCACGAGCGGCTCCCGGCGCAGCGTGTCGACGCGAACCCCTGGCGCGATGACGGGCCCGCGCACGAAGGCAACGTCGAGCTGTCCCAGCCGGACCTCCTCCAGGAGCGTCACGCTGTCCGCCTCGCGCAGCATGAGGTGCACATCCGGGTGCTCGGCCCGCAGGCCGCGCAGGACGTCCGGCACCAGGGCGAACGCGGCCGGATTGACGAACCCGACGCGCAGCAAGGACTGCTGCTCCCTGGCGGTGCGCTGGGCGGCCTCCGCCGCATGGGACAGGTGGACGAGCGCTCGCCTTCCCGCTTCGAGCAGCGTCCTGCCCGCCGGGGTCAGCTCGACGCGCCGCCGGTCCCGCTTCAGGAGCTGGCAGCCCAGCTCCTCCTCCAGCCGGCGAATCTGCTGACTCAGCGCGGGCTGCGCCAGACGCAGCCGCTCCGCGGCCTTGCGGAAGTGCAGCGTCTCCGCGACCGCGATGAAACACGTGAGGCGACGGGCATCGAGCGTGGGTGAGATCACTTCGCTATCACAGGCCTGGATTTCGGTATTGGACGCGAGGCGGGGACCTGACTTCTAACGGAGCGCATGTCCTCGAGCATCATGGCCTTCCTGGCATCGCTGTCACTCGCCATTTCGGGCGTGCCCCGGTTCGAGCCCGCACCCTGCCCCTCCACCGTGGAAGCCGGAGAGGGCATCGACTGTGGGTTCCTGGTGGTTCCGGAGAATCGGAGCAAGGCGGAAAGCCGCTCCATCCGGCTGCCGGTGATGCGCCTGCGAAGCCGCGCCGAGCGCCCGGCGAAGGACCCGCTGCTCTTCATGCCGGGCGGTCCCGGGGTCAGCTCCGTGGCCCGGCTGCGCTCCGGGAAGAAGAACCTCCTGCTCGACGAGCGCGACCTCATTGTCCTCGAGCAGCGCGGCGTGAAGATGGCCCAGCCAGCGCTGGAGTGCCCCGAAATCAACACGCTCAAGGGTGAGATGGCGGCGGGCCGGCTGCGCGGCGCCAGTGCCCAGAACGCGCTGACGAAGGCGGCGGGCCGCTGCCGTGCGACGTTGACGGCGTCCGGGGTCGACCTGGACGGGTACACGACGACGGCGACGGCGGATGACATCGAGGATTTGCGCAAGGTCCTCGGCTACGAGACGTGGAACCTCCAGGGCCTCTCCTACAGCACGCGGTTGATGCTCACCGTGCTGCGCAGACATCCGGCGGGAGTGCGCTCGGTCATCCTGGATTCGGTGCTGCCGCCCGAGGTGAACTTCGACGAGGTCGCCGCGATGAACCTGCTGCGCTCGCTCGACCTCGTGTTCGACGGGTGCGCCATCGACCGCGAGTGTTCGGCCGCGCATCCCGACTTGCGCAAGCGCTTCGCCCAGCTCGTCGCCACCGCCGAGCGCAAGCCCTTGCCGCTCGTCTTGAAGGAGTCCGCTACGGGAGGTCGGCCGGTGGAGGTGCATGGGGCGCAGGTCGTCGAGGCCCTCTATTCGGCGCTGCATGACCCCGAGCGGATTCCCCTTCTCCCGCGCATCATCAGCCGGGCGGCGGCGGGCGATTACTCGGAACTGACGCCGCTGGTGGAGAACAGCCTGGGTCCGTCGACGATGAGCTGGGGGCTGCGGCTGTCGGTCTGGTGCTCGGAGGAGATTCCGTTCGAGGACCCGAAGCGCATCGCGGCGCAGCGCTCACCGGCCCTGGGGCTGGGCGGGGTGGACGAAGGGACTGCGTCCATGGAGACGTGCCGGGTGTGGAACGTGGCGCCGGTGCCCGCAGAGGAGAACACGCCGGTGAAGAGCGACGTGCCGACGCTCATCTTCGCGGGGGAGTTCGACCCGGACACGCCTCCTGACTGGGGACGGCAGTTGCTCGAGTCCATGCCACAGGCCCGCTACGTCGAGCTGCGGGGCTACAGCCATGGCGCGTCGTTCAACCGCTGCGGCGGACAAGTCACCATGGCCTTCCTACGCGACCCCAAGGGGCCACTGCCCCTGGACTGCGTCCTCCAGCTTCGCGGCGCGGACTTCGGCAAGAGCGCAGCGGCACCTTGAGGCGCCGTTGCGTCCGAGGCGCTAACCTCTGGAGGCATGACGACCAGGACACTCCCGTTCCGAGGGAGCATGAGCCACAAGCCTTCCGAGAGCCTCCGTCACGATATCGAGCGGTGGCTGAGAGAGTTCCTGCTCAATCCCACGGAGCCCGCTGACCAGCGCGAGCGGGCCCGCGAGCTCGGCGGGCTGCCCCTGTACGCCGACATGGGCGGCCTGGTCGTCCTTCGCCCAGACGGCACGGTGTTGACGTACGACTGGGAGGACTCCAAGTCCGAAGCGACTGATGACGTGTGGAAGGTGGTCGCACTCACCACGAGCCGCGAGAAGTACCCCGGACTGCGGGAGCTGTTGCCCGAGCGCACCGTGAGCGCGCTCGACTGCGCGGCCTGCACGGGGACGGGGTCCATCCTCCGCACCGCGACGTGCTGGAAATGTCTGGGCCTCGGCTGGCACGAGCCAGAGGCCGTTGGCGTCGCGGGTTGAAGGAGCCTCGCCGGAAGCCAGCGTCACTCCATCAAGCCACGTGAGATGCGCGACGAACGCGCCGCTGCACGAAGTGGGTGAGCAGCAACACCACGCCCCACCACACCAGCCCCCAGACAAGGACGACCGCGCCCCAGCCGAGCACCGAGGGTCCCGCCCAGCCGCCCGACGGCTCCTGCGACAAGACAGGGAGCCCCAGGGCACGCAGGGGCATCAGCGGCAGGTAGACAGACCCAGCGAGAGCGGGCGCAATCGACGCCGGGATGAAGACAATCGCGAGGAAGTGCAGCGCCATCATCGCGCCCCAAGCCACCCATCGAATCAGCATTGCGTCACAGCCTCTGGTGAGCGGGCCCATGAGTCAAGGGCAGCCTCAGGGCACGGCGAAGGCACGCAGGTGCGTCCACTCGTCCTTCACCGTCGCGGCCAACATCGCCTCCTGCAGCGAAGGGAGAGGCCACGCGTCAAGCTCGAGACTCCTCGAGACACGCGCGACCTCTCGTCCCTCTTCGAGAGCCAGCACCGCTTGGGCCAGTCGCTCGGAGTCCATGAGCAGCACGGCCCCCTCCCTCATCGTGTTCAGCCCCACCAGGCGCTCGACGAGCGTCGACTCGGCCGCCATGCGCTCACCCAGGGACCACAGCACCCGCCCCAGCCGCATGCGGTGGTCAGCGGAGAGCCCCTCGCCGGAGGCCTTGACGACCTTGGAGATCAAATAGGACCCGTCAATCACCAACTCACTCACCGTCACCATGAACGCGCCATTCTCGGGGTGAGCCACCCCCGCTGACCTCAGGAGCCGCTCCGCTTCCGCGTACATCGACACGGTGGACGTGGGCCGGAAGTCGGGCAGGGCCGCGATGCGCTCCAGTTCGCGGAGCTCTTCGTCGGTGAACGGCGCATCGGCCACGCGAGGCTCCAACAGGAGCAGGAGGGAGCGCTGCATGTCCGTCGGCGCATCCTCCGCGAAGCGACGGAGTCGTGACCGCAACAGGTCGCGCTGCTCCCCAGCCAGGACATCGCGCTGGAAGAACGCCAGGGCGGCCAGCAGCAATCCAGGGTCCTTGACCTCCTCCAGATGCGCGAACAGCCAGCGCCGCGACTCCGCATCAAGCTCGTCGCCCGCGAGCGCGAGCACCAGCCGGACCTCCGCGCTGTTCGTCCGCCCCCAGGCTCCAGCCAGCAGTGCCTTCGCCTTCTCCAGGAGATCACCCATCCCGTCGAACAGGTCGCGGTCCTGGAACCCCGGACGCCCCGCCTTCCTCCACGCCCACAAGAATGAGTCGCGCCAGTCCTCTGTCGGGTGGGTACCGCGCCTCTCGATGAGCACTTCGAGGACCGGTGCTTCGAGACTCGCGGGCGCCGATGCGCGCAGGCGCTTCACCATCCCCGTGGCCTCCTTCAGCGAGCCCCGCTCCAAAAAGACACAGGTCTGGACGAAGAGGGCCTTCGCGTCCGTGGGCGCGTCAGCGAGGGCTTCATCGAGTTGCCGCTGCGCGGTGTCGAAGTCCTTCCGCTCCGTGGCCTCGACAGCGCGCGCCACTCGCACGGAAGTCTGCTCCCGCTGGGACAGCAGCAAGGGAGTGGCCTGAGGATGCATACCGCCCGGGGTGGTGGAACACGCGGCGACGAACAGGAGCAGGAAGGAACGCGCGAAAGACATGGGCGCTCCGAGCCTACCCGAAGTCACCGTGGAGACCCGCCCCTGCCCTGGCGGCACGCGGGTGGTGCATTTCTTCCAAGCGCTCGCGGCCCGTTCGGGGTGGAATCCGCGTCCAACATCCTGGAGGCCACACCCCATGTCGTCGACCGCTTCACCGCTCGCAGCCCCCGAACCGTGGGACCTCGTCGCGCCCGAGTACGTGCGCGAGCTGCTCCCCGTGTTCGAGAACTTCGCCCGGGACGCCCTCTCCCGCATGGCCGTCGGCCCGGGCTCGCGCGTGGTGGATGTGGCGGCGGGTCCCGGCACCGTCTCCCTGCTCGCGGCGCGACAGGGCGCCCGCGTGACGGCGGTGGACTTCGCCCCCCAGATGCTCTCCGCGCTGCGTGAGCGCGCCACCGCGGAAGGGCTCGACATCGAAGCGCTCGCGGGCGACGGCATGGCCCTGCCCCTGCCCGACCAGGCATTCGACACCGCCTTCTCCCTCTTCGGCCTGATGTTCTTCCCGGACCGCCCGCGCGGCTTCCGCGAGCTGCACCGCGTGCTCGTCCCAGGCGGCCGCGCCATCGTGTCCAGCTGGCTGCCCTTGGAGCACTCCCCCGCGATGAACACCGTCTATCAAAGCTTCGCGGAGCTGATGACAGGCGGCGGCGGTGGCGGTGGCGCGCCTCGGGACGGCATGATGCCCCTATCGGATCGGGAGACGTGTCTGCGCGAGATGGCCTCGGCTGGCTTTGACGAGGTCGCCGTGTACGAGACGACGGCCCGCGCCGAATACCCATCCACCGCCGCCATGGTGGACTCCATGATTCGCGCGAGCGCCCCCGTCGTCCTGGCGCGCAAGGCCCTGGGTGAGAAGTGGCCCTCCATCCAGCAGGCCCTGCTGGAGAAGGTCTCCACCGTCCTGGGCCCGGGACCCCAGGTCGGCCTCTTCAATGCCTACCTCACCACTGGCATCCGCCATCCGTCCGCGGCGTCCAAGAACAGACACCCCACCCCCGACAAGCGTTGACCGAAAGACAGTCCCACCACTTTTCCCGGCCCCTGGAGCCCGGAACGCTCGATTGTGACCTTTCCTCTCTCCGGAACGTCTGCGATGTCATTGCGACTCCGGAGACAGCGTGGGGACCTACCGCATCGTGAAGAAGCTGGCCGCGGGCGGTATGGCCGAGGTCTTCCTGGGCAAGGTGGTGGGCGCCGAGGGCTTCGAGAAGCCTGTCGCCGTCAAGCGCATCCTCCCCTCCTTCGTGCAGGACGCGGCCTTCGTCGACCTGTTCCTGCGCGAAGCCAAGCTCTCCGTCTCGCTTCAGCACGGCAATGTCTTGCAGGTGCTGGACCTGGGCTCCAGCGCTGGCCAGTACTACATGGTGATGGAGTTCGTGGACGGGGAGAACCTGGGCGCGCTGCTCAAGGCGGCGCGCAGGCGACAAGTCCCGTTGGGGATTCGCGAAATCTGCTTCATCGCCCAGCAGGTGGCGGACGGCCTCGCGTATGCCCATGGCTGCACGGACTCCAGCGGCGCCCCGCTCAACATCATCCACCGCGACGTCAATCCCTCCAACGTCATGGTCTCCAGCAACGGGGGCGTGAAGCTGGCCGACTTCGGCATCGCCAAGGTCGCGGACGAGGGACACCAGGAGACGCAGGTCGGCGTGCTCAAGGGCAAAATCAACTACCTGTCCCCCGAGCAGGTCCACGGCCATCCCGTGGACCAGCGCAGCGACATCTTCCTGCTGGGCCTGCTGCTCTACGAGATGCTCGCCGGACGCCGCCTCTTCGAGGGGACCACACCTCACATCATCCACGCGCTGGGCAACTTCGACGAGCGCGCCCTGGAGCCCCTGCCCGGCGTCCCCGCGCCGCTGTGGGCCCTGCTCCTGCGCGCACTGGCCGCCCAACCCGCCGCGCGCTTTCCCGTGGCCCGTGAGTTCTCCGAGTCCATCCAGAACTTCCTCTTCGACCACCGCCTGCGCGTGAGCGCCTCCGACATCGCCAGCCTCTTCGGCCGCGCCTTTCCCGACTGGCGCTCGCCCCTGGCGGACCTGGCCAGTGTCCCCGGAGAGGAGATTCGCCTGGAGGGCGCGGACTTTCCGCGCACGCGCACTCCTCCCGGAAGGGAGACCCGACGTCCTCCTCCGGGCCCACCACCCATGCTGCGTCCCGTGACGCCGCCTCCCAACGGGATGGGAGTCACAGCGGTGGCTCGCCCTCCCACCGCGAGTCCTCCGACGCTGGGAATCGAGCCCCCCACACGACTGGCCCCCGCGCCATTTCCGCCCGGCCCCCGCGCGGCCCGGACACGCCAGCAACTGGGCGCCATCCTGCTGACGCGCGGCATGCTCACGCCCCACGTCCTGGACGAAGCCCTGGCGCTCCAGAAACGCAAGGGCGGCAGGCTGGGCCAGTTGCTCGTCCATGAGCGCTGGCTGGAGCCCGAGAACCTCGTGCGCGCGCTGTCCGAGCAGTCCGGCCTGCCACACATCACCGACGAGAAGCTCCAAGCCCTCCCGGTGCCCAGGGAGTTCATCCAACAGATTCCCCGCGAGCTGTGCGAGCGATTGTGCGCCGTCCCCGTGGGACTGCGCGGACGCGAGCTGTTCTGCGCGGTGCAGGACCCTCGGGACGTGCAGGTCACCGACGCGCTCAAGTTCTCCACGCGCGCCGTCGCAGTCCAGGGGCTGTTCGCCACGGAGCAGGCCATCCGCAAGGCCATCCAACGCTTCTACACCGAGGAGGAGCCCCGTCCCCGGGAGCGCGTCCCCATTGAGCTGGAGGATGAGTCCGACGTCGGCGGGCACGCGCGCGTGCTCCAGTTCGCGGAGCAGTTCACCGGCCGCGCGGTGCTCGACGAGCGCACCTTCACGCCGACCGAGTCACCGGACACCAGGACTCCCGTCTCCATGGAGACCGCGAGCCGGGTGACGCCGCCCCGGAGCGACGTGCGCGCGCGCATGGTGTTGCTGGTGGCGGAGCCCTCCGAGCCTCGCGAGGCCGTGGTGCGACTGCTGTTGATGCAGGGCCTGGCGGCGGCGACCAGTCCCTCGGCCGATGCCGGACGCGCGCTCGCGCTCGGGGGCTATGACCTGGTGCTCGTGCTCGAGGACTCGGTGACGGACGCCGCCGGTCTCGCGCAGAAGCTGCGCGCCGCGCATCCCCAGGTGGAGGTGCGCCTGCTGCCTTCCTACAGCGCGGCGTTGATGGGCGAGGGCGGACCGCTGGCGCGGCTCGCCGAGACGCAGGCCCGACTGCTGGATGGAATGCTGTCGATGCTCGGCGGCAGCGCGACGCTGGCGCCCTTCCTGACGAAGCTGGCGCGACGCATCGCGGTGAGGCTGGGCGCCGGGCGCGTGGACGAGGCCGTGCTCGGCACCGCGGCCTGCGCCCTGGCCCTGGCCGCGCGACTGGAGGAGCCGCGCCGCTTCACGCTGCCCTCGCGCGCTCGCGCCCTGGTGCTCGCGAGCAGCGGCATGCCCGAGGTGACCGAGCTGCTGGTCGCCGTGCTGCCGGAAGGCGAGGAGCGCGCTCCGCCCGTGGGACGCGCGGCGGGGGCCCTGCTGGGCGCGGCGCGCTTCGTCCAGGAGGTCCAGAGCGCGCAGCCGACACCGGCCAGGGCGGCCCAGGCGCTCCAGGCACTTCGCCAGGACGCGCGCCTGCCCATCCCCGTCCTGGAGGCGCTCACCACGGAGCTGGAGGCCAGCGCGCTGGCTGACCAGACGGCGCCCCGGGTGGTGGTGGCCGAGACGGACGGCGCCAATGCGATGACGCTGCAGATCCGCCTCATGGCGGAGGGCTTCAGCACCGTGCGCGCCCGGACGCGCGCGGACGTGGAGAAGGCCGTGGGCGCCGGCGCGCAGGCGGCCATCCTGGCCAACCCGTTGCCGGATGGAGACCTGCACTCGCTCCTGCAAGCACTCCGGAAGAACCCGGCCACCGAGGACCTTCCCGTCTACCTCATCGTCGACAAGGAAGACGCCAGCGTGTTCACCGCCAGCCTGGAGGCCGGGGCCGATGACGTCCTGGTCCGCTCCGCCAGTCCCGAGGTGCTCATCGCCAAGCTGCGCCGGGGCATCCAACAGCGGCAAGGTGCCCGCCGAGGCGCGAGGACCGCGCAGTGAGGGCTCCCCGGACCCTGGCGCACCCGCGAGCCGCGCTGTTCAGAGCTGCACAGCGCGGCCCATGACGCATGCGAGCAAGTCAGGCCTTGGATGCATCATCGCGGTGTTCCCCTCACCAGGAGCTCTGAATGACGCTGAAGCCTGCCTTTGGATTCGTGCTGGCGTTGACCGTCGCGGTGGGAATGATTGCCGCCACCTTCCCTCAGGATGAACCTGTCGCGGACGATTCCACCACCCCAGCCGCCAGCGCCTGTGAGGCGGACAAGCAGAAGCTGCTCATGTCGAGGGCGCGCAGCGGGCTCCCGCTGGACGCCACGCCTGCCCTCTTCTCTGACGAGCCGGTGGGTCTGCTGGGCTACTGCTCCTACGACTGTTCGAGCTGCTCCTCCACCGCGGAGTGCCGGGCTCGCGGCGCGGGCTCCTGCTACAACATCTGTCCGTAGCGCATGGGCTCGGCCCGATGCCCCTCACAGGGAGCATCGGGCAGGGCCCGCGAGCAGCCAGGGTCATCAGCCGCAGGTGGACGAGAAGTCCGTCACCGCGAAGCTGGTCCGGCGGCCGGAGAGCCACGCGGTCTGATAACACTCACATGAGATGTATCCGACCCACTTCGTGTACGTCGCGTCGGAGTAGTAATCAATCCAGTAGGACTGGTTGCCGCAGAAGGGCAGCGCGTCCTCGCGCGTGTCGAGCGAGGCCTGCTCCTCCTCCAGCGCCGGCTCCATGCCACCACAGCCCATCGTCAGCAGTGCCGCCGTCAACAACCCACCCAGGATGTTCCTGCTGCGCACGTGTGCACCCTCCACCGGGCCATGATTGGGCTTCCGGTGGAGCAAACCTAGCACCAGTCGTGCAAAGCAGGACAAGACGGCAAGAATGACTCAGCCTGTCTCAAGGATTGCCGGTGGCGTAGGCCCACAGTTCGATGGGCGTCGCGTAGTAGATCCACCCGAAGAAGCCTCCCACCGCGGAGCGCGCGGGCGGCCGGAGGTAGGCCTTGTCTCGCATGCCGAGTAGCTTCAATAGCCCGCCGAGGGTACACGTCCAGAGCAGTTGCAGCAGGGACGTGATGACATACGAGGCCGCGACGAAGGGCAGGTAGAAGGGGCCGAAGATGCGCGCCTGGAGCAGGTGCATCTTCTCGTGTTGCCCCGCGCCGCCCAGGTTCACCGTGCCCAGCGTCTGGAGCACGTTGTTTCCGAACGAGCCTCCCGGGTTGGCTCGATAGACAATCCAGCCCTGTCCCTCCGAGTCGGGGCGGGACAGCTTGCCGAAGAAGACATAGACGATGTTTCCGAAGATGAAGCCGAACAGCGTGTTGGGCAGGCTCCAGGTGAGGTCGATGATGAGCTCCACCCAGCCTTGCGCGGAGGGCAGCGGATAGATGCGCAAGAGCCCGGCCTCCAGGCCGTACCCCAGCCCCAGCGGTAGCCCCAGCAGCAGCGCGACGCCCGCCGGGAAGGCGCCTCCCGTCACCGCGCTGACGAGGAGCAGGACTCCCGGCACCAGCACGAGTGACAGCAGCACCGTCAGGAAGGACTGCGTTTCCTTGGACATGGTCCCCACCTCTCGAAGCTCGAAGGGAAGCCACCGTGGCTCCCTCTGACGTGGAGTGGTGGAGCCCCCGCTGTGACACCCGGGCAGGCACACCGGGGGGCAGGCGGCACGACAGGTCGTGCTAAGCGTCCTCCATGTCGAGCATCTTGATGGTGGCCCATCCGACGGCGGGCCACACCAACGCCTTGCGAGTCCTGGGCGGACGGTTGCGCGAGCTGGGCCACGACGTCGCGATGGCCCTGGCCGCGCCGCCCCTCCCTTTTTCCGACCTCTGGCCCGAGCCCCTGCGCGTCGCGACGACGCTGCCCCACGCCATCCAGCGCGACGGCCTGCGCCTCATCCGGCTCCAGCCCTCGCCCGCGATGCTCTGGTATGGGGCCCGCATCCCGCGCGCCCGCGGCGTCGACGAGCTGGCCCTGGCGCTCCGGCTGTTCACCGCCGGGATGAAGTCCCAGGCCCGCCACCTCGCCCGGGAAATCGAGGCGGCCCACATCGACGTGGTGCTCGGCGACTACCTCATGCCGGCCGCGCTGCTCGCCGCCCGACTGACGAAGCGGCCCTATGCGGCGCTCTATCACTCGGCGCTGCCCTTCCCCGTGGAGGGCGCGTCACCCTTTGGCAGTGGACTTCCGGATGATGCGCCCCGCGATGCGACCTGGGCGCGCGCGGAGGCAGCGACGCAGTCGCTCGGCCGCTGGTTCGATGAGCGCGTCGCGCGGGACGCGAGCGCGTTGGGTGTCCAGCTCCGCGGGGGAGGGCTGCTCTCCGCGCCCATCTCCGACGACCTCAATCTTCTGATGACGATTCCCGAGCTGGAGCCGGGCTTGAAGCTACTCACAGGCCCCGTGGAGATGGTGGGCCCCTGCCTTCCGCGCGCCCGCGAGGCGGACCAGGACGACCCCGCGCTGCGCGCCCTTCAGCCGGGACGCCGCCACGTGTACGTGTCGCTGGGGACCGTGTTCAACGGACAGCCTCGCGTGTTCAACGCCATCCTCGACGGACTGGCGCGGCATGACGTCCACACCGTCGTCAGCGCCGGCGCCAGCTTCGGCCGACTGGAGCCGCGCGCCGGCCCTCGCACGCTCGTGTTCCGTCAGGTGCCCCAGGTGCCCTTGCTCCGGCGCGTGGACTTCGTCGTGACACATGGCGGGAACAACACCGTGCAGGAAGCGCTGGCCGCGGGCCGACCCATGGTGGTGATTCCCTTCGGCGGGGACCAGCTCGCGAACGCGCGTCGCGTGGAGCGGCTCGGCGTGGGCGTCGCGGTGCTTCCCTCGGCGCTCGATGCGACCTCCGTCGCCAGTGCCCTCTCCCGACTCCTGGAGCCCGCCGTCACGGCCCGGGCCCGCGCGCTCGCCGCCTCGCTGAAAGGCGTGGACGGAACGGAGCGCGCGGTGCGAGCGGTGCTGCGATTGGTGAAGTGAGCGCTCACCCAGGGCGCTGAAGAGTTTCGCGGGGCGAGGAGAGAGCTTGCGCGATTGCAGTCTCCAGCCAGCAATCCCGCCGCGACTTGTAGTCCGCGGCCTACAACCGGCTCCGGGCCGGCTCGTCCTTTCGCGCCCTTAGGTCGTGGCCCCGGCCTTGCTTTGCTGTCGTCCAGAGCCCCTCGGACAGGAGCAGGACCATGAGCATTGGAAGCGCGACCTCCATCAAGCAGTTCATCAACCAGCCCAAAGTCGACAACGCGCTGCTCAAGTCCATCTGCGACACTCCGGGCACCCAGCCGTCCGCGGCCATGCCGTCTCCGACGGGCGCGACGAGCTGCTTCGAGCCCCAGAAGCCGAAGAGCCCCGTGAACCTCATGCCCGACTTCCCGGGCGCCATCTGCACCCCGACGGGCGCTCCGACGCCGGAGGCGCGGATGGAGGACCCCTTCAAGGCGCTCCTCGCGCTCACCCACGGTGAGCAGGAGCCGCGGTAGGCCCTCATCACTCACGGCCACCCGCCTCCTCCTCGAAATCCATCCAAGACTTTCAACCTGACATCAAACACACGGGAGCGCTCGCTCCCGACGACAAGGAGTAACGAACATGAAGAATCCCCTGGCGTGGTTGGTAGGCATGGCGGCCCTCGTGTTGACCGTGGGCTGTGGTCCCATGGAGCCCGACGAGACGCTGGACACCCCCTCCGAGGACAGCGCCCAGACCGGGGAGGTCTCCGCGGCCGCGACGAAGACCTGCAGGGAGAAGTGTTCCGACAATCTGTCGAGTTGCAACGGCAGATGTGGCGGCAACCTGGGATGCGTGGCGGGCTGCTCCGCCGTCTACTCCATCTGCATCTCTGGCTGTTGAAGCCCCCCTCGCAGTCCCCACACCCCTCCTGGGGCGAGACTCCTCTTCTTCCCGGAGTCTCGCCCCGGGCATCTTCCGCGCCCTGACTCAGTCGACGTGCACGAACACGTCGCTGAAGCTCTGGCTGGAGGATGCGACGTCCTTGCACTCCGTCCCCCCCATCAAGCGCGAGCCCATGTCGAAGAGCACCTGCACATCCAGCGAGCCGGGATAGGGGATGACGGCCTCCGGCGCGGAGTTCTCCGGCGCGGTCAGGTCCACCACCTTCACTGGCGCGCTGCTCGCGTCGCCCGACCACTTCCAGAGGGCGAAGGGGCCACTGCTCTCGTCATGTGGACCGCTGAGGAGCAACATCGCCTGGTGGGCCTCCGACCACGCCATGCCTCGCAGTCCCTGGCCTCCCAGATTCAGGGGGATGGCTCGACCAAACCGCGCAGTGGCTCCCGTGAGGACGGCGTCCGGATTGGTCAGCGTCACCACCAGGGCACTGGAGCCCACGCGTGGGTTGCGGAAGCCGATGGCCAGTTCGCCCGAGGGCAGCGCCGCGAGCCCCTCCACGTTGGTGCCGTTCAGCTTTGGCGCGAGCGAGGCCACCGTGGGCTCCGTCAACCGTGAGCGCGCATTCAGCAGCGTGATGACGGCCGAGTCCGGAGCATCCCAGTTGGCGGCGTCGAGCAAGTCACGCAGCAGCGTCGAGGACGTCCCCGCCACCTGCAGGGTGACCGAGGGCACGGTGCCCGCGACATCCAGCGCGAAGAACTTGTAGCGCGACGACTCCAGTTCTCCGGCCTTGTTGCGCGCGTGCGAGCCCGTCACGTAGAGGCGATTGCCCACGCGGGCCACGTCCTCCAGGTCCGCCTCGTCCGACGACGAGAGGCCGATGGCGGCGCTCACGTCCTGGGTCTTCACCGCGGTGGCGCTCTGGCTCCGCGTGTAGATGCGCACGGACTGGGACTCGTCATTCACGTTCAGGAAGTGCGTCCCATCCACCCAGGCGCCACCGGAGCCGTCACAGGTGCCCTTGAACGTCCCCGAGGCAGGCACCTCGCCACCGGGCGCCCCCGACGACTCCCACGTCACGGTGAGCCTGGGACGCGACGCCTTCGTCGAGTACTCGCTCGAGCGCAGCTCCAGGCGGTTGTCATTGTCCTTGTTGGCGAGGATGACGCCCTGATTGCTCGCGGGTGTACTCACCCACCGCTGCACCGCCGCCACCCCCTGGGCATTCAGCGCCACGGTGTACGTGCCCGTCGCGGGCGCTCGAAGCGTGCCCAGCACCGTGGAGTCCCTGTCTCCCGTCCCATCCGCGCCGTTCGAGGCCCAGTCCTGGTTGTTGTCCGCCTGCTCCCAGGTGACCTGGCTCTCCGTCCAGCCGCGCGTCAGCGCATACAGCTGATAGTCCTGGTCGGCCTTGTCGGACACGGTGACGGTGAGCGAGGCGGAGCGGACGACGGCGTTGGCTGGAATGGCGGACACGTCCCACGCCAGCAGGGCGAAGTTCTCGTTGCCACTGCCGGCCGGCGTGTCTCCGCTCGCGGAGAGCTTCGTGTCGCTCCCGTGGTTGGCGTCGGAGTCTTCTTCTTCAATCATCGCGTCCCGGGTGCCCGCGTAGCCCGTCGTCGGGGCCACGCCGTCCTGGAATGACGTGCTCTGGGTGGCCGCCAGCGGCTGGGTGAAGGGGAGCGAAGCCTCCAGCTCCGTGTCACGCAGCGCGGGTTCCACTTCTCCGCATGCCCCCAGGAGCCAGGAGGACGCGACGAGCACACCGATGAACGGCCGCTTCAATCCACGCATGTCATTTCCCTCGCGCATCGTGCGAGGCAGCACCGTCCCCCGGCTCGCGACGGAATGCCGTAACGATTCTGTCGAAACCCCGCGACAACGTTCGGCGCGGTGTACGCAGAGGACCTGAGAATGAGAAGACCCTGCCCGAGGTCAAAGGTAGGGAGGGGTTGTGTTGGCGTGCATGGAGGTGAACAAGCATCCAGCGGAGCCCATGCTCCACCTGCCTGAATTCAAGGCTTGCTCTGGGGTGTCGCGGCAGTCCGTCTATCGGAACGCCACGGAATCATCCCAGGCCTCCAGCGGGATGAATCGAAGTCCCTCTGGTGGTGGAGACAGCCCGAGCACTCGTTCCACAAGTGAGGCGTGGACGAGGTGGACGACAGCCTCCTTGAGCCTGAACGCCAGTCGCTCGCCCAGAGGAACGTCCCGGAGAACGGACTCGTCGAGCACGAGCCGGTCCAGCCCCGTCAGGACGACGCCGCTCCCCGCCAGCCGGTACACGGAGCGCTCCCGGTCCATCACTGGAAGGCGGCGCCACATATGCACCAGCGTGTAGCGGCGGACGTCGCCCTCTCCAACCTGCACGTCCGCGGGAATGAGCTGCACGCCCGGCAGCGGCACCGAGCGCAGCACGTCCGCCAGGCGCGCTGAGACCACGGGCGCCGGCAGGGTGTGGCAGTCCACCATCACAGGCAGCGAAGGCATTGGCTCGCCGAGCCGGAGCTGCACGACTTCACCCGTGTCCACCTCGCGGCCCTGCCGGAACGCCAGCGAGGATTGGGCCCATGCCAGGAGCGGGTGCCGCTCGGACGGCGCTCGCGTCCATACGTAGTAGTCGCGCTGCATGGCGCCTCTCACTCTCCCACCTGGAGCGTCCGACGCGGGAGGGGATTCCCTGTCGTCCCGTGCCTCACCCCATGGCGGCGACCATGGGGGCATGGCCGCCGAGGCTTGCTTTGGAGGCTGTGCACGCCTGCACAGCCCACGCCGCCAGCCAGATAATCCCTCCCGTCGGATGTGATTGTCCATGCGCCGGCAGCCAGGCGCGAGAGAATGTCACGGCTCAGGTCATTCAGGTCCGCGATGAACCGCGCCGGGTCCGAGCAGTAGGCTCCAGCCAGGGCGGCCTCGCCGTACGCTTCCACCAGTTCGCGCACCGCGTCCGGATAGGGCATCTCCTTCTCACTGGCCCAGCCCCCAGCGTGGTTGCCTCGATGAACGGGGACATGAAGCTCACACGCCACCACGAGAACCATCGGGAGGATGACACCGTTGCGCCGGTGGTTGATGTCGTAGCCAGTCATCCAGCAAATGGACGTCCACTCGTCGTCCTCAGCCATCACCTCCGAGCAGATGAGGTGGTGAGCCGCGATGGACCACCGCCCAGAGTACCAAGGGTGGGCTTGCGGCTCCGCGCCACGGAGGATGTTGTTGAACAGTACCGCCGAGCTTCCCGAGCTCCATCCCGGCTTCGTGGCGAACGCATGCCCCTCCTTGCCGCAGTACCTGCACGGCGAAAGCTTCGCGGGCCGTGGGCCGTCATTCGGCCCAGCCGTCTCGAATCTGACGCGGTGCCCTCGGACGATGACCGGCATGGGCGAAGCAGAACGGGCCTCGCGCCAGTTCGACAACGAGACCCCAGGGCACCTGTTGGCCACGCAACCCCGGGCGCACAACGGACAGCGCCGGTGTGCAGGAGCGGTCCGTTAGCCCGCCGCACGACGGAGGGCGTCGAGGTCGAGCTTCTTCATCTTCAACATCGCCTCCGTCACGCGGCGGGACTTCTCCGAGTCCGGGCCCGCGAGCAGTCGAACGAGCTCGGTGGGCACCACCTGCCACGACACGCCGAAGCGGTCCTTGAGCCAGCCACATTGCTGGGCGCGCTCGTCACCGCCTTCGGACAGGCGTGACCAGTAGTGGTCCACCTCCGCCTGCGACTCGCAGTTCACTACCAACGACAGGGCCTCCGTGAACTTGAAGTGGGGACCTCCGTTGATGGCCACGAAGTCCTGGCCGTCGAGCTGGAACTCGAGGGTCATCACCGCGCCAAGGGGCTGACCGCTCACCTTCGCGCTCGGCTCGTTGTAGCGCGTCGTCGTGACGACTCGCGAGTTCGGGAAGACCGACGTGTAGAGCGCGACGGCGGCCTCCGTCTGCTTCTGGTCGGGGAACCACAGGAACGGGGTGATGCGCTGGAACTTGGACATGAGCGGCTCCTTCGGGCTGTGCCTCAGGAGCAAACTGAACAGGGTCCGTGCACCCGGCTCGCCGCCGTGGCTTGAGAGCCCTTGAGCAGCCAATGGGTCGCCTGGCCGAGAGGAGCCGGGTGCTCGACGCGAGCGCGGGCCGGCTCCCCTCCCCTTCAGCTACTCAGCCACATGGACCGTGGCGGTGGTGCTCGCCACGATGCCGACTTCGTCCTGGAAGAGTTCCAGGCCCACCGTGTGGGTGCCCTGGGCATTCGCGGGAATGGCCTTCGTCATCGTGAAGGTGAAGTCGCCACCCGGCGGCAGGTTCACGCCCCAGTCAGACCAGCTCGTGTCCCAGCCCGTCGTGTCGTTGTTCCAGAAGTCGTACCAGACCCAATTGCACGAAGCGGAGTCGTGGTTCTGCACGTACACCGTCCAGGTGACGTCCGTGCCCGGCGCCGCCGTCACCGTCGTGGGCGAGAGCGTGAGCGTGGGAGTCGCGGAGATACAGCGCTCGACGACCTCCTGCGCGGCCGTGCCCCTCACGGTGTGGCCATTGCGCGTGACGTCCACGCCCGTGGTGTACGTCCCCGGCGTCGCGGCGTACGGCGTGTAGAGCTGGAGCGTCAGCGACGTCGAACCCGACGCGGCGATGGTGCGCTGCGCGGGCAGCGGGTCGGAGCTCCAGCCCGGCGGGACGATGGCCGCGAGCTGGAAGACGCTCGGGGTACAGCCCACCGAGTCACGATTGATGATGAGCAGCTCCACCTCGGGGCGGCTTCCAGGCCAGACGGTGGGCTCGAAGGGCGTCACCTCGACCTCGGGCGCGGCTCGGATGCAGGCGGCCTGACGGTACTGGAGGGTCACCGTGAGCGCGGTGCTGGTGGCGGAGACGACCGTCACGGAGAGGTTGCTGTACGGGTCTTCCCACGTCGTGCCCGGAAGCAGGGCCGGGTCGCTCCAGGACGCGGTCCCCGGCGTGAAGTCGAGCAGGTGCGTGCCATCCCGCGTGTCCGCGTCCTCGTAGTGGATGAGCGCGCCACCGAACACCTGGGACGGCAGCGTCGACTCGTAGCTGCCCACCTGCTGGCGGTACTCCAGCCACAGCCACGCGTCATTGCCCTGCCCCCTTCGCACCTTGAGGGCCTTCACGCCGCCTGACGCCACCACCGGCGCGAGCGTGAAGGTGCCTCCCACGCCATCCACCTGGACCACCGAGGACGGAGCCAGCCAGCCGATGCGCGCCTTGTGCGGCACCGCGTAGTGGCCCAGGTTCCAACGGCCCATGGTGGAGAAGACGTCGCCGTACTCGTCCAGCGTGCCCGCCAGGTTCAACAGCGACAGCGGCTCCGCGCCGAAGTCGCGCGTCTGCGAGTGGTTCAGCGACAGGTTGTGCCCCGCCTCGTGCGTGATGAGCTGCACGGCGCTGTCGTGGGTGTTCATCGACTGCGCGACGAGCCACGCGGTGGACGCCGTCACGGTGCCGTCCGGCGTCGCGACCTGACCGCAGGACAACGTGGCCAGCCCCCCGTAGTAGCAACCCGCCTGCGGACGCGGGTGGACGATGAAGATGCGGTCATATTGCGTGAAGTCGACGTCCGCGTCGGCCGCCTGGAGCGCGGCCGTGCGCATCGCGTCCGACTCCTCGCAGGCATAGGCGCGGTCCAGCGTGTACCAGCCCACCACGTCACCTGTCGTCGTGGTGCGCCCCTCGGAGACCTCGCTCCAGTACCCCGCCAGCGAGCGGCGCGTGGTGGAGAAGAAGGCCTCCTCCATCCCTTGCGGCGTGTTCGAGGGAGTGGCCATGCCAGGGAACGCCGCCATGATGACCAGGCTGCGCTGCACACCGGTGACACCACACGTCCCCAGCGTGGAGCTGGCGGACCGGGTCCGCGTGTCCACCTCCACCGATTGAGCGACGAGCTGGCGCGCCGTCCTCTGTCCGCGCAGCTTCACGTGCAGGCCACTGCGCAGGCCCTTCGGCGCGTCGCCCTTGAACACCACCGGGTGACGCTCGCGCCCGGTGACGAGGACGTACTCCTCATGAGAGGCGTCGAGCGAGGGCGCATCCACCACCCGGACCTCCAGCTCGCCCTCCCACGCCTCCTCGCGCGACACCTGCTCCGGTGTTTGAGCCTCTTCGGATGAAACACAACCCTGAATGCCACAGGCCGCGAACCACACGGCCGCCACCATGTTCCACGTGCGGGACATCTCGCCTCCGGCGAACGGCGTCCCCGAGCGGATGTCGCCCGAGGAGCGCCGCGCGCCTTGTGCCCCCGCCCGCACGCGGTGGCAACAGCGCAGGTGGAAGGCACGAGGAATTCACCCGGGGCACGTGACGAGCCGTCACACGTGCCTCCGAGGAGGAAGAGGTCCCTGCTCGCCGGACTCAGGCGGACTTCTTCTTCACCATCCCATGTGGGTCGATGACGAACTTGCGAGCCACGCCCGTGTCGAACTCGTGGTAGCCGCGCGGCGCGTCGTCGAGCGAGATGACGGTGGCGTTGACGGCCTTCGCGATGGGCAGCCGGCCGTGGAGGATGGCCTGCATGAGCTGGCGGTTGTAGCGCAGCACGGGCGTCTGCCCCGTGAAGAACCGATGGGACTTGGCCCAGCCCAACCCGAAGCGCATGCGCAGGTTGCCCTGCTTCGCGGCCTCGTCCTTGGAGCCCGGATCCTCGGTGACGTAGAGCCCGGGGATGCCGATACCACCCGCGGCGCGGGTAATCGCCATCAGGGAGTTGAGCACCGTGGCGGGAGCTTCCGTGGTGGCCTGGGCGCCATGGCCGCGCGCCTCGAAGCCCACGGCGTCCACGGAGGCATCCACCTCCGGCACACCGACGACCGCTTCAATCAGCTCCTCGAGCTTGTCGCTCTTGGTCAGGTCGATGGGCTCGAAGCCGGAGGCCTTCGCGTGCTTCAGCCGCTCCGGGTTCATGTCACCCACCATCACCACCGCCGCGCCCAGCACATGCGCGGAGGCCGCCGCCGCGAGCCCCACCGGACCTGCACCCGCGACGTACACCGTGGAGCCGACACCGACGCCCGCCATGACGGCACCATGGAAGCCCGTGGGGAGGATGTCCGACAGCATGGTCAGGTCGAGAATCTTCTCCAGCGCCTGCGCCTTGTCCGGGAAGCGGATGAGGTTGAAGTCCGCGTAGGGGACCATGACGTACTCGGCCTGTCCGCCCACCCAGCCGCCCATGTCCACGTAACCGTAGGCACCGCCCGCGCGGCCCTTGTTGACGTTGAGGCACACGCCCGTCTGCTGCTCACGACACGTGCGACAGCGACCACAGGCGACGTTGAAGGGCACGGTGACGAGGTCGCCGATGGCGAGGTACTCGACGTCCTTGCCCTTCTCGATGATTTCTCCAGTGATTTCGTGGCCGAGCACCAGGCCCTTCGGCGCAGTGGTGCGTCCGCGCACCATGTGCTGGTCCGAGCCACAGATGTTGGTGGAGACCACCTTGAGGATGACCCCGTGCTCGATGGACTTCCCTTCCGGGTTCACCATCTTCGGGTAGTCGATGGAGCGCACCTCCACCTTGCCGGGACCCAGATAGACGACGCCGCGATTGCTGGCCATGAGCGGACTCCTCCGATGCGGCCCGGCCGTGCCGCGCCGCGTGCAAAGTCCGGTTAAGGCTGGTGACCCTCCGACTCACTGGCACGCAGGGGCGTGGGGGCCATGAAGGGTGTGCCCTCTCGTCTGCCCCCCTGCCCTTCGTATTTCCGCCCCAGGGCGCGCTGAGCCGGTGTCAGCGCTACCGCTTGCCGGAAGCAGCACCGTGCTGCTTCATGGCTGGCTCCGTCGCCGGGCCCCACCCCTGGTGCTTCGGGCGGGAGCCCATCTTCTTGAGCAAGGCCCGGGTTGTCTTCTCGGCCGCGAAGCTCGCCTCATCGCTCGTCAGCGGCAGCAGCTTCACGAATGTGACCCGCGCATCGGCGTCCTTCTTCGCACCCACCGCCTGGGTGAAGAGGAGCTGCTGGGGCTCTCTTTTCCGATTCGGAAAGCTGGAGAAGGCCGGAACCTCCTCCGGGGGCACCAGTGCGAACCGGCTGTTGGGCTCGGTGGTATCGCCGAGGTCCACGGTGTCGTAGGTCTTGAAGGGCGGGTCCTCACTTGAGGCCGACTTGATCATCAGCGCCACGGCGACGAGACGTTCAACCACGCGGTCGTTCTCGTCCGGCGAGTACGCAAGCAACTCGATTCGAGGCTCAGGTCCTCCAGCCGCCTGCGGGCTCGTGCTGACGCCAAAGGTCGCGTAGGTGTAATAGGGGCGGTCCTTCGTTGGAGGGTGACGCATCACGTAGAACGGCGGGGCGTTGGCGGACGGCTCCCAGGGACCGTATTCGTGAACGCCCTCTCCGAAGAACTCTCCGTAGTGGGACACGAGCTGCACACGGGAGGTCATGCGGTCGCCAGAGGCCTTCTCCTCCTGGGAGGGCACCCATTCCTTCACGCGGTTCTCTTTCAGGCCCGACAGCAGTTCCTTGACGCCCGCTGTGAGCGTATCCAACACGCCGCTACCATCCCGTGTGTCCGCGAGGAGGGTCGGTTCACTCGTGAGCCCGAGCGCCTTCTTGAGTTCGGCCGCAGGGAGCGCATTCGGGAGTCGATGCTTGTTGAGCTGAAACACTTTCGGGACCCGCGACCAATCCATTCCCTGGTCATGCAGAGCGGACTTCACTCTCTCCAAAGCTTCAAGGTTCGCATCGAGCCGTTCCCTCTGGCAGTCGGCGACGAAGACGATTCCGTCGGCGTGCTTGAGCAGCAATCGGGTCGAAGCGGCGTACTCCTCCTGGCCCGAGAGGCTGTAGAGGTGGATGCGCACTCGGTAGCCACGGATTTCGCCCACGCCTTTTGGCAAGAGGTCGAAGAACATCGTGGTCTCGGTCTTCGTTTCGAGCGAGAGCATCTTGCCCTTCGAGTCCGGCTCGGTCCTGTCGTACACGTACTGGAGGTTCTCGGCCTTGCCCGAGAGCTGTGGCCCCACGTAGATGAGCTTGAGATTGATCTCCTTGGATGCGTGATTGGTGAACATCGCGGAAGCCTCCAGTGACACGACCCCAGGCACGATGGCGAGCAAGGCGACGTAGAAACGCATCGATTTCACGGCGGCTCCAATCCCCACTTGTTGGGTTCGGCACCTTGCCATTTCCTCCTCGGACCGAGAAGACCTCTGGCACTGTCTGCCCTCACCTCGGCGGTGTATGCGAGTGTCCTCAGAATGAGGCGCGAGCCTGGAAACACAACCGCTTCCCGGTCCCCGGGTGGGTGAAGTCGAGCCCCTCTGCGTGAAGCATCAGCCGCGAGTCTTCGACGCCAAAGCGCGCGTCCCCGACGAGGGGCAGGCCCAGCCCCAACGGATGCGCGGCATGGATGCGCAATTGCATCGCATGACGCGTCCGGGGCCAGAGCAGCACGCGTGTGCGCGACTCGCTTCGCTCCGTGACACGCCACTCCGTCACGGCCTGCTTGCCGTGATTCGGGTTCGCGAGCGTTTCAAGGGCACCTGACGTCGTGCCTCGCAAGGGCACGTCGATACGACCCTGCTCGACGGCGACGAGTCCTTCGACCCAGGCGACGTGCCGGTGCTCGGCTTCGCCACGCGCGAGCTGGCGCTGGAGCGCGGACTGGGTCGCGGTGTCCCGGGCAATCACCTGGAGGCCCGACACCTCAGACTCCAGCTCGTGGACGAAGCGCGCGGCGCTCAGGTCCGGGAAGCGTGGCAGGAGTCTGACGAGCACCGAGTCGCGCGTGGGTGAATGCCGGCCCGGCACCGATGGCAAGCCGTGGGGCTTGTCGACCACGAGCAACGCCGCGTCCTCGTGCAGCACGCGGAGCACGTCCTCGTCGCGGGAGGTGACGGGCGAAGCTGGCGCGGGGTCCACGGCCAGGCCCTCCAGCATGAACGGCAGCACCGTTCCGCACTTGTTGTCACAGGCCGGGTAATACGCACCCGACCGCCGACCTCCTCCGAGCGGCTCCGCGCCCCACCAGAACTCCGCGAGCGCCAGGGGCTTGAATCCGTGACGGTACGCGCAGGACAACAGCTTGGGCGCGGCGCAATCTCCCGCGCCTCCCGGCGGTGGACGCGGCGCGAACAGCGCGGCCATGGACCGCTGCCCGCCTCTCGCATTGGGAACCGCGAAGCCCTGCGACAGTTGACTCCAGAGGGCTCGGGAACGCTCCGCCCGCTTGTGCGCGACCTCGCTCCGGCGCGCTTCGAGTTCTCGCAGCTCGGCCTTTCGTCCTCGAGGCTCCTGGGCGAGGCGTGCGCATTGCTCCGTCAGCTCCGCGTGCCTCCGTCCCAGTTCGGCCAGCTCCGCCTCACCCTCGGGCCAGAACGCGGCGCGCGCCACGGGGTCGAACACGGGCGGGACGAAGCCCTCCACGTCCCAGGAGCCGCCCAGCATCCCGGAGAACGCGCACAGGTACTCCAGCCGTCCTTCCGGCCCCGCGACGACCAGCACTCCGAACATCTTGCCGCCACCGGGCCGCCACAGCTCCTCCCATCGCGCATGCTCGCGCCGCAGTCGCTGTTGCAACGCCTCCGCGGCCAGACGGGCCAGTCGCACCGGAGGGCCTGACTCGAACGGACTGGGGAGGCGCGCCGGCACGTCGCCAGGCAGCGGCGGTGCGTCGAAGGACAGCAGGGTCTGGGAGAAACGCGCCTCGCTCACGGTGATACCCGCGTCGGCATCTATCAGGTCCCGGCACCCGCGTGCGGAAAGCGGGAAAACGTGTGTCGCGGCAGGAGGCCACGGACGCCAGTGGGAACTGGTGGACACACGACGTGCGGGGCGCACGCCGTGTTCGACAGCCCGCAGGACAGCGTCTATGTCCCTCCCACATGGTGCCCGCTCCGCGAGAGGTGCTGCTGTTCACCCTGGAAGGCCAGCGCTACGGCCTCCCCATGGAGGACGTGCGAGAGCTGATTCGCGCCGTGCGCCTGACACCGCTGCCCCGCGCACCCGATGTCGTCGAAGGCCTGCTCAACCTGCATGGCCAGTTGCTCCCCGTGCTGGACCTGCGCCGGCGCTTCCGTCACCCGGCACGTCCCCTCTCGGCGCTCGACCACCTCATCATCGCCCAGGCGGGCCCGCGTCAGGTCGCGCTGCGCGTGGACCGCGCCGAGGGCCTGCGCGTGCTCGCTCCAGGCGAATGGGATGAGACGCCCCGCGAGCTGCCCGGCGTGGGCTACGTGGCCGGCGCCGCCAAGCTGGAAGACGGACTGGTCCTGGTCCATGACCTGCGCGGCTTTCTCTCCGAGGCCGAGGCGCTGGAGCTGGACACGGCGCTCGCCACCTCGACGGAGCGTCCGTGAGGCAAGGGCCGTGGAGCCACGAGGGCTACCCCGCCGTGCTCGCGCTCGTCGAGGAGCGCGCCGGCCTGGCCCCGCCGAGCTGCCCCGCCTCCGCCGAGGAAGGCATCTCTCGCGCCATGGCTCGCGCCGGCGTGAGTGACTTCGACGAGTATCGCGCGCGCATCACCTCCGACTCCGCCGCGATGGATGACCTCCTCACCGAGCTCACCATCGGCGAGACGTACTTCTTCCGCACCCCCGAGCACTTCGAGTTCCTGCGCCGCATGGTCCTGCCCGCGCTCCGGGAACGCCATGGCCCGGACTACACCGTGAAGATGTGGAGCGCGGCCTGCTCGTCCGGCGAGGAGCCCTATTCGATGGCGGCCCTGCTGATGAACGAGGGCTGGGGCGAACACATGGCGGTGTATGCCACCGATGTGTCTCGCGCCTCGCTCGCTCGGGCGCGACGCGCGCACTACGGCGAGTGGTCCATGCGGGGCCCGTGGGCTGAACGGATGCGGGTCCACCTTCGCCCCGAGGGCCGGCAGTACGTCCTGTCGCCCGAGGTGAAGCAACGCGTGCGGTTCAGCTACCTGAACCTCGCGCTCGATACGTGGCCGTCACCGGATTCGGGCATCTGGAAGCTGGACGTCGTCTTCTGTCGCAACGTCCTCATCTACTTCAACGGCTCCACCATCGAGGCCGTGGCCCGCCGACTCCACGCTTCGCTGGGTGAAGGCGGTGTCCTCTTCACCGGACCTTCGGACCCGCCGCTCGGGGGGCTCGCTCCGCTGGAGCCCGTCCTCACCGAGTGGGGCGTGTTCTACCGACGGCTCCCACCTGGCACCACCGTGGCCGTCCCCGATGCGTCGCCGTTCGGAGACCGAGGGCGGATGACGGTGCCGCCTTCCGGCGGAGGACACCCCGCGCATTCGGGTGAGGGCGGCGTGGGTACCGCACCCGGAGGCAGTGCACGCACCGCGACAGGGGCTTCCGGCAGCACCACACGCTTCCCGGGCGGTGGAGCCACGAGCCCCTCCGGAGGCCGCACGGGCGCTCCGGGCTCGGGCCCTTCGGGTGCGGCGACAGGCATCGGCACCTCTGGATTCGCTCCGGGCTCAGGCGCGGCGACAGGCATCGGCGCCCCTGGCTTCGCTCCCGGTTCGGGCACGACGACAGGCATCGGCGCCCCTGGCTTCGCTCCCGGTTCGGGCGCGACGACAGGCATCGGCGCCCCTGGCTTCGCTCCCGGTTCGGGCGCGACGACAGGCACCCCCGGATTCCCTCCAGGCCCGGGTACATCGGGCACGACTCCCGGACGAGGCACGGGCTCCACGAGCGCGGGCACGTCGGGAACGACTCACGGACGGGGCACGGGCTCCACGAGCGCGGGCACGTCGGGCGCGGCTCACGGAAGCAACGTCGGCGTGTCTGGCTTTGCACCAGGCGCGGGCACACCGGGTGCGCTTCAGGGAACTGGGAGTCCCTCGCCTCGCGCTCCGAGCCCCTCCGAACTCTCCGCGGCCCGCCGCGCGCTGGAGCGCGGAGACTGGCGCGAGGCCGCGCTTCGCATGGGTGCACTGGATTCAGACCCCGACACGGCCACCGCCGCCGTGCGCGCCATCGCCAACCTCGACGCACAGGCCGCCGTCTACGCCAGCGCCGAGGCCGCCTCCCGCCATCCCCTCGTCCCCGACCTGCGCTACCTCGAAGCCCTGCTTCTCCTCGGCCAGGGACGTCTGCCCGACGCCGAGCGCTCCGTCCGTCAGGCCCTGTACCTGGAGCCCACCCTCGCCGTGGCGTGGCTCGTCCTGGGACGCGTGCTGCGCCGACTCGGTGACATCCCTGGCGCGCTCAAGGCCCTGCGCGAAGCAGAGGCCCTCTGTGAAGCCCTTCCTCCCGATGCCCCCCTGCCACTCGCGGAGGGAGAACACGCCCGGGACCTCGCACACGCCGCGCGCGATGAACGCATCCGCTTGGAGAACCCCCTGACTGAAGGCAAGGCACCCTGATGGCTGGCCCTCACGGCATCGACTGGGATTCCGTCCGCGCCCGGCTCGCGAACCTCGTGGCCTCTCGCGAAGCGGAAGGCGCCCTCAGCCCCGAGGCGGAGGCCGCGCTCCTCGACGAGCGCGCTCGCGTCTTGAGCCGCCCTCCCACGCCCGAGGTCGCTCCCGGCACCCTGCGCGAGATGGTGCGCTTTCGCGCCGCCAGCCAGACCTACGCCCTGGAGTCACGCTTCGTGCTGGAGGTCGTCCGCGCCGCGGAGGTGGTGCCCCTGCCCGGCTCGCCTCCCACGCTGCGCGGGCTCACCCTGCTCCATGGCGAGGTCCTCCCCGTGGTGGAGCTCGCCCCTCTCTTCGGCCGCGCTCCGGCGGAGAGCTCGGGCCCCCTGCTGGTGTTGGGGACGAACCGGGCCGAGCTGGGCGTGCGCACCGAGGAAGTCCACGAAGTCACCCAGGTGTCGAGCCAGGACCTGTTGCCCGCCCCCGTCACCCTCGCGGATTCCGCCGGGGGACTGGTGTTCGCGGCCGACAGGGACGGAACACTCTTGCTAGAGGGCGAGGCACTGCTGGGTGACAGTCGCCTCGTGTTCGATTTGTCCGACGAAGGAGTCGTATGAACATCGGGAACCGCATCGCGCTCGGCTTCGGACTGTCCTTGATGGTGTTGCTCATCCTGGCGGTCGTCGCCTTCCAGGGCGCACGCCAGCTCACGGACACCACCGAGGGGCTGCTCAAGGCCCATGAGAACTTCCGTCTGGTCCGCGAGGTGCGCGCCCTGCTCATCGACGCGGAGACTGGCCAGCGCGGCTTCCTGCTCACGGGTGAGGACCCGTACCTGGAGCCCTACCAGTCGGCCCTCTCCTCGCTCCAGCAGGACATGAACATGCTGCGCGACGCGATGGCCCCGTTCCCCGACCAGCGCAACCGCATGGTGCGCCTGGAGCCGCTCGTGACGGGCCGCCTGGCCCTGCTCGAGGAGGGCATCCGCCAGCGCCGTGAAAAGGGTCTGGAGGCCTCGCTCCCCATCATCCGGGGCAACCGGGGCAAGCAGCTCATGGACCAGATTCGCTCCGTCATCAACGAGATGCTCGCGGAGGAGCAGGAGCGCTGGACCGAGCACTCAGATGCCGCCCGGGACACCGCGCGGCAAATCATGTGGGTGCTCGCCATCTGCACCGTGCTGGGAATCATCCTCGTCTCCGCGGGCAGCTATCTCGTCACGCGCAGCATCACCGTCCCGCTGCGCAGGCTCATGATTGGCACGGAGCAGCTCGGCCGCGGCGAGCTCACCCACCGCATCGACCTGAAGGGCCGAGACGAGATGGCGGAGCTGGCGCGCGCCTTCAACGAGATGGCCGAGCGGCGCCAGCAGTCGGAGGCACAAATCGCCAAGCAGTCCGAGCAGCGCGAGCACACGCTGCGGACCGTGGCGGAGTTCGTCAACCAGCTCGCGGGCGCCAGCTCCGAAATCCTCGCCAGCACCACGGAGCAGGTGGCCAGCGCGCAGGAGCAGGGCAGCGCGGTGACGGAGACGGTGAGCACCATCGAGGAAATCACCAAGACGTCCGAGGAGGCCGCTGGCCGCGCTCGCAACGTCAGCGACTCCGCGCGCCACGCCGAGGAAGTGGGACGCACCGGACGGCGCACCGTGGAAGAGGCCGTCGCCTCCATGGGCACCGTGCGCGAGCAGGTGGAGTCCATCGCCTCGCGCATCCTCGCCCTCGCCGAGCAGGCCCAGGCCATTGGCGACATCATCACCACCGTCAATGACATCTCCGAGCAGACGCACATGCTCGCGCTCAACGCCTCCATCGAGGCCAGCCGCGCCGGAGAGAATGGCCGGGGCTTCGCCGTGGTCGCCGCCGAGGTGAAGGCGCTGGCGGACCAGTCCAAGAAGGCCACCGGTCAGGTGCGCCAGATTCTGGGACAGATTCAGAAGGCCACCCACGGCGCGGTGATGACCACCGAGGAAGGCACCAAGAGCGTGGCGGCGACCACGCGCATCGTCGCCGAGGCGGGCTCCACCATCCAGTCGCTGTCGGACCTGCTGGCCCAGGCGTCGCTCACCGCCGCGCAAATCGCCGCGTCCGCCAACCAGCAGGCCACCGGAATCGCCCAGATTCGCCAGGCGATGCATGACGTCAACCAGGCCACGCAGCAGGGCCTGATGTCCTCCCGCCAGACGGAGCGGGCCATGCAGGACATCAACGGCATGGGCCAGAAGCTCAAGAACCTGCTCGAAGAGTACGGGCGCTGATGGACCGCGACAGGCTCGCCCAGGCACTGCTGGCCACGTTCCTCGAGGAGCTCGAGGGGCATGTGGCCTCGCTCAACCGGGACCTGCTCGCGCTGGAGCGGGAGCAGGGGACGCCGCGCGCGGCGGAGCGGGTGGCCGCGCTCCTGCGCACGCTGCACAGCGTGAAGGGCGCAGCGCGCGCGGCCAGTGCCCTGCTCGTGGAGACGGCGTGTCACCGGCTGGAGGAAGTGCTGGAGCCGCTGCGCGACGGGCGCACCGCGTCGCCAGAGTTGTATGAGCTGTGCTTCGCCGCCGTGGATGCGCTGGACGACGCGGGAAGGCGGCTCGCCTCGAAGCAGGAGCTGGCCGGCTCGCCGCTCGACACGTTGTTGCCGGACCTGGAGCGCGCGGCCAACGGCGACGTGTCGGCGCCCCACGCGACGGGCACGACGCCCCATGCACCGGGGGCGACACGACCTCCCGGCGCCACCGACGAGTCTTCCCGTGCACCGGGCGCATCCGCCGCGCGTTCCCGTGCGCCGGGCTCCGCCGCCGAGCCTTCGCGCGCGGCGGGCGCAGCCCCCGAGTCTTCCCGGATGCCCGGCGCCTCCGCCGAGTCTTCTCGGATGCCCGGCTCCTCCGCCGAGTCTTCTCGGATGCCCGGCTCCTCCGCCGAATCCTCCGCGCCCGAATCCCCGCCCACAAGCCCCGTGCTCGAAGCGACGTTGCCGGTGCGCGTATCGGCGCAGAAGCTGGACGCGCTGCTCTCTCGCAGCGGCGAGCTGCGGGTGGCTTCGCTGCGGCTGGAAGGACGAACGGAGACGCTGGAGGGCGTGCGCGAGGAGCTGGCGCGCATGCGCGAGGCGGTGCAGGGCACGGAGGCCGAGTCCTCGCTGCGCCGGGCCGAGAAGGAGCTGGCGCGCGTGACCCGCGAGCTGGCGGCGGACCAGCGGACCCTGAGCGGCGTGGCCACGGGCATGGACGACGAGGTCCGCCGCGCGCGCACCCTGCCCTTCCTGGAAGGCTGCGAGGGATTGGAGCGCGCCGCGCGCGACGTGGCCCGCTCCGAAGGCAAGAAGGCGCGACTGGAGGTCCACGGCGGCGCGCTCGAACTGGACCGCTCCCTGCTCCAATCCCTGCGCGAGCCCATGCTCCATCTGGTGCGCAACGCCGTGGCTCATGGCCTGGAGTCACCCGAGGAGCGCCGCCGCGCGCACAAGCCCGAGGAAGGCCGCGTCACCCTGTCCGCGCGCCTGCGCGGCAGCCGCGTGGAAGTGACGGTGGAGGACGACGGACGCGGACTGAATCTGGAAGCGCTGCGAGCACGCGCCGTGGCCCAGGGCATCGAGGCCCCCGAGGACGACGAGGACGCCGCGCGCCTCGCGTTCCACTCCGGACTGTCCACCTCCACGCGCGTGACGGAGGTCGCGGGCCGAGGCGTGGGACTGGACGTGGTGCGCACGCAGGTGGAGGCGATGCGCGGCACGGTGGAGGTGAGCACCCTGCCGGGCCAGGGCGCGCGCTTCGCGCTCGATGTGCCCCTCACGCTGAGCACCTTGCGCGTCCTGCTGGTGTCCGCGGGAGGACAGATTCTCGCGCTGGCCAGCGAGGGCGTCGCGCGGCTGGTGCGGCTGTCCCCCGACGAAGTGCGCGACGTGGAGGGCCGTCCGACGTGGGTGGCGGAAGACGCGCTGGTGCCCCTGGCCTCGCTGGCGGACGTGCTGGGACTGCCCCCGGGGCCGCCGCGTCAGCGCCGGGGAGCGGTGGTGCTGGCGGCCGGCACCGCGCGCGCCGCGCTGGTGGTGGATGAGGTCCTGGCCGAACAGGAGGCCCTCGTCCGGGCGCTCGGGCCGCGCGTGCGGCGCGCTCGCCACGTGTCCGCGGCGGCGGTGCTGCCAGACGGACGGCTGTCGCTCCTGCTCAACCCCGTGTCCCTCGTGCGGGCCGCGGGGGGCCGTCCTTCCACGGCGCTGTTCCCCGCCCCGGTGACCCAGCGGACGCGGCGGCGCATCGTCCTGGCGGACGACTCGCCCACCACCCGCGCGCTGGAGCAGAGCATCCTGGAGGGCGCTGGCTACGACGTGGTGCCCTGTGTCGACGGCGCCGAGGCCTGGGAGCGGCTCCAGGCGGGCGGCGCGGAGGCCCTGGTGCTGGACGTGGAGATGCCTCGGATGGACGGCATCGCCCTCACCGAGGCCGTGCGTGCCTCCCCGCGCTTCGCGAGGCTGCCGGTCATCCTCGTCACCGCCAGGGGACGGCCCGAGGACAAGGCCCGCGGGCTGCAAGCCGGGGCCAGTGCCTATCTTGTGAAAAGCGCCTTCGACCCGACGAGCCTGCTGGAGACCTTGAGACGACTTCTATGAGGACAGAACCGTTGCGCATCGTGGTGGCCGAGGACTCTCCCACCGCCCGTCGACTGCTCGTGGAAATCCTCCGCGCCGACCCGGGGCTGAGCGTGGTGGGCGAAGCCAAGGACGGCGTGGAGGCGATGGAACTCACCCAGCGTCTGCGGCCCAACCTGGTGACGATGGACATCCAGATGCCGCGCATGGATGGCCTGGAGGCCACCCGTCGCATCATGACGGAGGTGCCCACGCCCGTCGTCGTCGTCTCCACGCTGGTAGAGCGCGACATCCAGACGTCCATGGCCGCGTTGAGGGCCGGAGCGCTCGCGGTGCTCCAGAAGCCCCTGGGCCCCGAGTCCCCCGACTTCGACGCGGACAGCCGCCGCCTGCGCGACACCCTCAAGGCCATGGCCGAGGTGAAGGTCGTCCGCCGCTGGCCGGACCGGGGCACCGCGCAGACCGCACCCGCCCCCAGGCCCGCGCCTCGCGCGAAGTCGCTCCGGGCGTCGGTGGTCGCCCTGGCCGCGTCCACGGGTGGCCCCGCCGCCTTGTTCCGGCTCCTGTCGGAATTGCCCGCGGACTTCCCCGCGCCCCTGCTGGTGGTGCAGCACATCGCCATCGGCTTCGGCCAGGGTCTGGCGTCCTGGCTGGCCACGGCGGGCCCGCTGCCGGTGCGAGTGGCGGAAGAGGGAGAGCTGCTTCTGCCCGGGCACGTCTACCTGGCGCCGGACGACCGGCACCTGGGCGTCCAGGATGGCCGGGCCCAGGTGTCCAAGGCCGCTCCCGTCAACGGCTTCCGTCCCTCCGCGACGTGGCTGTTCCGCTCCGTCGCGCGCGCGCACGGCCCCGAGGCCCTGGCGGTCATCCTCACCGGCATGGGCCAGGATGGCCTGGAGGGGACCCGAGAGCTGCGCGAAGCCGGAGGCCGTGTGCTGGCCCAGGACGAGGAGTCCTCGGTCGTCTTCGGCATGCCCGGCGTCGTGGTGAGCGCGGGGCTGGCGGACGAGGTCGTCTCCCTGGCCGCCCTGCCTTCCCGCTTGTTGCTCGCTGTCCGGGCGGACACGCAGCCAGGGTGAGCCACAATATCCGCTACTGAATCCTTGCTGGGCGCCTGCCTGGCCCGGAATGGCCTCCGGGTCCTGGGGTGTCAATATCCCGTCAGCCCTTCCGCGTTCCGATGAGCCCTGCCCTGCCTTCCTTCGTCTCCGCCTTCACCGCGCTCCCCGACCCGGCCTACGTCCTCGATGCCACGGGTCGCATCCTGGCGTGCAGCGCCTCGGGAGCGCGGGCGTTCGGACGAGGGACCGATGGGCTGGAAGGCCGTCAGTGGACCGAGCTCGGCGTGCCCGTGGAGGACGCCGCGCGACTGGAGGTGGCGCGAGTCCAGGCGTCGACTCGCGGCGACGCCGTCACGGTGGAGCTGCCCTGGCCGGTGGACACGGGCCTGCGCCGCCACGCGCTGGTGCTCACGCCCCTTGCGTCCGAGGAGGGCACAAGCACCGTGCTGGTGACGGCGAGGCCGCTCACGGAAGCCGAGGCCGTGTACTCACGCGCCCTGGAGCTGGAGCAGGCGGCGCGCGCGGAGGTCGAGCAGGCCGAGCGACGCCGCTCGTTCCTCTACCAGGCGATGACGACACTGTTCACCCATCCGCCCGACCCCCACGGCATGTACACGCTGCTGGCGCACCTGGCGGTGCCGGACCTGGCGGACTGGTGTCTGGTGGATGCGCTGGAGCAGGGCCCGTGGGTGTCCCGCGTGGCGGCGGCCTGCCTGGACCCGACGCAGCAGGAGCGCGCGAGCACACTGCCCCAGCGCATTGAGAAGCGCGACGACGCCCCGGTGGGTCTCTTGCGCGTGCTGTACACCGGGGAGCCGGAGCTGGTGCCCGCGGTGACGGATTCGCTCCTGCGCGCGGCGGCGGCGGAGCCGGCGCACCCGGCCCTGCTGCGCACGCTCCAGGCGCGCTCGTACATGATCATCCCGCTGCGCGCGCGCGGGAACACGCTGGGCGCGGTGACCTTCATCTCCTCGGGTTCGGGGCGGCGGTACGGCCCGGATGACCTGGCGCTGGCGGAGGACCTGTGCCTGCGCGCCAGCCTCGCCATCGACAACGCGCGGCTGGTGGGTGAATCGCGCAGGGCCGCCCGGGCGCGCGAGGACCTGCTGGCCGTGGTGTCGCACGACTTGAAGAACCCGCTGGGCGTGGTGCAATTGGGCGCGGCGCTGCTCTTGCGCGGGCCGGGCGCGCGGCCGGGCGGAGAGAGCGTGACGAAGCAGGCCACGCGCATCCAGGACGCGACGGACCGGATGTCGCGCCTCATCTCCGACCTGCTGGACTGGGGCCGGCTGGAGGCGGGCGGGCTGCCGCTGGAGCTGGGAGAGCACTCGGTGGCGGGGCTCGTCGCGGAGGCGATGGAGTCCATCCGTCCCCTGGCGGAGGCCAAGGGACTGCACCTGCACCCCCGGCCTCCTCCCGAGGACGTGCGCACCCGGTGCGACAGGACGCGGGTGCTCCAGGTGATGGGCAACCTCCTGGGCAACGCGGTGAAGTTCACCCCGGCGGGCGGCGACCTGGAGGTGGGGGCGTCCGTGCGCAACGGCGAGGTGTGCTTCCACGTCCGCGACACGGGCGCGGGCATCGACGCGGAGGCGCTGCCCCACATCTTCGACCGGTACTGGCAGGCGCGCGACGCGGCCAGCCGGGGCACGGGGCTGGGGCTCGCCATCGCCAAGGGACTGGTCGAGGCCCACGGCGGGAGCATCCACGCGCGGAGCACTCCGGGCGAGGGCAGCACGTTCTCCTTCACGCTGCCATTGGCCCACGTGTCCACCGCGCCCCACTCCGTCCGCCCTCGCCCTCGCGCGGACGCCTGAGTTTCGCCGGGGACGGGTAGAGTCCTCCCCGGATGCTCACCACGGAGCCGCTTCCCACCGCCCTGCTGCTCGCCGTCTGCGGCGCCCTGCTCGCGCTCAGCGTGCTGTTCAGCCGCGCGTCCGGCCGCTTCGGCATCCCCGTGGCGCTGTTGTTCCTGGGCGTGGGCATGGCGGCCGGCTCCGACGGGCCCGGCGGCATCGACTTCGACAACTACGGCTTCGCCTTCCGCCTGGGGACGGTGGCGCTGGTCCTCATCCTCTTCGACGGTGGCCTCAACACTCCCTTGGCGGCCATCCACTCCGCGTTGCGCCCGGCGGCGGTGCTGGCGACGGTGGGCGTGGTGGCCACGGCCGCGTTGATGGGCGCGGCGGCGCACTTCCTCTTCGACTTCCCGTGGACGCAGGCGCTGCTGCTGGGCGCCATCGTCTCCTCCACGGACGCGGCGGCCGTCTTCTCCGTGCTGCGCGGCAGCGGGCTGCACCTGAAGCGGCGGGTGGGCACCACGCTGGAGCTGGAGTCGGGCCTCAACGACCCGATGGCCGTCATCCTCACCACCGGCCTGACGCACACCCTGGCGAGCGGGAAGCCTCCGGGGTGGGAGCTGGCGGTGGAGGCGGTGGTGCAGATGGTGGTGGGCGCCGGCCTGGGCCTGGCCATGGGCTGGGGCGCGCGGCTCCTGCTCAAGCGGCTGCGCCTGCGCGTGGCGGGGCTCTATCCGGTGATGACGCTGGCCCTGGCGCTGTTGTCCTTCGGCCTGCCCACGCTCCTGCACGGCAGCGGTTTCCTGGCCGTGTACATCGTGGGCATCGCGCTGGGCAACGAGACCATCCGCTACCGCACCGGCCTGTTGCGCGTGCATGACGCGCTGGCGTGGCTGTCCCAGGTGTTGATGTTCCTGGTGCTCGGGTTGCTGGTGTATCCGCGAAACCTCATCAGCGTGGCCGGGGTGGGCCTGGGCCTGGGCCTCATCCTCGCCTTCGTGGCGAGGCCGCTGGCGGCGCTGCTGTGCCTGTTGCCCTTCCGGTTTCCCCTGGGGGAAATCATCTACACGGGCTGGGTGGGGCTGCGCGGCGCGGTGCCCATCATCCTGGCCACCTTCCCGGTGCTGTCCGGCACGGAGGGCTCGCGAGACATCTTCAACATCGTGTTCTTCATCGTGGTGGTGAACGGGCTGGTGCCCGGCGCCACGGTGCCGTGGGTGACACGCAAGCTGGGGCTCGCGGCCAACGTGCCCGAGCCGCCCCAGGCCGTGCTCGAAATCGCTTCCACGCAGTTGCTCAAGGGCGAGGTCAGCTCGTTCTACATCCACCAGGCCTCCGCCGTGGCCGGCGAGCGACTGGCGGACCTGCCCTTTCCTCCGGGCTCCTCCGCGATGCTGCTGGTGCGAGGCCAGGAGCTCGTCGCCCCCAAGGGCGACACCGTGTTCCAGCAAGGGGACCACGTGTATGTCATCAGCCACACCGAGGACCTGGCCCTGCTGCGGCTGCTCTTCGGCCAGCAGGAGGACGAGTAGCCACGGCCGTCGTTTCCATTGCCCGGGTCTGGACCGGCCGCTAGCTTGGGCGGGCGATGCGGGTCTCGACAGTCCTTGAGCGTGAGTCGATTCAAGTCATGGACTTCCGGTGCGACGCCGGCCCCGACGACGCGCCCTTCGCAGAGGTGCACCGCGCCTTCTCCGTGGCCTACGTGCGCAAGGGCACCTTCTGCTACCGCACGCGCGGTGAGTCCTTCGAGCTGGTCGCGGGCTCGCTGCTGATAGGTCACCCCGGGGATGAGTACATGTGCTCGCACGAGCACCTCCGCGGCGATGAGTGCCTGTCCTTCAAGTTGGCCCCGGCGCTGCTGGAGTCGATGGGGCTTTCGCCCGATGGCTGGCGCAGCGGCGGGGTTCCGCCCCTGCCGGAGCTGATGGTGCTGGGGGAGCTGGCCCAGGCCACCGCCGAGGGGACGAGCGACGTGGGGATGGACGAGGTGGGCCTGGTGTTCGCGGCCCGCTTCGCCGAGGTCGTCACGGGGCGGACCGACAAGGCGCCCTCGGCGCGACCCGTGGACCGGCGGCGCGTGGTGGAGTCGGCGCTGTGGCTGGATGCGCACTCGGGCGAGGACATCGACCTGGAGGGCGCGGCGAAGGAGGCGGGGCTCAGCCCGTTCCACTTCCTGCGACTCTTCTCGAAAGTCGTCGGCGTGACGCCGCACCAGTACCTGCTGCGCTCCCGCCTGCGCCACGCGGCGCGGCTGCTCGCGGACGACTCGCGCTCCATCACCGACGTGGCCTTCGACGTCGGCTTCGGCGACCTCTCCAACTTCGTGCGCACCTTCCACCGCGCCGCCGGAGTGTCCCCCGGACGCTTCCGTCAGGCGGCCCGGGGCGAGCGCAATTTCCTCCAAGAGCGACTCGCCCCTCGCCCCGTACGGTGACGGCCTCTCTCACACAGAGGTCATCGTGTTCGACCACATCGGCTTGAAGGTGAAGGACCTGGACGCCAGCGTGCGCTTCTACACCGCCGCGCTCGCGCCCCTGGGATTTGGACTGTGCTCGCGAGACGACTCGGGCGCGGGCTTTGGCCCTCCGGGTGAGCCCGCGCTGTGGCTCTACCCCACCCAGGGCGCGACGGGGCCGGGCACCCACCTGGCGTTCCGCGCCTCGCAGCACGCCGCCGTGGACCGCTTCCACGCGAGCGGGCTGGAGGCCGGCGGTCAAGACCATGGGAAGCCCGGCGTGCGCGCCGACTACAGCCCCACGTACTACGCCGCGTTCCTGAAGGACCCCGACGGCAACAACGTCGAGGCCGTCTGTCTGAAGTGACTTCGGGCGAGGCGCTCCCGGCGTGTGGCCCACCGGGAGCGTTTCGGCGCGGTGCTACTGCCGCATCATCTCGTGCTGGAAGCGGGCCTCGGCCTTCTTCGTCGGGTCCGCGTGGTCCGGGTGGAAGTCCGGCTTGAGGTCGAAGTCCACGCGCAGGACGCGGCCGGTGAAGCGCGAGTTGGACGGGTACTCGGGGCTCACCGCCGTGCCCTTGTCCCAGCCCACGTCGAACGTCTCATCCATCGAGTAGCCCACCGGCACCGTCCTGGGAATCTGGGCTTCCGCCACCTTCTTCCCGTCGACGAAGAGCCGCCCCGTGCCACCCGCGCCGAAGGGCTCCGGTCCGGTCTTCTCGAACTCGTAGCGGAGCACGTGCTTGCCGGGCTTCAGCGCTTCCTTGCCACGCAGATACGTCAGCTCGGGCCCGGGGAAGTTGTAGCAGAACACCGGCACGCCCTCCTTGAGGTACAGCGAGAAGCCCGCGGAGCTTCCGCCGAGCGCGACGACGGGGCCTCGGGCGTCACCCGCGGGCACCTCCACCTGGGCCGTCATCTCCCAGGAGCGGTTCTTCGTGTCCGGCCCGGCGAACTCCTGGATGCGCACGGCGCCCTCGTAATACGTCAGGCGCTCGCGCTCCGCGTAGAGCCCCGCGCGGCCCAGCGCGCGCATCTGGAAGCGGTCATCCAGTGGCAACACCTGGTAGCGCCCCGCCTCCGCCCACCACAGGCCCACCAGCTCGATGAGCTTCTTCACCATCGGGTCGCTCAGGTTCGCGCGGTCCCTGCCCTTCATCAGGTCGTTCGACTCGGTGGGGTCCTCCACGACGTTGTAGAGTTCCCAGTGGTCCTCGTCGAAGCTCCACCGCGCCTTGTTCTCCCACGGCTTGCGCCCGTGGTACGTCACGACCTTCCAGCCGTCGTGGTACAGGCCCCGGTTGCCGAGCATCTCGAAGTACTGGGTGATGTGATTGGTCGGCGCCTTCGCGTCGCTGAACGAGTAGTTCATCGGGTAGCCCTCGACGGGCTCCTGCTGCACGGAGTTGATGAAGCGCGGGGCCTCCACGCCAATCGCTTCCAGAATCGTCGGGACGATGTCGATGCAGTGGTGGTACTGCGTGCGCAGCTCGCCCCTGGCTTCGATTCCGCGCGGCCAGTGGACGATGAGCGGGTTTCGCACCCCGCCGAAGTGCGTGTACTGCTTGCAGAGCTGGAAGGGCGTGTTGCCCGCCATGGCCCAGCCCACCGGGTAGTGGTTGTACGAGCCGGGCTGGCCGAACTGGTCGATGCGCGCCAGGTTCTGCGCCACGGTCTCCTCGGCGTTGTTCGCCACGGACTGCTCGTTGAACAGGCCCGTCAGCGTGCCCTCACCCGAGGAGCCGTTGTCTCCGATGAAGACGAACACCAGCGTGTTGTCGAGCTGCCCCGTGCGCTCCAGGAACTCCATCAGCCGACCGAGCTGCGCGTCGGCGTGTTCGATGAAACCCGCGTACAGCTCCGCCATGCGCGCGAAGAGGCGCTTCTCGTCGGCGGAGAGCGAGTCCCACTTCTGCACGCCCTCCAGCATGGGCGCGAGCTTCGCGTGCTCGGGGATGATGCCCAGCTTCTTCTGCTGGGCCAGCACCTTCTCGCGGTAGGCGTCCCAGCCCAGGTCGAACTGGCCCTTGTACTTGTCCGCCCACTCAGGCGCGACGTGGTGGGGCGCGTGCGCGCACCCCAGCGCGAGCCACGTCAGCCAGGGCTTCGCCGGGTCCGCCGAGTGGTGCTGCGAAATCCAGCTCATGGCCCGGTCCACCAGGTCCGCGGACAGGTGGTAGCCCTCTTCGGGCGTGGCCGGCGGGTCGACGGCCTCGCGGTCCAGGAAGAGCTTGGGCTCCCATTGGTCGCAGTCGCCTCCGAGGAAGCCATAGAAGCGGTCGAAGCCGAAGACGGAGCCCGTGGGCCAGCGGTCATAGGGCCCGGCGATGGTCGTCTCTTCGGAAGGCGTGTTGTGCCACTTGCCAATGCAGTAGCTGGTGTAGCCGTGTTGATGGAGCATGGCGGGTACTCCCGCCTTGTCCTGCGGCTGACGGCCGTTGTAGCCGGGGAAGCCCGTGGCCAATTCGGTGATGTTGGCCATGCCCACGGAGTGGTGGTTGCGGCCCGTCACGAGGCAGGAGCGCGTGGGCGAGCACAGCGCGGTGGTGGTGAAGTGCGTGTAACGCAGGCCCTGCTGTGCCAGCTTCATCAGCGTGGGCGTGCGAATCATGCCGCCAAAGGGCTCACACCAGCCGAAGCCGACGTCGTCCAGGATGACGTAGAGGATGTTGGGCGCGTCCTTCGGCGCCTTGGGTGGCATCGGGAAGGCCGGCTCTGATTCCTCGTACGTGCGACCAATCCGGCCAGGGAAGCGCTCTCCCTCCCGGTAGGTCTTCATCGTGTCCGCTTTCACACCGCCGCCACCGTTGCCACCCTGATTCTTGCGCTTGTCCTTGCTCACACGGGCCTCCCGGGCACCGCCTGAAGGTGAAGGGCCGCGTGAACCACGGCATCGGCCTGGCGGCTCGGGCGGACGAGGGACCGGGCGGAGGGCGTGTCAGGTCGCCGGAGGGTGACTCGGTGCTCCTGGAGCTAGCGCCTCGGAGTCCTCTTCCTTCGCGCGCCCGTCGTCGGGGCGGACGCGGCGGCGCGCAGGATGCGGCGGAAGGTGGGGCATTCCAGGTGGCTCGGCGCGGGGCAGACTGCGGCGTGCCGAAGGCCGTCGCGCATGATGCCGAGCTCGCGAATCGTCCTGTCGAGTTCCTCCGCCTTGGCCACGAGCAGGGGTCGGTCGATGCGCAGCCGCCCGTCCGGCGCGAACATGTGCGCGATGTCATCGAGCGAGAAGCCGGCGGCGCGCCCCAGTGAAATCAGCGCCAGGCGCTCCAGGACATCGGGAGCGAACAGCCGGCGCAGGCCCCGCCTGCCGGTGGAGGCAAGCAGCCCCTTCCCTTCATAGAACCGCAGCGTCGAGGCGGGAACGCCGGACCGCCGCGCCACCTCCGTGATGTCCAGGTCTCTCACCTGCTTGACCTCAAGTCGACTTGAAGTGGCACAGTCGAGCTTACGCTGCCTGAAGGCAAGTCGGAGGAGACATCCATGACCGCGACGAACCCACTTGGAGACGAGCAGACGAAACTCTGGAACGGCACCGCCGGACACGCCTGGGTCGACATGCAGGAGCTGATCGACTCCATGTACAAGCCGCTCGAGGACATGCTCGTCGCGGCGGTGTCCCCGGACTCTGGAGGCCGGGTGCTCGACATCGGCTGTGGCACGGGCGGCACCACGCTCGCCGTCGCTCGACGGTTGGGGGCACAAGGTCGCTGTCTCGGCATCGACATCTCGGACCCGATGCTCGCCACCGCGAGGGCGCGGGCGGAGCGGGAAGGCACGCCTGCGCGGTTCGTCCACGCCAACGCGCAGAGCCATGTGTTCGAGCCCGCGAGCTTCGACCAGCTCATCTCTCGCTTCGGCGTCATGTTCTTCGATGACCCGGTCCGGGCCTTCACGAACCTGAGAAGTGCCGCGAGGGACGGCGCGGAGCTCCGGTTCATCGCCTGGCGGAGTGCGGCGGAGAATCCGTTCATGACCACCTCCGAGCGCACGGCGGCACCGCTCCTGCCGAACCTCCCCGCTCGTCGGCCGGGTGGCCCGGGACAGTTCGCCTTCGCGGACCCGCACCGGGTCCAATCCATCCTGGAGGAGAGCGGCTGGGCCGAAGTCGAACTCCGGCCCATCGACGTCGAGTGCGCCTTTCCCGAGAAGGAGCTGGTCCGGTACCTGTCCCGGCTCGGGCCCGTCGGAATGTTCCTCCAGGAGACGGACGAGCGGACTCGCACCAAGGTTGTCGATGCGGTCCGCGTCGCCTTCGAGCCCTTCGTGCATGGCACGGAGGTCCGCTTCACCGCCGCCTGCTGGTGGATATGCGCTCGGGCGCCTTCCGCGTCAGTCGGCTAGCAGCATCAACAATGCCGCCTGGGTTTTCGGTGGCAGGTCGACAGCGGCCCGCCCCTGGGAACACCTGGGCGAGCCGCTTCAATCAAACGCACATCATCATCCAGACACATCGAATCCCATTCCGGGCTGGAAGGACAGCCAGCATCACACGCATTCCCTGACAGACAAAAGGGCTCCCACCCCATGTCATTCCTGACTCGACTATTCCCAGACACAGAGGTCAGGCAGAATCCCCTCCATCCCCTGGAGGCCCACAATGTCATACCCTGCAATGCCCCGCCGGAGCCTTGTCGCTGTCCTCGCAGCAAGCCTGTCGCTGACGGCCTGTGGCGGTATGCCCGAGGGCGAGCCGAGCGCGGGTGAGCCCATCCCCGAGGATGTGGGCACTGCAAGCAAGGCACTGGTCGTCCCCGTGGCGACATTGATCTGTACCCGTCCCGTGGGTGGGAGCCTGGGTTGTGTCGCTTCGGCATCGGGCGGCGTCGCGCCCTACACCTTCTACTGGGGGCAACAGACGTACCGCTACGACACCAACAAGGTCTACACCTCGCTCTTCAACCCCGGAACCACGCTGCGCGGCTATGGCTGCTACGCTCCCACCGAGACATTCCCCGGGGACACCTCCATCAAACCCAAGGTGTATGTGGTCGACTCCACGGGAGCCCAGTCGAGCACCGTCGTTCACCCAGACTGGGTCCCCTGCAGTTGAGCTGCTCGCTGACCGCACCCGGTAGCAGCTCATCCAGGACCTGGATGGCTGCGTGTATTTCGTGGATTCCTCGCATGGACTCCTCATACGCAACGAGCGACAAGCAGACCGTGAGCATCGGCGCAGGGGATTGTCCTAGAGTCATGTCGCCTTGAGCCCCCGAAGTGTGCGGGGGCTCTTCCTTGGGGAGGCATCGATGACTGGGATGAAGCAAGGTCTCCGCACCGCGGGACTGATGGGCCTCCTGGCCCTGGCCGGCTGTGACTCGGACCCGAAGGCGGAGCCGTGGGACGGGCTGTACACGCCGCTGAAGGAGCAGGGAGACATCATCGCGGACACCGGTCCGTTCGCGACCTGCACGGTGCGAAAGGACATCTCCGCCCCCTGCGGCTCACCCGAGGTCTTCGACCTCTCCTCGTGCAATCGAGCGTCCCTGGACACACTCGAGCGAGAGGGCGCCGTCTACCGTGGCGTGGTCCGCGTCGAATACATGCAGCCCCAAAGGGAGATGGCCACCGCGGCCGTGGGCCTCCGACTGAGCCCCGATGGGCGACAGGTGGAGTTCCTCAACGGGATAGCCTCCAGTTCATCCCAGCTCGGCGACGGGCAGTTCTCCGCGTCGATGGGCTACACCAACACGGCCTCTGGTGTGTACTTCGAACAGTTCGCATTGGGCTGCGAGGCGGTGTCTCCCCGGGAGTTCGTGGGCTGCTACAGCTATTGCGCGGATGGCTCCACCTATGTGCATGGAACCTTCCGCGCCGAGCGGATGAGCTGGGCTCGCGGCGAGGCGGAGTCCTCGGGCGGATTGAAGCTGCGCTCCGAGTCCTACGTGGAGCTGGGACAGTCCGTGGACGTCTTTGTCGCGAAGGACCATGCCTACGTGGTGTCCATCCAGCGCCGGGGAGAGCCGGGCGGGCTGACGGTCTTCGACGTGAAGGACCGGCGACGGCCCGTCTTCAAGACGTCCATCAGCCTGCCGGGCGACAACTATTGGAACGGCGTGTGGTCAAAGGGCGACGCGCTCTATGTCGCCAGCGCCAGCTCCGGCCTCATCGTCTTCGACATCTCGAATCCAGCCAGTCCCGTCTTCCTCCAGAGCTACCCGGGCGGAGGGCCCCTCGACATCCACACGGTGCTGGTCGATGGAGACCGGCTCTATGCGATGTCCACCGGACGGAACGCCGAGGTGCTGCTCTTTGATGTGACCACCCCCACCGAGCCACGACTCCTGCACCGCGAGAGCCTGGGCGGCATCGGGACCGGCATCTATGGCGTGCCACACGACGCCTTCGCGTACGGAGACCGCCTCTATGTGAGTCACATGAGCGGCGGCTACCAGATTCTCGACGTGCGCAACCCGGAGAACTTCGAGCACCTGGGCGAGTACACCTACTACGGCGCGGTGAGCCATCACAGCGCGGTGGGCACCCTGGGCGGACACACGGTGGCGTTCGAGGGCGGCGAGCGACAGGGCGCCCACCTGCGTGTGCTGAAGGTGGATGACCCGACGAACATCGAGCTCATCGGAGAGTTCAAGCTGCGCGACGTCGCCTCCATCCACAACATGCTGCTGGTGGGCACGCGCCTGTACATCGCCTGGTACCATGAGGGCCTGCGCGTGCTGGATGTCTCCAATCCCACGAAGCCCCGGCAGGTGGCTCACTTCAACACCTACAGGGAGTCAGACCCCAAGCGCGAGGACGGCCAGTACGAGGGCGCGCTCGGCATTCGCGTGCCAGGAGATGGGCACGTGTACGTGGTGGATGACGCACGAGGGTTGCTCATCTTCGACGAGCCCTGAGCGACGCACCCGCCCGGGGCCGCCGTTGAGGGCCCCGGTTCGAGGCGCGGAGGCCCGGTCGGTTCGACGGCGCGTTGGCGTACCAGCGCCAGGTGGATGGGGACACGACCTGAACAGGATTCGCCCGACACGGCTCACAGTGGCACGGTAGCGCCGAGCAGTTCGAGCACCGCGGCGCCTTCGGGCGTATCGGCGACGAGCGGCGCCGTCAACTGGCCAAGGTCGCGCGCCGCGCGAGCGAGCTCGACGACGTGCTCGTTCGTCTCGCCGGCAATCCACCATTCCGACGAATCCTCATCAGCGACAATCCAGAGCCAACCCCCTTCCGCCAGGCTGAAGTCGTGGAGCGTGGCTTTCGTCGCGTACACGCGTGAATAGGAAGAGAATCGCTCCTTGAGCGCCGCATGCGCTTCGGCGCTGAATGGCCCCTGCGACGCTCGCAACCAGCGACCATTCCTGAAGGGTTGCACCGGGCACGCCGCTTCGGAGCGCGCGAGGTCGGCGTTCTTTCCCCAGAACGAATACGGCACCATGTCCTGGTGGAGGTACCCGTCCAAGAACGCATCAAAGAGCCACGACGAGAAGGAACGCGGGGGTGACCAACCGCGGTCGCGGTGATGTTCGTGGACAGGCGGGTCGCGCGAACCATCCAGTTCGAAGAACACGCGCCACTGGCGCATGACATCGGTTTGGAAATAGACCAGCGGCCCGTGGAGAGCGCTCGGAGGCGTGGGGACATCGAGCTCGTCGCCTGTCGCGCGCTCGACGGCGGTCAGCACGGACGTCAGCGTCTCGAGCGTGCCATCGCGGTATTCGGCCCACAGGTCCGGAAGCGGCACCTCCCATTCATCGTCGGTCACGCGTCCGACGATGACGGCTCCTGGCTCGGGGGCATTCCACACCCTGCGTTGGTATTCATTGGGCGCCATCGGAATGGTCGCAAGGCGGGTGAAGAACTCGCGCACGACGGCGGGAAGCGAGCGGCCGGACCGCGCCTCCCAAGCCTCGACTTCACGGAGTCGCTCGGGACAGGTCGACGGCTCCACCACGAGAAGCAGATAGAGAGGCTGGAGCGGTGAAAGCATGAGCCCGGCACTCTAACGAGAGGGCGCCGGGTCAGCGAGGGAGCAGGCGATGCTCACCTGGCCCGAGGAGGGTCGCCCGGGGCCGCCGTGGACAGCCCCGGTTGGAGGCATGGAGGCCCCGGTCAGTTCGACGGCGCGTTGGCGTACCAGCGCACGTAGTCCACCTCGAGCACCTGGGGGAACACGGTGTTCGTCGGGTCTCCGCCCAAATCCCCCAGCGCCAGGTTGAGCAGCAGGTGGTTGGGCTGGTCGAACACCCACGTCCCCGTGGTGCCACGCGGGAAGGTGAAGCGCTTGATTCGGTCCGCGTACCACTCCACGCGGTTGGCATTCCAGAAGATGCCGAAGGTGCGCCACGCGTCACCCACGCGCGCGGGCGCGTAGTCCACCTGTCCCGGAGGTCCCCAACCGTAGGCGATGCCGGGCGCGTGAATGGTGCCGTGAGCCAGCGTGGGCAGCGGCCCCTCGCCCTCGAAGATGTCGAACTCTCCGTTGGCGGGCCACTCCCCCGTGGAGCCCATCATCCACGCCGCGGGCCAGGTGCCCAGCCCCGTGGGCGCCTTGAGCCGCACCTCGACGTAGCCATACTGGCGCTCCATGCGGCCCTTCGAGTGGATTCGCGCCGACGTGTAGTCGCGCGTCACGCCGTCCGCGCCGGTATACGTCTCTCGCCGCGCGATGATTTTCAGGTGACCGCTCCCGTCGTGCTGCGCGTTCTGGGGACGCGCCGTGTACTGCTGAATCGTCCGACCGTTGTCCCACATGCCGCCCGTGACGGGCTCCCACACCTGCGGATTCGGCAGGGTGCCCGCGACTCCGTCGAACTCGTCACTCCAGAGCAGCTGGCTCGGCTCGCCCGGCGTCGGCGGCGGGACGACCGCCAGCGTCAGCGCGTCCACCAGGAAGGCATTGCCCGCCGTGGCATTGGACTGAAGGACATACACATCCAGCGTGTTGCCCGTCTGCTGCACCGTCGTCTCCACCGTCAGTTGCTGGAAGGCCGTCGTCAGGCCAACCTCCGGAGACTCCGCGTACCCCACCGAGGTCCCCGCGCCATTGCGCTCCCGGACGGCCAGCACCACGGGCTTGCCCACCGTCCCGGCGTTGCTCGCCGCGATGAAGACCTGTGCCCGGTAGACGGTGCCCACCGTCGTGGAGGCCACCGCGTCCGGAGCGTCATCCAGCGAATAGGCATCCCCCGCCGACCGCGTGACGCGCACCACGTACGCACCATCCGGTGCCGACGCGTGACTCACCCGGGCCAGCGTCCCCTGCCACGTCGACCAGCCGGTGAGGTTCGTTTCAAACGAAGGGTTGGACAGGATGTTGCCCGCGGGCAGGACAAGGTCCTCCGCGGCGGCCACACCTGCCGCCGTGAAGAGGGCGGCGGTGCAGAACAATCTCATCCAGGTTCGACCCGTTGTCGTGACGCGCTGACGCATGAATACCTCGGGGTGGAGGGAAACAGGAGCCCCGTCACATATCCCCGAAAGACAAACCTCGCAGATGTTCCTATGTCATTGCGGGTTTTCCACTCGCGATTTGAATTTCATGCGCCACTGAGCTCCGGCGCGTGTCTGGATTCAAATAGGCGAGGCACCCACTGGCCCCGTCGGGCTCCGCCCGGCCCTTGTTCCGGCCGGGCGGAGGACTTCGGTCAGATTTTCTGGTCCGCGAGCGCGTGGGAGCGCTCGCGCTCAATCGCACTGCCGATGCCGATGGTGACGAGCCCCACCGACAAGGCGACCGCGACTCCCGCGGGCCCGCCGAAGGCGCCCACCGCCGCCGCCGTGCCGAAGTAGCCCGCCACGGCGCCACCGGCCTGCACCGCGCCGAGCGCCACCTGGTACTTGTCGTCGTTGGCGATTCCCTCGGCCACCTGGATTCCGCCGCTCACGACACCCACCGCCGCGCTGAGCCGGCCCGACCACTCCGCCAGCTTGATGGGATTGACGCGTCCGCCCAGCTCTCCCGAGGGGGAGATGGTGGTGCCCGTGCCCTTGGCCGCGAAGCGCAGCAGCTCCGCGCCCTCCACCACTCCGCTCGCGCCGTCGATGATGCCCAGGCCGCTCTTGACGAGGTCGAGCTTGTTCTGTTCGTCCAGGGCCTTCTTGAAGTCCCCCACTCCGGACACGACGTCCTTCGCGCCGGAAATCACCTGGAAGCCACCCACGGCGCCCACCCCGAGGCGCTGGTCCTTGTCGAGGTCCAGGGTGAGCTCCTGGTTGAACTCCTCCACGGGCTTCAAGCTGAAGAACTTCGGGTTGTTCGCCGGGTCGGCCTTGCCCTGCTTCGTCGCCGCGGTGGTGTTGGCCTCCTGCGCCAGCCGCGCCAGCCCGTAGTCCACCGTGTCTCCCGCGACATCCCAGCCCGCGCTCTCCGGGGCCTCCGGCGCGCCCTCCAGCGTCTGGGCATGGAGCGCCGAGAGCTTGGAGAAGCTATTGAGCTGCTCCTGCAACCCGTTCACCGCATAGGCTCCCAGCGCGGCCTGCGCGGGCGGCAGGCTGGCCTTGAGCTGCTGGGGGTCGGCGATGGGCTTGCCATTGACGGTCAGCTTCTCGGGCGGGATGGACGCCTCCGCGGAGCCCTCCGGGCCTGTGAGCTTCGACTCCGCTCGCACCACCTGCGGGCCCTTGGGCGTCTGCGCCGTCGTCAGCGCCTGCTCGTAGGTGCGCTTGGGCTTGTCGCCGCCCTCCTCCAGGCCGCTGGTGCGCTCGGTGACTTCCACCTCGCCCTTCGCGTTGCGCGACTCGGTGCGCTGGAAGTCCTTCACCCGGCGGACACCCGTGGGGTCCGTCTGGTCCGAGTGGCTGGCGGTGATGAGGCCCTGGTCGTTGTACGTCGTGGTGGTGGTGCCCTTGATGTCCACCAGCTCCTTTTTGTCCTTGTCCGTGGGCTTGGGCACACGTCCCTCGGTCGTCTCGGTGACGGTGTTGCCCTCCAGCTTCTTGCGCGTGACGAGCGTGACGTTGGGCTGTCCCTCGAAGAAGGTCTGCGTGTTCAGCTCGCCGTCGCCGCTCTTCTCCAGCACGAAGGTGGTGGGCGCGGCGTCGTCGGCGCCTCGGGCATCCTTCTCCACCTTGGCCAGTTCCTCCGCGCCGGCCGGGCGGTCACCCTTCACCGGCGAGTCGACGGCCTTCGTCTCCGTCTTCGTCAGCCGCAGCTCGTTTCCCTGCGAGTACGACGTCCCCTCCACGACCATCGCCTTCACGGGCTTGCCCTTCTCGTCCTTGGCTCCCGGAGGAGGAATGACGGTGGTGGTGGTGTGGACCGTGTCGGTGGTGGAGAAGTTCTTGAACTCGTCGAACTTGCCGTTGACGTGGTCCGTCTTGTCCGAGCCCCCGTACTCCTTCTTCGTCTCCGTCAGCGTCCCGTCCGGGGTGCGCTGGGTGGTGGTCTGCTTCGCGTTGCTGCCGCCCTCGAACTTCGTGGCGGAGTAGGACGAGCCCTTCACCTTGCCCGCGGCCAGGTCCTCGAGCGACGGCGCGGGCGTGGAGGCGTCCTGCTTCCAGCGCGTATCGGTGGACGTGCTCGGCCCCTCCGGGCCCCCGCTTTCGAAGACGGTGCGGCGCGCGTCGCCCTTCTTGTCCACCTGGGTCGAGTCCACCTTGACGTTGTCGCCCTGGAACGACACCTCCAGGCGCTCGGTCACCTTGCCCGCCTTGTCCTTGCGCACGAGGACGGCGTGGTCCTTCGTCGCGCCGGGCTCGACGGTGAAGGGCTCCTTGGACTTGGGGTTCTTCGCGACGTCGTTCAGCGTCTGCCGAGCGGTGGTCCGCGTCTCCTGGTCCAGCGTCTTCTGGCGCGCGTTGAGGCCGTCGCGCTCCTCGGAGACGGAGTTGAGGTCCACCTCCGCCTGGAGCTTCTGGTCCAGCTTGCTCGGCATGGACTGGGCCTTGATGGCGGGGTCGACGTTGGAGAGGGCGTCGGCGTCCTTGTAGCGCTTCGCCGCGCGCAGCTGGCTCACCATCTCTCCGCCCAGCTTCGCCACCGCCGGGTCCTTGGCGTTCTCCTTCAAGGAGCGGCCGGGCTCCCCCACGCCGTCCAGCGACGTGGACTTCGAGGCCGAGAGGAGCTGACCCGCCAGCTCCTTGCGCGCCTCCGGTCCCACCATGTCGGCGCCCTGGGCCAGCGACTTCATGAGCTCCGGCGTCTTCGAGTGGTGCACCGAGCGGTCATTCACCTGCGCGTCGACGAACGCGTCACGCTGCGGCTTGGACTCCTTCCAGAGCGCGGCGCGGTAGGCGGGGTCGGGGTTGAGCGCCAGTTGCTTGCGCAGCTCCTCCGCGCCCGCGACGGCCTCCTCGTTCTTGTGCTGGGAGTTCTTCACCGCGTCCTTCACGCGTGTGATGTCGGCGCGCGCCGCCTCTTCCGGCGTCACCGGCGCGGAGGTGCCGAACAGCTTCGCCTGGTCCTTCTTGCTGAGACTTCCGGCGTCGAAGGTGTCGATGACTTCGTTCGCCTTGGGGAAGGGCTCGGGCTGGCCGGCCTGCTTCGCGCTGACGTTGGCGGTCTTCTGCGCCTGGAGGGCCGTGTCCGAGGCGGTGACGGCGTGCTGCTTGGAGTCGCGCGCGGTGGTGTCGGCCTGGGTCAGCTTCTCCTCCGTGCCCTTGAAGGTCTTTGCTGCCTTGTCCACGCGGCCCTGGTCGGCGTCGACCTGCTTCTTCGCCTTCTTCACGGACTCGGCGTGGGCGGGGGTGCGGCCGGCGGGTGAGTCTCCGTGGTCCAGGAGGCGCTGGTAGTTGGTGTTGGAGGTGTCGAGCGCCTTCTGCGCTTCCCCCTTCTCCTTGGTGGACTTGTCATGGGCGGTCTTCGCCTGCTTCGCCTTCGCGGCGTCGGCCTGGGCCTTGACGGACTTGTTCTTCGCGTCGGTGCGCAGCGTCGTCGCGGTCTTCTTGTCGTTGATGGCCTTCTCGACCTTGGGGTCCGGAGGCGGCTTGGGCGGCGGCGGCGGCGGAAGAGGGGGTGCTTCTCTGCGAGATATGCGCGGCGGGGGCATCGGCGGCTCCGGGGGTGTGGGGGACTGCGTGGCTGCCTGCTGCCACTGAATTACGCATCCGGCACACAGTCGGTTACATGCGACCCACCGTCCTGGCGTCGGGGGTCTCCGCTGACTGGCGAGCCCGGGGCTGTGATTGCCCGGCATGGGCGTCCGTGCGAGGAAGCGGGGCATGTCCTTCCTGCATCAGGCGCTGGTGTTCCTCGGCGCCGCGGTGGTGTCCGTTCCGCTGTTCAAGCGGCTCGGTCTGGGCTCGGTGCTCGGCTACCTGGTGGCCGGCGCCGTCATCGGCCCCTCCGGCGCGCAGCTCATCGGCGACGTGAAGAACGTGCTCCACTTCTCCGAGCTGGGCGTCGTGCTCCTCCTGTTCGTCATCGGCCTGGAGCTGCAGCCCTCACGCCTGTGGAACCTGCGCCACTCCGTGTTCGGAATGGGCGGCGCCCAGGTGCTCATCACCGGCTCCCTGCTCGCCGCCGCGTGCTTCCTCTTCGGACTGCCCCCCGCCGCCGCCATCATCGCCGGCTTCGGCCTCTCCCTCTCCTCCACCGCCTTCGCGCTCCAGCTGCTCGCCGAACGCAACCAGCTCACCACCGGCTACGGACGGCTCGCCTTCGGCATCCTCCTGTTCCAGGACCTGGCCGTCATTCCCCTCCTGGCCCTGCTGCCCCTGCTCGGCCACACCGACGCCACCTCCGTCGAGCCCGGCTGGCATACCGGCCTCAAGGTCGTCGCCGTCCTCGTCGGCGTCGTGCTCTCCGGCCGCTTCCTGCTGCGCCCCCTCTTCCGCGCCGTCGCGTCGTTCCACAGCCAGGAGCTCTTCACCGCCACCGCCCTGCTCGTCGTCGTCGGCACCGCCGCCCTCCTCAACGCCGTGGGCCTCTCCATGGCGCTGGGCGCCTTCCTCGCCGGCGTGCTCCTGTCCGAGTCCGAGTACCGCCACGAGCTCGAGGCCGACATCGAGCCCTTCAAGGGCCTCTTGCTCGGCCTGTTCTTCATCGCCGTGGGCATGAGCGTGAACCTGGGCCTCATCACCGAGCGCCCCGGCCTCATCACCGGTCTGGTCGTCGGCCTCGTCGCCATCAAGGGCGCCGTGCTCTACGGACTGGGACGCTTCAACCTCAAGGAGAACGAGCCGGCGCTCAGCCTGGGCGTGGTCATCTCCCAGGGCGGTGAGTTCGCCTTCGTCCTCTTCGCCCTCGCCGTGTCCTTCCACGTCATGTCCACGGAGCTGGCGGACCTGCTCGTCGTCGTCGTGGGCCTGTCCATGGCCACCACGCCGCTGCTCTATGCCGCCTATGAGCGCTGGGGGCGTCCCCGCTTCCAGAAGAAGGCCCAGGCCCGCGAGTACGACGTGGCGCCCGAGGAGGACCACCCCGTCATCATCGCCGGCTTCGGCCGCGTGGGTCAGGTCGTCGGCCGCCTGCTGCGCGCCAAGCGCATCACCTTCACCGCCATTGACGCCAGCCCCGAGCACATCGACTTCATGAAGCGCTTCGGCAGCCAGGTCTTCTACGGCGATGCCTCCCGGCTGGACCTGCTGCGCGCCGCCCGCGCCGACAAGGCCCGCGTCTTCGTGCTCGCCATCGACGACGTCGAGGCCTCCATGCGCACCGCCAAGACAGTGAAGGAGCACTTCCCCCACCTCACCATCTTCGCCCGCGCCCGCAACCGCGTGCATGCGTACCGGCTGCTCGATTTGGGCATCGAGCACGTGATGCGCGAGACGTTCGCCGGCAGCGTGGAGATGGGCGGCGACATCCTCCAGACGATGGGCCTCACCTTCTCAGAGAGCCACCGCGTCATGGAGCGCCTGAGAGACCACGACGAGAAGCTCCTGCGCGAGACGGCCCTCTTCCACCGCGACGAGCAGAAGCTCGTGGAGGCCGCCGCGCGCGCTCGCAAGGAGCTGGAGAGCCTGTTCGAGCAGGACGACGCCGAGGCGAAGAAGTCCGCATGAGCGCCGAGCCCCGGGCAGGCCGACCTCCCGGGTCTTCAAGACTCAAGCTAAAAACAGCACATCCCAGGTCGGCTCGATTTTCCAGGCTATCTGAACCCGCATTCACCCGGGGCGCATTCATCCGTTCGAGTTGCAGCGAAGCCGCACGAGACGCCCGTTCCGAGCCCCCTCCACGCCCTGGGAGGCGCCGAGCAAGGGGGGGACCCCCACCGGCTGCTCGCGGGAGACGGCGAGCGGAGTATGGTTCTCCCCGGATGCGCCCCCGCCTCACCGCAACCCTCATCCTCGCCCCCTTCCGTGCATCGGCCCACGCGGAAGCTCGAGGCGCCTTCGCGCCAGTGGCGCCCTTCGCCCCTATCCGGGCGAGAGGCGACGCGCCGCGACGGCTTCGTGTACCGGGCGTTCCCCCCTGGGCACCGGAGAACGCGCCGGACAGGCCGCCCACCGGCTGACGGCCCACCCCGCTCCGCTCATCCCCTGGACCCTGGCCCCCCCGCGAAACCCGACGACGCATGCCCCCCACCCCCGCCAAGAAGCGCCAGCGTCCCCCGGCCCCGCCCGCGAAATCCGAGGCGTCCGGCGTACCGCTCCATGCGCTCCTGGAGGGCCTGCCGGACGCCTTCTTCACGCTCGACGCGGCCTGGCGCTTCACCTACGTCAGCCCGCGCATGGCGGAGCTGCTGGACGGCGTCGCCGGGCCCGGAGACGACGTGCGCCGCGCGTGCCCCGGCCTCTTGAAGCTGCGCGACCACCTGCGCTTCGAGCAGCCCGCCACCCAGCAGGCCGCCACGCGCTTCGAGCACGAGTGGCCGGACCGGGAGCTGTGCTTCGACGTGCGCGCGCGCGCGGTGCCCGGGGGCCTGCTGGTGCACTGCCGCGACATCACCGGAGAGCACCGGGTGCGCGAGGAGCTGCGGCGCGCCAGCGAGGTGTTCCGCGCCATCCACGAGGGCACGACGGACGCCGTCTACACGAAGGATTTGGAGGGCCGCTACCAGCTCATCAACAACGCGGGCGCGCGCGCGGTGGGCTACGAAATCTCGCAGATGGTGGGCCGCACGGACCAGGAGCTGTTCGCTCCCGAAGTGGCGCGCGTCAACGCCGCCAACGACAGGGAGGTGCTCGCCTTTGGCCGCACCGTCACCTACGAGGACGGGCAGCCGGGCGTCGAGGGCCCTCGCGTGTGGCTGTCCACCAAGGGCGTGCTGCGCGACGCGGACGGCAAGGTGGTGGGGCTGTTCGGCATCAGCCGCGACATCACCCAGCGCAAGTGGGCGGAAGAGGAGGCGCGCCGGCACTCCGAGTTCCAGGAGCAGCTGATGGGCATCGTCAGCCACGACATCCGCAGCCCGCTGGGCGCCATCATGAACTGGTCGCGCGTCATGGCGGAGTCCGGCACGGCCGAGGACGCCCGGCGCACCAGCCAGCGCATCGCCACCGCGGCGGTGCGCATTGAACGGCTCACCCGCCTGCTCCTGGACTTCACGCGCACGCGGCTGATGGGTGGCGTGGCGATTGAGCCCCGGCCGGTGGACCTCAAGGACCTGGTGGAGCGCGTGGCCCACGAGTTCCGCGTGGCCTATCCCGAGCGCGTCATCGAGGTGGAGCACAAGGGCAACACGCAGGGCATGTGGGACCCGGACCGGCTGGGCCAGGTGGCCTCGAATCTCCTGGAGAACGCGCTCAAGTTCGGCCCCGCGGACACCCCCGTGAAGCTGGTGGCGCGCGTGGCGCGGGCCAACAAGCTGGTGCTGGAGGTGCACAACGGCGGGCGCCCCATTCCCGCGCACCTGTTGCCCCATCTCTTCGAGCCCTTCCGCAGCGGCCCGCAGACGACGCGCACGCTGAAGATGAGCTATGGCCTGGGCCTCTACATCGTCCGGGAAATCGTCCAGGCGCACGGCGGCGGCATCGAGGTCAGCTCCACCGAGGAAGAGGGCACGACGTTCATGGTGACGCTGCCCCGCCGCTCGCTGCCCGCGCGGCCTCCCGGTCAAATCCCCCCGCGCGTGCCCCGCTCCGAGCCCAAGTAGCGATTCAAGAGCGCCGCCAGCTCCGAGCCCGCGAAGGGCTTGGTGAGGTAGTCGGTGCAGCCGCTCTCGAAGCCCGCCTGCACGCAGTCTGGCTCCATGCGCGTGCTGCACAGGATGATGGGCGTGTGGCGGGTGGGCTCGCGCCCGCGCAGCGCCCGGCACGTCTCCAGGCCGTCCAGGTTCGGCATCAGGATGTCGAGCACGACGAGGTCCGGCGCCTCGTCCCGCACGCGCTCCAGCGCCTCCAGCCCGTCGCGGGCGATGAGCGTTTCGAAGCCACGCTCCACCATCATCATCTGGTGCAGCATCAGCACCGTGTGCGAGTCATCGACGAGGAGGACCTTCTTGCGTCGCATGGCGAAGCGCCTCCCGGGCCCGCGCCTTCAGGGCGAGGCCGTGGCCTGACAGAGCTGGCGCAGGTGCATCAAGCGCGGCGGGCCCATGCCCATGAACCGCACACCCATGCCATGGGGACAACACAGCCCGTCACGCGGCGCGAAGGGGTTGGCCCACGCCACCACGCCGTGGGATTCCAGCCGCTCGCCCGTGGTGGGCAGGTGGATGCGCAACGTCACCGCCGCCCCAGGCCGCGCCGGCACCAGCGTGCGCACGAAGAGGCCACCCGGGCTCAGCGCGAAGGACACGCCCGACGTCCAGGCCAGCCCCTGGGGCCCTCCCTCGCCGAACTCCACCGGGCAGCAGAAGGGCACCCGCTCCTCCACCCGCAGCGACGCGCCCTCGCGCCCCAGCATCGCGTGGATGCGCGGCAGCAGCGTCGCCGCGCGCCCGCTCTCCGCGGGCGTCACCGTCAGCGAGGGCACGCCCTCCAGCAACGCGCGAGCGGCCGTGCCCGAGCGCGCCCACACCCCGCCCCGGGCCCCATCACCGACGGCGATGAGCAGGTGGGGGGCGGAGCCGTGCTCCTCCACCCGCGCTGCGGCGCCCTCCACCGTGGCGCTGTACAGCAGGCGGTGGCCACTGACTTCCAGGAGCGAGCCCAGCCCCGCCCACGTGCGCGCGCCTCCCGCGCCTCCGGCGAGCAGCACCACGCGCGGGCTGTAGCGTTCGCTCGTGACAGGCGGGGGACGGGCGCCCAGAAGCGTGGCCAGCCGCGCGCGCACCGCCGCCTCGCCCACCGGCGCCAGCAGGCAGTCCTCCACGCCCTCCGCGTCCGCGGCCTCCAGCACCTCGGCGGGCGTCTCCGGCTCCGCCACCAGCACCACCGGCGCACCGGACGCACCCACGCGGGACTTGAGGCCGCCCAGTCCTCCGGGGCCGCGCTCGCTCACCTGGCGCCAGTGCACCAGCACCAACCGGGGCCGCGCTCGCGACAGCTCCAGGCTCACCGCGCCAGGCGCCGAGGCCTGCACCGGCTCACAGCCCAGTGCCCGGGCCGCGCGCGACAGTGCCAGCCACGCCTCCCCGGCCACGCCGACCCACAGCACCCTGGGCGAGGGCGGCGCCTCGAGGGTCGTTGGACGGACTGGGCCTGGGGCCATCCTCATGTGGTGCCTCCATGTCCGCATCCCCCCCAGCCCGCCCGTACCTCTGACCGCGAGATACGAGAATCAGCCACATGGCGAATACTCCCCCTGGTCAGATTCCAGGGAGAGATGGGAAATACAGGACAGAGACACCCACACGAGGCCCGCGTGTGCGGGTGCGTCAGACGCGAGCGACGTTGACGCCCGAGTCGACGGCCTGCAGCTCGTCGCCGAAGGACACGTCGACGGTGCCGCCCGCGGGCGGGTCATACGGGGCGCGGCCCACCTGCTTGGTGCCAAAGCGGGGGAAGAGGGGCGCCAGCACGTAGGAGCGGAAGCACCAGCCGAAGAAGCTGACGGGCTTGAGCTCCGGGTCGATGTCCGCCGCGATTTTGGCGTGCGCCTCCGGCAGGAGGCTCCAGTGCAGGCCCGGCGTCTCGTGGTGGACGGCGTGCAGGCCGTTGTTGAAGAGGAAGAAGTTGATGAGGCGGCCGGTGAAGCTGCGGCTGTGGTCGTGCTCGCTCCAGGGGTCCGAGTGGACGTGCTGGATGTAGTTGAAGAACATGATGGTCCACAGCGAGAAGAAGGCCGGAATCAGGAACGCGAAGGCCCAGATGCGCAGGCCGCCCGCCACGCCGTGCATATAAATGGCCAGCGCGACGAGCGCCGCGTGCGTGCCGCCCCAGACGATGTACTGGAGGACGATTTGCCGGAACAGGGCGCGGTTGCGCGTGCGCGCCTTCTCGATGAAGGCCTTCGTCGGCTCCTGCTGCCAGTACGTGGAGACGAAGGGGAACAGGAAGGCGACGAGGAAGTTGTGCTTCTTCGAGTAGCGCCAGGTGATGGTGGCGTCGCCCGCCTTGTTCACGAACTTGTGGTGGTTGAGGTTGTGCGTCGGAATCCACACGAAGGTGGGGTAGCCGTAGAACAACGACAGCCACATGCCCATCGCCTCATTCATCTTCCGGTTGCGGAAGGTGGGGCTGTGGTTGTGGTTGTGGGCGATGACGCCCGCGGACAGCGCCAGGTAGCACGCGAGCGGGCACAGATAGGGGATGAGCGCGGGGGCCGCGTACATCGAGAGGGCCACCACGGGCATCGCCAGGCACCAGAGGAGGGTGCGGATGTCGGCGCTGTAACGGAGCATGGCCGGCAGTCTGCCTTACGCGTCCGTGCAGAACCAAAACTATCGCTCCCCTCCAGGGCAAGGCTGCCTGCTTCCTCACCATGTAGGGGTGCGGGCGACGGACACCCCACCCGTTTTTTCCCGAAGTCAGCGGAGCTGAGTGAGCAGCAACGCCACCATTCCCTCCAGGGGCGCACTGGCGGTGGCGAGGCCCGCTTCGTCCACGGCGCGAGGCATGCCGTAGACGACACAGGAGGACTCGGACTCGGTGAGGATGGAGCCGCCCGCCGCGCGGATGGCGCGCGCGCCCTCCCGTCCGTCGTCGCCCATGCCGGTGAGCACCAGCCCCACCGTGTCACGGCCCCACGTGCGGGCCGCGCTCTCGAAGAGGACGTCCACGGAGGGGTGATGCGGCATCTGCACCGGGTGCCGGTCCACGCGGCCCACGGTGAGCGCGCCGTGCCGCTCGATTTTGAGGTGCTGGCCCGCACGCGCGAGCACGACGCGGCCGGGGCGCATCTCCATCCCGTCCTCCGCCTCGCGCACCTCCAGCGCGCACAGCGAGTCCAGCCGGCGGGCGACCGCCTCCGTGTAGCCCGGGGGGATATGCAGCGCGAGCGCCATGGGCGCGGGGAAGTCCGCCGGCAGCGCCGACAAGAGCCGCGTGAGGGCCTGGGGACCGCCGGTGGACGTGCCCACCACCACCAGGTTGCGCGCCGGCCCGAACACCTCCGCCGGAGAAGTCGAAGTGGCCGCGGCTGGCGCCACCCCGCGCGGCGGGTGCGGCACCGCGCGAGCGGCGATGCGCACCTTCTCCACCAGCTCCGCGCCCAGCTCGTAGAGCCGGTCCGTGGCGAGCGCGGAGGGCTTGTGCACCAGCTCCACCGCGCCGGCCTGGAGGGCGGACACCGCCAGCTCGCTCTCCTCGCCCGCGCTGCTGACCACGACGACGCGGGGAGCGGCCGGCATGGAGTCCAGGGCGCGCAGCACGCCGAGCCCGTCCAGCCCTGGCATGACCAGGTCCAGCGTGAGGACGTCGGGCTTGAGCTCCGCCACCTTCTCCAGCGCGTCCAGGCCGTCGCGCGCGGTGTCCACCACTTCGATGCCCTGCGCGTTGGAGAGCACCTGGCGCAGCACCTTGCGCGCGAAGGCCGAGTCGTCCACCACCAGGACGCGAACAGGAGTCACGGCCGTCATGCGCCCGCCTTGCCATAGAAGAATACGCCGCGCCGCTCCTCACAGGAGAGCGCGGTGCCGAAGCGCAGCAACGATTCGGAGGTGCCCACCACCAGCTGGCCTCCGGGCTTCAGCGCCTGGGTGAGCGACGCCACCACGCGGCGCGCCGTCTCATCCTGGAAGTAGATGAGGACATTGCGGCAGAGGATGGCGTCGAACTGGCCCAGCTTCGCCACCGCCCCCTCGTCCACCAGGTTGATGCGGCGCCACTCCACCGCGTCCACCAGCTCCTGCTTCGGCCGGGCCCGTCCGTCCACCTGCTCCAGCCAGCGCCCCTCCACCCCGGGCGGCAGCGCGCGCATGGAGCGCAGGTTGTGCTCGCCGGTGCGAGCGCGCTCCAGCGCCCGGGCGCTCAAGTCACTGGCCAGCAGCTCCACGCCGGAGAGCACACCCCGGTCCGCCAGCATCATCGCCAGCGTCAAGGGCTCCTCGCCGGTGGAGCAGGCCGCGCACCACACGCGGGGCTTCTGGCCGGCGCGCACCCTGGGCAGGAGCACGTCCTCCACCAGCACCGACAGCGGCTGCGCCTCCCGGAAGAAGTACGTCTCGTGCACGAGCAGCGAGTCCACGAGGGAATCCAGCGCGGCCGAGCCCGCCGGGTCGTACCGGAGGAAGTAGTAGTAGTCGAGCAGCGAGTCGAAGCCCGCTTCCTGCGCCCGGTCCGACACCTTGTCGGACAACAGCTCGCGGTCCTCCGCCGCATAGTGCAACCCCGCGCGCTGCTCGATGAGCGCGGTGAGGATGGCGAAGACCTGGGGGGACATCGGCAGGGAAGGCATGACGTCCTTGTCACTTCCCCAGGGCCACGAGGCAGGCCCGCCGGACTTCAGGGTCCTCGTCGCGCAGGGAGGCGCGCTCCAGCGCGTCGCGTGCCTCCAAGGTTCCCAGCGCGCCCACGGCGGGCACGACGGCGCGGCGGGCCGCGGCGCTGGAGGTCTCCAACGCCTGCACCAGCGCGGCGCGTGCGTCCGCCCGGCGCATGCGCGCCAGGGCCGCGACCAGCAGGGGCGCGGTCACCTCGTCCGCCACGTCCAGCGCCGCGAGCAGGCCGGGAAGCCGCCCCTCCATGGGCAGCGCCAGCGCGCTCACCACCCGCTCGCGCACCGTCAGGTCCCCCAGGAGCGACACCAGGGCCTGGGTGGCGGGAACACCCGGGCGCGTGGCGAGGAAGCCCACCGCCGCGCTGCGCACGCTGTCGTCCCTGTCACTGGCCGCGTGCAACAGCGCGGGCAGCGTCTCCGGGGCTTCGTACTCAGCCACGGCGGACAGCGCGACCAGGCGCGTGGCGGCATCCTCCGACGAGGAGGCCTCCAGCAGCACCGGCAGCGCGTCCTGACGCCGCGCCACGCCCAGCCCCAGCAGCGCCGCGCGCCGGACGTCCGCGTCGGTGCTGGCCGCGGCGCGGCGCAGCGCCGTCATCGCGCTCTCCGTGTGCATGTGCGCCAGCGCGTCCACCACCGCCACGCGCACCTGCCCCGCGTCGTCGTCCGCCAGCGCGACAATCGCATCCGCGGCGGCTTCCTCGTTCAGCTTCCCCAGGGACTGGCACGCGTAGTAGCGCACCCATGCGTCCCTGTCGTTGAGGCCGCCGAGCAGCGTGGAGGTGATGCGGGCCTCCTTCTCCGTCTGCCCCAGCGCGCGCATGGCCGCGGCGCGCGTGCGCTCCGATTCGTGGGTGGCCGCCGCCAGCAGCGCGTCCACCGCGCGCGGGTCCTCGATGAAGGGCAGGCCGAAGATGGCCGCGTCGCGCAGCCGCTCGTCCGAGTCGCGCATCGCGGACAGCAGCACCTCCAGCCCTCGGGGATAACCGAAGTAGGAGATGATTCGCAGCGCCGCGCGGCGCAGACGGGGGTCCGCGGAGCGCGCCGCGTGGAGCGCCAGCGTCTCCGTCTGCTCGCTGCCCAGCGACTGGATGGCGCCCGTGGCGGCCTGCACCACGCGCGCGTCGTCATCCATCAGGCGCTGGAAGAGCACGGGCACCGCGGACGTGTCACCGATGCGCGACAGGGTGTCCGCCGCCAGCGCGCGCACGGACGCCTCCCGGTCCTCCAGACACGCCATCACCTCCGGCACCGCCGACGCGCGGCGGCCCACCAGGGGCAGCAGCACCCTGCGCCGGGCGCTGTCTCCGTCCTGGAGCGCCTGCAGAATCTGCTCGTCCGCGTCCGCCCCCAGCTCCGCCAGGGCGCTCGCCGCCGAGCGCGCCACCGACGGGTCCGGTCCATCCAACAGCCGCAGCAGTCCCGCCGCGGCGTCCTGCCCTCCCACCCAACCCAACAGGCGCGCCAGCGCGGCCCGCTCCGCGGAGTCCGCGCTGGTGATGGCCTGCGCCAGCCTGCGGCCCAGCATGGACAGGTCCGGACCGGGACCGGAGCGCAGCGCGGCCTGCACCGCGCGCGCGCCGCCAAAGCGCTGCACCTGCGCCTCGTGGATGTCCACCAGCGCCACCGCCGCCACGCGCACCAGCGCGTCGTTGCCCCGGCGCAGCAGGCTCACCAGCGCGGGCACCGCCGCGTCCTGGCCGGTGCGGCCCAGCGCGCGCGCCGACTCCAGCGCGTAGAAGGGGTCCGCCAGGAGCCCCAGGAGCGCGGGCACCACCGACGGGTCCCCACACCGGCCCAGCACGTCGATGGCGGGGAAGATGCGGAAGAAGTTGCCGCTGCCCAGCGCCGCCAGCAGCGCGTCCACCGCCGCGCCGCCGCCAATGCGGCCCAGCGCCTCGATGGCCGCCACCGCGACGTTGTCGTCCGGATGCACGGTGAGCCGCGCCAGGAGCGGCACCGAGCGCCGACTGCGCCGCCGCCCCAGCACCTGCGCGGCGTCACAGACGATGGGCGCGGACGGGCTGTCCGTCAGACCCTCCAGGGACTCCTCCACCGCGCCCGTGGACGCCACCAGCGCCTCCACCGCGGCCGCCAGGCGCGCCTCGTTGTCGCGGCGGTGGCGCAGCACGTCGCACAGCGGAGACACCGCCGGGGTGCCCAGCCGCGCGAGCGCCGCCACGACGGCGCGGCGCACCGCCCAGCTCGACGTGTCCAGTCCGGCCACCAGCCTCTCCAGGCTGCCGGCGCCCCCGCGGGCCAGCTGCTCCACCTCCTCCACCCGCGCCCTGTCCTCCGCGGACAGGAAGAGGGGGGAGCCCGTCACGGAAGTCGATTCCGTCATGTCTGTCGCTCCCTGGAGCGCGAGCCCCCCGCCTCGGGAGCCTGCGGGGTGCTACCACTCCCCAGCACGCTGCCCAGGCGCTCCAGGCTCTCCACCTGCTCGGCTTGGAGTCGCGACAGGTGCGTCAGTCGTCCCGCCACCTCACGCACTTCTCCCGCGGTGGCCGACGACGCGCGGACCTGCTGCGCGGTGGTGGTGGTGATTTCCCGCGCCCTCACCCGCATCTCCTCCACGCCCTTCACCAGGCCCTCCATCACCTGCGTGGCATCGCCGCTGGCGCGCGCCACCGCGGCGGTGCCCGTGGCCTGCCGCTGCGCGGAAGCAGCGAGCCCCGTCAGCACCTCCGACTGCTCGTCCAGCGCGCGCGCCGTGCCCTTCGCCACCCGCCGCACCTCGTCCGCGCCCTTCACCAGCGCGACGAGCGCCTGGGCCTGCTCGTCGGTGGCGCGCGTCACGGACGACGCCAGCTTCGCCACCTGGCGGCTGGCCGTCTCGCCCTGCTTGAGCGCGCGCGCCTGCTCCGCCATGCCGCGCGCGGACTGGGCCACTTCCTTGCGCGTATCCTCCATGGCGCGCGTCACCTCCGCCGCCGCCTTGGCCTGCTCGGCCAGCCCCGCCAGGGTGCGCTGGGTGGTGCTCGCCAGGTCCTGGGCCACCTGCGCCATCCCCGTCACCTCCTTGCTCTGCGTGCCCACGACGGCGCTGACGCCCTGCACCAGCTGGCGCATCTGCGCGGCGCCCTTGGACAGGTCCGCCGCCGCGGCCGCCTGCTCCTGCACCGCGCGGGACACCTTCTGGGCGACTTCCGCCAGCTGCCCGTTGGAGCGCACCACGTCGCGCAGCGCGCGGGCCTGGTCCGCGGTGGCCTGCGTCGTCTGCCGGGCCATGCGCCGCATCTCCGTGCCGCCCTGCGCCAGCGCCTGGGCCGCCTGGGCCTGCTCCGACGCGGACGCGGCGATGACGCGGCCCTGCTCGCTCATCTTCGTGGTGCCCTGCGCCAGCGACTGCACCGCCTGCACCTGCTCGGTCGTGGCGCGGCTCACCTCGCGCACGTTCTGCCCCACGTCATCCACGCCCTTCAGGATGGTGGACAGGGCCCGCTCCGCGTCCGACGCCAGCGCCGCGCCCTCGTCCGCCGCGCGCATGCCCTCCGCGCTCGCGCTCGTCGCCTCGCGCGCCGTCGTCTGGAGGCCGCGGACAATCTTCGCCACGTCCGAGCTGGCCGCCGCCGCGCGGTCCGCCAGGGCGCGAATCTCCTCCGCCACCACCGCGAAGCCGCGCCCGTGCTCACCGGCGCGCGCCGCCTCGATGCTGGCGTTGAGGGACAGGAGATTCGTCCGGTCGGCGATGAGGTTGATGGTCTGGACGATGTCGCCAATCTCCTCGGCGCGCTTGCCCATCTCCTTCATGACACCCGAGGACTCGACGATGGACTGACGGATGCGGCTGAAGCCGGCGATGGAGCGCACCACGGTGGCGCCGCCCTCGCGGGCGATGGTGCCCACCCGGTCCGAGGTGGCGCGCGCCTCCTCGCTCATCTGCGCCACCCGCCGCGTGGACACCTCCAGTTGCGCGGACGCGCTGGCGCTCGAGGACGCCAGGCCGTTGATGGACTCGGAGGCCTTGGCCACGGACTGGGCGGAGCGCGCCAGCTGTTCAATCGTCGCCGCATTGGTATCCACCACGGCGGAGTTCTTCTCCGCGGTGGCGGCCACCTCCTCCACGCTGGCGGCCACCTCCTCCACGGTGGAGGCGGTGGAGGCCGCGTGCGTCTCCAGCACGCGCGCGCTCTCCGCCACGCCGCGCACGCTGCGCGCCAGCTCCTCCGCGGTGGACGCCGTCTCCTCCACGCCGGAGGACATGGTGGTGGCGTCCCGGGACAGGTCGCTCAGGGACTTGCCCAGCCCCACCACCGCGCCCGTCACCAGCGTCACCCGCTCGCCCACGCCCTGGGCGTCGGTGGCCAGCCGGGCGATGCCCTTGGCCATCTCTTCAATCGTCGCGCCCACCTCCTCCGTGGAGGCCGCGCCCGACTGGTTGCGCGTCACCAGGTCCGCGACGGTGGAGTTCATCTCCGTCATGGACGCCAGCAGCTCCTCGCTGGAGGCGGCCAGGTCCTCCGCGTTGGAGTTGACCGTCTTCACCGAGCGCGTCACCTGCTCCAGCGTGGCGGCGGTGGTGTCCGCCTCCGCGGCCAGGTGGGCTGCGTCCTTGCGCACCCCCGCCACCGACGCGCTGACCTCCTGCACGGAGCCGGCGGTGGCCTCCGCTTCCTGCTGCAGCGCGCGGGCGGAGTCGCTCACCGTGCGCTGGGAGCGCGCGAGCGTCTGCGTCGCGACGCTCGTCGCCTCGACATGGGCGGCCACCGACTCGATGGAGGCGCGCACCTGCTCGGAGGCCGCGGCCTGCTCGTTGCCGCTGGCGGCCAGCCTCGATGCGAGCGCCTCCACGTCCTGCAGGAGGGCCACGCCCTCCCGGACTCCGCGCGACAAGCGCTCGGTGAGCCCGCGCGCGTCATCCTGCCCCTGGGGGCCGTTACCGTTTTCCGTCGCCATCTGGCGCCTCCTCCCCGATGACCCGGGGGAAATCGATGAGCATCACCAGCCTCGGCCCCACCTGGGCCACGGCCTTCACGAACCCTCGCGAGCCTTCCACCACCAGCGGCGGCGGCGGCTGGAACTTCGCGGGGTCCAGCTTCAGCACCTCGCGCGCGCTGTCCACCAGCAGCCCCACCGTCCGCGTCCCCAACTGCCCCACCACCACCCGCGTGTCGAGCGAGCGCTCCAGGGCCGGAAGCCCGAAGCGCATGCGCGCGTCCACCACGGGGATGACGCGCCCGCGCACCTGCACCAGCCCCGCGACATGCGCCGGCGCTCCGGGCACGGGCGTGGCCCCGGAGAAGGACTCCATCTGGAGGACGTCCGACGCCGGCAACACGTACTCGGCGCCATCCACCTTGAACACCACATGCAGCACGCTCATGTCGCGCGCTCCTCTCGTCCCCCGGACCCCGGGCGGCGCGCCGCTCCCAGCGCATTCAGGTCCAGCACCAGCGTGGGCTGGCCATCTCCCAGGTCCGTGGCTCCCGCCACCCCGGGCACCCGCACCAGCGGGTCCTCCAGCGGGCGCAGCACGATTTCCTGCTGACCGAGCAGCCGGTCCACACCGAACGCCACCAGCTCTCCGCGCTGTCGCACCACCAGCCCCCGAGGGGGCGTGACATCCACGGCCTGGGTGGACACGGAGCCCAACAGCCGTGCCAGGGACACCAGCGTCACCGCCTGGCCACGCCGCTCCACCAATGCCACGCCGTGAGCGCCCGCGGGCCGCACCACCCGCGCGGCCTCCACCTCGATGAGCTCCTCCACGGAGCCCACCGCCACCGCGTAGCGCAGCCCCGCGCACTCGAAGATGATGGCGTCCAGCAGCGTAATCGTCAGGGGCACGCGCAGGTGGAAGGTGGTGCCCTCCCCCACGCGCGTCTCCAGACGCAGCTCGCCACCGAGCTGGTCCACGACGATGCGTCGGACGATGTCCATGCCCATGCCGCGCCCGCTGGTGGAGGTGACCTCCTCGCGGGTGGAGAAGCCGGGCCGACACAAGAGTTCCAGCAGGTCATCCGGGCCTCGGGGAACCGGGACGCCCGCGCGCCGGGCCACGCCTTCCGCGTCCACGCCCCGCCCGTCATCGGCCACGGTGATGTCCACCCAGCCGCTGGAGTTCGCATGGCAGCCCAGGCGCACGCGGCCCTCCGGAGGCTTCCCCGCGGCGCGGCGCTCCTCGGGAGACTCCAGCGCGTGGTCCACCGCGTTGCGCACCAGGTGCACGAGCGCGGGCAACATGCGGTCCGCCACCGCCTTGTCCAGCTCCGCGTCGCCCACCTCCAGCTCCAGCCGCACCGCCTTGCCCGTGGTGCGACGCAGGCCGCGCACCAGGAGCGGCAGCCGCTCCAGCACGTCCCCCACGCGCACCATGCGCAGGCGGAGGATGGCCGCGCGCATGTCTCGCAGCTGCCGTCCGTTCTCCTGGAGGATGGCGCGCAGCTCCCGCGTCGGAGCCCCGACGGCCGTCAGGTCCACCACCGCGCGCTGCAGCCGCGAGCGGTTGACGACGAGCGCCGCCAGTCGCTCCAGCGCCTCGTCCAGCCGCGACACCTCCACCCTCAAGGTGCCGCTGGACCGGCGCCCCTCCTCGGGTTCCTCCTCCAGCTCCGGCTCCCGCTCCGGCACGGACGGCCCGTCCACGGCCGAGGGCGCGGGCGCGGTGGACAGCGCGCGCACCTGGGCGGGCTCTCCTCCCGCCGCCTCCTTCAGCACGGCGTCCGAGGCATCGGTGCTGAGCAGCAACACGAACGTGAGCGAGCCGCCGCCCGGCGCCGGCCCCGCCACGGGGACGACCTTGACGAGTTCCCCCAGCGCCGCCAGTCGCTCGCGCACGCTGTTGATGGTGATGCCCCGCGCGGCGCGCTCGGCACCGGGGATGAAGTCCACGCGGACCGGGCGGCGATGGCCCGCGCCCGAGGTGAGCTGCTCGCGCTCGGTGGGCGTCAGCCGGGGAGCGAGCGCCAGGGTCTCATCGAGCAGCAACGCCGAGGGCCGGGCGGTACTGGCCACCACGGGGGAGGAGACCCCCAGCGCCTCCAGTCGCTCCAGCAGTCCCGGAGGAACGGGCGAGGCGTCCTTGCCCGCGGCGAGCTGGCGCATGCGCTGCTCCACCGCGCGCAGGCCCTCCATGAGCGGCTCCACGCTGGACTCGGGAAGCCGCCCGCCCGCCTGGTCCGCCTGACGCAGGGACGTCTCCATCCAGTGGGAGATGGAGACGATGGGCTCCACGTCCACCATGGCGGACAGGCCCTTGATGGTGTGCAACGCGCGGAACAGCTCCCGCACGGACTTCGGATGGGCGGCGCCACGCCGCGCACTGGCCTCCACCGCCATCAACTGACGGTGGGCCGAGTCGAGCAGCTCCTCCACCTCCGCCAGATAGGCCGGCAGGAAGTCCGCGAGGTCCACGGAGGCCGTCAAGCCGGCTTCTCTTCCAACAGCCCCCGCGCCTCCGCGAGGATGGCATCGGGAGTGAAGGGCTTGGTCATGAAGCGGTTGGCGCCCGCGGACAGGGCCCGGGCGCGCGACGCCTCGTCCCCACGCGTCGTCACGATGATGATGGGCAGCGTGCGCAGCCGATCCTGCCCCCGCACGAACTCCACCACCTCGATGCCGCCGATATCCGGCATGTTCAAATCCAACACCAGCAGGTCATACGGGCTCAGCGACAGGCGCTCGATGGCCTCCAGCCCGCTGGACGCGTGGGTGAAGTTCAGGCCCGGGTAGGGCCTGAGACAGGCCACCACCATGTCCCGCATCACCTTGCTGTCATCGACGACGAGCACCTCTGACATGAATTCCCCTGGCGACGAGCGCCGAACCTAGAGCGATTCCCCGGCCTGCGAAGAGAACGTCGAGCCCCCCTCCCCGCCACCTTCCACTGGAGGACAATCGTACGTTGGGACAGGGACCAGCAGTGGGAGGGCCCGGACGCTCCCCCGTGCTGACCGTGCGAGTGTCCCACACCTGCTCGCCCGCCCGGCCTCCGAATCCCAAGGCCCGGTCATCCCGCCAACCGTGTCCGCCAGGCTCCCTGAAGCGCTTCCCGGGCTTTCCCGCGCACGCTTCTCCCTCGGGGAATCCCGGGCGGCAACCGCCAAATTGAGCCCTCTGTCGCTTGCGCGCCTTGAGCCGCGAGCGATATGAGGCCGGGCACTTTTCTGACTCTGCAAATCAATCTCAACAACTCAGGAGTCCCCATGAAGTCCCGTGCCTGTGTCCTGGCGCTCGTGACCCTCTGGCTCGCCGCGTGCGGGTCCGACGTGGAGTCCACGCCCGGCGTCCCCGTCTCTCCGTTCATGCAGGTGATGTCTCACGCGTCGGGCGACACCCTGAGTGAGCCCGTGGTGCGGCTGACCGGCACGGTGAATGTGCCGGGCAAGCTGGCCGGCCTGACGGCTCGGGTGAACGACGGCGAGGCACGCGCCGTGGAATACACGGAGAAGACGTCCACGGCGGGCGTCTTCGCGGTGGAGCTCACGCTGCCCGAGGGCGACAACGAGGTGCGGCTGGAGGCGGTGGACCAGAGCGGCGGCACCAGCGCGCGGGTGCTGAGCCTGCGCTACGCCCAGGCGCCCCAGGTGCAGGTGTTGTCCCCCGAGGAGGGGCTGGCCATCACCGTGCGCCGCGTGCGCGTGGACGCGGTCGCCACGGACAACGTGGCCGTGACGGCGCTCTCGTACACGCTCAACGACGGCGAGGAGCAGACGCTGGCGCTGCCCACCACGGCCGAGGGCGCGGTCTCCTTCGAGGTGACGCCCCGCCCGGGTGCCAACCAGGTGGTGGTGCGCGCGCGCGACGCGAAGGGCAACACGGGTGAGAAGACGGTGACCTTCCGCTTCGGCGGGTTGTCCACCGCGGGCGGCCTGCACAGCGGCACGCTGCGCAACGGGCGCGTCTACGTCTGGGGCCGCAACAACCGCGGCCAGCTGGGCCTGGGCGTGGACGTGACGGCGAACCAGACGCAGCCCCAGGCGGTGCCGGGCATCGAGAACGCGGCCTCCGTGGCCTTCAACCAGAACTTCTCCATGGCGCTCGACTCGGCCGGCGCGGTGTGGACCTGGGGTGAGAACGCGGACGGCCAGCTGGGCCTGGGCCAGCCGGGCACGCCCGACGTCGCGCCTCGCTACACGGCGACGAAGGTGCCCGGCCTGACGGGCGCGGTGGCGGTGGCCCCTGGCTTCCGTCACGCGCTGGTGCTGATGGAGGACGGCACGGTGCGCGCCTTCGGCAACAACGCGGATGGCCAGCTGGGCGACGGCACGACGACGGCGCGGGACTACCCGGTGACGGTGCTGGGCCTGACGGACGTGGTGAAGCTGGTGGCCGGCTCCATGCACTCGGTGGCGCTCAAGCGCGACGGCACCGTGTGGACCTGGGGTCGCAACACCTACGGCAACCTGGGCACGGGCACGGCCGGCACGCAGGGCCGTCCCACGGCGGAAGTCGTGCCGGGCCTGGCGGACGTGGTGGACCTGGCCAACGGGCGCGACCACATCCTCGCGGTGCACGCGGATGGCACCGTGTCCTCGTGGGGCCTGGGCGTCAGCGGGCAGTTGGGCAACGGGACGTCCGGAGCGAACACGCAGAGCGCCACGCCGGGCAAGGTGCCGGGCGCGACGGACGTGAGCGCCGTCTTCGCCAACGGCAACTACAGCTTCGCGCGGCGCGCGGACGGCTCGCTGCTCGCGTGGGGCCAGAATGGCAACGGCCAGCTCGGGGTGGGCGACGACGAGGACCGCGCCGTGCCCACCGAGTCGTCTCCCGAGGTGAAGCCCCTGTCCGCCATGGGCATGGGCGCCACCCACGTCATCGCCGTGCGCGGCGACGGCTCCGTCTACGCGTGGGGCTGGAACTTCAACGGCTCGCTCGGCCCCGACGCCGTCATCGACCGCTGGTCCTACACCGACCCCGTTCCGGTGACGCTGCCGTGAAACACGCCGCGGGCCTGGGCCTCCTGTTGACGCTCCTCGGCCTCGTCGCCTGCGACGGGTCCGGGGAGGCGCGCCCCGTCACTCCGACTCCCGAGGAGCCGAATCCCGAGGAGCCGAATCCAGAGGAACCGAATCCCGAGGAGCCCCTTCCGCGCTTCGACGTGGTGGAGGTGGGCGAGGACCGGCCCGGCGGCGAGACGAGCGTGGCGGTGGCGGGCGCCGCCGCCTTCACGAAGCCCGCGGCGAACCTGGTGCTGGCGCGCCGCTCCGAGTTCTTCGTGGGCGAGTCCGTCTTCGAGGCGAACTGGGTGGGCGCGCCCGGCTCGCAGCCCGAGCGCGACGGCCTGGGCCCGCTCTTCCACTCCGTCTCCTGCATCGCCTGCCACCTGGGCAACGGGCGCGGCCGTCCTCCCGAGGGGAACGAAGTCGCCGACACGCTGCTGGTGCGCCTGTCGGTGCCCGGCGTCGGCGCGCACGGAGGCCCGCTGCCCGAGCCCACCTATGGCGACCAGCTCCAACCCCGGAGCGTCGGCGCGGTGCCCGCCGAGGGGCAGGTGCGCGTGAAGTGGACGGACGTCCCCGGCACCTTCGCGGACGCGGAGCCCTACACGCTCCAGGCACCGGCGCTGGAGCTGACGGAGCTGGCGTACGGGCCGCTGGCGCCCGACACGCGCACGTCCGCGCGGGTGGCGCAGCCCATGGTGGGCCTGGGCCTGCTCGCGGCGGTGAGCGACGAGACGCTGCTTGCGTGGGCGGACCCGGACGACGCGAATGGCGACGGCATCTCCGGGCGGCCCAACCGCGTATGGAGCGAGCGTCAGGGCCGCGAGGTGGTGGGCCGCTTCGGATGGAAGGCGAACCAGCCGGACATCGAGCACCAGAACGCGGCGGCGCTGCTGGGCGACCTGGGCCTCACCACCACCCTCTTCACCGAGGAGAGCTGCACGGCGGCGCAGGCCGTGTGTCGGGCGGCGCCCCATGGCGGCGTGCCCGAGGTGAGCGAGCGGCAGTTGGAAGCGCTCGACTTCTATTCGCACACCGTGGCGGTGCCGACGCGCACGGGCGTGGACTTAGCCGACGTGCTGCGCGGCAAGGCCGTCTTCCACCGCGTGGGCTGCGCGAAGTGCCACCGGCCGTCCGTCACCACCGGCACGCTCGCGGGCTACCCGGAGCTGTCCGGCCAGCTCATCTGGCCCTACTCGGACCTGCTGCTGCATGACCTGGGTGACGCGCTGGCCGACGGGCGCGAGGACTTCCTCGCCTCGGGCCGCGAGTGGCGCACCGCGCCCCTGTGGGGCCTGGGCCGCGCGCGGGAGGTGAGCGGACACTCGCGGCTGCTGCATGACGGACGCGCGCGCACGCCCCTGGAGGCCATCCTCTGGCACGGCGGCGAGGCCGCGTCCGCGCGCGAGGCCGTGCGCGCGCTGTCGAAGGGGGAGCGCGACGCGCTCGTGGCCTTCCTCGACTCGCTCTGAGTCAGGCGCGGGCGGTGGGGGGGCCGTCCAGGGGCAGGCGGACGCGGAACGTGGAGCCCTCGCCGGGCGTGCTGTCCACGGACACCTCGCCGCCATGCGCCTCGACGATGCGGCGCAGCCGGTACAGCCCCAGCCCCAGGCCGCCGTAGTGGCGCACCGGCACCGCGCGCTCGAAGCGGCGGAACAGGCCCTCCACCCGCTCCGGGGCGATGCCGATGCCGTGGTCCTTCACCCACAGCGTCGCGGTGGAGTCCTCGTGCGCCAGCTCCACCTCCACCGGCTTGCCAGGGCCGAACTTCATCGCGTTGGACAACAGGTGCGCCACCACCTGCCTCAGCCGCGTGCCGTCCCAGCGGCCCCGCGTGGGTGACATGGGCCCGAGCACCAGCTCACAGCCCGCGCGCGCCGCGGCCGACTCCGAGCGCGCCACCACGTCACGCACCAGCGAGGACAGGTCCACGACGTCCAGGTGGAGGTGGGGCGGGCCGCCCTGGAACTGGGACACGTCCAGGAGCGACTCCACCAGGTCCGACATCCGCTGCACCTGCCGGTCCGCGGCCTCCAGCGCCCGCTCCAGCCGGGGCACGGCCTGGGCCACGCCCAGCACCCGCAGCGCCCCTTGCGCGCCCTGCACCCGCAGGCGCAGCGCGGCCAGCGGGGTGCGCAGCTCATGCGCCGCCACGCTGAGGAAGTCGTCGCGCGCGCGCACCGCCTCGCGCGCCTCGCGGTACAGCCGCAGCTGCTCCGTCACGTCGCCGATGATGCCCGACATCCGCACCGGCTGCCCCTGGCCGTCGAGCGACGCGCGCCCCCGACTCACGCAGGAGCGATAGCCCCCTGTCGCATGCCGCAGCCGGAAGGCCACGTCGTAGGGCACGCCCCGCTCCAGGTGCTCGGTCAGCGCGGCCAGCACGGCCGCCCGGTCCTCCGGGTGCAGGAGCTCCACGAAGGCTTCATACGTGCCGGCGAACGACTCCGGCGTCAGCCCCAGCATCTCCAACAGGCGCGGGCTCCAGTAGAGCGAGCCACGACGCAGGTCCCAGTCCCAGATGCCGTCATAGGAGCCATTCACCACCCGCCGGAAGCGCTCCTCGCTCTCGCGCGCGCCCCGCTCCGCATGCTCCAGCAGCCCCACCCGCCGCTCCAATTGCCGCACCACCCGGTACAGGTGGTCCTCGGTGGACAGCTCCCCGGTGGGCACCAGCGGCGCGGGGCCTCCCGCCTCCAGCGCGCGCAGCAGCGTCCCCACCAGCTCGTCCCCATCCTGCGCGCGCCGCACGAAGCCGTTGGCCCCCACGTTTTGCGCCATGCGCAAATCCAGCTCGTCCGGCGCCAGCGCGTGCGTGAGGATGACCGGCACGCGCCCAAGCCTCGGGTCCTGCCGCAGGGCCAGGCACAGCTTGTAGCCATCCATGCGCGGCATCAGCGCGTCCGCGAGCACCACGTCCGGCCGCCGCCGCCGCGCCACGTCCAGCGCCTGCGGGCCGTCCGACGCGGACACCACCTGGAAGCGCAGGGGCACCAGGAACAGCTGGAGCAGCTTGCGCGACACCGGGTCGTCATCCGCCACCAGCACCAGCGGCCGGGGCGCCTGTGCCTCCAGCCCCGGCAAGGCCTGCCGCACGCCCTCCACCAGCCCCGACAGGCTCAGCGGGCGCCACAAGAAGCCCGTCAGCGGCAGCGAGTGACGGCGCACCACCTCCTCTTCCGCGGGGAAGGCCAGCACGTACAGCCCCACCGCCGTCGTCTCCAGCGCCCGGCGCAACGCCGCCAGTCCCTCCTGTCCGGCCGCCAACAGCCCCGCGGCGGCCACCACCAGCAACACCGGCTGGGCCTGGAGCAGCGAGGCGGCGGCCCCCACGTCCGCCAGGGCAACGACCTGCCACCCCTGGCTCTCCAGCGCGAGCACCTGGAGCTCCCGGGCGACGCTGGCTTCTTCGATGAGCAGCAGGCTGGGCTTCGTCACGGCGAGGGGGACCCGGAGACACGAGCTACAGGGCCGTCCAGAGCACCCTGCGGAGCGAAAGGCGCAAGTGTGGGCACTCATCGCAGTGAGTCAAGGTACCCGTGCCGGAGTGTTGGACAGGACAACACCCGCCTCTGCCCTCCAGGCAACCCGAGGCGCCCTCCCTTCCCCGGCACCGCGCGGGAACTCCGCGACAAAAACATCGCAGGTGCTTTTACAACTCAGATACGAAAACCAGCCTGGAGCCCGTCCACCCGTATGCCCGCCCCACACGCCGGGCGAGCCCCCCACCGTGAGCCCGGGCAGGGCCACACGCGGCGCGAACCGGCTTCTTTCCGGCACCGCGTCACCGGTGACTCATGAGTTGCACCTGCACCCAGGACTCACTCGACTTCCTGTTTCTGATACCACCCCCTGGAGCCCTCCATGACGCGACGGGGCGACTGTCATGTCCACGACATCCGGAGCCCGCTCCCTCCGAGCGCGGTGGCCAGTTTGAACCTCACGGGGTCCACGAGCGTCCGAATCAGGAGCTCAGGAAGCCGGAAGGCGCGAACTCTCGTTCCGCACAAGGATTGCACCAGTATCCTGGACTCCTGGTGTTTGTTCTCATATCAGAGAGTCTGGGGGGACCCGGCGGGCGAGCCACTCCAGTCCTCGACATCGGACGTTGCGGTACGGGCGAGGTGAAAGTGTCCCGCAGATCGGTTATGCGAAAAGATATCATGGGAGCCAAACGAATCGCCGTGCAGCCGAAGCTCGCTGATTTCCAGGAGAGGATCCGCGCGTCGGGTCTTCGCAGCACCGCGCCCCGCGTGGCGGTGCTTCGCGAACTGGAGACCGCCACCGCGCCAATGAGCCACGCCGACCTGGTGGATGCACTGGGTGACGAGGGCTATGACCGGGTGACCATCTACCGCAACCTGACGGACCTCACCGAGGCCGGCCTGGTGGTGCGCGCGGACCTGGGAGACCACGTGTGGCGCTTCGAGCTGCGACGCTCGGGCGACGAGCACAGCGGCAACCACCCGCACTTCACCTGCACCGACTGCGGCACGGTGGCGTGTCTGCCGGAGGAGTCCATCCGCATCGCGTCCTCCAAGGGCGTGCCTCGCGCGGTGGCCCAGAAGAGCGTGGACGTGCAGCTGCGCGGCGTCTGCGACCGCTGCGCCTGAAGTCCGGCGCGTCCCAAGCGCCCGCTGACCCCAGGTGACGACCGCCCGGGCCCCTTTCGACGGGGCCCAGGCGGCTTGTGCGTGGCCGGACGCGGGCGTTCATGCGCCCGGCGCACGCGGGGTGCGACTACTGGATGACGTAGGCCACGGTGCCGCTGCAGCTGTTGCTGGAGTAGCAGCCGGCGCGCATCGTGTACGTGCCCGCCGTCGGGGCCGTATACGAGACGAAGGACAGCAGGCTGCACGAGTCGTCGTTGTTCGCCACGGACGTGCCCGCCGAGTTGACCAGGCGCAGGTAGGTGTCACCCGTGCCGGAGGCGCCCGTCAGCGTGCAGGTGCCGAACTGCAGCGTCTGGCCCGCGGCCAGCGTCACCGTCTTGTCCGTGGTGTTCTGCGTCGCGTTGTTGGTGTTGGTGGCGGTGAACGCGAACGTCGTGGTGGGCGGGGGGTTGGTGGTGCCACACAGCCGCAGGCTGCCGGCCACCAGACAGTACGCGCTCACCGCGGGGCGCACGTAGGTGATGTCCTCGCCACGGCAGCCCGTCTCCGTGCAGGTGTTGACGATGTCGCAGCTGCCGTTGGCGACGTAGTCCGTCTCGCCGCGCACGAGGATGCCCGCCACCGTGTAGTCGGTGTTCTCGTACACGCCGGAGCCGGAGTTGCCGCCGAACGTGTCCGTGGAGGCGACGAAGAAGTCCAGCGTGCTGGCGCGCGCGTTGCGCACGGAGCCGCCGTCGTCAATCTTGAAGGGGATGCCGCTGCCAGAGCCGATGACCGTCACCTTCGAGCCCACCGCCAGCGGGGCGTTGCCGGCGCGGATGGGCGCGGGGACGAAACGCGGCGTGGCGGCGCGGTCCAGCTTGATGATGGCGTAGTCCAGGTTGAGCGGGCTCGACTCCTGCTTGCGCACCACGATGGACTGGCAGGAGAAGATGTCCGCCGACGTCACGGCCTTCATCCCCGTGGCCGACGTCCGGTAGAAGTTGAAGACGACGCGCGTGCTGCTGCACGCGGACGCGCTGGTGATGCAGTGGCCCGCCGTCAGCACCAGGTCATCGTCGATGAGCGTGCCCGAGCAGAACGCCGGCGTCAGGTCGTTCAGGAAGCGCTGGTTGGAGCACAGGCCATACGCCGACCCCAGCGTGGGCGCGTTGAACGTCACGTTGCCCGCGCTGTTCACGGTGAAGTCGGACGGGCTCATCAGCGCCACGGTGGACTGCTCGGCGCGCGCGCGCAGCGTCGCGTTCGTGTGCGCGTAGACATCCGTGCGGTTGTCGGTGCCGTAGACCACCGGCTGCCCCGTGGTCCCCGTCGCGGGAGGAGCCTCCTCCGGCTTGGTCGGCTCGGGCGCGGGCCCACACGCCGCGACGGACAGCGTGCACAGCAGCGAGGCCATCAACTTCCTGCCTGCTCCACTTCGACACATGGTTCGCATGCGGTCTGCTCCCTGGAATGGGCGCCCGCCGAGGGGACGGGCAGCCGGGCGCATCTTCAGTCCAACCCGCAAGACGAGCAAACCAACACAGCATCAACTTCCGTGTAATCCGAATTAACGCAACTCCATTGCAATGTTGGACCCGGAGCGTGGTCCCAGGGCGAGCGGGCGTCGGGTGGTGAGCACTCCCTGACCCGGTTCGCCGGCGAAGCGCTTCCACCTGGACGAAGTCAACCCCATCGTTACCGTGGTGTGGGAGCGAGTCCGCTCCGGACCAGGGTCGGAGGACCGGTGCAACCGCTTCAGACACTGCTCGTCGTGGACGACGATTTGGATATCCGCGACGCGCTCCAGGACGCGTTCGAGCTGGAGGGCTACTCCGTGTTGCTCGCGGCGGATGGCCTGGAGGCGCTGGCGCAGCTGCGCCAGGAGGGCTCGCGTCCGCACCTCATCTTGTTGGACTTGATGATGCCCCGGATGGATGGCTTCGCCTTCCGCGAGGCGCTGCGCCATGACACGGCGCTGTCGGACATCCCCGTCGTCGTGGCGAGCGCGGACCTCCACCTGGAGGTCGCCGCGAAACAGCTCGACGTGGCGGGCTGCCTGCGCAAGCCGCTGGACCTGCACGAGCTGCTGTCCACGGTGAAGCGCCTGAGCCAGGCCGTCTGAGCGACGCCTTGCTTCGCCTGCTCGCTCCACGGGCGAAACGACGTGGGGGTTTCCCGGACAGGTTGGCGAAGGGAGGCAGCCTCCCCACCCTTGCTCCCAGAAGTCATTCAACCGACCAAGGGAGAGGGAACCCCATGAAGAAGCTCATCACCACGTTCGCGCTGTGCCTGGGCTCCGCCGCGTTCGCGCAGAGCGAGCCCGCCGAGCAACCGTCACAGAACCAGATTCCGAGCTCCGGCGCGCGCGTCCAGACGGGCGTGGACGCCTCCGACGTGGGGCGCGGCATCAACGGCGCCACGAAGGAGGCCTCGAAGGTGCCCGGCGTGGACAACACCTTCAAGAAGGCGCACTCGCTGAACATCAAGGGCACGGTGAAGGAGTCGGACGACGACAGCGTGAAGCTGTCGCGCAAGGACCTGCCGGACGCCGAGCTGGATGTGAAGCCCCAGACGGTGGTGAAGCTGGACGGCAAGACGGTGCGGGCCGACCAGCTCCCCGAGGGCGCGGACGTCCACGCCCGCTTCCAGCTCTCCGGTGACAACGCCGTCGCCGTGGAGCTGCGCGCCACCAGCCCCAAGGGCGCCAAGGGCACGGGCGGCTCCGGCACCACCGACGCCGCGAAGAAGGCCGGCGACCAGGTGGAGCAGACGGGCGATGAGCTGAAGCAGGACGTGGACGACGCCGCCCACTGAAGCCCTGCTTGAGTCACCCGGCCGACAGGCCTCCCAAGCCCGCTTCCCTCACGGGGGGCGGGCCTGGTCATTTCTGGCGACACGTCACGCCCGCGCCTTGCCCACGGTGGGCAGCGCGCTTCCCTCTTTCCCATGTGGGCACGCGCGCAACACCCCGGTACGCCGCTTGCTCCACACCGGGGACGGGAGGAATCGGTGATTCGACGACTGTTGGGCGCGTGTGTCGGTGTGGCGATGGTGTTGGCGGCGGGAGCCTGCGACAGCTCGAAGGGGACGGGGTCGAAGGACGGCGGTGATGACATCCAGTCGCCCTCGGATGACGGGGGTGACGTCGGGACGGAGGACGCGGGCGACGGCGACGCGGGCACGGACGCCGGTGGCGACGACGCGGGCCCCGGTGACGCCGGCCCTGGCCCTGGCGACGGAGGCACGGACCCGGTTCCAGACGGCGGCACGCAGCCCACGACGCCCGAGGGCCCCTGGCCCACGGACGCGCTGACGAACTTCTCCGCGAAGTACGACATCCCCAAGGTCCGCTCGGTGGGCGTGGATGGCGCGCACAACGTCTGGCTGCTCAACGGCAACCAGATTGGCGTGCTGCGCGCGGGCACGGACCGGCCGCTGTGGACCAGCAAGCCCATTGGACAGGCGAGCCTCGGCCTGGGGTGGGAGGCGGACAAGCTCGCCATCGACTCCACCGTCATCTGCGGCGGCAAGGCCGGCGAGGCCTACGTCGGCTACCGGACGCACGACGAAATCGTGGGCGGCCAGAGAATCATCGGACGGGGTGAGGAGGGCTTCTCGGAGGAGCGCTACGTCGAGTTCCAGAAGGGCGATGTGGACGTCGTGCAGCTCAACAGCGAGGGCTCGGACATCGTGCTGCGCGAGCACCTCTATCGCTCCGCGGGCACCAGCCGCCCCAGCCGCAACGAGCCCCTCGGCATCCGCAACAGCAACGACTTCCACTACGACGAGGACCGCTCCATCTACTCGTGCGTCCGGGTGATGAGCGGCACGTACGAAGGCGAAGTCTACCTCGGCACCAACCACGGCGTGACGCGCGTCCGCGGCTACGACTACAGCAGCCACCGGCACCCCGCGTGGTGGCAGACCATCCCGAATGAGGACCCCAGCAAACCTCCCAAGCAGTCCCAGCGCGCCGGCTACACCTACGGGCTTGGACTCTCGTCGGAGGGCCACCTGCTCATCGCCAACGACTGGAAGATTGGCATCCTCCCGCCCAACGCGGACCTCAAGTGGTGGGACCGGGAGAACCGTGACGGCGTGCCCGCCGACGCGGAGATTTCCGAGTACCTGCTCAACACCTTCGTGGACCCCGTCAATCCGGGCAACGACCAGTACCGCGACCAGGCGGCGCCCCAGAACAAGTGGCGCGCCATCCAGAAGACGAAGGACGGCCTGTACTACGTGGCGGGCCTGGGCAGCGGCCTGTGGCAGTTCCAGGCGAATCCCCAGCGACACGACCCGAAGAAGTACGCCGACACGGACTACGTCCGCATCGAGGGCGCGAACACCAACGACTACACGGCGCTGGCGGCCACCGCCGACGGCTCGCTCTTCGTCGGCACGGCGCACAACGGATTGTGGCGCCTGACGCCCGGCAAGCAGATGGAGAAGGTGGCGGGCGTCAGCGGAGGCGAGGTGCGGCAGCTCATCTATGACCCTCGCGTGACGCCGGCCGCGCTGTACGCCCTCGTGGACGGGCGGCTGTACGTGCTGCGCGGGTACTGACACGCAAGAGCCTCGCGGGCTCGAGCCGACACACGGCGGGCGCCTCCTTCCTGAGCATCGGAGGGGGCGCCCGTCCTCGTTACTTCGCCCTGCCGCCCACCACCACGGCCTGGATGCCGACGGACGGCGCGCGCGGCTGCGTGGGCAGGCGGAGGATGAAGGTGGAGCCCTGGCCCTGGGCGGAGCGCACGGTGATGCTGCCGCCCATGGCCTCCACAATCTGCCGGGTGATGTAGAGGCCCAGGCCCAGGCCGCCGTAGTGGCGCTCGGAGACGGCGCGCTCGAACTTGCCGAACAGGCGGGCCATGCCGTCCTCGGAGATGCCGATGCCGTGGTCCTTCACGGCCAGCACCGCCACGGTGCCCTCGCCCACCAGCGAGATTTCCACCGGCCGCCCCGCGCCGTACTTGGCCGCGTTGGACAGGAGGTTCACCAGCACCTGCTCCACGCGCAGCGGGTCCCACTGGCCCGGCAGCGTCCCGGACACGTGCACCGCCAGCTCGCAGCCCGCGCGCGCGAACTCCTCGGAGAACGCGTCCACCATCTGCCGGACGACCTGGACCAGGTCCAGCTCGCGCGGCTCCAGGCTCAGCTTGCCCGCCGCCAGCCGCGACACGTCCAAGAGCGTGTTCACCAGGCTGCCCAGCCGCGACAGCTGTCGCTCCAGCACCTGACCGCGCGGCGCCAGCTCCTGCCCCAGCGCGGGCTGCGCGCCCGTCACCTGACGCAAGAGCAACTGCAGGTGCAGCCGCATGCTGGTGAGCGGCGTGCGCAGTTCGTGCGCGGCCACGCTGAGGAACTCGTCGCGGGCGCGCACGGCCTCTTGCGTCTCGCGCAGGGCCTGCTCGCGCACCGCGCGCTCCCGGGCCGCGCCCGCGTCGCGCTGGGCCTCCACGCGGCGGCGCTCCGTCAGGTCCTCCACGTAGATGCACGCGGCGATGACCTCGCCGTCGCGGCGCACCGGGTGGTAGCTGGCGCGGAAGACGCGCGTACGCTCCACGCCCATGCCGGGCTCGCGGTGGATGATTTCCACGCCGTCCAGGGGCTCGCCCGTCTCCAGCACGCGGCGCACCCGGCGGGCGGTGTCCCCCAGGGACGAGTGGGGGTTCATCACCTCGTCCATGAGGCGACCGAGGTGGGCCTCGCGCGGCAGGCCGTTGAGGGAGGCGAGCGCCTCGCTCACCTCCACGAAGCGCAGCTCCCGGTCCACCACCGCCATGCCCAGGGGCATGGTGCTCATCAGCTCGGAGAGGGCGACGGGGCGTAAGCCTTCGGAAGAAGCCTCCCGCCGTTCAGGGGCGGATTCACCGGCTGGCATCATCACTTCCGGGCCCATGTCGGGGGCCGTCCCAAGCCGGGGGCTCATCGTCTCAGCGTGTGTACCAACCTCGTAGGACGCCGTCACCGCATGCCCCCCGACAGTGTGTCCAATGGTGGAAGAAAGGCCCGAGGCCCTCCCGGAATCTTCCCAGAATCATGAGGGTTTTCCCCTCACCCCGCTGCTGGTCGCAAGGAGGGCAGGCGTGCGCGGGACACCTGCTTCAACCCACCTCCCCCGGCTTCATAGAATCGGGCGCTCGCCGCCCACGGCCCGGAAAAGGAACCGCACCGCATGCGCTTGAGACGTCTGGCCCGTCGCCGCCCCTCGTCGTCCTCGTCCAGTGGATCTCACCTGGAGCCCCTGCAGGGGGGCCGCAACGAGGTGGTGGCCTGGAGCGGAGCGGATCCGCTGCGCCCGGAGCGACGCCTTCGGTGGAGGGACCACTTCACCCTCACGGAGAACCTGCTCCACCTGCCGCACCTGCCGCAGTGTCATGACGGCCTGCGCGTGGCGCAGCTCTCCGACGTCCACGTGGGACAGGCCACGTCCGAGGTGCGCATCCGCCGCGCGGTGGAGGCCGTCAACGCGGAGTCACCCGACCTGGTCTTCCTCACCGGCGACTACGTCACCCACAGCCCCAAGCCGCTGCCGCGCGTGCGCGACGTGCTCTCCGGGCTGAAGGGCCGCGTCTTCGTGGTGCTGGGCAACCATGACCACTGGGTGGACGCGCCCTACCTGCGCCAGTGCTTCGAGCACCTGGGCTACACGGTGCTCCAGAACGAGCACCGCGTCGTCCACCTGCGCGGCGCTCCGGTGACGGTGCTGGGCGTGGATGACGGGCGCACCGGACGCGACGACGTGGAGGCGACGTTCCGCGGCGCGCCGGAGTCCGGCACGCGGCTGGTGCTGGCGCACACGCCGCCCACGGTGGACAAGCTGCCCGCCCAGGGCAACCTGGTGCAGTTCTCCGGGCACACGCACGGCGGCCAGTTCATCGTCCAGGGCCTCACCGAACGCCTGTTCCGTCGCGCGGGCCAGCCCTACATCCGCGGGCACTACCAGGTGAACGGCAACCAGCTCTATGTGAATCGGGGGCTGGGCTTCGGCTTCGGCGGCCCGTACCTGCGCCGGGGCAGCGAGCCGGAAGTCGCCTTCTTCACCCTGCGCGCCGCCGCGACAGCCATCGCCGCGGCGGGCTGAGCACACCGTGCCTCAGGGCCTCAGCGGCGTGCCAATCCGCCCGCCGCCGAGGAGCCCTTCCTTGCGGCCCCCGCGACGCAGGCTGAAGGGGCCGGAGCCGAAGTACACGATGAAGAGCGCGCCTCCGGCCATGGAGAGGTTCTTCATGAAGTGGATGAGCTGGTCCTGCGCCTGCACCGGGTCCGCGATGAGCCAGAAGCGGTGGACCATGAAGGCCGCGCACACCAGGAAGATGGCGATGGCCGCGGCCCCCAGGCGAGCGAACACGCCCAGCAGCACCGACAGCCCTCCGAGCACCAGCGCGACGCCCGACAGCAGCACGGCCTGGCGCGGCTCGGGGATGCCGGAGCTCTGCGCGTGCGCCGTGAGCGCATCAAGCTGGATGAAGTGATTCAAGCCGCTGGTGATGAAGATGGCGGAAAAGAGCAGCCGACCAAGCGGCGCGAGCACTCCCATGTAAGGCCTCCTGTTTCCCACCAACGCCGGGGCGTGGAAGTCATTCTCAACCTGCCCATGACTTCCCGCGAGGCAGCCAGCGCCCGCTCCCCCGTTCGCTCCACGGGTGGCGCCGCGTGCCACCGGTCGCCCCGATGGACTGCGACAACACGCCACACGCGGCGGTGGCGGCCCCGGGCGTATCGTCCTCTGCGTCGTGAAAGCCTCCCTCGCCCTCCTCCTTTTCTGCGGCGCCGTGCTGGTGCCCGTGTCCTCCGCCTGGGCCTGCGCCACGTGTGCGTGTGGCGACCCGACGCTCACGTCGATGGGCACCGAGCAGCCGTTCTCCGGACGGCTCCGACTGTCCACCACCCTGCGGGCCTGGGGCCATACGGTGGGACAGGAGCGCGTGGACGCGCTGCGCCTGCGCGAGGCGCGCATGGACGTGTCGGTGGCCTACGCGCCGCTGCCCTGGCTGTTCCTGTCGGCCACCCTGCCCCTGCAGGCGCGCGAGGTGCGCTCGGTGAGCCTGGCGCGCGAGCGCGGCTGGGGCGTGGGCGACGTGGAGGTGAGCGCGAAGGCGTTCCTGTACCAGGACCGCGAGTTCTCCGCGGACCATCTCTTCAGCGTGCTCGCCGGGGTGAAGCTGCCCACCGCGCCCCGGCTGCGCGCGGCGGACGGAACGCTGCTGGATTTGGACACGCAGTTGGGGAGCGGCTCGGTGGACCCGCTGGCGGGCGTGGCCTACCAGCACTTCCGGGGCGACTGGTCCTTCCTCGTCAGCGCCACGGGCTTCCTGCCCACGCGCGGCATGTTGGGCTTCCGCGCGGGGCCGTCCCTGCGCGCGACGCTGGCCGCGCAGTACCAGCCCGCGCCCCGGTGGGCGGTGCGGCTGGGGCTCGACAGCCGGGTGGAAGCGGCGGCGGAAATCGACGGCGAGAAGGAGGAGAACGGCGGTGGCGTCATCAGCTATGCGTCGCCCGATGTCCTCTTCAGTCCCAGCACGGATATCGTCGTGGCCGCGGGCGTGCGGGTTCCCTTCTTCAACCGGCTCCACGGACGCGTGGCGCCCACTCCCATCGCGATGATGTCCGTCGCGTATGACCTCTGAGCCATGCCTGTCGCCGTGAAGCGCTTCGCCCTGCCCTCCCTGTTGCTGTGTCTCGCCGGCTGTGGTGGCGGTGAGCGAATCGAGGGGATGGAGCTGACCCTGGGGCTCACCACCGCTCGGGCGCGAGGCGTCCCGGAGGCGGCGGGGGCTCGCACGCTCGTCACGGATGAGGGCGCGCGGGCCACGCTCTTCGGGGCGCTCGTCACGCTGGGCAGCGTGGAGTTGATTCCCTGCGAGACGACGGGCTGGCGGCGGCTGTGGAACGAGCTGTCCCCGGTGGGGACGGCCTGGGCGCACTCGGTGTCGAACGCGCTGCGGCTGGGCACGCCGCACGTGGTGGCGCTGGGGGCGACGGATGGAGAGGTGGTGTCGCTCGGCGTGATGCGTCCGCCGCCGGGGCGCTACTGCCGGGCGCGGCTCACCTTCGAGCCGGCGGACTCGGACGCGGAGGGGCTGTCGTCCGCGTCACAGGGCGCGGTGCCGGTGGACATGCTGGGGTTGAGCCTGCACGTCCGGGGCACGCTGGCGGATGGGGAGCGTGACTTCGAGGTGGAGACGCGGGGCCGCTCGTCGGTGGACGTGGTGCTGGACGGGCTGGAGTTGACGGAAGACGCGCCGAAAGTGGCGCGGGTCTTCACACTGGCGTGGGATTCGTGGCTGGATGGCGTGGGTCCGGGCGAGTCGCCTCGCAACGTGGACCTGCTGGGCAATGTGGCCCGCTCCGCCTCGCTCCAGTCCGCAGTCGTGCCATGACGCCTCCTGTCTCCACTGAGCTCGCTTCTCGCGCCCGCATCAACCTGGAGTGGCTGCTGCGGCTGCGCTGGGGGCTCTTGCTGGGACAGGCGCTGGTCATCGCGCTGGCCGCGTATGGGCTGGAGCTGGCGCTGCCGGTGCCGGTGCTGGCGGGGCTCCTGGGACTGGAGGCCGCCACGAACCTCGCGGTGCGAGCGTGGCTGGGCCGGGCCCGGGTGACGGAGGGCACCATCGGCAAGTTGATGCTGTGGGACACGCTGGTGCTCACGGGGCTGCTGGCGCTGAGTGGTGGCACGCACAATCCCTTCACCACGCTGTACCTGGTGAACGTGGCGCTGGGGACGGTGCTGTTGCCCGCGCGGTGGATGTGGAGCCTGTTGGGCTTCACGTTGATGGCGTTCGGTTCGCTGTTCCTGCTGCAGGACGTGGTGTTGGTGCCGGGGTTGTCGCGGCCGGACCACGCGGCGCTGATGCGGCTGCACATCAATGGAATGTGGGTGGCGTTCGCGGTGGCCGCGGGCTTCATCGTGTACTTCGTGCAGCGGGTGACGCGGGCGCTGGAGGAGCGCGAGCAGGAGCTGGCACAGGCGCGCGCGCAGCATGCGAGGCGGGAGAAGGTGGCCTCGCTGGCGACGCTGGCGGCGGGCGCGGCGCATGAGTTGTCCACGCCGCTGTCGACCATCGCGGTGGTGTCGAAGGAAGTGGAGCGGGCGCTGACGGTGGCGGGCACGTCCGAGGCGGTGCGCGAGGATTTGCGGCTCATCCGGCAGCAGGTGGACCGCTGCCGCGACGTGCTGGTGCAGATGTCGGCGGACGCGGGGCAGACGACGGGAGAGGCCTTCCATCCGATGCCGCTGGGTCGGTTGGTGGAGGACTCGCTGTCGGAGCTGTCGGGCGTGGAGCGGGTGCGGGTGGAGCTGCCCGAGGAATTGAGCGCGTGGCGGGTGCAGGGGCCTCCGCGAGCGCTGGCGCGGGTGGTGCGGGGGTTGGTGAAGAACGCGCTCCAAGCGTCGCCGCCTTCGAGGTCGGTGGAGCTGCGGGTGTTGGCGGGGCGAGGAGGCGCGCGGCTGGAGGTGCGCGATGGCGGGGCGGGGATGCCGGCGGAAATCCTGGCGCGGGCGGGCGAGCCTTTCTTCACGACGAAGGCGCCGGGTGAGGGCATGGGGTTGGGACTGTTTCTCGCGCGCACGCTGGCGGAGCAGCTCGGTGGTTCGCTGGAGCTGCGGTCCACGCCTGGACAGGGGACGGTGGCGAGCCTGGCGCTGCCTGTCGGCGCACCGCCCGCAACGGAGGTCGCGTCGTGAGCACGGTGGGCGGTAATGGGCATCATCCGAGCCTGTTGCTCGTGGATGACGACGCGACGCTGCGGGAGCGGCTGGCGCGGGCGTTTCGTGAGCGCGGGTGGGAAGTCACCACGGCGGGTGACTACGACCAGGCGCTGGCGGCGGCGCGGCGGGAGTCACCGGAGTACGCGGTGGTGGACTTGCGCATGCCGGGACGCAGTGGCTTGGAAGTGGTGAAGGACCTGCTGGCGGTGGACGCGTCCACGAAGGCCATCGTCCTCACGGGTTACGGGAGCATCTCGACGACGGTGGATGCGATTCGATTGGGGGCGGTGAACTACCTGCCCAAGCCGGCGGACGTGGACGACATCCTCGCGGCCTTCGCGCGAGGTTCGGGTGAGCCATCGCTGGCGGCGCCGGAGACGTTTGAAGCACCCTCGCTGGCGCGCGCGGAGTGGGAGCACATCCATCGCGTGCTCGCGGACTGCGCGGGAAATATCTCCGAGGCCTCGCGCAAGCTCGGCATCCACCGCCGCTCGCTCCAGCGAAAGCTCCAGAAGTACCCGCCGGCGCGGTAGTGGGGCACCTACCTGGCCTGTTCGGGGTCCGTCTTCAACTCATCAGGAAGAGGCGCGACCATGAACAGCCACCGTCCTTGCGCTTCAACGACCATGAAGCCCTTGCCAGCAATCCTCACACGTTCGGAGTCCCGGGCCACCCCGCTGGCGAGCCACTGGTCCGCTGCTTCTCGCGTCGCGAAATCGTGGGAGACCTCGACCGTGAAGGACGTATCGGAGAATCGCGCGTAATACGTGGCGAAGTCGGCTTCCTGTCCACGGTCCCGGATGTAGAGCAGCGCGGCCTGCGCAAGCTCAAGCGCCGCCTTCTCCTTCGAGCCTTCCGACTGGCCCTCGATGAAGGGGTTCAGCGCAAGGAGCATGTCTTCCAAATCGCGACCGGGTGTCCGTGCCATAGCGTCACCTGATATCCGCCACTCGTTCACAGTGGAGCAAGAACCAACGCGCCACCCGCTGCGATGGCAACGACGTAGGGAGCGGCAATCACGCCCGCGACGATGACGATGGTTCCAACCGCCACCTCCGCCTTGTGCTCCCTGAGCCACTCCAACGCGGCAACCACGGTGGGGAAGTGCAGCTCCGTCTTCCGCGAATCTTGTTTCTCCAGTTCCGCTTGCGCCTCGATGCACCGGGTGAACTCTTCACGGCATGTCTTGGTGCAGTGCTCATGGTGCATGCCAGAGCCCTTCTTGATGCTTGAAACACTGGGCTTGCGAGTCCAGCAGGCCATGAAGCACTGCTTCTGAATTTCGTTGCAGTACGCTTCCGCCCCAGACCCGCCGGTTCCGCTCCCGACGTCAGACCCGACTCCGCTCGCGTCCTCGGAAATGACGTAGGTTTTCCGCTCGGGCACCTGCGAGTGGGCACATCGGAAGCCGACAGTCGCAATGGCCGCGAGCGGCGCCACCCATCTTATTGGCTACGCCTGGAGCATTGCCCACCTCGAAGGGCCGCCATGGCTGTTCTTCGTACAAGCCGTCAATGCCCGGACCCCTTCAACCCTCGCCATCGGACTGAAGATCCGCTTCGGACGATGGGACGAGCGACTGCTCCTCTCGTATAACGATAGGCTCCAGGCGACGCCCTGCATCGAGGGCACGCTGATCGCAATTCGTCGCGTGCGCGAGTTCATCTGACAGGACCGCCCGAGTCGTGCACTCGGCAGATGAAGAGGATGACTGCCCAAACGCTTCTGGTAAGATCACGGCCAAAGAAAGGGCAAGTGCGATATGGAAATAGCATCTCTATGGCTTGACATCGATGCGCCAGCCGCCACACCGCCAACTGTAACGCGTGAGCAAACGCTACCTTTCGGAAGTCTTCCTTGGGAAATCTTTGAGCGACTTTGCTTTCGCCTCGCACACCGGGGTGGTGACGTCGAGGACGGGCGCATTTATGGTGAACGCGGTCAAGCGCAAGAAGGGATTGATTTGTATGTGCGGCGCACAACCGGAAGCTACGAGACCTGGCAGTGCAAGCGATATCAGGAATTCACAGCCACTGAACTCGCAGCAGCCGTCACGAAGTTTCTCGATGGAGACTGGGCCAAGCGCAGCAAGGTTTTCAAGCTTGCAGTCTCGGCGAGTCTCAACAGGAGCGAACTCGCCGAAGAGGTCGAGAGGCAACGCGTTCGATGCAACGCATCCAATATTACTTTCGAGCCATTGGATCGCAACAGCCTATCAGACATACTAAAGGAACATCCTGATTTAGTTGACGACTTCTTCGGTCGACCTTGGGTCGAGGCGTTCAACGGGCATGAGGCCGCAACTGCCCTTGCCGGACGGAAACTCAGCCGCGAACAGAGACTCAATGCTCGTCGGTTTCTCCAAGTCCTTTACACTACACACTTCCAGATCGTCGATGGCGGCATCCCTGCGGCGGCGCCGGCCTTTCGCGGTGCAGTAAGGCGACTGCCCGTGTTCGAGCGCTATGTCGAGCCAGACGTTGAGTTGATCGAATTCATTGTCGAAAACCGCCAAGCGCCGACCCCTCACCCAAGCGGTGATGCATCATTTTCGAACGCCTTTCGCCGGCGGGAGGTTCGGACAAAAGTACCCTTGTCGGCTGGATTGGCAATGAGCGACCGTTTTCTCCTGCTTGGCGGCGCAGGCTACGGGAAAAGTGCTGCCTTGCGCGTACTAACTCATTCCCTCTTGAGCGACATAGCAAGGCTTCCCGCCGTCGCGAAGGCATGGGGTCAGCGACTGCCATTACTTCTGCCTTTTGCTTTTCTCACTCGGCATTTTGCGGAGAACAGCTTCGCCTCGATAGAGAGCGCACTCAACGCATGGCTGAAGGTGCTTGGCGCCAAGAGCAACGTTCTGGCCCTACTCGAGGAAATGCTAACAGATGAACGTCTGCTCCTCCTCGTAGATGGCCTCGACGAGTGGCAGAATCGCGAGGCGGCCGTTACGGCACTCACTGCGCTAACTGCCTACGCGCAAACACGTCGCCTACCTTTAGTCGCGGCTGGAAGACCATTGGGGTTCGAGCGAATTAGCGACTTCGGCCTTGAATGGAAGCGTGCAAATCTACTGCCCCTCGCACCTAGTCAACAGCGGGAATTCGCGACATGGTGGTTCAAGCACTTTCATGAAACTGAGGCGTCCCTAGATGTGGTTGCATTAGAACAGGCTGTTACTAGGGACGCGGCTGAATTTGCAGATGAGTTGTCCGAAGACCCAGAACTTTCAGAATTGGGCGGAGTTCCACTCCTGCTGTCAGTCATGATTTATCTCCGGCTATTGGGAAGAGTCCTGCCGCACAGTCGACTGGCAGCCCTTGAAGAACTTGTGAAGGCGCTACTTGAGGAACAGCCACTCCGACGTGCGCAAGCAGCAATGCAACGTGGAGACCAATCGCTCGCCCGCTCGCCTCGCATACGTCGCGGCATTGAATATCTCGCATATCGGATTCACCAAGAGCCGAATTCCCTCGTGCTCCCAAATGACCGCGCGGCACAATTGTTGCGCGACTATTTTCACATCGATCTAGAGCTTCCCGTCAGTGAAGCGGAGGAGTGGGCGACCCGCGTAGTGGATTTCGGGCAGCATGAATTCGGTGTGCTTGTCCCTCCGCAAGAAAACCACGTCGGTCTACTACACCGAATTTTCCAAGAGTATCTCGCTGCCAAATACCTCTCCAGGCTTTCGCTCAACACGGTGAAGAGGTACTGCGCGGAGACTGGCCATAAAGGGCCATGGCACGAGGTGACTTTGACACTGCTCCAGTTGCTTGATCGACAGGATGACGTCGACCTTCTGATCGAGGAACTCCGTAAGCCAGTAGCAAACTGCCTCGGAGAATCTGGACAACAAGTCCTGCTCGCGCGTGTCGCCGTCGCCGACACTAATTGTTCGCGAAACAAAGCACGCGAAATAGTCTCCCAGGTGTTCACATGGCTCGAATGTGGGCGATGGATGCCTCTGCGCCTTGCATTGGTGCAGGAAGTAGCAGTTGGCTTACAGTCCGAAAAGGTCGGGACATTGGTGGCCTCCCGTGCGGCACGATGGTTTCCAGGGCGGCTTCGGTGGCTGCACGAGGTTCCCAAAGAAGCGGCAAAGCGCCCCACCACTGAAACGGCTTCAGATCTGTTGATTGCGCTGCATAACTGCGACAGCCGCTACGATTATCGTGCGATCGCCGAGGCTTTGGCAACATTCTCCGAAAGATCGCCAGAGCTGGCCGACAATTTCTTGTTAATCCTAAGAGAGCCTGCTGAGCCAGAGTTGATGGCTGCCGCCCTGCATGCTCTTGCTACAGGCTGGCCTACACACGCGGCTTTGCCTGCCCTCGTGGAAACTGCCAGTAAGGCACCAGCGCGGGAACTTCGATGCGTTGCATTGCTGACGCGCTTCAATCGCGGAGATCGTTCGTCCGAAGTCCGCGATGGATTGAGGGACTTCTGTCTCGAGGGCCAGTGGCTTTGGCCTTGGGAGGAAGAGGCCGTTACAGCACTAGCTACCGGTTGGCCCTGCGACCCAGAGCTTAAACATGCTGCTTTGGACCGCATTCGCGGCGTTCGGCATCCTGGGTCTTGGGCTGTGAATCCAGCCGTTGGCTATCTTCTTCAGGGGTGTCCAGGCGACGATGATGTTGCCCGAATGGTGGCGACCCAACTGAGCTTAGACAGCAGCGACCATGACAGACTGGACTTCACCGATTCTCGAGAGGCTCTGCTGAAGGGGTTCGCCAAACATCCACTTGTGGTGCCAGCTGCAGAAGCGTGGTTGGACAAAAACGCTCCGACTCACTATTCGCCAATGAGAGTCTCATTAATTGCCCAGCTCGGCGGCACATCAAAATGCCGACTGGCCCTGCTGGACTGGCTGCGACGCGGTTCATCTATGCCAGGATGGATCATCTCCACACTTTTACAGATGTCGGCACCTGACGATGCCGACCTTCAATCTGTGCTTGCCGCGTATATGCACGACCCGCAGCGGCGCTCAGAAGCGATCCAGTGGCTAGCCGAGGTCGTCCGTGAACCGAAGGAACTTGGCCTGATGCTCCGAGAGGCTCTGCACGGCAGCAATATTCACGCCTCACTCTCTGCTCTGACGATGCTCGTGGATAGAGAAGGGCGTGATGCACCGGATCTTTGGGCAACCGTCCAGGCAAAGCTTGAGAACGACGAAAGAGGACATTATTGGCGGCTTGGGCACCGAAGCCTGCTAAGGATTTGGCCGGAGAACCCGACAGTACAACAATTAGCAAAATCAACCCTCTACACGGAGGACATGTCACTATCTGCCTTGTATGAGTCTTATGGAAGCGATCCTGAAATACGTCCCCTTCTTGACCGCACTCTGCAGGTGCTGCATGAGGATCTCCGACTCGAATTCGCCCGTGCCACGGAACCATTAGCGCGGAGAGGGGTACCGTCAGCAGTTGCGCTCATGACGGAATTCAAACACGAGCCCAACGGCGAAGCGCGCACGATTGCTGCGCGGGCATGTGCGCGAGCCTGTTTCCGAGCTGGACGCCATGTGCCTGAGATGGCTACGGTTTTTCGCCTTGAACTCACGAGCAGTTCCTACATTGACGGAGCGAAGCGACAGCAAGCGGCCGTCGCTGGCTTACTGGAGCTAGGCCGGGCTGACCTCGTGGCTGAGCAGCGCGAGGATGGAAGACCGCTGCAGTTAACCACGCACTCCGATGGACACCACAACTGGGCGTTTGTGGCTACCGTTGTAGAGCATTGGGCATCCTTGGCCGCAGCTATGCCGGACATATGGACACGATTCGACCACTCACCCGTGATTGCTAGCGAACTTGCGAAGGCCGGGAAAATCGCTCACGCGCTTAGCCAAACCCAGGTATTCGAAGACGCAGTCAGAACGAGAGCGCCGGTGATGGTGGAGCATGTGCGGGCACTCATTGCATTACATGGCCACAGCGCGATGTTGCGAGATCTGTTCATCGCACGCCTTCAGCACTATCTGCCCGGCCGCCACAACTCCATGATGACTACAGAAAGAACGGCCTATTATGCTATGACTTCTTATCTCGCCGACCATTTCCATGGAGATGAATCTGTCGGACAAGCGATGCTTGCTATCGCCAAGTCCCTAATGATTGGCGATGCTGGCCTGATAGCCCTGTGTCGCGGATGGCCTGATTCGCCGCCGATCGCTGCGGCTGTGGCAACGCTTTCAACGCTGATCGATTCCGCCGAGCCATTCGCTGCTTGGTTGTTTGCATCCAAGGCAGACGCAGATCTCATGAGCAAGTACCTCATGCGTTATCCGGAAAAGCTTAAACGAAACTACTTCGGAGTAGCGCTGGATGGAATTGCAGCAGTGCGGGCCCGTCTTGAATCGGACCGTCACTGTCGGGAAGTCGTTTTCAATGAGCTCAGGACAATCACCGAGCCGTATACATTGATTGTTTTGACTAAGCTTCTCGCACCCTCCATGCGGAGTGATCCGGCGTTTCGGACTTGGGCTTCAGAACAGTTGCGCGTTGGTCGAGAACGCAGGGGCCCTCTTTGTCCGCTTGCTTTTGATGTATTGGGAAATACAGTCAAGCCTGTCGAGTTCGCGTTCCTTGAGGCCATACTCACACGAGACTGACATGGCAATCACAGCGGGCCGGCCTACTCCAACACGGCGTCTAGTCCTGCCTTCCTGAATGAAGCCAGGAAGGATGGAAGATCTACTGAAGAGTGGCGATTAGGAGCGCATGGAGCGCGGGGAACTGCTGATGGGGGCTGGGTGACGGATGGGATCTTCTGATCCGCCTTGCAAGCCTTGGCAATGGACCTCAAGGGGCCCAGGGGATTCGATATCGTGCGTCCCTGCAATCAGCACTCAGACGATTGGCCAGGGAAATCGCCACACGCGGCACGGAGCTGAACCTGCTCGTCACCCGAAGAGCCACACCCTAGATTCCCGCCCATGTCCCGGCGCTTCTTCGAATTGCACGACGATGTCCAGGTACCTGGACGCTGGCATCTGGATACGCCCGCCGACAACAAGGGCCGCGAGGTGCGCGACCCGGACCGATTCAGGCAGGGCACTCCCGTCCAGGTGAAGGGGCGCCTGAAAATCCCCATCGAAGAGCCAGGCCAACCGTTGGACTTCACGGAGGCAGGGCTGCGCATCCCGGTCGTCCACGTCAAGGTGGCGGCCCTCTTCACGGAGCTGGCTCCCGGAGACGTGCAACTCATCCCCGTGGACATCGATGGTCACCCGGACCAGTACCTCTTGCTGGTAGCAACCCATCTCATCCGTTGCATCGACGAGAAGTCCTCCCGCATCCAGTTGTGGATGCATGAAGATGGAGTGCCCGAGAAGGTGGGGCACTACGCTTCTGTGCGAGATTTGCGCATCGACAAGACACGAGTAGAGAACGCCAGAGTGCTCAGGCCCGAGGGTTGGACGGGCGCCCTCATCGTCTCGGAGGAGATCAAGACCGCCCTGGAGCGCATGAAGGCCACAGGAGTGAAGTTCACGGAGGTGTAGCCTCCGCACCCGTGACGCACGATGCGCCCTCCCCGCCCGGACGACATGCCGGACGGGGAGAGGTCACCCGACCTCAGCGACCGTCGAAGTAGCAGAAGCCGTAGCCCCGGTCTCCACCGCCACCCGACAGCGGGTAGTAGATGTAGCCCAGCTCCTCGCCCGCTCCGCACTCGGAGCGAGCGCGCGCATAGCGGTGGCACGTCGCCACCGCCGGGCCCGCCGCGCCATCCGCGTCGAAGCAGGTGCCACGCGCACCCTCCACACCACAGAACTCGGTGAAGGAAGAGGACGTGCACGCCTCGCCAATCAGCGCCGTATCGAACGCGAAGCCAATCGGCTCCAGCACCGACTGCTCGATGCACAGGCCGTACACACCACACACCGTGCCCGTGGGGCACCCCGGGTTCGGCGCCATGAAGTCACACGTCTTCAGGCACTGCGCGTTGTCGCTGAGCAGGTCCGTACACGCGAAGCCCTGCTCGCAGTCCGTCGTCGTCAACGCGTACTCGCTCTCCGCGGGCGTCGCCGTGCAAACCTCGCCCTGCGTCTTCGTCCCCAGCGCGCGCTGCAACGTGCCGTCCGTCGCCGCGTAGTCATCCGCGACACACGCCGTTTCCGGCAGGTTCGACGTCAGCGAACCCTCGCGCGGATCACACCCGCCCGGACGCACCGTGTTCCACGTCGCGAAGCGAATCCACCGGCACTCGCCACCCGACACCACGGACGAACCCGTGTACGGGCCCGAGGTGGGCGTCGCGAGCACCGACTCGCGCAGCACCACGTTCGACAGCGCCCCCACCGTCTGCTGCGGCGACACCTGCAGCGCGAGCAGCAGCGCGCCCGAATCGGCGACGAACAGCTTCTGCGCCGTCGTGCCCATGTCCTGGTAGCCGAAGACGCACTGCTCACACGTGAAGGTGTTCGCCCCGCCCTGCGACAAGTCGTACAGCCCCGGCTGCGTGTTCATGTCCAGGCGGATGCGCACCTCGTCCCGCTGCGCACCTCCGATGTTCGAGAGGTCGCCACGGAACGTCGGCTGCCGCTCGTACTGCACCGGCGTCAACTCGATGCCGTTGAACAGCTCACCCACGGTGACTTCCGTACAGCCCGCAGGCGGCGTGAGGAAGCGCGCCTCCTGCTCGGCGGCACGAATCTCCGCCTGCTCCGGCGCGGGCTCGTGCGCCTCCTGCCCACAGCCGATGAGCCCCGAGACAAGCACCGCACCCCACCATCCATTGATGGACTTCATTCCGTCGTTCTCCCGTTGCAGACGACCGCGCCAGGGCGGTCGACCAGGCGTGTCCCTGGTTCACGCTGAGTAGATGCAGCCGATTGACAGGTGAAATCCGATGTCACTCAAGCCGCACACCCGATGAACGAGAATCCCGGGGGAAAGTCGCGAGCGCACCCCTGTCATTCTCGCGTGTCAGGGGTGCGTGGAATGGTGGGCGGGAGCCGCTCACGCCGGAAGCGTGCCTTCGCCCGTGGAGAGGGTGTTCATGAAGTCCTTCACCTTCGTCACGTAGGTCGCGTCGCCGGTGCCCGCGGGAATCGCGTTCGCGTTGTTGCGGTCCACGCCGTTCGGCCCGGAGTTGTAGGCGCGCAACGCCAGGTCCCAACCTCCGAACTGCTCCTTCATGTCCTTCATGTAGCAGGCGCCCGCGAGGATGTTGGTCTCCGGGTCGGAGAGGTTCTTCCCCTCCAGCTCGGGGTGCTTCGCCTGCAGCTCCTTGAAGGTGTTGGGGTTCACCTGCATCAGGCCGGTGTCCGTCAGGCCATTGCCGCCGTTGGTGGAGATGGCATCCAGGTTGCCACGCGACTCCTGCCAGATTTGCGCCGCCAGCATCTCGGCGGGCACGCCCGTCTTGGCCGCCGCGGACTCGATGGTGCTCCGCAGCTTCTCCAGGCCCGGAGGCAGGTTGCCACCCAGCTTCTTCCCGCCCTCGACGCTCGGCGCGGCACCAGGGCTCGCCGCCGCGCTGGGGCTCGCCGCCGCGCTGGGAGCCACCGGGCTGGGATTCAGGTCCAGGGGAGGCCGTCCCGAGGACGCCTGCGGAGAGAAGCCACTGTCACCGAAGCACGACCCCTGGGACGTGCCCTTGGAACCTTGGGGCGCCTGCACGCCGCCCTTCTCGGCGATCTGCGACATCACCTGCACGAGCGTGTTCATCACCGACAGGGTGCTCTCCAGCAGCTTGCCCAGATGCGCCTTCCCCCCACTGCCCAGGTCGAAGCCGTCCTGCTGGAGCGCGGCCAGGCCGGGAGCCAGCTTCACGCCCGAGCCCACCGACGGACTGAAGGAGGAGGACTCCACGCCGCCGCTGCGAAGAGGCGAGGCGCTGGGACGGGAGACAGGCGTGGCGGCGTTGTGCAGGGGAGCGATGCTCATGACGAGACCCTCGGGGGATGGGAGGCGGATTGATGCGACCCAGGACCCCATAGCAGCGCGTGTGCCAGCTCCCGCGATGAGGCGAGAGACAGACAACCCATGGATTTTCCAAAGAGGCGCGGGCCCTCGGATGACGCCAGCGCAGCGCACCCTGATGACGGCTGTCATCAGCCGATGGTCCGCGTCATCAGGGACGAGCTCAGCCCATCACTCCGCCGCGACTCGAGCTCCCGTCGAGGGCGGCACGAGGATGTCCATCCACTCGCCATAGGCCTCCGCGGGCGCGCCGCTCCCCTGGAACTCGCGCACGGAGCTCAGGAACTTCCGCCAGTGGTCCCCCACGACGGCGTCCAGCCAGTTCTCCTGGCTGTAGGCCAGCAGGCTCCCGGCTGCCTGGATGGCCGGGGCGTCCGGTCTGACGGCGAGGACGACAGCGAGCGAGTGGCTCTCCGCGCCAGGTACGCGGCTCGGTGCGGACGAGTCCAGCCGCCAGCATGCCGCCGTGTCTCCGAGCGCCTCCGCCTTCACACACGTGCGGACCGCGTCGTGGAGAGAGGGCCGCGGGCCCGGCTTCCCATAGAACTCCACCGCGACCTCCGCCGCCCGCCGCGCCTTGGGCATCGGCAGCACGAGCCGCGCCTGGCGCAACGATTCGAGCTGGAGCGAGCCCCGCTGCTCCGCGCACGCCTTCACCTGTGCGCCGGCCTCCGGCAACACCTCGAGCACGCGAAAGGCATCGGGACACGTCTCGTACAGGCTGAACTCCACGACGCACTCGAAGCGCGCGAAGCCCTGCTCCCGCTTCGGGAACAGCGACAGGCCAAACTCCACCCGCCACGGCGAGTACCCCTCCGGGCACACCACCTCCGTCCCTCCATACGGCGTCACCATCAGCTCGTCGTGGAACGCCACCAGGTCCGCGCAGGCCCGCTGGCGCAGGGCGAGGAACGTCTCCTTCAGCCATGCCTTCTCCGCGGGCGTGTCGAGCCGACCGCTCAACAGGAACGCGTCATGCACGGTCTCATCCCACTGCCCCAGACAGTCCAGCGGCGGGCGCTTCTCCAGGAACCTGTCGAGGGGCCTGCTCTGGAACTCACGGGGGTCGGACATGCGGCTCCTCGCTCGGGCAGCGGGCTGGAGCCATCATGCAATGCATCACCCACCGCGCGCAGCAGGAGGCCTCAGGGGTACGTCACGCTGAAGGTCGCCGGCCCCTTCAGGAACGTCAGGCCTTCATCGGAGCGACAGCCATTGTCGATGTCCGTGCTCAGGAACGTGGTGGTCCGCACCGCCGTGGCGCCCTGGAACTTCCCGGACAGCACCTTCCCCGTCTGCGTGACGAGCGTCGTCGCGTCCTGCACGGAGACGTGCGACTGGCTCATCAGCACCGTGGACGTCTCCGTCGTGTTCCACGTCACCACCTGCCGTCCTGCGCCCGCTCTCGCCAGGTCCGCGCAGGAGATGCCTCGCACCAGGCTCGGTGCCTCCGAGCCCAGCGTCGCCGACGTCACCGCCGAGCCGAGCACCGTCACGCAGTTGCTCACCGTCGCCTGGAACGACACCGCGCTGTCCCGAGGCGACACCTTCACCCCCGTTCCGTACTTCGCCTCGCCGTGTCCGATGGGACAGGTGATGAGCACCTTCTCCGGAGGCCGCTCAATCGTCATGCCTCCGGACTCCTGTCCCTCCAGCGTCCCACGGCCCTGGCGTCCTCCTCCGTCCCCACAGGCCAGCGGCCCACAGAGCCCGACGAGCACGAGCCCCCTCACACCCCATGACGTCGCACGCATGAGCACCCTCCTGATTCGTCCAACGACTCACGTCATCGTGCGGATGAGCTCGAGCGTGGACGGCCCGCTCAGCCAGATGAGCCCGCCCGGCGACGCACAACCCTTCTCGATGTCCGAGTTGAGATACGTCACCGTCCAGATGGCCGTGGCCTCCGCGAAGGCGCCCGACTCCACGGTGCCCGTCAGCGTGAAGACCGTCAGCGGCCCCTGCGCCAGCTCCCGCGACTGACTGAACACCAGCGTGGACGTCTCACCCGTGTTCCACGTCACCACCTGGCGCACCGTGCGCGGCGTCAGCAGGTCCGCGCACGAGTAGCCCGCGAGCAGGCTCGAGTCGAGCGGCAGGCGCGCGGACACCACCGAGGACGCGGGGATGGTCACACAGTTGCTCAACGTCGTGGCCCCCGCCACCGTCACGTCCTTCGTCACCTCGCTGAGCCCCGGCAGGTACGACGCCTGGGTGATGCCGACAGGACAGGTGACGACGACGGGCCCCGGACTGTCGGAGCGCGGCGGGGCCACAGCCGCCCCGGGCTCCCGGGGCTCGTGCCCCTCCTCGCCACTCTCCGCCGACACATCAAAGGTCGAGGTGAGGGCGAGTGCGGAAAGAAGGACCACCACCGCCGCCGACAGACTTCTGCGCATTGCCGCTCCCGATAACGCTTCCGTTGCCGAGATAGGGAGCCACCGCGCACACGCCCATCCGCGAAATACGACAAGGGACGCTGGGAGACGCTCACACCTCCCCGCGAGCACGGGGCGGTGTGCCGCACCTCGCACGGGAAATGTCGGACACCAACGTCCACGCCCGGCCTGTCGGAACGGACACAGCCGCGCGCGAGTGCGGCGTCGTGAGGCCATGAGCGCGCCACCACGACACCGCCTCACGCGCCCAGCGGATTCAGAGCAGCTTCGTCAGGGTGAGCGTCGTGAGGCCAGAGAGCGAGGTGAGCCCTTCGGGGGACGCGCAGCCATCCTCCAAGTCCAAGGTGACATAGGTGATGGTCCGGACCGCGGTCGCGTCGATGAACTTCCCGGAGAGTACGGTGCCCGTCAGCGTGAAGACGGACAGCGTGCCTTGCACGCCCACGCGAAGCTGGGTGAAGACCATCGTCGAGGACTCCCCCGTGTTCCATGTCACCGTCTGGGTGACCGTCCTGGGCAGCAGCAGGTCCCCGCACGAAAAGCCCTGCACCACGCCCGACGTCAGGCTGCTGGTGCCCGATGTCACCGGGTCACCCAGCACCGTCACGCAGTTGCTGAAGGTCGCCTGACCCGACACCGTGACATTCTGGGGCGTGTTCTTCAGCCCCGGCGAGTAGGAGGCCTGACTCGTTCCCACCGGACAGGTGACGAGGACGAGGCCCAAATCCAGCGCCGCCTCCGAAGTCTCCGCCGAGGAGCCCTCATCTGGTGCCGTGAGCACGCGCTCTTCCACGCCACCACACCCGAGCATCAGCAGGACACACGCCTTCAACAGACACGCCGTTCGTCGCATGAACGCCTCCGTGAATGAGGCGTCCAGCGTATCCAGCGAGTCCATGCGAGCCGGCCCCCTGCCCCACGGGAACAGGCGACCTTCCGCTACGCGACAGGCCGAGCGTTGGCCACGCGATGCTCCTCACCCCGCAGCCAACCCCGCAATCACTCCCACGGGTTCGCGAACCGCGCGTCGCGCGTGAACTCCACATCCGTGAGGCTCTTGAGGAACGCCACCAGGTCCGCGCGCTCCGACTCCGTCAGCTCGAACGGCCGCACCAGCGGGTCCTTGTTCGGGTTCGCCCGTCCATCTCCCACGAACGGCCCCTCCGTCACGTTGCGCCCACCGGCCACATAGTGGTCGATGACCGCCTCCAGCGTGGCGATGCTGCCGTCATGCATGTACGGCGCCGTCAGCTCCACGTTGCGCAGCTGCGGCACGCGAAAGCGCCCCTGGTCCTCCGCCCGCTGGGTGAACTCGAACAGGCCCGGGTTGTCCAACGGGTACGCGCCCTTCCCGTCCACGTCGTACAACCCGTTGTTGAAGAACTGCATGTTCGGCAGCACAGAGTCCTTCGAGCGGAACGAGTTCGAGAGGTGCCTCCCGCTGTGACAGTGGTAGCACTCCGCGCGCTCGCCAAAGAACAGCTCCATGCCCCGCCGGGCCTCCGGCGTCAGCGCCTCCCGCTCCCCTTGCAGATAGCGGTCATACGGCGAGCCGCCCGACAAGAGCGTGCGCTGGAACGACGCCAGCGCCTTGACGATGGTCTCCCGGTCCACCGGCTCCGCCGCGTCGGGGAACGCCGCGCGGAACAGCTCCGGATACTTCACGTCGTCCCGCAGCCGCTGGAAGACCTCCTCCAGCCGGGGCGTCACACCCAGCTCCGTGGGGAACTCGTTGAACAGCGGCACCAGCGCCTGGGTCTCCAGCGTCTCCAGCAGCGGGTTCGCCCAGGTGTACGTGGCCAGATAGGCCACGTTCGCCAGCCCCGGCGAGTTGCGCGCGACGTGGTCCCCCGTGGAGCCCCGGGGCGTCGGCTTCCCATCCGAGAACGCCCGCGCCTGCTCGTGGCAGCTCACGCACGCCATGGTGCCGTTGCCCGACAGTCGCTTGTCGTGGAACAGGTGGCGCCCCAGCTCCACCTTCGCGTCCGACATGGGGTTGTCCGCCGGAACGAAGGGCTCCGGGAAGCCCGCGGGCAGCTTCCACGCATAGGGCGTGGGAGGCGGCGAGCCTTCATCGCCCCCGCAGCCGACCAGCAACAACGCGCCCAGCGCGGCGCTCACCTTCCATGCGCGGAACATCTGGCACTCCTCGTTCACTCGCCGCGGGACAGGGCTTCAGCGGACCCGGAAGAACGTCGTCGGCAGCGCCTTGGGGCGGCCATCCGCGGTCAGGCCGAACTGCGAGAGGAACCCCGGGCACTCCGGGTCCGTCGCCCCCGACATGCACCCCGGCATCATGTCCGTCGTTCCATCCGGGACACGATTCACGTCCAGCTCCGAGTACAGCCCCGCCAGGTCCAGGACGACCTGATTGGCCTCCGGGTCGAAGCCCGCCAGGGTGATGGTCGCCTGGTTGTCCGCCGCACAGGTGAAGCCGTCCGGCACCGAGCCCCGACACCCCGAGGCCCCCATGTGGAAGTAGAAGCTCTCGTTCGCGCGGGAGCGGACGTCCAGGGCCACGAACTTGTAGCCCCCCTGCCAGCTCCACCACATGGGCGCCACGTTGAGCGGCGCGCGCTCGGCCTCCGCATCCAGGTGGTTCTTCTCCGGCGGCAGGCCCACCTTGAACTCCAGGCCCGTGTAGTCGTCATGCTCCGGCGCGGTGCCCACCACTTCGCGGCGCACCTCGGGGCTGCCCGTGGCGCACGTCCCGGTGCCATCCTCGAAGTCCAGGAGGGCAATCGCATCGCGCTGCCACGTCCCGTCCTGCGCGAGCTTCAGCGCGTGGCGCTCGCCATTGGCGCGCACCAGCGTGACGTCCCGCAGGTACATCTTGAAGTCGAGCAGCTCGATGACGCCCCGCGACGTGCCGATATCCGGGTAGCTGCCGCCGCACGTCAGCGCCTCCTGTCGCACCTGGGGGCTGAAACGCACGGTGTAGGTCTTGTCGCTCTTCTCGTCATCACCGCAGCCCTGCAGGAGCAGGAGGGCGGGCACGAGGGCCCAGGACGCGAGCTTCCGGACGGCGTTCATCGAATCGACCTCCACGGGGCGGATGCGAGGAGCGCACCGCGACGGACTGCAGGGGTACCAGCCCCGGGGAGCAAACGCCGTGTGGCATGTTGTCGCGGCGGGAATGCACACGCGCCCCAGGGTCCTTCGGGGCGGGAACGCCAACGACTCCCGAACATATCGCCGCCCGTCAGCCGGTCGGCCCTGGTGACACCTCGCGGCGCGGGGAGCCGCGGGTCCAGGTCAGCCTGCTCGCACTACGGGCAGGCGCCGCAATCCGACGCGCAGTTGTTCGCGGCGGTCCCCGTGCCGCACTGCTCGGAAATCTGGCACACGCCGTCGCCGCACCGGTAGATGTCCTGGGGACGGATGCGCGTACTGATGGGGCGGTACGGCTTCCCGTTGTACGTGCAGCTCTTGTAGAACCCGCCGCGCAACGGGTCCGCCTGGCAGTGGTCCAGGCAGTTGCCCACGTGCGCAATCGCGGGCGCACACGCGGCGTCACCACTCCAGGACGACAGGCCGCAGGTGCGCACCGTGCTCTCGTCATAGGACAGGTAGCTGGTGTCGTTCGCCGCGAAGAGGCCCTCATTGGCGAAGAGGTTGCCGAAGAAGCACGCCTCCGGCTTGCTGAACAACTGCAGCTCCTCCGGGGTGGAGGGAATCGCCACGTTCGATGCGCCCTTGCCCAGCACGGAGATGTTCACGTGCACGCCGAACTTGTTCGCATGCGCCGCCAGGCACGCGGACACCACCTGCTGCTCCGTCACCGACGCGGGCTGCGGCTGCGAGCCCGCCACGCTCCCCGTCCACGACGGCGCCAGCCCCAACGAGCCCGGCCACGAGTACGTCGTTCCGCCATGGGTGTACGACAGTGTTTGCGTGGGCGACAATGCACAGCGGGCGACATACTTCATCAGCATTTCCGCCTGGGCTGGATTGGCGCTGAACCATGTATTGAACACGCCATTGGTGCTCAGCCCGTTCGTGCTCAACCCGTTCGTCGACAAGCCATTGGTGCTCAACCCGTTCGTCGACAAGCCATTGGTGCTCAGCCCGTTCGTCGACAAGCCATTCGTCGAGACCAGCCCCTCTTCGTGGGTGCCTGTCGACTCGTTCGGCTCGCCATCACCCATCCCCGCGGGGCCACATCCGATAGTGACGCTCAAGAGCGCGGGCAACCCCCACGCCGTCAGTTCTCGAAGGAAGGAAGGACGGGACTCGAAACGGCTGAAGCACTGGCGCATGGGACTGTCTCCGCGTTGGGGGTGACCGCGCGGTTTCTCGCGGCCAAGACAACGGGTAGTGCTTCTCGCCAGGAGCGACAGGTGTACCCACGTGCAATTCTTCCGCTGGGGTCGTGCGTCAGACAGGGACATCGTGAAACGGCTGACGATTCAGCCGTGTATCGACTCACGGTTGACGATGATTCACTGGCCGTGACACACCGCGAGACGTTCTTGAAACATCACCGCGCCGCGCGGCGGGCGTCGCGCGGCAGCGTCACGGTGAACGTCGTGCCGTCCAGCTCCGAGGAACGCACGTCCACGCTGCCACCATGCGCGTGGACAATCTCCCGGACGATGAACAGGCCGAGTCCCAGCCCACCCCGTCGTCGGCCCTTCTCGCGCGCGGCGCCGGCCTGACGGAACGGGTCGAACAGCGTGGCCAGCTGCGGCGCGGGAATGGGCGCGCCGGGGTTGTGGACCTCCACCACCTGGCGCGTCTCATAATCCAGACACCGCAGCAGCACGGGTGCGTCCTGGGCGCCGTGCTCCAGCGCATTACCCACCAGGTTGCTGAGCACCTGCGCCAGCCGGTCCGCGTCCCACAGCCCGTCACAGCGGCCGTCCACGTCGAAGGCGATGTAGCGGTCCGGATGGACCGCGGACAGCTCCTCCACCACCTGCTGACACACGGTGGAGAGATTCGCCGGCGCCACTTGCAGGGGGATGCCGCCGGACAGCCTCGCCCGCGTGAGGTCGAGGATGTCCGAAATCATGGTGCCCATCCGCTCCGCGGACGCTTCGATGCGCTGGGCCATCTGCTGCTGGGTGGAGCTGATGGGGGCGCGGCGCCGCAGGGCCCGGGCGGACAGGGTTATGGCGTTGAGGGGGTTGCGCAAATCGTGGCCCAGAATCCCGATGAAGCGCTCGCGGAACTCCGCCTCCTCCGCCAGCCGCTCCAGCGCGTGCTTGCGCTCGGTGATGTCCATCATCGAGCCAATCATCCGCACCGGCCGGCCCGCCGCGTCACGCGACAGCACGCCCCGGTCCAACACATGGGCCCAGCTTCCGTCATGGCGCAGGAAGCGGTACTCCGCCTGCCACGCGTCCCGGGTGGACGCCACGAAGTCGCGCAGGCCGTCCGCCACCGCGTCGCGCTCGTCCGGGTGCAGCCGCTGCGTCCACCAGCCCAGCTCATGGTCCGCGGCGTCGCGTCCGTAGCCGAACAGCTCCTCCTGTCCGGCATCCCAGCGCACGCGCCCCGTCGCCAGGTCGCAGTCCCACAGCACGTCATGCGTGGCGCGAGCGGCCAGCCGGTAGCGCTCCTCCGCCTCCCGCAGCGCGGACTCCGCCTGCTCGCGCTCGGTGCAGTCCGCCACCACGCCCACCATGCGGTGCGGCCGCTCCGCCTCGTGGAAGCTCTGTCCCACCGCCTCGTACCAGTGCGTGGTGCCGTCCGCGTGCCGACAGCGGAACTTCAGCGTGTAGGCCCCGTCCACCGCCAGCGCCTGTTCGATTCCCCGCGCGACGCGGTGCCGGTCCTCCACCACCACACAGGACAGGAAGCTCGGCAGCGAGGTGCCCAGCGTTGCTGGCGCCTGGCCAAAAAACGCGTCCGCGTCCTGGGACCACGTCACCACGCGCCGCGCCTCCGTCCACTCCCACGCCACCATGCGCGCCTTGGACAGGGCCAGCCGCAAGAGCTCCTCGCGGGCCTGCACGTCCCGGGTGTTCTCCAGCGCCCCCTCCGCGCGCCGCCGGGCCTCCCGCTCCCGCTCCAGCGCGTCGCGCAGCCCCGCCGCGTCCTCCGGTGACGGCTCCAACAGCCACAGCGCCAGGCCGTCGGCCTCCTTGACGCCCACCACCTGGAAGCACGCGTCCAGCCCGTCGCAGGACAGGCGCAACGTCGAGGACAGGGGCACGCCCGTGGCCCAGACCCGCACGCACGCCTCCAGCTCCACGCCGCGCAAGCCCTGCTGCACCCAGCGCGAGACACAGGAGGGCACGCCCCAGTCATGCACGAAGTGCTCGGCCGCCGCGTTGAGCGACGACCACTGGAAGTCGAGCACCTCGCCCGCCGGTCCCCGCAGCGCTTCCAAGCGCATGCACGGTGCGGGACTTCCGGCATGGAGCGACCGTGCCAGGGCATTCCCTGGCAACGACGACAGGCTCACCATCGACTTCCCCCCGGCGCCCAGCACCCCTCCAGTCCACGTGCGGAGACTGGGGCGCGGAACACGCGTTGGTAGAGAGTGCCATGTCCGAGGTGTCGCGAACTTGTCCTCGGGTACAGCGATTGCCGCAGTGCTCACCCGTAAGCACTGTGTGGCTCAAGCCACGTCCTCCCCCACCCCCGACGCCCGGACCGGCTCGCCCCCCGCCCCTCCCGCTTCCGGGAGCAAAGTGCACCGTGGGCGACACCCGCCACTGCCCCACGGGGCAGGAAGGCATCACACCCACCTCCTCAGTCCTGGAGCCGGGGCAGGCGTACCGTGAAGGTGGTGCCGTCCTCCTGCGAGGACACCACGTCCACGCTGCCACCGTGGCCGCGGATGATGTCCCGGACGATGTAGAGGCCCAGGCCGATGCTGCGGCTGGACTGGCCTTCCTTGAGCATGCCTCGCGTCATCGGCTCGAACAGGCGCGACATGAGTTCGGGCGGGATGGGGTCCCCACCGTTGTAGACACTCACCATCGCCTGGCCTGCCTCCGCGAACGTGCGCACCCGCACCGGAGCCTCCGGCGGGCTGTAGGCCAGCGCGTTGGAGAGCAGGTTGGTCAGCACCTGGGCGATGCGGTCCGGGTCCCATTCCCCCCGCACGTCCGGCGCCACGTCCACCTGCACGGGCCGGCCGGGGTGGGCGCCCTGCACCTCGTCCAGCACCTGCGTCACCACCTCCCGGAGGTCCGTGGGTGTTCGGTGCAGGGCGATGCCGCCGCCCAGCCGCGCCTTGGTGAAGTCCAACAGGTCGCGAATCATCCGCGCCGCGCGCTCGCTGGCCTGACCGATGCGCTGCACCGTGCGCCGCTGCATGTCGGACAGCTCGCCCTTCTTCTCCAGGAGACCCACCGACATGGAGATGGCCGCCAGGGGGTTGCGCAAGTCGTGCGACACGATTCCCACCAGCTGCTGCTCGAACTCCGAGCGCCGCCGCAGCTCCTCGTGCACGCGGCGCTCCTCGGTGATGAGGCGCACCTGCTCCAGCGCCTGCGCGCACGCGTGCGCCAGCGCGGAGAAGAAGGCCCGGTCCATCTCCGTGAACAGCCGCGCCCGCGCGAAGGACAGGCCAATGGCCCCCAGCGCCCGCCCCTTCACGAGCAGCGGCAGGGCGATGGCGGACTCGTGGATGCCGTACGCATTCAGGTGCGGATAGCGCCCCTGCCAGTCCTCCAATGAGCCCAGCCAGATGGGCCGCTGCTCGCGCACCGCCTCCGTGAGCGGCACCGGGTTGGACAGGGGGATGCGGCGCCACTTGGCCAGCACCTGCTCGGGGTAGCCCACCGCGTCCACGATTTCGAGCGCGTCCCCTTCGTCATTCAGGAGGTTCACCGCGCCCGCCTTCGCGCCCGCGGCCACCAACCCCTGCTCGAAGAGCGCGCGGCACACCTCCGCCACCGTGCTGGCCTCCGACAGCCGCGCGGTGAAGTCGCGCAGCCGGTCGATGTGGCCCGCCGCGCGGTGCGCCAGCTCGCGCGCCTCCGCTTCCTTCTGTCGCAACAGCTCCGCCTGCGCGCGCACCTGGTGCTGCGCGCGGAACAGCTCCACGAAGACGGTGACCTTCGAGCGAAGCACTTCCGGCGGGAAGGGCTTCTGCAGGAAGTCCACTGCGCCGGTGGAGTAGCCGGTGACGAGCTCCGAGTCATCGCGCCCGTACGCGGTGAGGAAGATGATGGGGACGTTGCGGGTGCGCTCCCGCTGCTTGATGAGGGAGGCCGTCTCGAAGCCGTTCATCCCCGCCATCCGCACGTCCAGCAGGATGACGGCGTAGTCCTCGCGCAGGAGGAAGCGCAGCGCCTGCTCTCCGGAGGACGCCTTCGCGAGCCGCACGCCCAGCGGCTCCAGGATGGCCTCCAGCGACACCAGGTTGGCGGGGTTGTCGTCGACCAGCAGCACGCCCGGAGCTTCAACGCCCACGAGGCCGGTGCTGTCGGGGGACGCGTCCGGCGACTGCGAGGCGCTCGAGCCCCCCTGAGCGCCCGCCGCGCCATGTGGGGGCGTTCCCCGCCACCGCAACCATTCCGCCATCGTCGCTATCCCTTCGTGGAACATGGAGTCTTCACCTGGATGTCGGGGCGGTCCACCGTCGAAGCCTGGGAGTGTCCATCCGACCCGAGGGCAGGCCGGCTCCCATCAACACTCCTCGGCCCGGAATCAAACCGTGCCAGCAGTCTGCTTGTCGGGGTCGCTCACGGGGAGAGACGGCAAGCGTGCGTTATCCATCACTCGCCAGGTTCAGTATCGCCCCTTCGCGCCCAGGATGGGCAGGACGATGGGCAGCCCCACGGCCTCCTTGGAGAGCGGTCGGCCGCCTCCTCCGTCGTACTCAAAGCTCACCGTCTCCTGACTGATGGTGACATTGAGCATGTCCAGGTAGGCCTCCAGGCTGAAGGTCTCGTACACCCACGACTTGGACAGGCGCACATCGAAGCGGAAGAAGGGCGGCAGCCGGTCCACGGAGTCCCGGTCCACCTTCACCCACGACGGCCTGCCGGAGCTGTCCTGTCCCGCGCGGTGGGTCTGCGTGCCCAGCGTTCCGTACTCCGGACGGCCGGTGTTGAAGTGCAGCACGCCCCCCAGGGTGACGCTGTTGGAGAACTTGTAGCTGAGCACCAGGTTGAGCACGTGGGACTGGTCGAAGGCGAAGGGCAGGTCCGCGGAAGCCTCGCCCAGCACGTTGCCCTCCACGTCGTACCGGTAGAAACGCGTGCGCCGGACGCTGCGCTGCAGCGTGTACGAGAGCCAGCCGAACCAGTTGTCGCCCAGCGGATGGCGGACGAGCAGCTCCAGGCCATACGCGAGGCCGTGGCTCTTGAAGTCGGGGAAGTTGATGTCGTCGCGGTTCGGGATGCCCGGGTCCTGGTCCGGCGCGGGCAGCGGGTCCGGGTCATCCACCAGGCCCTCGTCGGAGAAGGGCGTCAGCTCGATGGTCCGCACCAGCGGGTTGACGTAGACGTCCATGCCCAGCTCCAGCCCCTGGAGCGCCTTCCACTCCGCGCCGAACGAGAACTGCGCGCCCTCCTGCAGCCCCAACAGCAGGCTGCCCACGTCCACCACGGGCAGGCTGATGAGTGAAGTGGGCGGCTGGTGGAACAGGCCCGCGGAGCCCTTGAGGACGAGCGAGTCGGTGAGCTGGTGACGCAGGGTGAGGCGCGGCTCCAGCGCGGTGCGGTCGATGCCCGGGGACAGGTGGTAGTTGTCCACGCGAAGCCCCGGCACCACGGACCACTTGGGGGTGGGCTGCCACACCAGCTCCGCCCACGCGCCCAGGAAGGTGGCCAGCGCCACCGGGGCGAACTCGGCGGTCTCCTCGTCCGGGTTCAGCTCGTAGAAGTCGACGATGGCGCGCTTGTGGTCCACGTCGCCGCCCAGCCGCAGGGTGACTTTGGGGTCCAGCGGCGCGGTGTAGCCCAGGCGCGCGGACCAGGTGCCCTGGTCGATGAAGACGGACGTCGCGTCGCTCGGCGGGGTGCTGCTGGTGACGGCGAAGCGGTCCAGGCCCCACGTCGCGCCGATTTCGAACTCGCCGCCGGCCAGCGGGTGGCGGTGCCGCAGGTCCACGCGGTGGAAGATGATGGACTGCAGCGCGGTGTCTCCGAACTCGTCCTGCGCCTCGGAGCCGAACGTGTCCGACGAGCCGAACGCGAACAGCCGCAGCTTGCCCTGCCCCACGTCCTGCTCCACGCGCAGCTGGTAGTCCCAGAAGTCGAGGATGACCTTCGGGTTGAGGCGGCCCGACTGGGGCGGGTCCTGGAGCTTGTTGGCCGCGAGCGCGATGAGCCACGGCGTATAGGAGTAGCGCCCCGCGAGGCTGACGTTGGTGCCGGTGGAGACGAACGGCGTCTCCAGGAAGAAGCCCGCGTTGATGAGGTCCGCGTAGGCGCTGCCGTGGACGCGGTCATCGCGCGGCCTGCTGAGCCGGCCTTCAATCGCCCCGCCCAGCAGTCGCCCGTAGCGGGGCGGCGGTGAGCCCGGGAAGAAGTCGATGGCGTCGATGAAGTCCGGGTGGATGACCGCGGGGCCGAGGAAGAGGTGGAAGAGGATGGGGACGCGGATGCCATCCAGGAAGTAGCCGGTGGCCGCGGGCTGGCTGCCGCGCACCACGGGGTAGGCCACGCCGGACAACATGCTGCTCACGCCCGGCAGCAACATGATGACGCGGAACGGGTCGCCCATGGTGCCGGGCACTTCGCGCAGCTCCGCGTCGTGCAACGTGACGCGGCTGACCTCGGTGCGCTCGCGGTCTCCGCGCACCACCGTCTCGTAGGGATTGATGACGAGCGGCGCAAGCCCGTACACCACCTCCAGCGCCTCCTGCGTCCCGAGCTCCTCGCGGAAGAGGCCGGGCTTGTGGCCGGGCGCGGACACGCGGACGCGATGTCCTCCCGGGGGCCAGCGCGCCTCGAAGCGTCCCTGCGTATCCGTCTGCACCGGCGCGTCCGGCATGCTGTCCGACACCAGCGTGGCACCGACGACGGGGCGCCGGTTGCCCTTGGTGCGCACCAGTCCACGCAAGGTGACGGGGCCTTCGGGGCGCGCATCCTCGGCGACGACGGGCGCCTCGAAGCGGTACTCGAAGGCGAGGCGCACCGGCACCGGCTGTCCATCCACGGTGGCGGGCGAGAAGCGCAGGGACGGCGCGGCGTGCAGCGCGGCTTTGTCCAACAGCGGGTGGACGCCCCGCACCAGCGTGGCGGATTCGACCTCCCCCGCGTCGTCGACCAGCAGCTCCAGTTGGACCACGCCCGAGACACGCTCCGACGCGAGCTCGGGCGGATAGGGCGCGGGGGCGTCTCGCGTCAGCGCGGGGGGAATGAAGACGGGCTCGGCCACGCCTCCATCCGGCGTGACGACCTCCACCGCCCAGCCCGCGTCCGTGCGCGCGAGGCCGACTTCCGCCGCGGACACGCCCGCATCCGCGCTGCCTCCATCCGGCGGTGACGGAGCCTGGGCATGCGCGGGGAGCACCGGCACGAGCAGCACCAGCAGCCACACCGCGATGAGCGCGCGCGAGCCGAGTCCTCCGCGTCGCCTTCCCCGAATCGTTTCCGTCACGTCTGTTCCCGAGGGCCCCTGGATGCATGAGGCCAGGGACGGGGCAGGGTGACAAGCACCCCTCCCGCGAAGCCGTCACCCGCAGAGCAGAAGCAACCGCGAAACCTTCGACTCCGTCCCGGGTTGGACGAAGCGCACCCGCCACGTCACGCACCCGACACGCGCCTTGTCTCCGAGGGAGGGAGGACATGGGCACGGGGGCTCACCAAGTTCCCCGCACTCCGGAGCCCTGCGTCATGAGTCTTTGTCTGTCCCTGTCCTGGTGCCGGCTGGCGTCCACCGCCCTGCCGCTGTCCGCGTTTCCGCCTCGCGACGCCCGCCTGCTCTCCCTGGCTCCGCCGAGTCACTCGGTGGGGGACGCGGCGGCTGCGTGGACGTGGTCTGTCGTCGGGGGGCGTGCGGAATGATCGCCCCACCGTCCATCCATGTCGTGCGCGCGCGCCTGCTCCAACTGCTCTTCGGGTTGCTGCTGGTGTTGGTGGCGCTGAGCTTGATTCCCTCGACCCCGGCCACGCTCACCGCCGAGCAGACGGCGGGGCCCCACGAGGACGCGGCCGTGCTCCGGGAACCCGCCCGGCTCGGGACGATGGGCCCCGAGCGGTGCCCACCCGACACCCTCTGTCTTCCAAGCCGCTGAAGCACGCGTGACGGGCCGCCACGCGCTGTCCGCGCCGATGGTGCGATCTCCCCCCGCGCTCAGCGCTGGGGCAGGATGGCGGCGGCGACCTGGTTCACGAGCTTGAGCTGACCACGCGACATGCGGCGCAGCGTGCGCAGGAGGCGGCGCATCTCCGGCAGGTGGTCCTTGTCCCGCGAGTCCTCCTCCCACAGCGCCGCGCCCACCGAGGCCGCCGTGACGAGCCCCAGGCCCACGTCCGCCGACAGGCGCAGCGCCAGACACAGGCGGAACAGCGTCGGCACGCTGGGCATCATCTTCCCGCGCTCCATCCGCCCATAGACCTCCGCGGCGATGCCGATGCGCTCGGCCACATCCGCCTGCGTCAGCCCCGCGCGCATCCGCGCCGACCGCGCCTCCTCGCCAACGCTCACCGCCAGGCGCCGCTCCAGCTGTTGACGCGATTGTCGGGCGCGGTCGCTCGGCCGCCCCTGGCGTGCCCGGGGTGACTTGCGGGTGGAGGCGGAACCTTCAGGGTGGGTCTTCACCGCATCAACCTTATGAGTACGGGCCGAGGCCCCGGCCTGCACAGGCACAGGCCGCCCTCGGACGCGTGTCCGACAGGGCTTATAACCCAGCAAGTCATCAGGCGAAATACCGATATGCCGGGTAGTCTCCCGGTCCTCCCTGATATCGCGTCCTACCCCCCGACACACCTCTTTTCCCGTCCACCGTCGCCCCCCGAATCCCGCCGAGCCCCCTATGACGGGGCTCCCGCGTGAAACCCAGGAGGTCCAGGACGTGACATGGGACCTTCCACGCGCGGTGGGCCCCTCCTTCCAGGTCGTCCGCGCCCCGACTTCGCGGCTTGACACCTCCCATTCGTAAAGCTGAAAATCAAGACATAGCCTCAAAACTGTTCAGGAGCGGAAGCCTCGCGCGAGGCGGCGCAGGCGAGGCTCGACGTGGCCCGCAAGTTCCTCCAGAACAGCAGTGCTTGCTCGAAGACCGAGGACCCACCATGGCCGGGCACCCCACCGCCGATGAGCTGATGAAGCGTCTGTTGGCCACCCGCGAGGCTGGCGACGCCACCCCCGCGAGCCCGGAGCAGTTGCGCCTGCTGCGCGAGCTGACGCGGGATGCGCCCACCTTCGCGCCCGCGCTGCTGGAGCTGGCGCGACTGCTCCAGCTGGCGGAGGAGCCGGGCGTGGACCCCGAGGTCACCTTCACCGAGGTGCAGCGGCTCCTGGAGCAGTCCGTCTCCGTGTCGCGCCGCAACCCGGCCGCGCTGGTGGAGCTGGGCTACTTCCTGGACGTCATCCGGGGCCGCGAGGACGACGCGATGACGCTGTGGGAAGAGGGCTCGTCCCACGCCCTGAAGACGCTGGAGCAGGCGTGGGCCGGCATGCTGCGCGGCCTGGGCGACACGCGCACGAAGGAGTCCCTGGAGAAGGGGCTGCGGCTGGCGGAGCGCGCGGAGAAGGTCTTCCCTGACTCGCCGCGGCTGCTGGACGAGGTGGAGCTGGTGCGCGAGTACGCGCGCCAGGACGGGCTCATGAAGCCGGCCTCGGAGCCATGAAGCGGCGGATGGAAGACACACTACCCAGGAGGTGACTTCCCGCCGGAGGACGACCATACTCTCCGAGTGAGCCCGCGGGCCCATCGGGTCCGTTCGTCCGAGGAGAGTCGCCATGTCGCCCCCGTCGTCCGACGCCTCCGCCCAGCCGCACGTGCTGCTGCGCTCCGGTCGCGCCTCCTATGAGCTCGTCAAGTCGCTGGGCGCCGCGCACCACGGGGAGTTGCTCCTCGCGCGCCGCCGCTACGAGTCGGACTTCGGTGGCTACGCGGTCATCAAGCGCCCGCTGCGCGCCGAGGCCGCGCACCGGCTCTGGGAGGAAGGCCGGCTCACCGCGCTGCTGCACCATCCCAACGTCGTCAGCGTGCACGACCTCAAGGGCCCGGACGAGGCGCCCGTGCTCGTCTTCGAGCACACCCCCGGCCACCGGCTGGACTCGCTCATGGAGGCCTCCGGCCGCGCCCACCTGCCCTTCACGGAGGGCTTCTCCCTCTATGTCGCCGCCGAGGTCGCGGAGGCGCTGCACCACGCCCACACCCTCACCGACGAGCACGGCCGGGCGCTGCGCGTCGTCCACCGCGACGTCGGTCCCCACAACATCCTCATCACCGAGCACGGCGCGGTGAAGCTGCTCGACTTCGGCGCCGCGTCGTCCGTGCTCTCCGGCACTCCCGAGGGACAGGAGCATCCCACCAGCCTCGCCTACGCCGCCCCCGAGCACGTCGCGCGCCAGGCGTTGGATGGACGCGCGGACCTGTTCAGCCTGGGGCTGGTGCTGCTCCAACTGCTCACCGGACGACACCTCTTCGAGGGCGCGGACCGGTTCGAGGCGGAGCGCCGCCGTCGTCGCGAGCAGGCGCTGTCGTCGGACACGCCGACGCAGGAGCACGCGCTCGACTCGGCCATGCAGGAAGCCGTCAGCGTGGCCGCCGCGCGGGAGCTGCGCCGCCGCATCCGCGCCTACACGCGCGAGGACCTGGAGGACGCGCTGCGCGCGGTGCCCGTGGCCTTCCAGCCGCTCTTGCGAGGCACGCTGGCGCCCGAGCGCGAGGAGCGCTTCGGCACCGGCGCGGAGCTGGCGCGCACCCTGCGGCTGTACGCCCGCCGCGCCGGCCAGGTGTTCGGTCGCGCGGACGCCCTCGCGGAGGTGACGGGCCTGCGCTACGCCGCGCTGCGCGTGCAGGCCGGTGAGTCCCCCGAAGAGGTGCTGGAGGACAGGCTGCTGCCGGAGGAGGACCCCGCAAGCTGAACGCCGCCCACGTCCCATTCCGGAAGCGTGTGCTAGCGAACATCCCCGCAGTCGTGACGTGGACGTATCGACGCAGTGCGGCTGGCGACCCTGGCCCTTCGGTACGAGTCTGAGTCTCCATGTGCACGCCAAGCCTCGTCCTCCTGGTCGAAGACCACGCCGATAGCCGGGAGCTGCTGGAGGAGTTCCTGACGATGGAAGGCTTCGCCGTGGAGACGGCGGGCAACGGCCAGACGGCATGGGAGCGCCTGAGGCGACTCCCCCGCCCGGACGCGGTGCTGCTGGACTTGATGATGCCGGTGATGAGCGGGTGGGAGCTGATGCGCCACGTCCGTGAGGACGCCAGGCTGAGCGCCCTGCCCGTCGTCGTCGTGTCCGGCGCGGGCAACAGCCAGCCGCTCCCCGAGGGCGTCCAGGCCGCGGTGCCCAAGCCGGTGGACCTCTGGGAGCTGCGCGCGACGCTCGCCCGCGTGGTGAACGCGGGCTGACGGCGCCGGCACGTCAGGCCGGGAGCGGCACGCGCGGGAGCGTCACCTTGAAGACGGTGCCGTCCGCCTCGGTGGAGGTCACCTGGATGTGGCCGCCGTGGCCCTTCACCACCTGCTCGACGATGTAGAGGCCCAGGCCCAGGCCCCCGCTGATGCTGCTGCCGGGGTGACTGCTCGTGGCGCGACGGAACGGGTCGAACAGGTGGGGCAGCGCTTCGGCGGAGATGGGCTCGCCGGGGTTGTGGACCTCCAGCACCACCGTGTCGCCCAGGTCCGACAGCGTGAGGGTGATGGGCGCGTCCGGCGCGCTGTACTGGAGCGCGTTGCCGCCCAGGTTGCTCACCACCTGGAGCAGCCGGTCGGCGTCCCACTGACCGTCATACCGGCCGGAGCCCCCCGCCACCCGCAGGGTGCGCTCCGGCCACGCGGCCTCCAGTTCCTCCACGCCCTGCCGCACCACCGCGCGCAAGTCTCCCGGCGTGCGCTGGATGGGGATGCCTCCGCCCAGCCGCCCGCGCGTGAAGTCGAGCAGCTCTGAAATCATCCGCGTCATCCGCGCGCTGGAGCGGGCGATGCGCGTGACGAAGCGGCGCTCGCGTTCCGCGAGCACCTCGCTGTGGAGCAGCTGCGTGGTGGACAGATGGATGGCGTTGAGGGGGTTGCGCAGGTCATGGCTGACGATGGCGATGAGGCGCTCGCCGAAGCGGGCCGCCTGGAGCTCGGCCTCCTGCGCGCGGCGGCGCTCGGTGACGTCCGCCAGCGTGGCGACCCCGGCGATGAGCTCTCCGTCCCTGTCGCGGATGGGCGCGCTGGAGACGAGCACGGTGAGCGTGTGGCCATCCTCGTGCTTCAGCATCGCCTCCTCGCCCTGCACCACCTCGCCGGTGCTCAGCGTGCGCGCCAGCGGCCACGCGTCCGGGGCATAGGGTGTCCCGTCCGGATGACAGGCGCCGTAGAGGGTGGCGAACGTGTCCACGTTGGACATGGGCTGGAAGGGGCGCCCGGTGAGCATGGCGACCTGCCGGTTGGCGAGCACCAGCCGGCCGCTGGCGGCGTCCGCGATGAAGACGCCCGCGGGCAATTGCTCCAGCACGGCGGCCAGCCGCGCGCGCTCCGATTCGATGGTGGACAGCAATCGCTGCCGGTCCGTCTCCACCGCGCGGCGTTGGGTGATGTCCAGCACGGTGGCCACGCGCCGCGACACCTTCCCCGTCTCGTCGCGAAAGGCCGTGACGTGGGAGAAGGCGGGGAAGCGGCTGCCATCCTTGCGCACGTGGAGCGACTCGTACTCGTGCGAGGGCTTGGAGTTCGCGGCGGCGGCGTGGCGCGGGAGCATGCCCCGGGCCTCGGGCGCGATTGTCGCCTCCAGCGGCTGGCCGATGAGTTCCTCCGGCGAGGCTCCGTGCATGCGCGCGAAGGCGGGATTCACGTCGAGCAGGGTGTCGTCCTCGGCGGACACCACGACGACGCCGACCCCCAGGCGGAAGAAGACCTCCTCCCAACGCCGCAGGCCGGCCTCGCTCTCGCGCAGGCGCTTCAGGGAAGCCTCCGCCTCCGCGCGGGCCTCGCGCTCGCGGTCCCGGGCCTGGCCCTGGGCGAGCAGTCCGGTGGCGCGCGACGCCATGGCGCGAAACAGCAGCAGGTCCTCCTCGGACAACTCGGTGCTGACGCGGCTGCCCATGAGGGCCACGCCGATGAGCACGTCGTTCAAGACGAGCGGGACGCCGTACAGCGCGCGCACGTCGGAGGTGCGCACCACGGCGGAGTGGGCCCGCTCGTCGCCGCTGGCGTCGTGTACCAGCAAGGGCTCGCGCGTCGCGGCGATGGTGCCGACGAAGCCCTGCCCCATGGGCACGAGCCCCCCGATGTCCACGCCTTCGCCCACGCCGCTCTCCACGCGCAGGAAGTCCTCGCCGTCGCGCAGCAGGACGACGGCCACGTCCACGGCGGCCACCGTCTCGCACAGCACCTGGAGCAGCCGGGGCAGGAAGCCCGCCACGTCGGGGCTGCCCAGCGCCGCCGCGCTGATGCGGTCCAGGGCCTGGATGGTGCGCTCGCGGGCGCGCGTGTAGCGACTGACTGCGGCGGCGACGGCCTCGTCCATCGCCTCGTGGAAGATGCGCTCCTCGTCGGGGCGGAGCGTGGCGTGGCCTCGCGCGGACCACAGGCGCAGCACGCAACCGCGCAGGAGCCGGTACTCGGTGACGACCTGTCGCAGGTCGAAGCCCTCGCCCAGGCGCTCCAGGGCGTGGTGGTCGCTGATGGCGCTCAGCCCCGAGGCCAGCTCCGCCTGGGGCTTTCGCATCATCCTCGCGATGCCCTCCAGCAACCCGGGCAGGCCGTCGCGGAGCGCGGGGCGCGTCAGGGCCTGGGCCGCGGGGATGGAGCGCACCTCCACCTCCCAGGCCTCCAGGATGGTGTCGCGGTTTTGAATCAGGAAGTCAGCCAGGGGAATGGGCAAGGGCGTGTCGAAGAGGGTGTTCCGGGCCGGGCACGACGTGCCGTGGGTCTAGCCACTCCCCCGCCCTTCGACAACCGCTCGGAAGCGATGCGCCATCCAGGCCACACTTCCGCCCGGGTTCGCGGCGTCCTTCAGTGCGACGTCGGCGCCATCACGTCCGTGAGCCGCAGCAGGCGGTGCTCCTGCTCCAGCAGATAGTGGACGCGGAAGCCGGAGCCCAACACCACCAACCCCACCTCCTCGGGCAACAACGGCCCCTCGAGCGGGAGTCCCGCGGCCAGCTCGGCCAGCTCGCCTTGAAGCTTCTGTCTCACCGGGGCAGGACACCGGTCGAGCGTTCGCAACGCAGGAGGAGAGAGCTGGAGACGCAGAGCCATGGTCCTACTCAGGGTGACCACCCCGGGCGCGCGTATCAAGATGTGCCATGGGTCCATGACACTGGTTCGCTTCCAACTTCAGCGAATCTGGATTTCCGGCGCTGCGTCGCGCGTCACGCCCGGGTTGTCCTCCACCGAACGCGAAGCCTGGGGTCTGGCGGACAGGACAGGAGGGCCGAGGTATCTGAAACAAGTCTCTCCTCCGACATCTTGTTTCAACCCCGACGTCAGGGGCCGATGCGGCTCACGCGGCGCCGACGTTGCGCACCGTGCCGTACTCCAGGTCCAGCCACAGCATCCTGCCCCGTGTGTCGAACATGAGCAGCGCGGTGTTGGTGAGGCGGACCTGGGGAGTCGGTGACCCCTCGAAGGTGAAGTTGAGCCGCGCGCGCATGACTTCACTGACGTCGAGCAGGCGGACCTGCCAGGCCCCGTCGAAGAGCGTCAGCTCCGCGCGCCACGACTCGGAGAGGAAGCACTTCACGCGCTCCAGGGACTCACCGACCACGGACATCGGCGCGGCGAAGCGCGGTCCTTGAGGCTTCACCCACAGCCAGTCCGCCTCTCCAGGGCGAGGGTACTCGCGGTCGCTGAAGTGGACGGAGGCGCGCACCTCGCCATCGGCGGTGATGGCGCAGGAGCGCAGCACGGCGGAGACACCCTTGCCGAGGGCCACGAACGGCTCACGCGAGCGCAGGGTGGGGCCGTCTTGCAGCGCATAGACCCAGCACTCCGCGTCGGTGGTCACGAAGCACAGGTGTGTCTCGTCCGCGGCCAGCATGGCGACGGGGCCAGGCACCTTCGACACCCGCCACAGGGCACGCGGCTCGGCGGCCTGCGCGTCCAGCATCATCACCGTGAGCTCCGAGGCGACGAACCATGTCTCACCGTCATACGTCGGCGCCCACGCGTGCATGGCCACGTCGCACCACGCGGTGGCCCGCCGCCGCACCACGTCCACGCGGGACACATGGTGCAGCTCGCCCCGACGCGCGATGGCCAGCACGCGGTCCCCATGGATGGAGGCGACCAGGGAGAAGGCCGGCACATCGAAGTGCGCCAGCCTGCGGCCCTCCGCGCTCAGCAACACCGCGCCCGCCTCGCCCAGCGCGAGCAGCAGCCGATCCGAGGGGAGCACCACCGCGTCATGGATGGCGAATGGCCCCGCGTCCCCGAGCGAGGCGGTCGCCTGCACCACGAAGCGGGTCCACGGGGACGGGACCTTGGGGGCCAGCGCGGGCAGGTCCGCGCGCAGCGCGCCGTCCGGCAGGTCCCTGAGCAAATAGGTGATGAAGTCGGTGGGCAAGTGGGCCGGAACCAGGGCCCTGTCCCTCATGAGGGCGCGCACGGTGGGCACGAGCAAGGCCGAGCGGACTCCGCAGGGAGGCTCGCTCGCCAGCGTCTGGGCGAAGGCCAGCCGCTCCGCCGCGCCATTCAGGGAGTCGTCGTCCAGCAGCGCGAGCACGCGGGCACGCGCCGCGTCGAGTCCTCCCGGAAGCGAGCCCGCCCACAGCGCCAGGAGTCGCGCGCCGCCCACGCCGCCCACGTCCACGCCACGCTCTATCCACTCGCGCGCCTGCTCCCGAGCCGCCTGCACCGGCCAGATGGCCTCGACGGCCTGGACCCAGCTTCCCGCCTCGGCGCGAGACTGGCCCCACAGCAGACGCAGCTCATGTGCCTCCGCGAAATGCGTGCTCTCCAGGCGCAGCACCGCGTCCTCGAAGCAGCCGCTGCGCCGGGCGATGGCCTTCGCGCGCTGTGGGTCCTTCGCGAGAAACCACTGACGCACCACCAGACCGGGTGCCAGGGCACGCCCCTCGGCCAGCTCCGCCGCGAGCTTGAAGCGACGGTGTCGCTCCAGGAAGGCGACGGCTTCCTCGTGCGCGCCGAGCAACTCGGAGAGGATGAACGCGGCCTCCTCGATGCGACCCTCGCGCTCGAAGCGCTGCAAGGCCGCGCGGTAGCGCTGCCGGAGTGCCTCGTAGAGCGCGTCGCCTCCAGCGAAAGTGGCGGCGGGGCCGCGCGGGCCGAGCTGGAGCTTGAGGTCCTCTCGCGGTCCCGGGAGCCCGAGCGCCTCGCGCGTGTCGTCGTTCTGCTTCTGATTCAACGGGATGGCATGGCGCAGCGCCTCGTGCAGGTCCCCACCCTCGAACATCTCGAAGAGGCGACGCAGGTACTCCGCCTTGCGCCGGCCGAGCAGCTCGCCCAGCGGAGTGTGTCGCAGCAGCCACTGAGACAGGCGCGCCAGAGCCCCCGGGCCTGGAGGAGGCCCCGCATTCCGAGGTGACGTCTGGCCACCACGAGCGCCACTTCCACCGCCCGCCGCCTTCGCCGTCGAGCGCGGCCGGAGCGCCGCCCACAGTCGGCCCAACAGGGAGGGAGTCCTCGGAGCCAGGACCTCGCGCCGCGAGCCCGACGAGGAGGAGCCCTTGCCTTCACCCGAGGGCAGCGCGCCCGCCGTGGAGGGAGTGTTCCTCAGCCACGCCGCGAGGCGGCCAAGCCACCTGCTTCCTGTTCCTCCACCCTCACCCTCCGCTGTCTCCGCCTTCGATGCGGACCCCCATAGGGCGCGCAGTTGCGACAACACTCCAGCGCGCGCGACGACGCCGTCACCGCTGGAGCCCGACGACGCGGCACTCCGGCCCGTCCATGCGGAGCGCAGCCGCGACAGCAGTCCAGGACGCGCGCCCGACCCCTTCACTCCGGCGGCCTGTCCCGTCCATGCGGAGCGCAGCCGCGACAGCAGTCCAGGCCGCGTGCCCGACCCCTTCACTTCGGCGGCCTGTCCCGTCCATGCGGAGCGCAGTCGCGACAGCAGTCCAGGACGCGTGCCCGGCCCCTTCACTTCGGCGGCCTGTCCCTTCCATGCGGAGCGCAGCCGAGCCAGCAGTCCAGGACGCTCGGCCACGACGGCATCGGAAGGGGGCGCACGTCCCTCCATGCGCGCGAGCACCACCCGTGCTTCATCGGACGGCTCGGGAATGGAGCCACCGAAGGAGGCGCGTGTGACAGGCGCCACGGGCTCCACCGCGGCTGCCACGGGTGGAGGTGGCGCGCCCAGGCTCCGCGTGGGCAGCACCGTCCACGCGGACACGTCGAACCACGAGGACAGGTCCACGACCCGCGCGCTCGACAGCGGATGGACCCGGGCGACGCCCGCTCGCACGAGCACGAGCGAGTCACGCGGCGCACCCAACCGCGCCCACTCCGAGGCAGCCAGCGGCGCGGAGGTGAGCACACCGCCTTCGAGCGTGAGGGGCAGACCCGGGCTCGACCCCGTCGAGACCCGCTGAGCACAGTGAAGCCGCAGCAGATAACCCTCCGCCACGAACAGCACGGACGCGCCCGGCGCCCACAACGCCATCACCCGCCGCCGAGCCTCCTGCTCGCCGAGCAGCTCCGGGTCGAACCAGAACGCCGAGGCACTCACCGTGCCCCGGTGCACATGCTGACGCGGCGCCGCCCTCGCGTGGGCGAAGCGCCTCATATGCCCTCCGCCGTCGCGCGATAGCGCACGTGTCCGTCACGAAGGTCCAGCAACACCAGCTCCCCGGTCTGCGTGAGCCAGCCGAGCAGCGACGTGGTGTGGCTGAGCTCCGCGTGCACCACCGGAGCCGAGGCCTGAGCAAGCACGTGGTGGCCGGTCGCGCCGAACCACGACAAGGTGCGCTCATCCGGCCCCAGCACCACCAGCCCGGCCTGCCCTGGAGAGCCATGGCAGCATCCCACGCCGACCACGTGGAAGCCTTGAGGCACCGGGAGGTCCTGGACAGAACCCTCGAGAAACAGTCGCCACACTCTCGGCCCGTGACTCATCGCGAGCAACCCCGAGTCCCCAGGCACCTTGACTCCGACGGCGTGACCGAAGAAGGCCTCCCCCCCCCGGGCCTCCAGCACCGTGCTCGTCGACGCGTCCGGCCCCACGACATGGAGCGTCGTCCGCGAAGGCAAGGGCTGCCCCTCCGAGGGCGCGATGTAGACAGGCTTGCAGACATTGGGCGGATACGGAGACACGGGATAGAGGCTGTGCAACCCCGTGCCCACGCGAACGCTGGGGCCACTGCGGACGTAGACGAGCTTGCCGTGGACCCGGGCCATCGCCGTCACCGAATTGTCCAGCGCCATCAACTCGACGCGATGCTCGGCCTTGACCAGGTAGACGAGGAAGAGCTCTCCGCTCCGCGTCAGCAGCAGGACCGACTCCCCATCGCGGTCCCTCCACGAGAACAGCCGGCCGGGGCCTCCGTGCGCGACGGGAAGCTCCGACGCGTGGCCCGGCGTCCACCGCTCGGACACCGGGCGCCGCTCACCCGCGTCGGCCCGGGGAGGCTGGGGCTTGAGCGTGCCATGGAGGACATAGCGGTCCGGCCGTTCCATCAACGCGAGCAGTCCGCCATTCGAGCGCCACCCTGCGGCGAGCATCAGATGACCGGGCTGAAGCCTCATGCGCCGAGGTCGGGGCGCGGTGGAGCTGGACGAGTCGGGAATCGCCATCGCGGACACGCCGCCGTCGGAGTGGAACATCACCAGCCGGAAGCCGTCCGCCGAGAAGTGGAACGAGCGGGCCTTCTGGCCTCCGGCCATCGACACGGGCTTCGCGACGCGACTCTGGAACGGGTCTCTCAGCAGACGAATGCTGTCGTCGGGAGGCGGCAGGTCCAGCACGACTGAACGCACCGGACGGGAAGCGGGACGCACGTCCACGGTGAGCTTGCGCACCTCGGGGGCCAGCACCTCCGTCACCTCGATGCGGGACATCGACTCCGCACCGGGCAGCCGTGCGAGGCGAGCACTCCCCACCAGCCACGTCTCTTCCGGCGCATCGCCCAGGGACAGGGCCTCATGCCATGCGGCGAGTCGCTCGGCGGCGGGTGGATCCACGTCGCGTGCGGAGAGCCAGGAGAGCAGCACGCTGGGAGTCACCTCGGAATAGGTGCCCCGCTCGGGCGGAGCCTGGAGCACGCCCCACGCGAAGGAGGCCCCGGCGGCCTGGGCACGGCGGGCCATGACGATGAGCAGCGCGAGGTGTGCGATGCGAGGGTTGCCAAGCTGGTCGGGCCCCGCGTCCAGCAACACGACGGTGCGGCGAGCGCCCTGCGGCTGACGGAAGGCGGGCTTGAGAAAGGACAGCTCCCCGAAGGCGGCGCGGCGCACCAGCTCGTCCGGAGCCTCCAGGGCCCACAGCCACTCACTGACGAGCAGCCGGTCGAACGAGCCCCGGCGGGTGATTCCGTCATAGCCCTGGGGCTCGCCACCGGCGGTCTCTCCGCGCGGGCGCAACGCCCCCATGGCCGCGGACAGCCGGGCCACGAACGGCCCCAGGTGCGTGGCCATTTCCTCGGGGAACAGCGCGAGCGACTCCGCCCACGGGCGCAGCACGGGAGGCAGTGAGCTCATGACGCCCCTTCCCTTCCCGCGCCGGCTTCCTCGCTCGCGAGCCAAGCGACGAGCGTGGGGCGATGCACCGGCCGAGCCGAGGCCACCGAGACGAGCTGAAACGAGCCAGGAAGCACGGCGAGCTGCGTGGCGGTGTCCCCCGCCAGCGCCAGCAACGCACGCTCCAGCAGCGAGGCCACCACGTCCGGCGCGAGCGCACAGGGCAGCAGCAGTGACGGCGCGGCGCTGTCGCGGCCCAGGTACAGGGCGCCATCCACCCACGGCAGGGACTCCGCCGCGCCCAGCAGCACGAGGACGCCCTGCCCCGCGACACCGCGCCACGCCCCCAGCTTCGCGTCGTCCTCCCGAAGGGCCCGTCGCGCGAGCACGCGCGCCACCTCTCCCACGCCGATGACGGCGAGCGGCTCCAGCGCCTCCGCGCGCGGTCCCCAGCGCACCGGCAGGGCCCCCTGACTTTCACTGCTCATGACTCCACTCCACCGCCCTCTCGCACGTCTTGAAGACCCGTCCCCCGCGTCGTCGACGCGGACCGCGCCGCCAGTCGTCACATCTCCGGTCAGGAGAGCCCGGCGCCGCGAGCCTCCAGCGACACCGGAGACACGAGCGCGAGCGCCTCCGTGAGCCCGGCGCGCAGGACCTTCAGGTCCTCGGTGAGGAACTCGGGAGCGAAGCTCGCGTCCATCTCCCTCGCCACGCCCTCCAGCTTGAGGTGCCACGCGGCGAAGGCCTCGGCGTCGGTGTCGCTGGGGCGCTCGGCGAGCAGCACCTGCCCCGCCTGGACGATTCGCTGAGCCCGAGCCCACGGCCCCGCGCTGGCCTCCAGCGCCGCCGCCGAGAGGGCAGGGTTCTCCGTCGCCGCGAGAAACTCCCTCAACACCTCCCGAGCGAGCGCCTGTCCTTCCTTCGTCGGCACCGCGTACACGAGCGGCCACAAGTCCGCGGTGCTCGGCACGGAGCGCCCCGCGAGCACGGCCGCGGCGGCCACCAGTCGCTGCACCTTCACCGCGCGCCGGTCCGACAGCGACAGCCCCGCCGCGCGCAGGGAGCGCAGCGCGTGGGCCAGATGCGGACGCACGGGGGCCAGGTCCGCCTCGCGCGCCGCCTGCGCGAGTACATCCAGCGCGGCCAGGGAGGCGCGGCGTCCCGTCCCCTCGCCCCACAGCGAGGCCCCGCCCGCGAGCAGGTCCTCCAGGCGCGGGTCCGGCACGGGCTCGACGAAGATGCGCGCCAGGAAGCGGTCCGCGAACGCGGCGAGCGACTCATCCTCGGGCAGCGCGTTGGCGGCGCCCACGCAGACACGCAAGGGGCAGCGCATGCGCGTGTGGCCCCGGCGGAACGTGCGCTCGTTGAGCAGGCCCAGCAGCGTGTTCAGGATGGCGGTGGAGCCGAGGAAGACCTCGTCGAGGAAGGCGACATCCGCCTCCGGCAGCATGCCCGTGGTCTCCGTCTCCACCAGACCCTCGCGCAGCTTGCGCAGGTCCACGGGGCCGAACAACTCGGAGGGCTCGGTGAAGCGGCCCAGCAGGTACTCGAAGTAGGAGCCCCCCAGCGCGCGGGCGGTGCGGCGCACGGCCTCGCTCTTCGCGGTACCGGGGGGACCGATGACCAGCAGGTGCTCACCGGCGACGGCGGACAGCGCGATGAGCTCCACCATGGCCTCGCGCTCGACGAGCCCCTGTCCCGCGTCGGAGAGGGCGTCGCGGACGGCGGTGGCCGCGGCTTCAAAGGTGACGGACATGAACGAAAGCCTAACCGCCGGACTCCGCCGGCGCGAAGAGCACCCACCCCCCTTGAAGGAATACCAGCGGACGTCCACCGGCCTCGCGGTACCGGGACGCCTGCTCGTCGACGGTGAAGGCCGGGGGCGGGCGCGGGAGCGGGGCGTCCTCCCGTGACGGAGGGCGGTTGGCTTCATGACACGGAGTCCCACTTCATGCTCCGGGCGCGAGTCGGACATAGACTGGCCTCCATGAAAAAGGTGTCGAAGTGGGTGGCGCTGGTGGGCGTGCTGGGCGTGGGCACCCAGGCGGTGGCGGACGGTTGGAATGGTCATGCCTCGCTGGGCGCGGGAATCTCCCTGGACCATTTGAGTGACTTCAGCGCGAAGGGACCCGCGCTGCATGCCTACCTGGGCGTGGAGTCTCCGCCGGGGCTGTCCCTGGGGCTGCTGGCCGAAGTCTCCGAGACGTGGGGCACGGAGCTGCGCGACGCGGCGAGGGACAACCGGCTGGAGCGCACGCAACTGGATTACAAGGCGGTGGGAATCGAGGCGCGGCTGCGCTTCTTCCGGGACAAGCCCATCACCCCCTGGGTGGGCGCGCGGCTGTCGAAGAGTTGGGGCAGCACCTTCACCCCGGACGCGATGGGCAACTTCCTGCGAGAGAACGTGGACACCACGAGCATGGCCTTCCGCCTGGGCGTGGATGGCTGGTTCAGCGAGCACTGGGGCATCTCCGCCGCCACGGCCTTCCAGTTCTGTGACGTGAAGCTCACGAAGGACTCGGTGGACGAGTGCGCCAAGCTGATTCAGTCGGTGATTGTGGGCCCGGTGCTGCGCTTCTGAGGCACCGCCGGGCGAACTGTCCTGGTGCGCGGCCTGACTCGGCCGGTGTAGAAAACCAGGCGTGAGCGAGAGCTGGGAGCAGCGGGCAAGACGCGAGGCGCGGGAGATGGAAGCCGCCATCCGGAGCGCCCTCGCGCGAAGACAGTCGGACCTGGAGCTTCGCGCGGAGCTGGAGTCGCTGGCCCGGCGGCCCCGCTTCCAGAGCTGCCCCTGGCTGTGGGGACCGGCGCTGCATGTGAGGGACCGCGTCCTCTTCCGTCCGCTCATCCTCTCCTGGCTGGTGCCGGTCAACGTCACGGCGAGCGGGAAGTTGTTCGACCCGTGGAAGAGTGAGTACGCCGCCGCGCTGGAGACGTGGCTGTCGGACGCGGACCGCGCCGACGACGTGGCCGTGTTCCGCAAGCTGTACGGCTGGAAGCTGCAGGGCCTGGGCAAGCTGCAGGAGGCGGTGTGGCGCGAGGACGTCACGCGACGCTTCCGGGGCGCGAAGACGCGCGGCGCACGGCACCTCGAGTTGAGCAAGGTGGAGCAACCTCTCCTCCGGCTGGATGAGGCGACGGCGCTCGAATTGGACGCGGTGGACCCGGAGGCGGCGCGGCCCTTCATCCGTCAACACCTGCCCTTCACGCAGAACACCTGGTCCCCGTCGAAGAAGCCGCTTCCGATGTGGGGTACCTATCGGGAGCGCCTCTTCGCCAGGGGCGACACGGAGCAGGCCTGGACGGTGTATCGCCGGCTGGTGTCCGAGGAGACGTGGCGTCGGGACGTCATGGCACTCACGGAGTCGGTGAAGGCGCCGGACGCGCTGGTGCGAGAGCTGGGCGAGCACCATCCGGAGTTCGCGCCCACCATGGCGGCCCACGTCTTCGTGGAGCTGGTGGAGAAGCGCGGGCGCGACGTGGTGCCCTATGTCCTGGAGAACCTGCGCTCGGTGTTCCCGAGGTGGGCCGGCAGGACGAGCATCCATGGGGTGAAGAACGCGAAGGCCCTGCCGGAGTTGCTCGAGCTGTGTCGGGTGCGCGGCTGGGAGGACGTGTGGGCGGCGGCGCTGCGCACCTCCTCGACGGAGGAGACGTTCGACACCGAGGTGCGCAAGCTGGTGAAGGACGCGGACCGGGACGAGCCCGTGGCGCGGCGGCGGCTCCTCCAGGTGGCGGGGGCAGGCGCCGAATGGAACCTGCCCGGCCTGGGCTTCGCGAGGGTGTTGCCGCTGAAGGACGCGACGGCGGTGGCGATGTACGAGCGCTTCCCGGAGCTGATGCGCGGCCCCTTCCGGATGCACGTCGCCTCCGGCTGGCATGCGGCATACCCGGAGCTGGTGGCGCGCGCGTTGGAGCAGCGCGATGAGGAGCTGCTGGACTTCATCGCGAGCCGCGCCGCCACGCAGTTCGTGCCCGAACATGGCGCGGACAAGCGCCAGAAGGAGTGGACGCGGGTGCTGGACGCGCTGGCCGAGCACTACGAGAAGTTGCCGAAGGAAGGCGGCGTGTTCGCGCGTCGAGCCGCCAACGCCCTGGGCGCCGTGCCCGCGTTCTCCATCTGGGACTTCGACCGGCTGCTGATGCGGAACCGGCTCACGAGGCTGTTCTTCCAGCGCTCGGATGACTTCTATCTGGCGGACCCGCTGGCGGTGAGGGACCTGCTGGAGGCGCCGCAGATTCACGTGCAGGCGCTCGCGTTCCGGCTCCTGGGGCGGGACTCGCCGCGCGCGAGGGCGCTGGCGATGCTCAACCTGGACCTGCTCCAGGCCACGCTGCTGAGGCCCCTGCACCGGCGCACGCGGCACGCGGCCTTCGACGCGCTGGCCAACGCGGCGTTGCATGACGTGGAGGCCGCGAGGATGTTGCTGCCCCGGATGCGAGACACCTTCGCGCTGCCGGACAAGCGCTATCCGAAGGAGGCCCTGGTGGAGCTGCTGGCGAAGGTGCTCACGCGCTGGCCGGAGCTGCGAGGCCCGTCGGAGACTCCGCGAGTCTTCTCCGCGTCCACGAAGGAGGCCCTGTCATGACGGTGGTCGACCTCCTCTACGCGACGCCGTCGGTCTTCGAGTCCACGCGGGAGCGCGCGCTGCTGGGCTTGTCGGTAGACCAGCATCGGCCGGTGCGCTTCCACGCGAAGGTGGCGAAGGACGTGCTGCCGATACGGCTGGCGCTCCAGGCGCTCGGGCAGCTCATCTGGCAATCGGACGAGTGGAGCTCGGAGTGGATGGGGGGATTGATGGACCCCATCATCACCGTGCACCCGGACCGCGTCTTCTTCGAGGCGTTCAGCCAGGACCAGAGTTCGTACGGAATGGTCATCGTGGACCGGAGCTGCTTCGCGCCCGAGGGCGAGGTGCGCTGCGGCACCACCAACGTGGACTTCACCGCGTGGCTGTGGGCGGCGCTGGCGGAGATGCGCTCCAGCCGGGAGACACACCTGCGCGTGGGTGCGGAGGGCTTCGAGGTCCGCACGCAGGGCGCGGGAGGACGCTTCGAACAGAAGGTGGAGGTGCCAGACGCGTGGGTGCGAGGCTTCCTCCAGCTCCAGGGCGGCATGGCGATGCCGGGCACGAAGCTGACGGTGAGGCCGGTGGACCTGCTATCGGCGGTGCGCTACCTCACCTTCACCAAGGCGAAGATGTCTCCCCGGGCGCTGCGCTACGTGCTCACTCCGGGTCAGGACGCGAAGCTGGTGCTGGAGCCGTGGGAGCACGAAGTGCCGTTGCGTGGCGCGACGCATGGCTCCACGGAGCCGCGCACGGTGCGCACGTGGGGTCGGCGGAGGCTGCGGCTGCTGGAGCCATTGCTGCCGTACGCGGACAAGGTGGACATCTACCTGAAGGGCCGGGCACTGCCGCACTTCTACGGGGTGCACCTGGGGCCGGGGGTTCGCTTCGTGCTCGGGCTGTCGGGGTGGACGGAGAACCGGTGGACGGGCACGGCGGGGATGGACCTGCTGCTGGAGCCGGGGCAGGACAGCGAGCTGACGGAGCGGGTGCTCGGGTTGTTGCGTGAGCGCGTGCACGCCTCCACGGACGAGGTCGCGCGGGCGCTGGGCGTGAGCAAGGCGCAAGCGGCGGAGGCGTTGGCGACACAGTGCGCGGCGGGGCGGGCGGTGTTCGACGTGGAGGCGCGGCACTGGCGGCACCGCGAGCTGTTCGCCACGCCCGTGAACCTGGGCCGGCTGTATCCACCGGATGTGCGGCGCGAGGAAGCCGAGCGCCTGGTGGCGGCGGACGTGGTGAAGGTGACGTCGGAGACGACGCGCGAGACACGCAAGGTGCGCAAGCTGCCGACACCCGAGGGCGCGGTGGTGCGCGAGGTGGTCCACCGCGACTGGGTGGTGCACGGGCACGTGGGGCCGCAGCAGGACGTGGAGCTGGTGTTGAACGACGAGGACCGGCTCCTCTTCGGCAAGTGCGGCTGTGAGTACTTCCGCGAGCATCTGATGAACCAGGGGCCGTGCGCGCACCTGCTGGCGTTGCTGCGGCTGGCGAAGGCGCGGCGCAAGGAGCTGGCGAGCTCGGTGCCGTCTTCGGCCGAGGCGCTCGCGGTGAGCACGACGGGAGCGGCGGCGCGGCGACCCAGGAACGAGGACGCCGACACGGACGAGGCGGACGACACCGAGGCGCTTGACGAGGACGGCGGCGATGACGATAACCGGTGATGCTCTCGGGAAGGGCCCGGGCTCGCGGATGAGCCGTCGGTGCCGTGGTGTTTCGCCGCGGCGGTGTTCTGTCTCCTTCTCTTCTCCAGGGTCCCAGCGTACGGAACGCAGGGAACCCCGGGTCCAGCGCCTCGCAGGTCGTCCCCTGGCCCCTCCCGGAGCACCATGAGCTGGCTCGATTGGTTCAAGGGGCTGTTCTCCCCCAAGCCGGTGACACGCGACGTCGCGCGGCTGGATGCATCCGAGCGAGATGCGCGAGGCCGTCCGGCGGACGTGGTGCGCGAGACGGTGGCCACGTCGGGGCCGCTGAAGCCCGGGCACCTGCGACAGATTCTGCGGGACGCGCGGCTGTTGCCCAAGGGCAAGCGCGTCTACACGCGGAAGCGCAAGCGGCTCTTCGCGGCGACCGAGGCGCGGCGTTTCTTCTCCACGGCGTTCCGGACGCGGAACCGGAACGTGCGCGATTTGCTGCCGGACGAGGCGCAGCTCGCGCGGTACGGGTTGCCGGTGTGGCGCACGGAGGAGGACGTGGCCACGGCGCTGCGTATCTCCGTGGGGCAGTTGCGGCACTACTCGACGCACCGGGCGCGGGAGCGCGTGTCGCACTACGTGACGTTCTCGGTGCCGAAGCGTTCGGGGGGCGTGCGGCTGTTGCATGCGCCGAAGCGGAGGCTCAAGGCGCTACAGCGAAGATTGCTGGCGGTGCTGGTGTCGAAGCTGCCGGTGAGTGCGCAGGCGCACGGCTTCGTGACGGGGCGCTCCATCAAGACGGGGGCGGCGCCGCACGTGGGCAAGCGGGTGGTGTTGAAGCTGGACCTGAAGGACTTCTTTCCGTCGGTGACGGTGAACCGGGTGCGAGGGTTGTTGTTGGCCTTCGGGTATGGCTATCCGGTGGCGGCGACGCTGGCGGTGTTGATGACGGAGGCGGAGCGTCAGCCGGTGGAGGTGGAGGGGACGGTGTTCCACGTGCCGGTGGGGCCACGAGTCTGCGTGCAGGGTGCGCCGACGAGTCCGGGGCTGTGCAACGCGGTGCTGACGCGGTTGGACCGGAGGCTGGCGGGCCTTTCGCGCAGGTATGGGTACACGTACACGCGTTACGCGGATGACCTGACGTTCTCGGGGGATGACCTGGGGGCGCTGGAGAAGGTGCGGGCGCTGGCCGCGAAGTACGTGACGGAAGAGGGCTTCGAGGTGAACCGCGAGAAGACGCGGGTGATGCGTCGAGGTGGGCGTCAGCGAGTCACGGGCGTCACGGTGAACGAGGGGCTGGGGTTGTCGCGGGAGGAGCGGCGCAAGCTGCGCGCGATGATTCACCAGGAGGACCGGGACGGTGGGGATGCGAAGCGCGGTGCGCGCATCGACGGGATGTTGGCGTATGTGGGGATGTTGAATCCCGAGCAGGCGGCTTGCCTCGCGAGGCGACGCAAGCCGCGAGGTGGGTGAGTCGCTGGACGGATTGAGGTGTGTGGTTTCGCAACCCCGCACCTGGAACTGAGAGGTTTTCCACTGCGGGGCGCGCGGGCGGTTTGTGGGTTGAGGAGGTGACCCTTTACATCGGGCGCCCCACCCTCACAGGAGTTGCGCCATGGCGACTGCCACCCGCTTCGCATTCACGCAGCCGAGCTCACCTGGGACCGAGTTCATCATCGAGCTGACGGACGACCAGACGATCAACCATGCACGGAAGATTCTCTCCGGCGAGGAGCAGAACGAAGTCCACGTGCATGGGCGAATCATCAAGAGGACGCAGCCGTACAATCCGAAGTTCTCGTTCCATCTGGACCCGACGACCATCCGGTTCTTCGCGATGGCCATCGAGGTCTGCGACGCGAACATGGTGTACGTGGAGGACCACCTGGATGAAGCGGGAGGTGCCTTCCTGCCGGGCAGCCACTGGTGCCCGTGGGACTCCAGGCTCACGCGTGAAGTGAAGTAGCGAGCGGCCTCGACGGGCCTCATGCCTCGGTTGAGCGCGGCTAACGCGGTCCGAGGGTGAGGCCCCGAGAGGATGCGGGCCTGACGGTACAGTGGGTGGTCATGAGTGACCTTCCGTCTGTCCCGGGGCCGGTGGCGCCGCGCTGGCTGTATCTGCATGGGTTCGCGTCGGGGCCTGACTCGGCCAAGGGAGTGGCCGTGGCGAGGCACTTCGAGGCGCGAGGCCACCATGTCGCGAGGCTGAACCTGCGAGTGCCCTCGATGGAGCAGCTCCGGTTGAGCGCGATGTTGGAGACGGTGCGGGCGGCGCTGGGGGAGAAGGAGGATCGGGCGGTGCTGTTCGGCTCCAGCCTGGGAGGCCTGACGGCGGCGAGAATCGCGGCGGAGGATGCGAGGGTGTGTGGGTTGGTGTTGCTGGCGCCGGCGTTCCATGTGGTTCCGCAGTTGCGGAAGCGGATGGGTGAGGCGGCGTGGGGACACTGGAAGACGTCGGGTTGGATTGAGACGGACGACTTCGCGGAGAAGCGCAAGGTGCGCATCCACTCGGGGTTCATCGAGGATGCGGAGGCGGTGGACGCGCGCACGGGAGGTTGGCCGGACGTGCGGGTGCCGACGCTGTTGATTCACGGGAAGGCGGACGACACGTGTGACATCCGTTACTCGCGCCAGTGGGCGGAGGGACGGAGGCATGTGCGGATGGTGGAGGTAGAGGACGGCCACGAGCTGACCGCGTCCCTGCCCCGCATCCTCGCGGAGTCGGAAGAGTTCCTGCGCCCGTGGGGGGCGTGACGCAGTGACTGGCTTTGGGTAGGCCTGGCGCAGGATTGAAGCGCGGCTGCTCAGGCCACACATGTGGGACTGAGTACCCCACGATGACTGTCTGACAAATCTGGCCTTTCGAGTGTCGGCGTGCGAGCCCGCGCAGTCTACTGCGCCCTTACCATGCACAGACCTCTATTCGTGGCGATTGCGGCTTCCCTGGCTTCGTGTGGCGGTGAGCAGTCAACGCTGAAGGAGAATGACAGAGGAAGCGAGAGCGACGTCTATCGCGACGGGGATGACTGGGCAGACGATGCAGGCGCCCACCCGCAGGTCCTCCGAATCATGGGGGCAGGAGGGTTCTGCACGGCGTGGCTGTCATCCAGCAACACGCTGACGACGAGTGCGCATTGTCTCGCGAACGCCACCAATTTCGTCGGATGGACCTACGACACATCGCAACAAAACTCCTCGACTGCCCAGTTCAACGCGCTGAAGAACCTGGGCTCCTCCATTGGGGGTTTCATTCATCCACTGGGTGGAGCCTGTCCCACCAATGAAGATGATTGCTGCTGGGGCGCGGACATCGTCGTGCTGGTCTTCGACCCGGTCAACGCGGTTCCTCGCAACGTCATGAGGCCGCTCGCCATCAAGGCCGCGACAGCGGATGAGCCAGAATGTGATGGAGCGGATCGATGTGTGATGATGGTCGGAACTGGCCTCACCGGCGAGGACGAGTGTCATGACGAGGACGCGACTCCTGCGACTCTCGACAGAGGAGCCACACAGCTGTTCCTGGAGTCGGGTCTCGGTAATGGTCACTGCCCCGCCAATGGCGGCATGCTCTACGGAGAGTATGACTACGACGACTCGTCGAGCTGCCAAGGAGACTCCGGGTCGCCCATCTTCTGGGGTGGGACCAATGAGGTCTTCGCCACGAATCGGGGGTCGGGAGGAGACGGTAGCGACGATGTCGTGGGTCCCGTGCTCTGGGTCGGCGGCGGAAATACCGCACGCGACTTCTTCATGCTCAGAGCAGGTGACCAGGATCAGGATGGCATTCAAGCGGCTCACGACAACTGTGACCGCACGCCGAATCCCGGTCAGGAGGACTGGAATGGCAATCAGGTTGGTGACGCGTGCGAAGACAGTGATGGCGATGGTCTCCTCGACAGCGAAGAGATCCTGAGAGGAACCGCGCCAGGCAACGCGGATACCGACGGTGACGGGCTCGGGGACGCGGCTGAGGTCCAGACCCATCTCACCAATCCCCTACTGCCAGACACGGACGGCGACGGGTTGACCGATGGCCTGGAGGTCCTGACCCACGGGACGAATCCGCTCGACGCCGACTCGGACGATGACGGGTTGACCGACGGCCAGGAGGTTCTGACCTACGGAACGAATCCGCTCGACGCTGATTCGGACGGTGACGGGTTGACCGACAGCCAGGAGATCCGGACCCACGGGACGAATCCGCTCGACTCCGACTCGGACAATGACGGGTTGACCGATGGCCCGGAGGTCCTGACCCACGGGACGAATCCACTCGACTCCGACTCGGACGATGACGGGTTGAATGATGGCCAGGAGGTCCTGACCTACGGGACGGACCCGCTCGACTCCGACACGGATAACGATTTGCTTGGAGACGGGTTTGAGGTCACGCACGCACTCGACCCGCTGAATGCGGACACGGATGGGGACGGGGTGATCGACGGGAGGGACACCGAGTGGATTGAAGCGGCGATCACCGCCCTCCCTGATTCGGCATTCAAGGCACCAGGTCATCGGAACTCGATCGCCGCGCACCTCGCCCAGGTCGAGCGGTTCGCGCAGCGAGGCGAGTTCGACAAGGCACTCCATCATCTCGGCACGCTGAGCACGCACGTCGATGGATGCGGGCCCACGGCGGACAACAATGACTGGCTTGTCGACTGCACGGCACAGCTCGAGGTCCGCGCGCTGCTCGATATGCTCGCCGCCAATCTCTGACCAGCGGGACGATTCCAACCGGAGCAGGCCACGGGAGTCCGGCCACCTCTCGAATCCTCAGGAAGATGAGGGCGGAGGCGGACGGACTCCTGAGGCAAGGGCATGGCCCCGGGTGAGCGGCGAGCACCTCGCGCAAACGAGGCAGCGCGAGTGTGACGCTGGAAGAAGAGTTCCCGGAGACCGGGGTCCACATCGAGTTCCACTCCCTCGGCCCGTTCAACGGCACGGCGAGGAACAAGGAGGGCCAAGCCCATCCGGGCGCCGTGGACAAGGTCAGCCCGGCGGGGCCGGGCGAAGTGCGGGCCCTCGTGGATGAGCAAGGTCGCTTCGTATTCGAACCCTTGCCCCATGGGACATACACGGTGAAGGTGCTGGCCGAAGGGTACCCGGACCGACACCACGAGTTGGAGCATCTGGACGACGCGCCGTTCGCCACGGTGTTTTAACCCAGGCTCCTTGAGATCACGAGGAGCGGCTTCCCACGCAAGGTCTCCGCCTGCATCCAGATGTTGTTTCAACCCACGCTCCTCGCGGTCACGAGAAGCGACTCAGCGCTCGCCGGTGGAGTCCCCAGAGACGCTGTTTCAACCCACACTCCTCGCGGTCACGAGGAGCGACAAGAGGATGCTCATCTGCGGCTTCACGTCGTCGATGTTTCAACCCACGCTCCTCGCAGTCACGAGGAGCGACTGGCCGGCCTCCTGGAGTCCGGCAGCTACTGCTCGTTTCAACCCACGCTCCTCGCGGTCACGAGGAGCGACTCGACCATCTGAGCATCCCAGGCGCCCTTCTGTTTCAACCCACGCTCCTCGCGGTCACGAGGAGCGACATGCGGGACCGGTGGAGGCGCGGCAAACCATCAAGTTTCAACCCACGCTCCTCGCGGTCACGAGGAGCGACCGTCGGCCGCAGACACGGTGATGCGCCAGCCGCCGTTTCAACCCACGCTCCTCGCGGTCACGAGGAGCGACGGCACGCAAAGGCTCCGCGTACACCGAACCCGCGTTTCAACCCACGCTCCTCGCGGTCACGAGGAGCGACCGGGGCGGAGAACTTGTCACCGAGCTCGAATTGGTTTCAACCCACGCTCCTCGCGGTCACGAGGAGCGACGGAGTCAGCCCGGCTCGTGGCTAAGGCGGAAGCCGTTTCAACCCACGCTCCTCGCGGTCACGAGGAGCGACTCAGCCGCTGACGGCTGGGCGTCCGTCCAGACGATGTTTCAACCCACGCTCCTCGCGGTCACGAGGAGCGACCCCGCGTGCCGTCGGGCGTGCATGCCATGAGAGCGTTTCAACCCACGCTCCTCGCGGTCACGAGGAACGACCACCTCGGGGCTGGCCTCCTGCGCCCAGAATTCGTTTCAACCCACGCTCCTCGCGATCACGAGGAACGACGTTGCTCTCGCGAGGCGGGGGTAGGCCGTGGCGTTTCACCCCACGCTCCTCGCGGTCACGAGGAACGACTCGACCATGACGCGTGAGGGCCCCTCTTCGGTCGTTTCAACCCACGCTCCTCGCGGTCACGAGGAACGACTTCTGAACGGGAACGCCATCCAGATAGATGCCCTTGTTTCAACCCACGCTCCTCGCGGTCACGAGGAACGACTTCCACGGCAGAGAGGTCCGGCGTCAGGTAGGAGTTTCAACCCACTCTCCTCGCGGTCACGAAGAACGACTTCCCGCCCTGGGCCCCGCCCCTCTGACAACACCTTGTTTCAACCCACGCCCCTCGCGGTCACGAGGAACGACCTCAACCGAAACTCGGACGACGACACGATGCCGTTTCAACCCACGCTCCTCGCGGTCACGAGGAACGACACTCCAACGGCAGGGCGCGGATGGCCTCCGCGAGGTTTCAACCCACGCTCCTCGCGGTCACGAGGAACGACGAGCCCTCTGTCCGTCGGGATGCCACTGGGCGACCTGTTTCAACCCACGCTCCTCGCGGTCACGAGGAGCGACCGCATCGCGGTCGAACTGCTGGAGCCCCTTTTTGTTTCAACCCACGCTCCTCGCGGTCACGAGGAGCGACGCGCGCCAACCAGCGGGTCAAGGACGAGGCCGCGTTTCAACCCACGCTCCTCGCGGTCACGAGGAGCGACTCGTGGTCCCAGGGGCCCGATGGCCAGTGGACCATGTTTCAACCCACGCTCCTCGCGGTCACGAGGAGCGACAGGCGCCGGCGGATGTACTGGCCATCCTTCGCGTTTCAACCCACGCTCCTCGCGGTCACGAGGAGCGACGCAAAACAAGTACGGACACACACACCAGGTGGGTTTCAACCCACGCTCCTCGCGGTCACGAGGAGCGACCGGACGCCAACGACAGGGACTCCGGAGGGAACGCGTTTCAACCCGCGCTCCTCGCGGTCACGAGGAGCGACCAAGGCCCAGGTTCTCGCCATCAATCGCGCGGAGTTTCAACCCACGCTCCTCGCGGTCACGAGGAGCGACGGGCCCGGGGCTCTTCGTCCCCGTGTCCACGATTTTTCAACCCACGCTCCTCGCGGTCACGAGGAGCGACCGCCCAGAGCAGCCCGGCCACCTCACCCTTCCGTTTCAACCCACGCTCCTCGCGGTCACGAGGAGCGACGGCCGGCGCGTTGACGAGCCACTCTCGTTGGGTGTTTCAACCCACGCTCCTCGCGGTCACGAGGAGCGACAGCGACAGGAGTCTCGACGCTCCGGCCCACAAGTTTCACCCCACGCTCCTCGCGGTCACGAGGAGCGACGCGCCGACACGGTCGCGTACGAGTACATCACCGAGTTTCAACCCACGCTCCTCGCGGTCACGAGGAGCGACCCACCGTGGCCGATGCCTTCGGGCGATTCACTCGTTTCAACCCACGCTCCTCGTGGTCACGAGGAGCGACTGCTGGACTCGTCGGAGGTGCGCCACTACCGGAACGGTTTCAACCCACGATCCTCGCGGTCACGAGGAGCGACATGAGCGCCAGCGAGCGTTTCCAGCCGGAGTCGTTTCAACCCACGCTCCTCGCGGTCACGAGGAGCGACGTCCGGCCCCATGCTCATCATCCAGCACCTGACGTTTCAACCCACGCTCCTCGCGGTCACGAGGAGCGACGACTTCGGCCGTCTTGGCCTTCGCCTCCAGCGTTTCAACCCACGCTCCTCGCGGTCACGAGGAGCGACGTTCCGGTTCCCGTGTCGTGCACAACGAACCGACCGTTTCAACCCACGCTCCTCGCGGTCACGAGGAGCGACGACCGAGTATGACTTCACCTTCGCGTTCGAATCGTTTCAACCCACGCTCCTCGCGGTCACGAGGAGCGACCAGCTTGGTGAGCGAGGAAGCCATCTCGCGAGCTGTTTCAACCCACGCTCCTCGCGGTCACGAGGAGCGACGATGGTTCCACCGGACGCGTTCGTGTTGGTCTTGTTTCAACCCACGCTCCTCGCGGTCACGAGGAGCGACTTCCCCGCGCCTATCTCCCGCGAGCTGGGCGCCTGGTTTCAACCCACGCTCCTCGCCGTCACGAGGAGCGACCATTGGGCGTCGCACCCATCCACTGACTGAAGGTTTCAACCCACGCTCCTCGCGGTCACGAGGAGCGACTGACCTCGGCCTTGAGATTCTGGATGTCGCTGGCGTTTCAACCCACGCTCCTCGCGGTCACGAGGAGCGACCAGGGCTGCCCCCTTGGGCGTCAGCATGGAAACGCTGTTTCAACCCACGCTCCTCGCGGTCACGAGGAGCGACCAGACGGCCGGAGCGGATGTAGCGCGAGCCCCAGTTTCAACCCACGCTCCTCGCGGTCACGAGGAGCGACTTGCCGTCCTTCATCTCGCTGGGGTCGCCCCTGTTTCAACCCACGCTCCTCGCGGTCACGAGGAGCGACTGGTCCACTCGTGGATGTTGATGCCACGAGAGCGGTTTCAGCCCACGCTCCTCGCGGTCACGAGGAGCGACCCGCGGTGGAGGGCGTGCAGAACGTGGTGCTCCAGTTTCAACCCACGCCCCTCGCGGTCACGAGGAGCGACGACACCCTGTCGTGGATGTATGGCGCCGGGTTCCCGTTTCAACCCACGCTCCTCGCGGTCACGAGGAGCGACCGCCGGACGTCGTCGGTGGCGCGGATGACATCAAGTTTCAACCCACGCTCCTCGCGGTCACGAGGAGCGACTGGGACGTTGATCCCAGTACGTCACACCCACGCTCCTCGTGGTCACGAGGAGCGACCTCCGCCACAACCTGGCCGTGGACCATGGTGGTGTTTCAGCCCAGGCTCCTCGCGGTCACGAGGAGCGACTCGATCTGAGCGGTGTAGTCCTCGCCCTCCAGGATTTTTCAACCCACGCTCCTCGCGGTCACGAGGAGCGACGAGTCCACGTCCCCGTACGACTCAGGGCCGAAGTTTCAACCCACGCTCCTCGCGGTCTCGAGGAGCGACGACTACCTCGGCAACAAGGATGGCACGGTCAAGTTTCAACCCACGCCCCTCGCTGTCACGAGGAGCAACCGGGGCTGCTGGTGCCCTGACTTGGCTGGCGAAATGTTTCAACCCACGCTCCTCGCAGTCATGAGGAGGGACCCCGCCTCCAACCGCCCCCGTCACGCTGCGGGACTTCGGCCGTTTCGCTCGAATCTAGTTCCATACGACTCAATCCGTCCACGGTCCTCATCCAGCGCCCCGCGCAACCTCTGACGACTATTGGGAATTTCAAAGAGCGCAAACTCCGACGGATCCGACACCAGCACAGGTCCGTGCGGCCCGCGATACGCAGCCGCGAGCAGCCAGCACAGGTCGGTGTTCACATCCTCCCGCCAACGCCGCTCGACATGGATGAGCGCGGCCTTCCGTTCGCAGTACCGCGGGTGCCGAAAGGCAGACCGCGCCCCCAGGTCTCGCGGGCGTCGCTCATCCTGCCAGGTCCATCACCTCGATGCCCTCAGGCAGCTTCGCCGTGTCCACCGTCACCGTGTAGTCCGTGAACGCCCGAGCGGTCTTCTCCGGCGACACAGCGTCTGCACGGACGCGGCCAAACAGGGCATGCGCGGGCGCATTTCCCAGCTCAGAGCCGTGCTTGAAGACGATGATCTTGCGCATCGACATCAAGCCCCGTGCCGCACTGCGGTCCAGCTCGAACATGTGCCGGAAAGACTTGAACAGCACCTCCAAGTCCACCGCGCTGAATCCCGTCCGTTTTGCGAGGTGCGGCGAAACAAAACCATGCGCTCGGTAGAGCCCATAATGCACCGTACTCTTGCGGCCCATCGTCCTGTTTTCTCCGCTCTGCTTCTCCGACTCGACATCCGAGGTGACAGCCACACGGGTAATGGCGTGCTCCTGGAAGACCACGGGAAGTACCGAGCGGGCAAAAGTGAGTTGCACGGGCCCACGTACCTGGCCAGCGTTAGGCCCCGTGGACATGACGGCGCCAAAGGTGCGGATGTCGAAGAACGTCTCACACATCAACGCCCGCCCTCGCTCCACTTCGGCCCCCTGAGCCCTACCCGGAGAGTCGCGCTTCTTCCCATCCTTGGCGTCCGCGGGCTTCTCATTCAGGTCGATCTTCAGCTTCGAGAAGGCAGACTCCATGGCCTGGTTCAGAATTGCCTTCTCCTTTACGAAGATGTCGAACCCCGGCTTTCCTTCCTCAGTGAGCGAAATGAAGTTGCGAACCTTCCGTTTGAGACACACGTCGGTCACCAGCCCATGGCCCGTTTCAGGGTCCGTGCGCGGCAGGTTTCCAGCGTCAGGATCTCCATTGGGATTTCCATCCTGGACATCGAACAACAAGACAAAGTCGTAGCGATTCTTGAGTTCGGGCATGGCGTTCTCTCTCGTGAAAGGGTGAGACGGAACCACGTCAGTCAGATGATTCGGAGACCACTCCTGCAACAGGCTTCTTCTCGGAGGTGGCATGACTGGTGAAGAACGCCTCACGCTGGTGGTAGTACCCCACCGCGAAGAGGCCTTGGTCCTCCATCAACTGGACACGAGGAAACTGCTCGGGAGGAAGCAGCGCCATCACTTCGGTCTTCACTTTCTCCAAGTATCCACCCGATCTCGCCTTGGCGGCATGATGAATTGAGAGCTGAAGGAGGCGAGGGAAGACCAAGGACGGGTTACGGGAGGCAGCCCCGAAGTAGCGGTCTCTGATCGTCGTATTGGTGTCCCCCAATGCAGCCCCCTGCAAGCGCTCCAACACCGCGAAGAGGCGGCCAAGAACATAGGGCTTCAGTTGATTCGTCTTGTCCAATGACACGGTGACCTCCCAAGGAAAGGCGCGACGACGATTGAGGATGGCCTTGATGAGTGCGATACGAAGTCGAAGCTGCTCTCGCTCCAGTTTGTCATCTGAGGGGGGCAAGCGAAGTCGGTCCAATGCCGCGAAGAGAAGCTGGTCGGGGAAACGGTGTCCCCGAAGCGCTGCGCCCATCATCCGCGTGGCGAGGTCTGGAGAGAGCCCTCTACCTGAAGGTGCCTCCACGGCCTTGAGCAATCGCCAGATGGGGATGGGCTTGTTGGACTTCGATTCTCCGATGCGTAGGTCATCGAAGTATCTCCGAATGTTGCGTATCACCTCTCCCAGGCTCTCCTGGAACCAGTCACGCACGGCAACACGTCCCGAGTTCCCCGCGAGCGTCACGGCGTAGAAGCGCTTCGTCTCCAGGTCCTCACTCTCCAGGCCATCGAGCGGCGCTTCGAGCGCGTTCCGCAGATCCGCTTCAGAGGGGTCCACCGCGTAGAGAAGTACTTTTTCCTTCTGGGGAGTGCTGTCGGTCCAGAACACCAGCACCGAATCCGTCCCGAGCTGAATGCCCTGCCTGTAGCGACGCTCTTCTGTCTTGCGGAGCAGATCATTCAACGCGAGTACGTAGCCCAGTGCCGCCTGCTGGGAGATGGGGGCATTCTCGCCTTGTTCGAGGCCCTGGGACTCGAATGCCTTCGCATTGAAGGACACCAGGGCCGCCCCCGAACTCTGTGCTTGCGGCACGTTCTTGAGCTTCGGGTGGGTCTCCGCGAGCACACCAACCCTTCCACTCACCAGGCACAGACCCGTCTTCCCCAGGGCCACAGCCTTCTCCCCCTTCTGCTCCCACCATGTTCGGACTTCAGGGTGCTCATGCACGGGTTCCGTCGCGTCCCCCACGACGAAAGCGAGCATCTCCGAGCCCGTCCACTCATCCGGAGTCCTCCTCGCGAGGGCCTCCCTACGAGCTGCCTCGTTCGAAAGAAACACCTCCACCGCTCGCAGTTCGGGAACGTCCGTCTCGGCCACCGCCTCTCGCACGAGATTCAAGAAGGCGGCGAACCGGACGGCGCCCTTCCCAGCCTTACCCACACGTGCTTGCGGTTCGTCTTCGTGGCCCAGCACATACTTCGAGTTGTCGACCAGGAAACCCGCCGCGATGTTCACCGAACGTTGGGGAATGCGCGGGATGCGAATAGGGATGCCTCTTCCACGCTCCGTTTGAGTGGACACGAGTTCGAGGAACTTGCCCTTCGTGCTGAGGCAGATACGAAAATCCACCGGCCGAGTCTCATAGAGTGGATCGTCCAGCAGTCCTCGCTCACGCGCGAAGTTGTTGAGCGCGGCCAGCATCATGGCTGATCTCCATTGTGAGCCAGCACCTGCTCCCAGGGCGGCACCTGCAGCACGCCATCCTCCAGGTATGCTTCGAAGAACAGGGGGCGAACCGCCGCATCTCCGCCACCGAAATCGAAGTCGTAGAACATGAGTCCCAACGGCCTGCGACCTCGCCCCTCCTCCGCGGCACGAGGGCTCACGTCCATTGGCCTCACCTGGGCAGAGAACTCACGACAGCCCAGATAGGGAGCGTGGAAGTACTGACCTTTCTCCAATCGCCTCTCGAACATCTCCTCGAACTTACGGATGTTGTCCTCGGCACCTGCCCGCGCAGCTACCAGTGAGAAGGACGCGGTGATGACGTAGTCGACGTCGCGCAGCGCCACCGTATTCCGCTGGGCCCGGTCCTCATCCGCCGCGTAGTCGAACCTTCCCACGACCGCGCGACTGTTCACCTCATTGCGACGGAAGCTCATCCACTTCACTGGCGTCAATACGGTGATTTCATGGACATGCCAGCGAATCGCCGGCTTCCAGAGAATGGCCTCCAACAAGCCTCTCGCCGCCGAGGGAGTCATGACCTCGTAGCTGACGCGCTCGGCCTTCATCTCCGGTCGCGTGAAGCACGCCAGGGGTCCCTCAGCGCGCACCTGGAACCGCCTGCTCGTAGCTGTCTTCATCCGCACCTCCAGATGTCCATCAACGGGGGGAGAGGCGCCCAACTTCGGCGGGTATCAAGCCAAAACGTTTGTCGTACGCGGGTGCCTGGTCTGGTCCGAGGAACGCCACGGTGTCCTCCGCGAACCGGGCGTGCCCTCGCCTCAGCCACATCTCACGGTCACTGCGCTTCACGGTGACCGTGAAGCGCTGCAGGCGTCTCAGACAATCGCGAGACGGCCCTGACTGCCGCAGCTCATCGAGCAATGGTTCGCAGCCCTCATAGGGCACCACGACAGGCGCACTCCAATCGTCCTCGACGAGCTTGAAGTTGTCGGCGACATCCGAGAAGCGGAACTCCTCGCGCATGGCCTGAATGTCCTTGTCATCTCGGACGGCGCTCGAATAGAGCCGCTCGAAATAGCGCCGAAAGCTCTCTGGCGCGAACAGGTCCAATTCAGGATGCAGCGCCAACATCGTCCGGGTGACCCCCATCGCGGTCCGGAGGACTCCGGGTGGAGGTGGCGTCTCCGCCTCATAGATGCGCAGCTCACCGAGCCCTTCCATCCGTCCTTCGCGGTTGCAGCGACCAGCAGCCTGGGCGAGCGCATCCAGTCCCGCCATGCTCCGATAGACGACTCGGAAGTCCAGGTCGACGCCAGCCTCCACCAGTTGGGTCGCCACCAGTCGCACGGGCTCACCGCGCGTCTTGCGCGCCTTGATTTCAGCGAGGACTTGGGAGCGGTGCTCTGGACACATCAGTGCCGACAGATGGAGTGTCTTCCCAGTGTCACCCAACAGCGCATCCACCTGCTCACAGAGCCTGCGCGCGTCTTCCCGCTGATGGACCACAGCCAGCACGTCCTGTTCGCCAGCCACGGCCTGCGCCAGCTCGGAATAGGGAGTCGGAGCGCGACTCGCGGGCCAGCGCACCTTCACCCGATGCAGGCGCTCGAAGGCACGGACCTCCGCTGGGACGAGCTCCCGGACCGAGGAGAAGCCCTCCTGAAGATTCGGTCGCCGCCCCAGAGCGGGTTGGGTCGCCGTGGAGATGACCAGTGAGCAGCCATAGTCCTCCACCAGCATGCCCAGCCCATCCAAGATGGTTGGCAGCAGTGACGGGGGAAGCGTCTGCGCCTCGTCGAGCACGATGACACTGTGGGCCATGTTGTGCAGCTTGCGGCAGGCCAATGGGCGGTTGGCGAAGAGGCTCTCCAACAGTTGAACCGTGGTGGTGACAACGACTGGTGCATCCCAGTTCTCGCTGGCCACTCGGTTGCGCGCGGTCTCGCATCGCGGGTCCACCGCGGAGTGGTGCTCGATGACCGCGCCTCCGTGCGCGCCGAACGCCTCCCGATACACAGCGGCGTTCTGCTCGATGATGGACGTATAGGGGATGGCGACGATGACGCGCCGATGTCCGTGGACCCGCGCGTGCTCCAGGGCAAAAGCCATGGAGGTGAGGGTCTTCCCGCCTCCCGTGGGGACGGTAAGGCTGAAGACGCCTGGAGGCGTCGGAGCCGCCGCGAGCACGGCGGAGAGAACCTCTCGGCGGACACGATTCACCTCCGTGTCCTGGACACCACTCTGCTTGTGGTCGAGGAATGCATTCAGCGCGTTCGCGAGCTGTTCCATCGTCACGCCGATGTGGCGCAATCCGCTTCGCTGGACGTTGAAGAACGCCTCGGTATCGAGAAAGTCGGCGTCGCAGAGCACAGAGAAGAGCATCCGCACCCAGATTTCAGCGCTTCTCCACGAGGACTCCGTGAGACTCGCAAGGGGCAATTCAGATGGAATCTCGAGCAGGTCCTTGGGAATACCTCGGGATAGAATCTCCTCGAAGATGGCTCTCTTCTCCCGACGCTGGACCCGTGCCTTGAACTTCTCCAGGTTCGGGAGTCCGCAGTGATGACCTGCGATGGCCATCGCCAAGGGTCGCAATCGAGGATCTACTCGCAGCAACCACAACGCACCTGCGGTCGAGTGGTCTCGAACGGTCGTCGCCTCACCTTCCAGATGAGCCTCGAAGCCATTTTCCGTGCGGATGCGGAACTGAAAGGGTGGCCAGAGCTTGCCCAGGTCGTGACAGAGCCCCGTCAGGAGCGCACACACCTTCATGTCCTCTCGCGGCGCGAATTCCGCCGCCAGACGACCAACGGCCTTGAGATGCTCATAGAGGAGATGCGTACGCCCATCCCTGGTGACATGGGCCAACGGCTCTCCCGTCAGCATGCGCGGCGTTTGAGTCTCTGCCATCGCAATCCCCCGTGACCTGGCCACACTCCCCAGGTCATCTGAATCACCGTACAGCACCCATAGGTGGTCGTCAGCGCACGGCGCGCGGAGCGATTAATTCCTCACATCTGCCCGAGGTATGACATCACCCTGATGGGTCGTCTCTACTCCCCAGGGGGTATGGACCCGCCATCAACTCGCTGCATTCAGTTCGGCTGGTTCCGGGACGCCACGGACTTCAACGCATTCCACAGACCGAAGAACGGAGGCCCCGCTTCCAGCTCCAGCTCGATGGCCTCACCCTCATGCCGCACCAGCATCAACCGGCTCAACGCCAGCTTGCCGCGCGCCCCCGAGGCCAGCACGGAGTCCACGTGCAACCCCTCCGTCGTCGCGTCCTTGAGCTCTCCCCAGTCAACCTCCTGCACGCCCTCGGGTCGTCGAATCACCACCCGGCTCGTGGTGAGCAGCACCCACTGCGCCTCCGTCAGCACGCACGCGAGAACCGGAAGCTCACCCTCGCGCAACCTCGCCTGCTCCAGGAGCGGTCCCTGAACCTCCGGGGGGAAGTCCTCGAACGGGCGCGTCCGCGCACCCGGCCCGCCTCCTCGCTCGAAGATTCGAAGCAGCCTCCGCACCTTCTGTCGCGCACTCAGCCGAATCATCGCGTCCGCTCCCCTGTCTGCCCTGCGCCCCAGTCTCCACCGTCCCGCCGGGCCCTTGCCTGCTTGCCCAGACAGACCGGACGCGCGTGACGATATTCCGCCCACGCCGCGGCTCGTCATGAGTCTCGGCTTCAATGGATTCAGAGCGAATCCCGACGCGCGAGGAGGTGTACCGTGCTGAATACCGAACTCGTTGGCGAGCCCCTTCTTCACCTCGAAAGCCGCCGCCTGCTGGCTGAAGCCAGACGGGTCGTCCCGGAGGCTTTCGACTCTCAAGGACGGCTGCTCTCTCCCATCGCGGGCGCGTGGGTCCGTCCGCCTGCCTGGTTCGACGCCATCTCTCCCATCGACGGAAAGGTCCTCGCCGAACTGCCTTTGCTCGACGCCGCCCAGGTCGCCACGGGCGTCGAGAAGGCCGCCGGCGAGTTCATCCCGTGGGCCGCCCACTCCCTCGAGGACCGCAGCCGCGCCGTCATCGCCGCGGTGGACCTGCTCAAGGAGCACCGAGACCTGCTCGTGCGAATCCTCGCGTGGGATATCGGCAAGACACTGCCCACGGCCTACAACGACGTGGACCGGTGTCTCGCGGGCATCGAGTGGTACCTGGAGCAGATGGGCCCGATGCTCGAAAGCCGGCAACCGCTCGGCCTCGTGTCGAACATCGCCTCCTGGAACTATCCCTTCTCCGTGCTGCTGCTCAACGTGCTCGTCCAGACGCTCGCGGGCAACTCGGTCATCGCGAAGATTCCGACACAAGGGGGCGGTGTCTCGCTCACCGTCGCCTTCGCCCTGCTGCGCCGCGCGAAGCTGCCTGTCTCGCTCGCGGGTGGACGCGGAAGAGACCTCTCCGAATCACTCGTCGGCCACCCGCGCATCGCCGGGGTCGCCTTCATCGGCGGCCGAGCCAACGGCGCCGAGGTCCACCGCCGCCTGCGCGCCACCGACAAGCGCTACGCCCTGGAGATGGAAGGCGTGAATGCCTACGCCGTCACCTCCTTCTCGGACTGGGACAAGCTCGGCCAGCAGATTCGCGCGGGCTTCGACTTCGGCAAGCAACGCTGCACCGCCTACACGCGCTGGGTCGTGGAGCAGTCGCTCGTCCCCAAATTCGTGCGGACGTACGTGGACGCCGTGTCCGCGCTGCGCGTCGGCAACCCGCTCCTGGGCGCGCCCGTGGACTTCGGGCCCCTCATCTCGCCGAGCAAGGTCGAGGAGCTTCGCGCCCTCATCACCGACGCGAAGGAGCACGGCACCGCGGTGCTGTTCCAGGGCGAGCTCGCGGACGACGCCTTCACCGCGCAGCAGGAGCGCGGCGCCTACCTGCCCCCCACCCTGCTCTTCGGCGTCCATCGCGACAGCGAGCTGTACCTGCGCGAGCCCTTCGGGCCCATCGACGTGTTGATCTCCGTCGACTCCGAGGAGGAGCTGGTCCAGGAGGCCAACGTCTCCAACGGCGCGCTCGTGGCCTCCGTGGCGACGGATGACCCCGACCTCGCCGAGCGCATCGCCGGAAGGCTCCACGCCTTCAAGGTCGGCATCAACAAGCTGCGCTCACGCGGAGACCGCGAGGAGTCCTTCGGCGGAAAGGGCGGCTCCTGGGCCGGCGCCTTCGTCGGCGGCACGCACCTGGTGCGAGCCTTCACCGACGGGCCTCATCCCCTCGAAGGCAACTGGCCGGACTGACCTCGCCAGGCCCCAGGAAAGACGAAGGGCGAGCCCCCGGGAGTCACTCACCCCGAGGCGCTCGCCCTCGCGTCAACACACCGTGCCCGCGTCAGTCCAGGTTGCGAACGCCCACGTGGACATGGTCATCGTGGTCGATGTTCGAGCCCCAGAGCACCTGCACCCGGTACTCCTTGTCTTGGAAGGTGAACGGCTGCTTGTGGTACGTGCCGAGCTGGTCGACGGGAAAACCGTAGGCCTTGGCAATCGCCTCGGCCAGCTTGGTGCCCTTCGTGCCCTCCGCCGGGAAGTCGTAGGCGTACGCGTTCGTCTGCGACGTGTGGTGGTCGGAGGTGGACTTCGAACCAATCGACCCCGTCTTGGTGCGCTTGGTGCTGGAGACCGAGAACCCCATCTCCGTCGCGATGTCCTTGGCCCGCTGCGCCGCCAGCTGCGCGCCGCTCCACGCCTCGCGCATCGCCGGCGTCTCGAGGCGGTTGGCCGCCGCCATCAGCCCCTGGGTGCTCAGGGTTCCCGTGAACGAGGTCGGCTGCCCCAGCGGGTTGGCGGACAACACCGAGGCCGCGGTGAAGCCCGGCGGCTGCCCCGCAACCACCTGCTGCGAGATGGGCGTGGGCGAGAGCATCGACAGCTGGGGGTTGATGTCCACCGGGGCCGCGGGGGGCGCCGCCGTGAAGGCGTCCACCTGCAGGGAGGCCTGGACCGCCTGAGCCGCCGCGGCGGCCTTCGCTGCTTCCGCCTTCGCCGCTTCCGCCTTCGCGGCCTCGGCCTTCGCCGCATCCGCCTTCGCCGCATCCGCGCGAGCGGACTCGGTCGATTCGGACCGGGTGGAGGAATCAGACCTGCTGGCGCTGTCTGCGCCCCTGCTGCCGCCAGAACTACCACTCACGCTGGACATGTGCGGACCTCAGTCAAAACACGGGAAAGCCCCGCGTCGATTATCACCCGACAAACGTGGAAGTTGCGCTCAGCCCTCCAGGTGGGGACGAAAGCCAGCCGCTCCCTCGAGGAAGCATGCTTGAGACATGTCTGTTTCTCATCCCTCGCGAATCCACCCGCGACACGCCACGGGGGTGGGACGGCGCGGACCCCGGCTCCGAGCCCCCGCGCGGCCTCTTCGTTCCGCTCAGCGCGAGGTGTTCAGTCGTACGTAGTGCGGACGCTCTGCCCGCACGCCATTGCCAGTCCTTGACGCGGCGCGGTTAAGTTGCCGGCCATGAACCGCGAATACCACCGCTGGCACAGCGAGCGCCTGCATCGGGACATGGAGTTGCTGCTCTTCGGCCACTCCGGGGAACCGGTGCTGCTGCTCCCCACCAGTCGGGGGCGCTTCTACCAGGCCGAGGACTTCGGCCTCATCGGCGCCATCGCCGACCGCATCCAGTCCGGCCGCTACGTCGTCGTGTGCCCGGACTCGGTGGACGAGGAGTCGTGGTTCAACAAGTCCATCCATCCCCATGACCGCATCGCCCGCCACCAGGAGTGGGAGGCATATCTCTTGAACGAGGTGGTGCCGCTGCTCTTGAGTCGGAGCACGGGAGGCCGGCTCACGCTTGCCGGGTGCAGCTTCGGCGGCTTCCACACGTACAACGTGGGCCTGCGCCATCCGGACGTCTTCCGCCGGCTCATCTCCATGGGCGGCAAGTTCGAGACGGACGAGTTCCTCGACGGCCACCACGACCCGGACGTCTACTACCACTCCGCCACGCAGTGGCTGCCCAACGTCACCGACGGCAACCAACTCTCCGCGCTCCAGCGCGTGGAGATGGTGCTCGCGGTGGGCGAGCACGACTTCTGCCGAGGCTCCAACGAGCACCTCTCCAGCCTGCTGTGGAAGAAGGACCTGGCCCACCAGCTCGCCATCTGGCAGGGCGGCAATCACGACTGGCCCGTGTGGCGGGAGATGATTCAGCAGTACCTGCCCTGGTAGTCGCCGGGCATCAAGGCGCCGGGCCCGCTCAGGACTCGAGCGGGCGCAGCGTGCCGGCACTCACGCGGTGGAAGCGCCAGAGCAGCGCCAGGGCCACCACGATGAGCCCCGCGCACAGGCCCCACCAGATGCCCACCACGCCCATCCCCAGCTTGAAGCCGAGCAGCCACGTGAGCGGCAGACCGATGGCGTAGTGCCCCACCATGTTGGCCAGGAAGGTGAAGCGCGTGTCTCCGGCGCCGCGCAGCACGCCCGCGCCCACGCCCTGCACGCCGTCGAACACCTGGAAGACGGCGCTCACCATCAAGAGCGGAACCACCAGCGGAATCACGTCAGCAGGCGCGCCAGCCAGCTTCGCCAGGGGCAAGGGGAAGGTCGCGAAGAGCAGCCCTCCCAGGGCCATGAAGCCCGCGCCACTCGCGAAGGCCATGAAGCCGCTGAGCCGGGCCTGCGGGGTGTCGCGCGCGCCCACCGCCCAGCCCACGCGCACGCTGCCCGCGTTGCCGATGCCCACGGCCACCGTGAAGGTGAGGCTGGAGAAGGCAATGGCGATTTGATGCGCGCCCATGCTCGCCGGCCCCAGGCCCGCGGCCAGCACCCCCGCCAGCGCGAAGACGCCAATCTCCGCGGCGATGTGCAGCCCCGCCGGAGTGCCGATGCGCGCCGCCTGAGCCAGGTCCGTCCACACCGGCCTGCGCGTGGGCTTCGTCTCCGGCGCGGGCATGCGGCGCACCGCCCAGAGGACGATGCCCAGCTGCAACGCCGTGCACAGCACCGAGTCCACCGCCGCGCCCACCACGCCCAGCGCCGGCACCAGCCGCAGCGGGCCCGTCCACTCGGGAAGCCCCGCGCCGCCGAAGACGAGCAGCAGGTCCGCCAGGAGGTTCACCACGTTCGCCGCCAGCGTGGCCACCACCAGCGGGCGGATGTTCGCGGTGGACGTCAGGTACGTGCGCACCGTCATGAAGGCCAGCATCAGCGGCAGGCAGGGCGCGCGCCACACGAGGTAGTCCTTCGTCTGCTGCAGCTCCGGCTCGACGATTCCCGCCCAGGGAAGCACGCCCGGCGTCGTCAACAAGAGCATCCACAGCACCACGCCCGCCGCCAGCGCCAGCCAGCCGCCCTGCCATAACAGCGCGCGCGCTCGGGACTCGTTGCGCGCGCCGATGGCCTGGGACAGCAGGGGGTCCAACCCCATCATCAGCCCCATGCCGAAGCTGCTGACGGCGAAGAAGAGGCCGTTGCCCAGGCCCGCGGAGGCCAGCGCGGAGGTGCCCGCGTGCCCCATCACCAGCGTGTCCACCAGGCCCATGAGCGCCTGCCCGCCCTGGGCGATGGCGATGGGCACCGCCAGCTTCGTCAGGGCCCGGAACTCGGTGCGAAGAGGGGTACGGACTTCGGTTTGTGGCGGAACGACGGCGGTGGACATGACGGCCCGGCCTATAGCGCCTTCCGAAGTGGAATGCGCCAATCGCGAGGGACGCCTCTTTGCCCGCCCACCTGACCTGCACGGGCGGTGGACCGGCTCCGGAAAAAGACAGGGGCCCCCGGACATCCACTGTCCCGAGGGCCCCGACCCGTCACGTCATGTCACGCCCGCGGCGACACGGGTGCGACTTCAGCGCACGGGCGGCTGGAACACCGTGGTGGCCACCGGCGTCTGGAGCGAGCCCACCTTCGACGCGCGGATGCCGGCGTCGGTGATGGCGTACACGTAGTCGTCCGCCATGACGCTGCGGCGCACGGAGGGCGACCAGTACCAGCTCCACTGGGGCTCGTTGAAGCGCTGGTACACGTCCTTCATCGACAGCGCGCCCACCGGCGTGAAGCCCGTGGCCGTGTCCACGCGGAACACGCGCAGCTCGCTCGTGAAGCCCGTCCAGTAGTCGTACCCGTTGTTGTAGTTCCAGTCCGTGAAGGGCAGGGCCAGCAGGCCCTTGGCGGGGAAGAAGTTGAACGCCTTGTGGTCGCCCTGCGCGTCGCTGTAGCTGCTCGTCCCGCCCATCCGATGCGTGAAGGCCTCCTTCGGGTGGGCCAAATCCGTCACGTCGAACAGCGACAGCTTCAGCGCGCGGCTGGTCCAGGTCCCGTCCTCGGCTCGGTCCTCGCCGAAGGTGAGCAGGTGCGTGTCACCCAGCGGGTGGATGTACGTGGAGAAGCCCGGAATCTTCAGCTCGCCCACCTTGCGTGGGTGCACCGGGTCACTCAGGTCGAAGGTGAAGAGCGGGTCCGTCTGGCGGAAGGTGACGACGTAGCCCTTCTTGCCCACGAAGCGCGCGCTGAAGATGCGCTCACCCGCCGCCAGGTCCTCGCTGCGACCCAGCTCCTGGAGGTGTCCGCCCTCGGCGCCGAACGTGACGACGCGGCTGTGGGTCTCCATCGAGTTGGGGACCGACACGCCGTCATTGCCGTTGTTGGTGGGGTCGACGCGCCAGGTGCTCACCGTGGTGGCCACGCGCAGCACGCCCTCGTGCTCGTCCATGGCGAACTGGTTCACCAGGCTGCCCTCCAGCGTGCCGCTGCCCGCGTACGTCGCGCGGTTCGGCTCGCTGAGGTCGAACTTGTGCAGGTACGTGTGGTCGGACTGGTTCGCCTCCGGCCACCACCACCAGTGCGACGCCGCCAGGTAGAGCGCCTCCGTGGACGCGTACACCGTGCCGGGCGCCGACACGATGCTGGTGCGGCCCAGGGGGGCCGCGCCCTCCGCGGCGTCCAGGTCCAGCGACAGCACCGTCACGAAGCCCAGCCCGGTGGGCGCGTTGGAGCGGTAGAAGTCCCCGCACGACACGGGCAGCGGCGTGACGGTTCCATCCTCGGCCACGTGCTTGCCCGGAGCCACCCAGTCCGCCAGCGTCTGCGCCCGGATGAGCTGCTCGTTCTTGACGAGGAGCGCGTCGATGGCCTCGTTCATCTGCTTCTTGCTGCGCTCCAGCGACGACGAGTACTCGGGATAGAAGCGCACGTCCGCCGGCCAGCGGAAGTCGTCCGACAACACCAGCCGCACCGCGCCGTCCATGCGACGGGCGCTGAGGTACGAACCCGGCAGGAACACCTGCTGCTTCACCTGGGGCGAGGACAGGTTGGACACGTCCACCACCGTCACCTTCAGCGTGTCGCCTCCCATGTAGCCGCACCGGAAGCCCGCGCAGTCCATGACGGGCGCGCCCGTGAGCAAGCCGCCCCACACCGTGGGACGTCCCGGACGGTCGTCATCCACCTGCGAGGTGATGACCAGCCGCTTGCGCTCCTTGTCGTAGAGCATCTCCCGGGGCCAGCCCTGGATTTCCATCGACGAGGCCAGGGTGAGTTGCTCCGCGGGCCAGGAGCGGTGCAGGTACAGCCGGGGTCCGGACAGCACGAAGATGTGCGTGCCGTCGTTCTGCACGAAATCCGCCTCGTGCACGCCCGCCACCTGGTTGTTGGTGCCCGTGTAGTCATCCGGCCCGCGCGGCGAGCCGCCTCCCGAGCTGGCGTCGCCCTCCGTGGGGGCGTCCGCCCTGGGCGGCATCGAGCCGTCACCGAACAGCCAGCCGCCATTGCGAGGCCGCATCTGCTCCAGCGACGCGCGCATCCTCCGGGTCGCCGTGTCCTCGATGTACTGCTCCAGCGGAGCACAGTCCTCGAAGGACTCCAGCCGGGCCTGCTGCTGCACCGGTTCGTTCTCTACCTTCGGGTACTCCGGGTCATCCCCGCAGCCCACCGCCGCCACCGCCGCCAGTCCCACCCACCCGTAGCGCTTCCATTGCCGCATGAGGCTCCTCCCTGTTCGCGTCTTGGCCCCATCCGGCGCGCGAGCTGGCTCGTCCAGCCCCGCCACGTCCAGATGGCTCAACGGTCCGGGCGCGCTCTTGCCACCGTCATGCCAGCACCGGGCAGACAGAGGACTCCGGGATTTCCAGGGGGTTGCGGGAGACAGTGCCTCTCAGAAACCTGAGGAGCGAGGAGTCCCCGAGGGGGAAAAACCGTGGGTCCTGGGCACGAAGCGGACGAACTGCTGCGTGAGCGCCGGGTCCATGCGCTCCAGTCGCAGGCCCATGCCGGCCGGAGCACGGAAGGGGCCCGGGGTGCGCGGCGGGTTGGACCAGACAACAGTGGCCTCGGCCGAGCAGGGCGTGCGCTGCCCGGCGAGCAGCACCTTCAGCGTCAGCCGGGTGCCCTCGCGCGCGGGGGTGAGGGTGCGCACGAAGAGGGCGTCGGGGCTGGCGTCGTGGCTGAAGCCCGTCAACGTCGCGCCACCGCCCACCGGGGCGAACTCCACCACGGTGAAGAAGGGCACGCGCTCCGCGGCGCGCAGGGGCACACGCTCCGGGACGAGCCGCGACAGCACCCGCCCCAGGAGTTCATCCGCGCCCAGGTGCCGCTTCTCCAACAGCGGTGCCCCGGCGAGCACCTGCGCGCGGGCCAGCACGTCCGCGGACTCCTCCGCGCGCGACAAGAGCACCAGCGGCTTCTTCGGGTTCGCCTCGCGCAGCTTCGTGGCCAGGGCCAGCGTCTCGCGCGGCGCCCGGGAGACGTCCACGAGGAAGCCGTCGAGCAGGGCTGAGTGCTCGCTCGCGAGCTTCTCCGCGTCCACCGCGTCTCGCGCATAGAGGACGTGCAGGCCCTCCTGCTCCAGCGCGCCGCCCAGGAAGGTGTGCAGGAAGCGCCCGCCCTCCACGAGCAGCATGCGGCGGCCCTTGGGAGGACCTTCCTTCGCGCGCTCGCGGGCGCCGCGCACGGCCACCAGCTTCGCCTGGAGGGCCTCCAGCGCCACGGGCTTGGGCAGGAAGTCGTCCGCGCCCGCGCGCCAGCAGTGCATGACCTCGTGCGGCTCGCCGGCGGAGGTGAACATGATGACGGGCACGTTGCGGCCGGCCGGGTGCGCCTTCACCGCGCGGCACACCTCGTCGCCCTGCATGCGCTCCATGCGCAGGTCCATCAGGATGAGCATGGGCGCGCGGCGCGCGAGCTCCGACAGGCACGCCTCGCCGCCATCCAGCGTCACCGGCTCACAGCCGAGCCGGGCCAGGTGCAACCTCACCACCTCGCGAGCCGTGCGCGAGTCATCCACCACGAACACGGCCTCGCGCGTGGTGGAGGTGGGCGCATTCATGGTCAGGCGCGCGGCTCCTGCTTGCCGGACAACAGTTGCGTGAGCTGACGGGCAATGGCGGCGCACTTCGCCGCGTCCTTGCTGTCCAGCGCGGAGCGCCCGCCGTCGAGCAGCCGCTGCACCGTGCCCACCGCGGCGTCGGCCTCCGGGCTTGGGTTCTCCTGCGCGCTCTTCTGGAGCATCCGCGCCAGCTTCTCGCCGCGCTCCAGCAGCTTGCGGAACAACTCCTCCGCGCGCTTCGCGTCCACCACGCCCTGCGACTTCGCGTAGTTCGCCTGCTCCGCGCCCAGCTTCTCCGCCTCGCCGTGCGGCAGACCCGCGCGGGCCTCCAGGCGCACCGTCTCCATGTTGCCGGTGGTCAGGTCGGTGGCCTTCACGGACAGAATCGCCTCGCCGGACAGCTCGAAGACGACCTCCAGCGGCACGTCACCGCGCGCGGCCACGTGCAGGTTCTTGAGCACCACCTCGCCCAGCTTGTGGTTCTCGTCCTGGAACTCGCTCTCGCCCTGGTACACGGGGATGCGCGCCTCGGCCTGGCCGGACGTCCCGGGGAAGAAGATGTCGCGCGCGACGACGGGCACGCCCGTGTTCTTCGCGATGAGCCGCTTCACGCGTCCGCCCAACACGCCCACGCCCAGGCTCTGACTGGCCACGTCCAACAGCAGCGCCTGCCCCGACTGGCGCAACAGTTCGTCCGCCTGCACCGCCGCGCCCAGCGCCACGGCCTCGTCCGGGTGCACGTCCGTGGACGGCGCGCGGCCGAAGAAGTCCGCCACCAGCCGGCGCACCAGCGGCACGCGCGTCATGCCGCCCACCAGCAGCACCACGTCCACCGAGCGCGGATTCATCTTCGCTTCATGCATCACGCCCTGACACACCTCCAGGCAGCGGCGCGACAGCGGCTCCGACAGCGTCTCGAAGAAGGAGCGCGTGAGCACCGTCTCCAGCTCCGTGCGCCGGCCTCCCGTGGAATGGTCGCCCAGCCCCGACACGGAGACGGTCGCCTCCTCGTGCTCGGTCAGCTCGCGCTTGGCCGCCTCCGCCGCGACCTTCAGGCGCCGCAGGCTCTGCGCATCCTGGGACACGACATGGCGGAGCTCGTCGTCCACCTGCGCGAGCAGCCATTGGACGATGCGTTGATCAAAGTCCTCGCCACCCAGGCGAGGGTCGCCGCCGGTGGCGCGCACCTCGAAGACGCCGGACTTCACGTCGAGGATGGAGACATCGAACGTGCCGCCGCCCAAATCAAACACCAGCGCGCTGCCCTCGAAGCCGCGCGACAGGCCGTACGCGAGCGCCGCCGCGGTCGGCTCGTTCACCAGCCGCACCACATCCAACCCGGCGATGGAGGCCGCTTCCCGCGTGGCCTGGCGCTGGTTGTCGTCGAAGTTGGCGGGGACGGTGATGACACACTTGGTGACGGTGCGGCCGAAGTGCGCCTGCGCGTCGAGCGCCAGCTCCCCCAGAATCATCGCGGAGACCTGGGTGACGGGCAGCACGCGCCCGGCCAGCTTCACGCGAACGTCTCCGGAGGGACCGGCGACCAGTGGATATGGAACGAGGGCCTTTGCTTGTTGCACCAATTCCGGCGTGTAGCGCCGGCCAAGGAAGCGCTTCGTGGCCCAGACAACGGAGTCGGGATGCTCCTCCGCGAGCGCTTGGGCTTGCTGCCCCACGACGCGCTCGCCGGCCTTCGTCACACCGAGCACGGAAGGCGTGAGGCGGCCTCCCGCGCGCGAGGGGATCAGGCGCGGTCGGCCGTCCTCCACGGTGGCGACGGCGCTGTTGGTGGTACCCAGGTCGATGCCGATGACGGGGTCGTGCATGGGGGCGGTCGGGACCCCACGGTACGGGTCTTGCCGCCTCCTCGCCAAGCCCCCTCTCGTCAGACCTGCCCTCCGCGCGTCGCTTCCCTGTCCGGCCAGGCACGTTGGCCGCGGAGGTGGACGCCCCTGGAGCACCATGCTAAGGGCGCGACCGCCATGGTGAACATGTCCATTGCCCGCCGCTACGCCCGTGCCCTCCTCGACGTCTCGTCGGAGGTGGGCCGCATTGATGCCGTCGCCGAGCAGCTCTCCTCCTTCGCGGATATCTTCGCGAAGAACCCGGAGATGACGGACGTGCTCCACAACCCCATCTACTCCCGCGCGCAGCGAGCGCAGGTGGTGGAAGGGGTCATGAAGCTGGTCCCCAACCTGGAGCCGGTGCTGGCCAACACCCTGCGGCTGCTGGTGGACCGCAACCGCCTGCCCTACGTCGCCGACATCGCCCGCGTCTTCCGCGACATGGCCGACGCCCGGGCCGGACGCGTGCGCGGCAACGTCACCACCGCCGCCGCCCTTCCCGCCGACACCCTGGCCGCGCTCCGCCAGTCGCTCCAGCAGATCACCCAGCGCGACGTCATCCTGGAGACGCGCGTGGACCCCAGCCTCCTCGGTGGCGTGTCCGCCCAGGTGGGCAGCATCCTCTACGACGGCAGCCTCCGCACCCAGTTGGAGGAGATGCGCCGCGAGTTGAAGCAGCACTAAGAGTACGGCCGCCGTCCGGCGGCCCACTCCGCAGGTCGTCCCTGTACCCCGCAGTCCGGGGCAAACCGGCATTTCCCGTTGCCCCTGGAGAGAGGTATACTCGGGGGAACGCGGGGTAACCCCGGGTTTTCTGGACGACCTCAACATGCCGCAGTCCCTGCTTCACCCCCTCCCCGGTGGCCCGCTCTTCGCGGTCGCCCCCGAAGAGGCTTGGCCCTTCCTTGGCGCGGTACTGAACGCGACGGGTTGTGGCATCGCCCTGTTGGACAGGGAGCTGCGGACCGTGTGGGTGAATGGCGCGCTGGCGTCGCTTTCCGGCATGGAGATGCGGGCCCACCTGGGGCGCCCGCTCGTCGACCTGTGGCCCAAGCTGGCGGTGTCCCTGGCCCCCCTGCTGTCTCGCGCGCTCTCTGGTGAGAGCGTGGTGGAGGCGCCGGTGACGGGGGTGCTGTCGTCGACGAGTGGAGAGCGCAGCCTGCGCGTGGCGCTGTCCCCGGCGCACCAGGCCGGCGTGCTCACGGGCGTGGTGATGTGGATGCGCGACGACACGGCGCGGACGCACGAGGAGGCCCGGCTTCGGGAGCGCGAGTCGCACATGCGCAGCCTCGCGGACGTGGCCTGCGACGGGCACTTCCTGCATGAGAACGGCGTCGTCCTGGACGCCAACCGCGCGCTGGCCCACCTCCTGGGTCACGACTCGCCCCGGGATTTGATCGGCCACCACCTCATCGAGTGGGTGTCCCCCGAATACCGCCCCGCCGTCATGTCCGCCGTCGCCCGGGGGGTGGAGACGCCCTACGAGGTGATGTGCGTGCGCCGGGACGGCCAGCGCATTCCCCTGGAGGTGCTGGGCAAGCACGTCCTGTGGGAAGGCCGGCAGGTGCGACTGGCCGCCATCTGGGACATCAGCGGCCGCAAGGCGGCGGAGGAGCGGACGGAGCGCACCGAGCACTTCCGGGAGCAGCTGCTGGGCGTGGTGGGCAATGACTTGCGCACGCCCCTGCAGACCATCCAGATGGGCACCGGCGCCCTGCAGCGGCTGGGAGGAATGGAAGAGCCCCAGCAGCGACTGGTGGGCCACATGGCCCAGGCGGCCCGGCGGATGGAGCGGATGATCCACGAGCTGCTGGACTTCACCCGGGCCCGGCTGGCCGGCGGGCTGCCGGTGCGCCCGGAGTCGCTGATGCTGGACCGGCTGGTGGAGCGGGTGCTGGACGAGCGGCGACAGGCCCACCCCGGCCGCACCCTGCTGATGGAGACGCAGGGGGATTTGCGCGGCCACTGGGACGAGGCGCGGCTGACACAGCTGGCGGACACGCTGCTGGGCAGCGTCCTGCAACACAGCACGGACACCACGCCGGTGTGGTTGAAGCTGGTGGGCTCGGTGGGGGGCGTGACGCTCTCCATCCGCAATGACTCGCTGACGGTGCCGGTGGAGGAGCACGCCACCCTCTTCGAGCCCTTCCGACGGGGCCGCCCCGCCAGCGCGGAGGGCCTGGGCCTGGGGCTCTACATCGCCCGGCAGGTGGCCGTGGCCCATGGGGGACGCCTCACGGTGGAGTCCTCCCAGGGTGGAACCCGCTTCGTCGTCTGGCTGCCCCGCGAGCCTCCCGGCCGCTGACGGCCACACGTGCCCGGAGGGGTCGTGCTCCCTCGCTCGCCGGGCACCGGGGCACCGTCGCTTACCGGGTTGATAATGCCCCGAGAGCCCCGAATGTCGTGCGCATTGCAGTGGGTAGGGGTGCGTGGTAAGGGGCCCCGACTTCTAGCTTTCGGCGGACCCGAACCGACCCGGCCCGCCCCCTGTTCGAGGACGCAAAACGCCCATGGAAATCCGCGCCGACGAGATCAGCAGAATCATCCGGGAGCAGATCAAGGACTACGGCAAGAAGGTCACCGTCGCGGAGACGGGCACCGTGCTGTCCGTGGGTGACGGTATCGCGCGCATCTACGGGCTCGAGGGCGTGCAGGCCGGTGAGCTGGTGGAGTTCACCAACGGCGTGAAGGGCCTCGTGCTGAACCTCGAGGAGGACAACGTCGGCGTCGCCATCATGGGTGACTTCCAGGCCATCCGCGAGGGTGACGTCGTCAAGCGCACCCAGCAGATCGCCTCCGTGCCGGTGGGCAAGGGCCTGCTGGGCCGCGTGGTGGACCCGCTCGGCATCCCCCTGGACGGCAAGGGCCCCATCGAGGCCACCGAGACGCGCCGCCTGGAAGTGAAGGCGCCCGGCATCGTGAAGCGCAAGAGCGTGCACGAGCCCCTGCAGACGGGCATCAAGGCGCTGGACGCGCTGGTGCCGGTGGGTCGTGGTCAGCGCGAGCTCATCATCGGTGACCGCCAGACGGGCAAGACGGCCGTCGCCATCGACACCATCATCAACCAGAAGGGCCTGAACGTTTACTGCATCTACGTGGCCATCGGCCAGAAGCAGTCGACGGTCGCCCAGGTCGTGGAGAAGCTCAACCGCTTCGGCGCCATGGAGTTCACCACGGTGGTCGCGGCGAACGCCTCCGACCCGGCCCCGATGCAGTTCTTCGCGCCGTACGCGGGCGTGGCCATCGGCGAGTACTTCCGCGACAACAAGATGCACGCCCTCATCATCTACGACGACCTGTCCAAGCAGGCCGTGGCGTACCGCCAGCTGTCGCTGCTGCTGCGCCGCCCCCCGGGTCGTGAGGCGTACCCCGGCGACGTGTTCTACGTGCACAGCCGCCTGCTGGAGCGCGCCGCCAAGCTGTCCGACGAAGAGGGCGCGGGCTCGCTCACGGCGCTCCCCATCATCGAGACGCAGGCCGGCGACGTGTCCGCCTACATCCCGACGAACGTCATCTCCATCACCGACGGTCAGATCTTCCTCGAGACGGACCTGTTCTTCGCCGGCGTCCGCCCGGCCATCAACGTCGGTCTGTCGGTGTCCCGCGTCGGTTCCGCCGCGCAGATCAAGGCCATGAAGCAGGTGGCCGGCACCATGAAGCTGGAGCTCGCGCAGTACCGCGAGCTGGCCGCCTTCTCCCAGTTCGGCTCGGACCTCGACAAGGCCACGCAGGAGACGCTGGCCCGCGGCGCCCGCATGGTGGAGCTGCTCAAGCAGGGCCAGTACGAGCCGCTGCCCGTCGAGCGTCAGGTCATGCAGATCTACGCCGCCACCAACCGCGACGACCCCAAGAAGCGCGGCTGGATTCGCGAGATTCCCGTCGCGGACGTGGTGCGCTGGATGCGTGAGTTCCTGGACTTCACGGACGGCAAGTACCCGACCATCTCGAAGGACATCGCCTCCAAGCGCGAGCTCACCAACGACATCAAGGCCTCGCTGAACAAGGCCATCGTGGAGTTCAACGACGTCTTCCAGCCCACCCCGGGCGCGAAGGTCTAAGACTCTCCGGCCTCCAAGGCCCGTCGCACCGAGCCCCGCGCTCCCTTCCCTGGGACGCGGGGCTTCGTGTTTCTGGCGTGTGCCCGGACTCCTGGAGCTTCGGCTACCGCTTCGCGCCGTCGGCGGGCTTCACCTCGCGCTCCACGGTGCCAACGGACTCGCCCGTCCACTCGGGGTCCACGGGGATGATGAGGTAGCCCTCCTGGGCCGTGGGTGGGGGGCGTGGGTGGAGGGGTGGCGGCTCGTCGCTCGAGGCCACGCGGGCGGGCACGTCCGTCCAGGCGACGAAGCGGGCCTCGTACTCCCGCACGCGCTGGCCGCCGGCCACCTTGCGCTCCAAGGGGCGCGGCAACAGCACGGCGTCCGCGCCCATCAAACAGGCGGTCTCCTGGAGCAGCTCCTTGCGGCCCTGCGCGCCCAGGTACTCGTTGCCCGTCACCGCCAGGGTGCCGAGTTCGGCGTAGGGGCGCGGGGGCTCGCGCTCCTCGAAGACCTCGAACGCGCAGCCGGGCTCCCTCGCCGGACGCTGGACGCTGACGGGGTGCGCCTCCAGCGCCACCTGTGCCGAGGTCGCGCAGGCGGACATGCAGGCGGCGAGGACGCACGACGACAGCGAGCGACTGACGGACATGGCGGGCTCCGATGAAAGGGCGCGGCGGACGACAGTCTCGTCAACGCCGCGCCTCTCGGGAGCATATCGGCGGGTGGCTGCTTCAGCGCAGGCGAGGCAGGAGCGCGAGCAGGCTCTTGTCCACGCCACCGCGAGCGCCCAGCGCCTCGATGGCCTTCAGCTCGTACGGCAACACGTTGTCACGGGCGACGAGTTGCACGTGCGCGCCCAGGGCGGCCGGCAGCGCCAGGTCCAGCTCGTAGATGTCGCCGGCCACCAGCGTGTCCTCGGGCCGCGTGCCAGTGGTGTCCCAGATGCGCTTGAGGGCCTCGAAGTAGCGGCCCCGGCGCAGGTAGACGGGCCGGCGCAGCACGCCGTCCAGCGTCTGCATCTCCGGCAGCGCATCGAAGCGCGCGTCGGACACGTCCGGTGGGTCCAGCAGGAACTTGCGCGCGTCGCCGGAGACCTTCAGCCGCTCGCGGCCCTTGGGCGCCAGGGTGTCCAGCTTCTTCTCCACCAGCTCCGTGTGCGCATTCGTCACGACAGTCACGGGCAGGCCCGTGGCGAGCAGCGCCTCCAGCACCTCCTTCGCCTCCGGCTTGAAGGCCGTGGCCGAGTGCACGTAGGACTCGCGATACATCGTCTGCACGGCCTCCGAGCGCGTCGCCTCGTCGGTGCCCACGGAGAGCCGCTGGAAGATGCGGTGCGCCGCCGTCGTGGCCGTCAGGTACGGGTCCGCCGTCGCGGGTGCCACCACCTTGCCACCCAGGTTCCACCCCAGGAGGTCGGCGCCCGCTCGCAGCGCCGCGACTTCCTCCTCCCAGGCCTGCTCCACCCCCTGCCCCAGTGCGCGGACCAGTCCGTCACGAAAGTGTTTCAAGAAGGGCGCGCTCTCCGTCGCCACGTCCGTGAAGGTCCCGTCGAAGTCCAGCACCACGCAAGCAATCGCCATCAGCCCACCGACTCCCGAAGTTGGAGGAAAAGGGGCCGGATGACGCCCCGGCCCGGGTTCCGAATCAAGCCTGTGACATCATTTCGGCCCTGTAAACTTGAGGCCGCCCTGTAAATCCCGAGTGGCAGGGCCGTCGCCTTGAGTCCTACAGCGGGTGGCTCGCTAGCCTTGGGCGGGCATGGAAGCGACGCGGCGAAACGAGGCGGCGCTGTGGCGCCGGGCGTGGCTGCCCTGGGGCTTGCTCGCCGGAGTGTGCGTGCTCTGCGGGTCGGCGGCCTGGGCGAGCTCTCGCTCGGTGTCCGCGCTGGCGGAGCGCGGGGCGCAACTGGAGCGCGAGGCGGCCGAGTCCGAGGCCCGCGTGGCCGAGCTGCAGGCGCTGCGCGAGGCCATGGCCCGACGACTGCGCGTGCTGGAGCAGCAACACCAGAGCGCGCGGGCGGAGGTGCTGACCGCGGCGGCGGCCTGCTCCCTGGCGCCACCCGAGGCACCCCAGAGCCAGGGCCGCTCGGAGCCGCGCCGCTCGGGCTCCGCGAAGGGAAAGAAGAGCGCGCGCCGCTGACGGGAGCGCGCTCCGACGTGGCCTCCACCCCGCGAGGTCTCTCGCGCCGAGGCCCTGCGCCACAGTCCGGGGAGCGCGCTTCGACGTGGCCTCCCCCCCGCGAGGCCTCTCGCGCCTCAGCCCTGTGCCTCGATCCAGGGAGCGCGCTTCGACGTGGCCGCCAGGTCCACACCTGCCCTCGCCACTGTGGACCTGGGGGCAACAGGGCGCTGGAGCCGCGCGCGCAACCTCACGGAAATACTGCGAGGCGAGCGTCGGCCCGCCACGTGCTACCTCGCGACTCCGAGTCTCCTTTTCGCGCGAGGTCCCTTCCGCATGTCTTCCGTCATCCTCCGACTCCCCGCCCCCCTCCGCTCCGCGCTGGCCGCCCTCGTGTGCGTGGCCGCGCTGCTCCCGCTCTCCCGCGCGGAGGCAGAGCCGGGCATCCGCATCCTCAACTCGCTTTCCACCGCCGACCTGGCCTTCAACGCGCTCACCACCAACGCGGGCTCCATCGAGGCGCTCATCTCGCAGCCGCTGACCTCGAGCGCCTTCGCGGGTGACTGGCGCCTCAGGCACCAGCTCGAGGACCCGGCCGCGCGCAACGTCATGCACTACCTGGTCGAGTGCGCGCTGGGCCCGACCTCCAAGGTGGAGTGGAAGGACCGCCTGGGCAACGTGTACACCTTCAGCGGAGGCGCGGCCCTGTGTCCGGAGTGGGATTTCACGGCGCCCAGCCCCCAGTGCCTGGGCTACGTGAGCGCGTGCCTGCTGTCGCGCAACAACGCCTACGGCCACACCGTGGAAATCTCCCTGCGCGGCGAGGACCCCCGGGACGACCTGCGCTTCAACCCCACCGGCGACACCAAGCAATGGCACCCCATGTTCCTGCCGTGCGACAAGGGCGGCTCCGGCCTGGGTGACGAGTGTGGCTGGGTGGGCGAGGGCGTGGGCGCCTGCACTCCGGGACTGGAGGTGACGGTGGCCGCCGGCGCGCCGAGGCCGGACACGTGCACCGGCCTGCTCGGCGCCATCTCCGGCCACCGCGTGCTGCGCGTGTGTGAGAAGCCCTGGGGCTGCGAGGCCGGAGACGCCCTGGCCGCGGCCGAGAAGAACGACTGCGGCGGCGACGCCCCCAGCGCCACGTTCTTCTGCCCCCGCGGCGGCAGGTACAGCGTCATGTCCGCGCCCTTCAACCGCATGGAAGCGCCGGGCTCGTGGGTGAGGCCCGGCACCACGCAGGGCCGCTACCCCGTCGCATCCTTCGGCGCCTTCACCTTCCGCGAGGGCGCGTTCTTCGGGAACATCTTCGACTCGAAGGCCCTGTCCGTGGAGGTGAGCATCAACATGGACACCTACCTGCCCCAGCTCTCCAAGCCGAACTTCACCGGCTACCCGTACCAGAACGTCCACGCCTGCTTCGCCAAGGACTGGATTGCCGGAGATGTGCACCTGGCCTCGCGCATCTGCGCCAACACCACCATCGGCGACCACACCGCCTTCGGCTGCCTGGCCCGCACCGTGGGGCCCTGCGAGTTCGGCAGCGCCAGCCCCCAGGCGCCCCGCTGCGCCGTGGGCGATGGCTTCAAGGTCCAGGGCGACGGCGACTTCGAGGTCTGCTCCGACGATGACGGCGTCTTCCACCCCGAACCCATCACCACCTACCTGAACAGCCCCTGCGACGCGCTGCCCGTGACGGACCGCAGCACGTGCGGCGGCGGCGAGTGCGACTTCAGCGTTTCGCCCCCCAAGTGCAAGAAGGGCTGCGAGCCGCGCTCCGCCAGCGAATGCCTGGCCGTGGCCTGCGTGAAGAACCCCAAGCTCTGCGTCCGGAAGTAGCACCGCGTCACGACCAGCCCGGGGGGTCGGCTTCCACCTCCCGGGCCCGGCGACACGGTGGGCTCGCGAGGGCTGCCCGGCCAGGGGGCAGGCGGCATCCCATACACCATGGGTGTATGAATAAAGCAGGCGGCCGGCCGTCCTGACTCGCGTTGCCTCGTTCCGGCCACCGCCGAGGAGCCCACCGTGTTCTCTTTCCGTTCCGTCCTGAGCGCCGTGCTTGCCCTGGGATTGCTGCTGGGCTCGACGCCGTCCGAGGCGCGCTTCGGCAAGCGTTCCCGTCCTTCGCAGAGCGACTCGAAGAAGGACGACGACAAGAACGACACGCACGAGGCCACGCCGGTGGGCCACTCGGACTCCGACGACGATGACGATGACGACAGGCCCCGGCGGCGGCGCAACAACTCGCGCCACGTCGCGTCGGATGTCGCGGACAGCATCGGCTTCCTCGCCTTCGTGTTCTCCGGCGGCAACCACCGGCTGATGGTGGTGGACGAGCCCCGGCACCGCGGTGAACTGCGGCAGGAGCGTCACGCGGCGCCCCTGTCCTTCCGCGTGGGCTTCCAGGCCGGGCCCGTCAACAGCGGCGGCGCGGGCGACCTCTTCATCGGCCTGGAGGGCCGGCGCTTCGGCGTGGACGCGCGCATCACCGGCATCAGCGTGGACGCCGATGACGGCACGGACGCGTCGGACAGCATCACGCTGGTGGAGGCGCACCTCACCTGGGCGCTCCTCTCCCTGGAGCGCGTCCGGCTGCGCGTGGAGGCGGGTGTCAGCACCGCGAACGCGCCGGACATCGCCTTCGTGGGCCCCAGCCTGGGCATGTCCCTGGAGGCGTGCCTCGCGGGACCGCTCGACTTCGAGGCGCGCGCGCAGATGACGCCCTTCCCCTATCGCCAGGTGGACGCGAGCGCCGCGCTGGCGCTGCACCTGGGCGCGCTGGTGCTGCGCGGCGGCTACCGGGGCATGGTGCTGGACGACGCGGGCCACGTGGACGGCGTCGTCCACCGCGACGGCTTCCACGGCCCCTTCTTCGGCCTGGGCCTCACCTACTGATTCGTCGAGGCACCTCCGGCCTCGGTCCCGGGCAGTGCTCCTGGACCGTGGCCATCAGGTCCTTGAGCCGCACGGGCTTGCGCAAAAGCGCCACCACGCTCGCCGGACGGGGCCCCGGCTCCGCCGCCATGGCCACCACCCGCGACTGCTCGAAGCGCGCGTCCCGCTGCAGTGTCTCCAGCAACCCCAGGCCCTGCACCCGAGGCGTCTCCAGGTCCACCAACACCAGACACGGCACCTCCAGCGACACGAGCACGCGCAGGGCCTCCCGGCCATTGATGGCCATGGCCACGTCGTAGCCCTCGTCCTGAAGCGCTTCCGCCATCGCGCCCCGCAGGTCCGGGTCGTCTTCCACCAGGAGCACGGTCGGCTGCATCACCACATGGGTCACGATTGCCACCCTAGTGCCTCCGTAGCTCGCTGACACAGTTCACACCGCGAGGCCTTCGCCCACTGTCGAACCGTGAGCATCCGCCCGGTCCAGACAGGCAGATAGTCCCAGCTCCCCCGCGCGATGAGCCCAGGAGATGGGGCGGGGACGGCCGGGATGCACGGCGAGCGTCCGCCGGTGAATGGCGATTCCTCCCACGTGTCGTGCCGTGCGCACTCATTGGACGGCGCGCTGCCCAATGCCACACAAGCGCGATTGGCCAACGCCCGCCCACCCCGGGGGACCATGGCCGCGCGGGGCCGGCGGCCCTTGAATGTCGCTCCCCCGTCGTCCCCCGCCAGGAAGAGGAGTGGACCTTGCCCTCATCGAAGGCCGTGCTCGGCTCCGCGCTCACCGCCACCCTCCTGCTCGGCGGAGCCCCCGCCGAGGCCCGCTTCGGCAAGCGCTCCACGCCGTCATCGTCTGGAGGCACCACCCGCCCGGAGCGCGGCGCGGACCGCCCGGACGCCAGCCACGAGCGCCGCTCGCGTGAGCATCCCGCCACGCCCGTCGGACAGGGCTCGAACGACGGGCGCCCCGCGCGCGAGCACCCCGCGACAGCCATTGGCAAGGAGCGCGACGCCCAGGACGACGCTCCCCGCAGGCGGCGGCGACGGGCCCGCGTCCCCGTGAGCACCGCCGTCGTCGGAGTGGGCGCCGCGGGGGCCTCGGCTTCGCCCCGGCTGAACGCCACCACGCGCACGGAGCGCCGGCGCGACGAGCCCGTGCCGCTCCTGGTGCGCCTGGGCGCGCAGGCGGACTGGCTCACTGGCGGCGGCGCCATGGGCCTCTTCATGGCCATGGAGGGCCGGCGCATGGGGTTGGACACCCGCATCACCGGCCTGACGCTCCGGGCGGAGGACGGCTCCGACAAGGTGGACCGCATCACCCTCTTGAGCGCGCGGGTGACAGCGGCCCTGTGGGCCAGCGCCCGCGGGCGCGTGCGGGTCGAAGCGGGCCTGACGAGCGCCCACGCCCCCAGCGTCATCTTCGTGGGCCCCAGCTTCGGCGCGTCCGTGGAGGCCTGCATCGGCGCCTCACCGCTGGACGTGGAGGCGCGTGTGAACGCCACGCCCTTTCCCCACCGCCAGGTGGATGCGCAGGCGGGCATGGCCCTGCACCTGGGAGGCTTCAACCTGCGCGGCGGCTGGCGCGCGCTGTATCTCAACGACGCCGGACACGTGGACGGCGTCGAGCACGAGGAAGGCTTCGGCGGGCCGTACTTCGGCCTCGGGTTGACCTTCTAGGCCCCGGGCACCTCTCCACGGGCCGCGCGCACGCACGAGCGGCCCGTCATGCCCTGCTCACACGACGGGCCGGAGCCGCCCGATTGAGGGAGCCCCGGCCCTCCAGTTCTTACTCGTCCGGCGACGCGGCCATGGGAACCGAACCGCCCCCGCCGCCGATATCCGCCACCGTGGTGAGCCCCGAGGACGGCCGCTTGCCGGTGCCTCGGCGCTTGGGCGGCGGCGCCAGCTTCGGCTCCGAGCCGAACAGCCGCTCGTACGTCTCCGGCCCGTTGATGTTCACAATCACGCCCGGGTCCTTCAACGGCACCCGACGCACCTTCATGTTCTTCAGCACCACCTCCAGCTGGTCACCCTCCGCCGCCCGCAGCCGCTCCGCCGCGGCCCGCGACAACATCACCGGCCAGCCAGGTGCCCCCTCGAACTCCGGACGCAGCGCCTCCTCCGCTTCTCCCATCAACTTGAGCAAGGACTTCACCGTGGTGGCCCGGAGCGCTGGCATGTCCACCGGATGCAGGAGCACGACGTCCGCTCCGGCCTCCATCGCCGCGTCCAACCCCACCTTCACCGAGGCCATCTGGCTGTCCTTCCACTGCTCGGACTCCACCAGGTCCAGCCCCGGATGCTGCTCGCGCACGGCCTCAGCATCCTTCCCCACCACACCCAGCACCTGACAGCTCGCCTTGCCAAAGGTCGACGCCAGCGACTGAAGGAAGCTCTTGTCGCCTTCGTGCAGGATGAGCGCCTTGGGGTGGGCCATCCGCCGGGCCTCGCCCGATGCGAGGATGATCGCCACTGCCTTCATACCAAGCCTCCTCCGTCCCCCGGGGAATCGAGTGCCAGCTGGCCCGGGGCCACCGGGAACAGGCTGTGGCCTCCGCGGTGGTTTTTGAGCCCACCCCCCGGTGCTAGCCGTCAGACGGCCCCCAGTCACTTCGCGAGCCGTGTGAGAGGAGCGCGAGCACGCGCGAGCAGCGCCGGAAGAGGCACGGGCCGCCTGCTCGTTCGTACCACCCCGGAGGCTCGCCTCCCCTGCCCTCCGGCCACCTGCCCGCGGAAGACTCAATGCAGCCACCGGGGCGGCGGCGTGTGCAGCAGCAGCGCCGAGGCGGGCACGGACGCGGCGGTCTTTTCTTCCGTGCTCGCCAGCGCCTTGGCGGTCAGAATTTCAGCCAGCCGCGCGAGCGGCGCAAAGGAAGACAGCCGATGCAGCTCATGCTGGGACACCTCGCCCAACCACGCTCCGTCCCGGCCATCCACCACCGGCAGCGCGTGCGCCCCGTGACGGTGCATGACCTGAAGCGCCGAGAGGACGGTGTCCTCGGGGAAGAGCGTCACGGCATGGGCAACGAGCATCTCGAACTCGGGGCTGCGGCACATCGTCACGGAAGGCCTCCATAAAGCAGGCGTCAGGCGCCTCTGATCCACCCCTAAGCAAGGCCCTTGCCGGGCCCGGACGACTTCCGAAAGGCGACACACAACCTGGGACGGCTGGTGGGCGATAATCTCCAGGCAGCCCGCCACCCCCTCGACGCGTCCCGAAGTGGAGCCACCGCGATGAGCATCAAGTCCCTGCCGTCCTCCACACCGTCTGCCGCACCGCGTCGAACCCCGGAGCCCGTGCAGCCGCAGAAGGCGGAGGCCCCCAAGCCCAACCTGCTCGAGCGGATGGGCCAGGGCCTGCAGAACGTGGCGCGCGCGGCGAACCAGGTGGTGGACCGCTTCGAGGCGAAGCTGCCGGACCTGTCCAAGCTGGGTCTGCCCCAGCTCGCCGGCACCGGCGGCAAGCCCTGGGAGGGCATCACCCTCACCGGCAAGCCGCTCCAGATTCCGCTGAACAAGCTGCTGGACGTGGACCTGGGCGATTTGCGCAAGGTCCTCGAGCGCGTCCTGCCCCCCAAGATTGACGACAAGCAGGGCAAGCAGCTCGTCGAACAGACGAAGGGCTTCCGTGACGCGCTGGGTCAAGTGCGCTCGCTGTCGGCGCAGCTGGACATGCTGCCCTCCACGCATCCGCGCTACGCGCAGGTGAAGGCCGCGCTGGAGAAGGCGGAAGGGGCGCTGACGCAGCAGACGGGCTACACGAAGGCCACCGCGCCGCGCCCGGGCTCGCTCTGGTTGGATCCGCAGTTCCTGGCGAAGGAGCTGCCCAACGGACAGGTCCACGCCAGCCGCTTCCCCACGGGCACGCCGGTGACGAAGCCGCCCGCGGCGCTGGACATCGTCGCGGGGGGCGACGCGAAGAAGGCCGCCGAGTACACGGCCTCCGTCGCCCAGAACCGCGCCGAGGCGGGCATGCCGGTGCAGGGCGGCGAGCCCATGGGCGTGCACCTGAGCCTGGAGGGCGGTGGCGGCAAGGGCAAGCGCTACGCGGCGATGCTGACGGAGATGCGCGAGATGGGCGTGGTGCCGGTGAGCCTGACGGGCACGTCCGCGGGCTCCATCGCCGCCGCGTTCGCCGCCACGGGCGCCACGCCGAAGCAGGTGGAGGACGTGGCCAAGGACCCGCGCCTGGGCAAGCTGTATGACGCCGACCTGGACCTGAACGACGGCGGCCTGCTGGATGGCCAGGCCGCGTATGACCTCTTCGACCAGAAGCTGCGCGAGCTGACCGGAATCACGGACCGGCCCGTGACGTTCGCCGACCTCAAGATTCCCCTCCAGCTCGTCGCCGCCAAGGCCTACGACAGCGCCGTCCCCAACGGCGGCTTCAAGAGCGCGCAGGACCGCATCTTCGTCTTCAGCCAGGAGACGACGCCGGACACGCCCGTGGCGCTCGCCATGCGCGCCTCCATGGCCATCCCCGGCGTCTTCGAGCCGGTGCAGGTGGTGGACCCCGTCACCGGCCGGCAGATGCACCTGGTGGACGGTGGCACGCTGGACAACCTGCCCATGGGCTACAACAAGAACGACCTGCCGCAGATTGGCGCGTCGCTCCAGCCGCGCGGCGGCACGCACCCGTCCAACGGCACCGCCCAGCCCAAGCCCTTGCCCACCGGCCAGCTCGACACGGACGATGTGGTGTGGAACGGCTTCAACGGCCTGGCCCTGCTCAAGGACAACGCCACCGAGGCCCAGGACTGGCGCGACAAGGCGAAGCCCGGCGCCAACCAGTTCATGCTCAGCGTCCCCACGTGGAACCTGGACAACCCCAAGCAGGGCAACAGCATCCTGGGCTTCGGCTACGACAACAAGGTGGACCCCATCCTGGATGGGCAGACGCGCGAAGTGACGCGCGACTTCCTGCGCGAGTTCATGGATGACATGAAGGTCCCCGGCTCGCGCGGCACCAACATGGTGACCCAGGTGCCCAAGGACTTGAAGTTCAGCGAGCCCGTCCAGATCTGGGGCGAGAAATTCCAGGTGACGTACAACGGCGGAGACACCGTCGTCGCCACCGCCGCCAATGGCAAACGTCACGAAGTGCGGCTCGGCCAGAAACAGATTGAATCCATGTGGCTGGATGGCCAGGCGTTCAACGACTTCGGCGCGCAGCTGTCTCACTCGCTCAGCGACGTGCGCAGCGTGCGGCCTTCCTGGTTCCCTTTCTGACACACGGTGTGGGGCTTGCGCCCCTGCTGCAAGGTTGAACCTCCAGACACCTTCACGCACCCAGGGCGCCTTGAGGCGCACCTGGGTGCCGTCGTTACGGTGGCTCGCATACATCCCCCTGGGAGGTCTTGATGCAAGCGGAGCGAGGGCGGGCCTGGGTGCCCTGGCTGGTGACGGTGCTGGTGGTGCTGCTGGCGGGCGGAGTGCTGTACCTGGCGCACCGAGGCTCGGCGCAGTCGCAGGCGCAAGCGGAAGAGGCGCGCAAGGCGGCGGACGAGGCCACGGCGCGCGCGCGTGACGCGGAGGCCGCGCGCAAGCAGGCGGAGGAGAAGCTCGCCGCGCTGGAGACGGAGCACGCGAAGCTGTCGTCGGAGAAGGAGCAGCTCAGCACGGAGAAGGAGCAGCTCTCCCAGACGGTGCAGGAGCAGGAGGCGGAGCTGGCCAAGCTCAAGGACACCTATGACGACCTCCAGGACAAGATGAAGTCGGAGATCGCCGAGGGCGCCATCAAGCTGTCCCAAGCCAAGGGCCGCATCCAGGTGGACCTGGTGGACAAGGTGCTCTTCGACTCCGGCGACGCGAGCATCAGCAAGCGCGGCCAGGAGGTCCTCAAGCGGCTGGGCGGCGTGCTCGCCAAGGTGGATGACAAGGCCATCCAGGTGTCGGGCCACACGGATGACTCGCCGCCGTCGCAGAAGCTGCAGGCCACCTTCCCCACCAACTGGGAGCTGTCCGTGGCGCGCGCCGTCAACGTGGTGCGCTTCCTGGAGGAGCATGGCGGGGTGCGCTCGCGCCGGATGATCGCTGCGGGCTACGGAGAGACGCGGCCGGTGTCGGCCAACGCCACCCCTCAGGGCCGCGCGCGCAACCGGCGCATCGAGGTGCTGCTGATTCCAGAGCTGCCCGCGAAGAAGGCCGCCCTGAAGACGGCCCGGGACAGCCGCTAGCTACTTCTTCTTCACCGACTCCAACAACTTGCGGAAGGACTTCTCCGAGGCCGCCACCGTCTTCTCCGGGCCCGTCAGCTTGAAGAAGAGGGCGCCCTCGGGGCCTTCCACAATCGCGCCCAGCAGACGGAAGCCGGGCTTCGGCGTGGAGGGGCCCATCATCGGCCCGCCGCCCATGTACGTGCCCTTCACGTCCACCGTCGTCACCGGCATCCCGTTGAGCTTCTCCGCCTTCGTCTTCGCGACCTTGTCCACCGGCTTGCCATCCGCCGTCTGGAACTGGCCCAGCCACCGCTTCACGTTGGCGTCCACCGCGCCGCCCTGCCCCTGCCCGAAGTAGAAGACCGCCAGCTCCCCGCCCTCCGTGTCCCCCTTCGCCGCCGGCAGCTTGTACGTCGCCGCGCGCATCGGCCGCTCGCCCTGCGCCGCCCACTCCGCCGGCGCCGTCCACGCCAGGCCCCCGGCCTCCTCCGCGGACGCCGCCATCGCCATGCACATCACCAGCACACTCAGCAGTCGGTTCATCCGCTCAGCGTACCGGTGATTGGCTCCAGCGCAGTGTGTCAAAGACAGTCTGTGCCACTCCCGCATACGCTGATGCATGAGTGACACAACGCGTCAAGTCCCGTCGCTTCCGGCCAACCCACGGACGTGGTACGCCACGCGACTGTCACCTAGTCCTGAAGTCCAAACCTGGACTCGGAGGGGGTTGTACCCATGAAAAAGGCGTTGTTCCTCGGGGCCCTGGCCCTGGGCACGGTAGCGTGTGATCCAGACATCGCGCAGGACCCACCTCCGAACGCGGCGGATGTCGTCGTGGCGGAGTTCGACCCCTCGGCGTCTCCGGCTGTCGTGCCGTCTCCGAATGACCTGGCCATCGCCAAGTTGCCGGATGGCTCGAACATCGTCGCGGCGCCCATCAACCCGAAGGCGCCGGCAGCCGAGCAGGAGTTCACCCGGGACTACCTCAACACGCTCAATGGCTTCCCGACGTCCGCGATCGCCACCACGCTGGTGAAGGACCTGAACCCGGCGACGGTCAACTCGGACACGGTCAAGGTCATCGACCTCTACGAGGGCACGGAGCTGGCGAAGCCCGTCACGGCGACCATCGGCTACCGCCCGGAGACCAACCAGATCACCGTCATCCCGCCGCAGCCGCAGGGCTGGCCCAAGGGTGGCCGCTACGCGGTGGCCATCATCGGTGGCAAGGATGGCGTGAGGACCAACCAGGACAAGCCCATCATCGCCTCGGCCACCTGGTCCTTCGCCAGCTCGCGCGAGCCGCTCGTCACCTGTCCTGGTCAGGACCTGGCGTCCCCGGACTGCCGCCTCAACACGGAGCTGCTGCCGTCCATCAAGACCGACCCGGCCGAGCGCCTGGCGGACCAGCTCAACAGCGCCAAGCGCCTGGAGCAGCTGCGCCTGGGCTACAAGGACGTCCTCAACGCGGTGTCGGCGAAGTTCTCCGTCAACCGCGACGACATCGTCCTGGCGTGGACCTTCTCCATCCTGAACCAGCCGGAAGCGACGTTCGATCCGAGCACCAGCACCATCCCCTTCCCCAACGACCTGCTGCGCACGCCGAAGACGGCCACGGCGGCGGCGCACCTGAGCCTGCCCGTGCCCCCCACCGCCGGCACGGTGCAGGACCTCATCAAGGGCCTGAACACCCTGGACGGCTGGTCCACGACGGCGACCATCATCTCCGAGAACAGCGCCACCCGCGGCGTCATCGACAATGACGCCAAGCTGGACATGAACACCGTCCGGCTGGGCAAGGAGCTGCTGTTCGTCAAGCTGACTCCGGGCGGAACCACGCCCAAGGTCAAGGTGTGCCTCAACTGCGCCTCCAGCCGGAAGCGCGATGGCAGCGCCGCGGACCCCGCGCCCCAGCAGCTGCAGATCATCCCCGAGGTTCCGCTCGACCCCGCCACCCAGTACGCGGTCATCCTCCTGCGTGGCGCCAAGGACGAAAAGGGCAACTTCGTCGCCGCCACCGGTCCCCAGGCCCTGATGCGCCTGTCGTCGCCGCTGTTCGTCGACGGCAAGAGCCAGGTCGCCGCGGTGCCGGACGGCACCGCCGCCGCGCTGGAGCCCATCCGCGCGGGCATGAAGCCGCTGTTCGACAGCCTGGCCGCGAACTTCAAGATTGAACGCAAGGACGTGCTGCTCGCGTGGACGTTCACCACGCAGAGCACCCACACCGTGCTGGCCCAGCTCAACCAGGCGCCCACCCCGGTGCCCACCACGCCGCTGTACATGGTGGACCAGACGGCCCAGCTCACCGGCGCCATGGACGCCAACGGCCTGGAGCACCCGCACGTGGGCAAGGCCCTGGTCGGCGCGTTCCTGTCGCCCATCCTCCTGGACGACGTCAACGGCGCGCTCAACCCCCTGCGTCCCACGCGCCTGGACCACATCCCGTTCTGGCTGTTCCTGCCCGCCTCGGCGCCTCCGGCCACCGGCTACAAGGTCGTCGTCTTCGGTCACGGCCTGGGCAGCAACCGCACCTCCGTGCTCCCCATCGTCAACAAGCTCAACGAGGCTGGCTACGCGGTGGCCGCCATGGACACCGTGCTCCACGGCGAGCGCACCAGCTGCGCGGGCATCACCGCCGCGTCGGGGCTGGGCGCCATCACCACCCCGGACCAGGCCTGCGCCACCGGCTCCACCTGTGACGTGACGGCCAACAGCCCCACGTACGGCCGCTGCATCTCCGCGTCGCCCAACGCCTGCAACCCGCAGGCGGGTGGCGACCTGGCGTGCCAGGCTGCCGGCCAGGGCGTGTGCAGCGTGACGACGGCCAAGTGCGAGGGCGGCGACTTCCGCCGCGCGTCCGCATCGTCCCCGCCGCTCGTCTCCAGCTGGAACTTCCTCAACCTCACCAACCTGTTCGCCACGCGCGACAACTTCCGCCACCACGTGGTGGACTTCTCGCAGCTCACCCGCGTGCTGGCCAGCGACGGCCTGCGCACGCAGCTGGGCACCGTCGTCCCGGGCGCCACGCTCAACGCCGCCACGGTGGACTACGTGGGTCAGAGCCTGGGCGGCTTCCAGGGCGCCCTGTCCGCGTCCGTCAACACGCGCGTGCGCCGCACCGTCCTCAACGTCCCGGGCGGTGACCTGGTGGACACCCTCCTGACGTCCGTCAACCCGACGTTCGTCGCCCGCCGCGAGGGCTTCCTGGGCTTCCTGGAGTCCGTGGGCCGAGTCTCCGGCACCCCGGCCTTCGACGAGTTCATCGTCCTGGCTCGCACCATCCTGGACCCGGCCGCTCCTCGCAACTACGGCTGGAAGCTGGAGAACCTGGAGGGTGCTCCCGCCGAGCGCGAGGCGTTCATCCAGTACATCGAGGGTGACGAGGTGATTCCGAACCCCGTGACGCAAGGGCTCATCGCCGCGGCCAACCGCGACAGCACCCGCACGGTGCAGAGCTACATGGCGGAAGTCGACCTGCTGCCCACGCAGACGCGCCACGTGTTCCTGCTCATCTCCGACCCGTCTGACCCGGGCAACCCGTTCCTGAAGTCCGTGCGCGACACGGCTCAGGCCCAGGTCGTCAACTTCTTCAACACGGGCGACGCGGCCACTCCGTAACGGACAGGACTCAGGGGAATGACTCACATGAAGAAGACACTGTCCCTCGTAGCGCTGCTGGCCGCGGGTTCCTCCCAGGCCGCCGGCTTCCAGATCAACACCCAGAGCGCCCGCTCCACGGGCATGGGCAACGCGGCGGCCGCGTGGCTGGACGACTCGTCCGCCATCTACTCGAACGCCGCGAACATCCTGGGTGTGAACAAGCTGGACGTGCAGATTGGCGACACCGGCATCCTCCCCGGCATCAAGTTCACCCCGGTGAACGGAACCGAGCAGGGCCAGAAGACGACGCTGTCGCCGCCTCCGCACCTGTTCGCCGTGTACAAGCCCTTCGACCGCTTCGCGGTCGGCGTGGGCGTGTACACGCCGTTCGGCGCGAACAGCCGCTGGGTGGATGACTTCGTGGGCCGCTTCAAGGCCCAGGAGTCGGCCATGGCCGTCTACAACATCAACCCCACCGCGGCGTACCAGCTCCACGAGCGGTTCCGCGTCGGCGCGGGTCTGAACATCTACCGCGGCACGCTGGAGCTCAAGCGCGCGCTGGGCTTCGTCGAAAGCGAAGGCCAGGTGCACCTGGGCGGCGCGTCGTGGGGCGTGGGCTACAACCTGGGCGTGCAGGCGGTGCTGCTGCCCAAGTGGGTCACCATGGGCCTGCACTACCGCAGCTCCGCGGACCTGACCTTCAAGGGCAACGCGGACTTCCAGAACGTGCCCGCGGAGTTCCAGTCGCGTCTGCCGGACGGTCCGGTGGAAGGTGACGTCACGCTGCCCGCGACGGTGGCGTGGGGTCTGGCCGTCACCCCGTTGGAGAACCTGACGATTGCGTTCGACGCCAACTGGGTGGACTGGTCCTCGTTCCAGGAGCTCGCCATCGAGTTCCCGGAGAACCCGGCCATCAACAACCCGCTGCCCAAGCGCTGGCGCGCCAAGTGGAACTACCACCTGGGTGCCGAGTACGGCGTGACGCCCGCTCTCCAGGTCCGCGCCGGCCTCATCCTGGACCCGGCTCCGGGTCCTGGCGGCACGCTGACCCCGGACCTCCCGGACGCGGACCGCTTCGGCGTCTCCGTGGGCGCGGGTTACCGTTGGAACTCGCTGCGCGCGGACTTCGGCTACCAGTTCGTCAGCCTGGCCGACAACAAGAGCTCCGCGCCGGGCATCTCCGGCACGTACAACGGCTCCGCGCACGTGTTCGGTCTGACGCTCGGCTACTCGATGTAGTCGGCTGACACCTCCGGCCCGCCTCACCGCGAGCCGGAAGTCCCAAACGCCCGGGTCTCCCTCATGGGAGCCCGGGCGTTGTCATTTCCAGGGCACGCACCACGGCCCGGCTCAGACGCGCAAATCCCCGTCGTGCAGCACGCGGCCGGAGGCCAGCACGCGCGCGGAGTTCTGCAGCCGCTCCGTGCCCATGCGCATGAGCAGCCCCTTCATGCCGGGCTGGCTGAGCAGGTGCTTCTCGAAGGCGGCGCGCGGCAGCCGCAGCACCACGCCCTTCACGTCCGCGCGCACCGTCGCGGACACCGGCTTGTCCAAGAGCAGGGAGATTTCACCAAACACATCCCCCTCTCGCAGCTCCGTGAGCGGCATGCGCCGCCCACCCGGCTGCTCCAGCCACGGCGTGCACCGGCCCCGCAGCAACACGTAGAAGGCATCCCCCGGCTGGCCCTGCGCCAGCAGCACCTCGTCGGGCGCCACCGCGCGCAGCATGAAGTCGTGGGAGAGCGCCGCCTTCTGCTCCGCCGTGAGCCGACTGAGCAGCGGATTGCTGCGCAGCAGGTTGTCCACCAGTCGCCGTCGGTAGAAGTCCTCCAGCACCTCGCCCACGCCCGGGTGACGCACGGCCACCGCCGTCAGGCTCGCGCGCGTCAGCTCCAGCAGCACGGCGCGCTCGGTGGCCACCACGCTGGCCAGCCTGGGCCCTTCGGACACCAGCGCCAGCTCTCCGAAGAAGTCCCCGGGCACCACCGTGCCCACCACGCCGCGCGCACCGTCCTCCAGCGCGCGCACCACCTCCGCGCGGCCCTCCACCAGCGCGAACATGGACGCGCCCGCCGCGCCCTCCTCCACCACCGCCTGGCCCGGGAAGAAGGCGCGCACCTCCAGCACGCCCACCAGCGCCACGAAGTCCTCGCGGCTCAACCGGGAGAACAGCGGCACGGGGCGCTCCGCGACAACCCCCGGACAATGGGCGAAGCGCTCGGCCAGCGCCCGCGCGCACCGCAGCTTCGCGGCGTCGGACGCACCCAGCCGGGACAGGGCGACACACGCGGCCACCGCGCGCAGGGGCTCCTCCACCTTCGCCCACGCCAGCGCCGCCGTCTCGTGGGCCGCCGCGGCGTCGGCCGTCCGGCCCAGCCACTCCAGCAACTCCGCCACCCGCTGGCGCACGTCCGCGTCGTCAGGGGAGGACTTCAAGAGGCCCTGGTATTCCCCCAGCGCCTCCTCCAGCTTCCCCTGGCTCGCGAGCTCCACGGCCCGCGCCTTCCCCACGCCACGCATGTCCGCCATCCCGCCATCCTACCGCCACCCCGGGTCCTAGGCGCTCAGCGCGCGCACCCGCTCCGCCAGGTTGTGGGTGAACAGCCGGTAGATGCGCAGCGCCGCGGCCTCGTGCGTGGCCAGGTAGTGCTGGAAGTCCGCGCGAGTCACCCTCAGTGCCCGGACGGCCGAGCGTGAGCGCACGTGCGCGGACGTGGGACCATCCAGGATGAGGCTGATTTCCCCCAGCCACGCGCCCGGCCCCAGCGTGTTGAGCCGGCGAGCGTCCAGGCCCGGACCACTGGACACGTCCACCGTGCCCTCCAGCAGCACCAGGAGTCCCGTGCCCCGCGCGCCCTTCTCCAGCACCGTGGTGTCCTCGGGGATGGCCACCTGCTGCGCCATGCGGAACAAGTCCTTCAGGTCCTCCAGCGCCAGCTCGCCGAAGATGGGGATGGCCTTGAGGTACTCGTACCCGTCGGGCGCGGCGCTCGCCCGCTCCGTGACGGGCGCGGACTCGTGGGACGAGGACGTGCCGTCCCCCAGGCCCAGGTGACGCAAGAGGCGCAGGTGCTCCGCCTGGAGCACCTCGTCCGCGCGCGCGTCCGCGGACTCCTGCCGCGCATCCGCCAGCAGCACCAGGGCGCGCCAGGATTCGCCCTGCTCGTCGAGCAGCGCGCACATGCGCAGCACCGCCTCGCGCCGCCGAGGATGCTCGGGCGGCACGCCGCGCAGCGCCTCCAGCTCCGCGTGCGCGTAGCCCAGCGCGTGGTACAGCTCCGCGGCCTCCAGCGGACGCTGCAGTCGGGTGAGGCACTGGGCCATGGACTCGCGCGCGTCGAGCGCGCGGTACAGCTCCAGGGCCCGCTCCAGCGCACCCGCGCTCTCGAAGGCCGCCGCCGCGCGCGCCTTCTCACCCGCGCGCAGCCACGCCTCGGCCGCCAGCATCAACGCGCCCGCCTGCTCGTGCAGCGCCGCGGCCTGCGCGTCCGCGCCATGGGCTTCCAGGAGACGGGCCGCGCCCGCGAAGTCCCGGGCGCGCCGCAGCACGTCCACCAGGGCCGAGCGCGCCTGGGCAGGCACGTTCCCGGACTCCTCCAGCACCCGCTCACGTTGCACCGGCGACAGGTCCTCGTAGGCCCGCACCGCCACATCCACCGCTGCCTGCATCAGCGCCTCCCACACCGCACGGCCCGGGCCTCCCACGGGCACACTCCATCCCTTGGCGCCCTCGTCCAGAATGAGGTCGGACACCTTCGCGGCCCCCGCCATGTCGTGCTCCCCCCTGCGACTCAGTCTCCCGCGTCCGTAGCAGACCGGCCGCCAGGAGGCGAGCCCCCCGCACCCCCGGCGTGGAAGTGGTGGATGCAGGACTCCGCGCATGTGGCGAAGCGCCACACCCGTCCATCCAAGGCCCGCCGCTATATGTCGGCCGTCCAGGCGTTATCGTCCGGGATGGGCCGCCCCCCATACCCCCTGGAGCCCGAATCATGACGACTCGCCACATGCGCCGCTGGAGCCTGTTCGTCACCCTGTGGGTCCTGGGTGTCGGAGGGACGGCGCGAGCGCACGCGGGCCTGCCGGAGACCTCCAACGTCACCCTCCGCCGAGGTCACCCGGAGGATTTCTTCCTGGGCGCGACGTTCGGCGCGGTGATTTCGCGCGACAGCGGGAAGACCTTCCGGTGGATATGCCCGACGGCCATGGGCTACGGCGGATGGAGCCCCAACGCCTACCTGTGGCGCGAGGCGGGCGACATCGTGGCGGCCACCGGCAGCGCGCTCCTGCGCTCGCCCGACGGCGGCTGCGTATGGAACACCCACCCCTACTTCAAGGAGACCTGGGTGGCGGGGCTGGCCGCGCATCCCACCGACGACCGCATCCTCTACGTCGTCACCTCCCGCCACGGCAGGCCCAACGGCGTCTATCGCTCCTACGACGGGGGTGAGACGTGGGCCCCCTCGCCGCTCATGCGCCTGGGCCTGGTGCTCAACGCGGTGCGCGTGTCCCCAGCCAACCCCCAGCGCCTCTACGTGAGCGGCAAGAACGCGGAGAACCAGCTGCTGCTCTTTCGCAGCGATGACGCGGGCGAGACCTGGACCGAGGTGGCCCACCCGCTGCCGGAGCTGATGCTGCCGTATGACCTGCTCGTGGAGACGGCGGACCCGACGTCCGCGGACGTGCTGTGGGCGCGCGTGTCCGCCCAGGGCGCCACGTACCTGCTGCGCAGCGACGACGCGGGCCAGACGCTGAACATCGTCTCCACCATCAACGACGTCTTCATCAACATGGAGCTGTCCGCCGACGGGAAGACGGCGTGGGTGGGCACCCTCAACCACTTCTTCCGGGGCCCCTCCACCGGCCCGCTGCAGATGCTCTCTCTGCCCACGGGCAACGCGTGCGTGCTGCGCGACGGGCAGACGCTCTACGGCTGCGGCTCCACCTGGCTGCATGACTGGGCGCTGGCGCGCAGCACCGACGAGGGCGACACCTGGCAGCCCCTGTTCGGCCTCTACGAAATCCAGGGCACGCACCACTGCCCGAAGGGCACCCCCGTGAGAGACTTGTGCCCCAGCCAGTGGCCGCAGCTCGCGGAGCAGCTCGGCGCGCCGCTCTACCCGGAAGGGCCCCCCGGGGAGCCCGACGAGGACGCGGGCACTCCCGGGGACGCGGGCACTCCCGAGGACGCCGGCACCCCCGAGGACGCGGGCTCCACTCCCAAACCATTGCCTACCCCCAAGGGCTCGGGCGGATGCGGGGCCATGGGTGGGAACATGGTGCCCGTCCTGCTGTTGCTCTCCACCCTCACCCTGCTGCGCCGTGGTCGGCGGCGCCAGAACTGAACAGGTCCCCTCATGAAGCCCCTTTCGCGAAAGCCGCTCTGGACCTCCTCCCTGGTCGCCCTGCTCTCCCTGACGGCCACGGCCTGTGGCGACGACGGGGAGCCTGAGTCGAAGTGCGGCGAGCCCCTCTACGGCGGTGACGCCACCGACGAGGCGTGGCGCTCCCTCGTCGACGCGAAGGACCAGCCCGCGGACAGCACGGAGGCCGCGCAGCTCGCGCTGCCCACGACGGGCACCACGTACTCGGTCAACGACGCGCCGCCGAAGTGGACGTGGGCCTCGTCCCTGGCCAGCGCGCTGCCCCGGCCCGTGTCCCCCGCGAGCCCCTTCGACACGGCCCGCTCCATGCTTGCGCGCGTCGGCGAGTGGGTGCTGCCCACCGCCCATGCTCACCTGCCGCCCTTCACCGGCGACATCCACTGGGTGCAAGTCACCGTGCCCGGGCGCGAGTGCCCGGTGGAGATGCTCACGTCGAACCTGGAGTGGCAGCTCGACGCCGCGACCTGGGACACGCTCAAGGCGAGCGCGGGACAGGACCTCTCCGTCCAGGTGGTGAGCGCGTACCTGCTCCAGAACCGCATCACCGAGGGCCCCTACCGTCTGGCCCAGCCCGTCACCATCCGCATCCAGGAGGCACCATGAAGCACGCGTGGGTCTGCGCGCTGGGGCTCGCCTTCGCGGCCTGCAGCGACGACTCGAGTCCCTTCGACGGCGTGAAGCCGCCCGAAGGCCTCGAGTATGCGCATCCGGAGCCGTGGGTGACGGGCACGGGCGTGCCGCCTCCCGGGCCCGGTGGACGCGTCATCATCACCAACAGCCTGGACGACACGCTGAGCCTGCTGGAGTTGGAGGGCGCGACGACCCCGGGCTGGCGCGAGCTGGCGCGCGTGCCGGTGGGACTCAACCCGGTGGAGCTGGAAGGGCCGCACCACACCGCCGTGTCGCCGGACGGGAGCCACTACTACGTCGGCATCTCCAACTACGTGCCGGGCGGAGGCTCCGGTCCTCACGGCGCGCACGGCAGCGGCGCGGATGATGGCTACTGCCTGAAGCTGGACGCGCGCGACAACCGGCTGGTGGGCTCGGTGCGCGTGGACCCCAACCCCGGCGACGTCATCGTCAGCAAGGACGGGAACACGCTGTACCAGACGCACTTCGACACGCTGAAAATCGCGGAGGTGGCGCGTCGCGGCGGCACTGAACGGGAGATGTACGCGCGGCTGGCCATCATCGACGCGAAGACGATGACTCGCAAAGCCATGGTGGACGTGTGCCCCGCGCCGCACGCCATCCGGCTGTCCGCCGACGAGCGCACGGCCTACATCGCCTGCTGGTCGGACGAGGTGGCCATCGTCGACCTCTCCGCGCCCACCACGGAGGCCCCTCGCGTGAAGGTGGCCAACAACGCGGGCACCGCCACGGCGCCCCGGCACCAGCCCTACGCGCTGACGATGTCGCCCACCACGGGAGATGTCTTCGTCAGCTCGATGAGCAGCCGCGAGGTGCAGGTGCTCGAGGCGCGCACGCACGCCATGAACGCGGCCCGGACGATTCGCCTCGCGGGCTCGCCGATGTTCGGTGACATCAGCGCGGACGGGGCGACGCTGTACATGCCGTATCAAGGCGTGGAGGCCCTGGCCATCATCGACGCGGCCACGGGCTTCATCCGTCGCGAGGTGGACCTGGCGCCCGCGGGCTGTCTCAACGCACACCAGGCGAAGCTGACCCCGGACGAAAGCCACGCGCTGGTCGTCTGCGAGGGAGACCACGTGCGTCCCGGAACGCTGCACTCGGTGAATCTGGCGCAGGGCACTGTCGTGAACACGGTGCGGGTCGGCATCTTTCCCGACTCGGTGAGCATCCTGCGGGGGCAGCCATGAGCCACACGGCCTGGAAGGTGCTGCCCTTCGTGGCGCTCGTCACCCTCGCGTCGGCATGCGGTGACGATGCGAAGCCGGTGAACGCGGCGGAGTACGGAGAGCTGCTGTTCCGCGACGCGCGATTCTCGGAGAGCCAGTTCAACGACTTCTCCTGCGCGACGTGCCACGCGACGACGCCCACGCCGCTGAACGGGCGGATGGACTCCGGCTACACGCTCTACAACGTGGCCTCGCGCCCCCACTGGTGGGGCGGCTACGAGACGAACCTGCTGGACGCGGTGAACTTCTGCTACGTCAGCTTCATGCGCGGCGTGCAGAAGCTGCCAGAGGACTCGCCGCAGAGCCGCGCGCTGTATGAGTACCTGGTGAGCATCAGCCCGGATGCCCAGGCCCCCGCGCTGCCCTACACGGTGGTGAAGGACATCCAGGAGGTCCCTCGCGGCAGCCTGGAGCGCGGACAGGTGGTGTATCAAGCCGCGTGTCAGGAGTGTCACGGCGCGCTTCACACCGGCGAGGGGCGGCTGACGGAGATGGCCTCCATCCTCCCGGAAGTGACGCATGACTATGATGAGCTCTTTCCAGGGATTCCTCACTCACTCGTCGTCATCGAGAAGGTGAGACACGGCCAGTTCTTCCACATTGGCGGCAACATGCCCGCGTACAGCCTGGAATCCCTCTCAGACGCGGATATGGGAGCACTGCTCACGTACCTGGGGCTGTAGTGCTGTAGTAAGGAAGCCCGCATGGGTTTCTGGAAGAAGCTTTTCGGTCTGGAGAAGGCGGGCTCGGAGTCATCGAAGAGCCCGCCCGAGACGGTGAGCCCGCGCGAGTACCTGTGGCGCGAGATGGAGGCGGCGCTGAAGGCCGTCCCCACGGTGACGGAAGTGACGCGGCTGCCGGATGACTACGGCCTGCGGTTCTTGAAGAACGGGGAAGCCGTCCAGATGTACCTGGACAACCTCTTCGCGGAGACGCGCGAGGTGTCTCCCGATGAGCGCGCCCAGCAAATCGGCCGCTTCCTGTCGGCCTTCGCCGGGGAGAGCAGGGACAAGCTCTCGTGGAAGGAGGCGCGGAAGAGGCTGCTGCCCGTGGTGCGCTCGGCGACGTTCGGCCTGATGGCGCCACCGGGAGAGTCCCGCCCGCGCCCCATGGTGGAGCGCCGCACCATCCCCTTCCTGCGCGAGCTGCTGGTGTTGGACCTGCCCGACGCCACCATGTACGTGCAGCACGACCACCTGAAGGAGTGGGGCGTCTCCGAGGCGAAGGCCTTCAAGGCGGCCTTCGCCAACCTGGACCGCATCCACGCGTCCGGCGTGGAGCTCCAAGAAGAGAATCCGAGCCCGCTGTGGTCCGTGGACTCCAATGACACCTATGAGGCCTCTCGCCTGCTGCACCCGGGCTTCCTCGCGTCCTTCACCCCCCGCGTGAATGGCCGCCCCATCGCCATCATCCCCACGCGCTCCACGCTCGTCATCGCGGGTGACGGGGACCCGGCCCTGCTCAAGCGACTGTGCACGCTCGCCGAGCGCGAGCACGAAGCCAGCACTCGCGGCATCTCCCCCGCGCTCTACACCGTGGACGACGCCGGGCACGTGGTGCCCTACCGGCTCGCCGGCAACGACGAGTTCGCGCAGTTGGTGCGCCGGGGCCACCTGCGCCTCGCGATGGGCGAGTACGCCACCCAGAAGCAGTTGCTGGAGGCCCAGCACGCGGCGGAAGACGTGGACGTGTTCGTCGCCAGCTTCGGCGTCCTGGTCCGCGAGCAGGACAACCGGCCCATCAGCTGGTCCAGTTGGAGCAAGGACGTGGAGACGCTGCTGCCGGTGACGGACGTGGTGGCCATCCAGGCGGGCGAGGAGGACTTCTTCATGGTCGCCTATCCCGACGTGACGCGGATCGCCTCCAGATACCTCTCGTTCATGCCGGAGCTGTGGCCGCCGCGCTACCGCACCATCGCGTGGCCTTCGAACGCGGTGCTCAACGAACTGCGCGCCGCCCAGGTGGACCTGGCGGCGTACACGGGCGACTGAGGCCCTTTCGCACGACGTCAGCCGACCGAACGCCTCCGCGTCCGCCGGGGGCCGTGCTCCCGAGGAGATGATGATGCTCGCCTGCGTGGATGTGGACTACCGCGATGACGTCACCGTGGCCGCGTGCGTCGTGTTTCGCGACTGGGCCGATGCCTCGGAGGCCGCGCACCACGTGGACCGGGGCCCTCCCGCGGCGGCATATGAGCCCGGCCAGTTCTACCGCCGCGAGTTGCCTCACCTGCTGCGCGTGCTCGCCCTGGTGCCGGAGCCGCTGGAGGCCATCATCGTCGACGGCTACGTGTGGCTGGGCCAGGACAAGCCCGGCCTGGGCGCGCACCTGTACGAGGCGCTCGGCCGCGCGGTGCCCGTCATCGGCGTGGCCAAGACGGCCTTCCACTCCAGCGACGTCGCCCTGCCCGTGCTGCGCGGCCAGAGCCAGCGGCCCCTCTTCGTCAGCGCCGTGGGCCTGGGCTCCGCCACCGCCGCTGAGTTCGTCCAGCGCATGCACGGCCCCTCCCGGCTGCCCACCCTGCTGGGCCGCGTGGACCGGCTGTGCCGCGAGTCGTGAGCCCGCTTCACCCCTGACACGCGCGTCGCGCTTACTCGCCATCCAGGCAGCCGTGGGGGGAGGCTTCCCTCGGAGGAAGGAGCCCATACCCCTGGTATGCGCCTTGCTCTGGGACTGGACCCCATGCGTCCACCCCGCCTCCAAAGACATCACTTCCTCGCGGGCCTGTTGCTCGTCCTCGTCGTCTCGGCCTGTCCCGCGAAGCGCCGACCGATGACCCGTGAGGAAGCCGCGGCCATCACCTTCACGCGGCTGGAGCGCTTCGGGTCGGAGCAGGCGTTCGACAAACACGCGAAGCTGCTCCTGGCGATTCGAGATTCCCTGTCCACTGGCGGAGGCCCCGTCGTCGGCTGTGGCGGCGCCAGCTCCGACCCGGTCTCTCCTCCGCCCGCGCCTGGGACGGATGAGCCCTCCATCACCAACAACCAGGAGGCTGGCGTCGACGAGGGCGACATCGTCAAGGCCGTGGGGGACTGGTTCGTGGTGCTGCGCCGGGGCCGGCTCTTCACCGTGAGACAGACGGAGGGCGCGTTGGAGCCGGTGAGCCAGGTGGACGCCCACGCGCCGGGCTTCAGCCGCGGCACCTGGTACGACGAGATGCTCGTGTATGGCCGTCGCATCATCGTCATCGGCTACAGCTACGCCGAGTACTCCACGGAGATTGGCCTGTTCCGCATGGATGACGCGGGAGTGCTCACCCACGAGGGCACGCACTTCATGCACTCCGGCGACTACTACTCCAGCCGCAACTACGCGAGCCGGCTGGTGGACGGCACCCTCGTCTTCTACATGCCGTACTACCTGAGCCTGGGTTGGAATAGCGCCTCGGTGGACCAGATGGAGCTTCCGTCCACGCATGGCTGGCTGCGCGGCGACGACACGTCGCCACGGCGGCCCCTCCTCTCGCGCGGCGACGTCTTCAAGCCCGTGCAGACGACGCTGTGGCCCATCCTGCACACGGTGGTGCGCTGTGATTTGGACGCCCCCGGGTTCACCTGCACCGCGACCGCGCTGATGGCGCCGCACGCGCGGACCTTCTACGTGTCTCGCGACGCGGTGTATCTCTGGGTCAACCCGGGCTACGAGTCGTGGACGGTAGAGGGTGAGCGGACCGACTCGAAGACGCCGCGTGACTCCGTGGTGTACCGGCTGCCGTTGGACGGAGGCGAGCCTGGGGCCCTGCGCGCGCGCGGCGGCCCGGTGGACCAGTTCTCCTTCCGGCAGAACGAGGATGGACATCTGGATGCGCTGCTCGTGGCCACGGGCAAGGGCGATTCGATGTGGGGCCCCGAGCTGACCCCGGGCGACGGCCGCTTCGCGCTGCTGCGCGCGCCGCTGGACGCGTTCTCCCTGGAGCTGACCAGCCTTCGCCCCGAGGACTTCACCACGCTCCCCGGCCCCCAGGAGGGCACGCTCCAGAATCGCTTCGTGGGCAACCACGTGCTGTGGGGCTCGGGCGAGGCCTACGACGACAGCACCACCGCGGGCGAGCGCGCGGTCTGGGTGACGGACGTGCGCGCGCCCTGGGATGTCCATCGCTTGTCCCTGGGCCACACGGTGACGCGCCTGGAGCCGCTGGGCGCGGGCAGCGCGCTGGTGGTGGGTGAGAACACGCTGGGCCTGCGACTCACCACCGTGGCGCTCGGGGAAGGTGGGCCCGAGCTGAGAGGCACGCTGCTGCGCCCCGGCGCCGAGCAGGGCGAGTCTCGCAGCCATGGCTTCTTCTTCAAGCCGGACGGCTCGGGGGGCGGGGTGATGGGGCTCCCGCTGCGGTTCCAGGGTGGGGCCTGGAGTTCGCTGCGCTACGGCTCCGCGGAGGTGTCCTTCGTGCGGGTGGACCCGGAGTTGGAGCTGACGACGCTGGGCTCGCTGGGCGCTTCGGTGGAGACGGGCGACGACGCGTGCACGAAATCGTGCACGGACTGGTACGGCAACGCGCGCCCCATCTTCTACCGGGAGCGCATCTTCGCGTTGATGGGTTACGAGTTGGTGGAGGCCCACATCACCGAGCGCGCCGTGGAGGAGTCCTTCCGCGTGAGCTACCTGCAACCGGGCCGCTGAGCCCGGCTGCCTGGGGTGGAGGGAGGCACCACGCGGGATGACACGGGCGCGGTGCCCACCGGAGCATGACTCCGAAGCGCTTCCCCTGAGGCGGGACCTGCGAGACAACGCGGGCCATGCACCGCCGTCACTTCCTGCGATTCTCCGCCCTGGGGGGCAGCACGCTGGCCCTGGGGAGCCTCGGCTTCTGGCGCAACGTGTACGCCGCGCCAGCCACACCGAGCGTCGGCGCGGGCCCCTACGGGCCGCTGGCGGACAGCCCGGATGCCCAGGGGCTTCGGCTGCCGCGCGGCTTCACGTCCCGCGTCATTGCCCGGAGTGGAGACGTGGTGCCGGGCACGGATTACGCGTGGCACATGGCCCCGGATGGGGGCGCCTGCTTCGCCCAGCCGGATGGTGGTTGGATTTATGCGTGCAACAGCGAGACGACCCCGGATGGCGGTGTGTCCTCGGTGCGCTTCGACGCGAAGGGCAACGTCACGGGCGCCTGGCGCATCCTCTCCGGCACCCACGTCAACTGCGCGGGAGGCCCCACGCCGTGGGGGACCTGGCTGTCTTGCGAGGAGCACCCGAGGGGGCTCGTCTGGGAGTGTGAGCCTTCACGACCGGGACAGGGCGTCGCGCGGCCCGCGTTGGGGGCGTTCACGCACGAGGCGGTGGCGGTGGACCCGATTGGCCGGCGGCTGTACCTCACGGAGGACACGCCCACGGGGCGGCTCTACCGCTTCACCTCGGCGAAGTGGCCCTCGCTCGAGGAGGGCACGCTGGAGGCGGCTCGCGTCACGGGAGACCCTCGCACGGGAGTGAAGGTGCAGTGGGTGCCCGTGTCGCCCCAGGCTCCGGCAGCGATGCAGGCGGCGGGAAGGGAGACCACCGCGTTCCCGGGTGGTGAGGGCTGCTGGTACGACGGCGGCGTGGTGTACTTCACCACGAAGCACGACAACCGCGTGTGGGCGCTCACGCCGCTGACGGGCCGGCTGGAGGTGCTGTACGACGCGGCCACGTATCCGAACGCGCCCCTGCGCGGCGTGGACAACGTCACCGTGTCGCGGGCGCGCGAGCTGTTCATCTGCGAGGACGGAGATGACTTGCAGATGTGCCTGCTCACGCCGGACCGGAAGGTGACGCCGTTCCTCCAGGTGATGGGGCACGCGGGTTCGGAGCTCGCGGGCGCGGCGTTCAGCCCGGATGGCAAGCGGCTGTACTTCAGCTCCCAGCGCGGCTCGGACAGGCGCGGGGTGACGTACGAAGTGAAGGGCCCCTTCCGCGCCCGTGGCTAGGGGACCGTGGCAGCAAGCCCCCGAGACGGCTCGTCAGACGTGATGGGACAGCCCTCCTTCAGAGCCCGCGTGTCGGATGGTGACCGGGCGGACGAGCGTTCCTCTGGAAACCTCCCCCTCCGGAGGCATACCTTCCGGTAGCGATGGGAGTTCCCCCCTCACAGCTCGGGCTGTTCGACACGGTGCGGACCGAACGGCCCGCGTCGACGCCTCAGCCCGGCCGCGCGCAGAAGCCAGCCTCCACCGCGCGACCAGGTCGCGAGGAGCAACGGCGCGCGGCGGCACTTCCCGTTCGCGACGAGCCCGCTCCCGCGCCTCGCTTCGCCGAGGATGTCGAGGCGACCACCGCCCCGCTCTTCTCCGAGCACGACGAGCCCGCCCCCGAGCGCCGCCTGCCCGAGCGCGAAGAAGCGCTGCTCCAGGCCGCGAGCCTCGCGCGCCGCCTGGCCGTGGAGCTGGGCGCACCGGTCCACCTTCGACTCACCGACAACCGCGCCACGCTGGTCAGCTTCCGCCGCGTCGCCCAGGGCCTGCGGCTGCGCGTGCACCACCTCTTCCTCGAAGCCCCCGACGACGTCGTGCGCGCCATCGCCCGCTATGCCATCCGGTCCGACGCGAGCGCCGGTGAACTGCTGGAAGCCTACGCCCGCGAACGCCAGGGACTCGTGCGCCGCGAGCGGCGGCCCGGCAAGGCCCTGCGCACCCGGGGCCGCTGCTACGACCTGCGCGCCGTGCAGTCACGCCTCAACGCGGACTGGTTCGACGGCCGCGTGCGCGTGGACATCGGCTGGGCGCGACGCCCCTCCAAGGGTCGCCGGCGCACCATCCACTTGGGCGGCTATGACGCGCGGCTGCGGGAAATCCGCATCCACCCCGCCCTGGACCGCCCCCACGTCCCCGCCTTCGTCGTGGACTACCTCGTCTTCCATTCGATGCTGCACGCCGACCTCCACGAAGAGGGCGGCTCCAACCTCGACGCCGAGGGACGCTGCACCCCAGGCCACTCGCCCGCATTCCTCCAGCAAGAAGACACCTTCCCGCTGCGAGACACCGCCCAACGCTGGCTGCAGGACAACCACACCTCCCTGCTGCGCGGCTGAGCGTCGACACGTCTCCACACGCCCGCCGACTCCGTGCGGTTGTCCGCGCTCCGGAAAACGAGCGATGGCGGCGGCGTGGCAGACCCCTGCATGCTCCACGGCCATGCGCTACTTCAGCGTCGACGAAGCCAACCGACTGGTGCCCCTGCTGAGCCGCACCTTCGAGCACATCCGCCCGTGGGTGGAGCGCGTGCAACAGCTCGTGGAGACGCTGGGCACCCCCGAGGGCAAGGCCCTGTCCAATCAGGAGGCGCTGCGCGAGGAGCGCGACGCCCTGCTGGAGAGGGTCCGCACCGAGCTGCACCACTTCCACGAGATGGGCCTGGAAATCAAAGGCGCGCAGGGGCTCGTCGACTTCCGAGCCCACCGCGGTGACGAGCCGGTGTACCTGTGCTGGCGCATCGGCGAGTCCGCCGTCTCGCACTGGCATGGCATGTACGACGGCTTCTCGGGGCGACGTCCCATCGACAGTCCGGACGAGTTCGCCCCCACGTACCTCAGTTGAGCCACACCCTCGGCTCAGCCTCCGTTGAAGCTCTTCTGGAGCAACGTCATCTTGTTGCGCGCGGCCAGCAGTTGCTGACGCAGGGAGTCCGCCTGCCGGGCGATGTCGTTGAACTCGCTCTGCTCCGCGGCCTGGCTCAACGACTGGGCCTCGTCCGCCACCTCGGACATGCGGTCCTGCAGGGACTGGAACGTCACGGCCAGCGCGGCCTGCTCCTCCGGCGTCTTCGCGTTCTGGCGCTGCGTGGCGAACTCCTGCATCCGCACGTTGAGCTCCGCCGCGCTCTGCCCCAGGCCGCCGTAGCGCACCAGCAGGTCCTTGAAGGTCTCGGTGCGCGCCTGGAGTTCCTGCGCGCGCACGTGCACGGCCTCGGCCTGGGCCTGCTGCCTGTCACGCACCTGGGAGATGGCGCCCACCAGGGCGCTGACCCGGGCCCGCAACTGCTCGTCCATGTCGGCCAGGGCCTTCAAGGTGGCGGAGGCTCGCTCCAGGTGTTTCTCCGCTTGGAGGGGCGCGTCCTGGAGTTGTTGGGCCAGGGCCTCGAATCGCTCCAGTCCCTCGTCCAGGGAGCGGGCGGCCTCGACCAGCTCGGAGTCCTGCGGTTTGTCTCGCTTGCTCATGGGCGAGCGGGAACATGGCACGCGCGAGGGGCACACGGGGCGAGGACTTCACGGCGGATACGTCCAGGGCCCGCCTGCCCCCCTGCCCGGCGGGCCCGGCCGTGGGCATGGGCGGCTCCTTTCCCACGCTCGCCAGACACACCCATCGTCCCCAACTTCCCGACATCCAGCAGACCTGTCTGTCGCGAGGTTCACACATGCCCAGGGCTCACTCCCTTTCCGTGCTCGTCACAGGCGCCACCGGTCGGCAGGGCGGCGCCGTGGCGCGCTACCTCCTTCACCGGGGACACCGCGTCGTGGCCTACGTCCGCCAACCCGACTCCCCTTCCGCGCGCGCGTTGGAGTCCCTGGGTGCCGAGCTGTCCGTGGGTGACTTCGACGACGTGGACACGCTCGCCCGGGCCGCCAGCGGCGTGGATGCGTTCTACGCCATGGCCACGCCCTTCGAATCAGGTGTCGAGGCGGAGATACGCCACGGCATGAACCAGGTGGACGCCGCGCGGCTCGCCGAGGTGAAGCACCTGGTCTACGCGTCGGTGGCGGGAGCGGACCGGCTGACGGGCATCCCCCACTTCGACAGCAAGCACCGGGTGGAGCTGCACGTGCGCCGCAGTGGCCTGCCCTTCACCATCCTGGGGCCCACGTTCTTCATGGAGAACTTCACCAGCCCCATGTTCGAGGAGGGACTGAGGGCGGGAGTGCTCGCCTTCGGGCTGCCCCCTTCACGCGGGTTGCAGATGGTGACGACCGACGACCTGGCCGCCTTCGCGACGCGGGTGATGGAGGACGCGGAGCGCCACGCGGACCAGCGCATCGACGTGGCGTCGGACGAGGTGACGGGCCAGCAGGCGGCGGGCCTCCTGTCGATGGTGAGCGGCCATCGCATCCACTTCGAGCAACTCCCGCTGGACTTCATCCGCGAGCGCAGCGAGGACCTGGCCACCATGTACGAGTGGTTGGACCGGGTGGGCTACCACGCGGACATCCTCACGCTGCGCCACAGCTATCCGGACCTGCGCTGGCACACCTTCGAGGACTGGGCGCGGCGTCAGGACTGGAGCGCGCTCACCTCGCCCGCCTGGCCGCACGCCGCCGCCGAGGTCACCCCGCCTGCCGAACAGTGAGGCCCCGCGCCCCCTGGCGACGCGCCGGGGTGGCGCCGCTCACGCGTGCTCGGCGTGCCTTGCCGCTGCCTACCTTCGAACAGAAGGAGGCATCTCATGCGCTCGCTCGTGCCCGTCGCCGCGATGTTGCTGGCGGCAGGCTGTGTCACTGAATCGAATCTGAAACCCTCGATGGAAGCCCAGGTCCTCCAGGGAGACAAGGACACCGCCGTCGCGGAGTCCTCGGGGGTGACCTTGGTGGCGGATGGCGCCGCGTGGAAGGGCAGCCCCTCCAACCTGGAGCGCGCCCTCACGCCCGTCTACGTACGACTGGAGAACCAGAGCGGCAGGACGCTGCGCATCCGCTACGAGGACTTCTCGCTCGTCGGCACGGAGTCGCGCTTCAGCTACTCCGCGCTGCCACCCTTCACCCTGCGACAGCCGGTGGCGTCGTCCTCGTCGATGGAGGGGACGCTGGAGGGCACGGGAGGCTCGGGGCGCGGCGCGGTGTACATCGGCGCGGGGCCCGCATGGCGCACCGGCAACTGGAGCTACGGACCGCGAGGCGCGTGGGGCAGTCCCTTCTACCCATATTATGGCCCGTACTACCCGGGGCCCTACACGACGTATCAATGCGAGGAGCCCCTGCCCACGCGGGACATGCTCCAGAAGTCCCTGCCCGAGGGCACGCTGGCGGACGGCGGCACCGTACAGGGCTTCATCTACTTCCAGGTCGTCACCGGCCGGGAGAACGGCGTCGTGCTCCAGGCGCGACCCGTGGACGCGAACAGCGGCGAGTCGTTGGGGACGCTCAACATCCCATTCCGGGTGGGAGAGAGCTGAGCGCCCACGCGCCGTCACCGTGACGGCGCGCGGGCCGATCGTCAGTGGAGCGTCATCGAGACGCAGCGCGAGGACGCGCGCCGGTGGCCGTTGAGCAGCGAGGCCTCTCCCGTGACGCCCAGCTCGCGGCGGATGTCCGAGCCGCGCATGGGAAGCCCGAAGAGGGGCCCCAGCAACACCAGGTCCAGTGATGCGGCGACCAGGGGTCCCAGGCCCAGCAGGGCCACCGCGGCGCCCCGGGCCGTCCCGGTACGCAACCCGCCCAGCACCAGACAGGAGCCCGTCACGATTCGCAGCCAACGCCCCGTTCGCGATGCCATGAAGCCGACGACCATGCGCACCTCCCCAGGGCGAAGATGGACACGCTCCGGCGAGCGACCACGGGCCTGACCTCTCCGCTCGGATGCCATGCGGGCGTCCGGACAAGCGCCCTCTTCAGTGGGTGGCCACCGCGTCTGGCTCGAGCGGCCAGGGCAACGCCGCGGCGGCCTCCCGCCCCAGCCTGCCCCGGGACTCCAGGAGGTGCTCCAGGGCCACGGCCGCGAAGTCCCGAGGTTGCTCGGGCGGGCGCCGCTGCTCCAGCGCATGGACCGCGGAGAGCTGCGCGCAGGAAGACACCAGCGCCATGTGCGTGAAGGCCTGGGGGAAGTTTCCCAGCGCCTCGCCGGTGAGCGGGACGGCCTCCTCCGCGTACAGCCCCACGTCGTTGGCCAGTCCCAAGAGCCGCGACAGCAGCACCTCCGCGTCCTCCCGCCGTCCCTCATGGGCCAGCACATCCACCAACCAGAAGGAGCACAGCAGGAAGGCGCCCTCTCCGCCCGACAGTCCGTCCGGCGCGAGGTAGCGGTACAGCAGGCCACCGGACTCCAGCCGCTCGCGCACCCGCCGCACCGTGCCGCGCACCAGCGGATGCGCCAGGGGAAGGAAGCCCAGGGCCGGCACCAGCAGCGTGGACGCATCCGCCACGTCCGAGCCCCGCGACTGCGGAAACCAGCCGTCCGCCGCGCACTCCATCAGGTAGCGACGCAAGGCCTCGCGCTCCCGAGCCCAGCGCACCAGCGGCACCGGCAGTCCTCGCTCCCGCGCCAGTCGCAACCCCCTGTCCAGCGCCACCCAGCACAAGAGCTTCGAGTGGATGAAGTGTCGAGGCGCGTCCCGCATCTCCCACAGCCCCTGGTCCGGCAGTCGCCAGCGTCGGCACACCTCTTCCACGAGTCCGGAGAGGAAGGCCCAGTTGCTCGGCGTCACCGGCCCGCCCGCGCGCGCATACAGCCACGTCGCCTCCAGCAATTCTCCAGGCACGTCGAGCTGGAGCTGCTTCACCGCGCCATTGCCGATGCGCACCGGGCGCGAGCCCGCGTGTCCGGACAGGTGGCTCAGCTCCACCTCGGGCATCAGGCGATGGCCCTGGATGCCGTACATGATTTGCACGTCCTCCGCGCGCCCCGCGCTGGTGCGCCGCAGCCAGTACCGGAAGGCATCCGCCTCTTCGCGGTAGCCCAGCACCAGGAGCGAGATGAGCGTCAGCGACGCGTCCCGCAACCAGGTGAAGCGATAGTCCCAGTTGCGCGAGCCCCCGAGCTCCTCGGGCAGCGACGTGGTGGGCGCGGCCACGAGCGCCCCGGTGGGCGCGTACGTCAGGGCCTTCAGCGTGAGCGCCGAGCGCCGCACCGCCCTTGCGTGCTCGCCCGTGTATTCGCAGCGGCCAATCCACGTCCGCCAGAAGGTGAGCGTGTCCTCCAGGCGGCGACGGAAGTCGTCGAGGGCCGGCGCGTCCGTGGGAACCCGCTCGACGAAGGACGGCGTCCACGCGGCTTCAATCCACGCCTCGTCTCCCGCGCGCAGCGTCCAGCGGGCGCGCAGGGCGGACTCATGCGCCATGAGCGGATGCGTGGCGGCAATCCACAGCGCGTCCGCGCCGCCGACGACCTCCGCGGTGCGCCATGACGTCAGCCGCACGCGAGGGACGAAGGCGCCATACTCGAAGCGCGGGGCCACCACCGCGCGCACCCGGACCTCGCCGTCGAGACACCGCACGCGCCGCAGCAGCGCGTGACGCGTGCTCACGCTCGTTCCGCCCGCCGCGCCGGGCGACACCGGCATGCAGTCCACCACCTCCAGCACTCCGCGCGACGTGGTGAAGGTGGTGGCCAGGACGTTGGTGTCCTCCACGTAGGCGCGCGTGGCGGTGAAGGGGCCCTCGGGTGACACGCCAAAGCTGCCGCCCCGCCGCGCGTCCAGGATGCGGCAGAAGACAGCAGGCGCGTCGAAGCGTGGGAAGCAGGCCCAGTCGATGGAGCCATCCCGCCCCACCAGCGCCGCGGAATGACAGTCACCCAGGAGGGCATAGTCGGCGATGCGTCGCATCCACGCTTCCTTCCCAGGAAGGCTCGCTTGTTTCAGTCCTGGCGACAGACCTCCTCACACCGATGGGGACGCGCGGGCGCGGGTGCAACCAGGCTTCAGCCCATTCCCGGACTCACCGCGTCGGTCGCCTGCCTCCTGTGAAACATCCCTGTCGACTGAAACATCACCCGCACGCCCGGGCGCCGAGTCGCGGGGGTAGCCGTCTCCCGCAAAGCCTCCGAGGGGCCGTCTCACCGTGCGGGCGTTGCGCGGGGCGAGGTCCCTCTCCAGCTTGGCCACGAGGGGCTTCTCCCACGCCCCCAGGGAGCTCCCATGTTCAGCCGAGCCGAGATTCAGAAGGGAATGAAGGTCCGCGGCAATGATGGCCACACCATTGGCCGCATCATCGACATCACGGAGAAGGAGCTCATCGTGGAAAAGGGCCTGCTGCGCCGCCATGACTTCGCGGTGTCCTTCGACGATGTGACAGAGGTCCTCCACGGAGAAGTGGTGCTGCGCCATGGACGCGACAGCCTCTTCTCCGCCCCCCGAGAGGTGCCCCCTGTCGAACACTGAGCGCTAGTCCGCGCGCGCGGCCCCGGGAGCGGCGGTCGTCAGCGGAGCATCATTCCACCCCGCGCGGGCGTCGTCCTCGCGCGCGGCGCGCTTGCCTGCCTCCACGTCCACGCGCCACAGCACCGCCGCGCCCGCGCCGAAGAAGCCGAGCAGCGACAGCACCGCCAGGCGACTGGAACCCGTCAGCTCCACCGTGGCCGCGAACACCAGCGGGCCCGCCACCGCCGTCACCTTCTCGAAGACGCTGAACAGGCCGAACATCTCCGCGGCGCGGTGACGCGGAATCATCTGCGCGAACAGCGAGCGGCTCAGCGCCTGGCTCCCGCCCTGCACCATGCCCACCAGCAGCGCCAGCGCGAAGAAGTGCACGGGCGAGCTCATGAAGTAGCCCAGGAACGTCACCACCACGTACACCGCCAGCGCGAACATCAGCGCCGGCTTCGAGCCCACCCGCGACGCCGCCTTGCCGAACAACACCGCGCAGGGCACGCCCACCGCCTGCGTCATCAGGAGCGCCCCCATCAACGCGCCCTGGCCGATGCCCAGCTCCGTCCCATACAGCGTGGACAGCCGGATGATGGTGCCAATGCCATCGCTGTAGAGCAGATACGCCACCAACAGCAGCAGGGCCTGCCGGTATTGCCGCAGCGCCCGCAGCGTCTCCGTGAGCTGCGAGAAGACGCCGGTGAGCGACAGCCGGGGCAGGGGCGCGCCGCTCGGGGGCCGAGGCTCGGGGACGCGCAGGAACAGCGGCACCGAGAACGCGCCCCACCACAGCGCCACCGTGACGAAGGACACGCGCGAGGCCGCCGCTGCGTCCGGCAGCCCGAACCAGCCGGGCTTCACCAGCAACACGAGCTGCGCGGCCAACAGCAGCCCGCCCCCCAGATAGCCCAGCGCGTAGCCCGCGGTGGACACCCGGTCCAGCTCCTCGTCCCTGGCGATGTGCCGCAGCAACGCGTCGGAGAAGACGATGCTGCCCGTCACCCCCACGTTGCCCAGACCGAAGCACACCAGCGCCCAGGCCCAGTCACCGGGCCCCACGCCGGCCAACCCCACCGTGGCCAGCAACCCCAAGGCAAGGAAGCCACCCAGGAGCGCCTTGAGTCGGCCCGCCCTGTCGCTCAGCGCGCCGAGGACGGGCGACAACACCGCCACCGTGCCCAGCGCCACGGCCGTGACGGCGGCGAAGCGGCCCGTGGCCACCTCACGCTCCAGCCCCTTCGACGCGACGGAGGCGTAGTAGATGGGAAACACCACCGCGATGACGGTGGTGACGTAGGCGGAGTTCGCCCAGTCGTACATCGCCCACGCGCGCAGCTCCGGCCGCGTGAGCCCCAACCGCGACATGAGCGAGTCCCAGACCCTCATGCGCTGAAGTCCAGGCCCTGGATGGCGTCATCACCCCGCGCGGCTTGATACACGTGCCACGCGGCCGCCAGGTCCTGGAAGGGCAGCCCCACCGCGCCAAACACCGTCACCTCTTGTGGAGACGTCCTGCCGGGTTTCAGCCCGGCAATCACCTCGCCCAGCTCCGCGTGGATGGCGTCCTCGCCCAGCCCCACGTTGCCCACGGCCCCACTGGTGACGGACAGGCCCCGGTGGTCGCAGATGAAGCGCGCCTGTCGCAGCAGCTCCGCGGAGACCTCCGCCTTGCCCGGCTCGTCCGCGCCCAGCGTGGTGACGTGCGTGCCCGGTCGCACCATGCCGGGGTGGAGGAAGGGCTGCCGGCTCCACGTCGCGGCGATGACGATGTCCGCGTCCGCCACCGCGTCCGCCACGGAGTCCTCGGGCCGCACCGGCAGGTTCAGCTCCTTGTACATTCGCGTGGCGAAGGCGAAGGCGCGCGTGGGGTCCGTGTCGTAGACCCGCACGTGGGACAGCGAGCGCACCAGGCGCAGCGACTTGAGTTGCATCACCGCCTGCGCGCCCGCGCCGATGATGGCCACCCGGCTCGCGTCCGGCCTCGCCAGCACGTCCGCCGCCAGCGCGCCCATCACCCCCGTGCGCACCGCCGTCAGGTGTCCGGAGTCCATCACCGCGAGCAGCTCACCGGTGGCCAGGTCATTCAGGTGCAGCACACCCTGGATGGCCGGCGTGCTCGAGGGGAACTTCGCGTGCACCTTCACCGTGTACGCGGGGATGCCGGGCAGACAGCCGGGGAGGAGCGCCATCACGGTGCCCTCGGCGTGCAGCGACGCGCGCACGCGCTGGGGAGCCACGGTGCGTGCCAGGGCATCGGTGCGGAAGGACTCTCGCAAATCCTCCAGCAGGGTGAGCGCCTGGAGATTGCGAGACACATCGGAGCGGGTCAGCAGGAGGGTGCGCATCTGCCACTCACCCTAACCGAGCGCGTGCACTCCGACAGCCCCCGACGTCGTCCTTCGGGGTCAACCGATTGCCGGTGGACGGACGAAGGCCTCGTCCAGCGGGGAGCGACGGACGACTCCGGCGGGCGCCACGCGGGCTCCTCGGATGACGAGGGTTCGGGGTGGCCCTCGCACGCGCGACTCCCGCCAAACGGAGGGGCCGGACATACATACAACTGCCCAGGTGCCCAGATTCAAGTCAGGGCGGCGCGAGGGGGCGGGGCCTCAGGAGGTCGGTGATGCTGGAGCCGGAAACACGCTCCACGGAGCACGGCGAGCCCGAGCGGGAAACACCGCTCAGGGCGTCGGACTTCCTGCGCGCGAATCGAGAGGCCCTCTTGTCGGAGTGGGAGCATGCGATGCACGCGCTCCACGCCGGCTTGCGCGAAAAGCCCTCCTGGTTGCTGGACCACATGCCGGGGCTGCTCGTGTCGCTGGCGGACGCGCTCGACCAGGGCGAACAGGGCCCCGACACCGCGCTGGCGGACGAGCACGCGGTGGTGAGACTGGACCAGGGCTTCGACTTGGGCGAGGTGGTGGCCGAGTACGCGCTCCTTCGCAAGTGCATCCTCCGGAGGCTGGAGGCCCAGGCCCGGCCCCTCGAACCCGGGGAGTTGGAGCGACTGGAAGGCGCCCTGGACCGGACGGTGGTGCGGACGGTGCAGCGCTTCGCGGAGGAGCGACAGCGCAGCCTCCAGGCGCTGGACCGCATGGCACAGGCCACGCTGGACGGCCCCGCGGTGGACACGCTCCTCGTGCGCCTGCTCAACGTGGTGATGGAGTCGACCCTTACCGTGGACTCGGCGGGGGTGTTGATGTTGGAGGCGGACCGCCTGGTGGTGCGCGCCGCGGTGGGGCTGGGCGGAGACAAGGCCCTGGGCAGCTCGCTGGCGCTGGGCGAGGGCTTCGTCGGCGAGGTCGCCGCGACACGCCAGCCCATGACGCTGCGCTCGGCCTCCACGGACTCGCGCGTCGTGCTGCCGGTGCTGCGCGACGTGGGGCTGCGCGCCGTCTACGGCGTGCCCCTGGTGGAAGGAACGCGGCTTTTGGGCGTGGCATACCTGGGCTCGCGTACGTCTTTTGGCTTCTCCGACGCGGACCTGTTGCTGTTTCGCACCATGTGTCAGCGCGCCGCCGCGTACATCCTCCAGGCCCGGCTCCAGGACATGGAGCGGGATGCGCGGGTGGAGGCCCAGCGCTCGCTGGCGCTGCTCGACGCGCTGCTGGCGGCCTCGCCCCTGGGCATGGCCTTCCTGGACCCGGAGCTGCGCTACCTGCGCATCAACCAGACGCTGGCGGACATCAACGGCTTCCCGCCCGAGGCGCACCTGGGCCGGACGCTGCGGGAGATGCAGCCGAAGGCGGTGGCGGACCTGATGGAGCCCTTGCTTCGGCGCGTGCTGGAGACGGGCGAGCCCCTGCAGTCCTTCGAGTTCGCCACGCCGACCTCGCTGATGCCGCCGCGAGGCAAGCGCATGTGGCAGGTGACCTTCTATCCGGTGCGCGAGCCCCAGGCCTCGGGGCTGTTGGGCCTGGGCTGCGTCCTGGTGGACATCACCCACCACAAGCAGACGGAGGCCTCGCTCCAGCGCGCGGTGGACTTCCGGGAACAGCTCCTCGCCGTCCTGGGACATGACCTGCGAAACCCGCTCAACGCCATTGGCGCCTCGGCCTTCCAGTTGGCGCGCGCGGAGGAGCTGGAGGCGCCGGAGCGCCGCGCGGTGGAGCGCATCCGCAAGTCCGCCGGGCGCATGGGGCGCATGATTACGGACATCCTCGACTTCGCGCGCAGCAAGCTGGGCGAGGGCATCCCCGTCTCACCCCAGCCGATGGACCTGGCGGACGTGTGTCAGGCGACGCTGGAAGAACTCCAGGTGAGCCACCCGGGGCGTCCGCTCCTGTTCGAATCGTCGGGAGACACGTCGGGCGACTGGGACCCGGACCGGGTGGCGCAGGTGCTGGGGAACCTGGTGTCCAATGCACTTCAGCACGGAGGCGGCGACACGCCGGTGCACACCCGCGTGCGTGGAGAGGCCCACGACGTGGTGCTGGAGGTCCACAACCGCGGCGAGCCCATTCCCGCGGAGCTGCTGCCGCGCATCTTCGACCCGTTCAAGACGCCGGTGGCGACGTCCGAGTCGGCCTCGACGTATCAGAAGCAGCGCAGCCTGGGATTGGGCCTCTACATCGTCCACCAGATTGCCCGTGCGCATGGCGGCCGCGTGGAGGTGCGCTCCTCGGAGGAGGAGGGCACCACCTTCCGCGTGTACTGGCCCCGCGCGAAGAGCCCACCCGCGCGGGTGTAGCCCTTACTTCTCCTGCGCGGAGACGGGCGCGGGCGTGAGGGCCAGCGCGTGGATGGCCTCCGCGAGCATGCGCGTGCCCAGGTCCAGGCTCTCCAGCGAGATGGACTCGTCGGGCGCGTGGCCGGTGTATTCCTCGCCCGGGAAGCCAGGGCCGAAGTCCACGGCCTTGGGGAACAGCCGCGCGTAGGTGCCGCCGCGCACGGACGTCGCCTTCGCGTCCGGGACGTTCTTGTGGCGCTTGTAGATGTCCAGCAGCGTGGTGACGAGCGGCCCGGACGTGTCGGCCACGTGCGCGTCTCCCACGTAGCGTCCGCCACCCTCCTTCACGCGGCCTCCGGAGTCCTGGCCCACGCGCTCCGCGGCGTGGTCCAGCGAAGCATTGAACGCCGCCGCATCCTTCCCCTGGGGACGGCGCATGTTGACGCCCAGGCTCACCTTGCCATCCGCCACGCGCAGCACGGTGGGCGAGACGATGAGCGTCCCCATCAGCCCGCCATCCGAGTACACGAGACCCAGCTTCTCACCGTGATGGTCGCGGTCGAAGCGCGTGGACAGCACGTGCAGCATGGCGGCGATGCCGTTGTCCTCCATGAGCAGCCTCGCCGCGACACCGGACAGGCCCCACAGCGCGTTGTTTCCCTCGTCGGCGATGGAGGCATGCACCGCCTTGCCGTGGACGGTGAGCACCACCGCCCCACCCTCCTCCTTCACGTCCGCCTTCAGCCCGGGGCGCACCCGCTGCTCCTCGGTGACGGCGCTCCTGACGGTCTCCAGGGCGACGGCGAGCGAGCCCTCCTCACCGGGCAAAAGCTTCAGCGTGGCCGTGCCGGGCACCTGCGTGAGGAACTCGCCGGCCTTCACGTCCACCGGACGCAGCGCGACCTTGGAGGACTGCAGAGCCGGCCCCACGGGCGCGACGAGGTTCCACGCGACGAAGCCGGACTGCGCGGCGACGACGGGGTAGCCCGAGTCCACGGAGATGACGTGCGTGGGCTTGGGCTCGGTGGCCGCGTACTTCGCCATGCCGATCCAGTCGCTCTCCTCGCCGTTGCCGACGATGACGAGCACCTTGCCCTGGGGCTTGAGCCCGAGCCTCCGCGCGTGGTCGAGCGCCACCAGCGCCGACGCGAGCGGCCCCTTGTCGTCCTCCACGCCCCGGCCGAACAGGCGGCCCTCCTGGACATAGGGTTCGAAGGGCGGGCGCTTCCACTCGTGCACGGGGGCGGGGACCACGTCACCGTGGAAGACAAGGCCCAGCGTCGGCGCGCCCTCGCCCCAGGCAATCTCGAACACGTCGTTGTCGCCCACGACGCGGTACGCCATGCCATGGGCCTTGGCCCACTTCTGGAGGAAGCGGCCCATGGCGGCGATGTCGGGGCTCTTCGCGGGAGGCGCCTCGCTGCTGACCGTCTTGAAGCGCACCAGCTGCTTCGTCAGCTCCACCACCTCGTCGAGCGCACATGTTTGCACATACGCGGCATGGCGCTGCTGGGCGGAGGCGCCCTTCATTTCCTGCGCGGAGAAGCGGCTGGCGCGGCAGCGGGAATCCGCACCCGCGAGCGCGAGGGAAGGGACGAGACACAACAAGGCCGTGGCGGTGGGGAGGCGCATTCGGTGGGAGACCCTATTTCAGCGGGGCAGGTCGGCCTACCTTGGTGGAGGAGGGCCTGTGGCCCCAACACCGCCTGATTGGCCGCCTGCTCCTTCTAGGGGTGAAACCAGACGGGCGGGAGGCTATTCCTAGGGCATGTTCTTCAACTCCACCAAGAAGCTGCGGATGCCGTCCCCGGCGGAGGCGCTGCCGGGCCGTACGGAGGAGATGTCCGTTCCCCCCAAGCACGAGGTGCTGGGCACCCCGCTGAAGGGGCCTGTTCCGGAGGGCCACGAGGTCGCCATCTTCGGCCTGGGCTGCTTCTGGGGCGCCGAGCGCAAGTTCTGGCAGACGCCCGGCGTGTACAGCACGTCCGTGGGCTACGCGGGGGGCCTGACGCCCAACCCCACCTATCGCGAGGTGTGCAGCGGCATGACGGGCCACAACGAGGTGGTCCGCGTGGTGTTCGACCCGAAGAAGCTCAGCTACGAGCAGTTGCTGCGAGTCTTCTGGGAGAGCCACAACCCGACGCAGGGCATGCGGCAGGGCAACGACGAGGGCACGCAGTACCGCTCCGGCATCTACACCACCAGCGAGTCCCAGAAGCGCACCGCCGAGGCCAGCCGGGACGCCTACCAGAAGGCGCTCACCGCGAAGGGCCTGGACACCATCACCACCGAAATCATCCCGGCGCCCGAGTACTACTTCGCCGAGGATTACCATCAGCAGTACCTGGAGAAGAACCCCGGTGGGTACTGCGGCCTGGGCGGCACCGGCGTGAGCTGCCCCATCGGCGTGGGCGTCAGCGCCTGAGCCGAAGTCCGTGACAGGAGTCACCGGGAGGCACCTTGGGTGCCTCCCGTCGGGGGTCAGCCTGGGCGTCGGGTGGCCCTTCTGTTCGACCGATGCGGCTACTCTGGATCGAGTGCCCAGGTCCCTTCCTCCCAGCGCTTCAATGCCTGCCCGGCTTCGAAGGGCACGAGCCCCTTGCCCTGGGCGGCTTCTTCCAAAACCGCCTTCGCCGCGGCCGTCCGGTAGCGGAGCAGATGGGCGGCGGCCATGACACGCACATCCATGCGCTCATGCTTGAGCAGGACGAGGAGGGCATCACGCCCTGCGTTTCCATTGGCCAGGAGTTCGTCGACGGCGGCACCGTACTTCCTGGCGTGCTTGTTCCCGGTCTTGGCATCTCCTCGAAAGATGGCCTCGGTCTGCGCCGCCACGTTCAGCGCGAACTGCTCGACCAGTGTCTCCAACGTCATCGCCAGAACCCCTTCGCCACGTTCTCCATGGCCTGCAGCCCGAAGTCACGCTGGGCCTCATAGGACCGCGTGCTCAACCATTGCCGCACGGTCAAGGTGCTGGAGCCCGTGATACTACGCCGGATCGACGAGTAGAGAGCGCTGACGTCGGCGTGCAGGCTCTTGTCCAAAGGGATGATGTTCTCGGTGTTGTGGAGGGCCTGGGGGCCAAAGCGGTTCACGTTGCCCGGGGTCTGCTCGACGATGTGGTGCCACTCCTTGTTCTTGCCCGCCGGGCCCATGGCCTTCTTGAAGCCACTGAACGAGCCCCAGGCCCTGTAGCCCATGGGACGCGCCTTGGCGGAGGCGCCGCCGCCCGTGTCTTTGGCCGCCATGGCCACGGCACCGGGGGCGAGGGCGATGGTGACGGTCTCGGCGCTCACGGTCACCGCTCCCACGTCCGCGACCGCCGCGAGCCTGAGGCCCACCTGCGCTTCGGCCTGCACCGCTGCCTGCGCGGCGCCTGGGAGCCTTGGCACCTTCGACCCCACCCCCGCCGCCGTGTTTCCAATGGCGGCCACGGCCAACATGGCGAACGCGCGCGCCGCGTTGCGGCCCATGACCTGGCCGTAGCGCTCGCCCGCCTCGCGGAGCTCGTCAAACGTGGTGGCCCGCTCCGCCTCCTCCACCAACTGCTTGAAGCCCACGATGAGGGTCCAGAACGTATCGACCCCCACGTAGGCAATGAGGGAGGCGGTCATCACGGCGGCCACGCCCTTCGAGAAAGGCTCGGGCACCGCGAGCAAGATGCAGTACGTGGTCCACGTCCAAAGAACCGCCGACAGCATGGCCTGGGGGTCGGTCATGTCCTTGAAGGCATCCAGCATCTCGTCCAACACGACGCCCTGTGCCAAGGCCATGGCCAGGGCGTAACGGCCATCCCCGGTGACCGTGGGGCTCTCCACCAGGAGGCGCAGGCAATCGCCGGGCTTGTTCGTGCGCTCGCACCAGCGCAGGTATGCGCGCGTCAGCTCCACCTCTGTCGCGGGTTGTTCGCCCTCCAGGTGTTCGCCCGGTCCCAACGGGATAACGCGGTGGCCGCGTGGCTCGTACAGGTACGAGCCACTGCGCGAACCCACCTCGAACAACCGCCGGGCCATTTCCTGGGGACGAGTGGACGGCCGCACGTTCTGGGCGAGCGCTTCTACAGCTTCAACGAAGTCGTCTTCGTCCAACTCAACCGGCGCGGCATCGCCGCTGAGTGGGGTGAAGACGATGGGCTCGCCGTTGCCCGTGTGCAGGCGCACGGACTTCGTGGTGCCGCTGCATCCGGCCATCATCACGAGCAGCAGCGGAATCGACCATCGCGGCGACATGCGAAGCCCTCCTGGCGATGGCCCCCATTCGTCGGGAGCCCACCGTCGACTGAAGGTCGTGCAATACCAGATAGAGCTGACAGACACTCCGAGAGGTAGCTGAGCCCGTGAGCTGGCGATTCGGGGCGCTGGCGTTTGAGGAAGGGCTCAGGTCTGGGCTTCTCCAACGCGGCCCGGGCCATGTTGGTGCGGGCACGCCCCTCGCCCCGGCTGGACGAGGTGGCGACTGAAACGTTGTCTCTCCCCCGCGAGCGCACCGAAGCGACACACGGCCACGCAATCGAGCCGCCGCTGAGCCGTAGGTGCGTTGGATATCAGAGGGGGAGCAACACACCATGCGTGTCGACGGCTCATCACGTCCGACTCAAACCATCTCATCCGAAGGCGCGACTGAAACAGCCCGGAACGAGACATCGTCTCAGAACCACGTCGTCGAGCAGGAAGACACTTCCGGCACGGAAGGCTTCGACGCGACCTCCCGCTTCGAGGACGGTGACGGCGGCGCAGTCCACCGCGAGCGGCTCCAGCCACCACCGCCTCCGCCTCCTCCCGAAGAAGAAGAGGAAGCCCCCGTCACGCTTCCGCTGAAGGACCTGAAGCGCGGCGACTCCGGCCCCGAGGTGAAGGCGCTGCAAGACGCACTGGTGACGCTGGGCTATCTCACCGAGGAGCAGGTCGCCACGGGGCCAGGCCAGTTCGGCCCGAAGACGGCGGCGGCACTGGAGCGCTTCCAGACAGAACACGACGTGACGGCCACCGGCCAGTACGCGGCGGGGACACGCGAGGCACTCACCCAGGCCCTCACGACCCAGGGCGGCGCACGGCGGCCAGCCATGTCCGCCGAGGCCGCGTTCATCACCCAGTTCACCTCCGAGTACAACCCGACCGGTCCGCGCGGCAGCACCAACTGCGGGCCCGCGAGCCTCGCGATGTCACTGGCATACACGGGCCACATGCCCCCGGGGCTCTCCAAGGAGCAACAGGTGGACTACGCCCGCGCGCTGATGAGCCCACGTCGCGAGAGCGAGTTCGCCCACGTGAAGGCGTCCGACGGCACGCGCGTGCCGCAGTTGGACAGGGACCGCGAGCTGACGGGCGGCACCATGGTGGGTGATGGCATCAAGGCCGCGGGCCTCGGCTCTCGCTACGGCCAGGGCTGGGAGGCGCTGGACCAGCAGCTCGCGGCGGGAAACCCTGTCATCGCGAATGGCCAGACGAACGCGAAGTGGCGCGACCAGTTCCCCGAGCGCATGGGCTCCGGAGACATCGGCCACCTCAACGCCATCCTCGGCAAGACACCCGACGGCAAGTACCTCGTCGCGGACCCACTGCATACCGGTGGCCCCGTGGCGATGACGCGCGAGCAGCTCGGCGTCTTCTTCTCTCCCACTCGGGGACAGCCGTCCTTCACCGCGCTGGAGGGCGCCTCGCGAGCCACGAGTCCAGCCGCCAACGCAGGCGTGAGCGCGGGCAAGAGCGTTGGAGCCTCCATCGCGGGCAGGCTCGACGAGGCCGCCCAGGGACTCCCTGTCCCTGAGCCCGAGCTCACCACTCCGAAGTCGGGCGTGGGCATCGTCAGCGTCTCCGCTGGCACGGACGTGAAGACGCGCGCGGCGCAAGACGCGAAGGCGCTGGAGGGCACGCTCAAGAACAGCCTGGAGCAGGGCGCGCGTCAGTTCGAGCAGTTCATCGCCAGCAACCCGGACCCCGTCTACCAGGAGGCGTTCGTCCGCGCCGCCGAGCCGTCCCTAGCGAAGATGGGCCAGCTCTTCGCCGGCGTGTCTCCGGAGACGAACCGCCAGCTCCACCCCCGTCCGCCGCTGCGCCAGCCCGACCTGGACAATCCGGAGGTGCTCAAGAAGCTCGCGGACCAGGAGAACCGCATCGAGCACCAGACGTTCTACTCCCTGACGCGCGCCACGGAGTTCTTGAAGGACCCCGCCGCGGGAATGGTGGGCAAGGCCTTCACGCGCGATGCGCCTCCGGGTCTGGTGAACATGTCGATGACGAGCGCGGTGCGCACCGCCGTCAACTTCGGGCTCGGCACCCGACTCGCGTTCGACATCGAGCGCTCGCTGAATCGGAGGGAAGTGATTGCGCCGGGCAGCACCGCGCCCACCTACGGCAAGGACCAGGCGGCGCTTCACCGCACGCTGTGGAGTGCCATCGACGGCGTGCGCGGCGACTTCGCCGTGGCCGCGGAGAAGGCGGAACTGCACCAGAAGAAGCTCACCGCGCTGCTCGGCGGCCCCTCCGCCATCCTCACGCCCCAGCAGCAGAAGGACTTCATCTCCACCTACGTCGGGCAGGCCGGCATCCAGAAGGACCTCGCGGAGTTCGAGCGGCTGGGCAAGCTGCTCGCCACCGCCGCGCCGGACGGCGTGCCTCAAGGCTCGGATGACCCGCGTGTCGCCGCGCTCGCTCGCGAGCTGCCCCGCATGGCGGAGACACAGGGCGGCGCCAGCTACCTCGCCGGACAGCTCGCGGCCAAGGCGGAGGACGCACCGCTCTTCCTCGACGTCGTGGGCAAGCTGAAGGACGGCAAGGACTTCGACGAGAAGCTCGCCCTCGCGCTCGTGAAGAGTGCGGGCACCGGCGCCCTGCTCGCGGCCGGCGGCAAGTCCCCGGGCACCGCCCAGAAAATCTTCGACGGGCTCGCGCGCTGCTCGGATGTGTTCGGCATGAAGCCGGACGACATGAAGGCCTACGTCCGCCTGCTGCGGACCATCAAGCCAGGCACCTCCGAAGCGGACGTGCGCAAGACGACGCAGTCCCTGAACGCCCTCCTGACGGAACAGGAGACGGGCCTGCCCTACAGCGCGAACTCTCCTCGGGGACAGGCGCTGCGCGGGCTGGGGTTGCTCGTCGTCGGCACGGCGTTCGCCGGAGACGCCAGCAACTGGAGTCAGGCGGACCTCGCCGCGAAGCTCAAGATTGTCGGCGACGGCCTCAGCTTCACCGCGGACGGCGGAGTGTTCCTCGCTGGCGTGCTCGGCAAGACGGCGACGGCGGCTTCTACCGTCGCGGCGCTCGGCAAGGCGTCCGCCATCGGCGCGGTGCTGGGCGCGGCGGGAGACGCGTTGCAGAGCTTCCAGTACCTGCGCGAGGGCGACGGCTGGAAGGCCAGCGCGTCCGGAGCCCAGGCCCTGGGCGGCGCGTTGATGGCGGGAGCGGCGCTCTTCAGCTGGGCACCGGGCTTCCAGGTGCTCGGCGCGGCCCTGTTCCTCGGAGGACTCGGCGCCAAGTACCTGGACCCGGAGAAGGAGCGCACCCGCGAGGAGCAGGTGAAGCTGCTCACCGCCAGCGGCATGGACGCCACGCTCGCGCGCAACCTCGTCACGCTGGGGCCGGAGCTGCTCGACCAACGGCTGTGCCAGGACCTGGCCATGTCGCCGGAGCAGGTGCAGAAGCTCATCGCGGACCACCCGTCGCTGGGGCAGAGCGCCACCCACCTGGACAGCCTCGTGCAGGCCGCCGACGCCATGAGGATAGACGGCGCGCGCTTCCAGGAGTTCCTCGAGCGGCTCGCGAAGGCCCACGGCGTCGACGTGGGCACACTCGCCCGCGAGGTGCACACGCGCTTCTTCGGACACCCACCCTCCAGTGGCGCGGGCGGCGGCGAGGTGTACCTCTCCCAGGCCCATGAGTTCCGCGCCTGGGTGGAGTCACGCACGCCCGAAGTCGCCGCGTGGGCGAAGCAGAACGAGACGCGCTGAACCCGCATCGGTCGAAGTGGGCGCGCGACAACACTCGCCGCGCGCCCGCACCCGACGCCCTTGTCGACAACGCAACGCGGCACCCGCGTAACCTGATGAAACTTCAACGCGGAGCACCGCCATGCCTTTCGCGACTTGCCGCGTTAGCGGGTCCTGGTTTGACTTTCTTTGTCGTCCGAAGAAATAGAATCGTGGGTTGAAAGGAAAGGACCGCTCGGACGCAGAACCGTCTCGGTATGCGCTGGCTCACCCCATCCCCTACTTTCTCCAGCGGCCCGCTTTTCGTCCCCATGCGATTACCAACCCCTTTTGTGCAGGCCACGCACCGTGTCAGGAGTCTGCTGACGCGGGTGTGTGCGACAGCGGTAGCAGTGGGTGTGATGGCGTTCGGCGCGGACGCGAGCGCCCAGGCCGGAAACCTCGCGCTCAACCGACCGACGGTGACGTCGTCCGCGGAGCCGGGACTCACGGGCAACTACGCGGTGGATGGAGATGGAGGCACGCGGTGGGGTAGCACCTTCACCGCGAACGAGTGGATCTACGTCGACCTGGGAGCGAGCACCACCATCAGCCGCGTGGTGCTGACGTGGGAGACGGCGTACGCCATCGGCTACAAGGTGCAGACGTCCCCGGACGCGGCGAACTGGACGGACCTCCGCACCATCACCGACGGCGACGGCGGGACGGATGACCTGACGGTGTCAGGCACGGGCCGCTACGTGCGCATCCTCGGCACGGTGCGCGGCGCGGTGGACTACGGCTATTCGCTGTGGGAGTTCGCCGTCTACAGCGGCACGGCCACCACGGGCGACCTGGCGAAGAACCGTCCCGCCACGGCATCGACGGTGGAGGGCAACGCGGCCCACCTCACGCCGGGCTATGCGGTGGACGGCAACACGACGACGCGCTGGTCCTCGGACCCGCTGGACGGCCAGTGGATTCGCGTGGACCTGGGCTCGGCGAGGACGCTCGGCAAGGTGGTGCTGAACTGGGAGGGCGCCTATCCGTCGACGTATGCGATTGAAGGCTCGACGAATGACAGCACCTGGTCACCGCTCGCGACGAACATCACCGACGGCGCGCCGGGCCGCCGCGAAGTCACCGTGTCCGGCTCCGCCCGCTACGTACGCGTGCGCGGCATCACCCGAGGCACCGGCTACGGCATCTCCCTCTGGGACTTCGAGGTCTACGCGCCCGGTGACGGACCGCAGGAGCCGCCGCCGCAGACGACGAACCAGACCATCAAGCTGATGTTCCCGGAGCTGGCGTACGCGAAAATCAATGTCTCGCCCGCGCCCATCAGCGTCACGCCCACGCCGGAGGAAGGCAACACCACGCCGTCGGTACGCAACCCGCCGGGGCCCTTCACCTACGAGCTGACCTTCGCTCCCAACACGACGATTACGCTCTCCAAGAATCAGTTCTCGCCCACCGCGCCCAACACGGACATCCGGCTGGCGGTGACGACGTCCACCGGCACGGTGCTGCGCGGGCAGAGCGTCACCTCGCTCGCGGTGCAGGGCGCGGAGTGGAAGGTCGAAATCTTCACCACGGGCGGGCCTCCGGACGGAAGAGACCGCACCATCATCCCGGACCCGTACCAGGCGCCCGCGCCTCCCGCCATCGCGGGTGCGTTCGCCGTCGTCGCTCCGGCCAACAACGCCATGGTGACGAACACGCGCCGTCCCACGTTCCAGTGGGCCGCCGTCGCGGGCGCGGCCAACTACAAGCTGTATCTGAACATCAGCCGCGTCGACTACGACTGGATGGCCGCCGGCAGCCTGCTGGACCGCTACACGCTGATGACCACCACGACGGGCACGTCATTCACCCTGACGCAGGACCTGCCGGACCGCTGGACATACAAGTGGTACGTCGTGGCCACGCAGGCCAGCGGCGCCACCAGTCGCTCGGACCTGCGCCAGTTCAGCGTGTACCTGCCGGTCGTCGAAACGGCGGCGGACGGCGTCGCGCTCATCAACGGCATGCGCGACTTGAACAAGAACGGCGTCATCGACCCGTACGAGGACTGGCACAACCCCATCGCCACCCGCGTCAACGACTTGATGGCGCGAATGACGACGCGCGAGAAGGCGCTGCAGATGTTCTACGAGGCCAAGACCTTTCCGGAGGCGGGCTTCACCATGGGCCCCCTGAGCCCGGAGGACATCGTCAGCTTCCAGCGCGCCTCCGCGGGCACGCGGCTGGGAATCCCGAACGTCGACGCGGGTGACTCCATCCACGGCTACAAGACGAGCTGGCCCACGCAGCCGGCGCTGGCCGCCTCTCGTGACCTGGACACCGTCTACGAGCTGGGTGACATGCAACGCCGCGAGCAACTCGCGGTGGGCAGCCGAGGCACCCTGTCGCCGCTGGCGGAGGTGGGCACCAAGGTCCTCTATCCGCGCATCCAGGAGGGCAATGGTGAGGACGCGGACCTGTCGGCGGGCCTCACCCGCGCGCTCATCGCGGGCCTGCAGGGCGGTCCCGAGGTGAACCCGCACTCCATCTGGGTCACCACCAAGCACTGGCCCGGCCAGGGCGCGGGCGGCGAGGCCGGAATCACCTATGACGGCACCACCATCCACTACCACATGCGTCCGTGGCACGCGGCGCTGGAGGCGGGCACCAGCGGCATCATGCCCGGCTACGCGGGCAGCTGGCTGTTGGGCCCGGAGGGCTACGGCGCCGGTGACAGCGTGGGCATCCTCAACTACCTGCGTGTGAATCTCGGGTACCAGGGCGTCATCTGCTCGGACTGGCTGCCGTCGGGTGCGTGGACGCGCTCGGCGACGGCGGGCTCGGACGTCATGGGCGGGGCGAATCCCGCGCAGATGGGCGACTTCGAGACGGCGGTGCCAATCGCGCGCATCAACGACTCCGTGCGCCGGATTCTGGACCTGAAGTTCCGCCTGGGCATCTTCGAGGACCCGTACCGCAGGGGCCTCGCGGGCACCTCCGAGTGGCACACGGCGGACCACAAGGCGCTGGTGCGGCGCGCGGCGCAGAACGCGATGACGCTCTTGAAGAACGACGGTGCGCTGCCGCTGCGGCTGGGCGCGGGCTCGAGCATCGTCGTGGCGGGGCCTTGCGCGGATGCGGGCCCCTGCATGGTGACGTGGCGCTCGGACTTCCACGGCACGGAGTTCGGGGACCTGACCATCTACCAGGCCATCAAGCAGCGCGCCGAGGCGGCCGGCATCACCGTCTACAAGGACAACGCTCCGGCGGGAGTCACGCCCAACGCGGCCATCGTCGTGGTGGGCGAGAGCTACTTCACCCACGGCACCGAGTGGGACAAGGAGAAGCCCTACCTGCCCGGAGACCCGATTGGCCCGGCGCATGATGCCAAGTGGGGCAACCAGTACGGCCTCATCACCGGCTTCCGCGCGCGCAACATTCCCACGACGACGGTGCTCATCCTGCCGCGTCCGTATGTGCTGACGAACGTCGTCCCGCAGACCAATGCGCTCCTGGTGGCGTACCGGCCTGGAGACTCGGGAGGCCCGGCCGTGGCGGACATCCTCTTCGGCGACGTGTTCCCGCGCGGCAAATTGCCGTGGCAGTTGCCCAGGGGCATGGACCAGGTCGGCACCGACGTGGAGAACAACCAACTGGAGCAGTGGGACATCCCGTTCGACTTGGGCGCCACCGCCGCCGAGCGGGCGGCCATCAAGTCTCGGATTGCCCAGGGCCTGCCCATCCTGCCCATCTATGGCAACCCGCTGTTCCAGTACGGCGCGGGCATCCAGGGCTTCGGGCTGACGGATGCGACGCCGCCCACGGCGTTCACGTTGCAGACGCCGGCACCGGGCTCCACCATCACCACGCGGCCGAACTTCACGTGGACGGCGAGCAGCGACCCGCAGACGGGCATCCACCGCTACGAGGTGTTCCTGGACGGCAGCCCCTTCCCTGTCGCGACGACGCGCACGAACTCCGCGCCCGTCATCAACGCCGCGCTGGGCAACGGCGCGCACACGTGGTTCGTGAGGGCCTACAACTGGGCGGGCGGTGTCACGCAGTCCGCCACGGCGACCTTCACGTTGAACGACACGGCGCCTCCGGCGGCCTTCGCGGCGCTGGTGCCCGCGGCGGGCGCGGCGGTGCCGGGTGCGTCGACGACGTTCATCTGGGAGCAGACGACGGACGTGGGCGCGGGCGTGTCCAGGTACGTGCTCGTGGTGGACGGCACGGACCGCGCGCCGGACGTGACGCCGAAGGCCTACGTGGGCACGTCGACGAACCTGGCGCTGGCGAAGAACGTCTCCGCGACGTCGTCGGAGTTCGGCAGCCCCAACGACGCGGTGGACGGCAACGTCACCGCCACGCGCTGGTCCAGCCGCACCGACGTGGCCAGCCCTGACACGGAGTCCATCACCGTGGATCTGGGCGCCGTGTACTCCATCAAGCGGGTGAACCTGTTCTGGGAGGCGGCGTACGGCAAGCAGTACGCCATCGAGGCCTCCGTGGACGGCACGACGTGGAGGGCCGTGTACACCGAGGCCAACGGCAATGGCGCGCAGGATGACCTGCTCAACCTGAGCGGCGTGGGCCGTTACGTGCGCATGCGAGGCATCCAGCGCGCCACGGGCTATGGGTACTCGCTGTGGGAGTTCGAGGTGTACGGCGTGGGGACCGAGCAGACGACGCTGACGGGCCTCGCGGCGGGCAGCCACACGTGGCGGGTGCGGGCGGTCGACGGAGCGAACAACACCACGCTCTCCAGCGGCCCCATCACCTTCACCAAGTAGTCGGCCCGCACCGGGACGAGGGGAAGACGGCGGCTGACCTCCCGGCCGTCTTCCCTTCGCGTGTCGGGGCAAGCCCTGGTGCCAATACTCACAACGAAGCAGCACGGGCTCGCTCATGGCGAGCGCCCGGTTCTCCGAGCCGCGCTTCTTCCGGATGCATGTGACACGGCAGCACCCGGTCAACTGTCGTACAACCGACGCCACTCTGTCCCCATCGCGTCGCGTGACAACCTGTCACGACACCCTGTCACCCGTGAATCCGCGACGCGTGACAGGAGGGGTCTTCGCCAGGCCCGCAAGACAACGCGGGCCCGCCCCGGCGCGACGCGGCCCCGAGTGAAGACAGACACGCGCACGTCCCTGGCATCGAGCTTGCTCTTGTCTCCTTCACCCTTCACGGGGGAGGAGGCAGGACACGATGAAGCACAAGACTTTCCGGCGGTACGCGTGGTTCCTCTCTGGCGCGCTCATCCTCGCGGGAGCACTGGTCGCAGCACGCACGTTCCATCTCTTCACCAAGCCCCCGCTCGACGATTCCGACTCGAGCGTGGACATCCGAAGCGTGGGCGAGAACGCCTACGAAATCACCAGCAAGGACCCGCTCGTCGACACGTTGCAGCCCCGGCACTCGGAGATGGCGATGCAGGCCCGCATCGTCCCCGCCTTCAAGGATGGCAAGGCGCAGGGCTTCAAGCTCTTCTCCATTCGCGAGGGCTCGCTCTACGACAAGCTTGGCTTCCAGAACGGCGACGTCATCCAGCGCGTCAATGGAATCTCACTCGACACGCCAGAGAAGGCGCTGGAGACGTACGCGCTCTTGAAGACCGCCCGCCGGCTGGAGGTGGACCTGCACCGCGACGGAGCCCCGCTGCACAAGGTCTACGACGTGAAGTGAGCGGCCACGCCAAGGCCCGACGATGAGCGAGTCAGGGGCACAGTCTGCGAAGCCAGCGGTGCCACATCGCCGTATCGAACGGGGGCCAACTGGATTTCTCTTCGCCGAGGAAGGGTTCGAGAACACGCGCCAGCTCCCGGTACTGGACCGGGACGGACTGAGTCTCCGTATCGATGGCATCAGGCCACTCGCCCAAGGTCAGCAGCACGCGTTCGGACGCCATCCTCTGGAAGGACAGCTCTGGCATTCCGAGCCGCTGCTGGAGGGACTCAAGCCCTCCGAGCTGCGCGAGCAACGGCTCGCCCAGAAACGTCAGCCAGTAGGCGCCACGAGCCTTGGTGCCAATGTGCCTGCTCGTCTCTCCCATGTGATGGATGTCCAGCCCGAGATAGCGACTCAGGGTGTCCAGGAGCTGCCTCCGCACGGAGAACCAGGCTCCCGGGCGGCAGTTGAGCGCGAGGCTGGCATAGCCAAAGCTGAATGGCAGCTCACGCGCGATGTCGAGGGCCAGGGCACGGAAGTGACCTGGGCCATGTGACAGGAGGTACTCGGTGGGGAACGAGAAACAGATGCCGCTCGTGGCGCCGTCATCCTGGTCGAAGAGCGGCGCATCGAGCTTCCGGCCGTCGTACTCGAAGTGGTAGCCCCCTGCACCGCTTTCGAACTCGGACAGTTCGACGAGCCATTCGATTCCCCAGGCACGCTCGACCATCTGCTCGCGGATGTGCTTCCAGCCCGCCTCATCCAGCGGCAGGGTGTCCCCATCATCCGCGCCATACCAACCCAAGGCCTGGGGAGGAATCGCTCGCCGATAGTGCTCCAGCGCGCGCCACACCCCGGCGGCCACGTCCCGATGAGAATGGCGCATGAAGAAGCAGAGGACGAGCCCCTCGCGAACCACCAGGTCCCCGCTCGCATTCGTCACACGGATGACCGGAAGCGCTTCCCTCATCGAGTCATACCCCATCGAGGCGAGACCATGACCGCCTCTCCCTGCAGAGCTTCCTGGTAGATGCGTCCCTGGTTGGAGCCGGCATAGGCGCTCTTCTCCCCATAGCGTGTCCATCGGGGTTCATTCGTGTCGGGACAAGGGAACTTGAAGTCCAACGTGAGCGCGGACCGCAGCAGGTTCGAGTCGGAATGCAGGACGAGGTCCGGCTTGATGGTGCGCCACAGCTCGCGAGTACACCCTTGTGAGACAAGCCGAGCCTCCTCCTCCTTGCTGACGGTCTCCAGCAGCCGGGCATGGGGATAGAAGCGATATCTCTGCTCGATGCTGAATGGCGCGGGCCAGCGCTGCTCCAGCACCTGCTTCGCACATCGAAGCGCCAGCGCATGCTTGCGTTGCCCCAGGAGCATGGCCCGGGTGATGCGTTCGCCGCAGCCATCCACTTCCACTTCCTCACCACACTCCTGCCTTGTCGGAGCCCGATGACCAAAGAACTCCAGGTTCACCAGGCGCTCGGCCTGATGAGCACATTCGACAAGTTGCTCCTCGAGTTCGTCCACTGCGTTGTCATTTCCTAGCAGCGTCACCAGGAACGGGACCAGCCCAGCAAGGATGGAGGATGATGCGTGCGTGGCCGTGGGAGCGAGCACGCGCGCTCCCTGTCTCGCCACCGCGGAAGCATGGCGAATGCGCGCGGCGGTCTCCGTATCGAACCGCAAGTCCTTGGACGCCGCCTGGTGTGCACTCCCAGCACAAGCCAGGAGCGAGGCTGTGGCCAGGAGCAGGAGCGCCCGTTTCCAATGTGGGTTCCGAGGAACAAGCACGGGCGCCTCCAGAAGTTGGGACGAACTGCTGGAGCAGGCCCAACACAGGCCCGGAGACGGGGACGCTCGTGACGAGCGCCCACTCCCTCCCGGGCCCACGGACCACTCAACCCAGGTTGTGGAAGACGCGCTGCACGTCGTCGTCCTGCTCCAGCGAGTCCACCAACTCGAGGACCTCGTTGGCCTTGTCCTCGGGCAGCTCGATGAGGTTCTCCGCGATGTACTCGGAGTCCGCCGAGATGGGCGTCAGGCCCTTGGCTTCAATCGCCGTCTGCAGCTTGCCGAAGTCGGAGAAGTCGCACCGGATGATGAGCTGCTTCTCGCCCTTCTCACCCGTGCCCTCGCCCAACTCCTGGAGGCCGTGGTCGATGAGCTCCAGCTCCAGTTCGTCCTGGTTGAGCCCCTCCGGGTTGAGGCGGAAGACGCCCATCCGCTTGAACATGAACGCGACGCTGCCCGCGTTGCCCATGTTCCCGGAGTACTTGTTGAAGCGCATGCGCACGTTGGCCACGGTGCGCACGACGTTGTCCGTGGCGGTCTCCACCAGCAGCGCGATGCCGTGGGGCGCGTAGCCCTCGTAGAGGACGATTTCGTACTGCGTCGCCGTCTGGCCGCTGGCGCGCTTGATGGCGGCCTCGACCTTGTCCTTCGGCATGTTGGCCGCACGGGCATTCTGGAGGACCCGGCGCAGCGTGGAGTTCGTGTCCGGATTGGGCCCACCGGACTTCACCGAGATGGCGATGTCCTTGCTGATCCGCGTGAACACCTTCGCCATCTTGTTCCAGCGGGCCATCATCGTGGCCTTGCGCGTCTCGAAAATGCGTCCCATGGGTCGATGCGACTCTTTGGTAGGGGGGCGTTGAAGCGGTGCGGCCAATCTAGCGCAACTCGGGTGGGGCGCCCGCGCTTCGTGTGCGGGGCGGCGGCCTACCCGGCGCTCGGTCCACGAAACGGGCGGGCGGCGACCTCCAGGCCACCGCGCCAGTCCCATCCCAAGGGCCCTGCGAATGACTCAGCGCGCCTGCTGCGCGGGAGCCTGGGGCTGCGCCTGCTGCGCGGGCGTGAGGCTGTTGGCCCCCGTCCCCTGCTCGCCGTTGGCGAAGGCCCGCTCCATGTGGGCGTCGAGCTGCCCCACCGCCATCAGCCCCGCCATCCGGAAGTCGGAGATGAAGGACCAGAGCGGGTACTTGAAGCTCGCGGGCTTGTTGCGCTCGATGAAGAAGTGGCTGAACCACGCGAAGCCGTAGGCGGCGACCAGGGCGGCCGGCACCAGGGCCCCGCGTCCGGTGACGATGGCCGCCACGCCCGTGGCCAGTCCCAGACTGGTGCCCACGAAGTGGAACCGTCGAGTCACGGGCAGTGAGTGCTCGCGCAAGTAGAACGGCCAGAACTCGCCATAGGTCTGGAGGGGCTTGGGCATGGAGTGAAGTTGTGTCCAGGCAGGGGCATCCCGTCAACCCGCTCCAGGTCGGAGCGTGAAATCAGGGCCCTCGACGGCCCCCGAGGGCATGGCCAGCGAGCGGGCAAGCGGCCCCCTGGTGCGCATTTCCCGACAGGTGGGCCCCCTCCCCCGCCGGGGACGACCGGACTCCGAGCCCGGGGCTACTTCTTCACCTTCTTCGCGGCGGCGCGGAAGCACGCCTCGAACTTCTGGGTCTTGCTCTGGACCAGGCCCAGGTGCTTCATCATCGCCATCGTGGCGGAGCTGCTCCTGTCGCGGATCTCCGTATCCATGCACGTCATCGCCGCGTCCCAGCGCGAGCACATGCCCGTGTCGCTGAAGAGGTTCTGGCCCTGGATGCACTTGTCGAGGAGCGGCAGGAACCCCTTCACCGTCGACTGGGCACACGGCATCAGGTGCTTGTCGAAGCAGGCCGACGCCTCCTTGAGGAAGCGCTCCGGGAGCGGCTTCTCACCGACGACGGCGCACACCTTCGCCCGGTCCTCTTGAATCGTCTTGAAGAGCGCCAGCGTGGTGGACATGGTGGCCCCCGCCACCTCGGGACATTGCTGGGCCCGTGCCCGCAACGGACAGATGGCGATGACGGCGACGAACAGCACTCCCGCGAATCTCGACATGTCGTGCTCCTGGTGCCCCGCCCACCAGAGGGTGCCGCCGTGGACGTCCGGGCGTTCTCCTGAAGTTCTAGCGCCAGGGACAGCACTAGAAAAAGCAGGAAAACCAGTACCTCTCGTATGAGGGCTCGCGGCCTCTTGGGACGGCTTCTCGCCCCCTCGTCGCCCCTGGCGCATGCCGTCGCTCCACAGTTTTCCGCTCGTCATGCATCGCGAGACGGGCCCTCTCCACCTCGTACACGGGTCGTGGGAGACTCGGAGCTGATGACGGATTGGATTCCCAAGCCGAACCCCCAGGTGGACCTGCGCTCCCTGGTGCTCAGCGCGGAAGAAGGCTTCGTGCTCTCGCGGCTGGATGGAGCGACCGCCGCGCGGAATCTGCCCGCCCTCACCGGTCTGCCGCCCGAACGACTCCAGGGCATCCTCACTCGACTGGTGTCGCAAGGCGCGCTGCTCCCCGCCGCGCAGCAAGCAGCGCCCGCCGCCGCGAGGAGTCCCACCGCGAGCCCCACGTCGCCCCTCCCCGGCACCGCGAGGCCCCTGGCCACGATGCCCCCAGGTGGAGCCTCTGCGGGAGGCCCTGTTGTCACGGCCTTCTCCGGCGGCTCGGCGCCCGTACCACGCACCGCCTCGCCCTCCACGGTGAGCCCGGGCTACGAGCCGCTCGCCGCACCCGCCACGGAAGCCTCGTCGCCGGACGACGAGGAGCTGCCGATGCTCGACCTGCTGCCCCAGGAGGCGGAGGAGCCCGACTCCTCGGAGTCCGGAGCCCCTGACGGCGAGGCTCCGGAAGAGGACACGGAGGACGTGCCTGAAGTCGCGCTGGGCAACTTCCGCCAGCTCTTCGAGACGCGGTTGCATCCGCAAACGGAGGATCAACGCGTGGCGCTGGCTCGCGCGTGTGAGGACCCGGAGCTGTCCGCGCTGTGCTTCGACCCGCTGCCTTCCGTCGTCAAGGCGGTGCTGGAGAACTCTCGTGTTGGGCTCGCGCATGCGCGGCTCATCGCGCGCAACCACCGCAACCCCGTGGGACTGGAGGCGCTCTGTGGCCGCGCGGCCTTCACGGCGGACACGGGCGTGCGCCGGTGGCTGGTGCGCAATCCGCAGCTGCCCTCGGGACTCTTCCGGCGCCTGTGGAGCTCGCGGCGACTGATGGAGCTGTACAAGGTGACCATCGACCGCGACGTACCAGAGGGAACGCGGCGCTCTTCACGCGAGGTCCTCCGTCAACGCTTCACCACCGGCCCCGCCGAGGAGAAGGTGGAGCTCATCCTCAACACGGAAGGCCGAGCACTCGCGTCGCTCATCGGCATGTCCGTGGACGGCAAGACGGCGTCGCTCTTGTGCGGGCGCACGTATCGCTCACCGATGCTCATCCAGAACATCGCCCGCTGGAGCGCGGCGCCACCGCCCCTCATCGCGCACCTGTTGAAACAGGAGGCGGTGCGCCGCCAGCCTCAGTTGCGCATGTTGCTCACGCGCCACCCCAATGCTCCGGCGGACGTGAAGCGCGGCGGAGGCTGAACCTCACGGCCTGCGCGCGGTGAGGATGGGCTGGTGGAAGCCGGTCTCCTCGGGCGAGTACCAGCGTGTATCCATCAACCCCGCCCGGGTCAGCGCGCGCTCCACCTCCACGCGCTGGAGGGCCCGGTAGACGCCGGTGTGCTCCGTCGCCTGCCAGCCCGCGCCCTCGGGACGGAGGATGAACTGGTGCACCTTGTACGTGCGGCCGTCGGCGGCCCAGTCCCAGACCTGAAACAGAATCCGGCGCCCCTCGGGGGCATCCAGCACGCGCTCCGAGGTGAAGCGCGGCTGCTGCGCCATCAACAAGTCGTAGTCGCGCACGCTCAGCGCCAGCATGCCGCCCGGCTTCAGCTTGGAGGCCATCGCGTGCGCCGCGGCATCCAGGTCCTCGTCGGTGAGCAGGTGCGGCACGGCGTTGTCGAAGGCGAGCACCAGGTGGAAGGTGCCTGACACCTGCGTGTCCAGATGCCGCATGTCCGCGACGCCCGTGGTCAGCGTGATGCCCATGGCGCGCGCTTCGCGCTCGGCGCGAGCCACGGCTGCGGGGCTCAAGTCCGTGGCATGGACGACGTAGCCTCGGCCCGCGAGCCCCAGGGCCTGGGTGCCGATGCCGCACGCGCAGTCCAGCACGCGCCGAGGGGGAGGCTCGCCACAGCGGCGCAGCAGCGCATCCAGCGCGGCGCCCTGCCGCTCCACCGACTGCGCCCAGTTGACGAAGAGCAGGTGGTACTCCTCCGCCAGCCCCTCGTAGAACCCGAGCACGGAGTCACTCATGCGCACGGGCTCCGTGAGCACAAGTCCCGTCTTGGAGTGAGTCGCTCCGGAGGTCTCATGTCCCGAACGACCGTCCCTCCACGGCCTCGATGGCGGCGCGCAGGTGCGCGGGCACGGGCACGGTGTCGTTGGTGACGTAGTTCAGGGTGACGATGACGGCGGTGCCCTTCGTGTAGAGCACACCGTCCTCCTCGCCGAACACGGCGTGCTCCAGCGTGACGGACGTCGTGCCGATGCGGGAGACGCGAGCGCAGGCCACGAGGCGCGCCGGGAAGACGACGGGGCGCACGTATTCTGCCTGGGTGGCCTTGAGGATGGGGCCCACGCCGCCCGGGGCCCGGGTCTCTCCCGTGCCCGACGGGCCCGTCATTCCGATGCGCACGAGGTAGGAGATGCGGGCGGACTCGAACCACGTGAAGGTCCGAGCATTGTTGGCGTGGCCGAACGCGTCCATCTCACTCCAGTGCAGGGTGAAGGGGACGGCAACGGGGAAGTCCTGGGAGGTGAGGTCCGCCATGTCGGGCAGGGTGCCCCAGTCGAGGCCATGAGGGAACGAAGAACACCGCCTGCCTGCTCTCCAGTCAGGGGCCGTGGCCGTGATAATCCAGCGACACGATGAGTCCACGACTCCAGATCTCCGCGCTGGCCCTCATGGGGCTCGGTATCGCCACTCCAACCTGGGCCGGCGAGCCCGCGCCCCAGACATCGCCCGGTGTGAGTTCGCCCCGTCCGACTGTCGACACATCGCGAGCCACCGCCGCGCCGGGCGCGAAGCCCACGCCGCCCGCCGACACGCGAAGCGCTCACGCCTCGAGCCCCACCGCCGCGCCAGGCGCGAAGCCCACGCCACCCGCCGACACGCGAAGCGCTCACGCCTCGAGCCCCACCGCCGCGCCGGGCGCGAAGCCCGTGCGACACCGCGTCACCACCGCCGAGGCCCCGCGTCACATCATCGCGGGAGGCAAGGGCCGCGCGACGCTGTTCCTCAACGAGGGCACGGGCGCCACCGCCGCCTCGCTGACGCTGCTGGAGCTCCAGCCCGGAGGCGAGGTCCCCGAACACACGCACGACACGAGCGTCGAGATTCTCTACATCGAGGAAGGCGCCGCGGACATGACGGTGTCGGGGCAGACGATGCGCGTGAGCAAGGGCGACGCGGTCTACATCCCCGTGGGAGCGAAGCACTCGGCACGCGTCGTCTCTCCGGGCGCGCCCTTCAAGGCCGTGCAGGTCTACGCCGGCCCCGGCCCCGAGCAGCGCTTCACCCAGGGCCCGAGGGAGAACATCCCCCATGGCAAGTGAGCGGGACGGGGCGGCGGCGCGCAAGGACGGCGAGGCACCCGCGACACAGTCCGCGAAGGTGACGACGGGTGAGCGTCCTCACCTGGTGGAGTCGAGAAACGAAGCCGCGCTCATCTCCGACAGCGGCACGGCGACGAAGCCTCGGCGGCACGCGGGCATGGTGCGCTGGCTGCACCCGGCCCAGCTGTTGCGCACGGGCCTGGATGCGCTCGTGGCGGCCGTGTTCGGCGCGCGCGCGGACCATCGCCTCATCGAAGCGGTGGTGCGTCCGCAGGAGCCCTACTTCGACTACTCGCAGGAGACGCTGCCCGACGGCGACTTCTGGCTCGACTACGTCGCGGACACGGGAGACGGCTGGGACTCCACGTACACGGTGGCGCGACTGCTGGCCCTGCCGGAGCTGAAGCTGACCGTGCGAGGACAACCCAGGGCGGGTGAATACGACACGAAGCGTGGACGCGTGCTCGTCTCTGGCGGCGACGGCGTCTACCCCGGCGCCAGCCGTGAGACCTACGAGGAGCGGCTGATACAACCGTACGAAGCGGCCATGCGTCGCTCTGTCGCGCCCAATCCGGACCTGTTCGTCATCCCGGGCAACCACGACTGGTATGACGGCCTGTCTTCCTTCATGCGGCTGTTCTGCGCGAACCGGTGGATTGCCGGACGGCGCACGCGGCAGAGCCGCAGCTACTTCGCGCTGAAGCTGCCGCATCGCTGGTGGCTCATCGGCACGGACGTGCAGCTCAACAGCGACATCGACGTGCCGCAGGTGGAGTACTTCCGGCAGGTGGCGGAGAGCATGGGCCCGGAGGACCGCGTCATCCTCTGCAACGCGGAGCCGGCGTGGATTCTCGCGGCCACGCAGCGACGCAAGGGCAGCTACCTGGAGAACAACCTGGAGTACCTCCAGGAGAAGGTGCTCGGCCGGCGCATCAGCGTCTTCCTCGCCGGAGACCTGCACCACTACCGGCGCCACGAGGATGCCGCGGGCCGGCAGAAAATCACGGCGGGCGGAGGCGGCGCGTTCCTGCACCCCACGCACGCGCCCAAGGCGCACGTGCTGCGCGACGGGTACAAGCTGGAGAAGAGCTTCCCGGACGAGCGCACCTCGCGGAAGCTCGCGCGAAAGAACCTGTTCCTCATCCGCTACAGCCCGCTGTTCGGCTTGATGACCGGGGCGCTGTATCTGCTGCTCGCGCTGGCCGCGTACGCGGAGGTGGGCTCGCTGGGCGTCGCTCAGCTCGGCGACGTCGTGATGGCGGTGGCCAACAGCATGGTGAGCCGTCCCTGGACGATGGTGCTGGGGCTGGGCACCATCGGCGGGCTCATCGGCCTCGCGGATTCAGCATTCGGGAAGTGGCGGTGGTTGGCGGGCACGCTGCACGGACTGGGGCACATCCTCGCGGCCTTCTTCGTGGCCTGGGGTGGGACGTACATCGCGGTGAGCGGGCTGGGCATCTGTCCGGAGCTGACGCCCGACGGACTCAACTGCACGGCGGGCTGGGCACACCTGGCGGGCAAGTTCCTGATGTCCTCGGGGCTGACGTTCCTGGGCGGCTTCCTGGTCGGCCCCTTCGTCATGGGGCTCTACCTGTGGCTGAGCGTCAACGTCTTCGGGGCGCACTCGAACGAGGCGTTCATCTCGCTGGCGCTGCCGGACTGGAAGAACTTCCTGCGCCTGCACATCAACGAAGCGGGGCACCTCCTGGTGTACCCGGTGGGAATCGAGCGGGTGCCTCGCAAGTGGAAGCAGGTCCACGCCGGTCCCCATGCGCCCGCGTACGAGCCGGATGACGCGAAGGCCACGCCGCCCGCGCTCATCGAACCCCCCCTGCGCGTCTAGGCCGTTTTCCCTGGAGGCGGACGTGCCACCTCCGAACGCGGCCGTCCCACAAGCGCACAGTGGACGAGGCTCCCCTGACGACGCACGTCGTCACTTCGCGCCCTTGAGTCGGAGCGTCGGGTTGGCACGCGAATGGCTTTGAGGTGGAGCATGCCCTCTTTCATCCAGGACCTGCGCCACGGCGCCCGCTCGCTGCGTCGCAGCCCCGGCTTCACGCTGGCGACGGTGCTGGCGCTGGCGCTCGGCATCGGCGCGAACACCATGCTCTTCAGCGTGGTGAGCGCGCTCCTGCTGCGCCCGCTTCCCCTCCCTGGAGCGGACAAGCTGCTGTCGGTGTGGGGGCAGGATACGCAGCGGACGGACCGGAACACGGGCCTGTCGCGGCTCGACGCGGAGGACCTGCGCCAGAAGGTTAAGTCCTTCGACGGCTTCGTGGCCTTCGACGTCAATGGCGTCACGCTCACCGGTCCGAACCTGGAGCCCGAGCGGGTGGAGGCCGCGGCGGTGTCGGAGGACTTCTTCCGCGTGGCGGGGGTGAAGCCCCTGCTCGGTCGGGTGCTCATCGACGAGGAGTTCCTACCCAACGGCGCACGCGCGGTGGTGATTTCGCACGGGCTGTGGAAGCGCCGCTTCGGGGCGGACCCGCGCGTCCTGGAGCGCATGGTGGAGATGGAGGGAAACGCCTACCAGGTCGTCGGGGTGATGCCGCAGGGGTTCGACTTTCCGAGGGAGGGCGCCAGCGAGCCGCTGGGGCTCTGGGCCTCGCTGGCCTCGCAGGACTTCATCCGTGACAACTGGGACAGCCGAGGCACGCACCTGCTCGTGGGCATGGCGCGGCTGGCGCCCGGAGCGACGGTGGAGCAGGCGAACGCGGAGGCTCGCTCGGTGATGGCGGCGCTGACGCAGGCGTATCCGGACTCCAACCAGCGCACGAGCGCGACGGTGATGGGCTTGCAGGCGCGGCTGTCCCAGGACACGCGCCGTCCCGCGCTGCTGCTTCTGGGTGCGGTGTCGTTGTTGCTGCTCATCGCCTGCGTCAACGTGGCGCAGTTGCTGCTGGCGCGCGCGCTGGCTCGGCAGCAGGAGTTCGCGGTGCGCACGGCGCTGGGAGCGGGTCGGCTCGCGTTGGCGCGGCAGTTGTTGGCGGAGGGCTCGTTGCTGGCCGTCACGGGCGGAGTGTTGGGATTGCTGTTGGGAACCTGGGGCACGGATGCGCTGAGCGCGCTCCTGCCCGAGTCCGTGCAGCAGGTGCAGACGGTGAGCGTGGACGGACTGGCGCTCGTGTATACGGCGGGGTTGGTGCTCGCGGTGGCGTTGTTGTGCGGGTTGGCGCCGCTGGGCACGGCGGTGAAGGCGAGCCTCGGCGGTCTGCTCCAGAGCACACGTGGCACGAGCGCTAGCAAGTCCGCGTTGCGCTGGCGCGCCGTGCTGGTGTCCACGCAGGTGGCGCTCGCGTTGGTGTTGCTGGTGGGGGCGGGGTTGTTGGTGCGCAGCGCGCAGCGACTGGCGGCGGTGGACCCGGGCTATCGGTCCGAGAACGTGACGCTGATGCGGTACAACCTCCCGGCGGCGCGCTACACGGGCGAGACGATGGCGACCTTCTACGCGCGCTTGCTGGAGCGGGTGCGCGCGCAGGCGGGCGTGGAGGCGGCGGCGCATGTGACGCCGGGCGTGGTGACGGGCGGAGGCATCAGCCTGACGATGGACATCCCGGGTCGGCCCACGGCACCGGGCGAGCAGCAGGACACGAGCTACCGGGCGATGAGCGACGGGGCCTTCGCGACGCTGGGGATTCAGCTGAAGCGGGGCCGGGACTTCACGACTCAGGACACGTTGACGTCGCCGCCGGTGGTGGTGGTGAACGAGTCCTTCGCGCGGCGCTTCTTCCCTGGGGAGGAGGTGCTCGGCAAGCGGGTCATGATTGGTTACGGCGACAAGGTGGAGCGCGAGGTGGTGGGGGTGGTGGGAGACGTGCGAGGGCGGGCGCTGGACAGTCCGGCGGAGCCGGAGCTCTACGCGCCGCTGGGGCAGACGCCGTGGCCGGGGACGACGCTGATGGTGCGCAGCCGCCTGCCGATGGAGAGCGTGGCGGCGGCGGTGAAGGCGGAGATGGCGCAGCTCGACTCGCAGTTGTCGATGCGCAAGCCCACGACGCTGGAGGCGAACCTGGAGCGCTCGGTGGCGGACCGGAACTTCCAGCGGGTGTTGCTCCTGGCCTTCGCGGTGTCGGCGGTGGCGCTGGCGTCGCTGGGTATCTACGGGTTGATGGCGTACAGCGTGGCGCAGCGCAGGCGGGAGCTGGGCATCCGGCTGGCGCTGGGAGCGATGCCGGCGGACGTGGTGCGGCTGGTGATGAAGCAGGCGCTGCGGATGTGCGCGGTGGGCCTGGGTGTGGGATTGCTGCTGGCGCTGGCGATGTCCCAGGTGCTGGAGGGCATGCTGTACGACGTGAGCGCGACGGACCCGCTGACCTTCCTGGCGGTGCCGGTGCTCCTGCTCACCGTGGTGGCGCTGGCCAGTTGGCTGCCCGCGCGCCGGGCCTCGAAGGTGTCGCCCGGCGTGGCGATGTCCGCGGACTGAGGCGCTGACCTGACGGCTCGAGGCTCTCCACCCCGCGGGCCGAGGTGGACCCCGCGCCGACCTGAGAGGAAACATCGTTCCATCAGGTGCGAGCCCGGGCGACAGCGGCTCACCATCGGGTTGTCATCTTTCAGTCCGGCCACGCTCAGCACTGCGCCGGCTCCTCCTGGATTCCCCACGGTGGGAAGTCATTTTCCCACCCCCGTCGGGCATACGCCTTGCTGTGCATCTGGCGGCAGCGAGATGCCCTGGGAGGGTGGATGCGCGGTGGGTGGCGATGGGCGACGGCAGTGGGCATGGCGGTGTTCCTCGGCGCATGCGGTGACTCCTCCGACGCGGACGACATCGATTCGCCTGATGGCCCGGGCCCCTGGCCCACGGACGCGGTGAAGGACTACGCGGCGTCGTTTGGCATTGGCGCCGGTGTCCAGAGCATCGGCGTCGACGAAGGGCACAACATCTGGCTGCTGAAGGGCGCGGAGATTGGCGTGCTGCGTCCCGGCGACACGGCCCCCACGTGGACGCGCGGCGTCGGACAGGCAGCGGAGGGCTTCGGTCGGGACAAGAAGGCGCTCGGCGCCACCGTCATCTGCGGTGGCGAGGCGGGGCGCGCCTACGTGGGCTACCACACCTACGAGCTTCAGCCCGAGGTGCCGGAAAAGCCCCACGCATACATTCCCCTGGAGGGAGAGCCTCACTACTCCGCGGAGCGCTTCGCGGAGTACCAGAAGGGTGACCTGGACGCGGTGCGCCTGGGGTCCGACGGCAAGGTGGAGTTGGAGGAGCACCTGTGGCGCAGCGCGGGCGTATCCGGCGGCAAGCAGCAGCTCGGCCTCCGCAACACCAATGACTTCCACTACGACGAGGACCGCTCGGTCCTCACCTGTCAGCGGGTGATGCGCGGGAGGGACCGGGGAGATGTCTACATCGGCACCAACCACGGCGTGACGCTGATTCGCGGCCTCACTTACAACAGCCACCGTCACGCGGCCTGGTATCGCGAGACACCGCGCGAGGACGGCAGCGTGTCCCAGTCGCTCCAGGCGGGCTTCAACTGGGGGCTCGGACTTGGCCCCGACGGTGAAGTGCTGGTGGCCAATGACTGGCTGGTGGGCATCCTCGAGCCCAATGGCGTGCTGGAGGACTTCGACAAGGAGCGCACCTGGGAGGGCCCGGTGCCCTGGAGCTACAAGGGACACAACTCTCAGCTCAACAGCCTGGAGGAGTTCGACCACTGGCGCGCCGTTGCTCGCACGAAGGCGGGTGCCACCTGGGTGGGCAGTCGCGACTTCGGCCTGTGGCGCATGGAGCAGACGGACCGCTCCAGTGCGAACTACACGCGCATCACCGCCCTGCCCTCCGACAACGTGACGGCGCTGGCGGCCACCGACGAGGGCATCGTCTACGTGGGCACCGATGACGAGGGCCTGTGGCGCATCGAAGAGGACGGCGAGACGCTCACCCGCGTGGACTCCGTGAATGGAAAGCAGGTGCTCCAGCTCGTGTACGACCCCACCGTGGCACCCGCCATGCTCTACGTCCTGACCGACGCGGGCCTCACTGTGTTGCGGGAGTAGCGAGACGACCTCCGACCTTCCCTTGCAAGGCATCGCGCCACGGGCAATGCAGCCAGGTCCCCTCCAGGCGAAATCAAGCAAGGCTTCAATCGGGACCAGAGCAAGTCGGCGAGCCACACCAGCCGCACCACCGCGCCGCGCGTCTTGCAATGACGCGCGACGCGGCGTGAAGACTCACCAGACCTGCACGGGAGCGGCCCGGATGAGTGACAATCCGGTGCCAAGCTGTCCATTGGCGCTACCGCCCCAGGACCAGAGGCTCCGGTCCGCGAGGATGGCGTGGGAATGGTCTCCTCCGGCGGCGACCGCCACGGCGGTACCGAGCGCGCTCACTCGCGCGGGCAGGAGCTTCGACGTGGACGGGACGCCATCTCCCAGCTGTCCCTGCTCATTGCGTCCCCAGGACCAGACCAGTCCTCCCACCGTGATGGCGAGGTTGTGATTCACACCCGCCGCGATGGACAACACTCCAGTCAGCACCTTCGTCTGGACGGGGATGAGCTTGCCGACCGTGGTGCCCTCCCCCACCTCTCCGTAGGAGTTGGAGCCCCACCCCCACACCGTCCCGTCGGACTTCAAGGCCAGGACATGGCTATTTCCCGCCGACACGGCGGTGATGCCCGTGAGCCCCGGCACCTGGACGGGCAGCGAACGCGGCACCGTGGAGTTGATCCCCAACTGCCCCTGACTGTTGGCGCCCCAGGTCCACACCGTCCCGTTCGCCCTCAAGGCCACCGAAAAAGAGTTCCCCGCCGCGATGGCAGTCACCTGCGTCAGCCCCTGCACCTGGACCGGCTGGGAGCGCAGGGTCTGCGTCCCGTCCCCCAGCTCTCCATATCCATTGCCCCCCCAGGCCCACACCGTCCCATCTTCCGCCAGGGCCATGCTGTGCGCGGACCCCGTGGAGATGGACAGAAACCGGGTCGAGGGCATCACCTGCACGGGATTGAAGCGCTGGGTCCGCGTCCCGTCTCCCAAGGTTCCACTCGAGTTCGACCCCCAGGCCCACGCCGTTCCGTCTGACTTCAACGCCAGCGCATGGGAATACGCCATGGAGACAGCCACCATCCCCGTCAGCCCAGGCACCTCGATGGGCTCCGGCCGGGTGAATCTGCTTCCGTCCCCCAACTGCCCCCACGTGTTCACGCCCCAGGTCTGGACCTTGCCGTCCGGAGTCAATCCCATCGAGACCTGAGTGGCCGCGGCCACCCCACGCGAGCGAAGCACCAACGAGGGAACAGGGCTCGCCTTCCTGTCGGTCACCCCATCACCAATCTGGCCGTAATAGTTGTGCCCCCAGGACCACAGCGTCCCGTCGTCCTTCATCACCAGGGCATGCGTCCCGCCCGCCATCAGGGACCGGACATTGGACACCCCCGGAACCTGCGCGGGCAGCGGCCGCGACGCGGAGACGCCCCCGCCCAGTTGCCCGAGCGAGTTCCCGCCCCACGTCCACACCGTCCCGTCCGCCTTCAGCGCCGAGGAGAACGCCCCATTCGCGGACACGGCGACCACCCCCGACAGCCCCACCACCTGGGCCGGCGCCATCCGCGACACGAAGGTGCCATCCCCCAGCTGCCCGGAATCGTTGTTGCCCCAGGCCCAGACCGTTCCATCCGCCTTCAGCGCCACGGAGTGGCTGTTGCCGCCCCCCACGGCCACCACGTCCGCGAGCCCCTGCACCTGCGTCGGGGCCACCAGACCCGGTCCAATCGGCTCCTCGGGGTCCAGCTCCATCGGGAGCGTGCTGTTATAGCCCCACGTCCAGACCGTGCCGTCGGACTTCACGGCCAACGAATGCGCCTCACCCGCGGCGATTGAAACGATGCCCAACAGCCCCGGGACATAGGTGGGCAGGGTCCGGTTGAGTGCCGTCCCATCGCCCAACTGTCCGGCGGAGTTCGCACCCCAGGACCACACCGTGCCGTCCGCCTTCAACGCCAGGGAATGACGGATGCCGGTGGCCACGGCCACGGCCACCAGAGGGCCTGGGACCTGGACCGGGAGCTTTCGCCAGGTCGTCGTCCCATCTCCGACGGAGCCGTAGCCGTTGTAACCCCAGGACCACACCGTGCCGTCTTCCCTGAGGACCACCGAATGCACTCCTCCGGCGGCGACCGAGCCCACCAGGGGCAGCCCCGGAAGCGTGACCTTGATGGGCCCCCAGCGCGACTCGGTCGACCCATCACCCATCTGCCCATACAGATTGCTGCCCCAGGACCAGACAGTGCCGTCCGCCTTCAACGCCAGGGAATGGCTCTGCCCCCCCGAGGCCTCGACTCGCTCCAGCCACGCGCGCGTCGCGATGGGCACCGACTTCATCAGATACGTCCCGTCGCCCACCTGCCCGTCGCTGTTCGAACCCCAGGCCCAGACTTCGCCGCTCGCCTTCACCGCCACCGAGTGCTGTCCACCGCCCGCCGACACGCCTCGGACCTGCGTGAGGCCTGGCACCTGCACGGGCGACAGCCGCTGGAGCATCGTCCCATCACCCAGCTGCGACCTCGCGTTGCTGCCCCACGCCCACACCGTCCCATCCCCCTTCAGCGCCACGGTGTGCTGCCCGCCGCCCACCACCGCCTCGACACCGCTCAGCGCCGGAACCTGCGTGGGCACGAGGCTCACGCCCGTCGACCCCAGGCCGAGCTGGCCTTCGTCGTTCTTGCCCCAGGTCCACACCGTGCCGTCCACTCTCAGCGCCACCGTGTGCGAGCCTCCGCCCGACACGGACGTCAGGCCCGTCAGGCCCGGGAGCGCCGCGGGCAGGGTGCGGCCCGTGAGGTCTCCGGTCCCCAGCTGTCCGTCCGCGTTGCCGCCCCAGGACCAGACGCGCCCATCCGCGGTCAGCGCCAGTGAATGGACATTGCCCGCGGAGATGGCCATCACCCCGGACAGGCCCTGCACCTGCACGGGCGACGTCCTTCGCGTCGTCGTCCCATCCCCCAGCTGTCCCGTCGCGTTGTTGCCCCACGCCCACACCGTTCCATCCGACTTCAGGACCAGGGAGTGGGAGAAGCCCGCGGCGATGGCCACGCCGTTCGTCAGTCCAGGCACGGGCACGGGCACGTGACGCGAAGTCATACTCCCATCCCCGAGCTGTCCACTCATGTTGTTGCCCCACGCCCACACCGTCCCATCCGACTTCAGCGCCAGCGAATGCAGCTCACCCGCGCCGAGCGCCCGGATGTCGAACAAGCGCCACACCCGCACGGGAAACGGACGCGAGCGCGTCGTGCCATTGCCCAGTTGTCCGAAGGTATTGCCACCCCAGGACCACACCGTCCCATCCGAGCGCAGGGCCAGGGAGTGGTTGCGCCCCGCCAGCACCGTTCCCTGACGAGAGAAGCCCTCCGCGGCGCGCGCGGAGGCGGGCTCGGGTGTCGTCTCCTCCGGAGCACTTCCTGTGCATCCCCCCATCCACAGCGCGCACAGCAACCCGCACCACGCCGCGATGCCAGACATCCGTCTCGTGCCACGATTCATGAGTGAGTCCCCCTTTTCAAAACAGCTCGGGAACCAAGCACCCGTGAGGACAAAGAACAAGACCCCGAATGTCTCTCACGGCCTCACGGGCGTGAAAAACGTCTCGGGACTGGCTGACACGTGTGTCTCGGTTGCATCCAACCGCCAGGTCAATGGAGACCTCCAGGTTGGGGGTTCGTGTGGTGACGGGAAACGCAGGCCGTTACGCTGCGCCTCCCCTCCTCCCCTCACGACACGACCATGCCTACTCTCTTCGACCCCATCACCGCGGGCGACCTGCGGCTCGCCAACCGAATCGTCATGGCGCCGCTGACGCGCAACCGCTCGCCTGGTGCCATCCCTCCGGACCTCGCCGCCACCTACTACGCCCAGCGCGCCTCCGCCGGGCTGCTCATCAGCGAGGCGACCGCCATCAGCCACCAGGCGCAGGGCTACGCCGACGTGCCCGGCCTGTACGCCCCCGAGCAGCTCGCCGCGTGGAAGAAAGTCACCCACGCCGTGCACGAGGCAGGGGGCCGCATCGTCACCCAGCTCTGGCATGTGGGGCGCGTATCCCACACGGAGCTTCAGCCGGGCAACGCAGCGCCCGTGGCTCCCTCGGCCGTCGTCGCCAACACCCGGACCGTGTTGTTCAGGAACGGAGTCCCCACGTTCGAGCCGACCTCCGTTCCTCGCGCGCTGGAGGTGGCGGAGCTCCCCGGCATCGTTCGTGATTACGCGCGCGCCGCGCGCGACGCCGTGGAGGTCGCGGGCTTCGATGGGGTGGAGATTCATGGCGCCAACGGCTACCTGCTCGACCAGTTCCTCAAGACGGGCTCCAACCAGCGCACGGACGACTACGGCGGAAGCATCGAGAACCGGGCGCGCCTGATGCTGGAGGTCACGCGCGCGGTGATTGACGCCGTGGGGGCCGGACGCACGGGCATCCGCCTGTCCCCCGTCACCACCGCCAACGACGCGTTCGACGCCAACCCGCAGCCGCTCTTCGAGTCCGTCGTGCAGGAGCTGGCGAAGCTCGGCCTCGCCTACGTCCACATCATCGAGGGGGCCACCGGGGGAGCGCGTGAGCTGGCGGACCGTCCGTTCGACTATGCAGCGCTGAAGAAGGCGTATCGCGACGCGGGCGGAAAGGCGGCGTGGATGGTCAACAACAGCTACGACGGGGAGCTCGCGCGCAAGGCCGTCGAGGCGGGCGCGGACCTCGTCTCCTTCGGCCGCTTGTACATCTCCAATCCGGACCTCGTGCGCCGGTTGCGTGAGAACGCGCCCCTGGCCCGGCTCGACAAGACGACGCTCTACGGCGGCGGAGCCAAGGGCTACATCGACTATCCCAGCCTCTGACCTGGGGCGGGGCAGCGCCACTGCCAGATATCGGCGTGGCCTTCACCCTCTCCATCCGACTCAGGGTGCGCGAAGCTCCACCTGCGAGGACTGTTTGCCCAGCCATTCACCTCGCAGGTGGTTGTTGCCAACCTCCAGTCGCAGACTCGCCACCGGGGTGCCGTCCGCATCCTGCTCCTGCAGGTCGAGCTTCCCGCCTTCTTCCTGGCCGTTCAGCTCAATCCGCTTGCGATATTTCTCGTAGAAGTACACGCCGGACACCGAGTCGGCGGACTGCTTCTCCAGCACCATGACAATCGGCTGCTTGCCGACACGACCGCGCAGCACCTGACCCAAGACATCGCCTGACAACGCCTGGCCTTCACCCAGCAGCACGCTCTTGCCATAGGCCGTCAGATGCGGACGCAGGGTGGCGTACGGCAGTGACAGGCTGACACCGCCTACGTCGTCGAGCGCGCGCGAGGCGTGGTTGCTGCAGCGCTCCGCCGTCAGAACGGCTACCTCCGCATTGAACTCCCAGCGCTCATCGAAGGAGGTCCTGGCGGACGCTGCCTCTGCATCCTGCGCATTGCTTGCCAGACACTCGCGATTGAGGGCGATGCGCGCCTCCAGGTCGTCAAGCGTCTCGCTATCAGCTTTCTGCTTGCGTGACGCCTTCAGCTCCTTCTCATGCTTCGCCATCTGCGCCCGGTAGACGCGCTGTTTTTCTTTCTGCATGCGTTTGCTCAGCGCCTGCACTCCGACACGGGTGAACAACTCCTGCGGATTGAGCAGGCGGCCGGTCCGTGTGTCGAAGCTGAAGGCGACATGGTCCGTCTCGCAGTAGGCGCCGCAGACTTCGGCCTTGAATCCAATCGTGAGCAGCCGCGCATCGTTGCGCTTCACTCCGAATTCCTGACCGGCCAGGCCCGCCAGGTCGAGTTCCTGAGCTGGCAGTCGAGGTTCCGCCTTGGCTGGCGCCAGCGCCTTGAACCGGGCGATGAACAGGCGGTCATTGATATTGGCGGCCACCTCCGGCTTGTCGTGGGTGATGAACGGCATCTGGATGACGTCCTGCGGATAGGGGTGCTCCGCATCCGGCTTGGGGATGACCGTGAGTGTCGTCACCTTCAGGTCGGCCGCCTGGGTACCGCCCGCGAGCAGCGTGGCCAGAAGAGGGAGCAGCGCGAGACGTACAGGAAGACGGTTCATCAGGAATCCTTGGACATGACGACGACGTCGGCATCCTGCCGCATGGAGCAGCCGAAGAGCAGCCCATGCACCACGTCGTGGACTCGCGCCTGGCGTTATTGCAGGCTTCACTCGTAGGCCGTGCGGGATATGACACTCCGACGGCCCTGCACGGCTTCACAACCGCCGTACCCACTCGACCCGGAGGACCTCCATGCCCCGTTCCGCTTCCGCGCTGCTTGCCCTGGGACTGCTGCCTTTCGCCCTGACCGCCTGTGGTTCCGCCGAGGAGCCCACCCTCGGTGACGACGCCCTGGGTGAGGCCGAGCAGACCGTCTGCACCCCGAACATGTCCGTCACCTTCGGAACGGCCGACAACTTCGGCGGAGGACCGGACCCGTTGCCCTACGCCCCCACGGCGATGCCCGAGTTCGTCACCTACCTCGCGGCCAACGGCATTCCGGCCAGCCAGCTCAAGACGCTGGATGACGCCACCTCCAACCGTCATACCGTGGCCACGCTGCGGCACGGACTTCGGAGCTGTTTCACCCAGACACCGTTCTGCACGCTGACGCTCTGCGCCTATTCCCGGGCGCTTCCGACGACCCCTCAGAACGACACCATCACCGTGCACGATACGGACTTTGGCACCTACAGCTTCCCCATCATCGCCAACACGGCCGTGACGCCCGCGCTGACCCCGACGTGGAACCCGGGCAACACCGCCTTCCTGTGCATGCCGCTCCCCATCACCTCGGTGGGCGACATGCTGCAGTTCCGCATGCAGAACGAGTCCATGGTGGACTTCATCCGCATCAACCTGAACTGCTGAACGCCGTGAGTCGGATGGAGACCTGACGGCCCGCGGAGCAGCCCTCCGCGGGCACGACCCAGGCGGAATGCTCAAGCCTGTTTCTTCATCTGAATCTCCACGACGCGCGCTGATGCGAGCTCCCCCAGAATCCTCCGCAGGCTTCCGGGGTTGTTGCCGCCGAGGTCGAAAGCCCGCCGGTTCCCGGTTCCTGCTCTCGGCGTGCCCATGCACACCATGACCGCGTCAGGCCGCTCATACAGTCTGCAGAACGGGCCCGTGGGAATTGGTTGGTCGAATCCAAGACTGCTCATCACGGGGTCGAGGTTCATCAAGAAGTCTGGGGTGTCGCCCTTGAGGCTGCCGCTGCTGGTGTGCGGTGCCCTGTCGATGCGAAACAAGGAGAGCGCTCCCCACGCGAGCATCTCCCTCAGCGTCTCGAATGCGTCGGTCAGTTCCTTGCCGCGAGCTTCACGCGACGTGACCATGGCATCGTTTCGTACAGGCGCCTTGAAGTCGTAGAAGAGATGCAGCGGCATCATCTCATCGGACTCGTAGGCGATGAGCAGAAAGCGGGGATCGGGCTTGACGAGCGCCTGGGCGTAGCACGCCAACACGCGCTCGGCCGAGAAATCCAGGGTGGGGTAGGCCAGGGGTCCCATGCTCTGTCCCATGTGACCCAGGAACCAGCGATAGAATGGAGGCAGGGGACGGCCGGCAATCCGCTCGACCTTCTCAATCGTGGAAGGACTGGCGCCCCGCCACTGCTCCGCGAGCCCAGGGACGGTCCGCAGCAGCAGGCTCTCCAGTTGGGGCTCTACTCCTTCGTGTGTCGGCATTGCCTCTCCTGGACTTCCGGGCAGATCATCATGGGGAGGAGGACACAGCAGGTGCCGCACGGCGGAACCGTCTTCCCATGCGCGAATGGACCTGCGACCACCGTACCGCTCGCCCGGTCCCGGAACTTGATCTTCCCTCGGGTCGGTCTGCCTTCGGGATGGAACCACTGCTCGGTGATGCCGGCAGGGAAGGCCTCGTCCTCCAGCACGAGCAGAAGCGCTTTAGGAGCAGCACAGCGTCCTGGAGGGTATGCGGCCGGTAGCTGCTGATTGCGACGGAACTTCTGGTACTCCTTGCCGGCGTCCACCCAGACGGTCTTCACTTCGTCCGCGCGCTGCTTGAACCGTCGTTTGAGGAACTTGAAGACGCCATTTTCCGTAGCAACACCGTCAGCGTCGTTCTCGGCGTCAGCGTCCTCTCCCTCCTCCTCTTCGTGCTCCTCGTCCTTCTTCGGGGTCTGGGCGTGGTGCCACCCAAGCGCTTCGGCGCTGACACAGAAATCATTGTCAGTCTCACCCGAACGCTCAGCGTAGTGCTTCGCCTTGCACTTGCACTGGACGACCCCGAGCATCGTGGCATGCGGGTACTTCTTCGCGGCGAGCTTCTTGGCCAGCCGCTCGGCGTTGACCTTGGTCGCCTGGGTCTCCTTGATGGAGCCCTGCTTGCCATGCGACTTCTTGCACAGCGTGCACTTGTCATCTCCGGTGACGAAGATGACTGACCCGGAGTCCTGGACCACCCCCAGCATCGTCGCCGCGTTGGCGGGGCTTCCGCTCGGCCCGCCGTTGTTGAGCATGGGGTCGCCGAGCAACTGAACGTTCTTCCCTTCGAACTTCACGTCCATGGCTCCGGGACCCACGAAGCTGGTGGGACCCTGCACGTTGGCGGAGACAATTCCGCCGCCAGTCCCCTTGCTCGCGACGTCCCCCATGGAACCGAAGGTCGCTCCCTCGATGGCGACCTTCTTGCCCGCGATGGTGACCGTCTTGGTGTACTTCTTTGGATCCTGTCCACTCTTGCCGATGTTGGGCAGCGGCGTCGGTACGAACGGCGCCGGAGGCCCCGGCATCTTGCAGACATTGGGCAGCGTCGCCGCGGCGATGCCAGTGCTGCCTTCCGTCACGGGTGTCTTCGGTGCGTTGACTGAGACCTTCGGCATGGATGTGAGTCCCTAGGATATCCGTGGTTCCTGCAGCAACATCGCCCCACGCAGGCCGCCATCCGAGCCTGCTATCACCATGGCTCGTGGGCCTCGCGCATAGCCCCGGGCGAATGCCCGGACCGCCAGGACACCCCCGAGCACTCCGGAGGCGGCACCGACGTCGCCCCAGCAACGGCTCGGAGCCTTGTAGCCGGTGGACCTCCAGACCGATGGCGTCCGCAGCACGACAAAGCCCCACTCCTCGCTTCGGTAACGCTCGCCATTGATGTCCGTATACAGGTCGTCGACCCCTTCGCGCGGCAACTCGAGTCCCGTGATGGCTCCCTCGACTGCTTGAGTCAGTCCGATGCCAAACGAGCCCGTGTTGCTCTCGCGAAGCTGGTGCTCCCGCGCGGTGTACGCCCTCCGCACGACGGCCAGCAGTGGCAGCCCCAGGCGGCGCCGCGGCCCGGCGCGCATCAGCGCCAGACAGCCACCGCCCTCTCCGGGCGTGAAGCCACCGCGAATACCCGGCTGCGCGAACCGGCGGGCCTGCTCAAGCCAGAGGAACGTCTCCGTGTGGAGGTAGCTTTCGGCGCCCGCAATCAAGAACAGGTCGTCTCTGCCATCAGCACACTCTCTCAGGGCCTGCTCCACCGCCCGCAGCGCCCCCGCATGGCCGCATCCGGCGAGCGCGACGTGCGCGACGGCACGCTTTCCGCGATAGCGGGCCTCCACGGCGCTGACCAGCCAGTCCGCGTCCTCCTCCGAGAACCCGGGGCGGGCCTCCGGGCACGACAACAGCACCCTGAGCCGGCTCCGTTGGAGCGCATCAGGGCCCAGCTTGGCCTCGACCTCATCCAGCGCACTCTCAAGAAGCAGAAGGATCCGCTCCCGCCCCTCCAGCTTCGGGTCGAGCAGCCCATCCGAGGCAATCACCACGGGCTCGCCCTGGGCATCGGCGAAGGGGTATTCAGCGCAGCGGGAAATGCCAGCACGCACGGCCGCGGCGCTGCCCTCCGCGGTAACCCCCACGGGGGTCCGTGCACCGAGCGCCACGACGTCGAGGGATGCGCTCACGTCTCCAACTCCGCGATTTCCGTCTCGTCGAGATAGTCCGCATCCGGCGCGGGGACACACAGCGTACCCTGCCATACCATCGAGAGGCGCCTGGCTTCAGGCTCCACGAGGACCGTGGTCAGTCGCGCACCGTGTTCCTCGCTCCTCCGTCCCACGTGCGTGACGAAGCCGAGTGAGATGCGAGGCAGTTCGAAGCGCAGGATGCCTTCGGGCGTCATGTTCACCAACTCGACCCGCTCGCCTCCATTGAGCGTTCCATCGAACCGCTGATCATCGGGGGCGCTCAGCGCGAATGCAGCGTCGTAGTCGTCAGGGAGCAGGGGCTTCTTTGTGCGCGCCCACCGGGCGTCATACGTCCCCGCGAGCTTGCGTCGCGGCATCCAGGCAGGGTCGATAGGACCGAACCCCGCGGGGCCGTGCGCCGCTGGGTCGCCTTTGGGATGCTCGATGGTGTGGGCCGGTTTGCCCGCCAGATGGGCATTGCGTATCGCGAAGCCACACCCGATGGGATTCCGCTCATCGAGCCGATGCTTGCTCGGGTCGGAGTCGGTCAGGTCGCGCCCCCCGAATGCGCCTTCATAGCGAATGGGGCTCGTGATGAAGGGCTGGGGCCTGCTCATCACCACCCTGAGCAACCCCCGTGAGAAAGTACGCGGTCCATGCACGAGCAGGACCTTGTGGAGCGGTCCGAGGCGAAGTGCCACAGGCACCGTCTCCGCGGGCTTGCCGCGTGGTGCATGTGCGCAGCCGTCGAGTAGCACCTCCGTTCCCGGCTTCGCCGCCAACAGGTCCGAGTCGTAACGCAAGCTCGACTGGCCGGGCTCTCCAAAGTACTCAGGCATCAGCACAGGAGGAGGCTGCTCGTCCGCCAGGACAAGCCGACCGTCAGGAGCGACGCTGAAAGTCGCCTTCACCGCGACGACCCACCAATGGAGTCCGTCCTTGTCCCGCGTCCAGTTGCGCTCCGCCGCATAGGGTGTCCGATTCTTGAGCATCCACATAAGTCAGCCCAGCACCAGCCCATGGGTAGTCGCCTTCAATGACTCGCACCGAGGAGGCTATTTGCGAAGCAAGCGAGGGACAAATCCTCACGACAGAAGATGTGGCATTCCAGTCGAAAACGTCCAATAGGCTCTACGGCAACTCGGTCCGCTCGCGGCCCAGCGGATTGCCGCACCCCTTTCCTCCCACTGAACCCCGCGCGACCCGCCATGAGGCGGTGTACACAGAGGCCATGCGTGCCCCTGTCTCCTTCTTCCTGACTCCCCCCGAGGGACTCGCCGGTGTGCTGACTCCCACGCGACTCGCGGCCATGCGCGCCACGGTGGCCGAGGGCCTGGAGGACCCCGAGGAGGACGATGACGACGTCCTGCTCCTGGAGCTGATGGACCACCTGTCCCGGCACGGCGCGGACACCGTGACCCGGCTTCCCGAGCGGCTCGAGGATGGCGTCTGGGACCTGCTCGACGTGCTCGCCGACGAACTCGTCCACCTGGACGAGGACACACGAGGGGAGCCCCTGGAGCTGGCCACGCAGCTCCATCCCAGCGAGTACGACCTCCAGGCGGCGGAGGCGGTCGTCGGCACATCCTGCCCGGAGCCCATCCAGCGACTCTGGCGCTTCACCGTCTCGGGCCGCATGCCCGGAAAGGATGGCCCCATGGGCCGTGGCTTCAAGCGCGTGTACCCGGCCCTCGGCTTCTGGACGGGCTCCGAGGTCCGCCAGCTTCGCGAGGGCCTGCGCGAGCACCTCGCCGGCGCCCCCGACTACAAGCCCCTCCTCCGCTCCGCCCGCATGAGCGCCTGGTTTCAGCGCAAGCTGTCCCTCGCGCGACGCGGCGACCCGGCACGCGCGCTCGACGCGGCCACGCACGCCCTGGACAAGGCCTCCCGCCAGGGCATGGGCCTCCTCTTCATTCGCTGAAGCCCCGTCACGCGAGGCTGCGCGCCAGGCTCCCCAGCGTGGACACCGCCGCTTCGACTCGCGGCGTCCACGGCTGCCCACAGCTCAGTCGGATGAAGTTCCGATACGAGTCCGGCCGCGCGGAGAAGATGGGCCCGGGCGCGATGCTGATGCCCGCCTCGATGGCGCGCTCATGCAGCGCCAGTGAGTCCACCTTGGGCGGCAGCTCCACCCACAACAACGAGCCCCCCGACGGCCGAGCCACCCGCGTCCCCTCCGGGAAATACTCCGCCACGCCCCCAGCCATGCTCTCCACCTGGGACATGAGATGGCGGCGCAGCGAGCGCAGGTGCCGGTCATATCCGCCCTCTTCCAGGAACCGCGCAATCGCGAGCGGAGGCAACGACGCCGTGGCAATCGTGTGCGAGAACTTCAGCAACTCCACCCGCTCGCGGAACCGTCCCGGCGCCACGTACCCCACGCGGAACCCCGGCGCGAGCGTCTTCGAGAACGAGCCACACAGCAGCACGTTCCCCGACGTGTCGAAGGACTTGCACGTGCGCGGGCGCTCCGCATCGAAGTGCAGGTCTCCATACAAGTCATCCTCGATGAGCGGAACGCCCCGCGCCTCCAGCATCGCCACCAACCGACGACGCCGCGCCTCCGGCATGCAACTGCCCACCGGATTGCTGAAGCTCGGCACCACCAGCACCGCCGCCACGCGCCGCCGCTCCAGCGCCGCCTCCAACGCATCCAGCTCCATCCCATGTCGCGGCGAGCACGGAATCTCCAGCGCCTTCAGCCCCAGCGACTCGATGGCCTGCAACGTGCCGTAGTACGCGGGAGACTCAATCGCGATGGTGTCCCCCGTGCGCGCCACGGCGAGCAGGCACAGGTGAATCGCCTCCGCCGCGCCACAGGTGATGATGAAGTCCTCGGGCGCCAGCGCCCCACCCCAGTCGAGCGAGCGCCGCGCCAGTTGCTGCCGAAGCTCCGGGCACCCCGGCGGCGCGTCGTACAGCACCCCCACGTCACCGGCCTCGCGCGTGAGCGCGTTCAGCTCCCGGTACAGCCTGCGCGTGGGCAACAGCTCCGGCGCGGGCCACGCCCCACCGAGCTGGACGATGCGAGGGTCCCTCATCGCCTGGTACACGCGGGACACCAGCCCGCTGATGGTGACAGGCGTGGCGCTCGTCGCGGGCCGGGACACCTGCGGCTCGGCGAGACGCGGGCGCTCGCGGCGACGCACGTAGTGGCCCGACTGCGGCCGCGTCTCGATGAGCCCCACCGACTCCAGGTGCAGATACGCCTGGAGCACCGTGGAGACGCTCACCCGCTCACGCAGGCTGAGCTGGCGCACCGAGGGAAGCCGGTCCCCCGCTCGCAGCGTCCCCGCGGCGATGGCCTCCTCCAGTCGCTCGGCCACCTGCTCGTACAGCTTCGGTTTGTGTGCCAGCGCGCCCATGCCACCTCCGTCGAGATGCCGTCCCGGGACCTGTATCGGTACCGGGCCCGACGCCCGCTGCCCAGATACACCTGACCGCATGTCGGACCGGTACAGTTTCCCACCCCGGGACTGTACTGGTCACAATGACAATCGGCTGCATCTGTTCTGTTCCCGCGACAGGGCGCATGTTGCGACGCGCAAGGAGGTCATGGAGCCATGGAGTCGATGTTCGCTCTGACGCGGCGGAGCTGGTGGAGCACGCTGTGGAGTCACTTGAAGCCGGAAGCACACCCGGAAGCGGAGTCGGGCTGCTTCGGACTGTTCCAGGGCGCGCTCTGGAGTCGGCGCGTGCGAGGAACCGAGGGCCTGACGCTCACCTGCACCGAGGGTCGGCTCTGGCTCACGCTCGACGCGGACCCGACGGACTACGTGCTGGAGCCCGGCGCCACGCTGCGCCTGGAGCAGGCAGGCCACATCGTGGTGCAGGCCCTGAGGCCGGCGCGCTTCCGCCTGACGAAGGGCGCGCACCCGCCTCCCTGTCCCTCGTGAGCCTCACCCCTCCAGCTTCACGGGCGCGGGCACACCCACCGCGTCCGGACGCTGGCCCAGCACACTCAGGAGGAAGGCCGCCCCCACCCCCAGCATCAGCACGGGTGGGAGCACCCCCTGCTCGAGCTGCGCGGCGAAGGACAGGTTCGGCTGGGCCTCGCGGAACAGGAGACCGACCAGGGCCAGGCTTCCATGCAGCGCGAAGAACAGCCCGCTCAGCAGCCCCACGGGCCGCGAGCGCCACAGCGCACGCACCGCCAGCAGGACACCGCCCAACAGCAGTCCCTCCAGCAGGGCCTGATAGAGCAACACGGGGTGCCGCGCGGGGAGGATGCGGTGCAGCTCCGCGAGGAAGGTCGCATCCGCGCGCGCCAGCGCCGCCACCTCATGCCCCGGGGCATAGGCCAGGGTGGACACGTCGAACGACGGCGTCACCACGGGCTGGAAACCCGGCATCCCCACCTCGGCGGGAAAGCGCACGGCCCAGGGCACGGAGGTCACCTGCCCCAGCGGCGCGCCTTCCATGAACACCGCCAGGTACGCCAGCAAGAACCCCAGCGGCGCGAGCACCGCCAGCGCATCCGTCACCTGGAGCCACGGGCGTCGCTGCTGGCGCGCGAAGTACACCGAAAAGGCGACAACTCCCAGCACCGCCCCCAGCACCGATGCGCCCCCCTGTCGGAACTGGAAGAAGACGGAGCCGTCGCGGGAGAAATCATCCCACTGGTGCAGCAGCACGTACCCCAGCCGTCCGCCCAGAATGACCCCGAAGAGGCTGGCGTAGAGCACGAAGCCCGACACCTCCTGCTTCGCGACAGGGCCTTCACCTCGCGCCGCCTGACGCCGGAGCACCGCGAACGCGAGCAGGAAGCCCACGAGGTACGCCGCCCCCGTCCAGCGAAGGGAGAGCGTCTCCGAGAAGCGGAACAGGAAGGGATTGATTCCGTGCAGGAAGTGGGTGTCCACGACGCCTCGCTCGGCAAGTCCCACGGGCGGGCGAGCCGCCCCACCCGTGGGCACACGTCCGCTACTTGAAGAAGTCTTCGGGAGCGATGTTCGTGAGTTCCTTCCCGACGACCTTCCGGAAGTAGAGCGTGGTCGAGCCATTGCTGCTGGTATCGGCCTTCTGGTAGCGGAAGCCATCCAGCTTGCCCTCGGCGAGCAGCCGATTCCAGTCCGTCCCGTTGATGCGAATGGTCGCGCTGGGACCACAGCAGTTGTAGGTGACGTCCGACGTAATCACCCCTCCGGTCCAGGACATCGACATACAGCTCTGCTCATACAATCCGAGCTTCACCGTGGCGGAGCCCTGATTCATCGTCTTGATGCAGTCCTCGGCACCCCGCGCCGTTCCCTGGGACAGACACAGCCAGACAAGACACAATCCCGCCATCATCTTCTTCATGGGGTTTGCCCTCCGTGGGGTTTCGAGTCAGGGCTACAGCAGCGGCTTGCTGGCGGTCTCGGTGGCCTTGGTGTCCACCTTCTTGTTCTTCGGCTCCTGCTTCGCGGCCTTGTCCTCCTCGATGGTGAGCGTCCTGGGCTCGGCGGCCTTGGACTCCGGCGCCGGCTTCGTGGTGGAGGGAGGAGGCGTCTTGGCCGGCGGAGTCTTGTCCGCGGCGAAGGCTCCGGAAGCGATGCAGACAAGGCACAACGTCACCCAGTTCTTCATGGGAACGATTCCTTTCAGGACTGAAGGGATTCATGGGCCCTCTGAATGACGCGAAGTCACACCACGATGGGCCCACGCGCACTGTTGCCGCGTGGCATCAAACTCACAATCACCCTGGCATGCTGATTGCTGTTGCTATTCAAACAGCGGGAGCGCTATCGGAGGCTCCTCTTCAGATAGAGCGCGAACGGCATGTGGGTGACGGCCTCGCCGGAGAGCGGGACCTCCAGCGTGCCGTCATACCGCGCGGGCCTGCGCCCCCGGGAGACGACCTCCGGCTGGATGGTGATGCTCATCCCCACCTTCAAGAAAGGCTCCCGCGAGTCCTCCACCTCGGGGGCCTTCAGTCCGAAGTAGAGGTCCAGCTCGTACCGCTGCGCCGACTCATTCACCCGGAACGCCGCGCGCTCCACGAGCAGCTTCTCCTCCAGCTTCTTCAGGACGCCCGGGATGAAGTCCACCTGGAAGGTCCCCTCCAGCGTCTGGATGACATCCTGGACGCTCTTGAGCGACTGGGGGTCGACAGCGATATCGAGTGCCATGGCGCGCCTCCGGCGACACAACCGCGTGGACAGTCCCTCGTCGGAGCGCTCCGCGTCGCGAAAGCCAGACACGTCGAGCCCCGGCCAGGCGCAGGTGATACCGCACCGTCCGGACGAAGCTGGGAGGCCATTTGACGGGGGCGTCGACTCCGCGACAGGGATGAAGCCCTCGTGTCGGGAAGTCCGCGAGCCGGAGACTGTCTGCCTTCACACGGCCGGCTCGGACCGCGGGGCGACGCGGGAACACCGTAGGTGCCCGAGGAGGCCCCCTGGCGTGCAGGGGGCCTCGTGCGGCGGAGGACGGCTCAGGGCACCGTGAGGATTTCGGCGCCCTGCTCGGTGACGAGCAGCGTGTGCTCGAACTGCGCGCTGCGGGTGCCGTCGGCGGTGACGGCGGTCCACCCGTCGTCCCACGTGCGGTGGCCCCAGCCGCCCTGGTTGATCATCGGCTCGACGGTGAAAATCATGCCCGTCTGGATGACGGTGTCGGCCTCCGGCTCGTAGTAGTGCGGAATCTGGAGGGCCGTGTGGAACGTCTCGCCGATGCCGTGGCCACAGTAGGCGCGCACCACGCTCACGCCGTTCTTCGTGGCGTGCGTCTCAATCGCGCGGCCGATGTCGCTGATGGGGCGGCCGGGCTTCACGGCGGCGATGCCCAGCTCCAGGCACTCGCGCGTGACGCGCACCAGTCGCTCGCTCTCCGGCTGCGGAGTGCCCACGAAGTATGTGGCCGAGCAGTCCCCATGCACCCCATCCAGGAAGATGGTGATGTCCAGGTTGACGATGTCCCCATCCTCCAGCGCGCGGCTGTCGGGGATGCCGTGGCAGATGACCTCGTTGACGGAGGTGCACAGCGACTTGGGGAAGCCGTGGTAGTTGAGCGTGCTCGGATAGCCGCCCCGGCGGATGTATGCCTCGTGGGTGATGGCATCCAGCTCGTCGGTGGTGATGCCCGGGCGGACGTGGCTGGCCACTTCCTGGAGCACCTCCGCGGCGGCCTTGCAGGCGCGGCGCATGCGCGCGATGACGTCCGGCGTCTTGATGTCGGAGTCCCCGCCGCCTCGACGCAGCGGCCGCCCGGACACGGCGTAGTCCGGACGAGGGATGTTCAGGGGCACATCGCGGCGGGGGCTGATGATGCCCGGCCGGATGCCATTGCGCGCCACCTCGGGGCCCTTCTTGCGGGCCTCCACGGCGTCGGCGCCACGGTGACACTTCTTGTACTTGGTGCCGCTGCCGCACCAGCAGACGTCATTGGGACCGGGCAGCACGGCGGGAGGGGTACGGGGACTGGCGGTGGTCATCACTCAACTCCGGTGTGGACCGTGTCGGACTTGCGGGCGCGCAGCCAGCGCATCACCTGGGGACGCAGCCACAACCGGGGACGTCCCGTGCCCAGGTCCAGGATGGGCCGGGGCATGTCCGGGTAGCGGCGCAGATAGGTGCTGACGCTGTTGGAGTGGCGCAGCTGGAGCAGCCCGGCCACGCCCTGGGCGTCGATGAGGTCTTCGGTCTTCACCATGGGACACATGAAGGGCTTGTCTATACCCTTAGACACGGCTCGGCGCACGGCTTCTTTCCGCCTCCCCGGGTGAGGGGCGGCCGGGCGACCAGTGGAGAACAACGCCCCCTGGGGGCCCTCCGGCCGAGGTCGGGGACACCAGGGCCGGAGGGGAGCGAGCCCGCGGGTCGGCGAGCGCCTGGTGCCGGGCTCCTGGAGGCTTCCGCCCCATGTCGCGCGGGCACGTCGAGCCCTGCCCTGGGAGTTGTCCGCCGGTGACCCACCATGGCAGGTCACACGACGAGGGTTCGACCTGCTAGGTTCAGCGACTTCCAGGAGACCTCTGACGACCATGAGCACGCGGACCCCATCGATGAATCCGGACGCCCTTCCTCCGGGCCTCGTCATCACGGGCGGATGGCGCGTCATCGAGCGACTGGGCTTGGGGGGCTATGGCGTCGTCTATCGCGTGGAGCCCACCGACGCGCCGGGGCGCTACTTCGCCCTCAAGCTGGCCCGCGACGCGTCCGAGGGCCGCGCGCTGCGCGAGCTCACCCTCTTGCTGGACCGCGCGGTGCATCCAAACGTGGTGGCGGTCCACGCCTGTGGCCGCTGGCCGGACATCGTCACCGGCCACTTCTACTTCGTCATGGACTGGGTGCCCGGGCCTCCGCTCCACGTCTGGGCGGACCACCACAACCCCACCTTCCGACAGCTCCTGGAGACGCTCCGTCGCGTGGCCCTGGCGCTGGACACGCTGCACGCGGGGGACGTGCTGCACCGGGACCTCAAGCCAGAGCACATCCTCTTGCGGACCCCCGAGGGAGACCCCGTGCTCATCGACCTGGGCGCGGGCGTGTACACGGGTGCGCCCACGTTGACCACGGGTCCCCTGCCCCCGGGGACGCTCTACCTGCGCAGCCCGGAGGCCATCCGCTTCCACCAGCGCCACTGGCGCCACCCGGATGCCCGCTACACCTCATTGGCCACCGATGACCTCTATGCGTTGGGGGTCTGTCTGTACCGCGCCGCCACGGGGCACTACCCCTTCCTCCCCGACTGGCCGGCGGACGTGCTGTGCGCCGCCATCACCTCGCAGGAGCCGCCCGCGCCCTCCACGGTGAATCCCCGCGCGCCGCCCGCGCTCGACGCCCTCCTCCAGCGGATGCTGGACAAGGACCCCACGCGCCGCTTCCAGAGTGGCGCGGAGTTGGCATCGACGCTGGTCGCCACCCTGGAAGACACACCCGGCGAGGCCTGGGATGAGCCCCTCTTCGATTGGGCGGAGCCTCCGCTCGTCGCGGTGGACGGCGAGCCGTCGCAAGCCCTGCGCCGCGTGCGCCGTCCGGAGTGGGCATCACATCTGCGCAAGCCTCCATCGAAGGCACGGGCCCGGTTGCAACAACTGTGGGCCACGGTGCTGGGCACCTTGCGTCCACCACCGAGTCCCGCGCCATGGACCTCGCCCAGACACGCCACGCTGGAGGGCCAGGCGCGACGGCTGCATTCCCATCCCTATCGACGCCTGCTGTTGACGCTGGTGGGAGTGGTGGCCTTGGGCGTGTTCGGGAGCCGCTTCATGGGCGGGTGGAGACAGACAACTCCACAGGTCACCCATGAAATGACCTCCCCCACTGGTCAGAAACTGGCCAGCGCGCGTGAGTCGCCGCACAGTGGCGGAGTCGCGATCTCGCCCATGGCGGAGCCCACCCCCGCGACCGTCGCCCCCGTGGCGCCGTCACTCCAGGACCCCACTTCCGTGAAGAAGGCCCCCGCCCTGTCCGCGTCGCCCCCCGCTCCCGTGAAGCAGCGCTCCCCCTCCCTGCCCCGTCTGTCCAAGGTGGCCCTGGCTTGCACGGGGCTCGCATGCGCCGGCTCGCCATCTGTGGTGAAACACCAGCCAGTGCCTGCCGCCGAGGACTGCCCTCCTGGAGCGCGGGAGGCCATGGCCCGGCTCAACATCCGAATCGGCGTTCAGGTCTCCGCGTCCATCGGGGAGAGGGACCACACCGGACTTGCCCATGCGGACATCACCCTCCGCGAGTCTCGAATCTCGACCCATCTGGACCGGACGTTCGGAGCGCTCCGCCGAGGAGCGGAACTCATCACGAACATCTACGTCACCCCCACCCGGGTCTATGGCCGAGTCGTCGAGGCACGAATCGAGGGCAAGAGCTACCCTGTCTGCATGTCATATGTCGACCCCAATCAGAGAGGGGTGTATGGCATTCCCGCCAAGGCAGGCAGCGACGATGACCATGGTGTCGTGGCCAACAAGTTCGCCGTGCGCGCCGTGGGTCGCTTCCAGGAGACCGGTGACGAGGAGAATTAGCACGAGCCGTCCACGACCCCTCCTGCCGCTCATGATGTGCCTCGTCGCCATGAGCATGCGGAGCGAGCCCGCACTGGCGCAGTCTCACACGTCATCGTCTTCCTCGGAGGTCCGTCGCATCGACCTGGGGACACGACAGGGCCCAGCACCTGCCGAGATCTTCATTCGTCCCGGGGGCACCACCGCGCTCCTGTTCGACACATCTCTCGCACGAGACGCCGTCACGCTGGAGGGACGGGAGCGTTTTCACCGTGTGGTGATGAGCGAGGACACCCTCGTGCTCCTGCCCTCGGACAAACTCCAGGAAGGCACGCGGCTTCGTCTGACCCTGCGCTTCGAGGACGGCTCCACTCCCAGGGAAGCGAACTTTCTCCTCGTCGTGGCCCCGGGGCACTTCGATGCCCAGGTGGAGGTCGTGAGCGATCCACCAAGAGTGCGCAACAACCGGACCGAGACCGCCCAGCTCGAGGGCGAGCTTCTGAGGCTGCGCGAGGAGAACGCGAGGCTTCGAGCTGAGCAGGGTCCAACGGGCCTGACAGGACTTTTCGCCACAGGGCTTCTGAACGAGCAGGGCATTCTCGGAAACACACTCGGTCAGGACCTCTCAACGGCCCGGTCCATTCTGTCTCGTGAAACCGAGGCACAGGTCTTCAGGAGCATCTCCCGCGTCGCGGTGGCACTCGTGCTGGCTTCAGCCGGCCATCATCTCCCGTGGACCGCGAGCCGAGCCACGCTCAGGGACACCCTGGGTCGCCGCTCCCATGAGCTGCGGGCCTGGCAGTCGAAGCCCCTGACCGCTGGCGACATCGAGGTGTTGCTCATCCTGGAGACAGAGGCCAGCCCGGACGAACTGCAAGGCACCTACACACTCGAACTGCGCGACGGGAACGATTCACGGGCCGTCATCATCGGACCCGTGAACTTCCCTCGGATGTGAATGGCGCACACCCTCTCCGGTCCTTGACAGGCGTCAGCCCGACGCGCTCAGGGCGCTCGTCGACGGCAGTGCCGACAGTGGGCGCATTTGCGCCTGCGTCATGGATATGATTCGAAACGCCAAGGAGGAAGCATGAGCAAGGTCTTCGCCAACGGCCGCGCCATCCTGCACAAGGGAAGCGGTAACACGCACACCTCGGCCGCACCCGACGTCTGCAAGGTGCCGACGCCGGGAGGCCCTGTGCCCACCCCCTTCGTCAACTCCGCTCAAGACTCCACGCTCACCCATGGAAGCACGAGCGTCACCATCAATGGCCACCCCGTGGCACTGACCGACTCCGAGTTGAGCATCAGCTCGGGCGATGAGCCGGGCACGGCGGGCGGCATCGTCTCCTCCAAGCTCAAGGGGAAGATGGCCTGGGGAAGCGGCAGCGTGGACGTGAGAATCGAGGGAAAGGGCGTCGTGCGCTACCTCGACGTCACCCTTCACAACGGCAACTCCTTCAACACCACGTTCATATCAAATGGGCAGGGTGGGACGGGATTCGCGTACGGGGACGACTTCGAGGGGCTGTGCATCATCTGCCAGAAGGACGCGGACAGCCATGCGGTGCTTGAGCGTCCAGAAGGAAGCCTCGACGTCGCCAACAAGATTCTCAAGGACCTCAAGGTCCGCGAGACCGAGTGGGCCAAGGTCCACCAGGAAATCACAACGGAGGTCGCCGAACTTGAGCGCCTCGGGCGTCAATCACCCCCACCCAAACAGACGACCCTGGATGAGCGGATGACGTATATCAAGGCCCTTGAGCGGACACGTGAGGGGCTTGAGAAGCATCGTCGCAGCAGGTCTGGCGGGTACATGTTCGGAGTCATGGTGTGCCTCACCGGCAGGGGATTCGCCGCGGTATCGGGCAACGAGGTGCCTCCCGGCTTCGCGGCCATCGCCGAGGCTCACGGTTGCACGGTCATCGAGCGGGCCTCCACCCTGGAGGACTTCATGGCCATCAACCCAAGGTGTGCCGCAGGAGACACCGAAGCCATCGACAAGGTGGCCAAACAGTGGGACGACACCAGGAACTACGTCATCAGAGGTGAGAGTGGATACAACAATGTCCCTGGAACCTGTGCAGGCGCCAAACTCATCGGAGCGAGCGGTCATGTCGCGCATTCGATGACCGAGATTTACTTCTCCTTCTCCAGTGAGAAGAAGCAGGTGAAATTCAATGTGCCCTATCGCGGCCCCATCGGCTTCGCGCCGTCCGAGGGGCCCTGGACGCCTCCGAGCGCCGCCGACATCATGGAAGACAAGGGCGGCGAGTATGTCGAAGAGCGCCGTGACATGAAGCGCAAAAAGGAGGTCACTGTCCTTTCCTGCCAGTCGTGTCAGGACACGCTGTTCATGGCCCGGTGCGACTTCAAGAAGCAGAGTTGCGCATGACCTGGTCAACGATTCTCAGGTCCCCTCCTGCCTTGTCGATGACGGGCCTACTCGCGTTCATGGAGCGATGGAAGCCCGGGAGCACTCATGGCTTCGAACCAGCAACGACCGACCAGATGACCGCGCTTGCCCAGCCACATGGAGGACTCGACGCGCTGCCTGGCCTGTATCGCGAGTTCCTCGCAACCATGGGTGCATCGACCGGCGAAATGCGGTTGATGTGGGGGACAACCTCAATCTCGGCCCTGCTAGAGGACCTTGAAGATTATCAACGCGAGCGGCCCGATTCTCGCCGCTACCTCAAATTCGCCATGGGTGAGGACGACTAAAACGGCCGTCACCCGGACGACTTCTTTGATCTCTCCCGCCCAACACCGGACGGGCGTGACACGGCCATCCTCCGCATTCACGAAGAGGATTTAGTGAGCAGCAAGGTCGCGGCCGAGCAGCCCTTCCCGACTTTCTCCGACTTGCTACGAGCGGTCATCGTGGCCAGGGTCAGCTTGGAGGCCGCTCCTCGGAAACAAACGCAGACCTATAACCTTGGGCCGAATCCCGAGGCTCCGGCCAGGACCTACGAGTTCTTCGCACGTTTGGGATTCGCTCCAACGGAACTCGGGGCCTCGTCGTCAATCATTCCTCTTGAACACGCGGAGCGCGGCGCGGTCGCCCTTATCAGGGCGCCTTCGACATTGATCCCAAGAGCGGGCGTAGAAGTGCGCGCACGTGATAAGGCCCAGCAAACGCTCCTTGATGAAATCATCCAGGACCATCAGCAGGAGTTGAGCGGTGGTTGACGAGGGTCGCCATTCGCATGACCCGCGAGATTTCACCAGATTCCCGTCGACGTCAGAGCGGAGGCTCCCTCCGGAGGCGGCTTCACATCCATCCACGAGTAGAGTCTGGACAGGGCCTGAGCGCGTGAGCTCACCCATGATACTGCCCTGCAGTGGAAGAGGCGCTGTTTCGAGAAACACAAACTGCCGTATCTCAAGAGGCCACATCCATGACGTCGGCTAGATGGGACGGGAGCAGCTTCCTCTGGGTGGTCCTGAGCGTGTGGATGGCCTGTGTCGGGTGCCGGTCGAGTCACCTGCACACGCCTCCGTCATCCGTCACGGAGAGGGCGACGGAACACAAGGGCTTGATCGTCGGAATGCGGCGTACGGGATGTGATGGGTTGTGTCCCGTTTATGATGTTCATGTCTATGACGATGGATGCGTTGTGTATGAGGGCATGGATCACGTGGAGGTCGTAGGGAGGAGGGATTCCCAGTTGACCGGGGAGCAGGTTGGACGTCTGAGGAGGATTCTCGCCGAGCATGTCCGTGCCGCGGAGGTCTATGGAGATGAGTATGGGAGCTTCTTTACTTGTCCTCATGGTATCATCGGGCTTGCGGAGGTCGTATTGACAGCTCCAGAGGGAGGGGTGGTGAATCCTGTTTGTTATCCTGATTTCATCTCGGCGGGAGAGACGCCACTGCTTGGTGGGGTGGATTATCTGATCGACGAGTTGCTCGGGACTTCTCGCTGGATTGGATGTGCAACCGGTGTGAAGGGATATCGTGGGTGTTGAGGGCTGGATGAGACGGCCACGCGCCTCCTCGACGAGGCGGTCCTGGAGCCCACGACCGCCCACCCTCTCCGCTGCCCCGCACATCAGTCCCATTGAGCGGCACCGGACCCGGGAGGGCCAGGGGACGTCAGACCGGGAGCCCCTCGGCCGCGAGCGCCTTGCGCACCGCCGGACGCGCGGAGACGCGCTCCATGAACGCCATGAGATTTGGGAAGCCGGACAGGTCCACCTTCACGTACTTCCCCCAGCGGGTGACGGTGTAGAGGTAGGCATCCGCGATGCCGAAGGTGTCACCGAAGAGGTAGGCACGCGTGGCCAGGCGCTCCTCGATGAGCTTGTAGCGTTTGAACAGGTACGCCGTGCGCTCCTCGCGCGTCACGTCCGGCGTCGTCGGCTGGAAGAGCGGAGCGTACGTCTTGTGCAACTCGGAGTTGATGTAGCCGAGCATCTCCTGCACGCGGTAGCGCTCGCGGCTGCCCTCTGCGGGCACCAACCCCGCCTCGGGCCGCAGGTCCGCCAGGTACAGCACGAGCGCGGGGCCCTCCGTGAGGACCTCGCCCGGCTCCAGCTCCAACGCGGGCACATAGCCCTTCGGGTTGATCTTCCAGAAGTCGCCGCCGGACTGGAGGACCTTCGTCTGGGTGTCGACCTTCTCGAGCTGGAGCTCGAGCCCCGCCTCGTGCGCGACGATGTGGGGGGACAGCGAGCAGGCGCCCGGGGCGAAATAGAGCTTCATTGGCTTCCTCGGAGTGAGTGGGAACGACGGCGCATCACTAACGGGCCTGGTTACCTTTGGATAGCAACGCGATTAAGGTAAGCGCACTTTCCACTCACCTCCTGGTAACTCCACTCACCTCGCGGTAACCGCCCATGTCCCTGAAGCTGAGGAAGAGCAAGGCCCCACCCCCGCCCCCGGGTTGTCCCATTCATGCCTGCATGTCGTTGCTGGGCGGAGCGTGGACCACCAGCGTCGTCTGGCAGCTCTCCGGTGGCCCCCGGCGCTTCGGGGAGCTGCTCCACGACATCCCCGGCATCTCGCCCAAGGTGCTCACCACGCGGCTGCGCGAGCTGACGGCGAAGGGCGCGGTGACACGCGAGGTCCTCCCCACCTCGCCGCCCTCGGTGGAGTACGCCCTGTCCTCGCTCGGCCTGGAGCTGGTGCCGGTGATTGACTCCATCGTCCGGGTGGGGACCCGGCTGCGCGAGATGACACTGGCTTCGCATCGCCACGACAAACCTTCCTCTCGGCGATGAGGCGCGGCTGGAAGGAGGCCTCGTGGCCGACGATTCCACCGACCAGGGCCACGGAGGTGGTGAAGAGCAACGAACAGGGCCCCAACCACTGGGGCCCCATCAGGACGTTCAGGCCATGTCCCACGAGCCCCCGGCTACAGCGGCGGCCGTCCATCCACCAGCGGAGCCACCTCCTCCAGCCCCGTCGACGTCAGGGCGGAGACTCCCTCCGGAAGCGGCTTCGCATCCATCCACGCGTAGAGCCTGGACAGGGCCTGGGCGCGCTCGGGCGCGGCCAGGAGGCCGATGAAGGCATCTTGATGGTTGGTGTTCGGCGCGGTGAAGCGGAACGAGTCATTGCGCTCGCGCACCTCGAACGCCCCGGCGGACCACGGGTCGGTCTCCCCATAGATGAACAACATCCGCTCACCCTGCTGACCAACCCAGCGCTCCACGTCGCGCATGAGTCCCTGTGAGAAGGACACCTGCACGGGGAATGACAAGTACGTGGCGGGCACGTCCTGGCGCGGGTAGCTCAACAGGCCGCGCAGGTGCTTCGTGGGGAAGCGGTTCCAGCCCAGCTCCGTCGCGCTCTGGTAGTAATAGGGCGCGTAGTAGAGCACGCCCGAGTCCGCGAAGCTGACATCCATGTGGGTGACGTTGCCGACGAAGTCGATCAGCTCGTTCGCCGGAGCCCCGGGCAGCGGGACGGTGTCGCAGCGAGACTCACGCTCGTACATCCAGAAGTAGAACGACGACTCGACGATGGCGAACTCCAGCGCGCGGTCCATGCCCAGCAGCGTGAACTCCATTCCATACGACTCCAGCACCCGCAGCAGCTCCTCACGGCGGCGCAACGCGTCCTGCTGGAAGTCCCGCAGGCGCGCCCGGCAGGCCTCACTGCCCACCTGGTCGAGGAAGCGCACGAAGCGCTTGTCCTTCAGCCCATGGAGGCTCGGGGCCACGTACGCCACGGTGGCGTCCACGTCGTCCGGGTAGAAGTAGCGGTGGTACACGGCGGACATGCCGCCCTTGCTCGCGCCCGTCGTCAGCCAGCGCCTGGGGTACATCGGCTTGAAGGCCTGGATGATGCGGTGGTAGTCGCCCGCGGTCTGCTCGATGTCGAGCTTCGTCCAGTCAGCCGACTCGGGCCGCGAGGGACTGAAGAAGCGCTGCTCCACCGACAACTGGTTCGCATCCAGCAACATCGTCGGCTCGGACTGACCGGGAGTCGTGCGGATGGCGTAGCCCGTGCCATGCACCACCGTGGGCGCATCGAACGAGCGGTGCAGCAACGTGGCGCGCAGCCAGAACCACTCGCCGTCCTGAGCCCGGTGGTCCACGGGCTGGGCGAACCAGAGGGTGAAGAAGCGCGTATTCGGAAAGGGCGAGACCTTCTCGCTCGCCACCACCACGTCGGGCATCGCTCGCAGCCGCTCGAGGATGTCGTCCGACTCCGCCCCTCGCTCCAGCACCCCTACCTCTCGCGCGGGAGGCTCGACGACTCCAGGCTCGACTGGCTCCGCTCCACCACAGGCCTGTGACACCACGGCGGCGAACAGCAGCCATGCCGCCCTGAAACCACCCGTCTTCTTCATGGGAACATTCCTCGCGATGCGACTCACTCCACGTCTCGCGCGTGGAGCGCCGGCCCTGGTGCCGCATCAACCCGTCACCGCGCGAAACTGCGCACGGCCCCCCGCATTCAGCGCCCCAACGTCGCGCACGTCATGCAGTAGCGCGCCTCGGGAATCGCGCGCAGGCGATGTCTCCCCATGGCCCCCCCACACCGCTCGCAGCGGCCGAACTGGCCCCCGGCGATTCGCTGGAGCGCCGCGTCGATGTCGAGCAACTCCTGTCGCTCCGCTTCGGAGAGCAGCGTGCCAGGTTCCGGAACACTCGGCGGGGGTCGGGCCCGAGACCTCAGGCGTTCGCCACGTTGCACCAGGGCGTCCCGCGCCTCACGAGCCAGACTGTCCATGCTTCACTCCCGCCACCCCACGCCGGGCGCATCCGTCGCGTCCACCGCGACCGTCCTTCCCAGCGGAAGAGTGGAGGTCGGGCACTTCAGAAAGCATGCCACATCACTCCAGAGCCTCCCGTCGTCCCCCACCCGCAAGGCTTGCGCGCCCCTCGAGGACGTCCGCAGCCCTTGCGGAAGTCCGGCCCGCCCGCCTGCCCTGCCGCTACTGCTCGAAGGGATAGATGACCTTCCAGTCCTTCTTCATGTCCACCAGGTACCAGCCGCGCCGAGGCGCCTCGTCCAATCCCCGCGAGAGCTTCCCGATGTGAGCGTTCCGGTCATACGCCCACTCCCGCTCCGCGTCGGTGTGGTGGACGAAGAGCCCGAAGCGCGGCCCCGTGCCCGACGTCGTCCACTCGAGCATCTCGAAATCCCCATCCGAGTTGCCGAAGGCCGCGAGCGGACGCCGACCGATGACCTGCTGAATGCCCACCGGCTTGCCGGCCTTGTCGTTCATCAAGTCGAGCTCCGGCAACAACAGCAGCGCCGGCGTGCCATCCCGGACCTCGTAGCGAAGCTTCGCCCGACTGCCGATGACCTGCTCGGGGGAAATGCCATACACGCGCTCGGCCCAGGCGCGCATGAAGCCCACGTCGCCGCCCGACACGATGAAGGTCTTGAAGCCATGGGCCCGCAGCAGCGCGAGCAACTCCAGCATCGGCTGATAGACGAGGTCCGTGTAGGGCCGGTTGAACCTCGGATGTTTCGCCGTGGTAATCCAATCCTTCACGGTGACGTCGAACGCCTCCGTGGTGCCCCCCGAGTGCGTCGCCGCCAGCAACTGCATCAGCCCGCGCTCACCGCTCGCGGCCACCGCCTTGAGGTCGCCTTCAAGCACGCCCTGGAAGGGCTGTTGGTGCCTCCACTCGGGATGCTGGGGCGCGAGCGCCTTCACGCGGTCGATGACGAAGGCCAGCTCCACGGCGAGGGGCTGCTCGGTCCACAGCGTGCCGTCATTGTCGAAGGTCGCGATGCGCGCCTCGGCGGGAACGAAGTCGGGCCCGCCCTCACGGGTGACACGCTCCACGAAGTCGAGCAGCGCCGCCTTCGTGGGCCCCTCGTTCCACGAAGGCAACGGGTCCCCTTGTCCGGAGAGCCCCGAGCCGCCCCGCGCAAGGGTCGAAGGCTCCGGGGCGACGTGCTGCGTGGACTTGCAGCCCACCGAGACAAAGAGGGCACACAACGTCACCGCCAGCCAGGAGCGGGCCAAAGGCTCCCATCGATACCCGCGGCCCGGCGTTCCCCGCAGCGAAGCTCCGTCCATGGCATTCCCCCAAGAGGCCATGTGCGTCACGAGCGGCCTCACGCCGCAACCTGCGCATCCCCCCATGGGTTTCCATCGTTCCGTCGAGGACCGGAAACACGCGGTGCTTCACGGAGGGGACATGGGTCCCCGCCACCCTAGACTGAGAATGAACGGTCGACACCGTGGGGAAATGTTTCCCTGACAGCTGTCCTCCATCCGCGCATCACCTGCACACAGGGATGAGCCCTGCCTGGCTGGCTCGTCTTCCCAGCGGGGGCACCCACACCTCGTCATCCTCCCGGACAAGCGTCGGGTCCGGTTCCACACTGGGCATGTGGATTGAACGGGCCGCGCTCCATGCGAATGAAAAAACAGTGGTTGCTGTTATCACTTCTGGTTCCATCACTCGCGACCGCGCATGACCTCGACTGTGAGGTCAGCGTCAACGAGCAGTCTGACCTCGTCATCCGCGAGTACCCCGCCACGCTCACCTTCAGACAGGTGGTGAGGAACATCCATCCCACGCTCCCGTCCACCCTCCAACAGGCGACGGACCCATTGCTGGAGCCCCTGGGTTGGTCCTTCACGCCTCCGCCCCCGGTGACGATTCCCGTCAATGACTCCCTGACGTACGAGTTCACCGTCACCGTGGAGAGCCTGGAGGACTGCGCGCGCATCGGACAGGTGCCTCCGTCGGAATCGGTGGAGTTCACGGACACACTCCAGATTGGCTGGGACCAGGGCATGGCGACGTGCTCCGCGCGAGTCCAGTGCGTGCCTGCCGACACCTTCGTCTGTGATGACACCATCTACGTGTCCTCCAGCGCGGGGACGAACACGGAGTTGATGACCCTGGACCCGGTCACCCTCGCGACGACCCCGGTCTCCAGCACCACCGAGTTCGGCTACGACGCCATGGGGCTCAGCCACATCGACGGCTATCTGTATGCCATCAGCAATCGCAACCTGTCCGGCGACCCCATTCCCCATGTGGTCCGCGTCGACCGAGCGGGAAACATCGAGGACCTGGGAGGCCTGCCGGAGCTGGCTGGCCAGGAATGGATTGTCGGCACCATCATGGAGGATGGCAGCTATGTCATTGGCTCATTCCTGGGGAGCCACTGGCTGCGCCTGAATACCAGCACCCTCGAAATCCTGGGCCAGGGGACCCTCCCCACCACGACGCCCACCGCCTGGGCCACCAACCCGCTGGACAACAAAATCTACGGCTACCAGAGCTTCCTGGCCCGGATGAGCGTGTTCGACCCCTATACCGGCGTCCTCACCGTTTTTGGTCCCGTCCTGGGCAACGTGGGGATTCAGCCCTGCTCCTGTGCCTTCCAGCAGGATGGGACGTACCTGCTCTACTGCTACACGTCGGACCCGACGCTCGACGCCTTGTTCGAGGTGGACCTGGTCAACGGCGGCGCGACGCTCCTGGGCAGCACCACGTCGCTGGCCGCTGGAGACATGGCGTCCTGCGCGTTCCCTCCCACGGAGGGCGCGACGCCCGCCGTCCGCCCCGCGGGCTATTACATGACTCACGAGGCCGCGCTGGAGCGCTGTCTGGCCCCGGGTCCCGTGAAGCTGGGACTCCTTCCGGCCGTCGTGACGAAAGAGGACGCGCTGCGGCTGCTCTGGTCGTCACCCGCCTTCACCCTGGGCGGTGAGCACCGCTCCGAGGAGCAGGCCACCCGGCACGCCCTGGCCAGACAGACGCTCACCGGGGTCTGCAACCAACGGCTGTTCGGTGGCACGCCAGAGCTTCAGCGCCTGCTGCTCGACGCCTCCACCACGCTCGGCCGCACCCAGACCCTGTCACGTCTCGAACGACACCTCGGCGCAGCCAATGGCCGGGGACTCGATGTCGCGCTGCCCTTCTCCCTTCGGAGCCGCGCGACGCCATCCCATGCGCTGGAGCAGCTCCAGCCCAGGAGCTCGCCATGAAGAAGACCGTTTCCAGAATCCTCCCGTTCGTCATGTTGCTGTGGGGTGTTGGCCTTTCCGCGTGTGGAGACAGCGCCCCGGAACCTCGGCGCTATGAGCTGCGCCTCCAGGGAACCTCGAATCGCTTCTCCACCACCTACCTGACCGCGAACGCCGTGCAGGTGACCCTGGGAGGAGTGCCGCTGCGCACGGAGCTGCTGACGTCCTCACAGCGGATGGACGTGGCCAAAGCCACCCATGCGCACCTGGTGGCGTACTTCTGGCTCATGCCCGAGCAGGCCCGTGGCGCGCTGGAGGCCACCGTGACGCTGGATGACTTCGGCGCCTTCGAGGGCTCCGACGGCTCCGCGGGCTTCGTCGATGCCCGGAGTGCCCCGCTCCGCCTGAAGCTGGAAGGCGCCGCGCTGGAGCGCAATGGCCGGGCCGTCATCCACCTGGACCTGGACAGGTCGCTCGGCGCCGAGCGACAGGGGAGTCGTCCCCTGCTCCCCCATCTGCGGCTGGTGTACTGAAGCCCTCACCCCGTCGGGGCATGGGCCCGGCCCCCGAAAGAGGGACTGGCCATGGACGGGACGGGAGGGGCGCGGAGCTTGTGCGCGGCAGGCGACGAGGCCGAAGACAGGCATCGACTTTTGGCGCGGGACGGGGCAAGCCAGGACTCCTATGCGCCCGCAACCTTCCGGTCCCCCGCCCGAGCGGGGCCTGTTCTGCAACCGCACCCTCAACCTGCGCGCCATCAAGGCCGTGGGCTACGACATGGACTACACGCTCATCCACTACCGCGTGGAAGCGTGGGAACGCCGCGCGTACGAGCACATCCGAGACAGGCTCGTGGCGCAGGGCTGGCCCGTGGGTGACCTCCAGTTCGACCCGGCGCTCGCCATCCGGGGCCTCATCATCGACACGGAGAAGGGCAACCTGCTCAAGGCCAATCGCTTTGGCTTCGTGAAGAAGGCCCTGCACGGCACGCGCTCCATGGACTTCATCTCCCAGCGCGACGAGTACTCCCACACCGTCATCGACCTGCACGAGCGCCGGTGGGTGTTCCTCAACACGCTCTTCTCGCTGTCGGAGGCGTGTCTCTATTCGCAGCTGGTGGACCGGCTGGACGCGGGGCAGCTGCCGGGGCCCATGGGCTACGCGGACCTCTACGAGCACGTGCGGAAGAATCTGGACGCCACGCACATGCAGGGTCAGCTCAAGGCGGAAATCATCGCCGACCCGGAGCGCTACGTGCTGGATGACCCGGAGACGCCGCTGGCGCTCCTGGACCAGAAGAACGCGGGCAAGAAGCTCCTGCTCATCACCAACAGCGAGTGGGCCTACACCGAGCCCATGATGCACTTCGCCTTCGACAAGCACCTGCCCGCGGGCATGACGTGGCGGCAGCTGTTCGACGTGGTGATTGTGTCCGCGCGCAAGCCGGAGTTCTTCACCACCCGCTCCGCGCTCTTCGAAGTCGTGGAGACCCAGGGCGAGGCGCTCCTGCGTCCGCACTCCGGTCCCTTCAAGCCCGGCACGCCGTACTTCGGTGGCAGCGCGCTGGAGCTGGAGCGCCACCTGGGGGTGAGCGGCGACGAGATTCTCTACGTGGGCGACCACATGTTCGGCGACGTGCACGTGTCCAAGAGCGCGCTGCGCTGGCGCACGGCGCTCATCCTCCGCGAGCTGGAGGACGAGGTGCGCGCCATCGCCGGCTTCCGCGCCACCGAGGTCCGGCTCGCCGAGCGCATGGTGCTCAAGGAGAAGCTGGAGTGGGAGAGCTGCCAACTGCGGCTGGAACTCCAGCGGCGCCGCGCGGACTACGGGCCCCGGACGGAGGCCCCGCAGGAGACGGAGCTGGTGAGCCGGCTGGGTGAGCTGCGCGAGTCCCTGGAGGCCCTGGACGCGGAGCTGGGCCCCATGGCCCGCGCCGCCACCGAGCTGTCCAATCCCATCTGGGGCCTGCTCACCCGCGCGGGCAACGACAAGAGCCACCTGGCCCGCCAGGTGGAGCGCTACGCGGACATCTACACGTCACGCGTGTCCAACTTCCTGTTCGCCACGCCCTTCGTGTACCTGCGCAGCCCGCGCGGCAGCCTGCCGCACGACCCGAGCCTCCCCGGCGGCACCCCCGTCTTCCCCGCCACCGACAGCGGCGGCGGCATGGCGGACGCCGAGTAGCCAGGCGCGCCCGGGCCTGCCTGCCTGCCTAGGCAGACAACCCAGGTGCGCGGAATCACTGGATTTTCGTTCAGTGCCCCTGAACGAGGGGCGGGCAGGCATTTCCCCTCTGAAAGGCCGTGTCAGACCCCCCAGCTAAGAGTTGGGGGGTGAGCCACTCGAACCAGAACAGCTCTTCAACGCGCGTGCTCGAGCAGCGGAACCTGCTCGGAGGGATGGACCTCAAGCCCGTGCTCGGCCGTGGAGGGCGCAGGCGCGCCCGTAGCTTCCATGTCGCCACGGAGAAACGGGTGGGCTTCGCCGCGGCGCTGGCGCTGGTGGTGGCGCATGGCCGCGAGAAGGCCAAGGAGATTGGCGTCACGTCGCTCAAGCAGTGCCCGCGCTGCGACCACGTGGGCCCCACGGAGCAGGACTTCGGCTACCGCATCATGCGCGGTGAGCGCCGTCCCCAGTCCTGGTGCCGGGGCTGCCGGGGGCTGCACCTGGAGACCGAGGCCAGCGAGTCCACGCAGACGACCAGCGTCTCGCACGGCGAGGAGGGCTGGCTGTTTCCGCCCGAGACGACGACCAGCACCCGCCCGCCCCGGCGTGGCAAGCGCTCGTCGACGTGAAGCAGGCGGTTTGAAGTCTTCCGCCGAGGGCAGCGGGTTCCAGGCTCCGGGTCGACCCCGTGGCCGGGCCCTCTCCCTCGGGGGGACGACGGAGCGGCTGGGCGGCTTCCAAGCACGGAGCACAGCCCCTGCTTCCGTCCCTGGAGGGGGTTGGAAACGCCGTGGCGCCGTCCTTACCTCACCAGGGAAGGAGGGCATCATGGCGGTTCGGACCAAAATGGCGGGAATGAAGAACAAGCGACGGGTGGCCTCGGCGGACGAAGCACAGCCCAACGTCCAGGCCAGCCACGGGCGCAAGACACTGCCCCGGGATGAGGCGGCCGCGCTGCGCCGCACGAAGAACCTGTCGCGAGTGACGCTCGGCCCCGCGGCGGAGTCACATGAGCCCAAGAGCCAGCAGCGGCGGCGCACGTCGCTGAACGGGCGCAAGAAGGCGCCCAGCGAGATGGCCATCAAGCATCGGGGCGGGCCGCGCAATCGCGCGCGCCTGCACGGCGGCTGACACCCCAGCCAGGGCCCCTTTCCACGGCCACACCGCCCCGTCCGGAAGCACCGGGCGCGGGCGGTGTCGTCGTTTCAGGGGCGGACTTCAGCTCACGGCGCGCTGGCGGCGCAGGCGGGTGACGAAGGCCTCGAAGGCGACGTAGGACAAGGGCAGCAGCAGGGAGAAGGTGACGGTGAGGCCCGTCAGGTACGGGAAGGCCAGGGGCTCGCGCAGGTGGGCGCCGATGGACGCGAAGAGGCTTCCGGGGTCCGTGAGCACGTGCCAGCTGTTCCACCGCTCCACCCGGCCCAGGTAGATGCCATATCCGCACAGGAGCGAGGTGACGCCGACGAAGGCCCAGGCGCCAAACCGGCCCCAGCGCTCCTCCAGCCACTGCTTCCATATCTCCAGGGACAAGAGGCCCAGCATCCACCCGGTGGCGGCGAACAGGGCGAGCAGGGCCGCGTCGAACCACAGCGGGACGACGGGCCGCTGGTGCAGGTGGATGAAGTCGGTGAGGAGGTAGGGCGCGTTGGGGAACAGCGCGAGCCAGCCGGCGGCGAGCGGCGCCAGCACCCAGCCGCGTCCGTGGCCCCGCACCATGAGCACCCGAGCGAACAGCGCGAGGGTGTAGGGGGCCCAGGCGAGGAACAGGTTCCACGCGAGGAAGGCGAAGCTGGCGCGCTCGCTCCAGTCGAGGCGGATGGCCAGCAGGCACGCCGCGAGGACGGTGCACAGCACCGCGGGCAGCAGGCCATGGCGACGCGACACGGACAGCAAGGACATGGGAGTGGACATGGCGTGCGGTGGCGGAGCCGCACCCCGTGGCCCGGGGACCACGGTGGGACGGCGCCAGGAGTGGATGTTGCCAGGGAGCTCCGACAGCGGAGCCCGTTGCCGTCGACCTTGAGCAATGCGTGGGCCAACGCCCTGTTCAGATGACCCCGTTCACGGAGGTTCGGTTCCCTTCTCGGCGGACGGCCGCGCGCGGGCCCGGTCTTCGAGGGCTCGGTGGCCCTCAAGGGCCGGGCGGCCAGAGCGCGCTCACTCGAGGGTCCTCGGGAAGATAGACGACCCAGATGCGTTCCCCGGGGCGACGCTGGACATCCAGGGCGTGCGGGGACGGCATGTCACCGTGCAGCAGCTCACCATGCACGGTGAAGACATACGCGAGCCGCGCCACGCTGCCCGCCTTCACGGACGGGACGAAGTCTCGCTCCACGCGGGTGAGCTCCGCCGCCGCGGGCAGTCCCCAGCGCAGCGCGCGCAATCGCTGACGCTGCTCACGCCGGAGCGCCCGGGGCCAGGCCGTGCGCCGCAGCACCATCCCGAGCCCACCGAGGATGGCGGCCGGCACGCCCAGGGGCCGCAGGTAGGCCACCGCCACCGGCACCATCAACACGCCCACCGTGAGCAGGAAGGTGCCCAGCGCGTGCCGCGAGCTGCTCGCCGGACGCCACACGGCCTGACGCTGCGCCCGCGTGAGCGCACGCGGCGGCAAGGGCGGCGGCACTCCTCGGGCCGCGCGCAGGACTTCCGTCAAGGAGCCTCCACACTCCGCGCAGCGCTCCTCGGGGCCCACCAGGACGACATGCGCGCACGTCGGACAGACCAAACGCGCATCCACGGACTCCCGCGTCGGCTGGCCGTGTCGTTGCATAGCGCTGAATGGGAGCACCACCCCGTGCTCTCACGCAACCAGGCCAGGGGATGAACCCTCTGCGGAATTCGCAGCCTGGGATGCGGAATCCGCATCGCCACACGCAACCAGCACCCGAGGTCGTCCATGAAAACCACCCTCCTGCTGTCCTTGCTTCTCCTGTCGGCCTGCAGCGGACTCAAGACGGGCTCCACGGCCCCCGCGTCAAAGAGCGACCCCTTCGCCTTCGCCTCCTCCAATTCCAAGCCCAACTGCACCGCGGAATCGGACATGGTCTTCTGCGCCCACCACATCAAGTCCTGCGGACACGTGACCGGCGCCGACTCCTGCGGCAAGACACGCACCACGTTCTGCGGCACATGCCCTCCTCCCATTTCGTCGTGCGCCCGCACCTGCATCCCGCCCAAGACCTGCGGCGGAGCCGGTGTGCCCGGCGCCTGTGGGTAGCTTGAGCCACACCCTGCTCCGGAGGTCGCGACCCGCGCCATGAGCACGGGGCGCGCCTTCGGGGCGTCGTGCGCCACCGCCGAGGCGAGGCTTCAAATCGCGGGAAGAACAACCGTCAGGAAAACCGGCGCCTCAGCGTCACTGTGAACTGAGCGCGCCCGTCCGAAAAGGTCCTACACGCTCATCAATGACGGTTCGAGTCCGTCCACCTCCACTTGTTTATGGGGGTGACGCCGCGGGTGCGGCACCTGATTCGTAATCAGACTCAAACGGCTTGTTCACTCGGGCGCGCTCAAGCCTCCCCTTTCGTGTCATTTCATCCCACGGACGACCCACCGCTTCAGTGCGGGCTCGGGCGTCGCCGTGGACCGAATTCCTGACTCAGCTCCGAGGCACTCCCGACAGCGCCAGCACCCGTGACTCCAGGTCCGGATGACTCGCGAGCGACTGTTCGACCCAGGTCGAGACGAGCTGAGCGACGTCGGCCTTCGCTTCCGGATTCGCCAGCTGCTCCTGCGTGGGCCCGTACCACACGGTGTCAGGCACGACGAGCTCCAGCACGGCAGTGAGATGTCCCAACAGCGCGGCATCCGTGAAGGAGAGCGCCTCCTGCTCCGGGCCACGGGCCTTCATCCTGGCACGCAGCGCCTTGCGCAAGCCCAGTAGGAGCCCGTCATGGTGCGTGCCATCGCGTGTGCACTCGCGCACGTTCGCCCACGACCTCACCCCGGAGCCAGGGGCTTCGCCCCACTGAAGCGCGAGCCGCACCCGCGTCGTGCCCGCCTGCCCCTCGAAGCTCCAGGGCGCATGGATGGGACGCGAGGGCTCGGAGAACTCGGCGCACAAGTCCGGGAGTCCCCGCTCGCGCCGGTAGCACTCGTCGAGCCCGGACACCGCGTCGCGGAAGCGCCAGGTGAGGCCCGCGTGAAAGGCTGAGAACGAGGAAAGCCGATCCCTCAACCACTCCACTGCGAATCGGTGGGGCTGGTCGAAGATGGCGGCATCCGGCATGAACGTGATGTGGAGGCCCGAGTCCGAGGCGGACGGTTTCGCGCCGGGTGCGATGGCGTGCGGCTCGCCCTGGGGAAGCCCCTCCCTGAAACGCTGACGCCAGCGCTGTCCCCCGACCCAGGCGACGACCTCGAGCGACGAGGCGAGCGCGTTGACGAGTCCCAGGTCCACATGGGGCACCGGAAAGATGACGCCTCGGGGCATTCCGGGCGGCCTCACCGCATTCATGTCGAAGTTCACGAACGTGAGCCACCGCCCGACATCCGCGATGGGCGACGTGCCGGAAGCCAGGGGCCATGGCCAGCCATCGAAGGAAATCTCGCAGGAGCCATCCACCCCCAGGGACAGCGAAATCTCCCGCACCCGCCCTTCCCTGCCCGCGATGACTCCCAGCAAGAGGAGGGATTCAGCAAGCCGGGACAGGCCGTATGTCGCCGTGTCGCCGATGTACATTCCCGGCCGCCGGCGGATGGCCTGACGCAATTCCTCTCCGCTGTGGCTCATGTCTGGACAATACCAGACACGGCTCCAGGACTCAGGTGCCCATCGCCCGCGGAGCGCGATTTCCGAGGGCCGAAATCAACGCCGCCGCTTGACTCCCGCCAGCGCCAACACCCCGAAAATCACGAGCCCTGGAGCACTGGAACAGCCTCCCCCGGAGGCCTCGTCCGGTGCCTCGGGCTCGGGGTCGGGAGGCAGGGGTGTGCAGGGTGTGAAACAACGACAGGCGTCGTCTCCCTCCGACTCCAACCGGGCGCAGAGCCCTCCCGCTCCGCACATGGCGTCCTCGGTGCAGGTCGCACCGAATGAGCCTTCTCGCAGGGCGGGCAGGAGGCAGCGACCTGGGGCTCCCTCCGTCGCGACACAGGTGAGTCCGGAGGGGCACTCGGCGTCTCGCTCGCAGGCTTCACGGCACAGCGCCTCGGGCTGAAGCGTGGGCTCCGGCGCCGGTGGAGCGCTCGCGAGAAACGGGCGGATGAAGTCCTCCAGCAACGCATCCACTCGCACGTTGACGGCTTCGGCACGACAGGCCACGTCACCGCTCACGGTCAGCCCGATGAGGACTCCGTCGCTCGCGAGCACGGGGCCTCCGCTGTCACCCACGCAGCTCATGCCCGGTGCGGGACCTGCTCGAAAGGCGGCGGGCTCCACGCTCGTCACCTGGAGCGTGCCCTGGCGCCGACGGCCCGACGGCGCATTCGCGTCCTTCGTGTCGCCATACCCCACGGCTCGCACGTGCGTGCCCACGGACATGGACACACCGACAGCGGGAAGAGGCACGGGCGCGACATCGACTGGAGCAGCCAGTCGCAGCAGCGCCGCGTCGTAGGCGTGGGTGCTCGGCACATAGCTCGGATGGATGGTCGCTCGAGAGACGCGGATGAAGCGGCCCGAGACCTCCGGCGTCGGCGACAACACCGTCCCGAAGAACACCTCGTGCGCCCCCTCCGCACCGAACAGGTCCAGACAGTGCGCCGCCGTCAGCACCACGTCCGGCGCGATGAGCACTCCCGAGCAGAGCAGCAACGGTGACTCGCCGCTACACCGTGTCCGGCGAGCGAGCAGTGCCACGGTGGCGACATCGTCGGGCGCGTCCGTGCCCTGGACGATGCGACGCGACACCTGGCCTGGAGGAACATCTCGCACCTCGGGCGCTTCCGAAACGGGCGCACACGCGACCAATCCCACCAGCACCAGCAACACCATGCGAGCAGGAGGACGGCCGCGACACGAGGAGAGGTGCGTCATGCTGAAACCAGGAGTCATGGCACGCCTCGATGTCGTCGTTCGACAGCGTTGGCTCGGTGGATGTGGCAATCGAGCATCAGTCGGTGCACGGTGACCTTTCCGGCGAAGCCCAGCCCCGAGGAACCCCGATGCCCTTGTCGATTCGACCCGAGACTCCCGCCGACAGCGCCACCATCGAGCGCCTCACCACCGCCGCGTTCCTGGACGCCCCGCACACGAGCCACACCGAGCAGTTCATCGTCAACGCGCTCCGACGGGCCGGAGTGCTGTCCGTGTCCCTGGTCGCGGAGGACGATGGTGTCATCGTCGGTCATGTCGCCCTCTCACCCGTTCGCCTCTCGTCCGGAGAGGAGGGCTGGTACGGCCTGGGGCCCATCTCCGTGCTGCCCGAGCGCCACGGCCAGGGCATCGGCGCCCGGCTCATGACGTCCGCGCTGGCTGAACTGCGCGCCCTCGGCGCCTCGGGCTGCGTGCTGCTCGGCGACCCGGCCTTCTACCAGCGCTTCGGCTTCCTGCCTCGACCGGGCCTGGTGCTGCCCGACGTGCCCGCCGAATACTTCCAGGCGGTCTCCTTCACCGGCCATTGGCCCGTCGCGCAGGTGACCTACCACGACGCGTTCAACGCGACGGAGTGAGCGACACCGCGGCGCAAGGCCCTCACGGAGCCGGGCGTCCTTCCCGAGCGGCCTCCGCCGCCGCCGCTTCGGTCAGCGTGCGGAGTTCCTCGCGCAGTCCCACCAGTCGACCATGGTGACGCTTGAGCAGGGTCTCGAGCTGGTGAACGCGCCCCGAGTCTCCCCGCGCCTCCGCCAGCTCCCGCTCGTGCTCCAGCCGCTCCACATCACGCCCCAGCAGCGCGGTGATGTGGGTCGTCTTCTCCAGCTTCCACTGCGCCGTCTGGGGCAACTCCGGCTGAAGCTCGTCATTCGTCTGCGGCGGAGGATTCGCCACCTCCGGCTCCGGCGCCACATCCCCGGGCCGCAGCGCCACCACGGTGGCGTCACGTGGAGCCGCCTGGGGCTCCGGAGGGGACTCGGGACGGGGCGCCGCCGCCGCCACGGTGGGAGTCGGCGCGGGCGATGACGGAGGCGGCGCGGAGGCAGCCTCCTCCATCACCTCGGGAGGCTCGGAAGGGGACGAGCGCCACAGCAGGCCCAGCGACACGGCCACGCCCAGCGCCACGGCCGCCATCAGCATCAGTCGGTATCGAGTCTTCATCGCTCGCCCTCTTCAGAAACGCACGCGCCAGCCGCCGGCCTGACGCTCCACGCGCAACAACCACGGCTCCTTGCCCACCTCGCCGTCACGCGCGATTCGCGCCCGCACCAGCACCGCGTCCGAATCCCGTCCGTCCAGCTTGGACTCGACGATACCGACAAGCGACAGGCCGTGCTCGTGCATCTCCCGCACGGCCTCCTCGCACGGACGCATGCTTCCCCCGGTGGCGAGCAGCGGCCCCAGCACCGCGCAGTCCTCCGAGGGAAGCGCCTCGAAGAAGCGCCGCACCGTCTCCTCCGCGGCCTCCGTCTTCGAGGCCGTGGACGAACACGCGAGCAGGGCCCACACGGCCCCGCTCACCCACACGCCCCTGCTGCCACGACGGATGCGCATGTCTCAGTAGCAGTTGGAGGCGAACAGCTCGTCGTCCGTGGCGGACACGAACTGGTCATCACACCAGGCGCTCGCCAGGACGTGGCCGTTGCGCACGCAGCCGTCGTGGTTCGTCGCATCCAGCGTGTACTGGGTGTCACCGCCACAGCCACCGCCGCAGCGGCCGAAGCAGTTGCCCATCACCTTCGGGCGGGACCAGTGGTCCGGCTCGCCGCACAGCCAGGAGCTGCCGCTCAGGTAGAACTCATCCCCGCCGCACGACGTGTGGTCACCGAGCTGGGCGATCTGCTGGTTGCCCGCGTAGCTGAAGCCACCCTTGTTGCAGTCGTGCTTCGCGTACGAGTACCAGTTGTAGACGCCGCCGCAGCTGCCGGTGTTCTTGCCATTGCAGCGCGCATAGCTGCACAGCATGGTGTAGCCACGGCCCTGCTCGCCCATCACCGTGCGCTGGAGCTCCACGGTGGACGGATGCTGCGCCCACAGGCCCACCGCGCGCCGCAGATACATCGCCTCTGGAGCCGCCGCGTCACCCGTGGGAAGCTGGGCGCTCAGCGCGTCGTAGAACGCCGACAACAGCTCGCGGTCCGCGTCCGTCAACTGCGTGTCCGCCGCGCCCTCGTCCGCGAAGCCATCCATCGTCGACACACCGCTGGCCGGGTCCAGCAGACCCGCGAGCGTCATTCCTCTCAGCCGCACCTCCAGCCGGTAGACACCGGGCTCCACCTCTCGCGCGGAGAAGGAAACCTCGCCTCCGTCCCGAGCGAAGGTGCCACGCGTGTCGCCCGTCTCCGCGGACAGCGTCAGCCCCTCCTGCCGAGACTGAACCGTCTCACCGCCGCCAGAACCACCACAGGCCCACAGCATCAACGTCGCGACCGCACAGAGCGCCTTGCGCATACCGTTGCATTCCCTCCGGCCAGGGGACTTGGCCCCGAAAGACAAGCGGTGGTACCGGGCGCTCCTCGCTCACTCAAGGCCGGGTGCGTCACGGCTCATCCATCCCCGCGTGAAACACCTGGATGTCTCACGGGTGCAGAGGGACCCGGCCCAGACTTCAGCGTGAGACAGGCACACGGAAGACTGGCAGCGCACCCGCGACGCGCTCCAGGTCCACACCCCCTTCCGGAAGGGACTCCCGGGTGCCGATGACGAGCAATCCTCCTGGCGCGAGCCGAGCCACGAGCCCCGCGAGCACCTCGCGCTGGAGCGACGGCGCGAAGTACGTGAAGGCGACGTTGCGACACAACACGAGCTGGAACGGCCCCTCCTGCATGCGGGCTCGCAAGTCTTCATGGAGGAAAATGAGACCGTCACGGTACTCGGGGGTGAGACATGGCTCGGTGTCGGAGCCAGGAAAGGCTTCGGTCCGCCAGTCGGCCGGAAGCTCGCGCAAGGTGCCGCGCGGATAGCAGCCCTTTCGGGCCCGGGCGAGCAGGGCTCCATCGGCCTCCGTGGCGACCAGCTCCAACCGCGCCCGCGGAAAGCGCGGCAGGAGGCCCCGCCGGAAGAGAATGCTCACGGTGTAGGGCTCCTCGCCGGAGGCACAGCCCGCGCTCCAGACTCGCAACACGGGGGACGACTGGAGGAGCGCGGGGAGCAGTTCGTCCCGCAGCGCATCGAAGACGCGCGCGTCGCGGTAGAAGCGGGAGATGGTGACGCGACAGAGCGCGTCCAGCACGGCCCACTCCTCCGGGTCCGAATCCAGCCGTTCGCGATACGCGGCGAGGTGCGGGAGCCCCAGCGCATGGAGCCTTCGGCCCAGGCGCTTGCAGACCTGCCCGCGCACCCGGTGGAACCCCTCCAGCCGCAATCGCAGCCGGGGCGCGGCCCACCGCAGCAGCTCCGTGCAGTCGTCGTCCTTCACCGCGCGCTCCCGCTCATGTGTCCACTCTCCAACCCCGTCACCGTCACCACCACCGTATGCCTCCTGCCCGCGCTGGCGAGCCCACCCGGAGAATGTCAGGCACGCCGGGGGACGGGCGAGCGAAGCAGGCCGGGATGTGGCATGACGCTCCGGCGTTTGCGTTGGAACCTGGAGGAATCTGCCCTTGAAGAGACTCACTGCGCTCACCCTGTCGGCGGCCCTGGCGGCGGTCGGCTGTACGCATGGCACCGCGGCCACCGAGCCGACCACCCCTCCCGAGCAGGCCGCCGCGCCCGCCGCGCCCGTTCAGGAGGCCGCGCCCGCCCCACAGCCGCTTCCTCCGCCTCGCACGGCCGACGTGCTCTCCGGCACCGCGGAGGCGTTCAGCGCCGCGTGCACCGCCGACATCGAGCGGGCCCAGGGCCAGATCACGGCGCTGAAGAAGCTGGACGCGCGCAAGGACGGCAAGGCGGTGCTCGCGGCGTATGACGAGGCGACGGGTTCGCTCGTCTCCGCGGCCAACCGCTCCAGCCTCGCCCGCGAGGTCCACCCGCTGCCGGCCTTCCGAGACTCCGCCCGCGAGTGCGAGCAGCGCGTGGACACCACCAACGTGGATATCTCGCAGGACCGCGGCGTCTATGACGCCCTGTCCGCCGTGGACCTGTCGCAGGCGGACGGGCCGACGAAGTACTGGATGGAGCGCACGCTGCTGGACTTCCGTCGCGCCGGCGTGGACCGCGACGAAGCCACGCGCGCCAGGGTGAAGTCGCTGAACGAGGAGTTGCTCAAGCTGGGCCAGCAGTTCGGCAAGAACATCGCCGAGGGCGTGCGCCAGGTGTCCCTCACGCCGAAGGAGCTCAACGGGCTGCCCGAGGACTACGTGAAGACGCACCCGGTGGGGAAGGACGGCAAGGTGGTCATCACCACCAACTACCCGGACTACTTCCCCTTCATGACGTACGCGAAGGACGGCAAGGCGCGCGAGAAGCTGTGGCGCACCTACCGTCAGCGCGCGTTCCCCGGCAACCAGGAGGTCCTGTCGCAGCTCATCGCCAAGCGCTACGAGCTGGCCACGCTGCTGGGCTATCCGAGCTGGGCCGCGTACACCACCGAGACGAAGATGACGCGCACGCAGCAGGCGGCGTCGGACTTCATCGACCGGCTGGCGGCGGCCACCCAGGCGCGCGCGAAGCAGGAGTTCGCGGACCTGCTGGCCCGCAAGAAGAAGGACGTCCCGGGCGCCAAGACGCTCGAGCCGTGGGACCAGGACTACTACGAGGACCGGCTGCGCGCGGAGCGCTTCGGGTTCGACTCGCAAGAGGTGCGGCCCTATCTGGAGTATGGCCGGGTGAAGGCGGGGGTGATGGACATCACCTCGCGCATCTGGGGGATTACGTACCGCCGCGCCGACGACGCGAAGGTGTGGCACCCGGAGGTGGAGGCCTATGACGTGCTCGAGGGGAGCACGCTCCTGGGCCGCATCTACCTGGACATGCATCCGCGCGACGACAAGTACAAGCACGCGGCGCAGTTCGACCTGGCGTCGGGTCAGGCCGGCAAGCGGCTGCCGGAAGGCACCCTGGTGTGCAACTTCGCGCGGCCAGGCGAGCTGATGACGCACGACGAAGTGGAGACGTTCTTCCACGAGTTCGGCCACCTGCTGCACGCGGTGTTCTCCGGCAAGCAGCAGTGGAGTGGCATCACCGGCATCCGCACGGAGTGGGACTTCGTGGAGACGCCGTCGATGCTGCTCCAGCAGTGGGCGGGCAATCCGCAGGTGCTGAAGGAGTTCGCGAAGCACCACCAGACGGGGGCTGCGATTCCCGCGGAGATGGTGGAGAAGCTGAACGCGTCGAAGGAGTTCGGCAAGGGCCTGTGGGCGCGGCGGCAGCTGTTCCTGTCGGCGGTGAGCCTGGATTACTACTCGCGCAAGCCGGGCTTCGACACGACGACGGCGCTGGTGGAGCAGCAGACGAAGCTCAGCCCGTTCAAGCACGAGCACCGTCCGGGCACGCACTTCGAGCTCGCCTTCGGGCATCTGGATGGGTACTCGGCGGCGTACTACACGTACCTGTGGTCCTCGGTCATCGCGAAGGACCTGGAGACGGAGTTCCAGAAGAACGGGTACCTGGACCGTGAGACGGCGATGAAGTACCGCCGCACCGTGCTGGAGCCCGGTGGCTCCAAGCCCGCCGCGGAGCTGGTGAAGGACTTCCTCGGCCGCGACTACGGCTTCGAGGCGTACCGCGCCTACGTGGACGCGGCGAAGTAGCCACACGAGATGTTCTTGGGGAGCCCGTGTGTCACGGGCTCCCCTCGTGGTCTTCCTTCGCGAGCGCGGCTTCGACTTCCGCTCCCAGCGGGTAGATGACCAGGTGCCGCGAGGGCTCGCTGCCGTGGCTCACCGCTTCCAGCGGATAGCGGCTCACCAGGCGATGCTGGAGCTTGCGCACCCGGGACTGGCGCGGCGACAAGGCCACCGAGATGCCTTCACCCAAGGCCCGCTTCACCGCGTGCTCGGCCTCCGCGATGGCGTCTCGGACTTCTTCCTCGTCCACGCCCTCCAGCACGTTGAAGAAACCCTTCAGCGCCCGACGCAACTCCGTCGAACTGGCGCGCTTCACCGCTTCCACCCGCGCGCCCGTCTTCGCCACCACCCGTCGCATCCTCGGATCGTTCGCGCGTGAGCGCAGCGTCACCACCAAGTCCGCGGACTCCAGCCGACTCACCAACCGGACCTCCACCGGCAGCTCGCGCAGCACCCGGAGCAGCAGGTCTCGATTCACGCCGTGCGGATAGAGGCGCGTGAGCCCCTTGGGCTCCTCGGCGGGCCATGCGTCGGGGGAGTCGTCGGCACGGCGCGGAGCGAAGCGCGTGGGCCGTGACGCGGGAAGCATCGCGGCGCCCGTCGCGGCCCGAGACTCCGGCAAGCCGATGCCCAGAGTGGAGATGCCAGCTCGCGTGTGACGCTCGGCATCCGCTTCCGTGAGCAGCGTGGGGGGCGCGGCGGATTGCTCCGTCTCGGCATGAGCGGCCGTCACTTCCTCATCATCCAGCGAGGCTTCGTCGTCCTCACCCACCAGGCGCTCGCTTCGGCGTGTGTCATCCGCGTGCGAACTCTCCTCCGTGCCAACGGTCTGCGAGACGCCCGTCTCCGAGGGCTGACGTGCGCTCGACTCGCGCAGCGCGCCTCCCTCGCCAGCGGGCCTCGTGACGCCCATCGGTACAGCACGCGCCGCGGACCGTTCCACTCCCGAGCCCGTCCCCACCGGACGTCTCACCATCGGGCCTCGCCCCAACGCCACTGGAGGCAACGCCTTCGCCGGCTCCACCTCCACGCGCCCCGTCACTGCGTCCTGCCTTCGCCGCTCGCCACCCACGTCCTTGCCGGCCAGCAACCGGTCCACCGCATCCGCGGTGTCCGCGTGCACGCGCACCTCGTCGCGGCTCACCATCTCCACCACGATGTCGAACGTGGGCGGCGCCTTGCGCTCGCTCACCGTCTTCTGCGTGCGCCGACGCCGTGCCTCATCGTCGCTCAGCGTCACCGTGTGCACCCCGCCCACGAGGTCCGACAGCGTGGGGTTCAGCACCAGGTTCTCCAGCGTGTTGCCATGCGCCGTCGCCACCAACTGCACGCCCCGCTCCGCGATGGTCCTCGCCGCCGACGCCTCCGCCGAGGTCCCAATCTCATCCACGATGATGGCCTCGGGCATGTGGTTCTCCACCGCCTCGATCATCACGTCGTGCTGCCGGTCCGGCCGCGACACCTGCATCCGCCGCGCCCCACCAATGCCCGGATGCGGCACGTCTCCGTCCCCGCCAATCTCGTTCGACGTGTCCACCACCATCACCCGCTTGCCCAGGTCATCGGCGAGCACGCGCGCCACCTCGCGCAGCTTCGTCGTCTTCCCCACCCCGGGCCGCCCCAGGAGCAACAGGTTGCGCCCCGAGCCGATGAGGTCCTTCAACATGTCGATGGTGCCGTAGACCGCCCGCCCCACCCGCAGCGTCAGCCCCACCACCCGCCCCCGCCGATTCCGGATGGCCGAGACGCGATGCAACGTCCGCTCGATGCCCGCCCGGTTGTCCTCCCCCGGCGCCCCCACCCGCTCCAACACCTGCTGCAAATCCTCGGGCCCCACCAACGCCTCTCGCAGCCGCACCACCCGGTCCACCAGCCGCGCCTCGGGCGCTCGCCCCAAATCCAGCACCACCTCCAACACCCCCGAGACAGCAAGCGCCCGCACGCCCTCCCTCAACCCCTCTGGCAGCACGTCCACCAGCAACAGGAAGTCGTCAGCAACGGCGGCATCGGCACGCGATGAAGTCATGGCGCGTCTCCTCTACCGGAGCCTCGAGGCCGCTTCCATGCCCCCCACGAATCCCCTCGTGCTCGGCCACCCGGTGCCCACCCAGGGAAACCCTCTTCACCCCCACATCCCTTCCGCGACCCAGGCGAGCACGGTCCCCACCCGTCCACCTCGCCCCCCAGGTCGCCCTCCGCGTTCACTGTCCAGCGCGATGCCTTGGTGAGCGTCTTGCTTTGCCCCGACCGGATTCCGCCAGGCGCGGCGCTGCGAAAGGGGTTGAGGACGTGACTTCCAGGCCTCACGAACGAAGGCTCGGGCACTGGCTCGCGAGCGCGGGCTGCATGCTGCTGCTCGCCGGCTGCAAGGGCGACTCACTGCCCAAGGCTCGCGTCCTCCCCGACCAGGACAATCCCCACACCCAGAATGACGAGTGCGAGAACGTCTCCGGTGACCCCGGCCGCGTCACCCTGCACCGCCTCAACCGCGCCGAGTACGACGCCACCGTGCGCGACCTGCTGGGCGACACCACCCGCCCCGCCCGCGACTTCCCGACCGACGACCACGGCTACGGCTTCGACAACAACGCGGATGTCCTCAGCCTGTCTCCCCTCCTCCTGGAGAAGTACGCCACGGCGGCGGAGAAGCTCGTGGAGACCGCCTGGGCCCAGGGCAAGCTGCGCACCTGCGCACTGGACGCCATCAATCCCGAGCCCTGTGCCCGCGACATCGTCTCGCGCTTCGCTCGCCGCGCCTGGCGCCGCCCCGTGACTTCCGAGGAGGTGGACCGGCTGCTGCGCGCCCTCACGCTCGCGAAGCAACAGGGAGACACGCCCGAGGCAGGCGTGAAGCTCGCCCTGCGCACAGTGCTCGTGTCGCCCCACTTCCTCTTCCGCGTGGAGAAGGACCCGGAGCCGACCTCCGCCACGCCGCGCCGGCTCGACGACTTCGAGCTGGCCAGCCGCCTCTCCTACTTCCTCTGGAGCAGCATGCCGGACGAGCCGCTCCTCCAGGCCGCCGAGCAAGGCAAGCTGCGCACGCCCGCGGAGCTGGAAGCCCAGATGCACCGCATGCTCGCGGACCCGAAGGCCCAGGCCCTGGTGAGCAACTTCGCGGGACAGTGGCTGTTCACCCGCGCGCTCAACTCGGCGGAGCCAGACCCCGCGCTCTACGGCGCCTTCAACGAAAAGCTGCGCGAGGCCATGCGCCAGGAGACCGAGCTGGTCTTCCAGGAGTTCATCACCGGCGACCACAAGCTGAGGGACCTCATCGACGCGCCCTTCACCTTCGTGAACGACGCGCTCGCCACCCACTACGGCCTGCCCCCACCCGGCAGCGGCACACCGCGACGCGTGGACCTCTCCGGTCATCCGGAACGCCAGGGCATCTTCGGCCACGGCTCACTGCTCACCGTCACCTCCAATTCGGACCGCACCTCGCCCGTGCAGCGCGGCGTCTGGGTGCTGGAGCAGCTGCTGTGCTCCGCGCCGCCACCGCCGCCGCCGAACGTGGAGGGCCTGCCGCCCCCCGTGAATCCTCACATGACGATGAAGGAGCGCATGGCGCTGCACCGCAGCCTACCCCAGTGCCAGGGCTGTCACCGGATGATGGACCCGCTGGGACTCTCGCTGGAGAACTATGACCCCATCGGCCGCTGGCGGCTGAACGAGGTCAGCGGCGCGCCCGTGGACGCCACCGGAGACCTGCCCGACGGCACCGTGCTCAACGGCAGCGTGGACATGCGGCGCTTCATCAAGGAGGACCCGAAGCTGCCCTCCTGCTTCACCGAGCACCTGCTCACCTACGCGCTCGGCCGAGGCATGGCGGAGGCCGACCACTGCGCGGTGAGGGAAATCGCCGCGACGGCGGAGGCCAGCGGCGGACGCCTCAGTGACTACATCCTCGCCATCGTCCTCAGCGACCACTTCACCTCCCGACGGGGAGACCCGGAGGCCCAGTCACCATGAGCAAGAAGCTGTCACTGTCCCGTCGGACCCTGCTGCGCGGCGCGGGCGCGCTGATGGCGCTCCCCCTGCTGGAGCGGATGGTGCCCGGCACCGCGCGCGCCGCTGAGGCCCTGCCCACCGCCCGCCGACTGGCGGTCTTCTACGTGCCCAATGGCATTCACATGCAGAAGTGGACACCGACAGGCACCGGCGCCACCTGGGAGCTGACGCCATCGCTCCAGCCGCTGGCGCCCGTGAAGAGCGACGTGCTCGTCATCAGCGGGCTCGCCAACGACTCCGGCAGGCCGGACGGAGACGGGCACCACGCCGCGGGCACCGCCGCGCTCCTGTCCTGCACCAAGGCCTTCAAGACGGAGGGCACCGACTTCCACGCGGGCATCTCCATGGACCAGGTCATCGCCAACCACCTGGCCCAACAGAAGGCCACGCGTTATCCCTCGCTGGAGCTGGGCAACGACGCGGGCCGAGGCATCGGCAACTGCGACTCCGGCTACGCATGCCCCTACGCCAACAACATCTCCTGGGCAGGGCCCCGCACGCCCATGGCCAAGGAGGCTCGCCCCAAGGCTGTCTTCGACCGACTCTTCGCGGGCGTCGACCCCGGGACGACGCAGGCCCAGATAGAGAAGCGCCGCGCCTACGGCCTGAGCATCATCGACTTCGTTCGCGAGGACGCCACCACGCTCCAGAAGCAGCTCGGCGCCACGGACCGCCGCAAGCTCGATGAGTACTTCACCAGCGTGCGCGATTTGGAGAAGCAGATGGAGGCCCTGGGCCAGCAAGGCATCACGTGTGGAAGCCAGGTCGCCCCCAGCGAAGACGAAGACCCGCGCACCAAGACGAAGGCGATGATGGACCTCATCGTCCTCGCCTTCCAATGCGACCTCACCCGCGTCGCGACCTTCATGATGGCCAACGCGCGCAGCAACAAGGTGTATGGCTTTTTGGGACTCAGCGGCGGACACCACGCCTACTCGCATCACCAGTACGTCCAGTCCAACTACGACGCCCTGGCGCGCATCGACCGGTGGGAGGTGGAGCAGTACGCCTACCTCGTGCGGCGTCTGAAGGAGTCCCAGGATGGACCAGGCGCGTCGCTGCTCGACAGCTCGCTGGTGTACTTCACCAGCGAGGTCGAGGACGGCAACGCGCACATCCACCGGAACCTCCCCGTGCTCCTCGCGGGCAAGGGGGGCGGAGCCGTCGGAACGGACCGGCATCTGCGCGCACCGGGCATGCCCATCGCGAACCTCTACATCTCCATGATGCGGGCCATGGGCGTCCCCAACGTCACCACTTTCGGCGCGGATGGCACGGGCGAGCTGGCGGGGCTCGGGGGGTAGACGCCGACCTCGCGAACGCGGGGATTCAACGTCACATGCACGCGTGGGAGTCCTGACGCATCATTCTCGTCATGCGTCCGTCTCCCCTCGCGCTTCGCTGGCCTCTCCTTGTCCTGCTCGTCCTTCCGCTCAGCTGCGTCCCGGCCACCTCCAAGTCGGGGCAGCGCAAGTCCTCGACGGCCCCGCGCGCCGCGACCACCGCGTCCCGGGGGCAGCAGACGTCCGCGCGCGGCACGCCCCAGGAGTCGCGCCCCACGCCGTCCCCCGCGAAGGACTTCGCGCGGGACATGGTGGAGGCGCACAACGAGGCCCGCGCGCAGGCTCGGCCGACACCGAAGCCTTCGCTTCCGCCGCTCGTCTGGTCCGAGGACGCCGCGCGACAGGCCGCCTCGTGGGCGAAGGCGTGCAAGTTCGACCACAACCCCGACCGGGGTGACTTCGGGGAGAACCTGGCCGCCGCCACTCCGGATGCGTGGGGGACACGACAGGTGGTGAAGAGCTGGGCGGATGAAGTCGCGGACTACGACCACGCGCGCAACACCTGCAAGAAGGGCAAGGTGTGCGGCCACTACACGCAGGTGGTGTGGCGCAAGACGGGCGCGGTCGGCTGCGCCACGGTGCTGTGCAAGAAGAACTCGCCCTTCGGCAGCCAGTTCCCCACGTGGCAGCTCTGGGTGTGCAACTACACGCCGCCCGGAAACTTCGTCGGACAGCGGCCCTACTGAGTCGGGCTGCCCGTGGGTACGCGGTCCGCACACCCTTTCGGACGTGGCGAGGGCGGCGGATAATCCGCGCCATGAACCGCTCCCTCGTCCGACCTCTGCTGACCTGCGGTCTCCTCGTGGCCTGGCTCGCCGGTGCCGGCTGCGGCTCGGATGAGCCGGACGATGACGGCCCGGACACCGGAGACTCCGGCACTCCCGACTCGGGTTCTGGCACGCCGGACTCCGGTTCGGGCACACCTGACTCGGGTTCCGGTACGCCGGACTCCGGTTCGGGCACACCTGACTCGGGCTCTGGTACGCCGGACTCTGGTTCGGGCACACCCGACTCGGGCTCTGGCACGCTGTCGCCATTCGCCCAGGACATGCTCGCGGGACACAACGCCACCCGCGCCGCCGCACAGCCCACGCCGAGCCCCGCGCTGGCGCCGCTCACCTGGGACACCGCGGCGGAGGAGAAGGCAACAGCCTACGCGGCGAAGTGCAAGTTCGAGCACAACCCCGACCCTGGCAACTACGGTGAAAACCTCACCGCCGCCACGCCGAACTCCATGTCCACCCGGAACGTGGTGGAGGGCTGGAGCAGCGAGGTCAAGGATTACAACTACGCGAACAACACGTGCACGAGCGGCAAGATGTGCGGCCACTACACGCAGGTGGTGTGGCGCAACACGAAACGCGTGGGCTGCGCCACGCAGGTGTGCACGACGAACTCGCCGTGGGGCAGCCAGTTCCCCACGTGGCAGCTCTGGGTCTGCAACTACGCGCCCCCGGGCAACTACTCGGGCCAGCGACCGTACTGAGTCAGGCCCTCAGCGCTCCAGCGCGCGAAGCCACGCGGAGAGGGTGTCGAGCGCATCGCTCGTCACCACCTCCACTCCCGGCTGGTCCTCTCGCGCCGGCTCCGCGAGCCAGTGGTCCGCGCGCGCAATCACCTTCACCAGCGCCCTTCCCGGCGCGCCGGGCCGCAGCTTCAGCCCGCGATTCAGCGCCCGCGCCGTGAGCGAAGCGGGCGTCGTCTCATCGCGCTCGCCCAGGAGCGCGAGCACCGGCCCGCGCACCCGCCGCAGGTCCTCCGCAGCGTCGTAGGACAACACGTTGCGCCACATCTTGCGCTGCACGTCCAGGAAGCGCGCCACCGGCAGGCCCTTGAAGGGCGGCATCGCCGTCACCGCATACCAACGCTTGCGCTTGGCCCGCTGGAGCTGGAAGTCGAGCGTCTTCAACGCACGCGCCGCGCCCTCGTCCGTGTACAGGCGCGCGTCGTACAGCACGTCGAGGAACTCCGTCAGGTCCACCAGCTCCGGCCCCGTGAGGCCCCGCCGCCGACCCTCGTTGCGCATGCGGTGCTGCTCCTGCTTCCACACCGCGCCGCCCCCTCCGGACACCAACACCAGGAACCCCACGTCCTCCGGCGACTGCGCCGCCGCGCTCACCGCCGTCCACGCGCCCTGGCCAAAACCCATCAACCCCACCGCGCCACCCGGCGCCACCCGCTGCCGCAACAGCCGCGCCGCCACCAACCCATCCACCGCCCGCTCCCGCACCCCGGACTCCCACGGCTGACTGTCCCCCGTGGAGCGCCCCGTGCCCCGCGCATCGAACGTGAGCACCGCGAGCCCCTGTTCGACGAGGAACGTCGGATAGGGCTCCAGCGACTCGCGCGTGCCCTGCCCCGCCTCGTGCAACAGCACCACCGCGTGCCGGGGCGGCCCTCCCGCCGGCAACCACAGCGTCGCGGACAAGGTGACGTCGCCGCTGCGCAACGAGAGCTCCTCGGTGCGCACCGGCACGGGCTCCAGCACGAGCGCCCCGGCGGCCACTCCGCTCAACGTCAACGTCGGCGCGCGCCAGACAGCCAACGCCGCGGGCCGACTGCCCTCCAGCGACCACAACCCCTCGCCCCGAGGCTCCAGCCGCCAACGCCGCCGCGAGGCGAAGTCCATCAAGAAGGCCGACGACGCGTCCCGGCCCACCCGCACCAGGCCCCCATCGGGCCGCCGCCACGCTCCCGCGAACGGCGGCGGCGCGTCAGCCACCACGGGCGACGCCGCCAGCGCCACGCTCCCGGAGAGCAGCAGCCCCAGGCCCACCACGACACTCACACCCATCCTCGACAACCGCACCTCCCGAAGCCGTGCTCCTGTTCAAGCCGACCTGGAGCCCAGGAGCAACCTCGCGTCACGCTCCCGCGAACACATGTGGACCGCTGGACATCCGCGCCCTGTCAGCGCCGCAGGTGGTGCTCGAAGAACATCGACGTCTCCGCCCAGGCCATCGCCGCCGCGCGCTCGTCGTAGCGCTGGCCGGACGGGTTGGCGAACGCATGCTCCCCTTCCAGCTCGACGATGCGGTGGCGCACCCCCGCCGCGTTCAACGCCTCCCGGAACTCCTGCACCGTCTCGGGCGGAATCGACGCGTCCTTCGTCCCGAAGATGCCCAGGAGGGGCGCCCGGATGGCCGCCAGCTCCTGAGGGTCCGTCACCGGGTTGCCATAGTAGATGACCGCCGCGTCCAGCTCCGGAATCGCCATGGCCGCATGCAGCGACCAGCTCCCACCGAAGCACCAGCCCAGGCTCCCCGTGCGAGTCGCGCGCACCCGCGAGTCCTCCCGCAGGAACGCGTGCGCCGCCTTCAGCACCTGCATCCCACGCGCCGGGTCCACCGCCTTGAGCAACGCGAGCGCCTCATCCGACGTGGTGGCCACCTTGCCGCCATACAGGTCCACCGCCAGCGCCGCGTAGCCGTTGGCCGCCAGCCGGTCCGCCCAGTGTCGGATGTGAGGATTCAGGCCCCACCACTCGTGGATGAGCAGCACGGCGGGCAGCGGCGCCTTCGCGTCGGGCGGCAGGCTCAGGTACGCCTTCGTCCCGGCCACCTCCACCTCCTGACCCAGGAGCTCCGGCGGCGCGTCACCGCGCAGGGTGTGCATCGCCTTGAACTCGGCCTCGGAGACCGCGCCCGTGGACGACGGCTCGCGCAGCACCTCGTGGGGCTTGCCCCGCGTGCAACCTCCCACCAGCAACAACGCGCCCAACAGCAGCAGGTGACGGTGCATCGCGTTCCTCCCTCGGCGTGTGGCGCTCCGAGCGCCCCAAACGAAGAGGGCTGGCAAGGGATTCCCCTGGCCAGCCCTCCTCTCTCCCGCTCCGAGTGGAGCAGGGAGGTGACTACTTCTTCTGCGCGGCCGACGGAGGCGTCGCGGGAGCACCCGGCGCACCCGGCGCGCCAGCAGCAGGCGCCTCGGGGGGCTTGACGATCTCCAGCAGCTCCACCTCGAACACCAGGGCCGAACCACCCGGGATGTTCGGGGGCGCGCCGCGGTCGCCGTAGGCGATGTCGGACGGGCACACCAGCTTGGCCTTGCCGCCGACCTTCATCTTCTGCACGCCCTCCGTCCAGCACTTGATGACGCCCTGGAGCGGGAACTGCGTGGGCTCGCCCCGCTTGTAGGAGCTGTCGAACTCCGTGCCGTTGGGCAGCGTGCCCTTGTAGTGGACCTTCACGATGTCCGTGGCCTTCGGGGAATCACCCGTGCCCGCGGTCAGCTCCTTGTAGACGAGACCCGACTCGGTCTTCGTCGCGCCAGACTCCTTCGACGCCTCGTCCAGGAACTTCTTGGAGTTCTCCTTCTCCTTCTCCGCCTTCTGGGTGCTGCGCGCGCGCGCCAGCTCCTGCAGCTTCGGCCCGTACGTCTCCAGCTCCACCGCGGGCTTCTCGCCCTTGACCTGCGCGGTGAGGCCCGCCTTGACGTACTCCAGCTCCTCCGGAGTCATCTCGAACACGCTGATGCTCTTGCCGATGGACAGGCCGAGCGCGTACAGCGTCTTCTGGTCCTCGCTCTGCGGGGTGGCCGCCGCGCCCGGCGTCGTCGCCGTGGCACTGCCATCCTTCGCACCCTGAGGCTGGCACGCCGCCACGCTCAGCATCATCGCAACCAGACACATCTTCCGCATGTGTTTGCCCTTCCTTGGCTTGCAGCGGCAGCGAACCCGCTGCCAGTCACAGTTCCGGAGGGGCGACTTACTACAGAAACGCGCGTTCATCTGCTCGCCGGCACCACCTGGACGCTCAACAGCGCCAGACTTTGGCCTTCATTCCATCTGGGTGGGATATTTCTCCACCCGGCGTCTTCGTCGCCCGGACTCAGGGTGACTCGGACGGACCTTCACCCGTGGGGGGCGCCTCCAGGTACGCCAGCAGGGGCTCGCGCAGGGGGCCCAGGCGTTTGTAGCCGCTCATGTCATCGGGGACGGTGCGCAGCACCTGGGCCAGGCGGCGGCGGCGCTCGGGCGTGGGCACCTCGCCGGCGACGGGTGCCAGGTACGTGTGGATGGTGAAGAGGACGGCGCCGGACTCCGGGAGGCGGCTGAGCGTCTGACGCTCCAGGCGCAGGAAGCAGCGCTCACCGGCGTTCTGGGGGGTGAGGCCGTCGAAGAGGTGCAGCCACTCCGCCCGCGCCCGCGGCTCCATGCACAGCCGGTCCGTGACGGTGAGGGCCCAGTTGCAGCGCGTGACGGTGCGCCCGGGCTTGAGGCCCTCCATCAACCGCAGCGTGGCGGCGCCCACTTGCTCGGCGAAGCGCGGCACCGGTGCGTGGACCTCCAACAACGGCCGGCCCAGCTTCTGGTCCAGGCACCACCCGGAAGGAAAACAGAGCTGGCCGGCGACCAGCGGAAAACCCTCACGCGCGCCGTCGAGCACCAGCAGATCCTCCTGCACCTGCCGGCCCACCCAGTCCAGCGGCGCCAGGGGCAGGCTTTCCGCGTCTCCCGGCACGAAGCGGGAATCCGTGCCGAGCAGCGCGTTGCGCCAGTGCCAGCGTCCACCCTCGCCTTCGAGCCGCGTGAAGTGAGCGGGCGACTCGTCCGCCATGCGCGTCAGTAAAAGCCTCAAAACCTCCCATTGAAGCGGCTCCGTTCCTGGCAATGCCTGGAATCGCGCGCGGAAATCCTCGCGCAGCAGCGACGCCTTCAACGCCAGCTCAGCCGCATAATGCGGTGCGTCTATCTCGATGAGTGTTTCACCTGCCCGCAGGGCGCGTACTCCAAGTGCCGTCGCATAGGTGTCCTGCTCGAAGGGGAAGTAGGGCAGCACGAGGGACGCATCTCCTGACCCGCGAAAATACAGGCTCCATTCCATTGCACATCGCACCGCGTCACGAAACCCAGGCGTGGAGGAATTCCTCACCGAACGCTTGAGGTCGGGCGGCGCGGAGACGAGTATTCGCGCATCCCTCGCCGCGCTTCTCAGCATCGCACTCATGTGAGTCGAAGAGGCGCGCCTTTCCGCAGGAGGAAACCTGATGAACCGTCTGCCGCTTTCGCGCGTGTCACGTGCCGTGCTCGTCGCCACGCTGGGTCTGCTCGCCATTCCCGCATGCTCGGATGATGACGATGACCGGACGTTCGCGAGCGCCAACCCGGACCCGGGCCCCGGTGTGCCGGACTCGGGCACGCCGGATTCGGGGACCCCGGACTCCGGGACTCCTGACTCAGGTACCGTGTGGCCCGCCGAGTTCTCATGTACCGACGCGCAGCGGACGACGGTGACCTTCAATCCGGGTCAGGAGCAGGCGCTGCAGAACGAGGTCAATGAGCTCAAGCCCTGCACCACGATTCAGCTGGGCGCGGGCACGTTCCGCTTCGACAACGCGGTGACCATCCGCCAGGACGGCATCACCATCGTCGGCGCGGGCCGGGGCGCGCAGGGTGAGGGCACCGGTGGCACCGCCAGCACCGTGCTGGACTTCTCCAACGCCGCCTCCAACACCAACGGCATGGACGTGATTGGCAAGCTGTTCACGGTGCGCGACCTGGCGCTGTGGAACGCGAAGAAGGACGCGCTGCGCGTGGAGAACTCCGCCAACGTGTTCATCCAGCGCATCCGCACCGAGTGGGCGCAGGAGAACAACCCGGACAACGGCAAGTACGGCATCTACCCGGTGAAGTCGCGCTACGTGCTCGTCGAGGACAGCGAGGCGTACAACGCCGCCGACGCCGGCATCTACGTGGGCCAGACGCGCTACACCATCGTCCGCCGCAACATCGCGAAGAAGAACGTGGCGGGCATCGAAATCGAGAACACGAAGTACGCCTATGTGGAGGGCAACACGGCCATCGACAACACCACGGGTCTGGTGGTGTTCGACCTGCCGGGCAACCCCATCAAGGGCACCGACATCCTCATCACCAAGAACATCATCACCGGCAACAACCGCCCCAACTTCGCGTCGGTGACGACCAGCAGCAGCACGGTGTCGCAGGTGCCGGCGGGCACGGGCACGTTCATCCTGGCGTCGCGCCGGGTGGAGTTCGTGGGCAACACGTGGGGTGACAACGAGACGGTGGACATCGCGGTGCTCAGCGGCCTGTCCATCGAGCCCAACCCCGTCCTGTGGGCGGCGGCCTTCTACAACTTCGCCAGCGCGGACGTGAGCATCCACGACAACACCTTCACGGGTGGCAGCGGCGGCAACATCGACCATGGCGCGCCGAGCATGACGCTCCGTCCGCTGGGCTTCCTGATGTCCAACCTCTACGCCTACGGCAAGGCCGTGCACGGCGTGGAGCGGGTGGAGCACGTGCTGTGGGACGGCATCGACCCGTATCCGCGCAACGAGACCATCGCCAACGGCGTCAACATCTGCTTCGTCAACAACACGCTGCCGGCGTCCTCGAAGGAGTCCGTGGTGGACCTGGACCTGATGGCCGTGACGGCGAAGCTCACCGCGACGACGCCCGACCCGACGGGTGCCTGGGCGGAGACGCGCCGCTACAACCAGGGCGTGGCGCCGTTCAACTGCTCGGGCTTCAGCCCCGCGCTGGCGCTTCCCTGAGCAGCGGTTCAAGGACTGACTCGCCATGCGCGCGCCGTACATGACTCGCCTGGGCCTCGCCGCGGTGCTGTTCGCCGCGGCGGTGGCCGCCTGCTCGGGTGGAAACGATGACCCACCGGGCGGCGACAACCCGCCTGACTCGGGGAACCACGACAGCGGCACCCCGGATGCGGGTGACTCTGGCACTCCGTCCACACCCGACGCGGGGCCGGACGCTGGACCGGATGCCGGTGAACCCGACGCCGGAGTGGATGCGGGGACGGACGCGGGCACTCCCGATGCGGGGCTGCCCGAGGGCACCGTCACCATCCCCAACAAGCTGTCGGACCTGGGGCTGTTCACCGGGAGCCCGGCGACCAGCGACTTCCAGCCCGTGGCGGGCAACATCCCCTACGAGCTGACCACGCCGCTGTTCTCCGACTACTCGCTGAAGTCCCGCACGCTGTATGTGCCCGCGGGCAAGGCGGCGGTGTACTCGGCGTCGGACGTGTTGGATTTGCCGGTGGGGACCATCATCACCAAGACGTTCGCGTTCCCCGCCGACTTCCGGGAGCCGGACAAGAACGTGCGCCCCCTGGAGACGCGCATCCTGGTGCGACAGCCGGGCGGCTGGGAGGCGTATCCCTACGTCTGGAATGACGCGCTGACGGAGGCGGACAAGGCCGTGGGCGGCAAGGTGTTCAAGAACTTCGAGTTCATCGACGCCCAGGGCGTGGCGAAGAAGTTCGACTACCTGGTGCCCCAGCGCAACCAGTGCCAGAAGTGCCACCATGTGGTGGATGAGCAGGACAACCAGCAGCTGCTGCCCATCGGCGTGAAGGCCCGGTATCTCAACCGGGACCATGTCTACGACGGACAGACGCTCAACCAGCTCCAGCACCTGGCGGACCTCGGGAAGCTGACGGGGTTGCCTCCCGCCATCCAGATTCCTCGCGCGCCGGACGCCTTCAACACGGCGGAAGCGAGCCTGGAGATTCGCGCGCGCACCTACCTGGATATCAACTGCGCGCACTGCCACAACCCGAAGGCGCAGCCCGGCATCACCAGCCGGCTGTTCCTGGACATCAAGACGACGGACGAGTTCAGCCTGGGCCACTGCAAGCGGCCGGGCTCCGCGGGCAACGGCGTGGGCGGTGAGTTCGACATCGTCCCCGGAGACCACTCCACGTCCATCCTCTGGTACCGCATGAACACCGAGGAGTCGGGAAAGATGATGCCGGAGATTGGCCGCGCCCTGCGCCACGACGCGGGCTCGCAGCTCATCGCCGACTGGATTGACGCCATGACGCCCCGCACCTGCAAGTAGGGCGACACGCGTGTCGAATGAAAGCCCCCTTCGTGCCTTCCGGGCGCGGAGGGGGCTTTCCTTTTGAAGAGGTGTCCGTGAGGGACGACGACTTTCGGCGGGGGTGCCGCATAATCCCGGGCGCATGTCCCTTCCCGCCCTGGCCCGAGCGGCCGGCCTCATCCTCGCGCTGGCCGTGTTCGCCTCGTGCCGCATCGAGTCCGCCGCGCCCTCGTCCGGCGCCACCCTCTCCCACGAGGGCGCGCCATCCGGCGAGGTCTGGGTCTACACGTCCATGTACCAGCACGTGCTGGACGCGCTGGAGCCGCTGCTGAAGAAGAAGCTCCCCGGCGTCACGGTGCGCTGGTACCAGGCCGGCAGCGAGAAGGTGGCCAGCCGGGTGGAGGCCGAGCGCGCCGCCGGCGCCGTGCGCGCCGACATCCTCTCCGCGTCGGACCCGTTCTTCGTCGAGCGGCTGGCACGCTCCGGCGCCTTCCTGCCCTATGCCTCCCCGCATGTGCTGCGCGTCCCGCGCTCGCTGCTGGATTTGGACGCCCGCCATGCCTCCATCCGCGTGTCCACCATGGTGCTGGTGCACCGCGAGGACTCCCCTCCTCCGCCCACGTCCTTCGCGGCGCTGGTGGACGGGACATGGACGGGACGGGTGGCCATTGGCGACCCGCTCACGTCGGGCACGGCCTTCACCTGGGCGGTGTTCTGTCAGTCGAAGTATGGCGACGGGTACTTCACCGGCCTGCGCGAGCGCGGCGCCATCGTCGCGGGCGGCAACGCGGCGGTGCTCCAGAAGGTGGAGAGCGGCGAGGCGGACGCGGGCGTGCTGCTGCTGGAGAACGCGCTGACGGCCCGCTCACGCGGCAGTCGGATTCGCGTGGTCTGGCCCACCGACGGCGCCGTCACCATCCCCGGGCCGGTGGCCCTCTTCGCGACGACACCCAACCCCGTGGCGGCGAAGGCGGTGGTGGACGTGCTCCTGTCTCCCGAGGGACAGCGCCTCATCGTCGAGAAGGGTGACATGCACGCGGTGGATCCACGCCTCCCGGGCCCCGGCGGCGAGCCCGGCGTGGACACCCTGCTGACACGCACGCAGCCGTGGACACCCGCGCTGATGGAAGAGGGCCTCACGCGCGGTGGCGTCATCAAGGAAGCCTTCAGCCGGGCCTTCTCGAAATGAGCCCCCCGGCGCGGTGGCTCGGGCTGTTCGCGTGGCTTGTGCCCCTGGTCCTCTTCGCGGTGGGCCCGGTGGTGTTGCTGCTCGCGCGCGGCGCGGGAGCCCCGGGAACGCTCGGCTGGGATTGGCTGGCCTCGGAGGCGGGCGCGCTGGGCAACACGCTGGCCATCTCCGGCGGGGCGGCGGTGCTCGCGCTGGTCCTGGGCACGCCCCTGTCGCTGTTGCTGTTCCGCACGGACCTGCCGCTGCGCGGCGCCTTCACCGTCCTCTTCACCCTGCCCTCGGCGATTCCCGCGTTCATCTGGGGCATGGGATGGCTGTCATTGGCCAGTCCGCGCGCGGGCTATCTCAACCGGCTGCTGGGTGAAGGCACGCTCGACATCCACGGCCCGGTGGGCATCGCCTTCGTGGAGGGCTTGTCCGGACTGCCGCTGGTGCTGCTGGCGGGCGCGGCGGCCTTGCGACGCGTGGACCCCGCGCTGGAGGAGGCCGCGCGCGTGTGCGGTGCCTCGCCCGCGCGGGCCCTGCTGACGACGACGGTGCCGCTGGTGCTCCCCTCGCTCCTGTCCGGCGCGGTGATGGTGTTCCTGATGGCGGCGTCGTCGTTCGGCGTGCCGTACCTGCTGGGGGTGTCCGCGTCTCCGCCCACGCGCGTGCTCACCACGCGCATCTACGAACTCGTGCTGCTCGGGGACGAGGGACTGGGCCGGGCCTCCGCGCTCGCGCTCGCGCTGCTCTTGCTCACGCCGCTGTCCCTGCTGGCGACGTGGGCCCTGGGCCGCTCGGGCCGCGTGCGGCTGAGCACGGGCAAGGGCCTGGCCTCGCGTCCCCTCTCCCTGGGCCGCGCGCGCACCGGGGCCACCGTGGGGGTCGCGAGCACGTGCGCGCTGCTCGTGTTGCTGCCGCTCGCCGCCATCCTGCTCACCTCGCTCCAGCGCAGCTTCGGGGCGAGGCTTGCGTGGGAGGAGCTCACGCTCGCGCACTGGTCCGGCGTCCTGCTGGAGCCGCGCACCCTGCGCGCCACGGGGCTCAGCCTGCTGCTCGCGACGGGAGCGGGCGCGCTGGTGTGTGGGCTGGGGCTCGCCGCGGCCCTGCTCCAGCGGGCCTTCCGCCGACTCGGCGCGGGCGTGGAGGCCGTCGCCGTATGGCCCTATGCGGTGCCGGGCACGGTGCTGGCCCTGGCGCTGCTGCTCGCCTTCTCGCGGGACTGGCGCTTCATCCTCGTGGACAAGGTGGCCTTCGTGCTCGCGCTGGCGCACACGCCGTGGTTGCTGCTCATCGCCTATGCGGCGAAGTACCTGGCGCTGGGGACGCGCAACAGCGCGGAGGCGCTGGCCCAGTTGGACCCGTCCCTGACGGAGGCGGCGCGCATCAGCGGAGCGGGGCCGCTGCGGGCCTTCGTCGACGTGCCCCTGCCCCTCTTGCGACCCGCGCTCATGGTGGCCTTCATCCTGGCCTTCCTCTCGTGCGCGACGGAAATCACCATGTCCGTGTTGCTGGTGCCCGCGGGCTCGGAGGTGCTGGGCAAGCTGCTGTTCGACCTGCAGAGCTACGCGGACCCCGCCGCGGCGGCGGTGCTGGCCTGCGCCTTCGTCGCGCTGGTGGTGCTGGGACAAGCGGTGCTCGCGCTGGTGGCCCGGCGCGCGGCGGAGGCGCGGTGATGGCGGCGATTTCGTTGGAGGGGTTGTTCAAGTCCTACGGCGCCACGCCCGTGGTGCGCGGCCTGAGCCTGGAGGTCCGTGAGGGCGAGCTCGTCTCGCTGCTGGGCCCTTCCGGCTGCGGCAAGACGACGACGCTGCGGATGCTCGCGGGCCTGGAGCACCCCGACACGGGCGTCATCCGCATTGGCGGGGAGATGGTGGCGGGGCCGGGCGTGCGCGTGCCGCCCGAGCGGCGCGGACTGGGCATGGTGTTCCAGGGCTACGCCGTCTGGCCGCACCGCTCGGTGGAAGAGAACGTGGCCTATCCGCTGACGCTGCGTCGCATGTCGAAGACGGAGGTCGCCGCGAAGGTGCGCGAGGCCCTGCGTTGGGTCCGCCTGGAGGCGCTGGCGACTCGAAGGCCCCACGAGCTGTCGGGCGGACAGCTTCAACGCGTGGCCCTGGCGCGCGCGCTGGTGGCCAGCCCCCGCGTGCTGCTGCTGGACGAGCCGCTCTCCAACCTGGACGCGGCGCTGCGTGAGGAACTGCGCGCGGAGCTGGCGGCCCTGCGCGCGCGGCTGGGCACCACGCTCGTCTTCGTCACGCATGACCAGGGCGAGGCGCTCGCGCTGTCGGACCGCATCGCGGTGATGAACCAGGGCGTGCTGGAGCAGGTGGACGCGCCCGAGACGCTGTATCGCGAGCCAGCCACGCCCTTCGTCGCGGGCTTCGTCGGCGGAGCGAACGTCCTCACCGGCGAGGTGCGCGAGGGCGCCTTCCACACCGCGCGGAGCGGCACCGTGTTCCAACTGCCGGCCGACACCTCCGCGCCCCCGGGCCCCGCGACCCTGGTCGTGCGGCCCGAGGACCTGGCGCTCGGTGAACAGGGCACCCCTCTGCCCCTCTCCGCGCGCCTGTTCCTCGGACACGCCGCCGAGTACCGCTTCCCCGTCGACGGCACCCTGCTGCGCGTGGTGGCCCCACCACTTGAAGTGCGCCCGGGTCAGACACTCAAAGTCCAGCTCCGCAAGGCGCGCCTGTTCTCCGTCGGCTGAGATTTCGAGAGTCTTCGGAGGAGTCGCCCTGGATGATTCCGGACTCGTTGATTGAAAAACGAGGCTCCGACAACAATCCCGTGTCCCCCCGGTATTCGGAGTCACCTTGCCCCGTCACATCCCCTTGCTCGCGCTCCTCGTGCTGTCCCTTGGCCTCTCCGCCTGCACCGAGGACGACGTCTGTACGGAGATTTCCACCTGCGGCTCGTGCGCGAGTGAGTACGTCGCCAATGCCTGCAAGTGGTGCCCGTCCGACAGCACCTGCTCCGCGTATGGTGAGAACAGCTCGTGCTCGTATTCGGAGCTGAAGGACGACGCGGACGAGTGTGGCGGCACGTCGGGCTCGTGCACCAGTCCGTACTCGGGGCCGGCGGCGGACCCGCAGTCCTCCGCGTTCTGCCAGGCCGCGTACCACTACGGCTGCCAGGGCAACACATTGAAGCGCAACGACAACTGCCGCGTGTACGCCCAGTTCGAATCAGACAATCCGGGCATGCCTTCCTGCCCCTACTGCCCCTGAGCCGATAGGTTCGAGGAATCCATGAGCGACGAAAACCCGAGCATCCTCTCTCACGTCTCCGTCGGAACGAATGACTTCGCCCGCGCGGTGGCGTTCTACGACCAGGTGCTCGCCACGCTGGGCTGTCGTCGGGTGCTCGACTTCCCCAACGCCGTGGCCTACGGCAAGCAGTTCCCGGAGTTCTGGGTGCAGATGCCCCTCGACGGACAGCGCGCCACCGTCGGCAACGGCACGCACTTCGGCTTCATCGCCACCTCGAAGCAGATGGTGCACGCCTTCCACGCGGCCGCGCTCGCGGCGGGAGCCACCGACGAGGGCGCCCCCGGGCCGCGCCCGCTCTACGGCGAGCCCTACTACGGCTGCTTCGTGAGGGACCCGGACGGCCACAAGGTGGAGGCGTCCTTCTGGGATGCCTCGCTGGGTGACGCGCACGGCGCCTGAAGCAGCCCCCACCCACGAGCGATGCGGGCCCGCGCGAGGAGGACTCGTCGGGCCCGCGGAAGGTTCGTTCAGCGGGCGGCGGAGGGCACCGCGGGCTCGGTGTCATGGCGGTAGATGACGCCCTCCTTCATCACGAAGAACACGGCCTCCGTCTTCCGGATGTCCTGGAGCGGATTGCCCGGCACCGCCACCACGTCCGCCAGCTTCCCCGGCTCCAGCGTGCCCAGCGTGGCGGACACGCCCAGGAGCTCCGCCGCGTGCACCGTCGCCGCGCGCAGGGCCTCGGCCGGCGCCATGCCCGCTTCCACCAGCAGCGCGAACTCGCCCGCGTTGCGCCCATGCTCGAAGACCCCCGCGTCCGTGCCGAAAGCGATGCGCACGCCCCGCGCAATCGCCTTGCGCAGCGACTGCTTGCGCGCCTCGTCCACCGCGCGCACCTTGCGGATGTTGTCCTCCGGCAGGCGGCCCTGGTCCGCGCGCTCCTTCACGCCCTGGAAGGCCATGGCGGTGGGCACGAACCAGGTGCCCTTGCGCTTCATCAAGTCGAGCGCCTCGTCATCCAGCAGCGAGCCGTGCTCGATGGAGTCCACGCCGGCGCGGATGGCCCGCTTGGCGCCCTCCGCGCCGTGGGCATGCGCCGCCACCTTGCGCTTGCGCGCGTGCGCCTCATCCACAATCGCATCCAACTCCGCCTGCGTGAGCTGCGGCGAGTCCACATCCGAGTTGAGGCTCAGCACGCCGCCCGTCGCGCACACCTTGATGAGGTCCGCGCCGTACTTGAGCGTGTCGCGCACCTTCGCGCGCAGCGCCTCCGGCCCGTCCGCCACGCCCGCGCCCGTCTCGTCCGCCAGCACGCCCTTGCGCCAGGAGTTGCCCTCGTCGCAGTGGCCACCCGTGGTGCCCAGCCCCGCCGTGGCCGTCAGCATGCGCGGCCCCACCACCGTGCCTCGGCGGATGGAGTTGCGCAGCCCCACGTCGATGAAGTCTCCGGCGCCCAGGTTGCGCACGGTGGTGAAGCCCGCCATCAGCGTCGCGCGCACGCGCGGCAGGGACTCCAGCGTCTGCTCCGGAATGGTCCGCTGGAGCGAGTCGATGACGTCCTGCCTCCAGTCCTCGCCCGGCTCGCCCGTCAGGTGCGTGTGCGAGTCCATGAAACCGGGCAGCAACGTGGCATCCCCCAGCTCCACCACGCGCACGCCCTCCGGCGCCTTCGCGCCCGCGCCCACCGCCGCCACCTTGCCGTTCATCACCACCACCACGCCCGGCGTGACGAGCTTCCCCGTCTTCGCGTCGAACAGGCGCGCGGCCTTGAGCACGTAGGCCCGGGGCGGCTCGGCCGCGGAGGAAGGGAGTCCCAACAGCAGGCAGGCCACGAGGAGCGCACGTCTCATGGGGCCCATTGCCCTCCGCTCCCCCCACCCGAGTCAAGCGCCCGGGTGCATTCCCACCGTGAGCGCACCGCGCGCTCACGGAAGAAGCCGGAAGCCCCCTACACCTCGCGGAGCTTCCAGGTGCCTCGCCGGAAGAGGATGGCGGAGACGATGGCCAGCATGGAGAAGGCCACCGTGAGGGCCAGGAAGACGCCCGAGGGCCCCATCCCGACAGGCCCCGACAACACCCACGCCAGCGGCAGCTCGAGCAACCAGAAGCAGAAGATGTTGATGAGGGTGGGCGTGGCGGTGTCCCCCGCGCCGTTGAACGACTGCGTGAGCACCATGCCGAAGGCGTAGAAGAGGAAGCCTCCGCTGATGATGCGCAGCGCGTGGGCCCCGTAGTCCACCACCGCCGCGTCGGGCGAGAAGGCGCTCACCAGGGGCTGGGCGAAGACGATGAACAACAGCCCCAGCGAGCCCAGGAAGACGGCGTTGATGACGCCCGCGGTCCACACCGCGCGCTCACCGCGCTCCGGCTGCTTCGCCCCCAGGCTCTGCCCCACCAGCGTGGCCGCCGCGTTGGCCAGGCCCCACGAGGGCAAGAGCGCGAAGAGGACGATGCGCATGGCGATGGTGTAGCCCGCCACCGCCGCGCTGCCGAACGTCGCGACGATGCGCGCCAGCACCACCCAGCTCGTGGTGTTCACCAGCGACTGCGCCGTGCCCGCGCCGGACAGCTTCAGCATGGCCAGCATCGTCCCAGGCTCCAGCCGCAGGTGCTCGCGGCGCACCTGGAGCCGCCCGCTGCCACGCGCCAGCCGGTAGAGCTGGTACACCACGCCGCAGCTGCGGCCGAACGTGGTGGCGACCGCGGCGCCCATGACGCCCAGCTCCGGGAAGGGCCCCAGGCCGAAGATGAGCATGGGCGCCAGGACGATGTTGATGGCGTTGGCCAGCCACAACACGCGCATGGCGATGGCCGCGTCCCCCGCGCCCCGGAAGATGGCGTTGATGAGGAACAGCAGCAGCACGCTGCCCATGCCGCCGAGCATCACCTGTGTGTAGCGCACGCCGTGCTCCAGCACCCACGGCGAGCCGCCCATCAGCTCCATCAACGGCCGGGCGAACACGACGCCCGCCACCGCCACGGGAATGGCCAGCAGCACCCCCAGGCCAATGGCTTGCACCGCCGTGCGCGCGGCCCGCTCCGGGTCCTTCTCACCGATGCGGCGCGACACCAGCGCCGTGGCGCCGATGCTCAGACCCGCCGCCGCCGCGTAGATGATGGTGAGCAGCGACTCCGTCAGGCCCACCGTCGCGACGGCATCCGCGCCCAGCCGCCCGACGAAGAACACGTCCACCACGGCGAAGATGGACTCCATCACCATCTCCAGCACCATGGGGACCGCGAGCAGGAAGATGGCCCGCTTCACCGGCAGACCCGTGAGGTCCCGCTCGGTGCCATGCATGGCTTCCTTCAGCGAAGCCCAGAGCCCCACCGCGGGTTCCCGCGACGACGGCGCATCCACCTCCGACATTTCCGGCCTCCATGCCGCCCCGAACCTGGGCCCTTCTGGCAGGAAGGCGCGGGCGCGTCCAGGGACGGCCGCCGCCGTCATCGGCTGACCCCGGGCCCGGAGCACGGCGGACGGACGAGCGGGCGGGCCCTTGTCCTTCGCGCCCGGACGAGCGTGCGTGGAAGTCTCTTGCCCCGTACCGGAGGCGGAGCCCCGAGGGCTCGGTCGTCCTGCCTCGAACACCCATCCAGCGCCGGCGGGCCGTCCTTCTGTCCCGGGCCGAGGTGTAGCTTGCCTCCACTCATGGTGACGAGCTTTTCGCGTGTGGCACCTTCCACGGACCCCAGTCAGGGCGCCGCTCATTTCCGTCTGGCCAGCAGTGCGCGCGTCCTGGGACGCATGCACCTGGGACCGGGGGTCCACGTCGCACAAGGCGCGGTGGTGTGCTCTCCGGAAGGCGCGGTCCAACTGGGCGCGGGCTCCGCGGTCCGGGAGAACGCCGTGGTCATCGGCACGGCCCGGCACCCCGTCGCCGTGGGAGAGAAGACCGCGCTCGGTCCGAGGAGCCTCATGCTCGGCGCATCGGCGGGCCACCTGTGTGACGTGGGCGCTGGCGCCATCCTCATGCCCGGCGCACAGCTGGGAGACCGCTGCCTCGTGGCGGATGGCACGCTGGTGCCCGCGGGCATGTTCGTGCCCTCCGATTCCGTCGTCGTGGGGCGGCCCGCCCGGGTCGTCCGCCGGGTCGACACCGGGGACCTGGAGCGGCTGCGCACCGCGCGAGGCGGCACCCTCTCGCTGCCCGAACAACCCCTCACCCCCTTCTTCGCGAGAGACCGCGCCGAGGACGCCCCCATGGGACAGTTGTACTCCTTCCGAGACAAGCACCCGCTCGTCCACCCCACCGCCACCCTCTTCTCCTCCTGCGAGGTGACGGGAGACGTGCTCATCGGACCGGGCGCCATCATCGGCCCCGGTGTGAGAATCGTGGGCGAGTCCCACGTCCCGCTGCGAATCGGCGCGGGGGTGCGCATCCACGCCAACGCGGTGGTGCACCTGCAGCCGGGCGGCTCGCTCGTCATCGAGGACGGCGTCTTCATCGGGCCGGGCTGCCTGGTGCACGCCTGCTTCGTGGGCGCGGGGACGGTGGTGGAGCCAGGCGCCATCCTCTGCGACCGAAGCCGCCTGGGCCGGGGCTGCATCGTCGGCGCGGGCAGCCTCGTCCGCGCGGGGACCTTGTTCCCGGACGCGGCGCAGGTGGATGGCTTTCCCGCGGTGCAGACAGGCTTCCTCTCCGCGCTGCCACCCGCGCCCGTCTGGGCCCTGCGGCCCGAGGACCTGCCCGAGCTGCGCCGCGTGAGCTGAAGGCGGGCGCGCCGCACCCGGAGGCCGTGCGAGGCCCCGGCGGGTCGCCCGTCAGCGCGTGCGCCGCGCGTGCCGTGGGGCACCTCCGTCCAAATCGTGAAGGAAGCGGGAAGCCGCGCGGGGAGTGGCCGGGTGGGCCTGGCCGCGTGGGGACCGGACGGAGGGCTTTCACGGCGAGGGCGAGATGTGGCAGGCGCCGGGCACCGAAGGGCTTCAGGAGATTCATCGAGGACGCCGCTACGTCGTCCTGCGGACCTGGGGACAGGACGGCAGGCCCCTGGTCATCAAGCAGGTCCGCCGAGGTCCGCTCGCCGTCGGCAGCGGCCCCATGCTGCGCCACGAGGACGCGCTCCTGCGCGAGCTGCGCGACGGGGTGCCGGACATCTCCCGCGTCGTCTCGCTCACCGAGGAGCCCTCGCAACCGCTCGCGCTCGTCCTGGAGGACGCCGGGCCCCACAACCTCCAGGAGTGGCTGCATCGCAGGCCGGTGGGCGTGGAGGTCTTCATGGAGCTGGCCCTGCAGCTCGCCGGCATCCTCTCCCGCCTGCACCAGCACCACGTCATCCACCGCGACCTCAACCCCACCAACCTCGTGATGAGCGCCAGCGGCCAGCGCCTCACGCTCATCGACTTCGACCTGGCCACGCGCGTCTCCGGACTCGCGCCCTCCGGGGACATGCCCGGGGAGCTCCAGTGGGCCCTGGCCTATATCGCCCCGGAGCAGACGGGCCGGATGAACCGGCTCATCGACCACCGCGCGGACCTCTACTCCCTGGGCGCGACGTTCTACGAGCTGCTCACGGGTCTGCCGCCCTTCACGTCCGCGGACCCCGTGGAGCTGGTCCACGCCCACCTGGCCCGGCATCCCGTGCCGCCCGCGTTCGCCAACCCCGCCGTCCCTCGCGTCGTCTCCGACATCGTCCTCAAGCTGCTCGCGAAGATGCCCGAGGAGCGCTACCAGAGCGCCGACTCCCTCCTCGTGGACCTCCAGGAGGTCCGCCGCAGGAAGGGCGCGGACCTGTCCGACGACTTCGAGCTGGGGCGGCTGGACCTGGCCCGCCAGCTGTCCCTCCCCGAGCGGCTGTATGGCCGGGAGCCGCAGCAGGCCGAGCTGCGCGCGGCACGGGAGCGGGTGCGCCAGGGCACCAGCGAGCTGCTCCTCCTGTCCGGCGCGGCGGGCATCGGCAAGTCGGCGCTGGTTCACGAGCTGGCGCGAGACGCGGCGCGCGGCGACCGACTGCTGACCGGCAAGTTCAACCAGCTCCAGGGCAACGTGCCCTACTCCGCGTTCGTCCAGGCGTTCCAGGGCCTGCTGCGCGAGCTGATGGAGGAGGCCCCGGAGGCGCGGGACATCTGGCGTCAGCGGCTGCTCGGCGCCCTGGGCCCGCACGCCCGCGTCATCAGCGACGTCATCCCCGCGTTGGAGGAGCTGCTCGGCCCGCAGCCCCTGCCACCGAAGCTGGGACCGGTGGAGGCGTCCGCGCGCTTCCACCTGCTCTTCCAGTCCTTCGTGCAGGCGCTGGCGACGCCCCGCCATGTCCTGCTCCTCTTCCTGGATGACCTCCAGTGGGCGGACCCCGGCTCGCTCCAGCTCCTCAAGAGCCTCTGCGGAGACCCCGGCTCGCTCCACGTCCTCTTCGTCGGCGCCTGGCGCTCCCAGGAGGTCGGCCCCGAGCATCCGCTGCCGCGGCTGTTGAGCACGCTGGAGGAGCAGGGGGCGATTCCCTCCCACTCCTTCGAGCTGGAGCCGCTGGATGCCGCCGCCATCACCGCGCTGTGCGCGGACACCTTTCGCCGCGAGCCGTCGGAGGTGGCGCCCCTGGCGGAGCTGCTCCTGAACAAGACGGCGGGCAACCCGCTCTTCCTCACCCGCCTGTTGCGGCTCCTGCACACGTCCGGGCTGCTGAGCTTCGATTTGGAGCAGGGCACGTGGACGTGGGAGCTGGAGCGGCTGCGGCGCGTGGAGGTGACGGAGAACGTGGTGGAGCTGATGCTCGCCGCCATCCGTCGGCTGCCGGAGCGGGCTCAGTACGTGTTGGAGGTCGCCGCCTGTCTGGGGGACCGGGTGGAGCTGGGCCTGCTGTCATCGCTCGTCGACGAGCGCGCGGCGGAGGACACGGCCTCCGCCTTGTGGAGCCTGCTGCGCGAGGGGCTGCTCATTCCGGAGAACGAGCCCTCGCGCCCGCAGGCGCGCACGGAGGACACCCCCATCACTCCCGAGGCCACGTATCGCTTCGCGCATGACCGCGTCCGACAGGCCGCGTACTCGCTGCTCACCGAGGACCAGCGCGAGGAGCTCCATCTGGCGGCGGGGCGCCAGCTCTTGCGCGGGGCGCGAGGGGACGTGCTCGAGGAGCGCCTCTTCGCGGTGGTGGACCACCTGTCTCGCGGCGCGCGCAAGCTCAGCGGCGCTGGGGAGCGACAGACGCTGGCGGAGCTGCTCTTTCGCGCGGGGCTCAAGGCCAAGGAGGCGTCGGCCTTCGGCGCGGCGCTGGTGTACCTCACGCGGGGACTGGCCCTGCTGCCCCGCGAGGACTGGCCCCGGCGACACGAGCAGATCTTCCAGGTCCACAAGGAGGCGGCGGAGTGCGCCTACCTGTCCGGCAACGGGAAGCTGGCCGAGGAGCTGCTCCACACCGCCCACGAGCACGCCGCCTCCGCGCCGCGCAAGGTGGACCTGTACGTCCTCCAGGTGCTGGCGCTCCTGATGAACGGCCACTACGCGGAGGCCCTGCGCGCGGGCCAGGAGGGGCTGCGCCTGTTCGGGATGGAGCTGCCCGAACATGGCTACGCCCAGGCGCTCGCCTCGGAGCGGGAGCGGATGGAGCACCACCTGCGCGGGCGCCCGGTGGAGGAGTTGCTGGAGGCGCCCCTGATGGAGGACCCGCGCCACCTGGCCTGCGTGCAGCTCCTGTCCGAGCTCGTCACGCCCGCGTTCTTCGTCGACCCGAACCTCTTCTCGTACCTCAACACCCTCGCCCTGGTGCTCACGCTGGAGCACGGCAACTCCCGCTGGGCCCCCGCGGTGTACGCCTGTCATGGGATGCTGCTCGCCAGCGAGGGCGACGCCGCGAGCGCCTATACCTGGTGCAACCTGGGCGTGGCGCTGGCGCGGCGGCTGGGTGACGCGCGCCAGGAGTGCCGGGCCCTCATCACGCTGACCCTCAACATCAATCACTGGCGCGCGCCCCTGCGCACCAACCTGTCGCTCTTGCGGCGCGCCGTCACCACGGGGCTGGCCAGTGGAGACCTCCAGTTCACCAGCTACGCGCTCACCACCGTCGTCTCCACCGAGCTGGCCATGGGCACCGAGCTGGTGCGCGTCCTGGGCTCCATCGACACCAGCCTGTCCTTCGCGCGCCGCGCGGGCGTCCAGGTGATGGCGGACGTGTCCATCCTCTCCCGTCAGGCCATTCGCGCGCTCCAGGGCCGCACCCACCAGCTCGCCCGACTCAGCGACGACGACTTCAACGAGCAGGACTTCCTCGACTCGGGGCTGACGACGCACACCAGCCTCTATCTGCACGCCCTCTTGAAGCTGCTGGTGGCGTATGTGCTGGGCGACCTGGACGAGGCCCTGAAAATGTCGCGCGAGGCGCTGCCCTACGAGCACTTCGCGCAGGGCTTCTTCCGCAACGTCGACTTCAACGTGCTGACGTCGCTGACGCTGGCGGCGCGGGCCACCCGTCTTCCCGAGGAGCGCGAGGCGATGCTCGGCCTGCTCGCGGAGAACCAGCGGAAGCTCGGCGGCTGGGCGGAGACCTGCCCGGAGAACTTCCGCCACAAGCACCAGCTCGTCTCGGCCGAGGTGGCCCGCCTGGAGGGGCGGCACCTGGAGGCCATGGCCCTGTACGACAGCGCCATCGACGGGGCCCACACCGAGGGCTTCCTCCAGGACGAGGCCCTCGCGAACGAGCTGGCGGGGCGCTTCCACCAGCAGCTCCATCACAAGCGCTTCGCCACGCTCCACCTGCGCGCGGCCCTGGACGGCTACACGCGCTGGGGCGCGCAGGCCAAGGTGGTGCTGCTGGAGGAGGAGTTCCCCGAACTCAAGTCCCTGGTCGACCGCTCCTGGAGCGAGCCGGGCATCACCCCGACGAGGCCCGATGCCCCGGGCGCGTCGCTGGATTTGCTCACGTTGCTCAAGGCGTCGGAGACGCTGGTGGGCGAGGTGGTGCTGGACCGGCTCCTGGAGAAGCTGATGGCGGTGTGCTTCGAGGCCGCGGGCGCCACGCGGGGCGCGCTGGTCCTGGATGAAGCGGGCGCGCTCCGGGTCCGCGCCGTGGGCGCCATCTCCGAGCCCGTCAGCCTGGAGCGCACGCCCCTGGCGCATGCCAGCCAGGTGCCCATCACCCTGCTGGAGCACGCCTTCCGCACCGGGGAGACGCTGGTGCTGGCCGACGCCGCGCACCAGGGGCGCTTCGTCCAGGACGCCTATGTCCTCCGCCGCGCCGTGAAGTCCGCGCTGGCCATCCCCATCCAGCGCCATGGCAAGACGGTGGGCGTGCTCTACCTGGAGAACGACCTGGCCACCCGCGCCTTCACGCCCGAGCGCGTGGGGGTGCTGCGCACGCTGTCGTCGCAAATCGCCATCTCCCTGGAGAACAGCCGCCTGTTCGAGCAGCTCCATGTCGAGGTGCAGGAGCGCCGCCGCGCGGAGCGGGCCGTGCGCTTCCTGGCCGACTCCGGACTCGCGCTCGCGGAGTCGCTGGATTTGGAGCAGACGCTCGCGAAGGCCACGCGACTGGTGGTCCCCTTCCTCGCGGACTGGTGCATGTTCACCGTCGTCGAGCGAGGCGACACGCTGCGCACGCTGGCGGTGGCCCACGTGGACCCGGTGAAGGAGGCGCGCCTGCGCGAGCTGCTGGAGCACTACCCCGTGGACTGGACGTCTCCGCCCGCCGTCATCCACGCGCTGCGCACCGGCCAGCCCTTCCTGCGCGCGGACGTCACCGACTTCATGCTGCGCGAGCACGGCCACGGCCCGGAGTATGTCGAGCGCCTGCGCGAGCTGGGCTCACAGGCGGCCATGCACGTGCCGCTCATCGCCGGAGGCAGGACGCTGGGCGTCGCGACGTTCGTCTCCGGCACGCCCGGTCGCCGCTACAGCGAGGTGGACCTGGGCCTGGCGCAGGAGCTGGCCCGCCGCGCCGCCGTCTGCATCGACAACGCCCGCCTCTACCGCGAGTCCCAGGATGCCATCCGCCTGCGCGATGAGTTCCTCAGCGTCGCCTCCCATGAACTGAACACCCCGCTCACGTCGCTGCGCCTCATGGTGCAGACGCTCTTGCGTCACACGCCCCAGGGGCTGCCGCCCGTCGCCATCCGCGGACTCAAGACGCTCGACAGCCAGAGCCTGAAGCTGGCCACGCTGGTGGAGGAGATGCTCGACATCTCCCGCCTCCAGGCGGGGCGCCTGGATTTGCACCTGTCGCGCGTCGACCTCGTGGAGGTCCTCGGCGCCGTCACCCGGCGCATGCAAGAGCCCCTGAAGCGCGCCGACTGCGAGCTGGCGCTTCATGTCGAGGGAGGAGAGTTGGTCGGCCGCTGGGACGCGGCGCGGCTCCAGCAGGTGTTCGTCCACCTCGTCTCCAACGCGCTCAAGTTCGGCGCCGGCAAACCCATCACCCTGCGGGCCTGGGCCGACGCGGACGTCGTCCACGTGAGCGTCCGGGACGCGGGCATCGGAATCGCCGCCGACCGGCTCGCCCACATCTTCGAGCGCTTCGAGCGCGCCGTCTCCGTGCGCGCCTATGGGGGGCTCGGGCTCGGGCTCCACCTGGTGCGGGAGCTGGTCACCGCGCTCGGGGGCACCATCCGCGTGGAGAGCACGCCCGGCGAGGGCAGCACCTTCACCGTCGAGCTGCCCCGCGAAGGACCTCCGGACACGCCCGCGTGACGGGAGGGCTGGCGGACAGGTGCCGCCCCAAAAAGACAGCACCCGGGTGGCCGCCACGAAGGCCCCCCGGGTGCTTGCTTCAGACCTGCGATGTGACGTGAAGGACTAGTACGCGCCCTTCAGCGTGACACCGGTGTAGGCCGAGTAGCCACGCACCATCACGTAGTACTTGCCCGCCGTGGTGTTCGTCAGGGCGCACGTCTCGACGTTGCCCGACAGGTACGGACGGCAGTTGTACGTGGTGGTGGTGGGGGCCGCGTTGAAGCGAACGTACAGGTCCGCGTCGCCCGTGCCGCCCGTGGTGGTGAACGTCACCCGGGTGTTGGCCGGCACGTCCATCGTGTAGTTCACGGAGGAGCTGGCGGCGCCCGCCAGGCCCGTCACCGGCACGTTGTTCTGCAGCACGTTCGGCGGAGGACCGCCCGTGGTGAACGAGCCCGTCAGCGTCGCGCCGGAGTAGGTGGCGTACGCGCTGATGAGCACGTGGTAGACGCCCGCCTGGGCGGTGGTGATGGTGCACGTCTCCGTGTTGCTGCTGCTCTCCGACTTGCAGTCGTAGGTGGAGGAGCTCGGCTGCGAGCCGAACCGGACGAACAGGTCCGCGTCACCCGTGCCACCGGCGAGCGTGAACTTGAGGTTCGTGGCGCCGGCCGGGACGGTCAGGTTGAAGAACTTCTGGTTGCCCGTGGCACCGCCCAGGTTGTTCACCGGGATGCCGTTGGTCAGCACGACGGACGGCTGGGGAGGCAGGGTGACGCCCACGCCCACCGCTTCCCACGCGGCCTTCACGGCATCCTGCGTGGCCTGGTCATAGCCGAGGTCCAGCGCGGCCTGGATGGTCCACGTCTTCGCCTGAACGAAGGTGGTGGAGGCCGTGTAGATGTCGGTGTTGGCCTTGTACCAGATGCGGGCGGCCTTCTCGACGCCGATGGCCGGCACGGAGATGGTGGAGCGGCCGCGCGGGTGCGTGCCACCCTTGGAGAGCAGCGCGAACGCCAGGTTCGGGATGCCCGAGCTGTAGTGCACGTCCGTGCTGGAGGTGAAGTCGGAGGCGAAGTCCAGCGAGGCGCCGTCCTTCTTCGGGTCATCCATGTAGCGCAGGGCGTCGTTCGCCGTGCCCGGCGTCCACACGTCCTCGCCAATCATCCAGATGGCGGGCGTGGTGGCCCAGGAGCCGGAGGCCCAGCTCTCGCAGATGGCGGAGAAGGTGTCCGACATCGCCTCGTTCAGACCGCCAGACTGGCCGGAGTACGTGAGGTTGGACTCGTTCTCCGTCACGGCGTGGGTCAGCTCGTGGACGGTGACGTCCGCGTCCTTGCCCAGCTCGATGGAGTTCACGCCGTCGCCGTCGCCGTACACCATCTGGGTGCCGTCCCAGTACGCGTTCACGTAGTTGCTGCCGTAGTGAACGGTGCTGATGAGGGTGGCGCCCGCGTTGTTGATGGAGTCGCGGCCGAACAGCGTCTGGTAGCAGTTGTACGTGTACCCGAGCTGGTCGTAGTTCATGTCCACGTGGGCGTCGCCGATGGCGGCCTGGCCCTCGCTGCGCTTCAGCGTCCCCGGCGTGGTGCTGCCGTTGTTGGCGCTGTACACGCGGCGGTTGAGCGCGGAGTGGATGCGCGGGTGACGCGCGACCACACCGGCCTGGCCACGGGCGTCGACGAACACGTCGTCCACCAGCGGGATGCCCTCGACCTGGGTGCCGACGACGCGCACCTGCCACGCCAGGAAGAGCTGCTCGTTCACGTCACGCACATAGACGAGCCGGGGCTCGCCCTCGGTGGAGATGCCGGTGCCGGCCGTGGCGCGGGCCGCCGCACGGGCCGCCGCGGAGCCATCCACGCGGGGAACCGCGGGCAGGTCCTGTCCGTCGCGCGCGGAGCTGTTGGCCGCGTACACCTGGCCGTCCGGGCGAACGTGCAGCACGAGCTCGCCGTTGACGACCTCCAGGCCGTTCTTCGTCTGCCGGTAGCGCAGGTGCTGGTTGCCCTGGGCGTCGGTGCGGGCCTTGTTGAGGAACATGTCGTCCGCGCTCAGGCGGAAGATGGGGGCGATGCCCGACAGCGCGGGAGCCGCGGCGAAGGCCGCGTGGCCCACGGAGAGCGCGGACAGCGTGCGCTCCACCTTGCCCAGCTCACCGACCACCGTGAAGGGGATGCCGTCGGAGTGCACGCCCGCCACGCCCGCACCCGGCAGCTTCCCGAGGGAGCCCTGGATGTCGCCGCCGGACTTCGCTTCAGGAGCCTTCGTCTCGTCTCCCGTGGAATCCACGGTGCCGCACGCAGTGAGCGCTACTCCCAGCCAAGCCGCACCAATCGTCTTCAGGACTCGATGAGCCAAACGCACTACCTCCGGTAGAAAGACGGGATAGTCGTGACACACCTGGAATCAGGATTTCAAATACAAAATCGAAAATTCATGTTTCCGATTATTTCCTGACATGATTTGTAAAGTCTATTTACGCGTTTTTCCTTGTTGAGCAAGAAACGTCCAGACCGGGTGCGGGGTAGCAGCTCGCAGGGAGAAGCGGGCGGTAGAAGTCGACCCTGCCTGAAACACGGGCGCGTCTGTGAGGAATTCGAACGTTCTTGAGAGACATTGATGTCGAAGAAATGAGCCGATGTGACGACGGGGGGGAGGCGGGCCGGCCTCGCGAAGGTGGGTGGCCTGCTACAGTGACGTACTTGTCCGGCGCGAGGGCTTCGCGCCTGGTGCCTGGGGGGCGCGCGCCATGGGGCATCCCGCCGTCGAGAACGAGACTCCGTTCGCCTTTGACCTGATGGGGCTCTGCGACGAGGAGGGGCGTCCGTTGCTCCTGCTCGTGGTGAAGGCGACGTATGGATTCGGCGAGACGGGGCTGACGGGGGTGAAGGAGCAGCCGAAGGTGAGCTGGCAGGGGCAGCCCTGGGGCGAGCCCGGGGAGTCCAGCTACCGGTACGAGGTGGAGGGCGCGTTCATCAAGCCCGCGACGGACGTGGTGTTGCTGGGCCATGCGCATGCGCGGCGCAAGGGGGACACGGAGGTGCTGGTGGCGCTCCAGGTGGGGCCGCTGACGAAGGCGGTGCGGGTGTTGGGGGAGCGCACGTGGTTCCGGAGCCTGGGGCGGGTGTCGGCGACGAAGCCGCTGCCGTTCGAGCGGATGGCGTTGCAGTGGGAGCGGGCCTTCGGTGGGTGGGACAGGACGGATGCGGGGAGGCCGGCGTTCGAGCCGCGCAACCCGGTGGGCACGGGCTTTCGCGCCAGCGCGAGGCACTTCGAGGAGGGGTTGCGGTTGCCCAACCTGGAGGACCCGGCGGAGCCGCTGCGGGAGTTGGGGCAGCGGGTGACGCCAGTGGGGTTCGGCTTCACGTCACCGGACTGGCAGCCTCGGGCGCGGTACGCGGGGACGTATGACGAGGCGTGGAGCAAGACGCGCAAGCCGCTGTTGCCCAAGGACTTCGACCGGCGCTTCTTCAACGCGGCCGCGCCGGGGCTCGTGGCGCCGGGGTACTTGAAGGGGGACGAGGCGGTCATCATCGCCGGGGCTTCGCCGAAGGGACGGCTGGCCTTCTCGCTGCCCGGGCAGACGCCGCCGGTCGTCACGGTGGAGCTGGCGGGCACCGAGGACGCGAAGCCCGCGATGCACCTGGACACCGTCATCCTGGATGCCGACGCGGAACAGGTGACGCTGCTGTGGCGAGGGCATGTCCTCCTGGGGGACGGCCTGCACGACGTGCGGGGACTGCGTGTCACGGCGGAAGGTGTGTCGAAGTTGGAACAGGATTAGGGAGAGACCATGGCCGACAGTGACCATCTCGCGGACTGGGCGGAGAACGAGCACAAGACCGCCCCCAAGGACGCAGGCTGCCTCTGGCGGCATGTGGACTACAAAAACAAGAAGTTCCCTCGCTGCAACTACCGCAAGAACGCTCACGACTACTCGAAGGCGTCGGAGAAGCACATCTACGACGTCCCGAACATGCGCTCTCCCGAGCGATGGGTCGCGGTCTGGGTGGAAGACCTGGCTCCCACCATTCGCAAGAGCGGGGAGGTCGAGCCAGGAACCCATGCCCCCAACCCACTCGCGGATGGCGCTTGGGACCTGGATCGCGGCTCCAACTTCCAAGACTGGAAGAAGCCCTACTGGCACAACACCCACCACGTCATCGCCTGCGGGGAACTCGAAGCCACCTTCCCTGACACCGAGGAACGTCGACTGATTCTAGCGACACGTTGGAACATCAACGAGATGCCCAACGTCATCATCCTCCCGAAGCAATACGTGGTGGCGCGCATCCTCAAGCTTCCCACGCACGTTCCGCCAGAAGGCCCCGCCGAGCACGAGCACTACAGCGAGAGCCTGGGGACGAAGCTGAACTCCATCAAGGCCAAGCTCGCCAAGGGTGAGTCAGACCCGGCCAAGCACAAGCTGACGGACGAGAACAAGGGTGACTGCCGCACGGAGCTGGAGAAGGCATCCACCGCCATTCGGGCCTTCCTGATTGCGGCGGGCGAAAAGAACCCAGGCATCAATCTGGACAACCTTCGATTGGACAGCGTCAACTGGTGATGACGTCGACATCTGCCTACTCCATCCTTCAGGCACGGCCCGACCTGGATGACTGCGTCATCGACCAGTACCCTCGCGACATGCCGTGCATCTGGCAGCCCACGGAAGGAGTTCCCACCAGACACCTCTACCCGGCTGCGCTCGACTTCCACATGTCGCGCAGGATGGGAGGCAAGGTGGTCACAGACTGCCTTCGCAATACCCTGGGGTACCTCTTCGTTTCCGCGCGTTTCCGGCATGTGCTCGAGAGTTCCGCCGGGGTCGACATCGAGTACCTCCCCTTGCGCCTCATCAATCACAAGGGGCGTCGCCAACCGGGCGAGTTCTTCATCGCCAACGTGCTGGGCACCCTCGACTGCATGGACATGCAGCGAAGCGAGTACGAGCCCAGTGCGCTCCGGAAGGGCGAGGTCTTCGGACTGCGCAAGCTCGAGCTGGAGGTGGGACGCATCGAACCGTCACGGAACATGTTCCGGCTTACGACCATGCCCCGGCTCATCCTCGTCCGGCAGGAACTGGTCCGGGCAATGGAGCAGGCCGCCCTCACCGGAGTGGCTGTCAGCCCCGTGGGAGCCTCTGTCGACCTGTAAAGCATCCGTGACGCCTACCGACCTGGGACTCCACCCCGTGACAGAGCTCGAATACGTCCAGGACACCCTCCCGGCCCACTTCAGGACCCTCCTTCGCCGCCTGCCGCCTCTCGGAGCATGGCCCTCCGACGAGGAGGGAGACCTGACCAACCTCGCGCACTACTACCGGCTCAGGGCCATCGCGGGGTTTCTCGAGACCGGTGAAACCACTCCCTACCTCGCGGACCTCCATCGCGCCGGACAAACGCGCCTCTACTATCTGCGCGGCTGCGAGCAGGGAGCGACCGGCACACCTCGCTTCTGGCGGACATCGCGCAACCGGGCCTTCTTCGACTGTCTGGCCATCAATGACCTGGAAACCGCGGAGGAACTGGCTCGACTGTGTGATGAGCGCTGGGTCGACGCGCTCGAATACGAGGACGACTTCCTCTTCCCTCAGTTCCTCCAGCGATTCTTCCTGGAGCTTCGCGCCCCCCGACCCACCGGGACCCTCCCTGCGCTCCTCGCCCGCTTTGCCCGGGTGATTGGTGAAGAAGGCAGCCCCTTCCATTCCCTCTGCCTGGCGCTCCATGCAGGACACACCGACCGGTTCGAGAGCAGCCTGGAGGCCATCGTTCAGCGCCGTGCCGGTAATTACGCCAGGGCCGCGCACTTCAACGACCTGCCCCCGCTGATCCTTCACACCGAGCGCTACATCGACGTGCAAGCTGTCGCCATCATTCGCCTGGCGCAGGAGTCAGGGCTCGCGCTCTCACGTCTGGAGTACCCCCGGGTCCCTGGTGAACTGTGTGAGCTTGCACGGAGTCGTCAAACCTTTCCGCCGCTCCACTCCTGGCGCGTCCTGACAACTCCCTGAACTCATGAGCACCTCACCATTGAATCTCTCGGGGATGGGGATGATGACGTCTCTGGGACAGGGCGCGGAGAACGTCTGCGCGGCCATCCGGTGCGGACTGAGCCGTCCACGTCCCGTTGGAGACAACGTCGTCTGGGATGCGGATGCACAGGACGAAGTCCCACTCATCGGTCATCCCGTCGAAGGCGTCACGGAAGGGTTCCAAGGGCTTGGCAGGTGGTCACGGCTTGCCCGACTGGCGCTGGCCGACCTCTTCCGCTACGCCGCGCTGGAGACCTGGCCCAGCGAGGCCTGGAAGCGCTGCGGTTTTCTGTTCTGCGCGCCGTCCCTCGCACCAGGCCGCTTCTCCTTCCAGCTCATGGAAATGGCCCTGCTCGTGGAGCGCCTTCTCCAAGCAGCGAAACTCCCCATTCCCCTGGAGTCCCGTCTCCTCTTTCCCGACGGAGAGTCCGCGACATGGAGGGCACTGAAGGCCGCCGGGCAGCATGTCTCCTCGGGCCGGTGGGAGCGCGCCCTCCTGCTCTCTGTCGATAGCTTGCTGGATGCCAGCTCTCTGCGTTGGCTCGCGGAGGCACGACGACTGAAGGGTCCGGAGCAACCCGTGGGCTTGATGCCCGGTGAAGCCGGGGTCTGTCTCCTGCTCGAGCATCCTCGCCGGTGCCTGGGGCGTCCGGAGGGAACGTTGCTCGCCGTGGGCCTGTCTGAAGAACCCGAGGATACTTCCCCGAAGACCCGGGGTCCGGGGCGAGCCCTCTCGCGCGCTATCGACGAGGCGCTCACCGTTACCCGTCATGCGACTGTCGGCAATGTCATTGGCAACCTGAACGGAGAGGAGCGCCGAGCCTCGGCCTGGGGACTCGCACTGACCCAGACACTGCGCCCAGCCTTGTCCTCGAACGTCCTCGAGGTATGGCCCGCTGTCAGCCTGGGCGATGTAGGGACAGCGAGCGCGGCAGTGGGCCTGTGCTACGCGGCACGTTCCCTGACCCGAAGACATGCGCGCCCGGGCCACACACTGGTATGGGGTGTGTCGGACCACGGAGCGCAAGGTGCCGTGCTCTTCGATTCCCCGACCCGAGACACGGAGCGGCGTCATGCTGGACCTTGAAACCCTGACCCCCGCGACGCTGCTGTCGGCAAGCCTGGCGGACATCGTCGAAGCAGTGGTTGCACGGGACCCCGCGCGCTTCCGTTCCCAGTTGGCCAGCGTGGCCCCAGCCGGGCTTCAGGCACGCGTCGCTGATATCCACGGGCTGCTGGGCATCTCTCCTCCCGCGCAACTCCAGGAATGGGAAGCCATCCAGCAGGCGCTCGCCTCACGCGAGTCCGCGGACTCCATCTGGAATTCGGAAGACCGCTCGCTTCGGCTCGACGTGCTTTCACGCATGCCGGAGGACCTCGAGGCGCTCGCGGCCCTGCTTCCGTCCTACTCCGAAGGGCTTTTCGCGGGGCTCTTCGTGCTCAGCGAGGACGCCTCGGGGGACCGTGCCTTGCTGAGCCTGCTGTCCGGGCCCGACCAGGTACTCCTCGTCTTTCCCTATGCGCATGGCCGAGGCACCTTGCGCGCCGCGCACTCGCTGAAGAACTTCCTGCTCACCGCCTGGCTCTCCGACAACGCGCCTGAGTCCGACGAGGCCCCAGGTTGGGTCGGCGACACCCGCTACGAAGCGCTTCAGGAAGTCGCGAGGGAGCATGACGTCCAACTGGGAGTGCCGGGCACTCGCGAGCACGCGTCCATCATCCCCCACAGCGCCCGTCTTCATGCCCGCTCCCGCTGGATGTCCAGTGTCCTGTGGGGTCGACCAAGCCCTCGCCTCAAGGAGTACCTTGAGCACGCTCCCGGCGACGCGGAGTGGAAGGTCGAGCAGAAGGACCTGTCAGGGCACGCCCTTCTCGCGAACTACTGGATTCTGGCCCATTACTTCCTTGGCAACGAGGAGGCTTGCAGGGCCGCCGTAGCAGCCGGACATCAGAATGCGGCGGAGTTGACGCGCGGCCTCGCTCGCCTGGTGGATGGGTGGCTGGCGGTCCCCTCCAGTGCCCGGATTGGCGAATCAGATGCCCCTGTACTGGAGCGCGCCCGACAGGCCGTGGCGGCGTCCGCCCGCCCCGACCAGCGAAGTTCGCGCTGAGTTCACGGGACGGCCCGCACGACGTGCGGGGACTGCGTGTCACGGCGGAAGGTGTGTCGAAGCCCACATCGGATTGAGGGGCCGCGCTGGCCGATTCCGCGCACGGCGAGGGCCCTCCGGCGCCTGTCAGGCGGCCTCCCGCATGAATGCGCTATCATTCGTTGTCAGCCTGGTCGCGGCTGAGAGCTTTCGTCTTCATCCACCTCGTTCGCCAGGGCCTTCCGCATGAGCTCACACCCCGCCAGCAAGTCGAGCCAGCCCGGCCCCCAGGTGCGGGAGCCCATCCTCGGGAGTCGTTCCGGACAGCTCGTGGGACTCGAGGCCTCGGGAGCACCGCTCGTGGATTTTCCTGGCAACTCCTCGGGCCCCGTCCCCGCGCGACTGGCGGTGGCCCTGGAGCCCCGGGGCCTCCAGGAGGCCGTGGCCCGACGCCAGAAAGTGGTCCTCCTGTTCGAGAACGGAGACCCGGCGCTGCCCTTCATCATGGGCCTCATCCACGAGCCCAGCCCCACGCCCTTGCTGGATGCCTTGCTGGAGACCGCCGAGCCAGCGCCACCGCCTACCGAGGCACACGTCGACGGCAAGCGGGTGGTCATCGAGGGCCAGGACGAAGTCGTCCTCAAGTGTGGCGAAGCCAGCATCACCCTGCGCCGCAATGGCAAGGTCATCATCAAGGGGACCTATCTGGAGTCGCGAGCGACGGGCACCCACCGCATCAAGGGTGGCTCGGTGGAGATCAACTAGACGACATCCAGCGCGCCCCTGGACGCTCTCCGGGGAGGGGGACTCGAACCCAGACTCACGCGCAGTGTATCCTTGACGGACCTGGAGGTGGGGCCATGGCCGTCAACACAGGCGTCAACAAGATGTCCGTCGTCACCAAGGACAGTGGGGGCGTGACCACGGCCTTCCCGGATGTGTGCAAGACGCCCAGCCCCGCGGGGCCCGTCCCCATTCCCTATCCCAACGTGGCCCAGTCCTCCGACACCGACAAGGGCACGAAGAAGGTGTCTGTCGCGGGCAATCCCGTGTGCGTGAAGGACTCCAACTTCAAGACGAGCACGGGTGACGAGGCGGGCACGGCCGGTGGCGGCGTGGCCTCCAGCAAGACAAAGGGCAAGGCGGAGTTCATCAACTTCTCCTTCGACGTGAAGTTCGAGGGGAAGAACGTGGCCCGCGCCTTCGACCTCATGCTCCACAACGACAAGAACACGCCGCCATTTCCTCTCATGCAGGGACCGGTGGTCGCGGGCGCGGGGAGCAAGGAGGAACCCAAGTGCCTCGTCTGCAAGAAACACCTCTAGCAGAGTCCACCCCGCCGAATTGTCTGTGGATTCAAAGGGCCTCAACTTCAAGAGCAGCCATATGTGGCCCTGGGGAGATCCCCACCGCCCACGTCAGACAGCGCCCCATCACTCATGAGCTCCTCATCTCTTTTGAAGCCCGCGCGGTGGGATATCTACGAAGAGCATCTCGGCGAAGCGGCCTTCCGGTGGAGCCAGTGGGAGAAGGCGCTCGACGCGCCTGACTACTCGCTCGCGGAGCTGGCCGAGCTCGAAGAGTCGGGTGCGTCCCATCTCGATGCCCTGGTGTTGGGCGGCGAGCCCGTGGCCCATCGGCTGCTCATCCCCGCGCTCGCGGATGAACCCGAGCGCATTCTCGCAGGGGCGCTCGCCCTGCTTCGCGCGGAGTCACCTCCCGGCCCTTCCGCCGTGCTCACGGCACTCGCCGCCGCGGAACCCGATGCCCTGGCTCCCTTCCAGCGGGCGCTCGAGCTGGCACCCACCCCCTGCATCCCACCGGAGTTCGCTTCGTTGCTGAAGAAGGCGGATGCGGCGCCTGAGCTGTGGGCCTCGGTGGTCGACGTGCTTGGCACCCATGGTCGGGCCACGGCGGCGCTGTGCGCTCCGCTCCTGTCGCACCCCGAGCCCCACGTGGTCGCCGCCGCCCTGCGCACCCTGAGCCGCGCACGCCTCCCCGTGGAACCCGCCGTGCTCCAGCGGGCGCTCGGCTCGGACGCACCCGCCCTCCGGGATGTCGCGCTGACCGTGGGACTGATGAACGGACACATGGGCGCCTGGGCTGCCTGCCAGTCGGCGGTGGACTCACCCGCGCCAGGCAATCGACACCCCCTGCTCCTGCTCGGACTGAGCGGTGATGAGCGGGCCGTGACGCGGCTGGTGGGCTTGCTGTCTCACGAGAAGCTTCGGCCCGATGTGCTGTGGGCGCTCGGCTTCTCTGGGCGCATCCAGGCTGCGGACGCGTGCGTGGAACTGATGCGCCACAAGCCCGTGGCAGCGCTCGCCGCAGAGGCTTTCAGTGCCATCACCGGGCTCACCATCGAAGGTGGCTTCGCCGCCGCGAAGGAGGACGCAGCGGACGAAGCCCTGACGCCATTGGAGGAAGACCTCGAACGAGACCTCTCCCCCAAGCCCGAGGACGACCTGCCCCAGCCCATGGCCGAACAGGTCGCGGCATGGTGGAAGGAGACACGGCCTCGCATGGACCCGAGGCAGCGCCATCTCTCCGGCCAGCCCTTCACCCCGCAGGGGCTCGTCGAGGCGTTGCTCAACGCCCCGCTCCGCAGGCGCCATGCCCTGGCATTGGAGCTGGCACTGCGCAGCCGAGGGCTGCATCAGGTCCCGACACGCGCTCCCGTGGAGCAACAAGTGCTCGCGTGGAAGAGTGTCCGCGCGGCCCCTGCGTCCAGCTTCAATCGGCCCTTCGCGGAAGGACTTCGGGGCTGAGACGGCTCCGCGAGGGTTGCTTCACGGACCCGACGCCGCTCCATCCTCCACGTCGCCGTGGATGAGCCAGTGACGCGCGGGAGCGTCTTCCCAGAAGCGGCGCAGAATCTTGTCCGTGTGGCTGTTCTCGGCGACCCGGTTGAGCTGGAGCGCGACAATCTCGCTCTCCACCAGCTCCGCGACTCGCACCACGCCAGAACGCAGTCCGTACTCCTGCACCCGGCGAATCATGTTCGTCGCCTCCGGTGACGCGGGACGGAACGTCCTCAGGTCCGCCTTGATTTTGATGTCGCGCCCCGCAAGCGAGTCTGTCGCCGCCTCCAGCTCCGACACGAAGACTTCCATCTCCTGGACCCGGATGTAGCCCTCCAGGACGAACTCCACGATGGAATGCTCGACATCCACCCCGATTCGGAACACCGGGCGCTCCTTCGCCACATGGACACACGGAGGCACTTCTCTCCGACGTCCTACAGCGTAGGGGTCACCTCGACGGGTGCCCAGACACCCGGGAGTGCGGGGTGAACGTCCAGTTCAAGATTCGACGTTCAACCGCGCCAGCAACAACACCAGCGCACGTCGCGCCACCGCGTGCCGCACTTCGCTCCGGTTCCCCTCGAAGACGTGGCGCTCCACCGTGGCTGTCCCGCCTCGACGCAGCACCGCGATGAAGGCCAGTCCCACGGGCTTCAGCGGCGTGCCCCCGCTCGGCCCCGCGATGCCTGTCTCCGCCACCGCCCAGTCCGCGCGCGAATGCGCAAGCGCCCCATGCGCCATGGCCTCCACCGCCTCCGCGCTCACCGAGCCGTGCTCCTGGAGCAGCGCCAGCGACACACCCAACTGCTCCACCTTGGACTCATGCGAGTACGGCACGAAGCCGCGCTCCACCACCGCGGATGCGCCCGGTACGTCCGTCAGTTGCGCGCAGAGCAGGCCCCCGGTGCACGCCTCCGCCAACACCAGCCGGACCCCCGCGCGTCGACAGCGCTCCAGCACCTGACCGGCCAGGTCCTCACGTCCCTCGTCCGTCACCTGTGCGCCTCCGACTCCATGACCTCGACCTCACGTGGCCCCGACGTTCATGCCGCGCGCGTCACATCTTCGCGAAGCCTCGGCTCCCACGCTCAACGCACCCCATCCTCGCACGACCCGGACGCCCAGGCCTCAACGGACCACAGCCCCGCGAAGCACACGCACCACGCGCCGCGCCCTCACGCACGTGCCCCCTCCGGCCTCCCCCCCATCACCGCCACCAGCACTTCGTTCTTCCAGCTCAAGCCCACCAGCCCTGGCTCCCGCCGCAACTCCAGCACCGGATGCACGCCTTCGGGCTCCACCTGCTCCAGCAGTTCCAGCGGCACGAAGCCCGCGCGCTTCAGCCTCGCCATCCACGTCTCCGCCAGCTCGTGTCGCTCGCAGCGCGCCGACTCGTCCACCGTCCCCACCACGTCCTCCACCTCCCTCCCGAAGAAGCGCTTGATGGCGGCTCGCTCCTCGCGAGGAACCTCCAGCGTGTCCAGCAGATGGAAGACCTGCGTGAAGTGCTTCCACGCATTCAGGAAGCGCTCCAGCGGCGGCGCGCGGAAGTGGTCCGTATTCGGCTCGCACAACACCACCCCCGACGGCTCCAACGCTCGCAGCCGCCGCAGCACCGCGTCTCGCACCGCGCCCACGCTCCCGGGCTCCTCCGCCACATGGTGCAGCGCGAAGGCGGCGTTCACCACCCTCGGCCCCGGCAACCCTCGCAACACCGACCAGGTCGACTCGGACAGGCTCTCCACCGGCGCCTCCACCCCCACGAAGCGCACCGACGCTCCCACCTCGCGCGCCACCTTCGCCGTCGATTCCTCCGCCTGCGCGAGGCTCGCTCCGCTCGGGTCCACGCCCACCAGCGTCAACCTGCGCGGCAGCGCTCCCTGCTCCGACAGCGCCTTCAACAACCGCCCCTCCTGCCGCCCCTGGCCGATTCCCACGTCCACCAACGTCGCCTCGTCCCGCTTCCCCAACAACTCCACCAACACCGCGTTCGCCAACGCATCGGCGGCGGAGGCCAGCGGCATGTGCGTCATCAACAGCCGGAACAAATCAATCTGCCGCGCCCCCGCTTCGGGATGCGGATACAGATAGGGATTGCGCGCCCCCACCCCCACGCCCTCCAGGCGATGCGACACCGCCGTGGCGAAGAGCAGGTAGCCCAGGTCCTCCGGCACCGAGTCCACATCCAGCAACGTCTCCAACGACGCCAGCTCGTGCGCCGCCTCGATGGGCTGGCCCGACAGGGTGTGCTCCACCGCTCGGAAGAGCAGCTCATCCTTCACCGTGCGCATCGCCCCACGACTCCTTCCCCCACAAAGCCCCCTGCTCGACTCAACGGTAGTGGTGCCCTCCAGGGACCTCCACCCGGTCAGCCCGCCTGCACGCGCTCTTCGTGAAGCGCCATACACGCGAGCAGACGAACGGACAGGCCAACGTCCTGGCGCTTACGCCTCGCTTGTACCTTTCGCACAGACAGCCGCAGGTCCCGTTTCCGGGACCCCGGGCCATTCGTGCAATCCCATGTCGAGAACAGTGGACGCCCGTGCCCGGGGAGGTGAGGCTGCGCGGCGTGAGAGCACACCGGCCGGGGTGACAGTTCTCTGCCCATCCGGTGTTGAAGGGTTCCCATGCGTCTTGAGCGCAGCTCTCTCCTGCCACTGCTCGTCCTGGCGGCAGTGCCCTTCCTCGTACGAGCGCAGGGCCTCCCCGCCCCCTCCGCCGAGTCCCGCACCGTCGAAGTCGAACTCCAGTCCACCGACGGCGGCACCTCCGTGTCCGCCGAGGACGCCACACGACTGGGCCTCACCACCGATGGCGGTGAAGCCACGCTCGTGCCACCGACCCTCGTCGCTGACGCACCCGCCGCATGGCCCGTGGGCCTGGAGGGCACTCCCGGTGAAGTGACCCTGGAGCTGCTCGTGGACGAACAGGGCGCGGTGGCCGAGGTGAAGGTCGTCGACGCACCGCACGAGCCCCGCCTCACCGAGGCCGCGCTCCAGGCCGCACCGGGTCTGCGCTTCACTCCCGCCACCCTCGCCGGAGTGCCCGTGGCGGTGCGCCTGCCCTTCGTCTACCGCTTCGTGCCTCCAGCCGCGCCCGTCCCCGTCTCCACCGCGCGACTCACCGGCGAGGTGCGCGCGCGCGGCACGCGCCGTCCCCTCGCCGATGCGCTCCTCTTCGTAGACGGGAGCACGGAGCCCGCGGGCACCGTGGACGCACAAGGGCGCTTCACCCTGGAGCTGCGCCCCGGCACCCACCGCGTGGAAGCGCGCGCCCCCGGACACACGCCGAGCACCTTCGAGGAGACGCTCTCCGAGGGCCAGTCGCTCCAGGTCATCTACCGCTTGCAGCCCGGGCGCGTGAATCCCTACGAGACGGTGGTGCGGGACGACCGCCCCCGCACCGAGGTGACGCGCATCACCCTGCACGAGCAGGAACTCCGCGAGGTGCCCGGCACGCTGGGAGACCCGTTCCGTGTCGTCATGTTGATGCCCGGAGTGGGCAGCCTCGCCTCGGGCATCAGCTACCCCGTGGTGCGCGGCAGCCAGCCCGCCGCCACCGGCTTCTTCCTCGACGGCGTGCGCATCCCCATGCTGTACCACCTGATGCTCGGGCCCGCGGTGATTCACCCGGACTTCATCGACACCGTCGACTTCTTCCCGGGCTCGCCGCCAGTGCAGTACGGACGGTTGCTGGGCGGCGCGGTGGAGGGACGGCTGAGCCGACCGCGCGAGGACCGGCTGCACGTCACCGCCTACGCGGACCTGCTCAACAGCGGCGGCTTCATCGAGTACCCCTTCGAGAGCACCGGCACCTCCGTCAGCGTCGCCGGCCGCGTCAGCTACTCGGCGCTGTTGATCTCCCTGGGGTCCAAGCTCCTCAGTGGGTCCGACGCGGAGAAGGTGCACGCGAACTTCTGGGACTACCAGGCGCGCATCGAGCAGAAGGTCGGCGAGGGCCGCGTACGCCTGTTCGCGCTGGGCAGCTCGGACGACGTGGGCTCCAGCCCTTCGACCTATTACATCGGCTCCACCGGCGGCAGCATCGTGTCCCGCTTCCACCGGGTGGACCTGCGCGGCACCCATCCGCTCGCGGGGGGTGACGCGGAAGTGGGCCTCACCGTGGGCTCGGACGCGCTGGGCCTCGACGGAGAGGAGTCGGAGCGCCTGCCGAGCGGCGCCATCTCCTTCCGCAAGGTGGGTGAGTACGCCCTGCGCCAGACGACGTTCGCGATGCGGGCCGGCTGGAAGCGCCGCCTGGACTCCACGCTGGAGCTCGCCGTGGGCGGCGACGTGGAGCACCGGCGCGCCGCCACCGACATCACCGGCACCGGCATCCCCCCGGGCACCAATCCCGACGACCCGGTGGACCCCATCAAGAGCCCCTCCTCGCTGGCGACCTTCTCCGGCGTCTACGCGGCGGTGACGTGGGTTCCCGCCGAAAAGTGGGTGCTCCAGCCGGGCGTGCGCCTGGACAACTACCACCTGTCCCCCGGCATCAATCACGCGGTGGTGGAGCCTCGGCTCACCGTGCGCCACCAGCTCACGGACGCGCTCGTGCTCAAGGGCGGCGCGGGCGTCTTCCACCAATCGCCCACCGTGCTGGTGCACCTGCCCGCCGTGGACACCTCCAGCCTCCGCTACGGACTCCAGGAGGGCCTCCAGTTCGACGTGGGCGCCGAGTGGAAGGCGATGGACGGCCTGGAGCTGAGCGGCGACGCCTTCTACAACCCGCTCACCCGCGCGGTGGAATTGGACCTGCAGCAGGTGGTGGAGAACCGACGACGCCGGGGACTCGCGACACCGGACCCCTCCACGAGCGGCTACGCGTATGGCTTCGAGCTGATGGCCCGGCACCCGCTGGGCCGCGACTGGTTCGGCTGGGTCTCCTACAGCTTCCTCCAGAGCAAGCGCCGCGTGCTCATCGACCGCTACGGCGACGATGACCACGTGGTGAGTACTCAGAAGGGCACGCTGCCCTTCGCCTTCGAGCAGGCCCATGTCATCAACGCCGCGCTCAGCTACAAGTTCGGCAACAACTGGACGGTGGGCACGGTGGTGCACTTCAACACCGGCCGCCCCGAGTCCGGCGAAATCACCACCCTCACCCAACGCATCGTGACGACGCCGGAGGGGGAAGCGCACTGGGTGCGACAGGACCGGGACAAGTCCGAGCGACTGGACGCGTTCTTCCGCGTGGACCTGCGCGTCGCCAAATCATGGGCCATGGAGGACTTCACGCTCGACGCCTACCTGGACGTCCTCAACGTGTCGGCCCGGCAGGAGGTGATTGCCTATGACTATGGCTTCGACCGCCAGGGCACTCCCCAGCGCAAACCCCAGAGCCTGCCCATCATCCTCCCGCTCCTCGGCGTGAAGGGGACCTACTGACATGCGCCACCTGCTCCGCTCCCTGCCCCTGCTCGCGCTCGTCGCCGCGGGCTGCGACCGCAAGCCCGAAGACCCCATCTTCGTCTATGGCCGGCTGCAACACCTGGACGGCTCTCCGAACTCCGACACGACGGTGACCGTGGAGCGCAAGGTCCACACGCGCTCCGGCTTCGTCGACCCCACGGTTGGCGAGTTCGAGCGCTACGGAGAGAGCCGCAGTGAGCGCTCGGGGGCCTTCACGCTGGAGGTCCTCTACGGCGACTCCATCGACGAGCGCCTCTCCGACTTCACCCAGTATCGCTTTCGCGTGGCGGCGCCGCTGGAGGAAGGCCACGGCGTCTTCAGCTCGTTCGTCTTCTACGACGACGCGGAGCTGCCACCGCTGCGGCCCTGGGCCCCCCAGCTCGCGCTGGCCCTGGGCGCGGAGGGCCCCGAGTTCTCCTTCGCCTCGGCGCCTCCTCCGCCCGCGCTGCCGGCCTCCGCGGAGCTTCCGGAAATCTACTTCCAGGACAACGGCGACCCGACGCCCGTGGAGCCCCTCACCCCGTACCCCGTGCTGCAGCTCCATGGTCCCGGAGGCCGCGTGTGGGAAGTGCACGACCCCACGTCGCCCTGGCATGCCAATCCCTATCTTCTGGAGGACTTCCCGGGCGTGGAGGCGCAGGTCCGCGCCGTGACACTGGGCTCGTGGCTCTTCTATCCCCTGGCCGCCAACAGCAGCAGCGTGTCGTTCCGGGTGGAATGGCGTGGCCCTTGGCTGCCCGTTCCCAGCGGAAGCCTGCGCCCCATCAGCCGCGGCGCCTCGTGCGTCCCGACTCCCACGGGAGCGCCGTGCCCGTACACGGATGGCTCACTGCTGACCGTGCGGACGGACCTGACTCGCGAAACGTCGGGCGTGAACAACGTGACGCTCCAGTGGGAGACCGCCGTGCGGCCCCGGCGCGCCGTCATTCGCGACCTGCAGATGGTGACGGGGTTCGACCCCATCATTCAGGTGCGCGTGGAGGGCAGCGCGGATGGCGCCACCTGGTCGACGCTCGCCGAGGTGCCCTACGTGAACCACGACCCCTCGAGCCCGTTCGACCCGGTGTTCTCCACCACCATCGAATCGACGGGGGAGGACAGCCCCTATGGGGATGGTCCGCTGGACATGGAGCGCAAGGCGCGCTTCCTCGACGTGCCGCTCACGGGTGACGCGCCGGTTCGTCAGGTGCGGCTGCAGGTGAGGGCGGGGAACGCGGGAGGACCCGTCCTCATCTACGCGCTCTCCGAGTTGTCCATTTTCGAGTAGCGCCAGCGCCCCCAATCACCCTGGAGAGCAGGTTGCTGCGCGGGGGACACGTGCCGACGTTTCCGCGAGGAAAGCCACACTGCCTTGAAGGAGCAGGCCCTTGCGTACGATTCCCTCGAAGAAGATGTCCCTGTTGTCGGAAACCGAAGCCAGGCTCGTGTTGTCGAGCGCCCCGCGCAACCTCACGGAGCTGTCGACCCGGGAGCTGCGCGGTCGCGTCCTGCGCGCGCGGCGATTGATGACCAAGTACGAGAGCCTGGCGCGCCGTCAGCGGCGTGAGGCCCTGGGCCGGCGGCAGCCGACCCGTGCCCGTCGCGCCGAGGGCAACGCCAACACCCTGCGCAAGGCGACGTACTTCCGTCAGGCCCTGATGCGCTTCGAGAAGCGCCTGGCCATGATGGAGCGCCGTGAGGCGGTGGCGGCCAAGCGGGCTCGCACCGTGCGAAAGGTGAGCAGCACGCGGAGGACTCGCGCCTCGGCGCCGGCCCGTCGGGCGACGAGGACCGTGGGTGGGCGCAAGCCCGTGCGCCGCGCGCGCACCGCCGGACGCACCGCCACCACGTCCGTGCGAGCGACGCGGGCCCAGCGCCGCAAGGGCGGTGCGCGCAAGCAGCAGCGCTTCGGCGCCGTCCGTCGCAACGCGCACACCACCTCTCGCAACCGTCGCACCCAGGCCCGGAGCGACCAGCGGCGCTGAAGCACGGCGGACCACGGGGCGGGCGGTCATCCACGCCCGCGCTTGAGGCGAACTCCAGCGACATCCCGTTGCCCCGACACCGGATGGAATGTCTCCATCTGGAGGTCTGGGGCGCGTCATGTCTCGCTGGAGTGTCCACAAGCGCCGGGCGTTGTCCCGCCCTGCTCCCGGCCCCTTGAGCCGAGCCCCTTGCCTCAGGCCCGGCGACGCCGCGTCAGCGCGGAGAGTCCCGCGAGCGCCAGCATCAGCCACACCGCCATCGCGCCGGGGCCCGAGGCGCTGCACCCGCCGCCACTGACACGCGGCGCCTCCGAGTCCCCCGCATCCGGCACGAACGGGCCCGCATCCGGTTCGCCCGAGCCCGCGTCCGGCTCACCCGAACCCGCGTCCGGCGGTTTCGACAGCGTGCTCTCATCCAGGTACGCGCCACACGCCGGGTCCGCCGTGCCGTCCGCGCGGTGCGCCAGCGCGAGCGCGTACGCCCCCGCGCCAAAGCCCACCATGGGCGAGTTGAACTTGTACGTGCCGTTCAGCTCGTCATACGTCTCCGACACCGCCAGGTAGTTCTTCAGCGACTGGTCCGTCACCCACTTGAGCACCCGCTCCGCGCGCTCCGAGTCCCCCGCCATCCGCTTCACCATCGCGCCGCGCAGGCTCACGATGACCCACTCCGCGCTGTCGTACTCGCTGCCCCACGGGCTCATGTCCGCGCCACCCGTGTGGTCATAGCGGTCATCGTTGCGCGACCAGCCCGCGCCCGCCGGAGACGACAGCCTCAAGTCCAATCCGCGAATCGTCTCCCGGGCAATCTTCCCCGCCGGGTCGAACAGCTCGAACGCGAACGCGTCGAACACCGCCGTGTCCCAGTACCCCCGGCCCGACTTCAACTCCTCCAGGTTGGAGGCCAGCGCGAAGTTGCCGTCCGTCAGCTTCTCCGCCATCGCCCGGCGGATGGACTCGCCCGCGGCGCGGTAGCGCGTCGCACGCTCGGCGTCACCCACGCGCTCGGCCAGCACCGCCGCGTCACACAGGCCGCGCGCCGCCGTCAGGCTCGTGTACGCCCACGCGCGCTGCCGCCCGTTCCAGTGCGTCTCCCAGATGGACGAGTCCGGCCGGATGAGCCCCGTCTCCGGGTCGATGAGCGCCACCAGCGCGTCGCCCACCTTCGTCGACACCGTCTGCCAGTGCTGGTCCACCAGCGTGACGTCCCCCGTGGTGCGCTCGTAGTGCCGCAGCGCCCAGAGGAAGAGCCCGAAGCCGTCGAACTCGAGGTTGGGCCCCGCCTCGTTGAAGTCCGTCTCCTCCACACCGAAGCCGTGGTAGCGCGTGAGCGTGATGAGGTACGGCGGCATCGAGTACGGCTGCAACTCGCGCCAGTTCTGGAACCGCCCGCTGTCCGCGTTCAGGTAGTACGTCAGCGCCTCGCGCGCGTCGCTCCGCATGCCCAGCGTGGCCATCGCCGCCGCCGCGTAGGCGCCGTCTCGAATCCACGCATACGTCCACTGGCCCGGCGGAAGGCTCGCCAGCACCGCGCCCTTGCCCGCGTGTTTCACCATGCCCGGCAGCGTCGCCGGCGCGCCGTTGGGTGCCTTGAAGCGCGTCAGGCGCGTCTCGCCATCCCGGCTCAGCGACTCGCGCATGAACGTCTCACCCTCGCGGACCTGCGCCATGTGCAGCACCACCGCGGAGTGGCGCACCAGTGATTCCTCGTTCTCCACCGTGCCCGTCGGCACCTTCACGGTGTCCGTCTGGAAGGCCGCCCAGCGCGCGACCTCCGCCTCCACCAGCGCCTTCGCATCCAACGCGCCCACGTAGTCCGTCAGCCACTGCCGCGCCGTGGCCGTCCCCTCCGGATTGCCGAAGTGAACGAAGGCCACGCCGGCCCACTTCTCCGCGCCCGCCGCGATGTCTCCCAGGTTGAACTGATACGCCGTGGCCCAGCCCGTCCCCGCCGACGGCTGCGCCGTGAACTCCTGCAGGTCCTGCTGCCCGCCCCCCTGCACCACGTTGAACCCGTTGCCCGCCCCCGTCGCCCCCGACAGCCACGCCGCCTTCCGAGTCACCGCGCCCAACGGCCGCCCCACCACCACGCCCGCGAAGCCCTTCTCCACGAAGTCGCTGCCGCTGACCTCCACCGTCTCGCCGTTCTCATCCAGGTCCGCCAGCACGCCGGGCCGACCGAAGCCGACATGGAAGTTGTGGAGCGAGAACACGCTCACACCCGTGGACGCCGTCGCGCCCGTGTTGCGCACCCGCACCGCCATCACGAACGATGCGTGCGGCACGGACTGGGGCGCGAAGACATACGTCGTCACCTCCAGCGTCCCCACCCGCTGCACCATCGTCGCCAGCCCCGTGCCGCCCGTCTTCCCCGGCGCCCACGCCGCGTAGCCGCTGGCGTCCAGGTCCGCGTCCTGCGTGCTCAACCAGCGCTGCGTCCCGCCCGAGCGCAGGCCGAAGAACGCGTCGAACAACACGTCCCGCGAGTGCACCACCTGCGGCTGCCCGCGCACGAAGACGTCGTTGCCCAGCGCATCGATGACGGGCTCCTCCGTCGCGAAGCTGTGCTCGCGGAAGTGCGACACCTTCTTCTGCTCCAAATCCAACATCACCGCGCCATGCCCGTTGGAGGACGGCAGCTTCAGGAAGGTGCGCCGGACGGCGACCTCCGCGTGCGCGTCCGACGCCAGGCCACACAGCAGGGAGGTCAGGAAGAGGGCCACGGCACGCGCGACACTCGAGGTCGCCCGGCCAGGGCCCAGACACAGGTGGGGGAAACGCTTCATCCGGCGGATTCTGGAGTGCTTCCCTCCCCGGGCCAACGGGGACCTCCCAACCCGGTGACGCCCAAGGGTGCCCGAGGACCCCTCGCCCCTGCCGCGACCCGAGTCAGCCGCTCGTGTTACAGGTCCATATTTGTCAGAATAATCTGACTTAACAGACTTAGTGGAATTCTCCATCCAGAGCGAGCCGGGTGCTCGAAGCCAGGGGGTCCCATGTCCGTTGTCCGCAGGGTGCTGGTCGCGTTGTTGCCGTGCCTCGTGCTGCTGGCGAGCGCGTCCCGGGCGCAGTCGCCGGGCGCGTTCGTGAACTGGGAGCATCCGCATGTCCATCCGCTGGAGCTGACGCCGGATGGCACCCGTCTGCTCGCGGTGAACACGGCGGACAATCGGCTCCTGGTGTTCTCCGTGTCGAGCGGCACGCCCGTGCTCACCGCCTCCATCCCCGTGGGCCTGGACCCCGTGTCCGTGCGAGCCCGGAGCAACACCGAGGCCTGGGTGGTCAACCATGTCTCCGACAGCGTCAGCATCGTCGACCTCACCACGCTCAACGTGAAGGCCACGGTGCCCACGGATGACGAGCCCGCCGACGTCATCTTCGCGGGCTCGCCGCAGCGCGCGTTCATCTCCTGCTCGCAGGTCAACCGCGTGCTGGTGGTGGACCCGTCCACACCGCTCGCCGCGCCCACGCGCATCGCGCTGCAAGGCGAGGAGCCTCGCGCGCTGGCCGTCAACGCCGCGGGCACGCAGGTGTATGTGGCCTTCTTCGAGTCTGGCAATCGCAGCACGGTGCTCGGGGGTGGCAACGCGATGGGAGGCGGGGGCTTTCCGCCCAACGTGGTGAGCAGCAGCGTGGGGCCCTATGGGGGCGTCAATCCTCCGCCCAACTCGGGCAGCACGTTCAAGCCGCCGAGGAAGAGTGGCAACCCGGCGCCTCCTCCCGTGGCCCTCATCGTGAAGAAGGACGCCAGTGGCCGGTGGATGGATGACAACAGCCGTGACTGGTCGAGCGTCGTCTCGGGGAGCAACGCCGCCGCGTCGGGGCGCCGCGCGGGTTGGGATTTGCCGGACCGGGACGTGGCCATCATCAACGCATCCACGCTGGCTGTGACGTATGCCAGCGGGTTGATGAACCTGGACATGGCGCTGGCGGTCCACCCGGGAGGCCATGTCGTCGTGGTGGGCACGGACGCGGTGAACGAGGTCCGCTTCGAGCCCAACCTCCAGGGCCGCTTCCTGCGCGTCATGGCCGCGTCGTTCGACCCGGCGATTCCGTCCGTCGTCTCCCGTTTCGACCTCAATCCGCACCTGACGTACACCACGGGCACGGTGCCACAGGCGACGCGGCAGTTGGCGCTCGGAGACCCTCGGGGGCTTGCGTGGAACGCGGAGGGGAGCCGCGTCTACATCACGGGCATGGGCTCCAACAACGTCGCGGTCATGGACGACGCGGGCGGCCGGATTACCCAGGTGGCGGTGGGTGAGGGGCCCACGGGCGTGGTGCTCTCCGGGACGCGGCTCTACGTGCTCAACAAGTTCGCGGCGAGCGTGTCCGTGGTGGATACGGTTTCGAATACCGAGGTGGCGCGGGTGCCGTTCTTCGACCCGTCCCCGGGTGCCATCAAGGTCGGCCGCAAGCATCTGTATGACACGCACCGGAGCTCGGGCCTGGGGCATGTGTCGTGCGCGTCGTGCCACATCGACGGACGGCTGGACCGGCTCGCGTGGGATTTGGGAGACCCGGCGGGGGACCTCAAGTCCGTGACGGGGCAGAACCTGGGCATGGGCATTCCCGGACTGACGGGGGGCTTCCAGCCGTGGCACTCGATGAAGGGGCCCATGACGACGCAGACGCTCCAGGACATCATCGGCAAGGAGCCGCTGCACTGGCGTGGAGACCGCGCGGGCATCGAGGAGTTCAACGGTGCGTTCCTCAGCCTCCAGGGCGACGACACGCAGCTCACGGTCATCGAGATGCAACAGTTCGAGGACTTCCTCGCCACGCTGACGTTCGCGCCGAATCCGTTCCGGAACCTCGACAACTCGCTGCCCACGAACCTGCCGCTGCCGGGGCACGTCACGACGGGGCGGTTTGGCACGGCGGGGTTGCCGCTGCCCAACGGGAACGCGGTGAACGGGCTGCAGATGTATCGGCCGCCGCGCTTGCTGGACTCGGGGGCGTTCGCCTGCTCGACGTGTCACACGCTGCCCACGGGCCTGGGCGCGGACGTGCGGTGGACTGGGAGCCAGTTCGTCACCGTCTCCGCGGGCCCGAGCGGCGAGCGTCACACGGGGCTGGTCTCCGTGGATGGGTTCACCAATGTGACGATGAAGATCTCCCAGCTGCGCAACCTCTACGAGAAGGTGGGCATGGACTTCACGCAGACGTCGAACCTGGCGGGCTTCGGGTTCTCGCATGACGGCAGCGTGGACACGATTGCGCGCTTCCTCACCGAGCCGGTGTTCACGCTCCAGAGCAACCAGGAGGTCGCGGACATGGTGGCGTTCATGCTGGCGTTCTCGGGCTCGGATTTGCCCAAGGGCACGGCGACGACGGTGGGAGAGCCGCCGGGGCCGGACAGCAAGGACACGCATGCGGCGGTGGGGAGGCAGGTGACGCTGACCACGGCGAGCCCCACTCCGGCGCAGCTGAGCACGCTGTCCACGTTCCAGGCGCTGGCGGACAGCGGCAAGGTGGGCCTGGTGGCGAAGGGGAACCAGGGAGGCATCGCGCGCGGGGCCACGTACATGGGCGGCGGGTTGTTCCAGACGGACCGCGCGGCGGAGACGGTCACCGCGTCACTGCTCCAGACACTGGCGCTCGCGGGAAGTGAGCTGACGTACACGGTGGTGCCCAAGGGCTCGGAGGTGCGGATTGGCATCGACCGGGATTTGGACGGTGCGCTGGACCGCGATGAGCTGGACCGTGGCACCCGACCGGATGACGCGACGAGCCGGTAGGGCTACGTGAGGTGTGACCGTGGACCTGGAGTGATGGGGTCCACGGTGCTGCCTCAGAGGGACCTGGGGGGCCTGGCTTTCCTTCGTGCGCGTGACGGTGCCAACATCGTTGGCGCAGTGCATTCGCGCAGGGGGGGACATGCAACGACCGGAAGAGGATGAGAGCGTCGAGGCGGCCGAGGACTCTGGGCCGCGCATGGTCCGCTTCCAGGACATGGATACGGGTGCGGTGACGGAGATGGGCCCCGTTTCCGAAGATTTCGCCACGCTGCTTGGACGCGCGGCCCAGCTCTCCGTGGCTACCGATGATCGCCCCTCTGCGCTGTCCCTCAGCGCTGCTCGAGCCCACATATCCTTCGCATCATTGATGGGCGCCGTTGGCAGATCAGATGACCCAGTGTCTACCTGGATGAAGCGGGTTGCTGAGCAGCCCAGCGCCGGCGGCATGCCTCGCCTCCTATCTACCGCACACTTGGCTTCCCCTCAGATTTCGCATCTCGAATCCATGGAACATCCCATGGAGATGCTGAAGGCTCCCCTGACGTGGACTGCCTCGGCACGACGCGCCTTGCATGAGGCCGAAAAGCTCCGCACCAGAGGCCCTCATAGTCCTCAACAGTTTCTGGATGTGCGCCATCTCGTAGCGGCGTTCCTGTGGCTACCAAAATTCCACGACAGCGACTTCTACGAGATGCAACTGGACAGACAGCAACTCCGCAGCCAGTTCGCCGAGTTCGTATCCACGTTGCATCCCGAGGAGACGACGTTCTGGATGGGGATAATCCCTCTCAAATTCTCCAGAGGACACCCACAGACAGAACCACCACCCACGCCAGCCTCGCCCCTGAGCTGGTTGGACAACGACACACAGCGCACCCTCTATTCTCCTCGCTACGACGCCGACGGGCGGGAGAACGAAGACCTCCTGGACATCGACCGTGACGTCGATGCGCTCAGTGCGCTGATTGCCTCGCGCACCATGGCGCCACCGCTGTCCATCGGCGTGTTCGGAGACTGGGGCTCGGGCAAGTCGTTCTTCATGCACCACCTGCGCAAACGGGTGGAGGAACTCGCGGGCCGGGCCGTGAAGTCCCAGCGTCCCCAGCGGGAAGTGGCCTTCTACAAGAACATCATCCAGATCGAATTCAACGCTTGGCACTACGCGGAAGGCAACCTGTGGGCCAGCCTCGTCGAACACATCTTCCGCAACCTCCGGAAGCGACAGGACGAGCCCGAAGCAGACATCGGCAAACGCAGGGATGACCTGCTGACACGGCTCGCCCAGCGGGAAGCAGAGCTGCTCAAGAAGCAGGCCGAGGTCACCGCGAAGGAAGCCGAGGTCGCGCTGGCGCAGCAGAAGGTCGGCGAACTGGAGCAACAGAAGGAATCAAAGCGCGTCGAGTTGGAGCAAGCCCTCTCCGAAAAGCGCACCCTGCTCGAGTTGATGCCCGCCACATTGAAGCTTGAGGAGGGTGTCCAGCAGCGGGCCACCGCATGGCTGGCTGAAACAGGCTTCAGCTCCCTGGGACGCACGGCCTTCGATTTGCGGGATGCCCTCGGCAATGCCCAGGCCGAGCTGAGACAGACCGGCGGATTCGTCGCATCCCTCTTGGATACGCGGAGCGCGAACAAACGACTGCGTCCTCCCGCCATCATCTTGATCGTCTCTCTCGCCGTGAGCCTGGCGCTTCCGTTCGTGCTCGACGAGTTCGGTAAGCAGGATCTCGCGGGCCTGATGGCTGGACTCACGACACTGACAGGCCTCGTGGGCTCCGTGACGCTCTGGCTCCAGCGGCAGACCGCGTGGCTGCGAGAGCGGCGGGAGCAGAACGAGAAGCGACTGCGCGAAGTCGAGCAGGCCATCGAAACCGAACTCCAGAATCGACTCAAGCCGCTCGATGAAGCCGCACAAGTCGCTCGGGAGCAGGTCGCCTCACTGGCCCAGGCGGAGGAACAGCAACGAGCGTCCATGGCCAAGGCCCAGGACGAAGTCCTCCAACTGAAGCAAGCCATCGCCGAACTCTCCAGCGCGCGGCTGCTCGACAAGTTCATCGAGAACCGCACCGGCAGCGACGACTACCGCAAGCACCTGGGACTCGTCGCCCTCATCCGCAGGGACTTCGAGGAGCTGTCGCGACTGATGGAGGCGGTCAACCGCGACGAACAGACGGACCCGAACGTCCCCGCCATCAATCGCATCGTCCTCTACATCGACGACCTGGACCGCTGCTCGCAAGACACCGTGGTGAAGGTGCTCCAGGCCGTGCACCTGCTCCTCGCCTTCCCACTGTTCGTCGTCGTCGTGGGCGTGGACTCGCGCTGGGTGGCGCGCTGCCTGAACCACACCTTCAAGGACCTGCTGAAGATGGAGGACCCGAACGCCCTGCCCCTGGATGCGATGACCCCAGGAGCCACGGCCTACGACTACCTGGAGAAGATCTTCCAGATTCCCATCTGGCTGCGGCCCGTGAGCAGCGACCACCGCTCGAGCATGTTGCGCGGCTTGTTGGCCCGTCCTTCCGCGGAAGAGCACTCGCGGGAGGCCACGGTCCTGGAGCTGAAGCCCAGGCTCGTCGTTGACACCCCAGGCACCGCCAATTTCTGGGGAGATTTGGACAACAGCGCACAGGACACACGGGATCCGCTGAAGGTCGTGTGGCCCACGAGCGCCGCACCGCAAGCAGCAGCATCCGTACACGGCAAGCCGAAGTCCTCCGCATCCTCCAGCCACGCCCAGGTCGCGTCGAATGAACAGGAAGAGCTCAATCCTCCCGGCCTCGTCATCAGCGAGAGAGAACTGGCGTTCATCGACTGTCTCGGCCCGCTGCTGAGCCCCACGCCTCGTGTGCTCAAGCGCTTCGCCAACACCTATCGACTCATCAAGGCGTGTGTCCCGAGCGCGGGACAGACCGAGTTCATGGGCGAGGGACAGGAGGGAACCTCTCCGTCCCAGATGTGCCTGTTGCTGCTGGCGCTGGTGACCTCGAAGCCCCAGCTCGCCGAGGAGTTCTTCGCGCGGCTCAAGCGCTACGAACACGACAAGGAGCTGCTCACGCTCCAAGCGCTCGACCTCCCCTCCGACGAGCCCGAGCCCGTCATCTCGGAGCTGTTCACCTGGCTCCGCGCCATGCCACCCGCCATCCAGAGCACTCCGCTCACCCTGGTCCGGAAGCTCGTCCCCTGGGTCACCCGCTTCAGCTTCCGGTAGGTACACGCCTCACGACGCCCGTCGCCCTCGCAGCCGTGAACGGATGCGACTGAGCGCCACGGGCGTGACGCGGATGTAGCTCGCGATATCCCGCTGCGACAGCAGCGGCGCCAGGTCCGGGTGCTCGTCCAGGAACCGCTGGTAGCGCTCCTCCGCGGACAGCGTGAGCAACTCCATCTCCCGCTTCTCCTTGCGCAGCCCATAGACCTCGAAGGCCCGGCTCACCGCCCGCTGCCACTCCAGGTGGCGCGACGCCAGCCTCCGCACCTCGCCATAGTCGAGCTGCTCCACCCGCGACTCCACCACCGCCTGCGTGGAGAAGCTCGTGACGCCTCCCGGCGCCAGCGCCACCAGACTCGCGAAACACGTCCCCTCCCCCGCGAACGCCTTCACCCAGGCGCCACCCTCGCTCGTCTCGTAGACCATCTTCACCAGCCCGCGCGTGACGATGAAGATGCTCGGCCGCGCCTCGCCCACGTGGAAGAGGTACTCGCCCTTGCGCAGCGTCTTCGCGCGCAGCAGCGGCGCCACCGCGTCCCACCCCGGCAGCGCGCTCCCCGCCAGACCCCGCAGCACCTCCCTCGCCGTCGTCACGGACACCTCTCAACGTAAACCCGGGTTAACGACGCCGCTCCCCCGCACCGGAAGACTGCGCGCCACCAACGCACGGAGACATCCACGATGCGAGCCCTCTTCCTTCCCCCCGTCGTCCTGCTGGCGTCCATGGGCGTCATGGTCCTCCTGAACAGGACCGCCCCGCTGCACGAGCTGTGGGGGCGCCCCTGGAGCTGGCTCGGAGGCGCCTTGCTGCTCGCGGGAATCGCCGTCGCCCAATGGCACGCCCGACTCTTCAAGAAGCTGGGCACCAACATCAACACCTTCGGGGACCCCGGCACCCTCACGCGCGAGGGCCTGTTCCGCTTCACCCGCAACCCCATGTACCTGGGCTTCGTCGCGAGCCTCGTCGGCCTGGGCATCACCCTGGGGTCGGTCTCACCCTTCGTCGTGCCGCTCGCCTTCGGCCTGCTCACCCACTTCTGGTACATCCGCGTCGAGGAACAGGCCCTGCTCCAGAAATTCGGCGGCCAGTACGTCGAATATCAACGCGCCGTCCGCCGGTGGCTTTGACGCCCGGCGTCGCCCGCATCGAGAGGCGTCAACTCCCGGAGTCTCCTCGGGTTTCCACCCCCGGCCCTTCGCCGACGGCTGAATCCGCGTTCAGCTCGGCGCAACCCCCGTGGCGTCAGGACACAAGCGGTTGTCGCCCACGATGTTTCAAGACATGGGACTCATCACGTTCTGTCAGATGAACAGCCCTCGGTCGCCCAGGCCGAAGCACGGGGGGGAACACATGGTTTCGCTCGACGGGTCCACGCTGAGACTCTGGAAGACGCTGAGTTGCTTCCTCCGAGTCCTCATGACGCAGGTGCTCTACGTCGCACCGCTCTTCTGGTTCATGGAGCTGTCCCAGAACGTGGCCTGGCGCTGGATGAACAAGGACTGGGGCTGGTACTACCCCGAGTCCCCGTACCACTGGTTCTCCTTCGGCAGCATGATGCTCTGGGCTGGATGCGTCGGCCTGCTGTGGACCCTGCACTACTTCTGGTTCTACCCGCAGCGCGTCAAGGTCTGGACGCGCGTCGCCATCGGCGCCCTGGTCTGCTGGATGGGCGAGTGGTTCGGCGGCTACATGGCGGCCAACGTCTTCAACCACCCGCTGCAAGTGTGGCCCGGCTCGCCGCTCGTCTACGTCCACTACGCCGCCATCTTCTTCTGGGTGAGCAACGTCATCGTCTATCACCTCGTCACGGTGAACGTGGTGGACCTCACGCCCACGTATGACGCGCCGCCGGACACCGGCGCCCAGGTGGCCTGAAGTCCCCAAAGCCTGGGAGCCCGAGGGCCCGACGTCTCAGCCCAGGGCCAGCGCCGCGGTGCTCGCGCCGTGAGCTTCCAGCGGCAACTTCAACCGCGCCCGGCACCCACGTCCCTCGGGACGGTTCTCCAGGCGCAGCGTTCCGCCGTGCGCCTCCGCGATTTGCCGACACAGCGCGAGGCCGATGCCACTGCCCTGCGGCTTCGTGGTGAAGAAGGGCACGAAGAGGTTGCCCGTGTCCGCAAGGCCCGGGCCCTCGTCCTCCACCCAGACCTCCACCGCGCCCGGCGTCAGCACCGCCCATGACACCCAGACCTGTGCGCCCGGGGCCTCGCCCAGCACCGCGTCCACCGCGTTGCGCACCAGGTTGATGAGCAGCTGCTCCAACTGGTCGGAGTCTCCGCGCACCGCCAACGCCGGCCCCGCCCGCACCGACACCGGCCGCCGCTTCTCCAGCGCCGCCACCCGCCGCACCCAGCCGTCCACCTCCACCCCCGCCAGCACCGGGGGCGGCAGCCGCGCCAGTCGCGCATACGCGGACATGAAGCGCGCCAGCGCCTCCGAGCGCCTCGCGACGATGCCCAGGCCGCTCTTCGCGTCGTCCTCCCAATCCGAGGGACGCGGCTCCATCAACAGCGTGTCGCGCAGCGCCTCGGCAATCGATTGGATGGGCGCCAGCGAGTTGTTGATTTCATGGCTCAGCACCCGCACCAGCCGCCGCCACGCCTCGCGCTCCTGCTCACGCAACGCCAGCCGCAGATCCGCCAGCACCACCAGGTGATGCGGCAGGCCGCCCTGGCGGAAACCACCGCGCCGCAGCTCGTATGGCCCGCCCTCCTCCACGAAGGAGCGCGACAACCTCCGAGGCGCCGGGCCGTCCAGCAGGTCCGCCAGCCCCAGCGAGCCAGCCCCCTTGCCCATCAACTGCGAGCGCGACTGGCCCAACAGCTTCTCACCCGCGCGATTCACCAGCCGCAGCGTGCCCGCGACATCGAAGGCGAGCACCGCGACGTCAATCTCCTCCATCACCTGCTCGAGCAGCGCTCCGGCCTCCAGCGCCCCCAGTCGCTGCTCGCGCAAGGTGTCGCCCAGGGCGTTCACCTCCAGCAGCACCTCGCCCAGCGCATCCCCCACCCGCGCGCCGCGACCGCGCGTCGAGTAGTCCCCCTCGCGCAGCGCCGCCAACAGGTTCGCCAGCGCGTGCAGGGGCCGCATCACCCGCTCGCGGACCAGGAGCCCCACACCCAGGAAGACGCCCACCACCAACGTGGACAGCGTCCAGCGGACCTTGGATGAAAAGTCTCCCGTCCACACCAGCGCGAGCGAGACCACCCCTCCCGGCAGACCCGCCAGCCACGTCAGGGCGAGCATCTGCAGGTCATGTGGCCAGGGCTCGCGCTTGCGTCTCACCGGGCTCCCTTGATTCCGTAGTACTGGAGCCGACGGTACAGCGCGCTGCGCGACAGGCCCAGTCCCTTCGCCGCCTCGCTCACGTTGCCCTCATGCCTCGCCAGCGCGCGCTCGATGAGGTAGCGCTCCACCTCTTCCAGCGTCATCTCCTCCAGCCGCGACAGGCCCTCGCGACCCGCCCGGCGCAAGAGCAGGTCCTCCGCGGACACATCGTCCCCCACCGCCATCAGCAGCGAGCGCTCCACCGCGTGCTCCAGCTCGCGCACGTTGCCCGGCCACGGGTAGGCCAGGAGCGCCTCCAGCGCCCCCGGCGTCAGCCGCGCCGCGTTGCGCCCGTAGCGCTTGCCGTGCTCGGCCAGGAAGTGCGACGCCAACAGCGGGATGTCCTCGCGGCGCTCACGCAGCGGCGGCAACGGCACCTCCACCGTGTTGAGGCGGTACAGCAGGTCCTCGCGGAAGCGGCCCTCGGCCACCGCCTTGGCCAGGTCCACGTTGGTGGCGCTCACCACCCGCACATCCACGCGCCGCGTCTTCGACGAGCCCACCGGGTGCAACTCCCCCGTCTGGAGCACGCGCAAGAGCTTCGCCTGCTGCGACAACGGCATGTTCCCAATCTCATCCAGGAACAGCGTGCCGCCATCCGCCAGCTCGAAGCAGCCGATGCGGTCCGCCTTCGCGTCGGTGAAGGCGCCCTTCACATGGCCAAAAAGCTCGCTCTCGAAGACGCCCTCGGAGAGTCCTCCCGAGTTGACGGCCACGAAGGCCCGGTCCGCGCGCGTGGAGGACGCGTGCAGCAGTCTGGCCACCACTTCCTTGCCCGTGCCGTGCTCACCCGTCACCAGCACGTTGGCCCCGGACGGCGCCACGCGCTCAATCATCCGGCGCACCGGCACCATGGCGCGCGACTCGGACACCATGGTGGGCAGGCCACCCTGGCCGCGCCGCAGGTGCTGATTCTCCTCTTCCAGCCGGCGGCTGCGCTTGAGCGCCCGGCCCAGCTCCAACTGCGTGCGCAGCGTGGCGAGCAGGCGCGTGTTGTCCCACGGCTTCTGCACGTAGTCGCGCGCGCCACCACGCATCGCCTCCACCGCGCCCTCCACGCTGCTCCACGCCGTCATCACCACGACGGGCAACGCCGCGTCCTGCGCGCGGATGCGGCCAAGCAGGTCCATGCCCTCTCGCCCGGACGTGGTGTCCCGCGCGTAGTTCAGGTCCATCAGCACCAGGTCCACGTCCTCGGCTTCCAGCGTGGCGAGCGCTCCAGCGGGCGACTGCGCGGTGACGATGGTGTGCCCGTCCCGCTTCAACAGCAGGCGCAGGGCCTCCAGCACGTCGGCCTGGTCATCCGCGATGAGGATGCGCGAGGGACGCGTGGCGATGGGAGCGGAGACAGGGGTGACGACGGAGACAGGGAGGGGTTCGGACACGGGGAACATCCAGGAAGAAAGAGTGCCAGAAACAAAGAGGCTCAGCCGCGACGCAAGACGGCGGCGGGGTCCGCGTTGGCGGCCTTGCGCGCCGGCAGCCAGCTCGCCAGCCAGGCCGTGCCCAATAGCAGCAGCGAGACAGAAGCCAAGACCGAAACATCCAGCGCCCCCATCCCGTAGAGCAGACCTTCCATGATGCGGTGGGCCGCCAGCGCCCCGAGCAGGCCCAGCACCAACCCCAGCCCCACTCGCCGCAGCGCCTGCCCCACCACCAGTCTCAGGACATCCGCCGCGCGTGCGCCCAGCGCCATGCGCACGCTCATCTCGTGTTCGCGCTGTGACACCGAGTAGGACATCACGCCGTAGATGCCCACCGCGGCCAGCACCAGCGCCAGCAAACCAAAGGCCCCCAGCAACACCGCCCGGAAGCGCGGCTGCCCCAGGTCCGAGGACAGCCGGTCCTCCAGCGTGCCCACACGCGCGAGCGCCACCATGGAGTCCACCGCGCGCAGCTCCTCGCGCACCACCGACTCCAGCTTCCTCGGGTCCAGGCCCGGCGCCGCCCGCACCGCGAGCTGCCCGTCCGTCGTCGGCTCCTGCGCCATGGGGACGTACGCGGTGGGCTCGTGCCCCACCTCCACGCCCGCGTACGCCACGTCCGCCACCACGCCCACCACCGTCGTCCACAGCGGGTTTCCATCCGCGTCGTCGCCACCGAAGGAGACTCGGCGGCCCAGCGCGTCCTCGCCGGCGAAGACCTCGCGCGCGAAGCGCTCGCTCACCACCATGACCCTTGGCGCGTTCGCTCCGTCCGACTCCGTCAGCAGGCGCCCCGCGAGCAGCGGCACGCGCAGCGCCTCCAGGAAGCCCGGCGTGGTGACGTTGATGAGCGCGTCGGGCCGCACCGGCGGGTCCTCGGTTCCCTCCTTCCAGTAGCCCGAGCGCGAGAGGGAGCCGCCCGCCGGGAGGCTGCCGCCCACGCCCACGCCAGCGACCTCCGGACGCGCGGCGAGCCGCGCCGTCAGCTCCCGGTGGAAGGCTTCCGTCCGCTCCGGCGTGTCATAGCGGCTCTGCGGCAGCGCCAGTCGGGCCACGAAGACACCCACCGGGTCCAGGCCCGGGTCGGCCTGGTACATCCGCCAGAAGCTCTTCAGCATCAACCCCGCCCCGGTGACGAGCATCAGCGCGAGCGCCACCTCCGCCACCACCAGCACCGCGTGCGTGCGGCCCCGCGACTTCTCCGTCGCCCCACGCCCCAGCACCGTCGCCGGCGAGAGCTGCGAGCGCTGGAGCGCCGGCACCAGCCCCACGCCCACGCCCGTCGTCAGCGTCACCGCCAACGCGAAGAGCAGCACGCGGCCATGCACCGCCACCTCGCCCGCCCGGGGCAGCGTGTTGGCCCCCAGCATCATCAACAAATCGGTGGCCCACAGCGCCAGCAGCACGCCGCCCACGCCGCCCAGCAGCGCCAGCAGCACGCTCTCCGTGAGGAGCTGACGCACCAGCCGGCCGCGCCCAGCGCCCAGCGCCACGCGGATGCCCAGCTCACGCTGCCGCGCCGCCGCCCGCGCGAGCTGCAGGTGCGCCACGTTGGCCGCCGCCAGCAGCAACACCAGGGACACCGCGCCCAGCAGCACCCACAGGAGCAGGCTGACGCCCTGGGTGAGGGAGTCGGCGTAGCGGACCACCCCCAGCTTCAGGGTCGCGTCGTCCCGTGAGAGGAGCTCCTCGTTCAGGCTCTTCAGCTCGTGGCGGACCGACTCGAGCGTCGCGCCAGGAACAAGCCTCGCCGCGACGGCGAAGGAGCGGAAGCCCCGCTCGGTGCGCTCCTCCGACGTGGCCGCGCCAGGAAGGCTGTCGAAGGGCACCCAGACCTCGGTGGTGTGGGCGGGCACGTCGAAGGACGGCGGCATCACCCCAATCACCGTGTAGGGCTGACCGCCCAGGGTCAGCGTGCGGCCCAGCACGCCCTCGCCGCCGCCCGCCTTCATCCAGCGCGAATGCGAGATGACGGCCAGCCGCGCGTCGCGCTCCTCGGGCGCGAAGGTCCTCCCCAGCATCGGCTTCATGCCGAACGCCCCGAAGAAGTCCCCCACCACCACCGCGCCGCGAAGCTGCTCGGCGTCCCCGTGGCCGGTGAGGTTCATCAACCGTTGGCCGTACGCGGTCATCGAGCGCAGCCGCGTGGAGAGCCGCGCGACGTCCTCGTAGTTGGGCAGGCTGTAGCGCGCCAGCAACTTCCCGGGCTTATCGGTGGACATCACCACCAGCCGGTCCGGATCCGGAAACGGCAGTGGACGCAGCAGCACCGCGTCCACCACGCTGAACAGCGCCGTCGTCACCCCGATGCCCAGCGTCAGCACCAGCACCGCCGCCAGGGTGAAGACAGGCGACTGGCGCATCGTCCGCAGGGTGTACCGCACATCCATCGACACATCGCTCAGCATGGTGGCCTCGTGCCCTGCTCAGGTCTTCTGGAGCCAGCCGTCCGCCAGCTGGATGATGCGGTGGCCGAAGGCCGCGTTGGCCTCCGAGTGCGTCACCTGGATGATGGTGGTGCCCGCCTTGTTGAGCGTCTGGAACACCTCCATGATGTGCTTCGCCTGCTGCGAGTGGAGGTTGCCCGTCGGCTCGTCCGCCAGCAGGATTTTCGGCGTGGCGATGAGCGCTCGCGCGATGCCCACCAACTGCTGCTGTCCACCGGAGAGCTGCGCGGGGAACAGGTCCTTCTTCCCCACCAGTTGGAAGCGGTCCAGCATGTCGCCCACCAACGCCTCGCGCTCACCGCGCTTGAGGTTGCGGTAGGACAGCGGCACCTCCAGGTTCTCCGCCACCGTCAGGTTGTCCAGCAGGTGGTACTGCTGGAAGACGAAGCCGATGGTGCGCCGGGACAACTCGCCGCGCTCCTTCGGCTTCATCGCGTGCACGGCCTGCCCGTCCAGGACGTACTCGCCCTTCCACTCGGCATCGAGCATGCCGAGCACGGCCAGCAGCGTGGACTTGCCCGCGCCGGACGGGCCCATCAGGGTGACGAACTCGCCGGGCTGGATGTCCAGGTCGATGTTGCGCAGCACCCAGGTGCGGCCCCCCGCCAACGGGTACGACTTTTCGACCTGACGCAATGAGATGAGAGGTGAGGACATGGGAGGTGCTTTCGTGCTCACTCGGAGCGCAAGGAAACGATGGGGTCCACGCGAGAGGCCCGCCGCGCCGGCAGCCACGTCGCCAGGAGCGTCACGCCGCCCAGGAGCGCCGCCACCGCGGTGAAGGTCCACGGGTCATACGCCGTCACGCCGTACAGCATGCTGCCCAAGAGGTGGGCCAGGCCCAGCGACATCACCAGCCCCACCCCCACGCCCAGCCCCGCCAGCTTCAGCCCCTGGCGCAGCACCATCACCAACACGTCGGAGCTGGCCGCGCCCAGCGCCATGCGGATGCCCATCTCCCGCGTGCGCCGCGCCACCGAGTAGCCCACGACGCCAGCGATGCCCAGCGCCGCCAGCAACAGCGCCGTGCCGGCGAACAGTCCCATCAACAGGGCGGACAGGCTGCTGGAGCTGATGGACTCATCCACCAGTCGCGCCAGCGGCGCCACGCCGAACAGCGGCACGTCCGCGTCCACCGCGCGCAGCTCCGCCTCGATGGACGCGCGCAGCGCCTCCGGCTCCCCCGCCTTCACCCGGACCACGAGGCCCAGGTACGACGCGGGCGACGTCGGCAGCGACCAGTAGGCCGCGGGCCGCGCGGGCGAGGACAGCCCCCACTCGCGCAGGTCGTCCACGATGCCCACCACCGTCGCCCACTGCTTCCTCGGCTCGATTGACAGCCTCTGTCCCAGCGCGTTGCCCTGGGGCCAGTACACGTCCGCGAAGCGCTTGTTGATGACGACCTCCGGCACCGCGCCCACCTCGCCGATGCCCTGGTGCAGGCGGCCCTGAAGCAGCTTCACCCCCAGCGTGCTCAGGTATCCCGGGCTCGCCAGCCGGAAATCCACCGCGGGCAGCAGCTCGCCCTGCACCTCCGGCCGGCTCTCGAACTCGAGGCCGCTCGTGGAGATGCCACCCAACGGCAGCATGTTGGTGAGCCCCACGGACTCCACGCCCGGCAAGGCCTCCAGGCGCTCCAGCAGCTCGCGCTGGAAGGCCAGCTTGCGGGCGGGCTCCGCGAAGCGCGCCTCAGGCAGCGCGAGCCGACCGGTGAGCACACCCTCGGGCTTGAAGCCCGCGTCGACGCCTCGCAACGCGAGCAGGCTCTTCACGAACAGGCCCGCCCCCACCAGCAGCACCAGCGCGAAGGCCACCTGCGCCACCACCAGCCCCGAGCGCAACCGGCCCGAACGGCCACTCTCCGAGCCTCGCGAGCCCTCGCGCATCGTCGCATTCAGGTCCGCGCGACTCGCCTGGAGCGCCGGCACCAGTCCGAACACCAGGCCCGTGAGGACGGAGACGCCCATCGTGAAGCACACCGACGTCACATCCAGCTTCACGTGCGCCATGCGCGGCAGTCCGTCTCCCATGAAGGCCAGGAGCGCATCCGTGCCCCACATCGCCAGGAGCAACCCCAGCGCGCCACCCGCCAGGGACAACACGAGGCTCTCCGTGAGGAACTGCGCCACCAGCCGGCCACGGCTCGCGCCCAGCGCCGCGCGGATGGACACCTCGCGCTCACGCGCCGCCGCACGAGCCAGGAGCAGATTCGCCACGCTGCTGCATGCCACCAGCAGCACGCAGCCCACCGCGCCCAGCAACAGCCACAGCGTGCCACGCACGTCGCCCACCAGCTTGTCCTCCAACGAGGTGACGCGGATGGACCAGCCAATCCCCTGGTAGCGGGACTCCACCGCCTGCATGTCGAGGGCGACGCGAGCCATGTCCGCGCGCGCCTGCTCCAGCGTCACGCCCGGTTTCATCCGCGCCAGGCAGAAGAGGTAGCGCGTGGTGCGCTCCGAGACATGCTCCGGCAGCGGCACGAAGGGCACGTAGAGGTCGGCGCGCTCCGGGTGCACCACGCCGCGGGGCAGCACGCCCACCACCGTGTAGGGCTTGCCGTCGAGCTGCATCGTCTTGCCCAACACGCCGGGGTCCTCCGCGAAGTGCGCGCGCCACACCTTGTGCGTCAACACCACGACCTTCTCCCCACCCAGAGAGGCTTCCGCCTCGGTGAAGTTCCGGCCAAGCATCGGCGTCACGCCGAGCGTGGGGAGCAACGTGGCGGTGCCCTGCACCACGGCGAAGCGCTGCGCGGCGCCGCCTCCGGTCAGCGTCATGTCCCGCCAGTTGTAGGCGGCCACCGAGCTGAAGACTCGCGGCAGCGTGCGGAAGTCCTGGTACTCGGGCGTAGAGATGGAGATGCCCTCCAGGCCCACCGCCTGGATGTCGTTGGACACGGTGACCAGGCGCTCCGGCTCCGCGAGGGGCGGCGGCGTGAGCAGCACGCCGTTCACCACGCTGAACACCGCGCTGTTCGCGCCGATGCCCAGCGCCAACGCCAGCACCGCCACCAGCGTGAAACCCGGGCTCTTGCCCAGCGTGCGCAGCGCGTACCGCAGGTCTTGAATGAGGGTCTCCATCGACGCGCGCTCCTACTCCGCCTTCAAGGCGATGATGGGGTCCACCCGCGTCGCGCGGTGCGCCGGCAGCCACGTCGCACCCAGGGCCACGCCGCTCAGCAACGCGGCCACCCCGACGAAGGTCCACGGGTCATAGGCCGTCACACCGAACAGCAGCGTGCTCAAGAGCCGCGCCAGCACCAGTGACAACACCAGCCCCAGCAACACGCCCAACCCCGCCAGCGTCAGGCCCTGGCGCAGCACCAGCGACAGCACATCCGACTTCGTCGCGCCCAGCGCCATGCGGATGCCCATCTCCCGCGTGCGCCGCGCCACCGCGTAGCCGATGACTCCCGAGATTCCGAGCGCCGCGAGCAACAGCGCCGTGCTCGCGAACAAGCCCATCAGCACCGCCGTCAGCCTGCGCGAGCTGATGGACTCATCCACCCGCTGCACCATGGACGCCACGTTGAACCAGGGCAATTGGCCATCGAGCGCGAGCACCTCCGCTTCGATGGCCGTGCGCAATGACTCCGGGTGGCCCGACTTCGCCCGCACCGCCAGGTGGAGATTGGAGAGCGGAGTCTGCGCCACGGAGTAGTACGCTGTCGGACGCGCGGGCGTATCCAGTCCCCACTCGCGCAGGTCGTCGACGATGCCCACCACCGTGGCCCACTTCGCATCCGGCCGGTGCAACTTCAGTCGCTGGCCCAGCGCGTTGCCCCGCGGCCAGTAGAGGTTCGCGAAGGTCTGGTTGATGACCAGCGCCCCCGCCGCGTCCGGTCCATCCGTCTCCTGGAGCATGCGCCCGTCGCGCAGCCGCACCCGCAGCGTGCGCAGGTAGTCCGCGCTGGCGAAGCGCGTCTCCACCGCCGGCCATATCTCCCCCGGCGCCCGCATCCGCCCCTCGATGTCGAAGCTGGTGTCCGTCCTTCCACCCAAAGGCAGCCTGTTCGTCACCCCCGCGGACTCCACGCCGGGCAGCGCCTGCACGCGACGGAGCAGCTCCTGCTGGAAGGCCCGCTGGTCCTCCGGCCTCGCATACCGGGCGGCCGGCAGCGAGAGCTGACCGGTGAGCACGCCCTCGGGAGTGAAGCCCGCCTCCACCTGGGTCAGCGCCTGGAAGCTCCGCAGGAAGAGACCCGCGCCCACCAGCAACACCAACGCCAGGGCCACCTGCGTCACCACCAGCCCCGAGCGCAGCCAGCCCGCGTTGCGTCCCTCCGTTCCTCGCGAGCCCTCGCGCATCGTCGCGCTCAGGTCCGCGCGGCTCGCATGGAGCGCCGGCGCCAACCCGAAGACCAGGCCCGTGAGCAGCGACACCCCCAAGGTGAAGAAGACCGAGGCCGCATCCAGCCCCACCTTCTCCGCCCGAGGCAGCCCGTCTCCCACCATCGCCACCAGCGCGTCCGTGCCCCACACGGCCATCAGCAGGCCCAGTGCGCCGCCCAACGCGGACAGCGCGAAGCTCTCCGTGAGGAACTGCGCCAACAACCTGCCGCGCCCCGCGCCCAGCGCCGCGCGGATGGACACCTCGCGGCCCCTTGCCGCCGCCCGAGCCAGCAGGAGGTTGGCCACGCTGCCGCACGCCACCAGCAGCACGAAGCCCACCGCGCCCAGCAACAGCCAGAGCGTGCCGCGCACCCGGCCCACCACCTCGTCCTCCAGCGACTTCACGCTGATGGCCCAGCCGTAGCCCCCGTAGCTGCTCGCGTACAGGGTCTCCATCTCCTGGCCCACCCGCGCCATGTCCGCCCTCGCCGCCTCCAGCGTCACGCCGGGCTTCAACCGTCCCACCATGCTGAGGTAGTGGTTGCCGCGCACGTCTTCGGCCGCCTGCGCGGGCGTGGGCGCGAAGGGCGCGTACATGTCCGTGCCCGCCGGGTACTCCACGCCGGGCGGCAGCACACCCACCACCGTGTATGCGTTGCCATCCAGTTGCAGCACTCGGCCCAGCACCCGCGGGTCCCTGGCGAAATGCGTGCGCCACAGCTTGTCCGTCAGCACCAGCACGCGCTCCCGGCCCGGCGTCTCCTCTTCATGCGAGAAGGTGCGGCCCAGCGCCGGAGCCACGCCCAGGGTGGGGAACAGCGAGGCGGTGGAGAACATCACGGTGAGCCGCTCCGGCACGTCCCCTCCGGTGAGCGTGATGTCGCTCTCCACATAGGCCCCCACCGACGAGAAGGACTTGGGCATCGTGAGGTAGTCCCGGTACTCGGGCACCGACACCCAGATGTCCTTCAGGTCGGACCTGGCGTAGTTGCCCCAGACGTGGACCAGGCGCTCCGGCTCCGCGAACGGTGGAGGCCTGAGCAGCACGCCGTTCACCACGCTGAACACCGCGCTGTTCGCGCCGATGCCCAGCGCGAGCGCCAGCACCGCCACCAGCGTGAAGCCGGGGCTCTTGCCCAACGTGCGCAGCGCATACCGCAGGTCCTGGATGAAGGTCTCCATCGACGCGCGCTCCTACTCCGCCTTCAAGGCAATGATGGGGTCCACCCGCGTCGCGCGGTGCGCTGGCAGCCACGTCGCGCCCAGGGCCACGCCGCTCAACAACGCCGCCACTCCCGCGAAGGTCCACGGGTCATACGCCGTCACGCCATACAGCAGCGTGCTCAACAGTCGCGCCAGCACCAGCGACAACACCAGCCCCAGCAACACGCCCAGCCCCGCCAGCTTCATGCCCTGGCGCAACACCAGTGCCAGCACATCCGACTTCGCCGCGCCCAGCGCCATGCGGATGCCCATCTCCCGCGTGCGCTGCGCCACCGAGTAGCCGATGACGCCCGAGATTCCGAGCGCGGCCAGCAGCAGCGCGGTGCCCGCGAACAGGCCCATCAACAGCGCCGTCAGCCTCTGCGAGCCGATGGACTCGTCCACCAGCCGCACCATGGACGTCACCTTGAACAGGGGCAGGTTGCCATCGAGCGCGCGCACCTCTGACTCGAGCGCCGTGCGCAGTGACTCCGGGTCGCCCGCCTTCACGCGCGCCACCAGGTGGAGGCTGGAGAGGGGCGTCTGCACCGCGGAGTAATACGCCGTCGGACGCGCGGGCTTGTCCAGGCCCCACTCGCGCAGGTCGTCGACGATTCCCACCACCGTGGCCCACTGGGCGTCGGACCGGTGCAGCTTCAGTCGCTGGCCCAGCGCGTCCCCCTTCGGCCAGTAGAGGTCCGCGAAGGTCTGGTTGATGACCACCGCTCCCGCCGCGTCCGGTCCGTCCGTCTCCTGGAGCATGCGCCCGTCGCGCAGCCGCACCCGCAACGTGCGCAGGTAGTCCGCGCTGGCGAAGCGCGTCTCCACCGCCGGCCACATCTCTCCCGGCGCCCGCGTCCGCCCCTCCACGTCGAAGCTGGTGTTCGTCTTGCCGCCCAAAGGCAGCATGTTCGCCACCGCCGCGGACTCCACGCCGGGCAGCGCCTGCACGCGGCGGAGCAACTCCCGCTGGAAGGCCCGCTGGTCCTCCGGCTTCGCGTAGCTCGTGGCCGGCAACACGAGTTGACCGGTGAGCACGCCCTCGGGAGTGAAGCCGGCCTCCACCTGGGTCAGCGCCTGGAAGCTCCGGAGGAAGAGGCCCGCGCCCACCAGCAACACCAGCGCGAACGCCACCTGCCCCACCACCAACCCCGCGCGCAACCGGCCCGCCTTGCCACCCTCCGTCCCTCGCGAGCCCTCGCGCATCGTCGCGCTCAGGTCCACGCGGCTCGCCTGGAGCGCGGGCACCAGCCCGAAGCCGACGCCCGTGAGCACCGAGATGCCCACGGTGAAGAGCACCGAGGAGACATCCAGCCCCACCTCCGCCGCGCGAGGCAGCCCGTCTCCCACCATCGCCACCAGCGCGTCCGTGCCCCACACGGCCAGCAGCAGCCCCAGTCCGCCGCCCACCGCCGACAGCACCAGGCTCTCGGCGAGGAACTGCGCCACCAGCCGCCCACGGCTCGCGCCCAGCGCCGCGCGGATGGACACCTCGCGTGCACGCGCCGTCGCCCGGGCCAGGAGCAGGTTCGCCACGCTGCTGCACGCCACCAGCAACACGAAGCCCACCGCGCCCAGCAGGAGCCACAGCGTCCCGCGCACCTGGCCCACCACCTCGTCCTCCAGCGACTTCACGGTGATGGTCCAGCCGTAGTCCTTGTAGCTCTGCTCGTACAGGGTCTCCATCTCCCGCCCCACCCGGTCCATGTCCGCCTTCGCCGCCTCCAGCGTCATGCCGGGCTTCAGCCGCCCCACCACGCTGAGGAAGTGGTAGCCACGCGAAACCTCCGCCGCCTGCTCCTGCGTGGGCGCCAGGGGCGCGTACAGGTCCGTGTCCGCCGGGTACTCCACGCCGGGCGGCAGCACGCCCACCACCGTGTACGTGTCCCCGTCGAGCCGGAGCTCGCGGCCCAGCACGCTCGAGTCCGCCGCGAAGCGCGTGCGCCACGTCTTGTGCGTCAAGACCACCACCTTGTCGCGCCCCAGCGCCTCCTCCTCTTCGGAGAAGGCGCGGCCCAGCACCGGAGACACGCCCAGCGTGGGGAACAGCGAGGCCGTGGAGCGCGTCAACTGGAGCCGCTCCGGCGCGTCGCCCCCGGTGAGCGTGACGTTGTTCGCATCGAACGCCGCCAGCGAGCCGAAGGCCTTGGGCATCGTGAGGTAGTCCCGGTACTCGGGCACCGACACGACGATGTCCTTGATGTTCGCCTTGGCGTAGTTGCCCCAGATGTGGACCAGGCGCTCGGGCTGCGTGAAGGGCGGCGGATTCAACAGCACGCCGTTCACCACGCTGAAGACCGCGCTGTTCGCGCCGATGCCCAGCGCCAGCGCCAGCACCGCGATCAACGTGAAGCCCGGGCTCTTGCGCAATGAGCGCACCGCGTAGCGGACATTCTGGAGGAAGGTTTCCACGACGACTCCGAGTGATTCAGGACGCGGTCCTCCCGAGAGCCGCCCCGCCCGGAGCGACCCGGGCGAGGCCCACGAGAGGAGAAGAGGTCAGCGGCGCTGCTCGTCCTGCACGATGCGACCGTCGAAGAGGCTCACCGTGCGCGTCGCGGTGCGCGCGTGCGCCGGGTCGTGCGTCACCATGCAGATGGTGGCGCCCGCCTTGTGCAGGTCCGACAGCAACTGCATCACCGCCTCGCCGTTCTTCGAATCGAGGTTACCGGTGGGCTCGTCGGCCAGCAGGATGAGCGGGTCTCCGGCCACCGCGCGCGCCACGGCGATGCGCTGTTGCTGACCGCCGGAGAGCTGGCCCGGCATGTGCCGCGCGCGGTGCGCCATGCCCACCCGCTCCAGCGCCTTCTCCACCCGCTGCTTGCGCTCGGCGGCGGGCATGCCCCGGTACGTCAGCGGCAGCTCCACGTTCTCGAACACCGTCAGGTCGCCGATGAGGTTGAAGCTCTGGAAGATGAAGCCGATGTGCCGGTTGCGCACCAGCGCCCGGTCCGACGCCGACAAATCCAACACGCTCTTTCCATCCAGGAGGTACGTGCCCCGCGTCGTCGTGTCGAGCAACCCCAGCACCGCCAGCAGCGTGGACTTGCCGGAGCCCGAGGGGCCGACAATCGCCACCCACTCCCCCTGGCGGATGTTGAGGTGGATGTTGGAGAGCGCGTGTGTCTCCACCTCCTCCGTCTCGAAGACCTTCGTCAGCCCTTCCAGCGTGATGAGGGACTTGCCCGACTCCACCTTGGCCGCACCCGACAGCACCGCCGCGTCCTCGGAAGCAGGCGTCTCCGCATTGTTGTTCGTCGTCGTCATCATCGCAGCCTCACCCGCTCGACCGCATCCCACGCGGCCATGTCCGACAGCACCACCTGGTCACCTTCCGCGAGGCCCTGAAGCACCTCCACGGCATTCACCGAACCCCGGCCCAGCTGCACCGGCACTCGAATCGCTTCGTCACTGCCCGGCATCAACCGGAACAGCGACATCGTCCCGTTGGGCTGCGCACCGGCCGGACGACCCACCGACAGCACGTTGCCCAGCCGCTCCAGCTCCACGGTGCCCTCCACCGTGAGGTCGGGCCGCGCGCCCTTGGGCAGCTCGTCGGGCAGCGACACCTCCACCCGCACCGTGCCCTGGCTCGCCGCCGGCGCCACGCGCGCCACCGTGCCCTCCACCACGCCGTTGCGCGTATCCACCAGCGCCTTCTGGCCCTGGACGATGTCGCGCGCCTGCGTCTCGGCGATTCTCAGCTCCGCCTTGAGCCGCTCCGGCTTGACGACCTTCGCCAGCAACACGCCCGGCGTCACCCACTGACCCAGCTCCAGCGGCAGCTCCTGCAGCACTCCGTCCTCCCCGGCGAGCACCTTCATCGACTCCACCTGGGTACGACGGAAGCGGGCCACCGCTTTCAATCGCTCCACCTGTCCCTGCAACGCCACCAGCTGGTCCCTCATGCTGGAGGCGACGACGGACAGCTTCTTGCGCTCCAAATCCAGGCGGCGCGTCATCTCGCCCGCCTTCTCGCCCGCCTGCCGCGCGTCGAGCGCGGGGATGAGGTCCTTCTCGACGAGGACGGCGTTGGCGGTGGCGCGGCGCTCGGCGTCGGAGGACTCGGCGGTGAGGGTGGCCACCGCGGCCTCCTGCGCCAGCCGCTGCGTCTCCAGCGTCATGCGCATCTGGATGAACTCCGCCTCGGCGCTGGCGAGCTGCCGCTCCGCCTCCAGCATCTGGAGCTGCACGTCCGGGTTGGCCAGCTCCATGAGGAGCGTGTCCGCCTTCACCGTCGCGCCGGGCCGCACGTGGATTCGCTCCACGCGGCCCGCGGTGTCCGCCGTCAGCCAGCGGATGTACTCGGGCACCAGCGTGCCCGCGCCCTTCACCTGGCGCACCATGGGGCCGCGCTTCACCGTATCCAGCCACACCGAGGCCCGGTCCACCGAGGGCGCCGCCGGACGCAGCCGACCCAGACCCACCGTGACGAGGATGAGCGCGAACGCGCCGCCGATGGCGAACAACCAGGGTTTACGGCGCGGCTTCTTGGCTTTGGGAATGTCCACGGGCCACCCCTAGAGCGAGCCGCGTGCCAACCGTTACACGCGACTCAACCCCAGGAAATTGCTCGGACCCCGCACGCCCCCTCGTGGGCCCGTGCCCGGTTCCGCGAAGTGCTGTCCCAGAAGCGAACAGCACCCCGCCCCGCCCGGCCTCCAGGCGGGTTCACCGTCAGGGGAAGGCGTAGCCCAGGAGCTGCTCGGTCACCTGCCCCTCGCAGTTCGACGCGGGGGAGATGAAGTGGTCCCTGCCCTGACCCAGGTTGCAGCGGTAGAGCGGAACGGTGCCCGGCACCTGCTGCAGGTGGATGTAGCCCACCGGCCCCAGGGGCGGCAGGCCCTCGCAGCCCACGTCCGGGCTGAGCAGGTTGTGGTCGCCCACGCGGCACTCGTACAGCATCCGCATGCCCGGCATGCCGTCGCGCAGCAGCCGCCACGAGGACTCCTGCCGGAAGCCCGGAGGCAGGAGCCGCGACGACGCCCAGTGGCCTCGCGTGGCGTGGTAGCCCCGGCGCAGGCGCGTGTACGGCAGCTCCTCGAAGCCGCAGGAGAGCTGGGGCGGGTTCAAGTCACTGCGGTTGGCCAGCGCCCATGTGCTCCACGACGGCTTCGCGCTCCCGTCCACACGGCGCAGCCCGAGCGCCAGTCCACCCTCCGCCGCGTTGTCGTGCATGCGGTGGTAGATGTAGCTCTCGATGCCGGGCGTCCCCAGCACGTTGCGGAACGAGTCGCACACCGCCGTCTGCTGCGCGGCCTCCGACGACTGCGGCGAGCCGGAGTGGATGCCGCTCTCCGTGAGCTGGATTTCCCACGCGTGCTGCCGGGTGGGGAACGTCTTGCGCAGCCAACCCGCCAGCACGCCCAGGTTGCCGTACGTCACGCGCGGGTAGTCATCCGCGGAGAACTGCGGACGGAACAGGTCCGGCGCGTACGGGTGGTACGCCACGCGCCACGCTCGCGAGCCCACGCGCGCCGCGAAGCCATTCAAGAACGTCGTCGCCGACAGGAGCGGACTGCTCGCCCCTGGCGCATCCAGCTCCGGACCGAAGTGGTGCGTCAGCGAGATGAGCACCTTCGCCGCCGACTGCCACGTCATCACCTGGTCATAGGCGGCGTTGTAGCTGGCCGCGTACGTGTCCAGCCACGCCGTGGTGTTGCACGCGCCCGCGCCCTGACCGCAGCCGATGTCGAACCAGTCGTTGGAGTTGACCTCGTTGTGGATGACGAAGTCGGCGATGCGGCCGTGGCCGTTGAGCCCGTTGTAGCGCTGCGCGAGCAGGCCCACGAAGCGGCCGTAGTCCGCCGCGTTGTTGGGTGCGCAGAAGATGTCGAAGCCCGCGGCCGCGGGCGTACACGTGCGGCCCGCGCGCGCCCACGCGGGCACGCCGTACACCACCGCCGTCACCACCACGCCGCGCGCCGTCCACTCGCGGATGGCCGCGTCCACGTTGGCCGCCACCGCGAAGCAGTGCCCCGCGTACTCCACGCGCCCTCCGGTACACGGCGGCGCCTGCACCGACGGCTCCCACGAGGCCCAGACCAGGTTCATCGCCACGCCGCCCGTGTTGTTGCCCGCGAGCTCGTCGTAGCCAGGCCAGAAGTCCGGCTGCACGCCCTTCAGGCGATACGCGGTGCGCGTCGGATACGGCAGGTTCGCCCCCGCCACCGCCGGCAGCAGTCCCACCACGGCCAGAGCCAGCGCCAACCCAAGGGCCCGGCCTCCAAACAGTCCTCGACGCAAGTGACACCTCCCGTGCGCGTCGAGCCCGCCGAGGACCCACTCCCTGTCTCGCGTCCTCAGGCCAACTCAACGAGATAATCAGATTATACAGTTAAAACCACTCTATGTCGTCAAAATTGACTCACAGCTTGTCTTGATTGGAAGTGAGGGAAGTAGGCTGCGCGGCTCATGCCTTCGTCCCTCCTCGAAGTTTTCTTGGAACACGCCCACGACGCGCCGGGCCGGCCGCTGCTCACGTTCGAGCGCGAGTCGACTTCCCACGGCGAGCTCGCCGCGCACGTCGCGGCCTTCGCGAAGGGGCTGCGTCAGCGCGGCCTGCAGCCAGGCGAGCGTGTGGCGCTCTTCCTGGAGAACAGCCCTCGCTTCATCGTCGCCTACCTGGGTGTGCAGCACGCGGGCTGCGTGGTGGTGCTCGTCAACACGGCGTACCGCCAGGTGGAGCTGGCCCACATCCTCGCGGACGCGGAGGTGCACACCTGCGTCACCAGCGCCTCGGGAGTCGCCGAGCTCATCCCCCTGAGAGACCAGCTCCCGTCGCTGCAGTGGCTGGTCACCGTGGAGCCAACCACCGTCGCGCCTCCGGCCTCGCTGGAGGTCATCGACTTCGACACGCTGCTCGAGGAAGGCACGACGTCACCGGTGGCGCTCGCGCTGCCGCGTCCGGAGGACCTGGCGGTGCTGGGCTACACGTCCGGCACCACCGGCCGCTCCAAGGGCGCCATGCTGCTGCACCGCAACCTGCTGGCCAACGTGAAGGCCGTCACCGAGGCGTGGCGCTGGACGGCGGCGGACCGGCTGCTGCTCGCCCTGCCGTTGTTCCACACGCACGGCCTCATGGTGGGCCTGCACGGCACGCTGTACACCGGGGGGAGCCTGGAGTTGCACCGGCGCTTCGTCGCCACGGAGGCGCTGGCCACGTTGCGCGATGACGCCTCGCTGACGATGTTCTTCGGCGTGCCCACCATGTACGGACGGCTGCTGGAGGAGTCACGGCGCACGGGCGTGAAGCCCCGCGAGCTGCGCCTGTGGGTCTCCGGCTCCGCGCCCTTGAGCCCCCAGCTCTTCCACGACATCGAGAAGGACTTCGGCGCGCGCATCCTGGAGCGCTACGGGATGACGGAGACCCTCATGAACACCACCAACCCGTACGACGGCGAGCGCCGGCCGGGCACGGTGGGCTTCCCCTTCCCCGGCCAGCAGGCGCGCGTGGTGGACGTGCGCACGCGCCGGCACCTGCCCCCGGGGGAGATGGGGGAAATCGAAGTCCAGGGCCCCCACGTCTTCGCCGGCTACTGGCGCCGGCCGGATGCCACGTCGGAGTCCTTCGACTCGGAGGGCTGGTTCCGCACGGGCGATTTGGGCGAGCTGGACGCGGACGGATACCTGCGCATCACCGGGCGGGCGCGGGAGCTCATCATCAGCGGCGGCTTCAACGTCTACCCGCGCGAGGTGGAGGAGGTGCTCGCCACGCACCCGGGCGTGGCCGAGGTCGCCGTGCTGGGCCTGCCGGACGCGGACTATGGCGAGCAGGTGGTGGCCGTTGTGGTTCCCCCCGCCGGCGTCCACGCCCCCGAGGCCCAGGCGCTGGTGGACTGGTGCAAGGACAGGCTGGCCAGCTTCAAGAAGCCCCGTCGCGTCGTCTTCATGGACTCGCTGCCTCGCAACGCGCTAGGCAAGGTCCAGAAACACCTGTTGCGAGCCCGACTGCGGTGAGACCCCTGGTCCGCAGCATTCCGAACACACCGCGCTCAAAACCATGGCTTGCGCCGCGCCGTGTCCTACCGTCCCGCCCTGGGGTGGCCGGAGCCGGGGTGGTTCCGCTGAACGAGGCCCCGTGTGGTGACCGCGCGCGAAGGGAGGGTGTGCGTCGATGAAGCGGCTGCTCATCGTGGATGACGAGCTGGCCATCGTCGAGGCACTCCAGGACATCCTCTCCGTGGAGGGCTACGGCATCCTCACCGCCTTCAACGGCGCGGAGGGCCTGCAACGGATGGCGGAGGTGCGTCCGGACCTGGTGCTGCTGGACTTGATGATGCCGGTGATGGACGGCCGGGAGATGCTCCGTCGCATGCGCGACGACGCCTCGCTGCGCACCATTCCCGTGGTGGTGATGAGCGCGGGCCGCATCTCCGAGGAGGAGCGCCGCTCCAGCGCCCGCTTCCTGGCCAAGCCCTTCGAGCTCGACCTGCTGCTGGAGACCATCACCGAGCTGCTCGGCGGGCCCGACGGGCCCACGCCCGGCACTCCGGGGACGGCGGGTTGAGGCACGCCGTCCCGTCGTCGCTCAGCCCGGCGTCGCGCGGAACAGGATGTCGCGGTAGTACTGCAGCTCGTTGATGCTGGAGCGCAGGTCCGCGAGCGCGGTGTGGCCGCTGGGCGGCTTTCGCGGCTCCACCAGGTTCGGGTACCAGGCGCGCACGAGGACCTTGAGGCTCGTCACGTCCACCATGCGGTAGTGCAGGTAGCGCTCCAGGAGCGGCATGTACTGGAACAGGAAGCGGCGGTCGGTGTGGATGGAGTTGCCGGCCAGCACGCCCTCGCCCAGCGGGCAGTGCTCCGCCACCAGCGCCGTCACTTCCCGCTCCGCCACCCGCAGCGACGTGCTGGAGGCGCGCACCTTCTCGAGCAGGCCGTTGCGCGTGTGCATTTCACGCACCACGGGCTCCATGCGCAGGAGCACTTCCTCCGGCTGCCAGATGACGCGTTCGAACTCCGCGATGGGGCGCAAATCCGGCCCGGTGATGATGACGCCAATCTCGATGATGGCGCACGACTCGGGGTCCAACCCGGTCATCTCCAGGTCCAGCCAGACAAAGCGGGGTTCACGCGAGCGCATGCCGATGCCTATACCAGCCCCCGCGCCCATGCGGGGCCTCAATACTCCGCTTCAGACTTCCACCTCGCATTCGGCGGTCCACCGACCGTCCGCGCTCCGGCGCACGGTGGGTCCGCTCAGGGTGACGCCTCTCACGTCCCGAGAGGGACGATGCCTCACCGGGTCCAGGTGCTCACCGTAGCCGCGGCCGAACAGGCGCGGTCCATCCAGGCGCACCGCGAAGCAGCGGAAGCGCAGTCGCCGCGAGCCCATGAGCTGGACGACGGAGCGCAGCCAGTCCATCAGCAGACCCTCCCGGTCGACGGCGTCGCACACCACGTCCACCTCCTCGCGCACCTCCACGGTGGACGGGTCCGTCACGCGCGTGCACAGCGCGAGCGCGACCTGCTCGAAGGCCTCCTCGGGCGTGCGGCCCTCGCCTCGCACCGCGACTTCGCCGCCCCGGGAGAAGACCTCCCAGCGCGGGGGCGGCGACTCTTCGCCTGTCCACGACTCGGTGCTCATTCACGCGCCTCCAGTCGAGGTGCATCCAGGTGTCGCGTGAACCAGTCGGCCGCGCGGCGCGCCACCTCCTCCAGCGTGCCGGGCTCCTCGAACAGGTGGGTGGCGCCGGGGATGACGATGAGGGACTTGGCGGCGGACAGCTCGTCGAACGCGTCCTGGTTCAGCTCCAGCACGTCCACGTCCAGGCTGCCCACCAGGAGCAGCGTGGGCGCGCGGACCCGGGCCAGCGCGGGGCCGGCCAGGTCCGGCCTGCCACCGCGAGACACCACCGACTGGACGAGCTCCGGGTGCAGCGCGGCCGCCACCAGCGCCGCGGCGGCGCCGGTGCTGGAGCCGAAGTAGCCCAGGCCCATCCCGGACAGCTCCGGCTGGGCCTGCGCCCACCGCGTCACGGCGATGAGCCGCCGCGCGAGGAAGGGGATGTCGAAGCGCAGCTCGCCGGTGCCCGCGTCCATCGCCTCCTCGTCCGCGCCGAGCAAATCGAACAGCAGCGTGGCCAGCCCCGCGTCGCGCAGGCTCCGCGCGACGGCGCGGTTGCGGGGGCTGAAGCGACTGCTGCCGCTGCCGTGCGCGAAGACCACCAGCCCGCGCGCGCCCGGAGGAAGCCCCAGACTGCCGCCCAGCTCCACCCGCCCGGAGCGCACCGCCACCTCGTGGACCTCTTGGTCCTCTTGGTCCTTCGGGTCGTCCTGCCACATGGAGCCGCCCTCCTCGCGTCACGGGTTCACATCGTCACAAGCCCAAGGCTTCACGACTCACGGCGCACGGCTCACATCCAGGACCCACCCGGGTCCGTGGACTCCAGCACCGCCTGGGAGCGCCATGGCGGCTGGCGCGAGCGCTCGACCAGGTTCTGCAGCTCCACGTCCGGGAACGCGCGGAAGTCGTCGTACGCCTCGGCCACGGAGCGCATCCCCGCCTCCGTCGAAACGCACGCCACCGCGTCCGCCTCCCTTCGCAGCACCTCCAGCCCCTGGGGCGAGGCCACCGGGGTGCCCATCACCAGCCGGGCCGGATGCAGGAGCCGCAGGGCCCTCAGCGCGGCGGCGGCGGTGGCGCCCGTCAGCACGCCGTCATCCACCAGCAGCACCGTGCGGCCGCCCAGCTCCGGCGGAGGACGTCCGCGCAGCCGCCGCACCTGCTCCTCCACCACGCTGGCCTCTTCGCTCACCAGCGAGTCCACCTCGCTCCTGGGCAGGGGCGCCAGCCGCAGCGAATCCGAGAGCAGGTACTGGCCGCCTCCCTCGGACACCGCGCCCAGGGTCAGCGCCCGTCCGGGGATGCTCAGCCGCCTCGACACCCAGACGTCCAGAGGGACTTCCAGCGCGCGGGCCACCTCGTACGCCACCCGAAGCCCCCCGCGAGCCACCCCCAGCACGCGCGCGTCCGAGCCCCGGTAGGGCAGGAGCATCGTTGCCAGCCGTCGCCCGGCGTCCGCTCTGTCGCGAAAGCGCATCATCACTCTCCTTGTCCCTAGGAAAAGCACGCCCGGGCTCGCTGGCGGCGAAGGGGCGGACAACGGCTCTCCCGGAGGCACGTCGCCAGGGGAGGCAGCGAGCGCCGAGCCCCCGGGCCACCGGGCGCGCTAGGGTTGGGCCATGGACCCCATCCTCCTCATCGGCACCGCCAGTCCCCACCTGGGACGTGAGCTCGCCCTGGCCCTGGGCGTGGCGCCCGCTGACTGTCACTTCGAGCGGTTTCCCGATGGAGAGATGCACCTGGAGGTCCCCGCCGCCGTGCGAGGGCGCACCGTGGTGCTGGTGCAATCGCTGACGCCTCCGGCGGGAGAGCACCTGCTGGAGCTGCTGCTGATGGCGGACGCGTGCTGGCGGGCCGGCGCGGCGCGGCTGGAGGCGGTGGTGCCGTACCTCGGTTACGCGCGGCAGGACCGACGCGCACGGCCGGGCGAGCCCCTGGGCGGTCGCCTGGTGGCGGACATGCTGTCCCAGGGCCGCTTCGCGCGAGTGCTGGTGGTGGACCTGCACAGCCCCGCGCTGGAGGGGTGCTTCGGCGCGCCGCTGGAGCACCTCACCGCGCTGCCGGTGCTGGCGGAGGCGCTGCGACCACACGTCACGGACACCTCGGTGGTGGTGGCGCCGGACCTGGGCGCGGTGAAGCGCGCGGAGGCGCTGGCGCGGCTCCTGGGCCGTCCATGGGCGGTGATTCACAAGGTGCGGCTGAGCGGCGACGAGGTGCACGCCAGCGGCCTCATGGGCGAGGTGCGCGGCAAGCGGCCCATCCTGGTGGACGACATGGTGTCCACGGGCGGCACCCTGGTCGCGGCGGCGGGCACGCTGCGCGCCGCGGGGTGCGCGGATGACCTGACGGTGGTGACGACCCACGCGCTGCTGGTGGGCCCGGCGGTGGAGCGGCTGAGCGCGCTGCCGGTGACTCAGCTCGTGAGCACCGACAGCGTGGAGCCGCCCTCGGGGCTGCCGTTCGGGCACCGGGTGGTGACGCTCGCTCCGCTGGTCGCCCGCGCGCTGCGGCCGTGAGCAGGTGGGAGCATGCGTGGGAGAAGTGGGCACACGAGGGCCCGGCGCTCGCGGGCCGGGCGCGGCGAGGGGTGCAAGTTGAGCCCGCGCCGGGGATGGACTCGGTCTAGGCTTGCCCCATGTCCGACACGTTGCTGACGAAGCGGGAAGCGGGGGTCCTCACCCTCACCTTCAACCGACCCGAGAAGAAGAACGCCTTCACGCATGCGATGTACGAGGCGGCCACCGCCGCGCTCAAGCAGGCGGCGACGGACGACGAAGTCCGCGTGGTGCTGCTCACCGGCGCGGGCAGCGTCTTCACCGCGGGCAATGACATCGGCGACTTCATGGAGCACCCGCCCGCGGGCGAGGACAGCGCGGTGTTCCTCTTCCTCAAGGCGCTGGTGGACGCACCCAAGCCCGTGCTGGCGGCCGTGGATGGCCCCGCGGTGGGCATCGGCACGACGATGCTGCTGCACTGTGACTACGTGGTGGCGAGCGAGCGCGTGCGCTTCCACATGCCCTTCGTCCAGCTCGGTCTGTGCGCGGAAGGCGCCAGCAGCCTGCTGATTCCGCGCATGGCCGGCTACGCGCTGGCCAGCGAGCTGCTGCTGTTCGGCGAGCCCTTCGACGCGGCGACCGCGCTGCGCGCCGGCATCATCAACAAGGTGGTGTCCGCCGAGAGCCTCCAGGAAGTGGCCGCCGAGCGCGCCCGTACCCTGGCCTCCCGTCCCGCCGAGGCCGTGCGCGTGACGAAGGAGCTGATTCGGGGACCGCGCCGCGAGGAGACGCACGCCACGCTGGCGCGCGAGGGCGCGAAGTTCATCGAGCGCCTGGGCTCCACGGAGGCGCAGGAAGCCTTCATGGCCTTCATGTCGCGCGGCAGCAAGAAGTAGCCGCCCTCGGGGACCTCATGAGCCCGGAGCCAGCGCTGGCCCCGGGCTCGAACTCCGGACTCCGGACGTGGGTCAGCGCGTCGTCGGAGCCTGCGGCGGACGAGGCGTGCCGCGCCCGGTGAGGAAGGACTCGATGCTGGCCGCCTGCGCCGACTTCAGCGCGACGCACTGGTCCACCGACTCCAGAATCTGCGCCAGCATGCGAGGCCCGCCCGGCGCGTTCGCGTTGCGCGTCGTGAAGAAGTCCGAAATCTCCTGCCGCCGCTCCGGACTGCAGAAGCCGCCGGCCACGAAGACCATCCGGCCAGCCGCGTCCTTCGGCAGGAGCGCGTCGGGCGAGTCCCCCACCAGCCGGTCGTAGTTCTCCTTCACGAAGTCGAGCGCCACGCCCTGCGTGCCCGCGTGCTGCGTGGCCCCGAACACCATCCACATCGTCTCACGCGGGTCCAACGCCTTGTCGAACACCAGCGACAGGCCCTGCTTCACCAGCACCGGGTCCCTGAAGCCGCTCAGCGCCCCCAGCAGGTGCTGACGCGTGGAGCGGTCCTTCTCCGAGCGCACCGCCGTGAGGAGCTTCTGCTGGAAGGCCGCGTCCCCGTGCGCCGCGGCGACCGCGAGCACCGCGTCCACCATCTCCGGTTCAATCGCGCGCTTGTCGGTGAGCCACTTGTCCGAGAGCGCCCGAGCCTCCGCGACAATCTTCGGGTCCGCGCCGTCGCGGCCCGCCACCCGCACCAGGCGCGGACGCAACAGGCGCGTGTCCTCGCTCTCGCCCTTGCGCGAGGCGAAGCCCAACTGCCGGGCCCGGGGGCCGTACGTCTCACGCAGGAAGCGCGCACGGTCCGGAAGGCGCGCCTCCGGCAACAGCCGCGCGCTCGACAGGTCCAGCATGTCCATCGTGCTCTCGACGATGACGCGGTCCGGGTCCTGGGCCATGCGGGCCGCCAGCGCCAGCGCCTCGGAGGCCGGCAGCGCCCCGGACAGGGCCAGCGCCTTCACGTCCCCCAGCAGCGCCACGCGCTCCGAGCGCGACAGCTTCGCCACGCCCGTCTTCAGGAGCTTCGTCGCCGCGTCCCCCGCGAGCTGCATGCGGAAGAAGCCCGCGCCCTCCGCGTTGGGGAACACCCAGGCCGGGCACGTCTTCGCCTCCGGCAGGACGACCTCGGCGCGCTCTCCTTCCAGCACCGTGCAGGCACGCGCGTCCTTGTTGCCCGCCGCGTACTCCACGCACACGGGCACCTTCCACGTCTGCGGCCCCGGCGCCTGCGAGCCCAGCCGCAGGTAGCGCTGCTGGGTGAGGACCACCTTCGGCTGACCCGCGCCACACTCCAGCGACGCGGTGACGAGCGGCGCGCCGCCCTGGTCCAGGAACGTCCCCAGCACGCCCGTCACGTCCTTGCCCGCCTCGGCGGACAGCGCGTCCAGGAAGTCCTTCGCCGTGGCGTTGTCGTGCGCGTGCTTGCGCAGGTAGCGCTGGATGCCCTTGCGGAACACCTCACGCCCCAGCCACTCCTCCGTCATGGTGAGGACCGCGGAGCCCTTGCCGTAGGTGATGCCGTCGAACGCGTTGTGGATGTCATTGGCCGTGTCGATGGGCTGACGGATGCGGCGCGCGGACAGGAGGCTGTCGGAGTCCAGCGAGCGGCTGCGGTCCTGCACGCGCTCCACCGGCGCGTCCCACGACGGCTGCCACGTCTCGATGATGCGCGGGGTCACCCAGGTCGCGAAGGATTCGTTGAGCCACAGGTCGTCCCACCACGCCAGCGTGACGAGGTTGCCGAACCACTGGTGCCCCAGCTCGTGCACCTGCGTGTCGGAGAAACCGCGCTGCCGGCTGAGCGAGTCCTCTTCCGGCTTCGCCAGCATCATCCGCGAGTTGAACGTCACCAGGCCCGGGTGCTCCATGGCGCCACCGAGCAGCGGCACCGCGATGACGTCCAGCTTCTCGTACGCGTAGGGGATGCCGAAGTAGTCCTCCAGCGCGGCGAGGATTTCGGGCGTCACCTTGGCGGCGTAGGTGCCTTCGACGGCGCGGCCCTTCGGGGTGATGATGCGCGTCTTCACCTTCTTCTGGCCGGAGTCCGCGGCGGCGAGGAAGTCGAACGGGCCCACGCCGAAGGCGATGAGGTAGGAGGGCAGGGGCTGGGTGCGCGCGAAGCGGTAGGTGCGGCCACCGTCCGGACGGGCCTCCTCGGCGAGCTGCGGCGTGTTGGTGACGGCCACGTTGCCCGCGGGCACATGGAACGTCAGCTGCCAGGGCACCTTGAACTCGGGCTCGTCGAAGCACGGGAACACGCGCCGCGCGTCGATGGGCTCGAACTGCGTATAGACGTACCAGTCGCCGCCCTCGTTGACGCGGAAGGCGCCGTCCGTCTCCTTCTCGGAGGCGGCGCCCTCGTACACCACGCGCAGCTTCGCGGTGCCGACGGCCAGCGGCTTCGCCAGCGAGAAGCCGAGGAAGTCACCCTTCTCGCTCTTCAGCGGCGTCACGTCGATGGTGGCGCCCGCCTGCATCAGCGAGGCCTCCTTCACCGTGAGGTTCTTTCCGTGCAGCCACACGATGGAGGTGGGCTGGGCCACGTCGAGCCCGATGCTCGCCGTGCCCTGGAAGGCGGAGACCTTCGGGTCCAGCGTGAGCTCCACCGCATAGCCATTGGGACGCACGTCCTTGGGCAGACGCAGCGTGGGCGGCGTGGGAGCGGCCGAGGCCGCGGAGGATGAAGCGGGAGCAGTCGCTGCGGGCTCGGCGGCCGGAGGGTTCTGCCGGGCACCGCACGCGCACAACAGGGCAACGGTGGACAGAACCACCGCTCGGAGCAGGTTGGGCATGGCGCGCATAGTGTCCCATGCCGGGCAGCCAGGGTAGCGCCGCGCATGAGTGTGTTCTTGCCGTAATCTTCACTTCGGGGTGGAGTGCCTCCGTGTCCTCGCCCGCTCCCATTTCCGACCAGACAGTCCCGCCAGCGAACGCCGCGAAGGTGCCCTCCGAGCATCTGCGCCGTGTCATCGGCACGCCTCCGGGCCCGGTGGTGAAGTTCGTGACGCGCTTCGTCTTCGCGTTCCTCACGTGGCTGTCGTTCGCGTCACGCGACGCAATCGCCCGCTTCGTGGGCAATCTGGCGTACACGCTGGGCATCCGTCGCCGCGTCGCGCTGGACAACCTGGCGCACGCGCTGCCGGAGAAGACCGACGCGGAGCGACGGGACATCGCGCGGGGCGCGTACATCAACATGTCACGCGTGGTGCTGGAGTCGGTGCCCTCGGGAGACCGGCTGACGTCGGACTGGGCCGAGCAGGGCGTCGAGGGCACGGAGGCCTGGGAGGCGCTGAAGGCGCGCGTGGCCACGGGCAAGGGCGCGCTGATGGTGACGGCGCACTTCGGCAACTGGGAGCTTTTGGGAGACATGCTGGTGCGCCTGGGCGTGCCACTGGTTGCGCTGGTGCGTCCGTTGAAGGGCGCGCTCAACACGCGCATCGCGGAGAACCGGGTGCGCCTCCCCGCGGGGCTCATCTATCCGCGCGGCGCCATCCAGGAGCTTTCGGAAGCGGTGGAGCGCGGCGAGTCGCCCTTCATGCTGCTGGACCAGGCGCTGCCGGCGAAGGCGGCGGTGTTCGTTCCGTTCTTCGGGAGGCTCGCCTCCACGACGCCCGCCATGGCGGTGGCCGCGCAGCGCACGGGCGCGCCGGTGTTCGTGGTGATGGGCGTGCGCAACGGCAAGCTGGGCCCCAGGCTGCGGCTGGAAGTGGAAGGGCCCATCCTCCCGCCCGCGCCTGGCGAGTGCGAGGACCCGATTGCGGAGCACACCGCGCGCGTCACCGCGGCGCTGGAGCGCTGCATCCGCAAGTACCCGCACCAGTGGATGTGGCTGCACCGCCGCTGGAAGGTGCAGCCTCCCAGCGCGACGGACGCGAAGCGCTGAGCGGCGCTACTCCACCACCACGCGCCGCAGGTGCGCGCCCAGGCGCGCGACAATCTCGTAGTGCAGCGTCTGCGCCCAGTTGGCGAGCGACTCGGCGCTGATGGACTCGTCGCCTTCGCGCCCCATCAACGTCGCCGTCACGGGGCGCTCGTCATGCGTGGCGCGCGTCACGTCGACGATGAGGTGGTTCATCATCACCCGGCCCAGCACCGCGCACCGCCGCCCGTTCACCAGCACGTGCGCCTTGCCCGAGGCCAGCCGTGGATAGCCGTCGTAGTAGCCCACGGGCAGCACCGCGATGCGCGTGGGCTCCGACGTCCGATAGGTGCAGCCGTAGCCCACATAGCTGTCCGCGGGCAGCCACTTCACCACCTGGCTTCGGCACCGCCACGACAACACCGGCTTGAGCACCGGCACCTCGCCCAACACCAGCCGCGCCGACAGCCGCGTCTCCGCCGAAGGCCACAGCCCATACAGCGAAATTCCCACCCGCTGCGCCTCGTAGCGCGCCCGGGGCAACACCAGCGCCGCGGCGCTCGCGGCGATGTGCCGCTGCAGCACCCGCCCCTCGCCCAGCTGTCCCGACAAGAGCCGAAGCCCCGTCTCGAACGCGTCCACCTGCGCCAGCGCGTAGCCCTGCTCCGTCACGTCCTCCGTGTTGGCGAAGTGGCTCAGCCCGCCCACCACCTCCAGCACGTCCCGCGCGTCGACCAGGAACTGTGTCTCGCGCGGAATCTGCTCCAGCGTGAAGCCCTCGCGCCCCAGGCCCGTGTCGATGTGGACGTGGACCCGCAGCGGCCGCTCCAGCTTCGCCGCGCGCAGCACCGGCACCGCGTCTTCCCAGCCACGGTCCGCCACCACCACCTCCACCCCCTCGCGCGCCAGCACCACCGCCTCGTGCGGACCCACCGCGCCCAGCACCACCACCTGCCGGGGAGACAGGCCCTGGGCCCGCTCGTGCTCACGCACCTTCAGCGCGTCCTGCGGCGCGATGAAATACAGGAGGTCCACCAGCCCGTGGACCAGCGGCAGCACCTGCGCCAGCCCGTGCCCGTAGGCGTTGCCCTTGAGCACCACGCCCAGCGACCGCGACGTCCCTCCCCGCCCCTCCAGCGCCCGGAACACCTCCACGTTGTGCTTGAGCGCCCCCGCGCTCAGCTCCAACCACGAGGTATGGGCCGCATCCCCGGGCCCGCCGCCAATTGACTCCACGTTCACCTCCACCACGTCGACTCCCGCCCCATACCAGCAATGGACGGGCCATGGGCTTCGCGGCCCCTGGGACACAGGCGCCCGCGTATGGAGCAGGCGCACCGGGGGACCGTCCGGGCCCACCCCTTGTCATACCTGTTGTCCCGGAGCCCTCCTCCATCAGCGAACCCAGGCAAACAAGAGTTCACTTCGGAAATGGTTGAATCCGGATTACGCGAGGGGGGTGCTATCGTCCCACGGCGTGTCCCCCCCGGACGTTTCCCTGGCCCAGGCCTTCATCGCCGCGCGTGGTGTTTCCTCCGCGCCGGAGTCGTCGCTGCCCCTGCTGCAGGAGCGGCTGACGCGTGCATTGACCACCGCGCGCGCGGCCTGGCCCGGGGTGGAGCTGGAGGGCGTGCGCTTCGTCAGTCATCTGGCGCGGCTGCTCCCCACACAGGCACCCTCCGAGGACGTGGAGAAGTTCCACCTCCCGGACGTGTACCTGGCTCGCGCCGCCGCGGACCGGCTGCCCTCCGCGCTGAACGCCTTCGAGTCGAGCTTCCTGCCCGAGGTGAACGCGGCCGTCGCGCGGCTGAAGCTGCCGCCCACGGGGCTCGACGAGGTCCGCCAGTTGCTGCGCCAGCGCATGCTCGTGGGCAGCGCCGACTCTCCCGCACGGCTGGCCGCCTACCCGGGGACGGGCCCGCTCAGCGGGTGGGTGCGGGCCGCGGCGCTGTGGCTCGCGCTCGACTGGCAGCGCCAGCGCAGCGGACATCCCCAGGCGGATGATGGTGACTTGTCGCTGCTCGTGGCGCCGGGGGACGACCCGGAGCTGCTCTATCTCAAGAACACGTACCGCGCGGAGTTCAGCACCTCGTTCTCCGCGGCGCTCGGAGTCCTGGAGCCCCGTCAGCGCAACTTCCTGCGCCTGAAGTACCTGGACGGGCTGAGCATCGACCAGCTCGGCGCGCTCTACGGAGTGCATCGCTCCACCGCGGCGCGGTGGGTGGTGGCCGCGCAGGACGCGCTGCTCCAGGAGACCCGACGGTTGCTCACCGAGCGGCTGCGCCTCACCGGCTCCCAGCTCGACAGTGTGTTGCGCCTCATCTCCAGCCAGCTCGACGTGAATCTCAGCCGCCTGCTGCGCTCGAAAGCGGACTGACGCCGCGGACCCCGCACCTCCCGGGAGGGTTCCCCGGGGCGTCGAAGCGAATTAAAGAAGAGGCGGGATGCGAACGCTCTTCATCGGAGACGTCCATGGCTGCGCGGAGGAGCTGAACGCGCTGCTGGCCGTGTGTGGCTGGCGGCCGGACGACCGCGTGGTGCTGGTGGGCGACCTGGTGGCGAAGGGGCCGGACTCCGCGGGCGTGGTGCGGTGCGCTCGCGAGCGCGGGCTGCTCGCGGTGCGAGGCAACCACGACGCGCACGTGCTGCGCTGGCACACGGGACACGCCCCCGAGGGCAAGAAGCTGGGCAAGGAGCACCGACAGGTCCTGGAGACGCTGACGGCCGAGGACTGGACGTACCTGGAGGCCCAGCCGCTGTATCGCCGCTTCCCGGACCTGAATGTCCTCGCGGTGCACGGAGGGCTGGTGCCAGGAGTCCCGCTGGAAGCGCAGCGCGCGGATGAACTGCTCAACCTGCGCAGCATCGCCCCGGACGGGACGCCGTCGAAGCGCGTGGATGGCGGCGTGCCCTGGGCCAGCTGCTGGAAGGGCCCGGAGCTGGTCATCTTCGGCCACGACGCCATGCGCGGCGTGCAGCAGCACTCGCATGCGGTGGGCCTGGACTCGGGCTGCGTGTACGGCGGGCGCCTCACGGCCTACGTGATGCCGGAAGGACGCCTCGTCTCCGTGCCAGCCCGCCGCGCCTACGTGGACGTGAACGGCTCGCCGTGAGCCCGCGCCCCGCGCTCAGATGATTCCGCCGTTGGCGCGCAGCACCTGCCCGTTGACCCAGCCGGCGTCGGGGCCAGCGAGGAAGGCGACGGTGGCGGCGATGTCCGTGGGCTGGCCCAGTCGCTCCAGCGGCGCGAGCTTCGCCAGGCGGTCGACGAGGTCCTGGGGCTTGCCCTTGAGGAACAGGTCCGTGGCGGTGGGACCCGGGGCCACGGCGTTGACGGTGATGTTCCGTCCGCGCAGCTCCTTGGCCAGCACGCTCGTCATCGCCTCCACCGCCGCCTTGGTGCCCGCGTACACGCCGTAGGTCGGCTGCAGCAGGCCCACCACGCTGGAGGAGAAGTTGATGATGCGCCCGCCGTCGCGCAGCCGCCGGGCCGCTTCCCGCAGGGTGTTGAAGGTGCCCTGGAGGTTGACCGCGATTTGCCGCTCGAACACGGCGTCGTCGGTGTCCGCCAGCGTGGAGAGGCTCATGATGCCCGCGTTGTTGACGAGCACGTCCACGCCGCCGAACGCCGTCTCGGCCGCGTCGAACAGGCGCCGCACGTCCGCGCTCTGGCTGACATCCGCCCGGGCGGCCAGGGCCTTGCCGCCCGCCTGCTCAATCTCGCGGACCAACGCCTCCGCGGGCGCGGCGGACTCCGCGTAGTTGACGATGACGGTGAAGCCGTCCTGGGCCAGCCGCCTCGCGACGGCGGCGCCGATACCTCGGGAAGCGCCGGTGACGAGGGCCACCTTCGGGGTCTGTGCATTCATGTCGTTTCTCCTGTCCGGCGTTTCGTCGCCGGCATGGGAGAAACAATGGGCCTTCGCCTCCGCGAAATAATGCCCTGGGAACCGGCATCACAGTTCCGCCGGGGCGAACAATCGGGCCAGGCGGAGGCCCTGCGGTGCCCCTCTCATTCCAGACGAGGGGCACCTGGGGGCGCGGCTAGAAGTCCCGGGCCCTGGAGCGGCGCTGCTGCCTCTGGAGGTGCTCCAATCCATCGCGAATCGCCTCCGCGTACTCGGGGCTCTCGTAGTGGAGCGTGAGCAGCCGCTCCCGGGAGAACTGGTAGCCCACGAGGCGCACGGTCGTCTCCCACGCCTTCCAGTTGGCGACGACCACGAAGCCACGGCGGGAGATGCTCACCTCGGGCTCCGAGATGGGACCGAACAGCTCGGGCGCCTCCGACTCGGAGGCGGCGCTCTCTTCAGGCGCCGAGGCCACGGCCGTGTCCCTCGAGTCATCCTCGTCCAGCGAGTCCCCCGCCGTCGTCGCCTCGACCAGCGGAGGCTGTCCCTCGGACACCCGCGCTCCGGACTCCGTGGGCGCGGGGAAGTTCGTGGGTGCGCCGTCGGGCGGAGCTCCCGCGACCTGCGCTCCGGACTCCGTGGGCGCGGGGAAGTTCGCGAGCGCCCCGTCGGGCGGAGCTCCCGCGACCTGCGTTCCCGACTCCGTGGGCGCGGGGAAGTTGATGGGTGCGCCATCAGGCGGAGCCCCCGCGACCTGCGCTCCCGACTCCGTGGCGGCGGGGAAGTTCGAGGGTACGGGCGGAGCGCTCTGGGAGAGCAGCCACGCGAGGTCGAGCGACTCGCGGTACCTCTGCACGCGTCGCGATGAGCCGCGCTTGGCGGCGCGGCCGTACTTGGAGGTCAGCAACTCCACCACCTCCTGGTGGTCATTGCGCACGTCCGAGGGGGTCGCGAAGCGCACGAAGACGGAGCCCAGGCGCCCGTCCGCGAAGAGGAAGAACACCTGGGCGGGGTGCTCCGCCAGTGCCGTGGTGAGGACCAGGTCTCCGCGCGAGGTCTCCTGCGTGCCCGGGTACATCGCCCGGACCTGGTCGCGCGTCATGCCCCAGGACGTGGACTGGAAGCCGTCACTCGAACCGTACTTCTGCGCATGTACGGCGCGAATGGCGGCACGGCGCTCATGCACCGTCGGACCGTGGTGTCGTGAGCCGCAGCCGACGAGCACGAACAACAACAACGACAAACACCCATTGCGAAGCATCGAGGCCACCTTTCCGTTTCCCCGAAAGGACGGCGTCCGGAGCATCAGCCCGCGACCCTCCCCCCGAGGAATCCATGTTCGACCACCGGCACCCTGGGCGAAGCGTATGGCAGATGGCCCGCCAAGGGCTACGTGCCCGAGCAGTCTGGTACCCGCGCCCGGTCCATTCGTTCAACACCGGAGGCCCGCCGTCGCCAGCCTCCGGTGAAGGACTTCCGCCTACCGGCTACAGCTCGTCGAAGATGAGCAGGCCGCGCGAGGTGTCGATGACATAGACATGGCCATCGCCCGGGATGCGCATGCCGATGGCGCCGTCATAGAACAGGGTGCCGCGAGCCCGGTCAGTCCCCCGCCAGGTATTGAAGTAGGCGACCTCCCGCATCTCCGAGGGACGCGACACGTCCAGCACCCGCACCCCGTGCTGATAGTGGGCGAGGTAGAGCAGGTTGCCCTTCAGCTCCATGTTGTGGATGGAGACGCCCGGAGAGAGGCGGTACTCACCAATGAGCACGGGCTTGTCCAGGTCGGTCATGTCGAGCGCCCGGACATGCGCGCCCCAGTCCTCACCGCCCTCGAAGACGATGAGCCGGTTGTTCACGTAGTGCCAGCGGTTCGTGTGGCTGGTGGCGCGCGGATAGACATACTCCCCCCGCTTCACCACGTTCGTCGGGTCGCTCACGTCGAGCACCAGCAACCCCGCGGACCAGTGATTGACGAAGAGGCGATCTCCCCACGACGTGGCGTCATGGGGGAACGAAGCAACCAGGGGGTTCACGCTCGGGTCCGCGTAGCGGCCGAGCAGCACGGGCTCTCTCGCGTTCTTCACGTCGAAGATGAGCGTCTCCGGCGTGGGCGAGGCGGACATGACATAGAGCCGGTTGAGGTCGCCATGAATCGTGTGCGCATCGATGGGGCGACCATCGGGCAGCGAGCGCAGCAGCTTCGGGTTCGCCGGCTCGGCGATGTCGAAGACGAGCAGGCCCCGGGCCGCGCTGGCGACGTAGAGCGCATCGTCCTTGGCCCACACGGCGTTCCAGTAGCTGTCGCCCGGGTACGTGATGCTGCTCACGAGCCGGGGCGCGGAGCGGTCACTCAAATCATAGACGAAGAGCCCGCCGGGCCCCGCGAGGGCGCTCTCCAGCGAGACGACATACGCGTGCCCCTTGGTGACGAAGACGTCCGCGACGATGCCCTGGTTCACCACGCCCTCACCCACCAGGGTGAGCTTCGAGGCCTCCGCCTCGCCCGCGCGCCACTGGACCTTCTCCGCCTCGAAGGTGGCCTGGAAGCTGGGAACGCCGGCGAGGCAGACCGCGTAGCACCCCGTCACCCGGCTCGGGTTCGGCGCCTTGCAACCCACGAAGGAGGACCGGAAGGCCCTGCCGTCCGGGAGCGTGCCGTGGTTGGAGAGGAAGAACGCGTTCCCCTCCACCCGGGCCTCGCGCATGGGATATCCGCCGTAGCGGACCCCTTCCCCCGGCCGGAAGTTCATCGACCCGGTGAACTGGCTGTTGGCGTTCTCTCGGATGTCGTTGCCAATGCCATGCACGGTGAAGTGGCCGTTGGCCTCCAGCCTCGTCAGCGAGTCTCGCTCACACGCGGACAGGTCGAAGGACTCCAGCGTGCCGCACTCGGCGGCGGCGCCGTCGCGAGGCAGCAATGGACAGACGGCCAGGGGCTCCGGGGCCAAGTCCCCATGGTCCTCGAGGACCTGCGAAGGGCCCAGATTGACAGGCACTCCCTCGACGGGGACGACCTCCTGCGCACAACCCCCGCCAACGCTCAGGAACAGCGAGGCCACGAGCGCACCTCTCACGACATTCGTCATGATTCTCCATCCATGATGTCGGCCCCGGCCCTGACATCAACGCGATGAAGGTCTGCCCATATCGACGGAAGGTGCGGCTTTCTCCGGCGTCCTGCGGGTCAGCAGCGCCACGTCGAGCCCCACGCCCAGCAGCACGCCGACCGAATAACAGACGAGGTCGCTCCAGAGGAACCCCGCCCCCAACACCAGTCGCCCCGGCAGCGTGCGGCGCGCGGCATCCAGCCAGGGCGCGTGATAGCCCTGGCTGAACTCGATGCCGAAGGAGAACGCGAGCGCGACGGCGGCCACGGCGAGCGCGGAGCGGCGTGGGGCGAGGAAGCGCAGCAGCAGGAACACCAGGAGCGCCCACAGCGTGTCGCCCGCGTAGGTGGCGAAGAAGGAGGGCCACGGCAGCGACTTCCTACGCGACGCCAGCCCCAGCGGAATCACCAGCACCGCCAGCCCCAGCGAGAGCAGGCGGGTGCGCGACGGGGAGGAGGGGACAGGCGAAGGGCTCGGAGCGGACGTCACGCGCCCAAGACTACCCGAGCCGCGACGCGCGCCTCAGGGTTCGGCGGGATAGAGCTGCCCGCGCATCTCGCCGTAGTAGGTATGCGCCTTGGTGTGCAGGTTGAAGTAGAGCACGCCCTTGCGCGCGAGCGACTCCAGGCTGGCCAGCGTCTTCGTCTGCGCCAGGAAGCCCAGCTCGGCGGGACAGCTCTCCGGCAGCCCGGGCTTCATGCCCTTCATGTCCTTGATGAAGACGACATTCGCGTGGGTGAGCTCCACCGTCAGGCGGCCCTCCGCGAGCGTCTTCGACAGGTTGCCCAGCTCCCCGAAGTCCACCACCACGGGCCCGAGCACGCCGGGCGGACCGCAGTGGATGTGGAACATGAGGATGTCAGCGGGGTTGACGCCCTTCATCTCGAACTCGACGTAGGCGCGCGTCAGGTCCTTGGAGAACTTCAGCACGCCATGGCCCCGGGACTTGCGGGCCTCGCGAGGCGTCGAGGGCGCCGTGGCCCCCAGGCTCTTCTCCAGGAGCTTCGGCGTCTCGGACTCCTCGCCGGGCTCCTGCGCGGGGCTGAGGAAGGCCTCGTAGACGGTGAAGGTCGTCGCGCCGAGCGCCGGGTCCTTCGCGTGCGCGGACAGCGTCAGCAACGTGGTGGTGGCGAGGGTGAAGAGCAGTGGCGTTCGCATGGCGGGCTCCGGCACGAAAGGACGCCCTCATCCGTAGCGTGGATGTCCGAAGCCGGGGATGGCCGAAGATGGACACCCGATGGCCGGATTCGCCCCACGAGCCTCACCTCACAGGGGTTCGAGGAAGCGGCGGATGTGTGAGAGCACCTGCTTGATTTTGGGAATCTCAGAGAGCGCCTCCGGGACACTGAGGCGCAGGGGCCGCTCGCGGCCCACCACGTCCGCGAGCACGGGCACCAGCGCGCCCTCCCCTTCGCCCGGGTCCGCGAACGCCACGCTGGGAATCAGGCCAATGCCCTGCCCGGCCAGACAACACACCCGGATGAAGTGGATGTCCGACGACACGAGGGCGGGCTCCACCTGGAACGAAGGCCCCCGGAGCTGGGGCCACAGGCACGCGTCGTCGCCCGGCGCCTGCCAGGACAACAGCTCATGACCCTCCAGCTCCTCCACCGTGCCAGGGATACCGCGCCGACGCAGGTAGTCCTCGCTGGCCAGGAGCCCCTCGCGCACCCGCAACACCACCTGGGACATCCAGGGCCCCCGGGGCAGCCCCTCTCCGAAGTGCGCCGCCAGGTCCACGTTGTCGAGCGGCTCCGCCAGCGGATCATCACTGAAGCTCGCATGCACGCGCAGCAGCGGATACGTGGCCCGCAGCAGCGCGAAGAGGGGCGCGAGCAGGTGCGGCGGCAAGCCCACCGGCAACACCACCCGCAGAACACCGGAGGGCGCCTGGCCCACCTCGCGCAGCGAGGCCACCAGCGCGCTCGTCTCCTGCATCATCAGCCGGCCACGACGGGCGAGCATCTCCCCCGCCTCCGTCAGGACGATGCCCGTCCGGGTGCTCTTGAGCAGCGGCACCCCGGCGCGTGCCTCCAGCGCCTCCACGCGCCGCCGCAAGGTCGTCCGCGACACCGCGAGGGAGTCCGCCGCGGCCAGGAACGAACCCGTCTCCGCGACACCGACAAAGGCACGCAACTCTTCCAGGTCCATGCTCTCGCCCCGCCGGTGCGGGCTCGCCGGCCCCCACCATGACGCCTCCCGGGGACGAGCATCCTCGGGCCCCTCCAGGACCGCAAGGCGGGGAGTGATGCCTGGAGGACACTCCCACCACCCTCCGGGGCAGCCCCGCAATGACATCCACGACATACCGCTGAAGCCACGCAACCTGGAACCGATGTGGGCCGATAACCCAGACAAGCGCAGTTCTCACACCCCTTCCATTCCGGGCCTTCACAAGCCAACGCCACGCGCGCGGGATGGACTCCGTCGAGGTCTCGTCACATGGGCACTCCTCCCATCTCCGGAAGCACCCCGAAGAAGGTCTACCTCCCGCCTCCCGAGGAGAAGCCCACGCCGAAGCCCGTCGTGGACAAGAAGGCCCAGGTCAACGCACCCAAGGACGAGTTCGAGACGGCGGACGCCGCGGCCAAGAGCAAGCCCGTGGAGCTCCTGGCCGGCTCGCCTCCCGCGGGCGGAACCAACCCGGTGGTGCCCACCAACGGCACCACTTCCGCGAAGTACCAGGTGGGTCCGGCCACGCGCCCGCCCATCCACCACGACAACGGCTTCCTGCAGAACCCCGCGGACCCGAAGGACACCAAGCCCATCGCCACGAAGGACCCGTCCTTCTCCGACTACGCCGCCAAGGCGAAGTGGGAGCTGAAGCTCGAGGCCGCGAAGACCTTCCGGCCGGACCTCCGGGACGGCACCGCCGCCTATGACCACTTCCTGCACGGCAACGGGAAGGACCGGACGTTCAACTACGAGCGCTTCGTCACCCAGGATGAGTCCGGCAAGCAGGTCCTGAAGAGCGCCACCCAGGACACCCAGAAGGCCGCCGAGGCCCAATACGCGGCCATGGTCGCCAAGGACCCCTCCCTGGCTGGCAAGCCCGTGACGTTCCAGCTCACCGGCGGCCCCATCGGCGTGGGTGGCAACGACGGCAAGTTCCCGTATCCCCAGTCGGAGAACTGGCAGAAGGCCATCGGCGGGCACAGCATCTGGAATAGCGCCACCGTCACCGTCACGCCGCCGGCCAAGCCGGGTGACAAGCCCTCGTTCTCCATGGACATGACGGTCCACGCCGAGGACCGGTATAACTTCAATCCCAATCAGAAGGACATCGCCACCGGCATCCCGGACTCGGACAACGGGCGCTTCGAGCAGACCGGACTGGCGCACCAGTACACCCAGACAGGCACCGTGCAGCGCAAGGTGACCTGGGGACAGGGCGACATCGAGAATGCCACGTCGACTCCCATCGAGACCGGCCGCTGAACCCACGACGTTCCGACATATCCTCGGGGGAGTCCTGGTCCTGGCGTGTGCCGCCTCGGGCTGCAAGGACTCGGACTCCCCACCCACGAGCGTCCCCATGAGCCAAGTTGCGACCTCACCCGCCAAGACGGGCACCGACCTCGCTTCACTCGAGCAGGTGGTGAACCTTCCCCGGCGCCCCGTGTCCGTCCAATGGCGCAAGGCCATCCGAGGCAAGGTGGGTATGGGCCCCACCGACTGGGAAGTGATTGCCGTGCTGGAGTACTCGGAGGCGGACGCCCAGGCGCTCCTGGCCACGCTGACGCCCACGGAGCTCGCCCCGCCCACGCTGAACGACGGGGGCTGGCTGTCGGCCACCACGCGCAAGTCCCTGGAGCGCGCCCGGGCCTACGACGCCTCCGCCTTCTACCGGCCCCCGCTGCAGAACGGGACGGTGCTCCACGTGCCGAGCACGAACACCTTCGTGCTCTCGCTCTTCACGCTGTAGTCCGAAGGCCCGCGCGGCGGCGGCGCTCGTCGAGCCGCGCGGTGCCTTCCAGCGTCGGAGGGCGGCTCAGTACGCCGCGTCCGTGGCCGAAGCGCTGTCGCTGGCCTTCTTGTCGCTGCCGCCCTTGTCCTGCTCGGTGAAGAAGTCCGCGCTGATCTGCTCGTACAGGGACTCCACCGCGTTCGCCGCCAGGACCGTGGCCGCGCGGTGTAACCCCGCCGAGCGCTTGGACGTCACCGTCCCGCTCGAACGCTTGAGCACCTGGCCCTGGGCGTCCACCAGCCGCGCCTTGTAACGAATCTGCGCCTGGACGGCCGCCACGCTGGCGTCCGTGACGGCGAAACTCAGCTCCGCCTCGAGCACCTGGAGCTTCAAGTCCGCCGGCGTGGCATCCAGCCGGAAGGCCGAGCCGAACCCGACGCGAAAGCCATCCTCGAGCGTGCCGCGCCACTGGTCCACGTCCAGCTTGTTAGCCGCCTCATTGGAGACGACGAAGTGGTCCCGCACCGCCGACTCCAGCACCAGCCCCAGGGTCGCCTGCTGCTCCGCGAGGTCGATGTTGGGACGAGGGGCTCCGCGTTTGACATACACCGTGCAACCACTGGCGAGCAGCAGCGCCGCGAGGGCAACCACGATACGGAACCCGGATACGGAACAGGCTGACATGCGACGACCCCCACGAACACAGGAGGCGTCTGCCTAACAGCCCTCGCCCGCGCATGGCAAGCCGCCCATCCTCCACCTTTATTTGCAACATGATTACTCAAGTATTGAATTGGCGTTTTCGCCGGACAGATTCGCGCCCATGGGACGCTTCAATTCGATGTTCGGCGGCGGCACCGGTACCGGGTTGGCAATCTCGCGGTCGGGAGACACCGTGATGGGCGGCCAGGCGCTGGCCCCCTGAGCTCTCCCGGGAGCGGCCGGGCCATACCCGGCGGCGCTGCTCGCCGCTGGTGCACGGGTGCTAGCATCCCGGCACTCCCCTGTCGGGAATCGCCATGGCCCCCACTCCTTCTGGAAGAACTTCGTCGAACGGGCGCGGACGCTTGAAGACGTCCACACCGCCGAAGTAGCGATGCGCGCGCCGATGCCAGGGCTGTCCACACATCGCGGGAGCACGGGGATGCGCGCCGCCGGGGGCCTGCTGGCCCTGCTCGCGCTCTTGCTTGGCACGGTCGCCGTCGCGCAGGTGAACGGGCGCGAGCGACGCATCGGTCAGTTCTACCACTCGCGCTGGACGGTGAAGGACGGCGCGCCGGGACAGGTCTCCGCCCTGGCGCAGACGCCGGACGGCTTCCTGTGGATGGCCTCGGCGGCGGCGCTGTACAGCTTCGACGGCGTCCACTTCCGGCGCTTCGAGCCGCCCGATGGCCAGCCCTTCAGCAGCATCCAGACGCTGTATGTCGCCCCCGACGGCGCGCTGTGGGTTGGCTTCATCCATGGCACCTTGGCGCGCCTGAAGGAAGGCCAGGTCACCCGGTATGGCGAAGCCCAGGGCCTGCCCTTGTCCCAGGTGACTTCGTTCGCCACCGATGCCCAGGGAGCGCTCTGGGCCTCCACCAGCCTTCGCGGCGTGTACCGCCTGAACGGGAGTCAGTGGGAGCGCATCGCCGAGCCCTGGGGCCTGCCCGCGGCGGAGCAACGGGGCCGCGCGATGTTCGTCGACCGGGACGGCGCGCTCTGGCTCGCGCTCGCCGACAAGGTCTACCACCTGGAGAAACACGGCCGCGCGTTCCGCGACACGGGCATCACCGTGAAGTGGGTGAGCCTGATGTCCCAGGCACCCGACGGCACGCTCTGGGTCGCCGAGCCCACCGGCGCGGTGCGCCCCATCGGACTGCCGGGCGGCAAGCCCTACCCTGGCGCGGGGAGGCTGGAGGTCCAGTCCGCGGGCGTGCTGTTCGACCGCGAGGGGAGCCTGTGGGCCACGTCGCTCGGTGACGGCGTGCGCCGCATCGCGCATCCCGAGCAGTGGGGTGAGCGGCGCATCACCCGGCTCGACGAGGCCGGAGAGCCCTTCACCGAGAGGGACGGCCTCAGCTCCGACTACACGTGGCCCATCATCGAGGACCGGGAGGGCAACCTCTGGGTGGGCACCAGCGGCGGGCTGGACCGCTTCCGTCACAGCACCCTGGTGCTGGCCGAGTTCCCTCGCGGCTCGCATGACTTCGCCATCGCGGCGGGAAACGACGGCGCCCTTTGGGCGGGCACCACCAACCGGCCGCTGATGCGGCTGCGCGACAGGACGGTGGACACCTTCGACATCGGCGCCCCCATCCTCGCCACCCACAGGGACCGGGATGGCCAGGTGTGGCTGGCCGCGGAGAACGGCCTCTGGCGCATCCAGGACGACAAGCCCCTGCGCGTCGCGGACCTCCCGGCACCTCCTCCCGCGTACATCCACGCGATGACGAAGGACGCGCAAGGCACGCTCTGGGCCGCGCTCGTCGGAGGGGGCCTGTACCAGTTGCGGGATGGGACCTGGACGTCGCTGGAGGCGCGCACGGAGCTGAGGGCCCGGGAGCGCATCATGGCCGCGGCCACCGACCCCCAGGGCCGTGTCTGGCTGGGGCAGACGCAGGAGCTCCTCCGCGTCGAGGGGACGGACGTCCGTCGCTTTGGCCGCGCGGACGGCCTGGAGCTGGGCATCGTCACCTCGCTGAGCGCGGGCCAGCGGCTGTGGGTGGGTGGGCAGTTCGGCCTGGCGCACTTCGACGGGCAGCGCTTCCACACGCTCGACGTGGAGGACGAGGAGCCCCTGCGCGGCGTCTCCGCCATCGTCGAGCTGCCAGACGGAGGCCTGTGGGTCCACGCGATTCCCGGCATCCTGCACCTGCGCGCGGACGAGCTGGCGCGCGTCGTCGCCGAGCCCGGCCGTGCGGCGCGGTGCGAGCGCTTCGACTTCCTGGATGGCCTTCCGGCGCGGCCCACCCTGCTGCGCCCGCTGCCCACGGCGGTGCGCGGAACGGATGGACGGCTGTGGTTCGCCACCAGCAACGGCGTGGTGTGGATAGACCCGACGCGCATCTTCCGCAATCCGTTGCCGCCGCCCGTGGCCATCCATGCGGTGCGCGTGGATGGACAATGGCTCACCCCGGGCCCTGGCGCGCTCAGCCTGCGTGAGCAGGCGACGAACATCGAAATCGACTACACGGCGCTCAGCCTCTCCATCCCCGAGCGCGTGCGGTTCCGCTACCGGTTGGAAGGCGTGGACACGGCGTGGCAGGACGTGGGCGGCCGGCGCGAGGCGTACTATTCGCACCTGTCCCCGGGGCGCTACCGCTTCCAGGTGCTCGCCACGAACAACGACGGCGTCTGGAACGAGACGGGGGCGGCGCTCGAGTTCGTCCTCCCGCCCGCCTTCTTCCAGACGTGGTGGTTCCGCGCGGTGTGTGGCGCCGCCGTCGCGGTGGCGCTGTGGCTCTTGTACCTGCTGCGGCTCCGGCAGGTGCGGGCCCGCCTGCGGCGACTGCTGGAGGAGCGCCATCTGGAGCGGGAGCGCATCGCGCGCGAGCTGCACGACACGCTGCTGCAGGGCATCCACGGGCTGGTGCTGCGCTTCCAGGCGGCGGCGGAGATGGTGCCCACCGGACACCCGGCTCGCGTGGCCATGGAGAAGTCCCTGGAGCGCGCCGACCAGGTGCTCGTCGAGGGGCGCGACAGGGTGATGGACCTGCGCGCCACGACGGTGGACCCGGGGGAGCTGTCCACGGCCTTCACCCAGTTGGGAGAGGAACTGGGGCACGAGCGGCGCTCCGCGCTCCACGTGGTGGTGGAAGGCACGCCCGTCGCGTTGGACCCCGTGGTGCGTGACGAGGTCTTCCGCATCGGTCGCGAAGCCCTGGCGAACGCGTTCCAGCACGCCGGCGCCCGGCGCATCGAGGTGGTGTTGACGTATGACTTCGCCCAGCTGCGCCTGCGCGTGCGCGACGACGGGCGCGGAGTCGAGGAGGCCTTCCTCCTGGCGGGCGGCAAGCCCGGACACTGGGGCCTGTCGGGCATGCGCGAGCGGGCCGTGAAGCTGGGCGCGCGGTTGGACATCCGGGGCCGGGAGAACGCGGGGACGGAGGTCGAGCTGCGCGTCCCCGCGGCGACGGCGTATCAGGACTTTCCGAGAGGCACCTGGCACCGGCTGCGGCGGCTCGTGGGCGGGCTGCGCTGAGGACCCGCCCCGTCGCACAGGCCCGGTGAGCGCGGCCTCCCTCCATCAGGGGAGGTGCGCGAGGTGGCGCGGGAGCACAGTGGAAGCGAGCTTCCCTCCTCCTGACTCGAGAGCGCGATGAGCACGACGTCCCCCGATACGATTGTCTTGATTCACGGCCTCTGGATGACGCCCCGGAGCTGGGAGCACTGGGTGGAGCGCTACAAGGCGCGGGGCTACAAGGTGCTCGCGCCCGCCTATCCAGGCCTGGAAGTGGAGGTCGAGGCGCTGCGCGAGGACCCGTCCCCCATCGAGAAGCTCACGATTGAAGAGACGGCCCACCACCTGGAGACGGTCATCCGGGGGCTTCCGCGTCCGCCCATCCTCATCGGCCACTCGTTCGGTGGCGCCATGGTGCAAATCCTGTTGGACCGGGGGCTCGGGGCCGCGGGCGTCGCCATCGACTCCGTGCAGGTGAAGGGCGTGCTGCGGCTGCCATTCACCACGCTCAGGGCCACCTTCCCCATCCTCGCCAACCCCGCCAACCGTCACCGCGCGGTGCCCTTCACCCACGAGCAGTTCCGCTACGCCTTCACCAACACGCTCACGGAGGCGCAGTCCCAGGCCGTCTACGAGCGCTACCACGTCCCCGCGCCGGGCCGCTTCCTGTTCGACGGAGCGCTGGCCAACTTCAACCCGCATGCGGCGACGAAGGTGGACTTCGACAAGGAGGACCGCGCGCCGCTGCTGTTCATCGCGGGGAGCGAGGACAACATCATGCCGGCGTCGCTCAACAAGTCGAACGCGCGGCACTACAACAGCGGAGTCGTGGCCTACAAGGAGTTCCCCGGCCGCTCGCACTACATCTGCAGCCAGGAGGGCTGGGAGGAGGTCGCCGACCACGCGCTCTCCTGGGCCCTGAATCCCACGGTGTGACGCCACTCGCGCCCTGCTAGCCTCGCCGCGTTTATTTCCCGGCGAGGCATCATGAAGAAGCTCCTCATCATCGCGGGTGTGCTGTTCGTGGCGGTTGTCGGACTCGTCCTCAAGACGTTCTCGGACGCCGGGCAGTTCAAGAGCCTCTCTCCCCACGCCCCCGGAAAGTGCAAGCCCGTGTCGGGCATGCCGGGCGCGGAGGACATCACGTTCCATCCGAGCCTGGGCTACGCCTACGTCTCCTCGGACGACCGGCGCGCGACGATGGCGGGGAGCCCCGTGACGGGCGGCATCTACCGCTACGAGCTTTCGGGCACCGCGCCCCCGGTGCTGCTGACGGGCGGCTTCTCCACCGACTTCCATCCGCACGGCATCAGCCTGCACGTGGACCCGTCCGGCGCACAGACGCTGTTCGTGGTGAACCACACCCAGGCCGAAGGCAACCGCATCGAGCGCTTCGAGGTCGGCGAGGACGGCCTGCTGGTTCACCGGGCCACGTTTCGCGACGCGCTGCTCGTGTCGCCCAACGACGTGGTCGCCATGGACGCCCAGCGCTTCTACGTGACGAACGACCACGGCAACCCGCCGGGCATGAAGCAGCGGGTGGAGGACTACCTCCAGCTCGCCCAGGGCAACGTCCTCTACTTCGACGGCCAGCGCTTCCAGGAGGTCATCCAGGGCACGAAGTACGCCAACGGCATCAACCGCTCCCTGGACGGGAGCACGGTGTACGTGGCGCAGTCCGTGGGCCGCTCGCTGAGCAGCTACGCGCGCGACCCGAAGACGGGCGCGCTGACGCTGCTCAAGACGCTCGACCTGGACTCCGGCCCGGACAACATCGAGCTGGATGCCGAGGGCAACCTCTGGATTGCCTCCCATCCCAAGCTGCTCGACTTCGCCTCCCATGCGGGCGACCCGACGGGAAAGACCCGGTCACCCGCGCAGGTGCTGCGCCTGACGGGCAAGGGCGCGGACCTGAAGGCCTCGGAGGTGTTCCTGGACGATGGCAGTCAGACGTCCGGAACGGCCACCGCCGCTGTCTTCGGCAAGCGGATGCTCCTGGGCCCCGTGTTCGAGAAGGACTTCCTCGACTGCGAGCTGCCCTGAGCCGCGCGTCAGAATCCAACGGGCCATCACCCCCGAGTCCCAGCCGGCTTGTCCTGACTTGAGAGCCTCCCCACCCTCCTGGCTGCCAGGACAGGGGGCGGAGGCTTTCGCCCGGGGGAGAGCGGCGACATGGGCGGTGGGCTGAGTTGGAGGGGGAAGGTCGGAGTGGGTGGGCTCTTCGCGGCGCTCGCGGCGTTCGCTCCTGGGAGCGCGGAGGCGGACGCGGGCGACCTGGCCCTGGGGCATCACCACAAGGAGAAGCACGAGAAGAAGAAGGAGGAGGCGGCTGGCACCGGTGGCTCGGGTGCGGCGGCGATGATGGGGCCTCGCGTGGGCGGGCACGTCGCCGCGGTGATTCCCTTCCTGAGCGTCACCGACGAGGACACCACCGTCATCTTCGGGGACTTCTTCGACCTGGGTCTGGCGCCGGGCATCACCCTGCACCTGAACGAGCGCTGGGCGCTCGACTTCGAGTTCATCGCCTACAGTCGCTGGCGGTTCGAGGATGGCGGCAGGCCCGCGAGCGTCAGCACCAGCATCGTGCTGGACCCGGGCGTCATCTACGACTTCGGGCAGTTCAAGGGCGGCCTGCGGCTCGCCATGCAGGTCGGCGCGGGCGTGCCGTTCAACATGGGCGTGGTGCCCATCATCATCAAGGGCTTCCCCATCACCGAGCACCTGAAGTGGTTCGTGGAGCTGGACCTGCCCTTCTTCGTCACCGGAGCACCGGGCGACGGGGGCTTCAGCTTCTCGCCGCAAATCCAGACGGGCATCGCCTTCTGACGACACCCGTCCCAACACGCATCCAGAGCCGCTTCACGGTGCTCGATGAAGCGGCGCTGGGTGTGGAATCAGCGCGCCTTGAGGTTCTGGGCGACGAAGTCCCAGTTGACCAGGTGCGTGAGGAAGGTCTCGATGTACTTGGGCCGCTGGTTGCGGAAGTCGATGTAGTACGCGTGCTCCCACACGTCGATGGTGAGCAGCGCCTTCTGGCCGTGCTTCATCGGCAGGTCCGCGTTGCCCGTCTTGGTGATGGCGAGCTTGTCCTTGTCCAGCACCAGCCACGCCCAGCCGGAGCCGAACTGCGTCGCGGCGGCCTGGGAGAACTCCTCCTTGAACTTCTCGAAGGAGCCGAAGTCGCGGGTGATGGCGGCGGCGAGGTCACCCGTCGGCAGGCCTCCACCGCTCGGCTTCATGCAGTGCCAGTAGAACGTGTGGTTCCAGACCTGGGCCGCGTTGTTGAACACGCCGCCGTCGCTGGAGAGGATGACCTCCTCCAGGGACTTGCTCGCCTCGGGCTTGCCGTCGAGCAGCTTGTTCAGGTTCGTCACGTACGCCTGGTGGTGCTTGCCGTAGTGGTACTCCAGCGTCTCCTCGCTGATGTGAGGGGCGAGCGCGTCCTTGCGGTACGGAAGTTCAGGCAGCGTGAAGGCCATGAGTCAGGTCCTTTCCAGGGTAAAGGGATGCGGAGAACTATCACCCTCCTACCCGCGAAAGGGGCACGACTCCAATGCATTGGCGGCCCGCCAAAGCACTGGACGCCCGGGATACCGACGGGTCAACACTCCGCGCGGGCACCCGGGGCGGCGCTGTTTCAGGTAACCCGGGCACATTACGGAACTGGACACCTTAGACTTCCTCGAAGTCCGCTCCCGTCACCCTGGCGCGCTCCAGGACCAACTTGATGTGCTCCGAGACGATGAGCGCCTCGGACCAACCCCAGGTGCGAAACACCTGGAAGCCTCCGACCTTCATCGGGTCAATCCGCATCCCGATGACGCCGCGGTAGTGGTCAGCCTTGTCCGGTCGCGCGTCCTCTGGTTTCCAGACCTGTATCTCCTTCGAGGCCTTGTCATCGATGCACCGGATGAGCCTCGTGGCCACGAGGACATGGTACTCACCCGAGCCGCCCTTGACGTTCACGGGCAGCAGCTGAACTTCCTGGGGGGCATACTCCGCGAAGAGACTCGACATCCTGAGGTGGACCACGGGAGTCCTGCCGGCGCCCACCACGTTGAAGTCGCGCCGACGCCCCTGCTCTCGAACACGAAGCTTCAGGGTGGCAGGGGCACTGACGGGCCGGCCCGAGGTGAAGTCCGTCGTGTCCTCCAGTTCCTGTCCCTGTCCGTCCATCAGGGCTCCCAGGGACCAATGACCGGCCTGCACGGCTTCGTTGAGCCTGAAGTATCGAGTCGGCATCGTGGACATCCCTACGACCTCATTCGCCTTGAGTCAGAGGCTTCTGGAGCTGCGTCGCCGGAGTCTGGGCTCCTCGGGCGCGACTGTGAAGCGCTCGTGATGACACCGGGGCCCTTCATGCCCTCCAGCGCCTCTATCGTGACATGTGTTTGAGGCCGTCACACGCGCGGCCCCTCACACCGTGGGTGGACGCACCAGCAGCACGGGCCGCTCGGTGCGAGCGAGGACGGCCTGCGTCACCGAGCCGAGCACCGCGCGCTTCAGCCCCGTGCGCCCATGCGTCCCGAGCACGAGCGCGTCCACGCAGAGCCGCTCCGCCGCCTGGGCCAGCGCCGTCACCACGTCCTTGCTCCCGGTGACGACCTCCACCCGCGCGTGACGTCCCGTGGCCTCGGCCTCGCGAGGCACCAGCGCCTCCAGTCGCCGCCTCTCGGTCTCCACCGACTGTCCCGCCTCCGCGACGTGGAGCAGATGCACCGTGCCACCCGGAGCCACCAGGCCGAAGGCGTGCGCCACCGCGCGGTTGCCCGTCTCCGAGAAGTCGGTGGCCACCAGCACGTCGCGGAACGAGGGCAGCGGCGCGTCCACGCCCGTCGGCACCGCGCGCGAGGACACACACGCCACGGAGATTCGCGCCAGCCGAAGCGCATGATGCGACACGCTCCACATCTTCCCGAGCGCACGCCGGTGATGTGTCCCCACCACCAGCAGGTCCGCGCGCTCCCGCTCGGCCAGCTCCACCAGGTGGTCGGCGATGCGCCCCAGCGAGGGCTCCAGCACGGTGCGCGGCGGCGCGCCTCCCGAGGCCAGCGGCGCCATCAACGCCTCGGTCTCCCTGTCCAGCACCGCGCGCAGCTCCGGCGTCATCTCCGCGAGTTCCAGCGGACGCGACAACCCCAGGCGCCGGTACTCCTCATCCGGCCACACCACGCGCGCGCCCACCACCTCCACCGTGCCCCACGCGCGCAGCCCGCGCACCCACTCCCGCGCGGCCTCGAAGGGAATCGAGCGGTCCACGCCGAGCACCACGCGCAGGGCGCGCCTGCCCTGGACCCACGCCTCCATCACCTCCGCGTCGCGGACCGCCAGCAGCGGCACCTCCAGCGACTGCGCCAGCCGGTCCACCGTCCCGCCGACGCCCAGGAACGGCGCTTCCTGCGTCGGGGGCGCCGTCACCACCAGCGTGGCCGCGCGCTGGCGAGCCACCTCCGCCACCTCCGCCGACGCCTCGCCGGTGCGCAGCTCCTGCTCCACCCGGGCGCCTGACTTCGTCAGTCGGCGGACCTCGTCTCCCAGCGCGGCCTCGGCCGCCTGGAGCAGCGCCTTGCCGAAGGCGCGCGCGGAGTTGGGATTGAGCACGTGCACCAGGTACAGCGGCACGTCCGCCTTCCGAGCCAGCTCGGCGGCGAGGTCACTGGCGCGGCGCGCGGCGTCGGAGAAGTTGGTGGCGCAGACGATGGACATGCGTGGTTCCTCCCCGAGTCGGACACGGCTCGGCGGCTCCCTCGGGAGCCCTGTCGGACGGGCGTCATGCCCATCCGCCCTGCTCATTCGCTCCGCCTTCATCCTCAGGCGGGCCGCACCTGCTCGACGCGCACCTCGTGCACCAGGGGCTCGCCATGCTCGAAGGCCCGGACGCTCGAAAGCGTGGTGCGGGCAATGCTCACCAGGGCCTCCCGCGTGAGGAAGGCCTGGTGCGACGTCACGAGGACATTGGGAAAGGTGAGCAGGCGCGCCAGCACGTCGTCCTGGAGCACCTGGCCGGAGAGGTCCTGGAAGAAGATGCCTTCTTCCTCCTCGTACACGTCCAGGCCCGCCGCGCCGATGTGGCCGGACTTGAGCGCGTCGATGAGCGCTCGACTGTCGATGAGCGCGCCCCGGCCCGTGTTGATGAGCACCACGCCGCGCTTCATCCGCGTCAGCGCCTTCGCGTCGACCATGTGCCGGGTACCCGGCGTGAGCGGCACGTGGAGCGAGATGACATCGGAGGACGAGTACAGCTCCTCCAGCGACACGTAGCGCGCGCCCACGTCCCGGGCGAACTCCTCATCGGGCGCGGCGTCGAAGCAGACGATGTCGCAGCCGAAGCCCCGGAAGATGCGCGCGGCCACGCGGCCGATACGGCCCGTGCCCACCACGCCCACCGTCTTGCCCGCGAGGTCGAAGCCCACCAGCCCATCCAGCGAGAAGTTCCAGTCGCGCACGCGCGCGAAGGCCCGGGGGATGTGGCGGTTGAGGGAGAGCACCAGCGTCACGGCATGTTCGGCCACCGCGTGCGGCGAGTACTCCGGCACGCGAGTCACCCGCACGTCCAGCCGCCGCGCGGCCTCCAGGTCGATGTGGTTGTAGCCCGCGGAGCGCGTGGCCACGAGGCGCACGCCGCCCGCTCGCAGCACCTCCAGCGTGGGCGCATCCAGGCGGTCGTTGACGAACGAGCACACCGCATGGAAGCCCTCCGCCAGGCGCGCCGTCTGCAGCGTCAGCCGAGGCTCCAGGAACGTCAGCGAATGGCCGAACTCCGCGTTGGCGTCCTCCAACGCGCTCCGGTCATAGCGATGGGTGTCGAAGACGGCCAGCCGCATGCCTGCTCTCCCGCCGACAGGCCGTGTGCCCGCCGCGTCCGGTCGGTTGCCATTGCAACGCTCACACCACGCACGCCCTCGGGTGAGCGAGGCGGAGGGACCGCGCAAAAGCTGCACACGTCCTGGGGTGAGCGCAAAAGCCACGGATGCCCCAGGGGCTGGCGACCAGGCGGGTGCGCCGTTAGAAGCACGTCGCGCGAGCCGCGTCCGGAGCCGACACGGCCTACCTTTTCGAACGAGAGGCTCCGAGGAGGCGTCATGTTCCGATGTGCAGCCTGTGGTGCGTTCAATCGCGTACGAGAGCCCCGTCCTTCCGGGGCACCGGAGTGTGGTCGCTGCCACAAGGCGCTGGACCTGTCGGGCGCGCCGCAGGAGGTGGATGGCGAGGGCTTGGACCGCGCCGTGCTCGGCTCTCCCGTGCCCATCCTCCTGGACCTGTGGGCGCCGTGGTGCGCGCCCTGTCGCGTGGCGGGCCCCATCCTGGATGAGGTGGGCCGCGCGAAGGCGGGACAGCTGCTGGTGCTCAAGCTGAACACGGAGCAGCACCCGCGTCCCGCGAGCGCCCTCGGCGTACAAGGCATCCCGACCTTCATCGTCTTCTCCGGTGGGCGCGAGGTGGCGCGGCGCAGTGGCGTGTTGCCCAGGCCGGAGATGGAGCGGTGGGTGTCGAGCGCGACGGCGGGCCCGTCGGGCACGGGGGCCACGGCCTGAGTCCCGCTCACAGCGCGCACGCGGAAGGAGGAGACCAGCCATGGAGCCCGAGGCCGCGCTGCTGACGGACCTCTACCAGCTCACGATGACGGAGGCGTATCTCGCCGAGGGCCAGTGGGACGAGGCGGTCTTCAGCCTCTTCGCGCGCGGGCTTCCGGCGAGGCGCAACTATCTGCTGGCGGCGGGCCTGGAGGACGTGCTCGACACGCTGGAGCACCTGCGCTTCCGCGCGGAGGACCTGGAGTGGTTGGCGTCACAGGGGCGCTTCTCGGACCGGCTGCTCGGGTGGCTGGAGCGCTTCCGTTTCAGTGGCGACGTGGACGCGATGCCGGAAGGAACTCCGGTCTTCGGCCAGGAGCCGTTGCTGGAGGTGCGCGCGCCGCTGCCGGAGGCCCAGTTGGTGGAGACGTACCTGCTCAACCAGGTGCACCTCCAGACGCTCGCGGCCTCCAAGGCGTCGCGCGTGGTGACGGCGGCGGCGGGACGCCCGGTGATGGAGTTCGGGCTGCGGCGCATCCACGGAACGGATGCGGGGATGAAGGTCGCTCGCGCGACGTACCTGGCGGGCGTGGACTCCACGTCCAATGTGCTCGCGGGGAAGCGGTATGGGATTCCGCTGTCGGGCACGATGGCGCACAGCTACGTGCAGTCGCATGAGGACGAGCTGGAGGCCTTCCGGGCCTTCACCCGCGTCTATCCCGACGCGACCCTGTTAGTGGACACCTACGACACGCTGCGCGGCGTGCAGCATGCGATTCGACTGGCGAGGGAGCTGGGCGAGGACTTCCGCGTGCGGGCGCTGCGCCTGGACTCGGGCGACCTGCTGGCGTTGTCGCTGGCGGCGCGCGAGCTGTTGGACGAAGCGGGTCTGGAGCGCGTGCGGCTGATTGGAAGCGGTGGGTTGGATGAGGACGCGGTGGCGGGGCTGCTCGCGCGGGGTGCGCCGCTGGATGGATTCGGCGTGGGCACGGCGATGGGGGTGTCCGCGGACGCGCCCTCGTTGGACATGGCCTACAAGCTGGTGGAGTACGCGGGAAAGGGCCGCGTGAAGCTGTCCGCGGGCAAGGTGCTGCTGCCTGGGGCGAAGCAGGTGTATCGCCAGGAGGAGGACGGCGTGGCGAGAAGGGACCTGCTCGTGCGGCGCGGAGACGTCGCGCGTGGACATCCCCTGCTGCGTCCGGTGATGCGAGCGGGGCAGCGCCTGCCCGGAGCCACACCGTCGCTGGAAGAGGTCCGCCAGCACGCGCGGCGGGAGCTGGCCCGACTCCCCGCCGAGGTACGCGCCCTGGAGCCCGCGAGACCGCCCTACTCCGTCGTCATCGGCGACGGGCTCGCGAGGGCACGGGCTCACGAAGTCGAGGTCTGGGCGGCCGAGCCCTGAGCGGCGCTCTTGCGCGACAGGAGGCCGTCTACCGCGAACGCACCATTGCCCAGCAGGGCCTGGGCGATGAGCGACAGGATGAGGAACGCGACGTACTCCCAGCCTCCGCCCTCGTTGGTGAACATCCAGCCCAGGGAGACGTGAGACTTGAGCGCGCCGAGCATCACCGGGAGCAGCGCGAGCGCCACCCATCGGACGCGAAGCCCCGCGAGCAACGCGAGGCCGCCGAGCAGCTCCGCCGCGAACACGGGCCCGGCCGTCCAGCCGGGGAAGCCATGGGCCTCGAAGAAGCGGGCGGTGCCGTCGAGCGTGAAGATGAACGCCTTGGCTCCCGCGTGCGCGAGGAAGACGGCGCCCAGTGCTACACGGAGCACGGTGGCGGCCAGTTCGGAAGAGGAAGGAAGCGAATCGCTGCAACGCATGAAGGCGGCTCCTGGAGTGGTGGAGGTACGCCGCATGAAATGCGCGCCTCGCGGGCGCGGCGGAAGGTCAGCCTCGCGAACGAATTGTTCTGGTGGCAGGACAATCTGCGCGGGGGGAGTTCAGCTTCAACGAGCGGAGCGGAACCAGGAGGCGGCGCGTCGAGGTCCAAGCGCGGGTCGCGCTCACTCCCTGCGGGCGGAGCGGAGCTCGGAGGACAGCGCGTCGAGGTTCGCGCGCGGTTCGACTTCAGTCCCAGCGGGAGGAGCGAAACTCGGAGGCCAGCGCGTCGATATCCGCGCCGGGGTCGACTTCAGTCCCAGCGGGAGGAGCAGAACTCGGAAGTCAGCGCGTCGACATCCGCGCGAGAGGTCGACTTTAGTCCCAGCGGGAGGAGCAGAACTCGGAAGTCAGCGCGTCGATATCCGCGCGGGGTCGACTTCAGTCCAGCGGGCAGCACGGAACTCGGAGGCCAGCGCGTCGAGGTCCACGCGCGGGTCGCGCTCACTCCCTGCGGGCGAAGCGGAACTCGGAGGCCAGCGCGTCGAGGTTCGCGCGCGGGTTCGACTTCAGTCCCAATGAGAGGAGCGGAACTCGGAGGCCAGCGCGTCGAGGTTCGCGCGCGGTTCGACTTCAGTCCCAGCGGAGGAGCGAAACTCTGAGGCCAGCGCGTCAAGGTCCACGCGCGGGTCGAGTTCACTCCCACCGAGCGGAGCGGAACTCGGAGGCCAGCACGTCGAGCAGGGCCCTGACGAGCGGTGGCGGGGAGCGGCCCGCCGCGTGGACTGCGTGGATGCCGACGGGCCTGGGAGCGAAGCGGTCCAGGACGGTGACGAGCCGGCCGGAGCGCAGGTCCTCGTCCACCATGAAGCGAGGTAGCACGGCGAGACCGATACCGTGAGCCACGGCCTCGCGCAGCAGCGTCCCGTTGGCGGCGGACAGCGGGCCCGACACGGGGACAGGCACGGGGATGCGTCCTTTGGGGCCGTAGAAGCGCCACTCGTCCTCGGCGCGCAGGTGCAGGTAGCGCAGACAGTCGTGGCGCAGCAGGTCCTCGGGATGCTCGGGGGTGCCCCGGCGCTTCAGGTAGGCAGGTGAAGCGCAGACGCACAGCGCGGTGGTGGCGAGCTTCCGCGCCACGAGACTGGAGTCGCGCAAGCGCGTGATTCGCAGGGCGACATCCACCCGGTCCTCGACGAGGTCGACGAGCCTGTCGCTCAGCATGACCTCCACCGACGTGCCCGGATGCGCGGCGAGGAAACGGGCCAGCGGGCCGGCGAGGTACATCTGCGCGAAGCTGATGGGCGCGTTGATGCGCAGCGTGCCTCGGCCCGCGTCCGAGGCCCCGCGCGTGGCGGCACTCGCCTCCTGGAGCAGTCGCGCGCAATGGGCGTACACACCCAGGCCCGCGTCGGTGACGGAGAGCTTTCGGGTGGTGCGGATGAGCAACCGCTGCCCCACCCGGGACTCCAGCCGTGAGACGCGCGCGCTCACCACGGACTTCGACACACCGAGCACGGCCGCCGCCCGGGTGAACGAGCGGTGCTCCACCACGCGCGCGAAGCACGCGAGGCCCAGCAGGTCATCAAACAGAGGCTCCGTCACCCGCCGCAGGCTGCCATGGGGGCCCGTGTAGGACCAGCGGGGAGAGAAGGAGCACGCAGTCCCAGGACTGGGACCAGAGACTGTATTTCCAGTGCAATCCAGTGGCTGTTAAGTCGCGTCGTCACGCGATGTTGACGAGGAAGGTCGGGCAGAGCGTCGGCCCCTCTCGTCACAATGCGGACCTCACCCCATCACCACGAGGAACGGATGACACGAGTAACCACAGCGAAGACGTGGCTCAGCCTGGGACTGTGTGGAGCACTGGCGACGATGGCCGGAGCCTCCACGGCGTTCGCGGAAGCGCCGCGCGCCGAGACGCGCACGGCATTGGTTTCACCCTGGTCTCAAGCGGCGTCGATGAGTCAGATTCGCGCGTTTCACACGGCGACGCGACTGCCGTCGGGCAAGGTGCTCGTCACGGGCGGCAATGGCTGGGGCACTGTGTCGGCGTCGACCGAGACGTATGACACGGCCACCAACACGTGGAGCGCGGCGGCTGCGATGAGCCAGACGCGAGCACACCACACGGCGACGTTGCTGGCATCGGGCCAGGTGCTCGTCGTCGGTGGACTGGGCGCGGGAACGTTGGCGAGCGCGGAGCTGTACAACCCCACCGCGAACACGTGGAGCGCCACGGGCAGCCTGGGCACGGCGCGCAGGGCCCATCAGGCGGTGCTGCTGGCGTCGGGCAAGGTGCTGGTGTTCGGCGGCTTCGGGCCGGCGGCGCTGAAGAGCGCGGAGCTGTACGACCCGGCGACGGGGACGTGGACGGCGACGGGCTCCACGTCTGTCGTCGCGGGGAAGGTCAGCGCCACGCTGATGCCTTCGGGCGACGTGCTGGTCATCAATGACGACGGCGTCACTGGCGCGGCGGAGGTGTACGACGTGAGCACGGGTGCGTGGAGCCGCGTGTCGGACCCGCCGGCGTTCTATGGGCACGCGGCGCTCCTGTTGAATCAGGGCGCGGTGCTGGTCACGGGACAGGAGACGGGGCAGTACGCGAGCGGCGCGTGGCTGTTCTGGCCGGAGGACAACGAGTGGGAGTACGTCTCGTACGCCACCGAGGAGCGGCGGCGGAACCACTCGATGACGCTGCTGCCGTCGGGCAAGGTGCTCGTCGCGCGCGGTACGCGCAACCAGATGGGCGGCACCACGGAGATGTTCAACCCGGCCACGTGGCAGCTGTCCGTCGTGGGCAATGACACGCCCACGCAGGGACATACGGCCACGCTGCTGACCAACGGCAAGGTGCTCGTCGTGGGAGGCTCCAGCCAGGAGGAGCCGGAGCTGTACTCGTCCGGCGAGCTGTTCACCGAGTAGCGCACGGTCCATGCCTTCAGGCCCGCCTGTCTCCCAAGCCGAGACAGGCGGAGCCTGGGACTGTTCACCGAATCGCGCGCGACTCATGCTTCCCGGCCCGCCTGTCTCCCAAGCCGAGACAGGCGGAGCCTGGGACTGTTCACCGAATCGCGCGCGACTCACGCTTCCCGGCCCGCCCACCTCCCAAGTCGAGACAGGCGGAGCCTGGGACTGTTCACCGAATCGCGCGCGACTCATGCTTCCCGGCTCGTCTGCCTCCCGAGTCGAGGCAGGCGGAGCCTGGGGCTGTTCACCGAATCGCGCGCGACTCATGCTTCCCAACCCGTCCCCCTCCCGAGTCGAGGCAGGCGGCGCCAGGGGGGCTGTGCTACGCAGGGCGGGCGATGGCGACCAACGTCCCCACTCTTCTCATCGAGGGCTACTCCGCCGACGAGCTGCTGCGGATGCCTGCGGAGGAGCTCGAGGCCTTCGCGTTCACCGGCGAAGCGTTGATCCTCCGGGTGGGCAGCGGCGAGTTGCTGGGCCGCTTCCGGCGCCTTCCGGACCGACTCGAGGTGGAGCTCGCCCAGGTCGACCGTGGTGGCGAGGGGATTCTGCTCGCCCTGTGGCGACTGGCGCGTCAGCTGGCGAGCGCGCGCGGGTTGACCCAGGTCGAGTGGATTGTCCACGCGGTGCATTGCGCCAGGCCCAACCTCAAGCTGCGCCGCGTGCTCGAACGTCGTGGCTTCGTGGTGCGTGAGCTGCCTGGACGCGGCTCGGCCTACCACTTCATCGACACGGTGTAGGCCCCGGCATCCACTGTGTTCGCCGGGCCCACCGGTCCGCGTCACGGGCCGACCGTCCTGTCTCGCGGACAAGGCGTGTAACGGGCGACGTGTGTGTCCCTGGCTCGCGGCGTGGGTGACAGAGGGGAAGACACGTCGACCGTGTCCCCTCGTGATTGGCCAGCGAATTGAAACCGGAGCCTCCGGGGCTCGCGTCGACCGTGAGCCCGCATTCGCTCACGAGTGGACAGAAGCACCCTTCCGGACACGTGGACCACGCGACCTCAAGTCCTGACTACTTCACAAGTCACCCTCACTTCAAACAACCTATAAGGGCACAACCGTGTCCTGGCGACCCGTGTGGACGCATCCAGGTCCGCACTCGATGTCAGAGCGCAACGCCAGGATTTGGGTGCTTGGCTGGGGGGAGGCATCAATGATGTTGGTGGATGTCTGGGAAGAGCACCTCGATGAGGCCTCTTTCCGGTGGGAGCAATGGGAGCAGGCCCTCGTGGCTCCTGATGCGACGCTATTGGCGACAGCGGAGCGGGAGGAACGCCTGCTGGGTCATCTGGAGGGACTGGCGGAGCAGGAAGCACTCGAGGCCGTGGTGCGGCCGGCGTTCGACTCGGAGGAAGCGGCTCGCGTCTCCGTCGCCACCCATGTGCTGCTGAGTCAGGGCGCCGTGGACGAAGTGTTGTCGCGACTGCGTGGGTCGGAGGTCGAGCTCCGTGCCGCCATGTGCCGCGCCCTGGAAGTCAGCGAGGTCGCGGGGGTGAGCACGGCGCTCGAGTCACTGTTGAAGCTGGGCGATGTGGACCTTCAGGCTCGCGTGTTGGAGGCGCTGGCCGGCAGACAAGGCACGTCGCCCGACGTGCTCGCGCGGTACTTCCCGCATGACGAACCGAGGGCGCGAATCGCCGCACTCCAGGGAGCAAGGCCACTGCCCGAGGAGCTTGCGCGGCGGATGTTGCCCGCACTGCTCGCCTCCGCGCATCCCGACATCCGGCTGGCGGCCGTGGAGGCAGGGCTGACCGCGGGGCTGCGTCTGGCGTGGGAGGCGTGTGGAAGAGAGGCACGGGCGCTCACACCGGAAGCCATGGTGCTGCTCGCGATAGGGGGCGGTGAAGAGGACACGGACTTTCTGGTGGGACTGGCGAAGGACGACGAGCTACGTCCCGAAGTCGTGTGGGCGCTGGGGTTCAGCGGGCGGCTCGCGGCGATGGACTTCTGTGCGGAGTTGCTCAACGTGCGCGGAGTGGCCCGGCTCGCGGGAGAGGCGTTCTCGGCCATGACGGGACTCCAGTTGGAGGGGCCGTACGCACTGCTCGAGGAAGAGGAATCCGACGAGTCCGAGGACCCCGAAGCGGATCTCACGGTGCGCCCCGAGGATGATTTGCCGTGGCCGAACGTGTCGGCGGTCCGGGGTTGGTGGGCGGAGTCACGCAGTCGCTTCGTGGAGGGACAGCGCTATCTGCTGGGGCAGCCCTTCAGCGGGGTGGTGCTGATGGAGGCCCTGGAGTCGAGCTCGATGCGACGTCGGCACGTGCTGGCACGCGAGCTGGCCATCCGCACGCGCGGGCAGCACGTCATTCCCACCCGAGCCTTCACCCATCGCCAGCGCGAAGCCCTCGCGCGGGCCCGAGGGGCGAGACTGGTGCTGGGAAGCGGGCCCCTTGTTTCCACGCTTCGCTGAGCGCGCCGAGGACTCACACCATGCCCGCGCTCGAGAACCTCACTCCGTTCGCAGCCACTGATTTCCTGACGCAGACAAAGGAAGGAGAGGACGGCCTCATCCTCATCGTGGCTGGCAGCTTCACCCTCCCCGCGCCTGGACGAGCCTCGGTGGCTCCGTTGGCGTTGAGCGATATCCAATCCGCGCCACCGAGGATGGACGCGTACTGGGGACCACCGGAGACATCGAGCCTCCGTCATGAAGCACCGTCGTCCTATGCGCGGCGTGCGACGGACGTGTTGTTGGACGGGCGAGCGTGGGCACCACGCGGCCGCAAGGTGACGGGGACTCAAGTGCGAGTACGCGTGGGGCCCGTGGAGAAGCGGGCACAGGTCTGGGGCACGCGCGTCTGGTATCGGGGGTTGGTCGGGCTGAGCGCCTCGGCCCCGCTGCCGTTCGAGTCCCTGCCGCTGCGGTACGAGTACAGCTTCGGAGGCACACGAGCGTCTGGGTACGAGCCGCGCAATCCGGTGGGACGCGGCTTCTACACGAGTGCGAAGGAGGCGCTGGAGCAGCCGTTGCCATCCATCGAGACGCCGGAGGCACCGGTGCGCGGGTGGTCGGACAGACCGCCTCCATGTGGCTTTGGACCGGTGGCTCGGCACTGGCAGCCACGAGTGGGGTGGGCAGGGACCTACGACTCCTCATGGGTGGAGAAGCGAGCCCCCCTGTGGCCCGCGGACTTCGACGAGCGCTTCTTCCAGGTGGCGCCCGAGACGATGCGAGCCTCATCTCACTTGCGAGGAGGAGAGCCCGTGGTGCTGGAGGGAGTGTCCCCGGACGGACCGCTGGCGTTCCATCTGCCCGAGTACAGGTTGCTGGCGCGCTGCATGTTCGCGGGGCAGCGAGAGAAGCGACGCATGACCTTGGACGAAGTGCGGTTGGAGCCCGAGGAGCGCCGGGTGGTGCTCACCTGGCGGGCGACGTTTCCGGCGCATCGGAGGTTGGCGACACATGAGGTGAGCACGGTGCGCCTGCTGGAGTCGTGGGAGGACGTGTCATGAGCGGAGCGAGGGTGGCGGGGCTGGGGTTGTGTACGCCCATCGGGACGACGACCCACCTGACGCTCGCGTCACTGCGAGCGGGCCTCGTGCGCTTCGCGGAGACGCAAGTCGAGGACGACCTGGGTGAACCGGTGAGGGCGTCTCGACTGAGTCTCCTGGACGCGGCGATGACACGAACGGAGCGCATGTCCGCGTTGGCGCGACAGGCCCTGGTCGGGGTGCGGCCCGTGCTGGAGCGATTGCCACCGAGGGGACACGTGCCTGTGTATCTCGGGCTCCCGGAGCCTGGGTTGGGGGCGGAGGTAAAGCGGGAGGCACTGGTGTCCGCGTTGCTGGCGGAAGCTGATGGGCGACTGGAGTTGGTGAAAGTTCACGAAGGAGGAAGAGCGGCCTTCTTCGAGGCGCTGGCCACGGCCACGAGAGACCTGCAGTCCGGTCGAGCCGGGGCAGTCGCCCTGGTGGGGGCGGTGGACTCGTTGGGGGATGCGGTATCTCTGGAGGGGCTCTCGAAGGCACGGCTCCATCTGGGGCGGCAGAACCCGGACGGACGGATTCCTGGCGAGGCCGCGGGCTTTGTCGTGCTCGCGCGACCAGGGGCGGCGAAGTCACTCGGGTTGGAAGAGACAGGAGTCGTGCTGGGGACCGCGCTGGGGGTCGAGCCTCGGCCCTTTGCGCGGACGGCGCCCAGTCTGGCGGAAGGGCTGACGGAGGTGCTCCAGAGCGTGCGGGGCGACGGGGTGATGGGTGGGCGGCGTGTGGATGGCGTGTTGGCCTGTCAGCCGGGGGGGTCCTTCTGGGGGACGGAGTTCTCGCGGGCGTACCTGCGAAACGCGGGGCTGATGCCGGAGCCGTTGCGGGTCCACCTCGCGGGAGAAGGGCTGGGGGATGCGGGGGCTGGGGCGGGGCCTGTGATGCTGGGCGTGGCCTTGCACCGAGCGAGGTGGAGGGAGCCGGCGGCGCGGAGGACGCTCATCTATGGGAGTGCGGACGGGGGGCGTGTGGGGGCGTGCGTGGTGGAGATGATTCCGAAGTCGTGAAGAGGAGGAACCATGGGTCGCGTCTACGCGAATGGCCGTTCGATTCTCCACAAGGGTGACGGCAACACGCACACCTCGGCGGCGCCCGATGTTTGTAAGGTGCCGACACCGGGAGGACCTGTGCCGACGCCCTTCGTCAACTCAGCGCAGGACTCGATGCTCACGAAGGGGAGCACGAGCGTCACGATTGAGGGCCACCCCGTGGCGCTGACGAGTTCGGAGCTGAGCACGAGTTCGGGTGACGAGCCGGGGACAGCGGGAGGCCTCATCTCCTCCAAGTTCAAGGGGAAGATGGCCTGGGGCAGCGGCAGCATGGACGTGAAGGTGGAGGGAAAGGGCGTGGTCCGCTACCTCGACGTCACCCTGCACAACGGGAACACGTACAACACCACCTTCATCTCCGACGGGCGCACCGCCTGGGCCTACGGAGACGACTCACAGTGCACCGCGTGCGGCAAGTCGACAGAGAGTCACCGTGTCCACGAGACGGGCGAAGCCGTCGCCAACATAGAGCTGGTTTTCACTGAACTCATTCGGAGGCTTCATGAGCAACGGCCCCTCATCGAGAAATATCTCCGATTGAGAGAGGGCCGAAAAGCCGCCGAACAAAAGTCTCTTCAAGAAGCCAGAGACGCAAGCAAGATGCTGGCTCCCCAAATAAAGAAGAAGGAAGAACTCCTACTTCAACTCAAGTCTCCAGCAGGAAACGACATCCCAGCAATCAAGAACAATCTTATCCTTGTCCAAAACGACCTTAAGGTCGCCGAAAAAGCCCTGAAGGAGAAAAGAGCCGAAGACCTGAAATTAACGCAAGCGGTCCAACAGGAGATGCATGAAACCAATGACCAGCTCAAGAAGATGAAGCCTGTGCTACGTCACGACGAAAAGTTCAACACGTTCGTCGAGGGCTACATGGTTGGTTCATGTCTCTGCAAATGTCCTCAAAATCCACGAATGTTGACGTCTTGCTCTGGGCAGGCCTCGACCGGTTTCCGGGAGGCAGTGGCAGCCACTCCCTTCGAGCTCGTCGAAGGATTCCAGACCAGTGAACATCAAATTGGGGAGATGAAACGACTGGGGCGCGACAAATGGGAGTGCGCCGCACCCAAGCTTCTCCAAGCAGGAGGCTCCAACGGACACAAGCTCCGTGCAATGTCCGAGCGCTACTTCTCCCCTTTTCTTCCCCTCACAGTCAGCGTGGAATACAGCCGAACCGATGAGCAAGCGACACGGCAAGTCAAGGGCGAGTTCGGCCATGGTGAGTCAGTTCCATCGTGCGATGCCTGTCAAAAACTCACCCCTGAGATGCTCTGCCACAACCACAAAGAATGCGCTTGAGCCATGGACAAACTGACAACACTTCTCGAGCGCTTCTCTCCTGGATACCAAGACCGGATTGAAGGATACCCCGACTGGTTGATTGATGAACTTGAAGAGGTCTTTGGCCAACCGCTTCCGGTCCCCTATCGGGAATTTGCTAGAAGCATGGGCGTCAGCGGCGGTCCGCTTCTCGCCCATGTTCGCTCATACGATCCTCTCCTGAATGTCGCCGAGCTGTACCGACTTTCTCCTCAAAGCGAGCTGCCTCCGAGGACGTTCCTCTTCATCTTCGGGGATCCAGACCCGCTGGCGCCCACGCCATACTGGCTCGACCTGGAATCCCCATCAGAGGATGGCGACTACCAGGTGGTGCGCATGCCCTTCGGTGAGCATCCACAGAGAAAGCTGCATCGAGACTTCGTGAGCTTCCGGGAGATGCTCTTCCTCTGGGCCATGGAATACGTCCATCTGCCGAACTTCCCCCATCAAGCGCGCTACCATCGTGGGAAAGACCTCCAGGCCAGCACAGTCGAGGACCTCGTCCGCATCCTTGAGAAGACGGGATTCGAGCGACTGCCCTACCCTCGCTACAGCATGCTCTTCGAACGGGATGACGCCGCCATTCGGCTCTACCGCCCTCCCGATGACTCCACTTTCGACATTCGCGTGGGCATGCACAGCGCCGAGCAGCTCAGGCATTTCCAGGCACTCATCGAGGACAACACAGACCTCAAGAGGTCCACCTGGTGAACCCGCCCACCCCGCCAACTTGACTCTCCCCACCCCATGGCGATGTTGAGCCGGAATGCACGGGCACCCCTCCCACCTCCTGCGCTGGCTCAGGCTCTTCCTCGCCTGCCTGACGCTCGTTGGTAGCGGTGCCTCGGCGCAGGCCCTGCCCCGCCCGGCTCCTGTCTCCGCCTCCCAGTCCAGCGGCTCCGCCTCCACCCCGCGCGCCCCCGAGCTGGTCCGCTACGCCTGGCACGCCACCCCCGGCCAAGCCCAACCCACCGCCTCCGCCACCTCGACCTCTCCGGTCCACGGTCGCGTCCAGAGGCATCCCCCAGGCCCCACCCGGCGCCTCTTCCTGCTCCACAGGTCGCTCCTCCACTGAGCCCTCCCGGAACGCCTCCGCCTTCCGGCAGTCCCCTCAGTCCCAGGAGCACCCATGTCCCGGTTCCTCTCCCGGGCGCTCGCCTTCCTGCGCGCGCTCGCGCGACACATCCGTCGCGCCTTCCGTCTCCTCTTCATCCTCATCCTCGTCGCCCTGCCCATCCCCGTCGCGCCCGTCGTCGCGGCCCTCCTGCGCCCCTTCCGGCGCAATCTCCCCGCCGAGGTCCTCCGCAAGAAGAAACAGCCCTGAGACACAGGGCCCCGAGCCTCACGGCTTCGTCCAGCCCTCGTCCTCGCCAGGCCCGCCGAAGTCGTCCCCCTTCCGGGGCGCGTCGCGCGTGCGCTTGACGGGCAGCCTCCATCCCCGCCGCACGGAGATGAGCCGCACCGCCGCGCCCACCGCCATTCCCGCCACCAGGGCCAACCGTCGGTGCCCCGTCAGCGAGAACGCCAGACACACCAGGCTCGCCGCGAAGGCGGCGAGCGCGTAATACCCAGGCTCCGGCCTCATCACCGTGGGCGTGCGCCGGATGAGCACGTCGCGGATGATGCCGCCCCCCGCCGCGGTGATGATGCCAATGAGCACCGCCGTCCCAGGACTCAGCCCCACCTCCAGCGTCCGCTGCGTCCCCGCCACCGCGAAGGAGCCGAGCGTCAGCGCATCCAGCGCGGACAACAGCTTCACCGTCGGCCCGTGCCGCAGCTCGAAGATGAACGCGGCGAACGCCCCCGTGAAGGCCGCGACCAGATAGGCGGGCTTCACCAGCACCAGCGGCGGCCCCACCTGGAGCAGCGTGTCGCGCAGGATTCCGCCCCCCACGCCGGACACGAGCCCCAGCACCAGGAAGCCCATCAGGTCCATCTTCCGCCGCTCGGCCAGCAGCGCCCCCAACACCGAGCCAGAGAACACCCCCAACAGGTCCGCGACGAGCGTCCCCAAGGAGATGACCTGCTCCTGCACATTCGGTTCAGTCAGGTCGAGTGACATGGCGCGCGGCGGCCCGTCAGCACACCGCCATCCACCAGCGTGGGGACGCCGCGGTCCACCAGCAACCCGCGCCGGGAGGGTCAGGGGCCGCATGCCCGGCATTCCCTCCCCAGCGGGCTGGCACTCGGGCGACAGGACAACATCTCCCTGCCCCCATGGCCGCGTCCTCCGCGCGAACGCAACTTACCTGTCTACCCGCGTCTCCCGGAGCGAAGGCCATGAATCCCTCCCGACCCGCTGACCGCATCTTCGAGGGTGGAACCCTGCTCACCATGAACGAGCATCAGCCCACCGCCGAGGCCCTGGCCCTCCAGGACGGCCACATCCTCGCCGTGGGCACGCGCGCCGAGGTCCTCGCGCTGCGCGGCCCCGACACCGAGGTCATCCCGCTCCAGGGTGGGACGGTGATTCCCGCGGTCGTCGACAAGCTGTCGAGCGGCAACTCGGACGAGGAACCCGAACCCCAGGGCACCCTCGCGCCAGGCCAGCGCGCCAACTTCGTCGTGCTCTCCGGCAACCCGCTCATCGTCACGCCCCGCGCCCGCGAGGACCTGCGCGTCCTGCACGTCGTCAAGGACGGCCGCAGCCTCTACTTCGCGGACACCCCACCCGCGCGCGAGAAGAAGGACGAAGACCCCTTCAGCGAAGCCCTCTTCCTCGACGAGAGCGGCTGGCTCGTCTGAGTCCCGCGGTCAGCGGCGCGGACAAGGCCCGGCGCGTCGAGTAGCTCGGCGCGCACCCTCCGAGAAATTGTCCTGCAACGAGCACCTCGACACGGCAGGCGGGGTGAATGACACCCATCCACGCGTGGGCTATTGAAAGTTCTGCGCTGTGTACTCCAGGGGTGACTTCCTCCCACTCCCGGCGTTCTGCGATGGTGAGAGGGAACCCGCACCGGAGAGCCTCATGCTCCGCCGCCTTGGCCCCGCGTTCTTCCTCGGAACCCTGCTGCTCGGGGGTGCCTGCAAGAAGTCACAGGACCCCGCGCCCGCGACTCCGGCGCCCCCTCCGTCCGCGGAGCCCGCCCCCACCTTCGCGCTCTCGCTCCTCCAGGACGCGTCGCCTTCGGGCTGTACCTGGATGCGCCAGGACGCCACGGGCCTACGCAAGGCCCTGGCCACCGTGGAGGCCCCCTGCGAGCGCCTGGGCCTGGCCTGGAGCCCGGACGGCAAGCAGGGCGCGCTGGTGGACCGGGGCGGCGGCACCGTGCCGCCGCGCGCCTGGAAGGTGGACTTCGACTCACCCCAGGGCCTTGTGTCACTCGCACTCCCAGACGAGGGCCACACGGACTCGCTCGGCTTTGACGCACAGGGCCGTGTCGTCGCCCTGGTGTCGCAGTTGGAGGGCCTGACGCGGAAGGAAGAGCGAGGCGAGGAGGTCTTCGTCGTGGATGGCCGGCGGCTGCCCGTGCCGGAAACGGAGGGCAGCCCGGGCCTCGCGCACGCGTACCGCCGCGAGGGTGAGGCGTGGAAGCGCATCGAGTCCGTCGCGACGGTGTACGAGCGAGAGGACGCGGCGGGCACGACGGCGCTGGCCACTGCAAGCCAGTTGGTGTCCTCGACGTTCGGCGCGGACCCGGATGCGCCCACGGCGACGGAGCTCTCCGAGGGCAGCGAGGACGCGGTGCGTCTGGACGCGGTGGTGAAGGACAAGGGCCACACGGAGTACGGCGCCTGGGTCTCGCTGGAGACGCACGGAGGGCCGCTGTACGCGTGGCGCGCGGCGCGCGAGCTGCCGGTGCTGATGCCGCCGCTGCGCTGGGAGGCGAATGATCGCCTGTCCGAGCCGGAGGCCCTGTCGCTGGAGCCCACGTCGGTGGTGGAGCTGCGCGTGCGAGGCGCGCTGTTGCTCGTGGCCTCCGACCACAGCGCGCGCATCTACGACGCGCGAAGCAAGAAGCGCATCGCCCAACTGGACGGCGTGCATGGCGCGCGCTTCTGGCCCAAGCAGCGCACCGTCACCGCGGCCCTCCCCTCGGGGACCTCCGCCGGGCAGTAGCGACTGCCTGGAGGGTGAGCAGGCTTTCGGGCCCCTCGCCAGCCCGGCATGCGAGCGTCCGCGCAAGCAAGCCAACCCTCCCGCTCATGCCCATCCCTTGAGGGATGCACGAGCGTTTCCACAAGTTCGCCCAGGGCGTGTCCGAGCGTGTGGGCTCCGTCCAGGCCCTGCTGCTCGCGGTGTCCGTGGTGGTCATCTGGGCGGTGACGGGGCCGCTGTTCCACTTCAGCGACACGTGGCAGCTCGTCATCAACACGTCGACGACCATCATCACCTTCCTGATGGTGTTCGTCATCCAGGCCACGCAGAACCGCGACGCGAAGGCCATCCACCTCAAGCTCGACGAACTCATCCGCGCGCAGAAGCACGCGCGCAACGAGTTCACGGACCTGGAGGACGCCACCGAGGAGGAGCTCGCGGAGCTCTCCCTCCAGTTCAAGCGCGTGCATGAGCGCGCCCGGGGACGCCACGTCGCCCAGGGGCACGATGACCGGCACGAGCCCGCATCGGACTCGGGCTCGAAGCACTGAGCCTGTGCGACTAGGGCGACTTCACCAGCGACATCATCATCGCGGCATAGCCGCCCACGCCCAGGCAGCAGGAGAGGACGGGCACCAGCAACGCGCCAAGGGCAGCCTGTCCCCAACCCACGCGGTACAGCTTCTGGTACGCGGCCACTCGCACGCCGGCGCTCCAGAAGGGCATCACATACATGCCGCAGAAGGGCACCAGGCCCAGCAGGTAGACGCCCTGGGACAGGGCATGTCCGCGCAGCGTCGCGGCGAACGTGCTCGGCGCTCCCGCCAGCCGCAGCACCACGTGGTCCAACGCGGAGGCCACCACCGTGATGACCATGCTCAGCACGGGCATCACCACCACCCAGCCGAAGAAGAAGAAGACGACGAGGCCCCGGAAGAAGGAAGGGCCCGGCTCGCCCATCCCTCGGGACGCGAGGTTCTCGTAGGGGACCACCAGCAGGACGGCGAAGTAGAACAGGCTGGTGACGAAGTAGCCGACGAACGCAGTGAGCAAGGCGAAGAGGAGCGAGCTGCCCACGCTCCCCTCCGGTGACATCCGTCCGAAGGTGACGCCCGGACGCAGCATCACCTCCACGCACGTCTTCCAGAACGCCTTCGCCCAGCCCAACTCCTCGCGCTGGTCCCACGGGAGTGGCTCGTGCGGCGAGCGCTCATGACACCGCGCGCAGACCAGTTCGCCGCGAGGACCCTCGCGCAGACACTGTGAGCAAGCGAAGGCGCCACAGCGCGTGCACGCATGAAAGCTCATCCACTCCGGATGGATGGCGCAGACGGCCACGTCCGAGTCGGCGGGAGGAGCAACCAGCAAGGAGGCGCCACACGCCGGACAGCGCTGAGCGCCGGGGGCGAAGGAGGCCTGACAGAAGGGACACGGGATGCCGGACACGAGAGGCATCCTCGCACAGTCCTCCCGGACGACCTCGCCCAAGCGAGACTCGTGCGAGCGCATGAGGCCGTGGTCATCCAGCACGAGGCTCGCGCCACACCCATCCCAGCTGGCAGGCGATGTCCTCGCCTCAAAGCGACTGACGCGGGCGCACGGCACGAATCCATGGGACACCCGGCACGAGGCTCGCGCAACACGCCAGCCCGATAGGCCGGCGCCATCTTCGAATCAGAGAGACTGACGCGGGCGCACGAGGCCGTGGTCATCCGGCACGGGGCCCGTTCCACGGTCCACGCCTGCCCGGTTGGCCGGCTCGGCGGTCAACTCCGGAGGACGGGCCTCGCGCGCGCGACGGGCCTGACGCAAGGCCGCCTTCGCTTCGGCCGGGTGGCCCTGGGCCTTCTCCCGCTTCGCCAGGGCCTCCCACAGCTCCGGTGACTCCGGGTGCAGCGCCACAGCCGCGCGCACCAGGCCCAGCCCCACGCGCGGCGTCTCCGAGTCCATCACCACGCGCTTGAGGAACGACATCGGCGCCAGCGCCAGCGCGCCCTGCGGCGTCGCCAGGGCCTCTTGCAGATGCGCCAGCACCTCCCCGTCCCGCTTCACCGTGAGCAGCGCCTGCGACAGGGCCCACCGGGCATCCACGCTCCTCGGCTGCAACTCCACCGCCCGCTCCAGCCAACGCACGCGGTTCGCGGACTGCTTGCGCCACGCGAACCCCTCGGCGACGCGCAGCAGCTCGTCCGAATAGTCCGGCCGCACATCCGGCGACAAGACCGCCGTCTTCTTCAGCGCGGGCCAGTGCGCCTCCGGGTTCTTCGTCTCGTCCAGCCGCAGACGAAGCAACTCCGGCACCTCCGCCCGCTTCCACCCGGCGACGAAGCGCAGCAGGTCCCCGCGCAGCGGCTCGCCGAAGCGCTCCGTGTCCGGCACACCCTGAGCTTCACACGCGGCCAGATAGTCCGCGAAGAACGACAGCGGACCTTCCGCCGGGTACGCCAACAGTCGCTCGGGGCCATGCGCCTTCTCCAACGTGCGCGCCATCTGCGCGCCCACGCGGATGAAGACGGAGCCCAGCTTCGGGTCATGCCCGCTGCGGATGCGCTCCAGCGCCGCCTTCGCGTCCTTGCCGATGAGCTTGCGGTCCAGCAGCTCCGACACACGCGCGAAGGCGCCCGGCAGGTCCTCGTCCGGCGGCAGCGTGCCCGGCCCTCGAGTGGCCCACAGGTGATACGCCAGACCATAGCTGGCGATGCGCCCCAGGCCCTCGTACACCACCGAGTCCACCGGGTCCGTGAAGTGCGCGTCCCTGCGCGTGACACCACTCTCCAGCACGCCCTCCATCAACCGGATGGACAGGCGCCGCAGCCGCTTCGCCTCGCCCTCGATGTTGGTGGCCAGCGCAATCACCGTGTCCTCGGCGGGGAACATCACCAGCAGCGTCGTCGTCTCCGGCTGCCCGCCCGCGTGCGCCACCAGGTAGTGGCCGCGCAGGGGATAGGTCGCGAAGCCCATGCCGTAGTCCGTGAGGCGCCCGTCGCGCGTGGCCATGGACGCCTGCATCTTCCCCATGGTGTCCCGCTTCACCAACCGGTGGGCCAGCACCGCGCGGCCAAAGCCGAGCATGTCCCCCACCGTGGCCCGCGTCCCACCTCCACCGAAACGACTGGACACATCCAGGAAGCGCGAGGGCTTCAGCACGCCGTCCTTCACGCGGTAGCCCACCGCCTGGTGCTCGTCGCGCGTCGCGGTGACGTCCAGGTCCGCGTGCTCCATGCCCGCGGGCTGGAAGACGTTCTCACGCAGGTAGTCGCGATAGGACTTCCCCGACGCCGCCTCCACCGCCGCGCCCAGCAGGTTGTAGCCCCAGGTGCTGTACAGGTAGCGGGTGCGCGGCTCGAAGGCGAGCGGCTTCTCGGAGAAGGCGGAGATGGCCTCGCCCGTGCTCACCGGCTTCACGTTGTTGCTGGAGGCCAGCCCGTCATACGTGGGCACCCCGCTCAGATGTCCCAGCAAATCCTTCACCGTGACGGTCCACTGCTTCGCCGGGTAGCCCGGCACCAGCGTGTGGATGTCCGCGTCCAAATCCAGCTTCCCCTGCTCCACCAACTGCAAGACGGCGACGGCGGTGAAGGACTTGGTGACGGACGCCATGCGGAACGTGGTGCGCGGCGTCGCGGGCAGACGTTTGGCCAAATCCCGCAGGCCATAGCCACACACCCACCGCTGGGCCCCGCGCGTGACACCCACCGTCAGCCCCGCGACGGGCCCCTGGGACAGCTCCGAGCGGACGATGGCATCCAGCGCCTGCGTCACCTCGGGAGAAAACCCGCGCGGGCCCTCGGCGGCCTCCGCGCTCACGGACTCGCACACCGGCGTGAGACGCGGCGCCGACAGCGCCGGAGTCGCGAACAACCACAGCGCGGCGAAGAGCCCCCTCGGCGTCATCATGGCGCGGCCTCCACGGTCGAACCAGGCGGGCTTCCGGCCGCGGGCGACAGCGCGGCCACGCGACGGGAAGCCGGCGGCGTCTCCACCCAGGCGCGCAGCAGCGCGTCCGTCACCAGATGGCCCAGCACATCCAGCCCCCGTCCGCGCGGATGCACCAGGTCTTCGTGCATGAACCCGGACTGGTGGAAGCGCGAGAGCGCGCCCTTGCCCCCCATGGCCGCGTAGAGGTTGAAGAAGGCGCACCCTTCCGCCTGCGTCACCTCCCGCTCCGCCTCGACGACGGCCTCCAGGAAGGGGCGCTGCGTGAAGGCCTTGCCCCGGTCCTTCGTGTCGCGCACCGCGTCCATGGGCCCCACCACCAGACAGGCGCTGCCCGGCGCGGCGGCTCGAGCCCGACGCAGCAGCGCCCCCAAGTCCTTGCGCAGCGTCTCCAAATCCGTGCGCTTCCACTCCAGGCGCTTGGACTCGTTGCCCCCCAGGAAGAAGACGAGCAACCGAGGGTCGCGCTCCGCCAGCTGCGAGCGCAGCGCCGCGTCATCCAGCCGCGCATAGAGGCTCGCATCCGCGGACGGAACCCCGAGCATGTCCAGGACGATGCCAGGACGCGCGTGCTGCAACACCACGCCCTGCACCACCGCGCCCTTCGCCTCCGCCACCACGTCCACCGACGTCGTGCCCGCGGGCAGCTCGAAGCGCGTGGCCTTCGACTCGCCACTTCCCGTGGGCTCCGTCCGGGCCAGCACCGTGTCTCCACTCAGGACGGTGAGCGCGCCGCCATGCGGGACATCCAGCCACCACAGGGTGCCTCGCGGCTCGCCCTCCAGCTTGAAGCGGCTGCGCGCCTTCGCGACGGTGGCCACGTGGTACACGCCCGTGACTCCGAACGGGTGCGGGGGCTTGCGCAGCTCGCCCAGCGTGCGGGGCTCCCACCCGCCCTTGCTGTAGCCGGTGCGTCCGCGCCCACCATAGGGCGCCATCCGGTCCACCAGCAGCACGCCCCGGCCCGCGGCGCCGAAGCCCGCGCCCAGGTCGTCCCGGAGGATGTCCACGATGCGGTCCCCCGCGATGAGCGAGTTGCCAAAGGCCTCGATGACCGTGGGCCCGGACGCCGTGCCGGCGGACAGGGAATCCAACGATTCGAAGAAGGACGCCAGCGCGGTGCGGGCGCAGCCCGTGCCCACGGGCGCCACGCACGGGTCATCCACCTTCGCCCCGAGCGCCCCGAGCTTCACCGCCAGCGCCTGCGTCGACCGCGTCCGCTCCGTGGGCTCCGGCGCCACCCGCCGTGGCACGGGTTCGGGCTCGGGTGGCCTCGGAGCTTCAGACGGAGGGCGCGCCACCGCCGCCGCCGGAGGGGCCGTGACAGGCTCCGGGACGGTGAGGGGGCGAACCTCGGAACCGATTTCACAGGCGGCCAAGAGGCCACAGCAGGCCAGGACGTGGAACACGGCCCGCCGTCCACCCCACCCGACTTCCGAATGCGTCATGCGGCGTGCAGCGTAGACGAACTCTTCCGCTCGCGCATTTTCCCGGCCCGCCAGCCTCCCTGCTCCTCAGGGAAGCGTGGGCGAGGGATGCGCTCGCACCTTGCCTCCTGGTTTCCCGCAACCCTGCGACACACAGGGCCTCCGAGTTGGCGGACGGGCGACATCCGAGGTCCAACCGACAACACCTTCACTTCACTTGGGACGCGGAGTCCCCAGATTACCCGTCACCCACTATGGAGAATGCGAAGAACAAGGTAGCGAACTGGACGAGGTTCCATCGCAAGTTCGGCGGCCATGTGCGCCAGCTTCGCAACAACCGGGAGCTCACCCAGGAGGCACTCGCGGAGCGGTGCGAGCTCTCGGTGGATGCCATCCGTCGCATCGAGCGCGGAGCGTTCTCTCCGTCGCTGGATACGCTCGGCAAGCTGACGACAGGCCTGGACGTGTCACTCAAGACGCTCTTCAACGGCTTCGAGCAGGAGCGCACCGAAGAGGTGGCGGAAATCTGCGACTTCCTGTCCAGCCTCTCCGGCCCGGAGGTGAAGCTCGCCTGGAGGGTGCTCCAGGCCATGTTCGAGGAAACCTGAGGACCTCTTCTGCCGGTGCGAACCGGCAGATGTTCCCTGTACCCCGCGCCCACCATGACCTAGGGAGACGACCTCTCATGCCAGGAGCCTCCGAAGGAACGCTGCTCGTCGTGGAGGATGACGCGGACCTCCGCGCCTCCGTGGTCGACGTCCTCACGAGCGCGGGCTATCGCAGCGCCGTGGCGAAGGACGGCCTGGAGGCGCTCACCTGGCTGGAGGTGCACGGGCGCCCCTCCCTGGTGCTGCTGGACATGGAGATGCCGCGCATGGACGGGTACGCCTTCCTGGAGCGCCTCGCCCGACACCCCGCATGGACCGGGCTGACCGTGGTGGCCCTGACGCCCCGGCGGGTGCTCCACCCGGCCGTGCTCGACACCCTCCTCAAGCCCTTCGACGGGCACGACCTCCTGGAGCGCGTGCCCCACTGGCTGCGCGGCTCGCGCCTTCCCGGAACGTCCTGAAGCGCGATTCCATTGCGCGCAATGGACCTGGGCCGCATGTTGCGGGGAGGAACCGCCATGCCCCTGCCCAAGAAGCGCGTCGACGCGCTCCACCTGAACGAGCAGCTCTGCTTCACCCTGTACTCGACGGTGCACCTGCTCAACCGCACGTACCGGCCGCTGCTGGAGAAGCTGGGCCTCACCTATCCCCAGTACCTGGCGATGCTGGTGCTGTGGGAAGAGGACGACGTCACGGTGAAGGCGCTGGGGGAGCGGCTGCTCTTGGACTCGGGGACGCTCACGCCGCTGCTCAAGCGGCTGGAGTCCGCGGGGCTCGTCAAGCGCGAGCGGGACGTGCTGGATGAGCGGCAGGTGCGCATCCGGCTGACGACCTCGGGGCGAGGCTTGCGCGCGAAGGCGGAGTGCGTGCCCCCGTCCATCCTGGAGGCGTCGGGCTCATCGCTGGAGGAGTTGCAGGACCTCAAGGCCCGCGTGCTCGCCATCCGCGAGGCCCTCAGCTCTCGACTGGAGCAGGAGCCTCCGCCCGCGCCCGCGAGCAAGCGCCGCAAGACGGGGTAGCTACACCTGCGTCTTGAGGACGTCCTTCAGCCCGCTGGTGCCCTTCTCGACGACGCGACTCACCAGGTCCAGGGACTGCGTGTAGCGGTACATGGACGCCTGGAGCGCCAGCAACTCCGCGTTGGAGTAGTGCGCGCCAGAGGACGCGGACTGGATGATGTCGTCCAGCACGCGCTGGCCCTGCTCCAGCTCCTGGACGAAGCGGGAGATGCCGTGGAGCACCGTCCGCTCGGTGCTGGCGACCGGGGACACCGCGCTCGAGGGAGCGACCTCACGTGGAGCGCTCGGGCTCGAAGGGGCGTTCGCTTTGTCCGCGAGGACGCCATCGAACCGGGACGCTTCGTGCTTCTCGGCCGCGACACTCACGGGTGGCGGCGTCACCTGCGGTGGAAGTGGAAGTGGAAGTGGAAGTGCGGTCAGCGGGCTCGTCATGGGGACGGTCTCCTTCGGGCGTGGAGCAAGGCGTCACCCGCGAGTATCCCCGCCGGGGCTGACAGCCTCCTGGCGCGGCGCGAGGGCCCTTCCCGAAAGGTCGGGCCCTCGTCCACGCGGGAGACACTTCACCGAGTCACGCGCGTTGAATCCGCGTGCCCCACGCCTTCAGGCGCTCGACGACGTGGGCCGGGTCCAACACTCCCTCGGGCGAGTACAGCCCCGGGGCCACGGGAGCCCCTCCCACGAGCCCCAGCAACCGCTCCACCGCGAGCGCCACGCCCCGCCCGCTCAGCCCCGAATGCACATCCCAATCCACCAGCGTGTGGCGCACGTGCGTCGTCGTCCCGTCCGGCAACTCTCCGATGAGTTCGATGATGACCTCGTGGCCGGGACCCTGACCGGCCGGGCGGCTCGACGCGGCCCGCACCGCGAAGTCGAGTCGCACCGTGCTCGCGTCCGTCACCGCCGCGAGGGTGGCCACGTCCAGCAACGGATACGCCCGGCCCTTCCACTGCGTGCCGTCCGCCGCCTGGAAGGTCCGCGTCGTGTCCTCCTCCGTGGTGGCCCAGAGGAACTTCCCGTCCTTGCGAATCAGCGGGCTGGGCACGCCCTTCGTCAGCCGCTCCATGTCTCCGCTGGCGGCGGGCCCGCCCACGTCCTCCTCGTCGAAGACGGCGCCAATCAGGATGGAGTGGACCTTCTTCAGCTCGCGAGCGAACTGGAGGGTGGACATGGCCACGGTGCCGCCCAGGAAGTGCCCCAGGAAGAGCACCGGAGCGGCCGTGGGTTTCTGGATGTGGACCGCGACCTCCGGGCCGATGTCGAAGACAAAGTCGGAGAAGGAGACATACGGCAGCCCGTGCGCCTGCGCGTACTTCATCGAGCGCAGGGTGTCGTCCTTGAGCAGCACCACCACGGCACTGAAGGCGGCGTCTGGAGCCAGGCCCAAATCATCGCGCTCCAGGTCGATGCGCACGGCCTCCGCCCGGCCGAGTTCCCTGGCGAGCGCGGCGGCCTTGCTCACATCACGTCCTCCAATCCGGAGGGCCAGCTCCGGGTGCAATTCGCGCAGTGCTTTCACGGCCCGGCGTCCAACAATGCCGGAGCCTCCGATGACGAGGACGGGCTTCAGGTTCGATGCGTTCATGATGGGATTCCTGTGTGTGGAAGAGAGGGGAAGGTCATGCGCGACGAAGCCGGGCGCCGGACTCCTGGAGTCGGCGCAGCAGGTACTCCGGCTCGATGAGGACATGGGGGAGGTAGAGCCCCGGTGCGACGGGTGCGCCTCCCGCGAGGCCGAGCAACCGCTCGACGCCCACGGCCACGCCCACCGCCGTCATCGGAGCCTGTCCCTCCGGGTGCATCAACTCGTGACGCACGCGCGTCCGGGTGCCGTCGTGCAGCGTGCCTTCGAGTTCGAAGATGATTTCGGTGGAGAAGGGCTCGCCACGGCGGCGCGGCGCGGAGGTGCCGATGGCGACATCGAAGCGGATGGACTTCGCCTGCGTCGCGGCGGCGAGGCTCGCGGGGTCCAGCATCGTGTACGCCTGCCCCTGGACGTCCTGCCCTTCTCCGTCGCGGAAGGTGCGCAGCGCCGCGTCGCCTCCCACCCAGCGCCACTGTCCGTTCTCCAGGATGAGGGTGTTGGGCGTGGCCTTCGACTGCCGGTCCAGGTCCGCGTACGCGGCGGCCCCGCCCACGTCCTGCTCGTCGAGCACGGCGCCGATGGCGATGGACTCCAGCGCGCGGAACTCCCGGGCGAACTGGAGCGCGGGCAGCGTGGCGGCGCCCACCAGCCAGGCGCTGCCCAGGAGGATGGGCGAGCGCGTGGGCTGGTGCATGTGGAGGGCGACCTCGGGAGCGACCTCGAACAGGCTCGTGGAGATGCCCAGGTACGGCAGCCCGTGCGCCTGCGCGTACCGCAGCGAGTTGAGCGTGTCGTCCTTCACGAACAGGACGACGGCGCTGTAGGCGCGGCTCGAGGGCTGGCCCAAATCGGGCCGCGCCAGGTCCACCGTCGTGGCGTCGGCGAGGCCGACCTCGCGGGCCACCGCCTGGGCGCGGGACAAATCCCGGCCGCCAATCGTGAGCGGCAGGTCCGGTTGCAGCCGACGCAGGGCCTTGGCGGCCAGGGAGCCGACAACGCCCGAGCCACCAATGATGAGGACGGGTTTCCGAGGGTTCGAAGACATGACAGGTGCGCTCCCCTGCCCCGAGAGGCAGTGGTTGAGGGTGCCGGAGGGCCGGCGGGAAATGGTGCCGCGTTGACCCTACTTAAAGTAAGTTACCAAAAGTAGGTTCGCCACGATTTCGACGACGAGAGGTCCGGTTGCGCGTCCGCGTCGAGGCAGCTAAGCCCCAAGGGTGCCGCCGCGACGTCCCATGAGTGAACCCGCCCCCAAGAAGCTCCCCAAGGCCCAGCGACGCGAGCAGTTGCTCGACGTGGCGATGGCGGTGGTGAGGAAGGAAGGCACGGACGCGCTGACGCTCGCCCACCTGGCCGAGCGCGCGGGCGTCAGCAAGCCCATCCCCTACGAGCACTTCCAGTCACGCGCCGGGCTGCTGATGGCGCTGTATGAGCGCATCGACGCCGCGCAGCTCGCTGAGTTCGAGGAGGCGATCCAGCGCACGCGACGCAAGCTCGAGGACGTCGCCAGGGTGATGAGCGGCTCGTACATGCACTGCTACCTGACCATCGGTCCCGAGCAGCACGCCATCTCCGCCGCGCTCAAGGGCGACGGGCAGATGGAGACCTTCTATCAAACGATTCTGGACCGCTATGTGGACCTCTACCGGGACGCGCTCGCGCCCTACTGCGAGCTGCCGAAGGAGACCCTGCGCCTGCGCTGCGTGGGCATCATCGGCGCGGCGGAGGCGATTTCACGCGACATGCTCCGGGGCGCCATCTCGGAGAGCACCGCCGCGACGACATTGGGCTCGCTCATCGTCTCCTGGCTGTCGGCGCGCAAGTAGGGCAAGGCCCGCCACGCGTGCAACGCCCGCGTCGATGTGATGCAGTCGCGCGGTGCTCGACAGCGTCACCATCGACCAGCTCCGGACGCTCCGCGCGGTGGCCGAAGAGGGCAGCTTCTCCGCGGCGGCCCGGCGCCTGGGCCAGGGACAACCCGCCGTCAGTCAGGCCATGCAGCGGCTGGAGAAGCAGCTCGGCATGCGCCTCTTCGACCGCAGCAGCCGCGTCCCCCGCCTGACGATGAAGGGCGAGGCCGTGGTCGCCGCCGCCCAGCGACTGCATGACGACCTCGCGACGTTCCAGACAGTCGTCGGCCGCCTCAAGAGCGGCGAGGAGACGAAGCTCGCGCTCGTCGTCGACGCCATGTTCCCGACCTCCGCGCTGCTGTCCTTCGTCAAGGAGCTGGCGCAGACCCACCCCGGCGTGGAGCTGACGCTGGAGGTGGAGCTGCTCGCCGCCGTGACGGAGCGCCTGCGCGAGCGCAAGGCCACGCTCGCCATCGCCGGCGCGGACCTGGACCTCTCCGGCCTGGAGCAGCGCCCCATCGCGCTCTTGCGCATGCTCCCCGTCGCCGCGCCGTCACATCCCCTCGCGGCGGTGAAGGGCGTCATCACCGACGAGCACCTCGCCACCACCACCCAGCTCGTCCTCAGTGAGCGCCTGCCCTCCGGGAAGACAGGCACGGCGGACCGGGGCGTCTTCTCCGCGAAAAGCTGGCGCGTCGCGGACTTGATGACGAAACATGCACTCATCCTCGGCGGGCTCGGCTGGGGCCACGAGCCCGAGCACCTGGTGAGCGAGGACCTGGCGGCGGGGAGACTGGTGCGTCTGCGGCTCGCCGCCTATGAGGGCGGGCCTCCGCCACAGCGGCCCCTCGCCCTGGTGCGCCGCAAGGGCACGCCGCTGGGCCCCGTGGCGACGTGGGCCTCCAACCGGCTCACCTCCCTCTGCCAGCTCGCGCTCGGGGACCATCACACGACGTGATGATAAGCATCATGCGCGGGAGCGATTTACACCTCCGCTTCCACCCTTACGTTCTGTGCCATGAGCACCACGACACAGACACTGACTCCCCCCACCGTTCCCCACGCGCTTCCCCGTGCGCGGACGCTCGAGAGCGTCCACGGCGGCGGGCCCTTCCACTGGGTCGGCGACGGCTTCCGCGTGAAGACGCTCGTCCCCAGCGGGGGCGTGTCCCAGGAACGTGTCAGCCCCTTCCTGCTGCTGGACCACCATCCGCCGCATCACTACCCGCCCCTCGCCAAGGGTCAGCGGGGCGTCGGCTGGCATCCGCATCGCGGCTTCGAAACCGTCACGCTCGCGTTCGAGGGCAACGTCGCGCATCGAGACAACGCGGGCCACTCGGGCGTCATCGGCCCGGGTGACGTGCAATGGATGACGGCCGCGTCCGGCATCCTCCACGAGGAGTACCATGAGCATGCCTTCTCCCGACGCGGTGGCGTCTTCGAGATGCTTCAGGTCTGGGTGAACCTTCCCCGCGCTCACAAGCGGGCCGCGCCGGGCTACCAGCCCATCACCGCGGCGCAGATTCCCACCGTCCCCGTCGAGGGCGGAACGGTGCGAGTCATCGCGGGCAACTTCAACGACACCCAGGGTCCCGCGCGGACCTTCACGCCCATCTCAATGCTCGACGTGCGACTGCGCGCGGGGACGGACCTCCAAATCCCCTTGCCGAAGCACCACAACGCCATCGTGCTCGTCGCCTCCGGTCGCGTGACTTCCGGCGGTGAGACGGCCACCGAGGGCGAGCTCGCGCTCTTCGCCAACGACGGCGAGTTCCTGTCCCTGCGTGCCGAAACGGACACGCATCTCATCGTCCTCGCGGGTGAGCCCCTGCGCGAGCCCATCGTCCATCTGGGCCCGTTCGTCATGAACAGCCAGCGCGAAGTGCTCCAGGCCATTCACGACTTCGAGTCCGGCAAGTTCGGCGAGCTCCCCGAGGACGCGGCGAGCACTTCATGACAGCGCGGGACTGAAGCATGCGGGCGCCCCCGGACCACCGAGTCCGGCGGGCGTCAGCGGCTCCGGGCGCGGCGCGCGGGGCTCGTGGGCGGCTTCGCTCGCGGCTCCGCGCGAGTCGCCGGCATGTCCTTCAGCACATTGAACAGCAACTGCCGGAAGTAGCGCGAGCCGGGGTCCGCGTCCGTACGGGTGTGCCACATGAGCGACATCGTCATGGGCGGAGGCGCGGGCATGAACCGCAGGCGCTTCAGCGGGAGCATGGCGCAGAGGACCTCCGCCGTGCGTCCCGGCATTCCCGCGACGTAGTCCGTGCGCGTCGCGGCCATGCCCGCGGCGATGAAGTGGGAGACGGCGAGCGCCGAGCTGTACTCCAGGCCGTTCTCCTTGCGGAACCGCTCGAACATGGAGCGCCCCACGCCCGGACGGCCCTGGGTGATGACGATGTCGATGTGCTTGCAGGCGTTGAACGCCTCCCGCGTCAGCACCGTCCCAGGGATGAGCGGGTGGTCCTTGCGCACGACGAAGGCCACCTCCTCCAGGTACAGGTCCTCCACGCAGAAGCCCTCCCGAGTGGCCACCATCCGGGGCCCCAGCGCGACATCCACCTCCCCCGTCCCCATTCCATCCGACGCGACCAGGAAGTCGATGCTCACCACGCGCAGCTGCGCCTGCGGCATGCGGTGCGCGAAGGCCTCGACGATGCGGGGCACGTCGCAGACATCCTGATTGTCACCGCAGGCCAGCGTGAAGCGGCGCGTGCTCTCCTCCGGCTGGAAGCGCTGGCCATCCACGGCCACCTGGAGCTGCGCCACCGCGTTGTTGAGCAGCGGCCTCAGCTCTTCACAGCGAGGCGTGGGCACCAGCCCCTTTCCCTGACGCACCAGCAGCGGGTCTCCCAAGAGTTCCCGCAGCCGGGCCAGCGCGTTGCTCACCGCCGACTGCGTGACGTGGAGCTGCCGCGCCGCACCCGTGGCGCTCCCCGTCTCCAGCACCGCGTGCAGCACGAGGAACAGGTTGAGGTCGATGGCCGAGAGATTCATCGCGGGGCTGGCATACCGCACCCGCCCGCATCACCGGAACACCCGGCCCCGCGTACTCAGGAGCGCTGCGCGCCCGACAGCATGGCCGCCACCTGGGGGTCCAGGCGGAAGGACTCGAAGAAGCCCTCCGCGTCCTGGGGCGGCTTGCCCTCGGGATGCAGCAGCAGTTGCTGATAGAGCCGGGGGCCCACCAGGTAGAAGCGGCCTCGCAGCCGACGCGGCCCGGAGACTCCTTCCACCTCCCAACCCGGGAAGCCCTCCAGCGTCAGGGGCTTCGAGGAGACACCCGTGGCGCCCAGGGCCTCCAGCGCACCCAGGCTGGCGCGGGACACCACGTCGCTCGGCTTCGCCTGCGACACCGCCGCCGCGGGGAAGTCCGTGTACGAGACGTAGTACGCCGTGTCCGACTCCGGACGGACGGCGATGAACGTGTGGAGTGTCACCTCGCCCACATCGGTGACCTGGGAGCGGCGCTCCTCGCTCACCGGCCCCGGCAGGGCGACGGAGAAGCCCCCTTCCGTGGACTGGATGACAGAGGCGGGCGTGGCGGAGGAAGGCCGCGCGGCCTGGGCCTCGGGCGCCGGTTGGCGGGAGGCACACGCCCCCAGTCCTCCCACGGAGAGCAGGATGGCGAGCGGCGCGACTCGGCGCGAAATCTTCATGTTCCAGGCGACTCCTGTCATGGAGCCCGGAAGGTACGTCCGACGCCTCCCTGGCGCACCCAGCCTCTCCGACGGAAGCGCGGCACGCAACGCTTTGCGTCTAGTGCAGGGCGTCCGGAGGCACCGGCGCCGTGGCCGCCGGGAGCTCCACGGCGCCCCCCGCCTCCTGGGTGGCGAGGGCCAGCCGGACGCAGAACGTGGAGCCCACCCCGGGCGTGCTCTCCACCTCGATGCGCCCGCCATGGGCCTCGACGATGCGCCGCGCGACGGACAGCCCCAGCCCCACCCCCGGCGCGCGCTTGCTCCGGGCATCGCCCAGCCGCTGGAAGGGGGCGAACAGCATGCCCTTCTCCTCCTCGGTGACGCCGATGCCCTGGTCCTTCACGAGCAGGAGCACGTCCTCCTGATCGCGGCGCACCGCCACGTCCACGCGACTGCCGGACGGCGAGTACTTCAGCGCGTTGCTGACCAGGTTGGCCATGACCTGCTCCAGCCGGTCCGGGTCCACGCGCACCAGCAGGGGCGTCTCCGGCACGTCGAGCTGGAGCACGTGCCCGCCGTCGCTGGAGCGGTACAGCTCCACCACGCCCCGCGCCAGCTCGCGCGCGTCTCGCACCTCGGGCCGCAGCTCCAGCTTGCCCGCCTCGATGCGGGTGGAGTCGAGCAGGTCCCCCACCATCCGGTCCAGGCGCTCCACCTGCCGTCCCACCAGCGCGAGCGTGCGCTGCATGCGCTCCGGCGTGAGCTGCGCGCGCGTTCGCTCGGTGAGGGCGGTGGACAGCTTCAGCGCGGACAGCGGATTGCGCAGCTCATGGGCCACGCCCGCGAGGAAGGCGAGCTGCTGCTCCTGCTGGTGCGTGAGGCTGTTGGCCATCTCGTTGAAGGTGCGCGCCATGTCGCGCAGCTCGGTGGGGCCCGCCACCGGCGCGCGGGTGCGCTTGCGTCCCGCGCCGAAGCGGCGCATGGACTGGCTGATGTCCCGCAGGGGCTGCCAGGCGATGCGTCGCAGCAGGTAGGTGCCCGTCACCAGGCCCACCAGCAGGAGACCACACAGCACCAGGCCCACGGTGTTGCCCATCCGGTTGAGGTCCGCCGAGGACTCGCGCGCCGTCCGGGCCTCCTCCACGTTGAGCTGGACCAGCCGCTCCAGCGAATCCAGCGAGGCATCCAGCGCGGGAATCACCCGCTGGGCGCGCTGTCGCAGGGGCAGCCGAGCGGCCTCTCGCTGGGTGGCGAGGTACTGCCTGAAGTGCTCATCCACCTCCCGGATGAGCGCCTGCTCCGGGGCGCCGAAGGCACTGCGATTGAGGCCCTCCAGCAACCGGGGGAACGAGGACTCGATGCTCTGGAGCGTCCTGCCCCGGATGCGCTCGGACGTCACCTCCACCGGGCCCGTCACGCCGCTGAGCCGGAAATGGATGAGCAGGTCGATTTCCAGCTCCTCCGCCAGATGGAGTCCCTCCACGGAGTTGCCGAGCGTGTTCGCCGAGTGGTTCTGCGCGTTCGTCAGGACGATGAGCGCGGTGGCGGCCACGAGCGTCAGCAGGGCGAGGCCACCCATGATGGCGGCGAGCCAGGCGCGCAGACTCATGTCGCCTCCTGGCACGGCGGACGGACTCCACGAACGACCTGGCTCTGGGCGGGGAAGCTCACGATTGGGACCTCGCTGAAGCCGGGGACGGATGTGGATGGGACGCCCCCTTCATGACTGGAGGAACAAGCCCAGGACGTGGGGGATTCACGGAGTGGACAGCAGCCGGGCATGGTGGGGGGTTCCCCGCACGGCGTCAGCACCGGGCGAGGGCAATCGTGCTAGGGAAGGCCGGACGTGGCGGGCGAGCGTGAGCCCCCCTGGCCGCGCGCGCGAGGTCACCATGGACATGCTCCCCCAACCGGTACGTACCCTGAAATTCGATGGTTTCTGGCGCTGGCTCCAGGAACACACCCAATGCATCCTCCGGTGCGGCTCCGTCGACGCGATGCTGTACGACCACGACGACTTCCACTGGCTGCTGCTGGAGGAGGAGCGTCAGCACATCATCCAGGTGCTCAAGGGGAAGGTGCTCGTGGGGGAGCTGGTGCTCGCGGGCCGCGAGGTCACCGAGGTGAACGTGGCCCCGGACCCGGACTCAGGCACGCAGGGCCACTTCCTGGTGGAGCTGATGAGCGGGCCGAAGGAAGACCCGCAGGTCGTCTACCACTTCATCATGGCGCACGGCATCGACCCGGCGCCGGGCCACAAGGACCTCAAGCATTGAGCAAGGTGCGCTCGATGAGCGCCACCGCGTCCCTGGCGCCCCCGGAATAGGTCTCTGGCGCGCGCGCGGAGCGGGGCCCCACCAGCGCGGCGACTCGCTCCATCAACTCCGCTTCGGTGCGGGCCAGCTCCTCCGGACGCAGCCGCACCGCCTGCCTGTCGTAGCGGCGAGCGCGAGCCAGGGCCACCAGCGGAGTGCCCGTCACGCGCGCCTCCTGCACGGTGTTGTACCCGCCCGCGCCCACCAGGATGTCCACCCCGGGCATCACCGCCAGCGCGGGCCACACGCGCACGGGCTGGAGCAGGTTGCGCTCGGCCGCGCCGCTGCTCGGAGCGCGGACGGGGAACCAGGGCCCCGGAGGCGCCAGCCACCGCACCGGCGCCGAAGCCCCGAGTCGCTCCTGGAGCCGCGTGGCGATGGCGCCCGCCTCCGCCACCTCCTCCGCGTTGCCACTGCCCATCACCGCGACCAGCGGACGGATATCATCCGCGGCCACGCCCAGCCGCTCACGGGCCTGCGCGCGGCTCAGCCATTCATCGCGCTCCAACAGGAGCCAGGGCGCGGTGCGCACGGCGCGCGGGTGCTGGGAGAAGGGCGCGTCCTCACCGGGGACGAGCAGCAGGTCGAAGTCCTCCACCGCCGCCGCGACGTTGAAGCGCGCCACATACGTGGGATTCAAGTCCCGGTGCACCAGCACCTTGCCCATGCGCAGTCCGGGCAGCATGGGCGCCAGCTCCCCCGCGAGGCCGCGCGGGAAGGTGTCCACCACGAGGACCTCCGGACGCACGCCGTCAAGCAGACACTCCACCGCCTCGCGCACGGCGGATTTGGCCAGGTCCGGGTTCAGCCGGTGCACATGGGCTCCGGCGCCCAGCACGTCCTCCAGCGGCACGTCCGGAGCGAAGACGCTGTTGGTCACCACGGTGACGCGGTGTCCCCGTCGGGCCGCCACGCGCGCGAGTCCACAGGCCCGGGTGAAGTGACCCATGCCTCCGCCCAACGCGTAGATGAGCCAGCGCGCGCCCGCCATCAGCTTCCGCCCAGGTCCTCCTCGAAGGAGGAGTCGTCCTCGTGCCGCAGGCTCTCGCCGTCGGCCTCGGTGAAGTCGTGCGGGTCCTTCGAGGAGCCCCGCGCCCACGAGGAGCCCGACCCGTAGTAGCCGTAGTCGTCGTAGTAGGCGCTCGCGTCGTCCGAGTCGGTGGTCGTCGAGCCGTCGTCCTCCGGGTCCTCGTCGCCCAACATCGCGCAGCCCGTGCAGACGAGCGCCTCTTGCTGGGTCGTCAGGTGCGCGTCACAGACGCTCTTGCCGCAGCGCGGGCACAGGGCGCCCGCGGGCAGTCCACACGGATGGGAGAACAGGAAGCCCGTGCTCACCTCACAGCCCTCGTTGGAGAAGGGGCTCATGGCGCGGACTCGGACGGCGGCGTCTGGAGTTGGTGGAGCAGCGCCACGCGGAAGGGCAGGTCCAGCTTCTCGAAGGCGAGACAGGCCGCCGCGTCCGCGCGCACCAGCGACTTGGTGGCCAGCAGCGTCTTGCCACCGGGCTCCCGGAGCGACACCTTGCCCTCGCGCACCTTCACGCGGGCGACCTCGGTGCCGGAGGCATCCTGGATGCGCGCGCCCTCGTCGTCCGAGGACACGGTGTAGAGCAGCGCGCCCTTCGCGTCGGTGAGCCTCCAGCCGGAGCCCTGTCGCGCGAGGGTGTAGAGCACCTGCCGCTGCTCGCCATCTCTCACGGTGAGCGCGCCACCCGCCGAGCCGAGGACGTAGCCCAGCGCCGTGTCATCCGGGCCGGACACCTTGAGGGCGGTGCCCTTCCACTTGAAGCGGGCCAGCTCGCGGTCATCGCCGTCCACCAGCTTGGCGCCGTCGTCCTTGGGCTTGAGCGAGAAGCGCTCGCGGTCGTCCGCGTCCTTGAACTTGAGCTTGCCCGGGAGGGGCACCTCGTCGCCCGCGGAGGCGGCCTGCGTCTGGGTCGACGGGGCCTCGGAGTTCGAGGGACGCGAGCAGGCGGCGGTGAGGAGGAGGCTCAGCAGGAGCGCGCGGAACGTCATCGGGAAGCCCTCGCGGGGTGGTGCTTGCGCTGGGAGGTGGAGAAGTTGAGCACCTGGTAGAGGCTCAACAGCATCATGAGGCACGCGCGCGTCGCGTCCCGCGACTGCGTGGACACGGTCTCCGTCGCTTCCCAATCGGAGTCCATCCGGGCGCGGAGGCTGAGCCGGTCCTCGGACACCTGCAACTTCGTGAGCGCCACCGTCGGCGGGAGCTTCACCGCCTCGCGGGCCGCGCCTTGCAACCGGGTGAGCTCGGGGTGGCGCTCCGGCTTCACGCGAAGCTGGACCTGGAGGTACGAGCCGCTCTTCTGCTTGCTCTTCATCTTGTACTTGCCCCGCGCATTGCGCTTCGTGCGGGAGCGCTTCTGGAGCCACTCGGTCATGCCGAGGCGCAGGTGCGTGCCATCGCGCAGGCGCGCCTGGAGCGACAGCCACGGGTCCTCGAACTCATTCGTCTTCCATGTGCCCGCCATGCCCTTGCGCGTCCACTTGGCCTTGTGGTCGATGGGATGGAAGTCCAGCTCCAGTGACACGGGCTCCTCGGGGGCGATGTCGCGGCGCAGCCGTCGCAGCAACAGCGTGGGCAGCCCGTAGCGACGGTCCTCCAGGTCGTTCCGGCCGAACCGGGAGGCCTTGACCAGGAGGACGACCGCGACGACCAACAGGCCGATGCCCCCTGGCAGCAAGCCGTTCAGCCACGAGGGGGTGGGCTGCTCGGAGTCGAGGAGGTTGTTGGCGAGGGACGACAGGAAGAACAGGCCCACGCCCACGCCGCCCACGATGAAGGCCCGTCGCTGCCACTGGCGCTTGAGGACGGCCATCTCCCCGTCGAAGCGCGCGAGGAAGCCCAGGTCTTCCATCAGCTCGGAGACGGGCGCGGTGTTGCGGTAGCGCTTCTCCACGCGGAAGCGGTCGATGTCGAAGGCCAAGGCGGAAAGCTCCCCTTCGGAGCCAGGAACGAGCGCGGAGTGTATGGGTCGGCGGGGAGAGGGGCAAACCTCCCGGTTTGCCGAGCCGGGTGAGCCGCGATACCACGCGGGCCGTGGCTTCCGCGTCCGGCATCGTCTACGCCTCCTTCGACCGATTCCCCGCGCCCAAGGGAGCGGCCGTGCACATCCGGGCCTTCGTGGAGGCCCTGGGCGCGGCCTTCGGGGGCGTGGACCTGCTGGCGCTCCGAGACGGACCCACCGCGAGCGCGACCCCGCATCCACTCGTGGAGGGAGTGACGTATCACCCGCTGGACGCGCGGGGGCGAGACCTGGTGGCGCAGGCGCTGTCGTTCCGCACGCACCTGGCGGCGTGGTGGAGGGACAGGCCCCGGGCCTCGGTGGTCCACGTGCGCTCCATCTTCGAGGGTTATCCGGTGGCGCGCAGGAAGGAGGCGCTGACGGACGCGCTGGTGTTCGAGGTGAACGGGCTGCCGTCCATCGAGCTGAAGTATCACCACCCGGACGTGGCGGAAGACGCGGAGTTGATGCTGAAGCTGGTGGCGCAGGAGGACGTGTGCATCGCGCGCGCGGACCTGCTGGTGACGCCCAGCGAGGTGACGGCGGAGTACCTGGTGAAGCGGGGCGCGGAGGCTTCGCGCGTGCGGGTGATTCCGAACGGCGTGGAGCTGGAGGTGTTTCGTCATGCGCCACCGCGCGGGCTGGAGCCGGGGCGGCCGGTGCGACTGCTCTACAGCGGGACGATGACGTCGTGGCAGGGAGTGCACCACGTCATCGAGGCGCTGAGGCTGCTGCGCGCGGAGGTGCCCGCGGTGCTGACGCTGGTGGGGCCACTGCGCAAGCACCAGCGACGGGTGCTGTTGGAGCGGTGTGGAGACCTGCTGTTGGAGGGCGCGGTGGAGCTGCGCGAGCCGATGCCGCAGGACGCGCTGGCGGCGTTGCATCATGAATGCGACGCGGTGCTGGTGCCGTTGCCGGTGAATGACCGCAACTGCGTGCAGGGGTGCTGTCCGTTGAAGTTGCTGGAGGCGATGGCCTCGGGCACGCCGGTCATCGCGTCGAACCTGCCGGTGGTGCGGACGCTCGCGGGGCCTGATGAGGTGTTGCTGGTGAGGCCGGGCTCACCGAAGGCCATCGCGGAGGCGGTGAAGGACCTGCGAGCGAATCCAGCGCTGGGGCCCGCGCTCAGCATGAGAGCCCGAGCCCGCGTGGAGCGCGACTTCACCTGGGCGCGCGCGCGTGAGGCGCTGGTGGTGGCGTACGAAGACCAGTTCGGGATGAAGAGAAAGCGCGAGGGCCTCAGTCCCGAAGCTGAGCGCGGTTGAGCTGTCGCGCGGGGAAGCCGCGGCGAGCTCTCACCCCACCCTGGGCACCGCGCGAGCCAGCACGCGGCGAAGCACCTCCGCCTCGGCGTCGGATTGAAACCGCTCCAAGATGCGCCTGCGCGCGGCGGCGCCCATCGTGGCGCGGTGCTCCGGAGACAGTGACAGCACGTCGAGACAGGCCTGCCCCAGATGATTCAACAGGGCCTTGGACACGATGAAACCGTTGCGCTGGTGGTCGACGGCCTCGGGGATGCCACCGGCGTCACTGGCGATGACGGGGCAGGCGCACGCCATCGCCTCCAGCAGCGCGTTCGGCATCCCCTCCCAGAGCGACGGTTGGAGATACACATCACACAGGCGCAGGTGCGCGGCGATGGCCTCCGGTGTTTCGAGCGCGCCGGAGACGAGGATGCGAGCACCGTCCTCGGGATGCTCGGCACGGTAGGCAACGAGGTGCTCCGCGTCGCGAGGACGCACCTCGCCGATGACGAGCAGACACGCGGGCCGGGCACGCCTCACCTCCGTGAGCGCGGAGAGCAGGAACGGCAGTCCCTTCTTGTGACGCAGCTCCCCCGAGAAGCCGAGTACCACCTCACCCGGGGCGATACCGAGCCGCTCGCGCAGCACCGGGTCCGCCGGGCCCGGTGAGAAAACCTCGGTGTCGACGGCGTTGGGGATGACCTCCACCCGAGCGTCCTTCCCGAGCAACAACCCCATCTTCCTCCCCAGGTCCGCGGAAGCGGCGGTGAGCACATCCGCGCGCTGGAGCGTCCATAGGAGCCGGGCGAAATCCCCGGGAGGAAACATGTGTTGGTCCACGTCATTGCCCCGAGCACTCACCGTGGACGCAATCCCCACCGAGGCGGCGAACACGACGGCGAGGAACCCCGGTGGCGACAGGTAGTGTCCCCACACCAGGTCATAGCGCCGCTTCGAGTGCAGATAGTCGAGCACGTCCAGCGTGTGTTGCATCGACAGGTCGCTGCTCCCGAACAGCCCCAGCCGATGCAACGTGACACCGCGAGCAAACGGCGTCACCTCGCCCGCGTCATCCAGCGTGCTCAACGCTCCAGGAGCCGCCGTGCGTGTCCACGCCAGCACGTCCACCCGAGCCCCCAGCCGAGCCAGTGCGCCAGCGGTGCGAGCGCCACTGCGAGCAAGCCCTCCGATATCGGGCGGGAAGCGTTCAGCGAGGAGAAGGACGCGAGGTGAGCCAGCCATGGGACCGAATCTACCCGGCTCCGGGCGACCCACCCGACGGGAATCTCACCGAGCCATCCCCCACCCATGGATAAACAAAACACCACGACGCGCAAAGCCAGATGATTTCATTGGACACCCGCGACAAATCAACCACACCATTCAAAGGCCCTCACCCCCGTGGCAGACCGACTGCGCTCAAACCTCCCCTTGGTTTGAACTGGACCCATTCACCGTGTCGTGGGTGTCGACCCAACCCCACGCCCCCACGGGAGGTCCGTCCCCCATGCTCCTCGCCCGAGAGGCCGGGCTCTGGAGCACCACAGGAGCACCCCTTGAGAAGGCAATGCCCGCGACGGCCGGAAAATCCATTTGTTCGATACGTGGTTCCCCTGATGCTGGTCGCAATGTCTTGCGGTGACCCCGCCCCCATGTCTGACAATGGGTCGGAGCCGACCACGACCCATCAAAAGCTGTCGTCGCCGGTGAAGGTGGACCGGGCCGTCGCGGCGGGTGCCTACCACTCGCTGTTCGTGCAGAGGAATGGCGAGGTCTGGGGCTGGGGACAGAACCTGTCCGGCCAGCTCGGCACGGGGAGCCCGAACAACAACACGCCGGTGACCAGTCCGACGAAGGCCATCGGGCTGCCGTCCATCAAGGCCGTGGCGGCGGGCCAGACACACTCGCTCGCGCTCGGCACGAACGGCGAGGTCTTCGCGTGGGGCAAGAACGACTTCGGGCAGGTGGGCCTCGGCATGGCGGGAGGCACGGTGCTTCTGCCCACTCAGGTGGCGGCGCTCTCCGGCATCCGAGCCATCGCGGCGAATGGGAACTTCTCGCTGGCGCTGGGGCAGGACGGCCGGGTCTGGGCCTGGGGACAGAATGCCTCCGGCCAGGTGGGCAAGGGCACCGCGCCCACGAGCGCGGAGCCGACGCCGCGTGAGGTGAACAGCCTGCCGACCATTCGAGCCATCGCGGCGGGCCACAACCACGCGCTCGCGTTGGACGCGGACGGCAAGGTGTGGGCTTGGGGCAAGAACGACTTCGGACAGGTGGGCACGGGGAGCGCAACGCCCTCCGTCCTGGTACCGACGCTGGTGGCCAACCTGCCTCGGGCGAAGGCCATCGCCGCGGGCTCGGGCCACTCGCTCGTGATTGACGAGCAGTTCGGCAACGTGTGGGCGTGGGGACAGAACTCGTCAGGCCAGGTGGGCAGCGGAACGCCGGGATCCACGCCGGTACTGACGCCGACCGCGGTCAACGGACTGTTCGCGGCGACGCAGGTGAGCGCGGGCCACTCGTTCTCTATGGCCATCATGGGCAACGGGCTGGTGAAGACGTGGGGACTCAACGCCTCCGGGCAGTTGGGCCATGGCGTGGCGGGAGGCAACAGCGTGGTTCCCGTGGACGTGGTGGGGATGACGGACGCAACGGCCATCGCGGCGGGCTACCACCACGCGTTGGCGGTGCGTCCGGACTGCCCGGTGTGGGCGTGGGGCAACAACGGACAAGGGCAGCTCGGCACGGGTGCGACGACCACGGCGGCCACGACGGCTCCGGTGGCGAGCCTGGTGCTCAACACATTCTATTTCGACGGGGACATGGACGGATTTGGGGACGAGTACATCGCCCTGGAGTCGTGTACCGCGCCGGACGGCTACGTGGAGGACGTCGACTGTGACGACTTCACGTCGACGACGTTCCCGGGTGCGTCGGAGCAGTGCAACGGGCTGGACGACAGTTGTGACGGCGTGGCGGACGATGGCAACCCGGGTGGTGGCACGACGTGCGACACGGAGTTGCTCGGGGTCTGCGCGACGGGCACCACCGCGTGCACGGGTGGCAGCGTGGTGTGTACGCAGAACCAGTCCGCGTCGGTCGAGCAGTGCGACAACCTGGACAACGACTGTGACGGCGAAGTGGATGACGGGAACCCGGGCGGACTCGTGACGTGCCAGACGGGAGACAAGGGCGTGTGCGGCGAGGGCGTGAGGTACTGCACCCATGGCGTCCTCGACTGTGTGCAGAAGCAGGGGCCGTCAGCGGAGGTCTGTGACGACCGGGACAACGACTGCAACGGGCAGTCGGACGACGGCCTGACCTTCACGGCGTGGTACCTGGACATGGACCACGACAACTACGGTGTGACATCGCAGTCGATGCAGGCCTGTGCGCGTCCGGCGGACCATGCGCCCAACGCGGGGGACTGCGACGACACGAAGGCCACGTTCAATCCGATTGCGCCGGAGCTGTGCGACGGCGTGGACAACAACTGCGACGGGCAGGCGGACGAAGGGTTGACGCAGCACACGTGGTACCGCGACACCGATGGTGACGGCTTTGGCATGGCGGCTGACACGGTGCGGGATTGCCGTCAGCCCGCGGGCTACGCGTCCGTGTCGGGGGACTGCAACGACGGAAGTGCGTCCATCAAGCCCGGAGCGGCGGAGGTCTGCGACGGTGCGGACAACGACTGCGACGCCCTGGTGGACGAAGGAGTGCTGAGCACGTTCTACCGCGATGAGGACGGCGATGGCTTCGGCACCGCGAGTACGACGACCCAGGCCTGCTCGATGCCCGCGGGCTACGTAGGGAACGCGACGGACTGCAATGACGCCAGCGCGGCCATCCACCCGGCGGCCCCCGAAGTCTGTGACAGCGTGGACAACAACTGCGCGGGAGGCGCGGACGAAGGGCTTCCCACCCAGGACTGGTACCTGGATGGAGACGGCGATGGCCATGGTCGGTCCACGCTGTCGACACGGAGCTGCCGTCAGCCCACGGGCTACGTGGCGAGCGCGACAGACTGCAATGACTCGAGCGCGGACATCCACCCGGGAGCCTCGGAGGTCTGCGATGGGGTGGACAACAACTGCAGTGGCGGGGTCGACGAGGGCCTCACCACTCAGGCCTGGTACCGGGATGCGGACTCGGATGGTTACGGGGCCGCGAGCATCTCCCTGCAAAACTGCAGGCAGCCCTCCGGGTACGTGTCGGATGCCACGGACTGCAATGATGGCAACGTCGGCATCAGGCCCAACGCCGCGGAGACCTGTGACAGCGTCGACAACAACTGCAATGGCTCCGTGGACGAAGGCGTCACGTCCACCTTCTACCGGGACGCTGACGGCGACACCTACGGGGACGCGGCGGACGCCACCCAGGCCTGCTCGCAGCCCACTGGATACTCGACACGCTCCGGCGACTGCAATGACGGCAGCGCGAGCATCAAGCCCGGAGTGAGCGAGGCCTGCGACAGCATCGACAACAACTGCAACGGCTCCGTGGACGAAGGGGTCCAGACACGTTGGTATCGCGACGCGGACGGCGACAGCTTCGGCTACTGGACCCCGAGCGTCATGGCCTGCGCCCAACCCACGGGCTACTCCTCGAACGACGACGACTGTGACGACACCCGGGCGAATGCGTACCCCGGAGCCACGGAGGTCTGCGACAGCGTGGATAACAACTGCAGTGGTTCGGTGGACGAGGGAGTGAAGACCACGTACTACAGAGACTTCGACAGTGATGGCTATGGGAAGCTGTCATCCACGAGTGCCGCCTGCGCTCCTCCTTCGGGTTACGTCGCGAACAGCAGCGACTGCAATGACAGCAGCGCGACCATCCACCCCGCGGCCGCGGAGGCCTGCGACGGCGTGGACAACAACTGCAGTGGTTCGGTGGACGAGGGCCTTCCCCTCCAGACGTGGTACCTGGACGGCGACCTGGACGGGTATGGCAACCCGAGCGTCTCCGTGCAGAACTGCCGAAAACCCTCCTCGCACGTGGCCGATGGCACGGACTGTGATGACACCACCTCCAGCATCCGGCCGGGGCGCACTGAGTCGTGTGACGGCAAGGACAACAACTGCAACGGCTCCGTGGACGAGGGCGTGACGTCGACTTGGTACCAGGACGCGGACGGAGATGGCTACGGGAACGCGTCGACCGCCACCCAAGCCTGTTCACGCCCCTCCGGCTACGTGACGAGCTCCACCGACTGCAATGACAGCAGCGCGATTTCCAGTCCCGGAGCCACTGAGGTCTGCGACAGCCTGGACAACAACTGCAATGGCTCCGTCGACGAAGGCGCGACATCGACCTGGTACCGAGATGCGGACGGCGATGGCTACGGCAACGCCTCCTCGACCACGCAGGCCTGCTCGCAGCCCTCCGGCCATGTGGCGAACACCAGCGACTGCCATGACGGCAGCTCCAGCATCCACCCAAGTGCCTCGGAGACCTGCGACGGAGTGGACAACAACTGCAACGGTGCCGTGGACGAAGGCGCGACATCAACCTGGTACCGGGATGTGGACGGCGACGGTTATGGCAACGCGAGCCAGACCACTCAGAGCTGTGCGCGGCCGGCCGGCTACGTTGCCAACGCCACGGACTGCAACGACAGCAATGGGGCCGTCAGCCCTGGCGCAGCGGAGATCTGCCGTGACGCCATCGACAACAATTGCTCCGGACAGAACAACGAAGGGTGCGCTTCCCTCCCTCCGTGTCCCTACGACATGTCGGAGTTGAGCTTCGGAGAGGCCTCGCTGCTCCCCCAGTGCCAGGAGACACCCATCTGATACCCCTCTCTCCCTTCAGCGCCGAAGGCCCCCCGTAGCCTGACGATGAGAACTCCACGGCCCTGAGGCGCCGGGGACCCTCCTCGTGAAGGTTCCTGGCGCTGTCCGTGAATAAACCTCGCCGCCCCCCGTCCAGGGGCACGGTGGAGCCATCCCCGCAGCAAGGCCGGACCCCTAGGCTCCCCCGGAGGCACGTCACACATGCACGCGCGTCGTTGGTGGGCAATCGCGCTCGCGGGAACACTCGCGGGCTGCATCGTGGAGCCCGAGGCGCCCGACTGGGACTGGGACGAGGACCCCACCCAGCCCTGGCCCGACCCCACCCAGCCCGACCCCACCCAGGCCGGCGGTCCCGACTTCCAGGTGGAGTCCGTCTCCGGCCCTTCCGCCCTCGGCGAGGGCGAGCTGCGCGCCCGGGCGCGCCTCTGCAACGAGGGCGGCGGCGCTGGCTCGACGGAGGCCTCCTTCTTCCTCACCGCCACCGCCGCTCCCGGCATGAGCGAAATCCTCCTGGCCACCAGCACCCGCCTCTCCCTCCGCTCCGGCGAATGTCGGGAAGTCTCCGTCTCGGTGAGCGCGCGGGCCGCGCCCGAGGGCAGCTACTTCCTGAGCGCGAGGGTGGATCCAGACGGCGCCGCCACGGAGACCCGCGAGGACAACAACGTCCGCCTCGGCAACACCGTCCGCGTGGACCGCACGCCTCCGGAGACACCCGCGCCCGCATGGACGCAGGCCGGAATCGGGAGGCCGCGCAACCTCAGCCTCCATACCGAGGCAGGCGCCACGGTGCGCGTGTACGAGGGCCCAGGCTGCTACGGCCAGGAAGTCGCGAGCACTGTCACGGGCAGCGACGCCTACTGCGAGGTCCCCATCGACGTCCCGACGACGCCCGGAGCCACCTGGTCCGCGCGCGCCTATGACGACGTCGGCAATGGCTCGCCCTGCAGCCCCACCGTGGACTACCCCTACGGCGACGGCACGCCACGGATTGCGCCGGTGCTGATCAGCACCAGCCCGGGCTCACCCGGCGGCAGCCTCCAGCCCATCTTCAACGGCCGCGCGGAGCCGCGCGTCACCGTCGAGATTTTCAGGAACGCCACCTGCCAGGGCACCGCGGAGCAGACGCTGACCGCGGATGGCGCCGGCTTCTTCTTCGCCCAGATGAACGTGGCCAGGGACGAGAAGGTGACGGTGTCCGCGCGAGCCAAGGACTCGGGCGGCTACTCCACGCCTTCGCCCTGCTCCAATCCCCTGGAGTACCAGAACGACGGCACGCCGCCGGCCCCGCCCCGCGTCACGGACGTGAAGTGGCAATACCTGAACGACGGCCGACAGCTCGTCGTCACGGGCACCGCCGAGCCCCATTCCACCGTGGGCATCTTCATCGACGTCGCGTGCACGGGAACGCCCGCGCGCACGGTGCAGGCGGACGCGGAGGGCCGCTTCACCGCGACCGCGCCCTTCGGAGCCGGCGGCAGCCACCGCGTGTTCCTCGCGGCGAAGGACGCCTCGGGCAACGTGTCCACCTGCGCGGAAGGGCCCGCGTACGAGCTCCGCTGCCCGCCGGGCACCGCGGACTGTGACGGCCGCTCCTCCAACGGGTGCGAGGTGGACCTGACGGCGAACCCGAACCACTGCGGCACCTGTGGCAACACCTGCCAGGACGGCCCCTATGCGGACGGCGTCTGCGTGGCGGCGACGTGTGGCCACACCTGCGCGCCGGGCTACTACGACTGCGACGGCAAGCCGTCCAACGGCTGCGAGTCGCGCACGGTGTGCCAGCCCACCAGCCAGTGCACCATCGACAAGCCGAGCGAGCTGATGATTACGGCGCTGTCCGTCGTCGAAGACCCGGTGCGCACGGCGCCCGGTGGGCCGTGGCACTTCGGCACGGTGATGCGCGAGCTGGCCGGTGGGCAGGACCCGTCGCCGATGGTGCGCGCGTGGCTGAAGACGTGGCTCGCGAAGCAGAACGTGAACGGGCTGGAGATTCCGCCGCGTCCGGAGATGCAGACGCGCGTGCTGGGGCCGTGGGAGGCGCGCAGTGGTGGGCCGTCGGCGCCGCTGGACTTCAACTCGGCGCCGTTCCGGCTGCTGGCCATCGTCAACCGCATCGACCTGCGGGAGCAGGGCCTCCAGGCGGGAGAGGGGCGCTTCATCTTCGGCGTGGTGGACCCGAGCGGTGTGCCGCTCGAGTTCACCATCATCCTCGAGTACGCCCTGCCCGGAACCACGCCGGAGTCCATCCAGCGCTGGGCCACGGACTGGCATGAACTGGGAACGCTGAAGGTTGGAAACGCGGGCTACAACGCGAAGCTCCAGGCGCTCACGGACCGCTTCTCGAAGCGAGGGGTGATGACGGGTCGGCACGAGGGCAGCGCGCTGAACCAGATTCGCACCAATGAAATCGAGCTCGCGGAGCCGTGGGAGATGCGCGAGTTCATCCTCTCGCCGCTGGGCCTGATGCCGACGACGATGAAGCTGACGCCGGCGCTGCACTTCGAGAACACGCAGCTTTTGGCCACCTTCCTGACGGAGAACAGCGCGGACGTGCTCGCGGAGCGGCATGTGGTGCCCGACAGCATGGGGGGCTTCCCGTTCCTGGCGGCCCACTCACTGGTGCCGCTGGACTTCTTCTGGCGCGCGCCGAACGTGGCAAACGAGGTGCGCCACAAGTTCTCCCTCAACACGTGCAGCGGCTGCCACGCGGGCGAGACGCAGACGGAGTTCGTCCATGTGGCCCCTCGAACGCGAGGGACGACGGCGGCGCTGTCACCCTACCTGCGAGGCACCACGGTGACGGACCCGGTGACGAAGTCGGTGCGCACGTTCGATGACCTGACGCGGCGCGCCGATGACCTGAAGGCGCTGGTGTGCGCGCCGACGGCGGGCCTCAAGTCCGTGGGCCTAGTGCCGTCCAACCTGCCGCCCGCCCGCGTTCACTGAGTCACGCAGGGAGTCAGGAGGCCCGGGGAGCAAACCCTCTCCGGGCCTTGTCAGGGTAGGCTTTGGACATGGCCCTCTCTCCTGACGACTATGCCCGTCGCGATGTCAGCAGCGCCCTGCATGCGAAGCTGCACGTCCAGCTCGAGGTAGACCGCGTCAAGCTCCCGCCCGTCACCCCGGGCGAGGCCGTGGTGGAAGGACGCATCGCCCGGATATTCCGAGGCGACCCGGCACGGCTCTCCACCCCCGTCTCCTTCGAGGTCGCCTGCTACCGCAAGGGCGACATGCTTCCCCCAAGCGGCATCCGCTGGAGGCTCGTCAAGGACCTGGAGCACGCCCGGTACATTGAAATCTACCTCGACACGAACGCCGTAGGAGTCATGGATGCTGGGCCGGGCATCGCCGTGCTCGAAGCCCTGTCCGACACGCCCCAGTTCGTCTTCAGCGACATCGAAGAAGAGGACGAATAGCGCCTCACCGGCCGAAGCCACCCAGGGCCGTGCGGCTGAAGCTCGCGGCCCCCTGGCTCACGCGCACCGCGGACTGGCTGAACACCTGGAAGGCCGCGCGAATCTCCTGCGCCGTCTCGCCCGGGGTCAGAATCCATTTGTCCTCGATGCCCATCTCCTGGAACACGCGCCGGAAGTCCGTGCTCCCGTCATCGATGCCCATCGCCGCGACGATGTGGTTCTCCGCGCGACGCAGGTCGTTCACCACCGCCGCCACGTCCCTCGCCGTGGCGCGGCTCGAGTGCATGTCCGCGCCGTCGGTAATCAGCAACGTCACCGTGCGCACCGGCACGCCGTTGCCGCTGAACTCCTGGGACTTCGCCAGCACCGTGCCCAGCAGCACCACCGCCTGGTCGTACAGGGGCGTGCCCTGGTCCGCGCTGTAGTTCTTCGAGTGCATCCGCACCACGTCCTCCAGCGGCCGGTACGGATTGAGCACGTGGCCATTCAGGTAGCGCGTGTGGAAGAGGACGCCGTCCTTCTGCTTGCTCGCCAGCAGCGAGTCGAGCACCAGGTTGTGCCCGTCGCACACCGTCTTCGTGTGTCCGCTCGTGGAGATGCTCCCCGAGTCGTCTGGCATCACCGTCACCAGCACCACCTCGCTGGCCTGCACGTCTTCCACCCGCACGCCGAGCCCCGCCTGGATTTGCGCGCCCAGGTCCACCACCGACAGCGCCTGCAACCCCGCGGGGCTCAACACCCCTTCCGCGTGCGCATCCTCGAAGAGCTTCGTCACCGCCGTCTGGCCACCCCACGTCGATTTGCTCGTGCTGCTCATGTCCAGCTCACTTTCTCCCCCGGTCCGAGGGCAGGGCTCCGCCCGCCCGCTCTCTTCGGAGCAAGGTCGGGTCTTGATATGCGTGATGAAAAGACAGCTCAGCCGATGCGCAGGTCCGGCCAGCTCGTCAGCGGGTCCGTGGACTTCACCAGGTGCATGCCCGCATCCGCGAAGCGCTTCAGGGCCGCGTCCGCCTGCGGGGTGAAGTCCGCCGCGAAGCCGCCCTTGCCGTCGGGCACCGTCACCGCGGACATGCAGTCGGTCAACAGATACACCTTGCGAGCCAGCGCCGCGTCCTGCGCGACGATTTCTCCGAGCAGGTCGTCGATGGAACTCTTCACGCAGTGGCTCGCGGCCTGTCCGCCAATCACCACCGCGTCCGCGGTCAGCAGTGTCTTGAGGAACTGGGTGTTGCGCTGTGCCAGCGGCTGGCCGTCATGCCGGCCCATCACCTCTGGCCGCAGCACGGAGTAGTTCTCCGTCAACGGGTTGCCGCCCTTCACCTCCGCCCAGGACTGCATGCCGCGCGCGTACGAGTGGAACAGCCGCGCCTCCTGCACCACGCCAGCCAGCGCGTGTCCATCGCCGCCCAGGAGGCAGTGCGGCGGCCACAGGTACAGGGTGTACTTCCCCGCGCGCTCCAACTCCTCGCAGTAGTACTTCACCTGCTTGAGCAGCCAGGGGTAGTTGCCGCCGCACAGCCACTTCGCCATCGCGGGGTTGGGCCGAGCCTGCCCGCGTTCGATGTGCTCGCGCGTCACCTCGCGGTACGGCGTGAGCGGCTTGTCATCCTGGTCCACCCAGAAGGACGGGAAGAAAATCTGGTATGCGAAGTGGGTGTCCAGCGTCGCCGTGACGTTCGTCAGCGTGCCCAGGTTCTTGTAGATGAACTCCGCGATTCGGCGGCTGTCGTCCACCGCTCCGCGTCCGCTGCGCCCCGCGACGTAGAGCGAGCCCTCCGGGAAGCAGAAGTCCTTCTGCACGTCGATGAGCAACAGGTGCAGGTTGAACCCATCCGCCGCCGCCGAAGTGACTCCATGCGCGCCCCGCCACGCGCCCGCCTCCAATTGCAGCCTTCCCGCGTCCGGGCCGTAGCTGTACTGGCCCGCGTGGTCCGCCCGGTAGAAGCCAGGCATCGGAAGTTCCTTCAGGTGCTTCTTCATCGCGCTACCCCCATGTGAAGAACTCAATGTGTCCGCTCACGCCATCCGCAGCGTGGTGAGGTCCTGCCTGCCCACCACCAACAACCCCTGCCGAGTCAGCAGGAGCTGACAACCCGAGTCCACGAAGGGCTCGGCATCCGGAAACTCGCGCACGGCCTCCAGCCGGCCTTGCCGTGACTCCACACGGGTGAGGCCCGCATCCGTCGCGCAGAACAGCGCCTCCCCCACCGCGCACCGTCCGCTCCGGAACGCTCCGCCCAGCCACGAGCCATCCCCCGCCTCCGCCACGCCGCTCGCGCGCACCACGCCGTCCGAGCCCACCGCCACGCAGTGGTGCCGTGTGCGCCCCGCCGCTTCCTCCGCGAGGAACAGCCACGCGAGCGCCCCGTCGAAGACACAGTCCGCGTCCACGAGCTGTCCCGAGGGCCACGGCAACACGAGTCCGTCTCGCAATCCCAGACGCTCCGCATCGAAGACGAACGCGCCCCTCAGTCCCCCCGCGCGGTGGAACCCCAGGCCGAAGCGGGGCCCCACGAACAAGCGCGTCTGTCCCTCCAGCACGTCGCCGATGCGCTCCTGACCATGCGCGCCGTCGCGCCACAGTCCGCCGCCCACCGCCCAGTAGCGATGTCTCGCATTGGCGGCGAAGGCCGGGCGTCCCTCGGGGGCGTCCACGCTCAGTCGCTCGGGCGCTCGTTCCGGGACGAGCACCGCCACCACCCCGTCGCGTCCCACCAGCGTCGCGTCCCCTTGCAGCGACCAGCGCAGGGAGGGGTCCAGCGGTCCGCGCAAGGCCACACGTCCGTCCTCGCGCCGATAGGCGCCGTCCGCGTGGTACAGCCAGCGTGGGACTCCCTCCTCCACGCTCGCGTGGACCAGGACACCGCGCGTGGAGAACAGGTGCGTCGCCGTCACTTGACCGCGCGTCGAGGTGACGGGTGTGCTCGCCGCCACCGCGTGGGGCTGACACGTGGGGCAGGCGCTCCGCGCATGTTCGACGCCGCACGACGCGCACGCGGTGAAGCGCAGGCCCTCCAGCAGGGGCAGCGGGAAGACGCAGCGCAGGTCCTCCACGAAGACGCGGTGAAGGTGGTGGAGCACGTCATCCGGCAGCGTGCGCAGCGGGAGCGCGGGCTTCGGGTACTGCACTTCCGGATGGAAGACGGTGATGCGCTGGAGCAGCCGCCCCGCCGGAGTCGCCCGCGCCGCCGGGGACTTCGCCCGGTACACCCCACCGTGAGGCCCCACGCACAGGAGCGACTGCATCGCGGCCACGGTGAAGCCATACCAATCACTCGCCTCCGACGCGGGCTGCGTGGGGATGAGGCTCGTCGCGCCGCCCAGGCGCACCGGGTCGAGGAAGCGCTCGGTGAACACCGAGCACAGGAAGCCTCCGAACTGGAAGCTGTCCGCGTCGATGAGGTGCGCGTCCGCGTGCCCCGTCACCAGCACGTTCAAATCGTTGAAGTCGCCCACCACCACGCCCGAGGCATGCACCCCGGCGAGCGTCCGATGCAGCCCACACAGCACTTCGACTGCGCGAGCGGACGTGGCACCGACGCGGCGGAACGAGGGTTCGCCGAAGCGACGCAGGGACTCCACGCCGTCCAGCTTGCGCATGGCGTAGCCCAGCACCCTCTGTCCCGTGGAATCCGTGGCGAGCGCCTGCGGCGTCACCACCCGCCCCGGCAGGCCCATGGGAAAGGCGCGCAGCTTGCGTTGATGCTCGTCCAGGCGAACACGGGCGGCGGCCTGTTCGACGGCGAGCCCCGTGTAGTCTGCATGCTCGGGCTGCTTGAACACCTTGAGCGCACGCCCCTTGCCCAGGTCGAACACATCCGCTTCGCCGCCCTTGCCCAGCGCCTTCGCGGGATTGAGCCGCACCTTCTTGCCTTCGAGCCAGAGGTCCATGGCGTCACGCCCTCCCCATGCGGCGACGGAGCACCACCATCGTCGTGTCGTCCGCGAGCAGGCCCGGCGCTCGCTCCAGGCGCCGTGCCTCGAAGTCGGCGCGCACGTGCTCTCGGTTGAGCATCGCCAGCCGGCGCCGCAGCGCATCCGGGTTCGTGAAGTAGCGGTCCTCCGTCCAGAACCGCGACAGCTCCCCCACCCGCTCATCGCTCGCGGGAAGGCGCGCCTCCGCCAGCTTCGCCAGGTCCGAGACTCCATCTGTCCCGAGCATCAACACCCGGACATCCTGCGTGGGCACCAGGGCCTGTGCGACGAGCGGCGTCTCCGCGTTACCCGACAAGGCATAGGCGAGATAGGGCGGTGCATTGTTCGCGAAGGGCCCCAGCACCCGCACCTCGCCGTTGAGGCACCAGACCCCATCTCCCGCGGAGAAGACGAGCGTGTGAGAGGGCGTCAGCACCGCGCCCACCACCGTGAAGAGGAAGTCCCCCAGTGTGTCGCGGCCGAGCTCCCGCCGGAGCTCACTCAGCAGACACAGCACGTCCTCTCGCAGCCCGGGAAGGAACCCGGCTTCATCCACACGCCCGTCTTCCGCCAGTCGCACCAGCGCCGCCTGCGCCACCCGCCGCACGCCGAGCTGCGCGCCCAGCTCACTGCACGGCTGGCTGCCACAACCGTCCGCCACCACCGCCACCAGCCCGTGCTCGCTGGCGCGCACGCACCAGGCATCCTGGTTGTTGCGCCCCGCCCTCGCATGCTCCCGGCCCTGCACGGAGGCGGCGGCGACATCGAAGGGAAGCGAGGACATGGCTCTCCCGTGGCCCGCGAACGGGCTCGGCACGGCGAAGGTGCGACAAGGTGACGCGCCCTGTCCCCCGGGCTCCCCGGGAGCGGCGGCCTCCCACGCTCCCCGAAGAGGGACTCCACGGGCCGCGCCTCTCCTCTGGTGGCGCTGTCCCGCGGAGCCTCGCTCCGGGTTCGTGTATCTACGACACCAACATAGTGTCCGAACGACACTGTGTCAATGCAATGGGAGGCCAGACGGGAGGACAGGGCCTCCGTGCGCGGGTGGACAGCGGGGCGTCAGAGTTCGAAGTTGAAGCCGGCCTTCTCGAGCTGGCGGTACTTCTTGTGGTCGAACCGGTAGAGGCGCGCGGCGCGGTGGGAGACGTCCTGCTCCACCTCGTCCAGCTCCTCCAGGAGGTCCATGGCCAGGATTTTCTTGCGGAAGTTGCGCTTGTCGAGCTCGCGCTCCAGCACGACCTCGTACAGGCGTTGGAGCTGGGTGAGGGTGAACTTGGGCGGCAGGAGCTCGAAGCCGATGGGCTGGTAGCGCACCTTGCCCTTGAGGCGCTGCAGCGCGGTGTTGAGGATGTCCGCGTGGTCGAACGCCAGCTTGGGCGTATCCCAGACGGAGAACCACGCGGCCTCGCGAGCGTCGGTGGCGGCGCGCAGTGCGTGGGCGCTGAGCTTCACCAGCGCGAAGTACGCCACGGTGATGACCCGACCCCGAGGGTCCCTGTCCGGCTCGCCGAAGGTGAAGAGCTGCTCCAGGTGCCCGGGGCGCAGACCGGACTCCTCCTCCAGCTCGCGCCGCGCGGCGGCCTCGAGCGACTCGTCCAGCTTCACGAAGCCGCCCGGCAGCGCCCAGCGGCCCTCGAAGGGCTCCACCCCGCGCTGGATGAGCAGCACCTTCAGGTCATCGTCGTCCAGGCCGAAGACGACGCAGTCCACCGTCAACGAAGGTCTCGGGTACTCGTAGGTGTAGCTCACGGCGCACCGGCATAGTGTCCGGAGCACACCCGAGTCAACGAGAGCGCGCCGCGCTACACGTGGACCATGCGGGACAGCTTGCGCCAGTCGACGAGCTGGACGCTCTCCTCGGCCAGGTCGAACTCCACCGAGCGCCGCATGCCGATGACGTCGCCGCCCATCTGGAAAGGCACGTCGCGGTCAAAGTCCATGCGCAGGCGCTGGACGAACCAGTCATGCATGTGCGGCAGCGGGTGCTCGCCGCGCCACAGCTTGAACATGTTGCGCGTGGCCTCCAGCACGCCGGCGCTGTAGACGCGAACGGAGAGCCGGTGCGGGACGGTTTGCGCGAAGGGGAAGGCCTTGAAGCCAAATCCCCACTCGGGTGTCGTGGCGGCTCCGGCCACGCCCGCGGGCCCTTCGTACAGGAGCGCGCCCTTCTCACTGTTGGGCACCGGAATCACGTTGCCGCGAGCGTCCACGGTGAGGGCGGGCTCGCCCACGTTGTAGACGGACACCCGGGGGGTGCCGGAGCCGAACATGTGCCGGGGCACCGTCCGGGTGAACATCGCGGTGAGGTAGCCGCGCAGACCCGCCTGCTGGCTGCGCAGCGGACCCGCGGCGGAGAGCTGATCCTTGAAGTCCTGAATCATCTCCGCGTCCCAGCCCGTACCGGCGAAGGGGGCCACCTTGCCCTCCACGCGCACCAGGGAGAAGGGACGCGTGGGCGGCAGGACTTCGCGCATGGCGGCGATCTGCTTGAGCGCCACGGCGGGACGGGGGGCGCCCGTCACGCGCGCCCAGGCGTTGCCAGTGCCCATGGGGAGCACGCCGATGGCCGGCAGGGCCACGCCCGCCGCGCGCAGTTCGTTGAGCAGACCGGTGATGGTGCCGTCACCGCCTCCGGCCAGCAGGAGCGAGGGCGGGTTGGGACGCAGCTCGGAAATCCAGTGCCGGGCCTCTTCGAGCGAGCGGGTGAGCGCCAGTCGGGCCTTGGGGAGGAAACGCTGCACCAGGCCGCCGACTCCCTCGGAGCCCCGGCGTGCACGCAGATTGACGAGGACAGCGATGTCGGTCATGGCGGCGGGACTTTCCCCGGGCCGTGTCATGGCCCGGTCACGGGCCCGCGATGGACCAGGCCCGTGACGACAATGTGAGTCTCACACCCCTAGTGCGTGGGCGACGCGCGCGCCAAGCCGCCCCCGAGCCTCCCTCCTCCCCAAGAGAGCGGCCGTGGCGACCAGTCCCCCGGCGAAGAGCAGGCGGCGCAGGGCTTGCTTGCTCCGGGAGTGATAGCCGCCGGACGTGGCGGTGCCCTCGGACATGGGGTGGAACAGGCTGCCGGGGGTGGCGCCCTGACGTTCGTCCTCGAAGTGAAGGGCCTCGGTGGCGCCGTGCATGGTGCGCTCGAAGGTCCGCGGCATCAGGCCGTGCATGGCGGCGAAGGCGCGGGCGGCGGGGCCGACGAGGACTTCGGCGCGGGGTTGGTGCAGGACGCGGAGGATGGCTCGGGCGACGCGTTCGGGGGTGTAGACGGGCTCCACGGGGCGCACGCGCCAGCCGGTGTAGTTGGCCGTGTGGTGCCACAGGGGCGTGTCGATGGCGGCGGGCATCACGGTGCAGACGTGGATGCCGGTATCGAGGAGTTCCTGGCGGACGGAGGCGGTGAAGCCTCGCACGGCGTGTTTGGAGGCGACGTAGGCGCTGACATAGGGGGCGGTGACGGAGCCGAAGGATGAGGAGACATTGACGAGGGTGCCGTGGCCCTGGCGGCGGAACTGCGTCACGGCGGCTCGGGTGCCGCTGACGGTGCCGAAGAAGTTGGTCTCCATGAGCTGGCGGAAGGCGTCGTCGGGGGTCTCCTCCAGGCTGCCCATGAGGTAGACGCCGGCGTTGTTGATCCACGCGTCGAAGCGGCCGAAGGCTCGCACGGCTTCCTGGGCGAGCGCCTGCACGGAGGCGGAATCCGAGACATCGGTGGGGACGGCGACGGCGCGGACGCCGAGGGAGACGCACTCACGGGAGAGGTCCTCGAGCGGCTCCTCGCGGCGGGCGGCGAGCACGAGGTGGGCGCCCTTCTTCGCGAGGGCGAGCGCGGTGGCGCGGCCGATGCCGCTGGACGCTCCGGTGATGACGACGACGCGGTTCTTCCATGCCCGTTTCATGTTCCCTGGCCTCCGTTGGGCGAGCCGGCGCGCTGGCGGCTCCTGGCCCTGAGCGAAGATGGGGATGAAGGTGGCGAGTGCCTCGTGCCCCAGGGGGCTCCCCCGGAGAGCGGGCGGCAGAGCGGTTCCGGAGCACGGACGGGAGTCCAGCGCCGGGACGGCGCCATGGGGATTGCACCCGAAGTGGAACGACTCCGCGCCGGTGGGTCCGGGCCTGAAAGCAAGGGGTTGGGGTGGTTTGGAGGAAGCGGGAGAGGGCTGTTATGGGCATGCGACTGTCTGGTGGGCAACGGAACGCGGCCTGCACTGACTCCACACGATGAGCACTCCAAGACCTGTCCTGCCGCCCTGGGTGGTTGCCGTTCTCCTGTCCGCGCCGGCCTGTATCGACGTGCCGGGCATCACTCCCGTCCAGGGCGAGGCGCGCATCCGCACGCCCGAGGCGACGGCCTATACGAGGGGGGTCTTGGACATCGACCTGGAGGTGACGGGGCACCGTCCGGACCGTGTGGAGTTGCTCCGGGACGGGGAGGTGCTCGCGGTGCTGGAGGCTCCGTACACGTATGCGTGGGACACGGCGGGGGAGACGGAGGGTGAGCACCGGTTGGGGGGGCGGGTGGTGTTCGGGGAGACGGTGTTCACGGGGGAGGAGCGCGTGGTGGTGGTGGACCGCACGGCGCCGCGGGTGGTGTCGCGGGCCCCGGAACCGGGGGCGCAGGATGTGTGGGTCAAGAGCCCCATCCAGGCCGTGTTCTCCGAGCCGGTGAATGCGAGCACCGTGACGAGCGCCTCCGTGCGACTCACCGTGGGCGGAGTGGAGGTGGCCCGGACGGTGTCACTGTCGGGGGATGGGAAGACGATGACGGTGGTGCCGGGAACCGCCGTCTCGGCCCCCAGTGCGGTGGCGATTGCGCTCACCTCGGCCGTGACGGATCTGGCGGGGAATGCCTTGGACGTTCCCGCAGGCCCGTGGGACTGGGAGCACCCCGCGGTGCTGTTCGAGCCTGCTGGACCCGTCTTCGCCAAGAATTCGGGGAGCATTGCTTCCTCTCGTTCTGGGTTCGGCTCGGACAAGCAAGGGAACTCCATCATCGTCCAAACAGAGAATTTCCTGACACACACTCAGCTACGAGTCTACGGCAACACTGGCAGCAAATGGACGGAATTGGGGAGGGGTCTGGAAGCCAGAGCAGGTGGCTTCGAGCCATACAAACCAATCCTCAGGTTCGACCCTCTTGATGATTCACCAATCATCGCCTGGCATGAAGGACAAGGCAGCAACGAGTCCGAGCGCATCTACGTCGCGCGTTGGATGGGAAACCAATGGAACTACCTGGGGGGTTCGACAGGCATCCTCCCATCCCACCCCGACAGCACTTACCCGGTCATGAATTTGGATGCGACAGGAAAACCGTTCGTTGCATTCTTCTCCGACGCTGAACAGACCACCTACGTCTACCGCTGGACGGGCACAACGTGGGAAGGAGTTGGAGGAAGCATCAACTTGGAGCTCGGCATGCTTTCGAGCTACCCGCTCGATATCAGGCCCGGCCCCTCTCAATCTCTGTTCTTGTGGGTGACGGGAGCGACAGACGGAACACCCGCACCATCTGTCGTTCAATGGGACGGCTCCACGTGGAAGCCTCTTCGTGGAACTCAACCTTCCGTCAACCCCTCTTTCGGCTGGAGCCAACGCCTCTTCATTTCCCCAAAAGGCAACCTGATTCTGACCGGGCTCGCTCAAGCGACTAGCGGCTCCACGCAGGCGCGTTCATACATCTGGGAGAGCAATGAGTGGAAGGTCTATTGCCCGCCGCTCGAGCCAACCATAGCTCGTCATTCCGATTTGACGCGCCTCGAAGTCGACGACAATGGGACGTTGTGGATGGTCTGGGCGAAGCAGCTAGAAACAGTCTTCCACATCGAGCAATGCATATCTGGGTCGTGGTCTCACTTCGCCAGCAGCTCGACCGCACCCCACCCCATCCCGACCGCGACATTCTCGACCTTTACCCCTACGCAACACTCCAACGGCATCCAAGTAGTGACCACTCTCCCCGACGGTGGAACGCTGGTCGTTCACTCACACCCCAATCGCTAGAATCGGCCATGCCCTCACCTTGTCGCCCTGCCCCCAGCTCCTCCAGGAGGAATGCCATGCGGTCCGCATTGTTCATCCTGAGTTGTATTCTTCCCTTCACCTCATTCTCAGCCCCGCGGCGACTGGTCGTTGCGAGTGGCGACTGCAAAGACGCGGAGCTGGGCAGCCAGGCCAATGCGTTCCTCAGCGCTCTCGTGTCACGTCCGGAGCAGGACGTTTTGAGCGCGGCCGGTTTCAGTGAGCGGCTGTTCCCTCAGCCCACCAAAAGCTACGAGGACATCCAGCGGCAGCTCGACTCCGCTCAGGACCACTTCTACGAGAGTCGCAACGGCAAGGCCGCGATAGCTATCGACGAAGCCCTCCAGCAAATCAACCGCCTGCCCGTGGGCGATGCGCGCTGGAAGCTCTACGTGAACGCCCAGCTCCTGCACGGCCTGAACTATCGGACCATGGGCAAACAAAAGGAAAGCGACACTGCGTTCCGAAGCGTGTTGCGACTCCAGCCCACCTACGCGCTCGACCCGGACTATTTCGCGCCCTCGGTGCGCCAGGGATTCGACAAGCTGCGCAGGGAACTGAACCTCACCCGCAAGGTGAAGCTCTCGGTGAAGTCCACATTGCCGACCTCGGACGTGTACCTCGACGGCATCAAGATGGGGCAGACGCCGCTGACTCTCGACGTGCTGGCTGGCGCCTATGACCTCACCCTTGTGAAGGGTGAGGCCATCAGCTTCCCTCGACAGATTCAGGCGCAAGGCGCTGACACACCGCTGCTCGTGGACCTCGCCTATGAGGGCTCCGTCTCCGCCACGCCGTTCCCCTGTCTCTCCATCCCCGAAGCCAGCGCGGAGCGGACCCTCAGTCACGCCGTCCGTCTGGGCGGAACACTCGGTGTCGAAGAGGTCATCGTTGTGCGCCTGGAGCGCCCCAGCAGTGGCCCCAAGTGGTTCGCCGCCACGGTGCTCAATGTCGAGGGCGGTCAGAAGCTTCGCGAAGGCGGCTTCAAGACGCAGGGCCTGGATGCCCCGGCGGAAGCACTCTCCGCCCTGGTGGACTTCGTGACCACGGGTCGGTCTCCTTCCAACCTCGTGGTGATGAACGCCAATGGGCGAGCTCCCTGGGAGCAGGCTGTGACCGCGGACAAGTCTGGCGCCCAGCACGGAGGTGGCATGGACATCAGCGCTCCGAACCCTCTCTCGGACGGCATCGCGGACTCGGCGGACCGACCCACACCGGCACTGCGCGTGGCCTCCTATGTCCTGATTGGCACCGGCGTGGCCGCGCTAGGCGGGGCGGGCGTAGTGCGGTTCCTGGCGCAGAAGAACGTGGACGACCTGGAGAAGCGGCTCGAGAACGGTCGAATCCTCTCCTCGGACCAGGAGGCGCTGCGGCTTCGGAGCTCCTTGGTCCAGAAGAGCAATCTCCTCACGGGACTACTCGTCGGAGGAGGCGCGGCGGTCGCCACGGGGGCCGTGCTCTTCCTTCTGTCGCCCTCGCCCCAAGCGCAGCCGCCTGTCTCGGTGGGCGTCGCCACGAATGGTGAGGACTTCTCAGCCAGCTTCTCCGGCACCTTCTGAATCCACGTCTCGCGGACTACGCGGGAGGAAGCCTGACACACCGCGTTCGTCACGAAGCCAGCGAGCGAGTTCGCCAGCCGCGCCGATAACGTCGCCGCCGCATAGAGTGCCGCGCATGACGCGTGCCCTTCTTGCCCTGCTCCTGGCCACGAGCGCTTCCGCCGCGGCCCCTCGCACCCTCCGGGTGGATTACTTCCACACCGGCAACGCCACCGAGGAACGCTTCAGCCTCGACCGGGTGGTCACCGAACCGCTCCCCTGGCCGGGACACACCGCACGCGCGGTCGACGACACCAACCTCGGCAAGTATCTCTTCGAGGTAAGGGACCGGGACACGAACCAGGTCCTCTTCTCCCGGGGTTTCGCTTCCATCTACGGAGAGTGGGAGCTCACCACCGAGGCGAAGAGCCAGCACCGCACCTTCCACGAGTCGCTTCGCTTTCCCACGCCGGAGCGCCCCGTCCAGGTGCTCCTCAAGAAGCGGGACGCACAGAACGCCTTCCGCGAGGTGTGGTCACTCATCGTGGACCCGAAGGACATGTTCGTGGACCCGTCCTCACCGCCCGCGCCAGGCCCGCTGCTGAAGCTGCTGGAGAACGGGCCGCCGGAGCAGAAGGTGGACCTGCTCATCCTGGGCGACGGCTACACCGAAGCGGAGCGCGCCAAGTTCGAGAAGGACGCCCGGCGCATGGTGGACATCCTCTTCACCTTCTCGCCCTTCAAGGAGCGCAAGACAGACTTCAACGTCTGGGGCCTGATGCCGGCCGCCGTGCAGTCCGGAATCTCCCGGCCGTCCACCGGCGTCCACCGGCGCTCACCCGTGGGCACCACCTATGACGCCTTCGGCAGCGAGCGCTACATCCTGACCTTCGACAACAAGGCCTTCCGCGAGCTGTCTGCCTTCGCGCCCTACGAGTTCGTCGAAATCCTGTCCAACGGCAACACCTATGGAGGCGGAGGCATCCTCGGCCTCTACGGCACCGTGGCGGCCGACAGCCTGTGGGCGCCCTACGTCTTCGTCCACGAGTTCGGCCATCACTTCGCGGGCCTCGCCGACGAGTACTACACCTCCGAGTCCGTCTACGTGCCCAGCGCCGACCGGCTGGAGCCCTGGGAGAAGAACGTCACCGCGCTCAAGGACCCGGAGCAGCTCAAGTGGAAGCACCTGGTGACGCCCGGCACGCCCCTGCCCACACCCTGGAGCAAGGAGGCCTACGAGACGCACTCCAATGACGTGCAGAAGCGCCGCCGCCAGGTCCGGGCCCAGCGCAAGCCGGAGTCGGAGATGGACTCCCTGTTCGTGGCGCAGCGTGACTGGGAGGAGAAGTTCCTTTCCTCACAGAAGTACTCGAACAAGGTGGGCGCCTTCGAAGGGGCCAACTACGAGGCCCGGGGGTATTACAGACCCCAGCTCGACTGTGTGATGTTCACCCGGGACCGGGTACCCTTCTGCGCGGTGTGTCAGAGCGCGATTTCACAGGTCATCGACCTGTACGCGGGTCCCCGACCTCCAGCCTCCCGCAAGACACCCTGATAACCAGTCATTTCGAGGGATTCCTGCGTGACATGGCGGTGTCACGGGGGCCCCGCAATGGACCCTCTCCAGGTTCAGGTGTAAGGGGGGCGAGTTACTACCTGCATCCCTGGAGGGGACCGCATGCAGAAGCGAAATTGGCTTGCAGCGCTCATGACCGCCGTGCTCGTCACGATGGGCACGGGCTGTGGAGATGAGTGCGTCGACCAGTTCGACTGTCGCGCCGATAATGGCCAGCCAGATCCGGGCAAGGAGTGGACCTGTAACGATGGGACCTGCGATCAGGTCGCCATCAACGTACCGACCCCGGACTCGGGCACTCCGGATTCGGGTACGCCGGATTCCGGTACTCCAGACTCGGGTACTCCGGACGCGGGCGTGACCTGCAACCCGGGCTGCGGCACGGGCGAGCTGTGTGACATCAGCTCCGGCACGGGCGTGTGCAAGATTTGCCGCGACTCCGCCACGGGCACGGGCACGGATGAAGGCTGCTCCGCCGCTGCTCCTGTCTGCGACATCACTGGCACAGGCGGCAAGGGCGTATGCACCGCGTGCCGCGACACGGCCACGGGCAACGGCCAGGACCTGGGCTGTGCCGCTGAAGTGCCGGTCTGCGACACCACCGCCAACAATGGCGTGGGCGTCTGCAAGGCGTGCACGGACTCCGCCACGGGCAATAGCCAGGACCTGGGCTGCTCGGCCACGGCCCCCATCTGCGACACGGCCGCCAACAGCGGCGCGGGCGCGTGCAAGGTCTGCTTCGACTCGCAGACGAGCCCCGACCAGGGCTGCTCTTCGCCCACCAACATCTGCGACACGGCGGCCAACAACGGCGCCGGCGAGTGCAAGGTCTGCAACGCCACCGAGGGTTGCCAGGGTGAGCAGACGTGCAACGCCACGGGCTCCGCCTGCGAGGGCTGCGCGGACAACGCGTCGTGCGCTCCGGAGACCCCGGTCTGCCGCACGGACACCACGCCGACGACGTGCGTCGAGTGCTCCCCGGGCAACACTGCCCACTGCGATGCGACCAAGCCGGCCTGCAACGCCAACTTCCTGTGCGGCTGCACGGAAAATACCGACTGCGCCGATGTGCCGGACAGCGCGCGTGACTTCTGCGACCCCACGGGCAACAACAACCGTGGTCAGTGCGAGGTCTGCGTCACCGACGCTCAGTGCGCGAATCTGGATCCGCTGAAGCCGGTCTGCAACAACCGCACGGAGTGCGTGCAGTGCCTGACGAACGCGAGCTGCACGGCGGGCCAGGTCTGCAACACGACGACCCACGCTTGCGAGACGGCCCCTGGCCCCACCGCGGCTGAGACCAGCGCGCAGATTGCCGCCTTCCTCGCCGCCGAGGCTGGCTCCCCCAACCTGCCCGTCAATGGAGCCTACGTCACGTTCCTCAAGCCCGCCGTTCCGGGCCAGGACAACGCGACCGAGCCTGTCGGCTTCTTCCTCCAGGCGGAGGCCAACGGCCCCGCGATGTTCGTCTCCGACCCCGCCGTCGTGAACCAGGTGTCCGTGGGAGACCGAATCAGCCTGACCGTCGCCACGAAGCAGCTCGCGAACCAGCAGGACCTGGCCAGCACCGTCGCGGATTTCACGCGGCTCAGCCAGGGTCACTCGGTGCGCTCGCTGGCCGTGGACCGCTCCGGCGCGAACGACCTCGTTACCGCACTGGCCGGCTACGAGTACCAGCTCATCACGCTGTCCGGTACCCTGGGCGCTGTAGGCGGCGCGGGGGCGGGCTTCGCGGGCTTCCCCATCACGACGACCGGGATGTCCTCGACCAACACGATTCGCCTGCGCATGCCCACGGCCCTGCCCCAGGCGCTCGAAGCCGCACAGGGCTGCCAGTTCACCCTCGTGGGTCCCATGTGGCGGTTCGGCACCACGCCGCAACCGTCGGCCTTCTCGGCTTCGGACATCACGCTCGACTGCCCCGCGCCCAAGCTGGTCACTGCGACTGGCGTGGCAGCCACGGAGGTCCGGCTCACGTTCGACCGTAAGATTGATGCGGCTTCCGCGCAGACCTCGGACTTCACCATCGAAAATCTGACTGTCTCGGGCGTCGCGGTCGATGGAACGCTGGTGACCCTCACCACGAGCGAGCAGACGCCGGGCACGGCCTATACGGCCACCGTCTCCGGCGAGGTCACCGACCTGAGCGGTAAGCCGGTCGCCAGCGCGAACAACAGCGCGAGCTTCACCGGCTTCACGCCTCCGCCCCAGGGCGCCTCGCTCGTCATCAACGAAGTGGACTACGACAACCCCAGCAATGACACTGCGGAGTTCATCGAGATCTACAATCGAGGCAACGCGGCCGCCGACCTGAGCGGCCTCGAACTCGTCCTCGTCAACGGTGGCTCGCCTGCGGCCACGCCGCGTCGCCAGTACCTCCGCTTCCCGCTGAGCGCCGTGACCGATGCTGGTGGTACCGCGGTGACGTCACTGCCGGCTGGTGGCTATTTGGTCGCTGCCTCGACGACCTACTTCGCCAGCAATCCGCTGCCCGGCGTTCTTCGTCTGATCATCGCCGTGCCGCCGCCGAACGCTACTCCGAACGAGAACATCGTCCAAAACGGCCCTGACGGCATCGGCCTCATCCAGAACACCACGGGAACGATGATCGACACCGTCTTCTACGAGTCCGGCACCGAGAACACCCAGTTCAACATCGTGACCGGCGCGGGTGACTTGCTCCTCGATTTCCTCGAGGGGACCAAGACCTCCGCTGCGGACTCGGGCTCGGCGGCGGGCTCTATCCAGCGCGTTCCCAACGGCGGCGACACCAACAACAACAACGCCGACTTCGTGTTCCTGCCCAGCTCTCCGGGCGCGCCGACGCCGTAATCGGCTGACACGGGGCTGAGCCCCCAAGCTCATCCTTCCTGGCCGCGGTCCCTTCGGGGGCCGCGGCCTTTTTCTTGGCCGTATCACCCGACGCGCGATTGAGCTGTCGTCACCGTCACGGACTACAGTGCCCGCTCTCACCTGGGGCCACGGCCCCTGCCGGTTCGGAGTCTCCATGCGGTTCCAACGTGCACTGACGTTGCTGCTCGCCCTCAGCCTGTCCGCATGCCCCGGCTCCAAGCCCACCACGCCCCTGCTCCCTGAACGGGACGCCGGTCCGAATCCCACCGACGGCGGCCACACCTCGCTCACCGTCGAGACCACTTCCCTCTCCGACGCCTACCTCGGTGACGCGTACTCCGCGCCCCTCGCGGTCTCCGGTGGCTCGCCCCCCTACGCCTGGAGCCTCTCCAATGGAGACCTGCCCTCCGGCCTGCGGCTCGGTGCGCAGGGGCTCCTCTCCGGCAGCCCCGTCGCCTCCGGCTCCTTCACCTTCACCGTTCACGTCCAGGACGATTCCGGCGCCGCGTCCTCCCAGCAACTCACCCTCTCCGTTCTCGCGCCGCCCACCTTCTCCACCGCGTCCCTCTCGCTCGGTGTCGTTGGCCTCCCCTACTCCGCCGCCCTCTCGGCCTCCGGTGGACTCGCCCCGCTGAGCCTCCACGTCACCTCCGGTGCCCTGCCCCCCGGCCTCCAACTGGAAGCCTTCTCCCTCGCCGGCACCCCCACCACCTCGGGCAACTTCTCCTTCACCATTGAGGCCCGCGACGCCAATGGCCACACCGCTTCCGCGGACTTCCAGCTCACCATCCGCGACGGACTCACCATCAGCTCCACCACCCTCCCGGATGCCTATACGGACAGCGCCTACGGCCAGGCTCCTTCCGTCCTCGGCGGGAAGGCGCCCTACACGTGGACCCTCGTCAGCGGCGCCCTGCCTCCCGGACTCGCGCTGCTCGGCTCCGGAATCCTCAATGGCACCCCCTCCGCCGCCGGCACCTCCGCGTTCAGCCTCCGCGTCACCGACGCCAACGGCGCCACCGATACGCGGGAGCTCTCCCTCGCCACCTTCCTGCCCCCCTTGCTCGCCGCCGTGGCCCCACAGAGCGTCTACGTCCAGGACAACGTCGCTCGCGCCCTCCAGGCCTCGCAGGGCAAGGCCCCCTTCGTCTTCTCCACTCCGGGCCCCCTTCCCACCGGACTCTCGCTCGCTCCCGAGGGACTCCTCCACGGACAGCCCACCCAGGGCGGCGCCTTCACCTTCGACGTCATCGCTCGTGACGCCAATGGCCGCACCGCCACTCGCTCCGTCGCCTTCACCGTCCTCGCCCTTCCCACCATCACCACCCAGGCCCTCCCCGATGCGACGCTGAGCACCGCCTACCAGCACGCGCTCACCGCCACCGGTGGCCGAGGCACCCTCACCTGGACGCTCGTCTCCGGCACGCTGCCTCCCGGCCTCTCGCTCTCGCCCCAGGGCACGCTCAGCGGCACGCCCTCCTCCGCCGGCACCGCGTCCTTCACCGTCCGCGTCTCCGACGAGAACGGTCGCACGGCCCCTCGGACCCTGGCGCTCGTCGTCTACGCCCCACCCGCCATCACCACGAGCGCGCTCCCCGAGGCCGACACTGGCGCGCCCTACTCCGCCACCCTGGCCGTCTCCGGTGGCAAGGCGCCCTTCTCCTGGAGCGTCGTCTCAGGCTCACTCCCCACCGGCCTGTCCCTCTCCAGCTCCGGCACCATCAGCGGCACCACCACCTCCAGCACCCGCACCTTCACCGTCCGCGTCTCCGATGCCCAAGGCCGCTTCGCCGAGCGCAGCGTGTCTCTCTCCGTCTACGTGCCGCCCACCGTGACGACGGACACCCTGCCCCAGGCCATCTCGGGCCAGCCCTACTCCACCACCCTTACGGCGAGCGAGGGGCGCGCGCCCCTGACCTGGAGCCACGTGGGCGCGCTGCCCACCGGCCTGACCCTCTCCGCGAGCGGCCTCATCTCCGGCACTCCCACCGTCCAGGGCATCACGTCTTTCAGCGCCTCCGTGCAGGACGCCAAGGGCTCCTCCGCCTCGCGCGCGCTGTCACTCACGGTCAGCGGCTCGGGACAGCCGTTCACCGTGGGCCACTGGAACATCGAGTGGTTCGGCGCGGAGACCCAGGGCCCGCCCAACTCCACATCACCCGGGGGGAATCTCGATGACCTGCAGCTCGCTCACGCGCGAGACATCCTCGCGGACACGGGCGCCAACGTGTGGGGCCTGGTCGAGATCGTGGACAACGCGGACTTCGACGTCCTCAAGGCGCAGCTCCCCCAATACGACGGCTTCCTCGCCAACGACTCGACCTACGTCCCCAACACCAGCTTCTGGTACTCGGCCGGAGAGCAGAAGCCCGGCATCCTCTACGACAGCAGCCTCGTCTTCCAGAGCGCGGAGCTCATCCTCACCGAGAACTCCAATGTCTTCGGAGGTCGCCCTCCCCTGCGCGTCAACTTCACCACCCTCATCAACGGCGCTTCGGCCCCCCTCATCGTCATCGTCATGCACATGAAGGCCTTCGCCGATGTGGAGTCCCATGGGCGAAGACAGGAGGCCAGCATCGCGCTGAAGGCTTATCTCGACGGGATGCCTACCGCGCGCGTGATTGTCATTGGCGACTGGAATGACGATGTCGACCGCTCCATCACGTACAGCGGAGGCGTGTATCTGAACACGCCCTTCGAGAACTTCCTCTCCGACCCCACCCACTACACCTTCATCACCCAGGCCCTGTCGGAGCGCGCCGAGCGCACCACCACCGAGTACCCCGACACCATCGACCACACGCTCGTCAGCGATGAGGTCGCCGCCGTCTACGTCCCCGACTCCGTCCGCGTCGTTCGCCCCGACTCGTGGATTCCCAACTACAACAACATCGTCAGCGACCATTACCCCGTCGTCAGCCACTATGCCTTCGGCGGAGGAGGCGGCGTCCCCGACGGTGGGACGAGCACACCTCCCGCGATGCTCATCAACGAGGTGCTCGCCAACGAACCCTCGGTCCCGAGTGGCGACGGCGGCACCGTGCCCGACAGTCAGTACGAGTTCGTCGAGGTCATCAACACCGGCGGCTCCACCGCGGACCTGTCTGGCTGGTCTCTGTCGGATGCCAACGTGGTCCGGCATACCTTCGCCACGGGGACACTCGTCCCGCCGGGAAAGGCGTATGTCGTCTTCGGCGGCCCCAACGGCTTCCCACCTGGCACGCCTGACACCGTGCACGCCTCCACCGGACAGCTGGGCCTCAACAACGGCGGCGACACCGTGAGCCTGCGCAACCTCCAGAACACCGCGGTGGATGTGATGACCTATACGAGCACCGTGGACAACGTGTCGCTCAATCGCTCACCCGACGCGTTCCCCGGCGGCACCGACTTCGTCCTCCACACCACGCTCAATCCCAGCCTTGGCTCGTCACCGGGCCGTCGCGCGAACGGCAACGCGTTCTGACGCGAGGCCCCGTTGTCAGCGGACGGCACGTTCGACCTACCGACGACTCGGCGTGAGCACCCGCGCCGCTTCGTCGCGGGATGAACCGGGCGATGTCCGCTCACTGACGGCGGCGCGGCCTCGTCCGCGCTCACGCGTGAGAACCCGAGGCGGTCCTCGCGAGGCGGCTGCCCACGGACGGCGACATGGCCTCGTCCGCGCTCATGAGTGAGAACCCGAGGCGGTCCTCGCGAGGCGGCTGCTCACGGACGTCGACATGGCCTCGTCCGCGCTCACGCATGCGCACGCAGGGACTGTCCTCGTGATGCGGCCGCTCACGGACGCGACGAGGCTTTGTCGCGCTCATCCCGACCGAACTCCCGCTCCGTCGGGATGAGCGGCTCCTGGGCAATCACCACCTCGACATCTCGCGCCACCCAGCCTCCGGGGCCGTCGTCGTACGTCACCTCGACGGAGTCCCCCTCGCGCATCGAGGCCAGGCCCACCTGCTTCCCGTTCAACCGCAGCAGCGTGTCCGGCGTCACCTCGACATCCCGCTCCTGTCCGCCCGAATCGCGGATGAGCAGCTCGTTGTCGCCCACCCACTCCACGCGCCCCGACACACTCCCCGTGGGCGCGGGTCGCCCCGAGCCACCCTGTCCCGTGCGGCCCTGCGCATCCGGACCTGTCCAGGCCTCGATGTCTGGCGCACGCTCACGCGAGGCGACCAGGTCTCGAAACAAGGCCGAGCGCACCTCCCGGTCGTCCGCCGAGGGAGTGCGCGTCGACACCTTGTCCTCTTGCCGCTCGCAGCCACCGCCCCCCAGCACGCCCCCCACGAGCGCCAGCGCCCACCATCTTCCCTGGCGTGTGCGGTCCATCGTCCCCCCGTGCTCCGCATGCGCGTCAACGCTCGCGGGCCTGGGCACGACGCGCCCCGCCCGCTCACCTCCTCGTCAACATGCGAACGCTCCAGGCGGCCGAGAACCCGGGGAACCCAAGCCCCAGCCCCGAAGCACGAGGGACAGGCAGCCTGGCGCCTCGCCGCTCGGGCGTCAGCGCGAGGATTCTCGGTGGATTCGTCAGGTCCCGTTCTTGGCGAATGAGCGACTCAAGGCCCCCAGACAGTCACCAGGGGACTCGGTTGCGAGCCGCTGACACCAAGAGCGGATGGAATTCCAGCGCGCTGTCAGGCTACGAGGCGGCTTCGACCTTCGCCTTGTGAGCCCGCGTGACTCCGCTTCCCCTTCCCAAAGAGCGCCATCTGCGGCCCTACTCCTTCTTCTCGGCGCAACGGGGCGGCATGTGGCTGTTTCTCGTCGTCACCTTCGTCATCTCCTACAACGCCACTTCCCGCACCAGTTCGCTGCGCGAGTACCTGACGCCTCCGGTGCTCGCCGGCGGCTGTGTCGCGCTGTTCCTCGCGCTGTTCGCCTTCTTCTTCTGGCGCATCCGCAGGTGGGGCACGACCTATCACCAGGGAGTCTCGTTCTCGAGCGCGGGTGACGAACGAGAAGCAGCCCGCTGCTACGAGGAGGCCGCACGCCAAAGCACCCAGGGCACCCAGCGGGCCGTCTCCGTCACCATGGCCGGACAGTCTCTGTTGACTCTGGGGGAGGCAGCACGCGCACTCGAACTCTTCGGCTCCGCGGAGCACTCCGGCGCGTTGCGCAGGTTCGTTCCAGCCGCGCACCAATGGCTGCCCAATCTGATTGCCCACGCCTACTTCCTCCAGGGAGAGCTGTCCCCGGCACGTGAATGGCTGGAGGAAGGGCGCAAGCGGGCTGGGAAGCTGCCCCCCTCCTACGCGTTGCTGCCCGAGGTCTCCCTGCTCTGCCGCGACGGACAGCACAACGCCGCGTTGGCGCTCCTCGCGGCCCGAGCGAACGAGGCGGACGCCCTGGCGGGACGTGATACCCGCCGACTCAAGCTCCTCAAGGCCTTCGCCCTGGACGCCGTGGACCCGATAACTCATGCGATGGACATCGACGCCACACTGGCCGCCGCACGGCTCGGGCGCCCCGATGACTTCGAAGCCCTGTCCTCGCGGTGGCCGGAACTGCGCGCCTTCATGGAGCGAAGGGCCCTGACGACTCCCGTCGCCGCGTAGACGGCGAAGCGGAGCCCCCTAGAACTTCCACTCCGTCCCCTGTTTCCCGAGCACGGCGCGGGTCGCCGCCACATCCTGTAGCGCCTTGAAGGGCGAGGCATCGGCCAGCTTCACGACGGAGTCCAGGACCACAGCCGCCATCTGCACATTGTCGCTGGCGATGGCTCCGTCCAGGCGCTCGAAGAGTTGTCGAAAATTCTCCCGACGCTCGTCGAAGCTGCGGTCCAGGTAGTCCAGGAGCACGTCACGCATGGCATGGATGTGCTCGACATCCACTCGGGATTCTTCACGCAGCCGAGTCTGTTCCGTGCGCTCTTTCTGGATGTCGCGCACGCACTCGGCCACCACCTTGATGCCGGTCAGCACGTCCTTCAGGGGCAGGTTCATCTTCATGCTCATGTCGTCTCCCGTTGAAGAAGGCCGCGAGACTGCTCTAACCCTCTTCAGGAAAGTCCGGTAAGGCGCAGACCCGCGTGAAGGAAGAAGGCGGCGAGAACATCGTGGCGGTGGCCCAGGCGCACGAATGAAGCGCGTGCCTGGGCGCGCAGCTCGGCGACAGA